>NZ_BLIG01000025.1 GCF_009811415.1 Alteromonas sp. KUL106 | reverse complement strand
GGGACAGCAACACATGGGCTCTGTCGCTTCGCTCGGACTTTAGCCCATGCGTTACTGCCCCTTGTGTGGGTGTTATATCGCGGGATAGTTCAGTGGAAGAAAAGTACTTAGTTATTTACGATGGTGTGTGTAACTTCTGTAATGGAGCTGTCGCCTTTATTTTGAAGCGCGACAAATCTGAACGTTTTATATTCTCACCAATGCAATCAGAATATGCTCAAGAAGTAATCGAACGCTATAAAGTTGATACTGTAGGTGTTGATACTTTTATGTTGGTCAAGAACGGACACGTTTTTCTTTGGTCAGACGCTGCATTAGAAATAGCAAAAGACTTAACTGGGTTCTGGTTTTTATTCGGTGTAACTAAAATATTACCGAGCTCTTTTAGAGACTTCTTCTACAAAATCTTTGCTCGCAACCGTATTAAGCTTTTCGGTGGTACAAAGCATTGTCAGATTCCCGATAAAAAGGTCTTAGGGAGGTTCAGAGGTCTTGCGATATAACAAATAAATAAAGTCACTCGCTGGACAATAACACGCAGGGCAGCTTCGCTATAATGCCCTGAGTGCTATCGCCCGAAAACTTAGCGTTAGGCCTATAGAGGTAAAAAATGATTTCAGAGTCAGATTGGAAACACTTCAAACAAGTTAAGGCAGATGCATTAGATAAATGCTGCCAGCAAATTTTGGACGAATTGCGTGAAGGTATCGATAATCCCGAACTTTCAAATCATGCAAAATATCTTTATTTGTATAAGTTGATGGAAAATAGCGATAAACGTATAGCCAACATATTCGATTACAATGCAAGATCCAAAGCTATGCTTCAACTTGCATTAATGAAATCAGATGGTCTTCTTGACTCAACGCAAGTAAATGGCTTTTCAGATGAGTTACAACGTTTTATTAATAGCCATGAATAACTTATCAATAAGGCCTAACAACTCAATTAACACACACTTCCTTCGTTGGGACGCACACACGCAGGGCGACCTCGCCATTATGCCCTCCGCATCTGTACAAATTAATGAAAAGTTCCCACTATCCGCTTCTGGCACAATTCGGAAGTTTAAAGGCTTCCCCCTAAAGGTCTGCGCCTTGTCTTTTTGCTGCCTGTCGGGTCAAATCGAAACTAAATCTAATATGAAAGCTGAATCTTGAAAATCGAGTAACTTTCTTTTCAGTTCTGAGCTAGTACTACTAAGTCAGGAATTTAACATTTTCTGCATCTCTATTTGAATTGCTACTAGGTTTTACTGCCGGATTACCGTTTTCGGAATGGAATACACTTAAAAAATCATTCTAAGAAGCAATACTCAATGCTGATTTTGAACATAGTTACAGCCTAAGTCTGCTTCTCTTACATCACTAAGCAAAACAATAAAAGACTTTATATCCATTTTCCAAATTCTAATTTTTACCCTATATAAATCGATTTGTGCCCAAATTGGCAAACCGCATACCCATGCGAAGGTATTATACGTTTTTTGAGCAAAAATCTAGTTTTCAAAGGCGTAAAAACGGATCGCGCAGATTCAATTCGTTACATAAAAACACAGCCTATAAGCCGAGAGCATTGTAGCGCAGCTCCAAATGGCCTTTGACATCAAACGGCACAGTCGCCACTCGAGTAATAAAGATACAAGTGTCAGAAACGAGCGTACACTAGAGGGTCAATATGGATTTAACCTTGTTATGGGTTAACGCCAAAGTTTTTTTACATGACTGAATTACATACTCATATCTGAAGCATGGCGCTTCGTGTTACCACCGGACAGAGCTGCACCAATAGTTTCAATCTGTGCTGCTATCGTTTCGCCCACATATGGCCAAAATTCTTTACGGTCAAGAGTACGTTCTCGAATATCTTTAGGGACAAATCTGGACATTTCTCTTTTAAAGTCTGACTTTGTTTCATCCGACGCTAAAATAAAGCCACGGTGAGTCTCTAAATTATCGAAGAATTCATCTTGAGCTTTACCACGCATCTCAAGCTTCTTTTCCACCAGCGACGCTTCAATTGGCACATCCTGTTGGCTTAGCCATGCCAAGTCCCATACGTCGCGGGGTTTAATCCGGCGCTCTCGAAACGCTAACGCAATTAGCTTGTCGGCAAGTATTTCTTTAGCGCTTTGCACAGGAATTGGCAAACCTTCGATTGGTGAGTCTACTTCGTAGAAATTTTTAGCAGGGCGTCGCACCTTGTCAAACGACTCATAGCGGCAAATATCGATGTGCATTTTCTGTGAAGGTAAGTCCGGTCGCCTAGGATTTTTGATTATAGTCACTTTCCACGTAGAGGTGTCACCGTGGTCTATAACAGGCTCGCGCACATTAACGTCCAGCATAAATTTATTTTGTAAATTTGACTCTATATCAGACGATAGTGAGGAGAAGTCCTTCAGTGAAAAGTGCGCTCCCCCAGTGAAATCTAAATCCTCTGACAACCGGTTGGAGCCATAGCAAAGGCGCAGAGCTGTTCCACCGACAAACGTGAGATGTTGCAAAAACCCTTCTTTATGCAAAATATTCAGCAGTTCATGATGTACAATCTCTTTTTCTACGACATCTTCCAAACCTATTAGTTGCGGGTTGTTCTCAATTGCTCGGGTGACTAAAGCACTAATCATTAATGACCTCCTTATTAATCATGTTCACATTCCTCCCGACCCGCTTTAAATCAGCAATCGCCCGCTTTGCTCTGGCCCTAAAAATCCGTGCATCGGGGTCATAATAAACATCTGCCTCGGTCAGTTTTTTACGGCTAGTGTGAGTGAACTCAACGGTCCCATATCGCGTTTCTACTTTGCCACTTCGCCCTTGTGTCATAACCGTAAGGTAACCAAAAGGAACTTGCGATATTATCCCTTGTCTTGAAAGCTCGCTTTCTAAGCTGACGTATATGAATTTATCCCAGTGCAGGCGACAGGCGATATATTCAAGCACGCCTCGCTTTGTTGGCTCATTGTTAGGTAACGTATACATGTCTCGGCAAACTTTCAATAGCCACCCATTTGAAACGCCTTTAGACAGTTTCTTCCGAAAGTTATTATTTACACTTTCTTCTGTCGCTAATGCGATATCATGAGTTGTAAAAATCCCGAAATGGCCGTCTTTGATGGCTTTGTGCAGTTTTGTAGTGGCCTTTAAAGCGAAATTCATCTGCACTTTTTCTCCATATTGGCGAAATTGTGTAAAGATAATAGCATGATTATTTATATTTACATATTTTCACTTTTATGGCGAATTAGTGTAGACATAAAACCTTAGTGATTCACAGCCATTTGACGAAATAGTTTTTTTGTAAATAATTGAGAAAACAGTTAGCAATAAAGAGCTTTAATGGTTTGCAAACCAACTACTATTAAAAGTAGAAGGGCGTCTCTCAACAATATCGCGTTATTCAAAAGCTGGTTGTGTACTTTTGGAGAATCTATCTGCAATTGGTTGCAGCGTCTAGACTTCTATAGACGCCCTACCATTGATGAAACATCACCGACAGTTCAGTTTTACCTGGTTCGCGGCAATGGCCTAGTTCAATTACAGTTAGGGTATACCGATAACCAAAACGTGATTCACGTACTGTCGAAAAATTATTTAGTAACTTGAATTTACATAATAAGCTGTCCGTTTACTTCACTAAGTAAAACTAAAAAATCCACCTCTAGAACTAGAGGTGGATTTTGTTAACGAACTCAATAGTCGAAAAATTTATTAAAGGTTTGCTGTAACCCCTAACACAATGCGTCTGTCAGTTAACCCTTGTGCACAAAGCAACGCACCTTCATTTACACACCACTCAGTACGGTCCTCGCGAAGTAGGTTGATACCATCAAGACCAACGGTGAACGTGTCGTTTATATCATAGCTTACGCTCATATTAAGCTGCGCTCTATCATCAACAATTCGCGGCATATCAAAACTGATCAACTCACCAGTTTTAAATGCTGAACGCCATGTATATCTTGCTCGCACACTGAGATCATACTTATCGTAAAACAACGTAATGTTGTAAGCATTTTGAGATAGATCTTCCAACTCAATTCGTTCTTCTACAATATCGTCAGCTAATGTCGGTGTAGATTGGTTTGTATCCGTACGACCCAACAATTTGTTAAGCGCATTTGCATCCCCAGTAGCAGGACGGAAAGTCTCAATACCGGCGCCTGCCTCTTGATAAGTATAGTTTGCTATTACCCCAAAACCAGACGCCCATCCAAGCTCTTCTTCATATTCAGATAGGTCATGTTGAAACGCAAATTCAATACCAGTTTGAGTCTCTTCATTTGGCAAGTTAATTGTTGTTTGGAGTGGAACACAAATCCCCGTACCAGGTACAGACGACCAAACATTCCTATCAGTGACAGTGGGATTGAATATCCCGCCACCTTCACATGGAGCGGTTATATCCCGCTCAATTTGACCATTCTCTCCAATAGGTTCTTCTGGATTATCACGGACTGCGGCAAAAATATCCGTTCTTTCTTTGTGGAAGACGCCTACGCTTACAAAACTTGAGTCAGAGAAGTAGTATTCGGCAGATAGATCGTAAGAAATAACTTCTTCTGGTGTTAAAGCTGGGTTACCCACTCTTACTGCGGCGCCGGCTCCTCCCGGAAAGTTAATTGATGTTGAAAGGTTATCGAAGTTGGGTCTTCGAATGTCTTTAGCAACACCAGCTCGAATTACTAAATCATCGATAACTTCAGACGCAATATTGAATCTTGGCAGATAATAGTCATAAGAAGCATTTTCTTCGCGCAGGCCAGTTACTTCACCATTCTCTATGTTGTTACCTACTGAAGTGATATCTGTACTAACGTAACGAACCCCAACATTTCCGCGAAAAGTAATATCATTGATATAAAAGAAATAATCTCCTTGCAAATACAAAGCTGTTGTCTCTTCTTCAATATCAAAAAATGAATCTAGCTGAAGCTCAGGTTGTGCCAATGACGGATATGGCTCTGATATATTTCCATTTGCAATTTGAGCAGCATTATTCTCAGCTATGGCGTTATTAATAGCAGTCAAAACTTGGTCTGGGTTGTTAAATGATAAGTCACCGTCTACGGTAAGGTAGTCAGCAATATACAAGCGTCTTCCATCAGCATCATTAAAGTTTGATGGACCAGCAGAAATAATATTTGAAAACAGATCAGCCCTTGGTCTATAGAATGCTGAATTAGGATTAGAAAAGTTTGAGTTAGTATTTATATCATTACTTTCTGCCTTATTTTTATTCCATCTCAATCCTGCTTTAATGCCCGAAAAATACGGGTTTAGATCAGAGATATCGTAATCTCCATCTAATCTAAACGCGGTTTCGGAATTTTCTTGAGTACTTCGACCCACTCCGACACCACGAAGCGCATAGTTAGCTGGGTTTAGCAAGTCTTGGCTCGACGGGCCGAATTCAGCATTTTGAGCTATCCCGAATTGAAGCGTGCGACCCGAAGCATCAAACTCTACAGGTACACCATTATCGATACTCAGCCCCTCGCTCGGTTGTGGGCCGTTTGGATTTATAAAATCGAGCTCTGTATTTAAGCGAGGAAAAACCGAATCTGAGCTCGAATAAGACACTTCACCTTTGAGAGACAGGCGGTCTAACAAAAGATCAAAACCGGTGGCGAATACATCACTGTCTGTAATACGAGAGCCTGTATTAACGCTAGTCCTTAGATTAGGATCGATATTATTGTTGTTAGCATCAACACCTACACCCAGAATTCCTGTTAAAACAGCTTGAACCTCACCTAGAACTAGAGGTCCATTTGGCCCATCAATTGTTCCTAAATCAATAGTTTCAAACGCTGTGTTATCCGTATTGTCCACGACAGCCGTTCCACCGGTACCTGAAATAAATGCTCGAGAGCTTTTCTGTGCGCGTTCTTGACGGTTTACCGTTGCATCAAAATATAACCTTAAATTATCCATCGGCTCGAATTCCAGAGAGCCAGTGAAGTTCTTAGTTTCGTATTCAAAACGTGAAATAACTTGGTCTAAAAACTGCGTTCTTAAAAAAGGGAAAGACTCTGCACTAGCGCTACCAGAATCGGGAAGTACTTCCCTGTCCCTGTCGAAACGTGGGTCAAACGAAGCAACCTGTTGCTCAGCGTAGCTACCAGTGAGAACCAAACCGACTCGCCCATAATCGGTGTCAAAGCTATCTCCAAAGGTTGCAGATACTCGCGGCGAAGTAGCATCTGCCAAATCACTGTTTTCCGCTTGAGCACGAATTGAAATCAGTTGCTCGTTTAAACTAAGGCCTCTAAGTGTACGTAGATTTATCGTTCCACCTACAGAGCCCTCGACAGTTTCTGCTGTAGGCACTTTGATAACTTCTAGTGACGAAATCAGTGCTGCTGGAAGATCGTCAAAACTAATACCTGAACGGCCGTTTCCACTTCCGACAGTGGATACACCGTTTATCTCGACTCGGTTTGCGTTTGTACCTCGTATCTGTACACCCGTTCCCACCCCAGCAGTTCTGTCGATCTGAACACCCGTGACATTTTCTAATACTTCCGCCAAGTTCTGATCTGGCAACTTACCAATATCCTCAGCTTGAATAACTTCTTTTATACTATCCGCAGAGCGCTTTTCCGCCAAAGCACTCGCGAGCGCACTCCGAATTCCTCTAACCTCTATTACTTCAGTCTGTTGATCGGCATTCTCATTCGCGCCTTTATCCTGCGCGAGCGCTCCTGCAGAATAGCAAGCAATAGCTGATGAGATGGCGACAGCCAACCGCAACTTTTTCGTACTAACATATGACATGTATCCTCTCCCTAAAACAATCATTATC
Source organism: Alteromonas sp. KUL106 (assembly GCF_009811415.1). Taxonomy (GTDB): domain Bacteria; phylum Pseudomonadota; class Gammaproteobacteria; order Enterobacterales; family Alteromonadaceae; genus Alteromonas. The sequence continues at coordinate 203,113 of NZ_BLIG01000025.1, read as the reverse complement.
AATCATTAAAGGCGCAAGATAGATCACAAGTTAATCAATATCAACTAATATGTTACTTTAATGTTAATATATGAAAATGCTTATGGAAGACTTTTAAATTAATAAAAACACCATAATTCATTAACTTAAAGTTAGTTAAAAACTTATATCCATAACGTTTCGCGTTAAAAAATATTGCAAGCAAACTCAATTTAATGCAATATCACTCAATACTAGTCACACCATTGATTGATATTAACAAGTGCGTACGCTTACAAACAACGCCCGAGCATTTGGCTTATCACCAAGTAGAGGAAAGAGTAAATGTTTAAACATAAACCAATCTATTTAGCGGCGGTTGTTCTTGGGTTATCTGGTATAACAGCGTGCTCGTCTGAAGTACAAAATACAGTGAAAATAGACACTCCCACAGAATCAAACCAAGTTAAGGCATACGCTAAATTTGTACCTGAAAGGCGTGACGATTTCGCATGGGAAAATGATAAGGTTGCCTTTAGGGTTTATGGCCCTGCCGCCCCTTTAGCTGGTCACGCTAGTGGCGTGGACGCGTGGTTAAAGAAGGTCGATTATTCAATTATTGATAAGTGGTACGACATGCATTTTAGCGGTCAGTCGTATCATGAGGACAGGGGTGAAGGTTATGACCCTTATCATACGGGCATTAGCCGTGGTGTTGGAGGGTCAGCAGTATGGATTAATGAAACACCGTACTACGGTCATAACTTTACTCATTATGAAATTCACGAAAACAATTCTGATGAAGTTAAATTCACCCTCTTCTATAAATTCGAAACACCAATTGGAATGGTTGAAGAAGTTAAGAAGGTCTCGCTTGCCCTCGGTTCACGAATGTACAACGTCCATTCAACTTTCTACTTAAATGGAACGCCAGCGTCAATTCCTATCGCCATAGGTATAGCTACGCATGATGAAAAAGCTGCTGTATATAAAAATCAACAAAAAGGATGGATAGCGGCTTGGGAGGAGATTGATAATCAAGGATTGGGTACAGCGGCAGTTATAGCACCAGATAAAGTTGGTAATATCATTCATACGCCTTCTGAAAAGAAAGACGAGAGCCACATTTGGCTAATAACTCAATCATCAGCAGAAGGTGAGCTGAACTATCAAGCAGGTTTCGCTTGGGAAGGTGATAGAGAGATTACCACTGTGGACCAATGGAAAAAGTACTTAAATAGCTTAGAGGACTAATAGATGGAAAAAGTCGCCTTTGTAATGACGCTAAAACCTGGATATGAACAAGAGTATAAAAAGCGACATGACGAAATATGGCCTGAGCTGGTAGAAGAGCTAAAAAATGCAGGTGTATCAGACTACAGCATTTTTTATGAAGAAAGCTCAAATAAGCTGTTTGCAGTGTTAAAACGCGAAGACAATCACACCATGGATTCGCTGCCAAACAACCCCGTAGTTAAGATGTGGTGGAAGCATATGGCAGATATAATGGACACACACGAAGATAACCAACCTATTGCTACAGATCTAAGAAAGGTTTTCCACCTAGAGTAAAACCTTTTAAACCTACCTAAACGCTGCCGGTGTAAATCTAACAACACTAAAACACCAGCAACATACTTAATATGCGAAAGGGAACGGGCTTTTTTAAAACATATCAGTTAACGACAGAGAAGTTTACTGAATGAGTTATCTCATTCTCCTATAGCTTTGAAAAGGAGAGTTAGTTGAAAATCCTAATTTTAAATGAAGCCTTAGAGCAGAGGCCCCACGGGCATGTGGATAAGCGCTGCGCGGTTTCCTCACAAACTATTGCCAAGCTTGTCAGAAAAGGTATAGAAGTCTATATCGAAGAAGGTGCAGGTCTACTTTCACATTATACAGATGAAGACTTCGCAAAAGCTGGTGCTAACGTTGTTGCCGATATTGCAGAAATAGCCGAGCAAGTAAACATACTCGCTTGTGTCAATGCACCGAGAGAGTCAGTCATTGAGAAACTGTCTGCTGGTACAGTCGTCATCGGACACTTAGATCCATTCTTTAACGAAGCGTTAGTGACTAAATTAGCAAATGCTAATTTGACCGCACTTTCCGTTGAAATGATCCCAAGAACCTCCAGAGCGCAAAAAATGGACGCATTAAGCTCGCAAGCGAGTTTAGCCGGATATGCAATGGTGATGAAGGCCGCAAACTCACTACCTTCAATACTACCAATGATGATGACGCCTTCAGGAACAATTAAGCCGGCTAAAGTGTTCATCATTGGCGCAGGCGTTGCCGGTCTGCAGGCTATTGCTACCGCAAAGCGTCTGGGGGCAAATGTGTTAGCGTATGACACGCGCCCAATTGTTGCCGAACAAGTAGAATCGTTAGGCGGTAAATTTTTGAACGTTGATATAGGTGAAACGGGCCAAACAAAAGACGGTTACGCTAAAGAACTCTCTGACGAGCAAAAAGCATTGCTCGCACAAGCTCAAAAAGAAGCAATAACAAGTTCAGACATCGTTATTACTACCGCGCAGTTATTCGGTCGCAAGCCGCCTGTGTTGATATCTAAAGACACATTAGCATCTATGAAACCTGGTAGTGTGGTAGTTGATATGGCTGCAGTCTCTGGCGGAAACGTGGAGGGCTCTGAACCAGGAAAGACCATTGTATTGAACGACGTGACGATTATTGGAGACGGCTTCTGGAGTGAAGGTGTATCGAAGGCTGCGACTGATATGTACGCGAACAACATTTACAACTTGCTGGATGAGTTTGCAAAGAACGAACCTATCAAATTCGAATTATCGTTTGAAGATGACATCCTTGATGCAGCCGTCATTACGCATGATGGACTAGTTCGAAATGACATGTTGTTAACCGCGTACAAAGGAGCCTGAAAATGGAAACTATTTATTTACTATTTATTGTATTACTCGCCGCATTTCTCGGGTTTGAACTTATTCGTAAAGTTCCTGCCACGTTACACACTCCTTTGATGTCTGGTTCAAATGCTATTTCAGGTATTACCCTGGTAGGTGCTTTGGTCTCATCTGGTTCTGATAATAGTACTTTGACAACAATTTTGGGTACTGCAGCCGTAACGTTAGCAAGTATCAACGTTGTGGGCGGTTATCTTGTCACCGATCGCATGCTTGGCATGTTTAAAAAGAAAGATAGTAACTAAGAGAGCGCTAAACATGACAATCGAAACACTAATAAACCTTGCCTACGTGCTAGCAGCAGGGCTTTTTATCTTTGGTCTTAAACTACTTAGCCACCCATCGACTGCACGTAAGGGAAATTCTGTGTCAGCGGTAGGTATGTTTGTCGCTGTAGTGGTTACTTTGCTCGACCAACAAATTATCAGCTACCACTACATTTTCATTGGCATTCTAATTGGCGGTCTATATGGTGCATGGAAAGCGCGTAGTGTACAGATGACACAAATGCCGGAAATGGTCTCCCTTTTTAATGGTTTTGGTGGTGCAGCTTCGTTGCTATTAGGATGGGCGACAGTGAGTGGCATGGACATGAGTTCATCTACTTATAATCAAGCTTTTGTTTTCATTACTGTACTTTTAACGCTGTTAATTGGCGGGATTACGTTTTCAGGTTCAATAGTTGCTTGGGGAAAGCTTTCCGGCAAACTCTCTTCAAAGGCGTTTATTTTCACTGGGCTGAGGGAGTTAAGTATTTTTCATTTGGTCGCTATGGTTGCACTGGGGTATCTCTTTGTTGCACAGCCTACTAATGAAATTTGGTTATATTGCATTATTGCATTAGGGCTTAGCTTTGGGTTATGGGCGACTATCTCTATAGGTGGCGCAGATATGCCTGTAGTAATCGCGTTACTAAACAGCTATTCGGGTATTGCCGCTTCAGCAGCAGGCCTCGCGGTGGGTAATACCATCTTGATCGTAACCGGTCTGTTGGTTGGCGCCTCAGGATTAATACTCACGAATATAATGTGTAAAGCGATGAATAGGTCGCTGATGAATGTTTTATTATCCGGTTTTGCCAAACCTATCGAACAAGGCGAGGTTATTACTGGCGAAATAAAAGTTCTTTCTCCACAAGATGCATTTTATGTTCTTGAGGCTGCGCAAGCCGTATTGGTAGTGCCAGGCTATGGAATGGCCGTAGCTCAAGCGCAACACGCTGTTAGAGAACTTCATACTCTTCTGGAAGAAAATGGATGTACTGTAGACTATGCCATTCACGCGGTAGCGGGGCGTATGCCAGGTCACATGAATGTGCTATTAGCGGAGGCTGATGTTCCCTACGATCAGCTTTACGAAATGGATGAGGTTAATCCTCGAATGGAAAATTATGACGTAGTTATCGTTATTGGCGCTAACGATGTTGTCAATCCGGCTGCAAAAGAGATGAAGGGAAGCCCCATTTACGGCATGCCTGTTATTGAAGCTTACCGTGCGAAAACTGTATTTGTGCTAAAGCGTTCAGCTAACGCCGGCTTTGCTGGTGTCGACAATCCGTTGTTTTTTAAAGATAACACACGGATGATTCTTGGCGATGCTAAAGAAACAATTAACAGCCTAATTCGCGAATTTGGCGATTAATTACTTCAGTGTCTCCAGGCTCGTGTTTGATATTCACGAGCTTTTTTAACTTCTCTGTGGGTGCATCACAAGCATGTCTTATTCTTCCCTTGGTCAGCTTTTTGGTGTGCTCGCTTTTTTGGTGGCGCTTTATTCTTTTACGCAAAAAAGTGATATAAAACTTAAGATAAGTCTAATTGTGATGTTCTCATTCCAAACAGCTCACTTTTTCTTCTTAGGATCAGTAACCGGAACTATCGCTAACCTTCTTAACTTTTTTCGTACGATCATATCGCTCAAAACGAATTACAAATATATAGGTATTGTATTTATTACGATAAATATTGTTTGGGGCGCATTTAACGTCAACCAGCTTATAGACATTTGCCCGATATTTGGGGCGTGCTTTGGTACATACGCTATCTTCTATGCTTCTGGCATAAGAATGAGAAAACTTTTTATTTGTGGCGCCGCTTTTTGGCTCACCAACAACATCTATTTAGGCTCTGTTGGAGGAATATTGCTTGAAGTGAGTGTAATAGTGACCAATATCATTACCATATACCGATTGCGCAACGATGATATCGGAAGGAATTAAAGAAGCTTGCGGTAACTAGCCACAAGCTACATGGATTCTGTTGAAGATGTTATTGAATTATCTTGCGGTCCTCTAGCACATACCAATCCTCGATTTCTTTTAGCAGCTCATCAACCTTGTCAGGATATTGGGAGGCTAAATTTTCCTCTTCAAATTCGTCATTAGCGAGATTATAAAGTCTTGGAGCAACTAAGAACTCGTCATGATATTTCTGATAACTAGCGTTTTTACCGTCATAGCTAACAATCAATTTCCAATCGTCTTTAATGACCCAGCGGTAAAGCAATGTAGACTCAACGTCGTTTAGGTCATCCATATCATGCGCAAAACCCTCACCAAATATTGACTCTCTCTCGATATCGCTACCCGTAACTAGAGCATCGTACAAATTAATGCCTGGCAGTTCACTAGGGACGTTTATACCTGCAGCACCTAAAATAGTAGGAACAATATCAATACTGCTCACCCTTTCCTGCCTAAACGTAGATTTAAACTTATTCGGTAATGAGTAAATAATAGGGGTACGAACGCCACTTTCATTTGGGCTTTGTTTCGACTTTGGCAAAAATCTATCGGTCTGTTTTGGATTAGTAATCCACCCGTTGTCAGAAACATAAACAATCAGTGTATTATCTTTCAAACCACGTTTTTCAAGATGGCTAAATAATTGTCCATTCGTTTCATCAAACCATTCGATCATTGCGTAATATTTAGCGATAGATTCTGGCAAATTATACTTTTCGTACTTTGACAATATGCGTTCAGGAGGCGTGTGGGGCGAGTGAGGCATAAAGGGCGCATACCATACAAAAAACGGTTTATTTACCTCATGAGTCTTATCGATAAAGCGAGTAATAGTATCCACTCCCTCACGACCTATCTTCAAGCCTTCATCACCATGTCGACCACCTGGATTCGGAAATCCTTTTGTCATACCTTCATCAAAACCGCCTCGTTCGTAACTGCCTTCCCACCACTTTCCGGTCTGTAGAGATACGTAGCCTTTTTCTTTTAATAATTCTGGTAAGGTTTTAACTTCATCAATCTTTGCGATAATTTGCGAGCGAAGCTGTTTATATTGCTCTCCTTGTTTTCCTCCTGGAGTTTCTCTGGATGGGTCGTTTCCAGTAATTCCGTGTTGACTAGCGTAAAGACCTGTTGCAATTGTAGCTAGAGAAGGTCTACAAAGGGATGTGGGAACATAGCCTTTACTAAACGTTACCCCTTCTTTTGCTAAATTATCCAAGCTTGGTGTATTAACGATCTTATGGCCCATGAAACTATAATCATTCCATGCGTGGTCATCAGATAGTATCAACAGAATATTTGGTGGTGCTGGCTGCTCGGCGGCATTAGTTATCACATTTTGTTTAGTTTGGTTGGCACAGCTTGCTAGAGAAAATAAGACAATCGCACAGCTTGTCAAACGCAACAGATTTTGTTTTATTTTACTTTCGTATGAGAGCATTTCAGATTCCTTTATTTGTATATTAGTTAGCACTGCGCTTTTTATTTAACCTTTCAATAAATCATTCATTGAGTATATCGAGTGCCAGAAAAACCTCTGTTTCAAATAGATTTCTTCCTTCCTCTATTACATTTTGAAAGGTGAGATCTCAAAATTGAGAATTGCAGATACAAAAAAGCCCCTAGCCAACGCGCGTAAAACTAGGGGCTGAAGTACAAACGTTTCTATTTATTCCATTTCAACATTTCTGACGCTGCTAACAGCACAGCACCAGTGCCGTATAGCTGCGAGTCAGACTCTTTTACAGGGTCAGGACTCTTTCCAACGTGCTGAACCCAATGAACGCGGCCATCGTCAGAAACCGCTTTCGTAATTGCTTCCCAACCTTTTTCTACAATCTCTTTTGAACGTTGGTCAGTCAAAATACCGTTGTTAACGCCCCACGCAAGGCCGAAAGTAATAAATCCTGTACCACTCACTTCTGGTGTTTTTACCTTATCTGGGTCCATTAAAGAGGCTGGCCAGTAGCCGTCTTCTTTCTGAAGCGCCATCAATCCTTCCGCATTCTTTTTATAAAGCTCGATATAACGTTCTTTGGAGGGGTGTCCTTGCGGCAACTCTTCGATAATCATCGGAATAGCAGCAAAAACCCAACCATTGCCCCGCCCCCAAAAGACTGGCTCTCCGTTATCGCTCTTCGCATCAAAATAGCGGCTGTCTCTATAAAACAAGCCGTACTCATCAGAGAAAAGGTAGTCTGCCGCTGCCCAAAATTCATTGTCACCGTACTCAAGATATTTTGGGTCGCCGGTAACTTTCGTCATTTGGGCCCATGCACGAGGTGCCATAAATAACGCATCGGCCCAACACCATCTTAGTTGGCAGTTCCCTTCCAAATGATATTTACCTGTACTCGACTCACTATCCCCCATTTCTAATCCGACTTCAGGGGGCTTACTCAAAATCATGTCGAACACTTCTTTGGTAGGCCCATATGCTTTTTCAATACCTTCACGCTCAGCGAGCCAAAGATAAGTTTGAGCAATCGCGTGGTCATCTGCATGATAAGGACGCTCAAGAATTAATTCGTAGCTCTCTCTTTCAGCGACTTCTTTTACAAAATTCTTTAACTTCTCGTCATCAGTAGCATCAATCCAGCGGGTCAAACCAATGTAAAATGCAGCTTGAATCCAAAACTTTGCATTTTCAGATTTAGCGCGATGCGACTCAGGTATATAGTCCAAGTTGCCAAACTGAGCTATTTGCCAGTTCGCTGCATTTTTTCCTATACGCAACGCTTCAGATTGAATGTCCTGCTCGGCCTCAACCTGCGCTGATTCCATTTGTTTCACAGATTCAACTTCTACGTTTTTTGTCTTTTGCTCTGTTGACTCACCGGAGCATGCACTTAATCCTATAGCTAAACTCACCGCAATGGCTGAAAATTTTAATTTTGTGTGATTCATCGTTACTCTCAATTAATTTTTTGCAGTCTGCTTCCTAAAACCCAGGAGCAATTAACATCTATGGGGGTTTACATATCCATTTTTTTTGAAGCATTGAGGCTGCTCAAAGATCGCGGTACCGGACCATCTTCACCGACCAGATAAATTTTTATGTTTTCATCACTCTCTTTTTCAGCCACTAGCATTTGTGCCTCTGGATGCGCGTTCTCGATTAGTGTTGTGATAGCGAAACTAGCATTTTCTTTTCGTAGCACAGTTGATGATTCTGAGAATGAATTTCCGTTATTATTGCTGTTCCACCACGACAAAACCGCGTCCCCGTCCTTTTCGTAAGCAACGAGGTAGCGAATATCTTCAGGGCCGTTGACTAGAAAGTCACCACGAGATACACCTTCATATCCATCGATGATTTTTTCGCCGCCTAACCACTGCTTACCGTCCCACCAAACATGTCTAGTTTGTTTAGGCCCACCAGCCTTCTGGCCTATATCCACGCCAGCGTTAATAGCTATATGAGGGTTACCTTTACTATCGAGGTGTGAAGTACCATTAAATGTCCAAAGCTCGCCCGTTTTCATTGCTAACGTTTTCTCATCAGCCATTTCCTTGGTAACCGGCAGAGACAAAGCCTCGCCTTTCACATTGCTCCATTCATTTGTCTGCGTGTTGAACTTCATGAAGTAAAGGTCGTGACGCTCTGGGGTATGCCCTCTATCATCCCTACCAGCATCACTATCCCAGCAAATATGATAATCGTAGGAAACGATTAGGTTATCTCCTTCCCCTTTTCCGACCCATGCGTACCAGCTATCCACAGCCTTTAAGTCTGTGCGACGTTTGTGCTTAAGAAATGACACAGGCGCAGAGAAAGTTCGCCCGTTGTCAACAGACTTCTGATACACCCAATCACTACGGTGAGCTCCATGACGGAAAAACAGATAAATATCGCCATTGTCCATTTTGACTACTTGGTTATAAGTACCGAAAGGCGTGATATTATCTAAGTCTTCCCATTCAGTAATGTCGTAAGGACGTTTCGAAACCGCATGTTTGTTTGCACCAACATGAGTATTACCCAGAGAATTGTGACCGTCTGATTTATGGCCGCCATGGCCACCATAAAAAATGTGGATATAGCCTTCGTTATCAATAAGCATGGTTGGTTTACCATGGTTATCGAACTTCTTGCCACCATCGCGCCGACCTAACTCGCTGGTCCCCGCTTTGAAGGGGCCTTTCCACTCTTTGGTTCTGTGATCATATGTGGCAACAAACGGATCTTCTTTAGGTCCTTGATAAGACACATAGGTAATACCGTTTTGGTGTATGGCCGCTGGATGCTGAACAATTGCGAGAGGGTTACCTACTGCGTTGTCTGCAAAGTACTCTACAAACTGAGTGTTTTCAGAGGCTGTAGGACCTACTTTACTCGTTTGCATAGCACAGCCAGATAGAACTGCTCCGCTCATTAAAGCTACACTGAACGCTAGTTGCGTTTTCTTGAGTAAAAATTGACGTTTTAACATCGTATCTATCCCCGTCACTTTTCTACTAATCTTTGTTTTCTTCAAATAGCGCCAAAAACTCGCTGGCAATATCTGGATTTTTCTTCGAAAGATCACGTAACTCAGCAGGGTCTTTTTCAATATTGAACAGTTCAAGTGGCGCATCGTAGCCATAGCGGACCGCTTTCCACTCGCCTTTACGAGCCGCTTGATAGGTATCTCCAATTACGCCTGAGTTAGGATCACCTACCTGCTTCGAGAACTCCCAATAGAGTACTCGCTCACCCATTTCGCTGGGTTCAGTTTTTAAAAGCCCTACAATTGATTTACCGTTGGTTTTAACTCTGGGAACCATGTTTAGATTTACGCCCGCAAGCTCTGCTACAGTGGGCATAACATCTGCAAACAGCCAAGGTGTATCGTCTATCCGACCCGCTTTAATGCGTTCTGGCCAGTGAACAATCATTGGGACGTGGATACCACCATCGTATAAATCTCGCTTCATACCACGATATGGCTCAGAGGCTTTTAAGTATTTAGGGTCTGCGCCACCTTCATCATGCGGGCCATTGTCAGACGTAAAAAAGATAAGCGTATTATCGAGTTCACCCATTTCGTCTAACTGTGTAACAATTTGACCAACATAGTGGTCAAGTGCTGAAACCATGCCTGCCAATGTCGCGTTTGGTTTCTCAACAGGTTCTGGGTAGTATGACGCATACTTGTCAGCTGGATTGCCACCTTTCATACCTGTATAGGGTGTTTCGGCGAATTTGTACTGCTCACTGAACGTCTCTGGTACACCTAATTCAGCATGTGGCGACGAGTAAGCAAGCATGATAAAGAATGGGTTTTCTCGTGGCTGCTTTATATATTCAATAGCTTCCTTCGTAAAAAGCTCCTGAGCATAGGCGCCTTTTTTGCCTCCTTCGTTTTCAGGGACGCGAATTTTCTTACCGTCTTTCCAAACGATATGAGGGTACTGACGATGGCCCTCAAGGATTGAATAAAACCCGTACCAAGTATCGAACCCCATGGCATGGGGGTCTGTAACACCCATTTGTGAACCAATAGAATATTTACCAAATAACGCCGTATCGTAGCCGCCATGTTTTAATACGTGCGCTAGCGTTATATCCATTTCTGTCAACTGAACAGTGTTTGAATTGTTTGTCATTAAACGGCCATCTCGCCCTGTAAATAAAGAAACACGCGATGGAGAACACACTGTATTTCCTGCATACGCTTGGTCGAAGCGAATACCATTAGAAGCAAGCTCATCTAGGTTTGGCGTCTTAATAGGCGTATTGCCATAGGCACCGACTTGGTTAAAGCCCAAATCATCTGTAAGAATGAATAGAATATTGGGTTTGTCCTGTGCAGCTACACTAGAAGAAAGAGATGTGAATAAAGCACCAAGTACGCTTATAAGACTAAACCTAAGTTTGTTCATGGTATTTCCTAATTAAGTTGAAGATTAAACCGCTTGTTTCTTTTTTCTGCATATTATTCTAGGCAATGTGCAGTTAATGTTGTTGGCTCTGGTATAAACGCTCTTCCTTTATCACGGTTTGGCGGCAACGCTTCCCATGCCAAGAAAAAGCGCTTTCCAGCAGTGGGATGATTGTTTTCTCGTGACAGCTGCTTCAGAGCCTTTGTATATAAAGGCATATCGTTAGTTTTGTCATAGACAAGCAAGGCAGGTGGAATTTGTGAGCCTGTAGTCTCAGATTTAACCTCTAGCGAATCAGCATCAAGTCTGTAAGCGTAAGATGTGCCGTCTAGATCTGCGTATACCTCAATATCTCCGCCATCAAGAAGCTTCGCTGGTTTCTTGACTATAAGCGTAGTTGGAAGGGCACCTGTCATATTCAATTCTTGACGTGAGTCTTTCCAATTAGATATTTGAAAACTTTTCCAATTCCCGTTGTCATTTCTCGCTAAAAAGAGTTGGCTATCTCCCTTCTTATCATAGGCTTGATATGAAATTAAAGGTCGAGCCTTATGATCAAATCCAATAGGAGTGTGACCGTTAAGAATGCCCGAAAACTGGGGAAGCGGAACGGCCGCTTCACTATTGCTTAGCTTCATAGGAAGTGGAATTGAGGTCCCATCAGATTTCTGCCAGTTGAGAAGGTCCTTACTTTTAGCATAAGAAATATCGTGATTAGAAGCTGCAACAGGCGTTTCTCTCCAGACCCATGAGAGATGGAAATAGCCGTCTGGACCAAGAACTGGCCCCCAGAAATAACCATTCCTTTCTCCCTCTCCATCAACTAATGGAGAGTCGTGCAGCCTTCGCCACGTTCCGTCTTTGGCGTTGAATGCGTTATAGATCTCGTTTCCACTCCCACTTCGACCGTTTCTGTATTTAAAATAGAGTTTTCCGTCCGCATCGTTAAAAAACTCTGGATAGGTCATTCGGCTTTCTGTTTCTTTGTCAGCCATAAAGTCGACACGTTTTAAACTCCTCACATCATAAGGGTTTTCACTTTTAAAATAGACGATAGGGTTTACATGTAGATTTCCAACGATATGAATATACCCTTCTTCGTCGAGGCCAATAACAACACTGTTGTGACTGTCCCATCCTAAATAACTGTCTAATTTTTGATATATCCAGTTTCCCGTAGGATAGGGTTTATAAGCGACACTCATTTGTCTGCTAGCATCGTAATAGGCCACAATTTGTTGGTCGCCTTTACCGATATAATCAAACGCTACGCGGTGCCCTGACCAAACACGGTCTATCGCTTCAACCTCGAAGCAGCCTGCTTTATCGAAAGTCTGTGCAGCGGCAACGCCACTGATGCTTATCGCACAACCCAGAACACTCTGAAGTAGCAATGTCTTTATTTGGCTCACTAATACAACCTCGAAACGTTAATACATCGTTAATATTTATGGCAACTCTAAACAAAACAACCGTCATTTACAATCTTTTTCACTCACAACAAAGAATATATGAGTGTCTAGTCTACTGTATTTAATGAACGGATTTAAAATACCCTTGAAAGCTTATAGATTACCTAAAATTAGTGAAAATCTGACAAACATCTGAATTTAATATAGAAAAGATCAAATATAAAAGGTCAGATTGCTGAGCGAATGACACTCCCACAAAAAAAGAGTTGGATGTCACCAAAAGATTGGTTTTGACTTAATATTTACATTTATGATTAAAACAGTGTTAACATCGAACTTATGAAACGAGTCACATTCTTCTTATGAAAAGCTAGACAGGAAAATGGGGTGAAGTATCCATGAATAGGATGTTAATAGTCTTGGCAACTGCTGCTTTCTTGGTAGGCTGTTCAACACATGCAAATGGTGGAACTAATCAGCCCAACATTTTGTGGTTAGTCATAGAGGACATGAGCCCACTCTTGCCTATGTACGGTGACGGCAGTATTGAAACACCAAACCTATCTCGATTGGCTGAAGAAGGTGTTGTATACACCAACGTTTTCTCGACATCAGGCGTGTGCGCACCAAGTAGAGCGGCGTTAGCGACAGGGCTATACCCCAATGGGTTTGGCGCTAACAACATGCGAACATCGTCTGACACTGAAGAGACAGGCCTGCCAAAGTATGAAGCAGTCCCTCCAAAAAACACAAAAATGTTGAGCCAGTTGTTGCGTGAGGCAGGGTATTACACCACTAACAACTATAAAACAGACTATCAATTCAAGGCGCCAAAAACAGCGTGGGACGAAAACGGAATTTACGCTCATTGGCGCAAACGCACAGAAAACAGCCCTTTTTTCTCTGTATTCAATTTCACTACAACACATGAATCAGGTCTCTTTGAACCTTATGGCGTAAGAGAGCTGGAAAAGCGACATTACTTCTCTAGTGATGCCGAAAAGATTTCAAAACTTCCTAACCACCATGGGGTTAAGACGGATAAAGACTCTACACCTGTTCATGTAAACCCAGAGACTAAATTTCCAGTCCCGCCTTATTTACCTGATACGCCAATTGTGCAGAGAGACCTATGGAAGGTGTACAACAATTTAGCCGAAACTGACAAACAAATTGGTGCCATTTTAGAAGCGTTGGAAAAAGACAATTTACTTGAAAATACTATTATTGTTTTTTACTCCGATCACGGAGGACCAATGCCGAGACAAAAGCGTCTTATCTATGATAGCGGACTAAGGGTGCCTCTTATCATCCGCTTTCCTAAAGGCTATAAAGCGAGCACCGTCGAAGAACGGTTGATTTCTTTCGTCGACTTTGCACCCACAACGCTAGCAATGGCTGGTGTCAATATTCCAGAATATATGCAAGGGCAAAACTTTCTTAGTACTGCTAGTGAGAGAGAGTATGTTTATGCCGCCGCTGATAGGTTAGACGGCATCACTGACACAATAAGAGCGGTAAGGGATCGCTGCTACAAATACATTCGCAACTATCGACCAAATGATCCCTATTACCTACCCGTCGCATACAGAGAAAAAATCCCAAGTATGCGTGAGCTACTTGAAATGAACGCTGCGGGCAAACTCAATGAAGCACAAAGTCAATGGTTTCGAAAAACCAAAGATACTCATGAGCTTTTCAATGTTTGTAACGACCCACATGAGCTATCTAATCTCGCCTATATAAAAAACTATCAAAATAAACGAAAGGAGATGGAAGGCGCACTAAATAGTTGGCTATCTGAAATTGGCGACAAGCCATTAATGACCGAAAGACAACTGATAAGTGAGCTATGGGATGGAAAAGCCTCACAACCTATAACCGAAGCACCGACTGTAGTAGTTAGAAACGGTGAAAATGTAATAACGAGCAAAACGCCAGGCGCCTTTATTTCTTATCGAGTTAAGAATGATGAAACTCCACTAAATTGGCAAATCTATAAAAAAGAACAGCCTTTAAAACACGGGATTATTGAAGCTATTGCACATAGACCCGGATACGTCGAAAGTGAAATTACGACGTTAGTCACAAAAGAAAACGAATAGTCAGGGAATTAATAATGAATGTTGTCAAAGCATTTGGGATTGCAGTGGTAATTATAAACCTGGTTGGAGGGTGTTCTTTTCCTTCTTACACTGAAAACGGCAAGCCCATTTCACTAACAGTAGGTGAAGGGTTCAAGAACCCTCTCGGCTATTATGAAGCCATACCTCGTTTTTCATGGAAGCCGCCGTCAAATAGTAGTACATCAACTCGCCAATCGGCATATCAAATTCAGGTTGCTTCAACCTTTGAACGCTTAACAACTGAGCCCGATAAGTGGGACAGTAGTAAGATTAAGTCTTCAGCTATGTCTTGGATTCTCTATAAGGGAAAAGCACTCAGTTCAAGAGAAAAAATATTCTGGCGGGTTAGGTTTTGGGATGAAAATGACGTAGCTTCTGAATGGAGTGATCCTGCAAAACTTGAAGTGGGGCTACTTGAGAACAGCGATTGGAAAGCATCCTGGATAGGCGCAAAAGGAACGCAAATTTCGGCATCACCCTCTCAAAGTATATTGGCAACCCCACAGTATTTCAGAAAGCAGTTTTCGTTAGACAAATCCGTGCGCAAAGCTAGGTTATATGTAACCGCCAAAGGCGTCTTTAAAGTTTTTTTAAATGGTGAGGATATAACAGCTAACGACGCGCTACCACCTGGCTGGACCCCATATGAAAAACGCATTGAAACGCTTACCTACGATGTCACCTCTCTACTAAACCAAAATGAAAATGCTCTTGGAGCTATCGTTGCAGGTGGGTGGTACTCAGGCAGAATTGCAGATTTAAAAGAAACCGATCATTCCAAATCGCCTCGTTTTTTAGCTCAGCTAGAGATTACGTACTCTGATAACACCACAAAGGTCGTTACATCAAACGAGTCATGGAAATCAACGCAGTCTGGGCCAATCCGCTTTGCGAGCAATTACGACGGTGAGCGGTACGATGAAAGGTTCGAGATGGATGACTGGGCGTCACCAGAATTTGATGATTCTAATTGGAGCCAAGTCATTACTGATGAAATAACCTCTCAAACGCGCCTGCGCCCTAAGCGTCATTTACCGGTGCGCAATATAAAGTATTTAATACCACAATCATTCGAACAAGTTGATAAAGACACCGTCATTTTCGATTTTGGCCAAAATATGGTGGGCGTGCCCTCAATTAATATTCCCGTTAAGGAAGGAAAGGAAGTCAAATTACGTTTTGCTGAAGCACTACATAAAGGAAGTTTTTATACGGAAAACTATCGTTCAGCGCATTCAACAGATTACTATTTACCCGCAAAAGACGGCATTGCTGAATATACCCCTTCTTTTACTTTTCATGGGTTTCGATACGTTGAGATATCGGGTTTCGACGAGACTAAAATACCATTGAATAGTTGGGTAGTAGCTAATGTACAGCATTCTGATATTACACTTTATCGCAACTTCAAGAGCGATAATACGAAGCTGAACAAGCTGTTTGAGAATATTAACTGGGGTTTAAGAGGTAATTTCTTTGATATCCCACTGGACTGCCCTCAGCGCGACGAAAGGTTAGGTTGGACAGGTGATGCTAACGCTTTCATTACCCCATCAATGTATATGGCAGATGTATATGGGTTCTGGTCTGCATATCTTGAAAGTCTGCGCGAAGAGCAAACAAAAGACGGTTTCGTTCCACTCTACGTGCCATTTGTAAAATGGATAAACTGGACGTCATCGGGTTGGGGCGATGCGGCGACTATTCTCCCGTGGGAGCTCTACATGATGACAGGTGATAGAAAGATCCTGGAAGACAGCTACCCATCAATGAGAGCGTGGATTGATTACCATGAGAGCCAAGCTAAAGACAACATTTCAAGCATGATGACTTTTGGTGATTGGCTACAACCCTACCCTGAAAAAGAAGGGAAAGGCGCTAATCGCGGAGACACTGATTTTTCCCTGATCTCGACAGCATTTTTTGCTCGCTCGGTAGAACTAACAAGAAAAGCCGCATTAGAGCTTGGCTTCAACGAAGATGCAAAACGTTTAGCGAATAAACACGAAGAGTTAGCTAAGGCATTCAGAACTGAATTTTTTGATAAAGATCTAAATGTCCTAAAAGGAAAAGAAACACAGACAGCTTATCTACTCGCACTTGCGTTCAAACTTCTACCTGAAAGCGATGTAAAGATTGCTCAAATTAAACTCGTTTCTTTACTTGAAGCGTCAGGCACACACCTAAGAACGGGCTTTCTCGGTACACCATTACTTGCAGATGTTCTGCAAGAGGCCGGACGGACGGATTTGGTTTATGCATTGTTATTCAAAGAAACCTATCCTTCTTGGTTTTACTCTATTAATAATGGCGCAACCACAACATGGGAGCGTTGGAATTCGTATTCTTTAGAAGACGGATTCAACCCTCAAGGTATGAATTCATTGAATCACTACGCATACGGTACAATTTCAAGATGGTTTTATGAAGGTATTTTAGGCGTCAAGCCTTCGTTACCAGGCTTCAAAAGAGCGGTTATCTCCCCCCAACTTACTTCACAACTCGGCTTCGCTGAAGGTTCAATTCCCACTCCAAATGGAACTATTGATGTAAGTTGGACTATGACTAACGTTGGCTTCGATATATCAGTGACGGTTCCTTTCAATACTACCGCAGAATTTATTCCACCCGCGCATTACAAAGTTGAACAGGCAACAAAGTCTAATGGGGAAGTACTTAACCAGTGGGTATCTTTAACGTCTGGTCAATATCAATTTCGCTTAACTCACGATGTTGAAGACAAAGGAGCGACGCTATGAATATGAACAGTATAAATAAGAAATCCATTTTTACGTGCTTACTTTTTTCATTGAGCACGACCAATACTAGTCATGCGAGTATAAAAGACTCTATCATTACTACAGAAAACGGAATAGCAGTGATAGAAGCAGAAAACTATTCTGCACAATTTAACGCGGATACGCGCCGCTGGATTGTTTTCAATAACCAAAGCAATAATGCCCATGGTTTAGCGGATAGCGACACACTTCATTTGGAAGGTGCCAGTAACGATGCGTATATTGAGCTATTACCAGATACGAGAACAAACCATTACGAGCCTTTAGTGCACGATGTTAATTTCTCTTCTGCACCAGGTAAGTTGGCTGTTCTAACCTACCCTGTATATTTTGATACTCCAGGTACATACTTCGTTTGGGCAAGAGCTTACAGCTCTGGAAGCGAAGACAATGGGTTGCATGTTGGGTTAAATAATACGTGGCCCTCAACCAGCCAAAGGCTACAGCTTTGTGAGGGTAAAAACAAATGGACCTGGTCGTCTAATCAAAGGCAAAAAGAAAACCATTGTGGGAAACCAAACACTATCTGGTTAGATATACCGGAAAGTGGCGTACACAATATCACTCTATCTATGCGTGAAGATGGCTTTGAATTAGACAAAATCATTCTGACTCAAGATCCTGACTACAAACCCGAGGGCTTAGGGCCAAGTGAAACTAGATACACACCGTCCCCCCTTTCTTTAAAAAAGACGTTCGTAGAAGTACAGGAATACAGTCTTATTTTAGAAGCGCCCCAAAGCTTTGAGTCTGTCGGTGATGTTCCCTTTTATCATGACCGCAGAAATGATGCATTAGGCATCGATGCAAGAGAAGTTCACTATCGAAATGTATGGGCGACATCTCAACTAAAGGTTCCTGAAAAAATGTGGGGGAAAAAGGTGAGCGCTCAAAAAACATTCAAAAATGTAACATTAGTTACCCTTGGCGAAATAGACGGAGAGTCATCTTACAAAGTGCTCCTGAATGGCAACGAAATTGGTAGCTTCACGAATAGTGAAACTCCCACCGATTATCAAGAAAACTATTTCGATTTAGGTTCACTCACATTAAAGCCAGGCGACATCATTGCCGTTCAAGCGAAGGCAGTAACGAATGGAAAGATTCCCGAGAGTGGAGGCACAGCTTACGCAAGAGGAAGATGGCGTGGGCTGGTATTTAAAGAATAATTTTAATTAGCACTAACTGGAGAATTTATGATGAGATGCCTGATGAGTTTTAGTGTATTTACTGCGCTTTTGATTTTTAACGGCTGCTCTTCAACTCACCCTTTGTTGGACGAGTCACTTTCCAACTTCACCAATGTTTACAACGATGGAGAAGCAAGATATGTAGGCGGTGAACTTCAGCTCATATCACAGAACAACTGGTTCTTCTCAACCAAAGAGATCTATGAAGACTTCGTATTAGAGGCCGAAGTTAAGATGCCTGAAACCTCTGAATACAGTAATTCGGGAATTATTTTTCGAGGTCAAATTATCGACACCGATAAAGGTACGCAAATTATCGGGTATCAAGTAGATATAGACCCCAGTGACAGAAAATGGACAGGAGGGCTTTACGATCAGGGCCGTAGAAAATGGCTTTACCCAATACACCCAACCCGTTCTCACCCCGATGAAGACTTCGTTACCAACTTCTTAGGTGAATGGACCAAAGAGCAAGGAGAAGCATACAGCCACTTAACGTGGAATAAGATCAAAATTGTGTGTAAAGGGTCCGATATCAAAATTTTTATCAATGACATACTTACGACCCATGTCAAAGATGTTAAAGACAGTAAAGGGGTGATTGCGTTTCAACACCACGGTAGTAAAGCATATAGGGAAACGCGAGATAAAAATAATATCGTGCGCTTTAGAGCTATTTCGATTAAAAAATTATAACGCAAGAGCTGTTTCTAGTCGTAACAAGTGCCCAGAGAAGCCTGGTCGATTCAGTCCAGGTAATCTGCCTAGGGCAGCTTACCGTTCAAGACTGGAAAGCTCTAATGTATGCCTCATTAATGGGAAGTGGACACTGTCACTCACGCTCTTCTAGCATTGCATTCACTTCGCCTAGCACATACACCAATGGAGCATTCCAGTTTATAGCAATTTCATTGGTTGAAAAGCTACACCAGTCATCTAGGTAGGAATCAGCAGGTAATGGATAGGGATAAGTGCAATTATCCTGATGCCCAGAATGAGGCCCACCCACAAGCATACCCGGTATAGGCTCCTCAACTTTATCACTTTCAGAAATACGATGATGTGGATACATAGGAGTTTTACTTCCTATACCTGTTACAAAACTGTAGCCCGTGGCATTCATACCAAATATATAAGCAATGCTTTGGTAAACTCCTTTCAGATAATTGTCATTATCAGTGAGCCGATGCGCAGCGAGTAACACTATTGTTTTATTTAACAGAACGCTGTTACTTCCCCATACAAAATCGGCCTCTTCCATAGGGACGCGATAGGGAGATGTCGTTGTTTGCTCAACAATATCATTAGCTAGGGTAAGCAACTTCTGCCGCCACTTTTCGTAAAGCGCGCTTGGTAACGAAACTTTGCCGCGGGTAAGCAGTGAGATGAGTCCAAAAGTCTCTACGTTAGCCCACCCTGGTACCGTAAATTCAACATGGCTATTCGAAAGGTGACTTAGATAGCGTGGATCCTCTGTAGCAAGATAGAGTTCAACAGCAGCCCAGAAGAATTCATCATCGAAAGTATTGTCACCATATTCGCCACTTTGCACATCATCAGGCTGAACATAAGGTGTGTTAGGGTTTTCTTTCGCCCATTCCCACGCTTTTTCAGCTTGCACTAGCCATTGTTTAGCCTGATCGGGATCCTGCTCTTGGTAAACACGGCTCGCAACCGCAAGAATGGCGGCTAAATCAAGGGTAGCCGAAGTAGACACACCTATCACAAATAGGGGCTCACTATCTTCATGGGGCATTACCTTTCCCGGCCAATGTAAAGTCGTAAGTTTGTGAAACGCGGCGCCATCATATCGCTGCATTGTGGCTAACCAATCCAAATTCCAACGCACTTCATCGAGGAGGTCGGGCAAACCGTTTTCTGTCTCCGGTATATCTATGATTAATGATTCGTAGTATTGTGAATTTTGGTTATACGCGGCCAACAATGTATAAGTGGCAATGGCGGCATTGACTGTATACTTGCCGTAATCTCCCGCGTCATACCAGCCTTTTTGAGAGGTGACAATAGCGTGCGAGTCAAGCGATGATGCAGTTGCAGAAGAGTGCACTGTGACTACTTCGTCTACATGTCCAGCTTCTCTAGCCCACTTTCCAGCATAGGTGGCATCCAATTCAGTGCCCGAGCGGTTAAAGTAGAACGATTTAATTGCAGCGATATGTGGGCCAGCGTAAACCCTGTCACTGATGATGAATGGTACGGAGCGTGGAAGATCCGCTATCTCTATATAAAACATACCTTGCTCAGTAAATTCACTGAAGTCAGCGCTGCGAAGGTTTGGTTCTTGACTTAGCGGCCAATTCTCTGGTTCGTTCAATACGCCTTCATATCGAACGGCATCGTCAACCTCACGCTTTATTACAAAACGGTTCGCGGACTTTGATGGCACTACTGCATACTTGCTGCCGGCAGGTAAATAACCTACCTGACTTACCTTAATACTCACAGACTTGTTGACTTGACCTTCGGTATATTTTTGTTTGCTATTGTCTTCACTGCATCCGATGATTGAAATGAAAGACAGTAAAGCGAATAGCACACGGAAATAGTGTCTGCTGCGTATAACGGCTGTCGAATGAATGAAAAAATGCATAGGTATTTTGGCCTCAATATGTTTTGTTATATTTTTGTCAAAAACCAAGGCAAGTCGTCTTTTTATAGGTATTGTAAGTTAAAATAAACGCTATCAACCGGTATTTGAACGCTTTTTACGAAAACTGGGCCAAGACATTACATTAATACGCTATTTACTTATAACGTTTGTGTTGTTCCTATTGCTTAACCAAAATGAAAAAGTTATAAACATAAAAAATAAATGATTTCAGGTTGTTAGTATGAAAGCGGTTTTGTTCAACATGCATGATTTGGTACTGCTTTTTACAGTTTATCAATGCTTGTTGTTTGCTTTATTTTTAGTAACGTTGAAACGTGGTAAGCGTAAAACACACTTGCTTCTCGCCGCTTTCTTATTGTCACAAGCGGCTATACCACTGGATAACTTGATTAATTTTGGAGAAATATTTCGCGATACCGCATTGCAGTTATCCCCGAATCTTTTTTATTCATTTGGTTTGGGGTATTGGGTAGAAGCTCCTTTATTGCTCTTCTACATCCGCAGCCTTATTTACAAAGATTATCAATTCAGGCGCTACGATTTACTCTTACTCGTTCCGTTTTTGCTGTACGCCATATACTTTGCCAATAGCTGGTGGCTCGAAGATGAAGCTTTGAAAATTGCCGCCTTGCAAGGTGACACCATAGCCAACAGTCCATTCTATGAGCGAGCTATTCATCTTTTCAGAGAAATATTTCGTGTGGCATGTGGCATTCTATGCTTACTGGAATTGAGTAAGTATCAAAGACAGTTAAAACAACAGGTCGCTGAAACCGAAAGTGTCGATCTGACCTGGCTAAAGATACTCGTGATAGGCTTTTTAGGTGTTCGCGTTATTAGCATGTTTACCGCTTTGGCGATTATATCGGCCTATGAAGTCGGTTTTTATGTCGACCATGAATTATTAGGTTTGTCATCGAATTACGTGGTAATTCTTATCGTGTCCGGATTGATATTTTTCAGTGCCGGCTATTCAACTATATTTCGTGGTATAGAGCGTCAAGAAATTCCCAATACATCCAAAGAAAAATCAAAAATTGATTTACGACAAGTAGAAAAAATCACTCATTATATGCATTTGAATAAGCCTTATTTGAATCATCTACTTACGCTGGAAAACTTAGCTAAACAGCTCGACATTGCTCCACGAGTTCTATCGCATATTATTAATCATCATTTTAATAAAAACTTCTTTGAATTCGTCAACCAATATCGCATTGAAGAGAGTAAACTATTGTTGAAAAATGAATCAAACCGAAAAGCCACTATGTTAGATATTATGGATGCAGCCGGTTTCAACAGCAAAGCAACCTTTAATACTTTCTTTAAGAAGTTAGTGGGCAAAACACCCACACAATATCGAAAAGATTTTTGGGACTAAGCTACTTGAATAAACTCGTTAGATTAAGGTGTACTGACCGATAGAATTCTGCTCACTGTAACTCTAACCCGGACAAATTCAGTGCGGAATTCTGAGACATCGCTTTACAATATTTCTCAATATATGCAGCTTGAGTTGGCATTACGTTTGCTGAATTATCAATTACTTGCTTTATGTGCTCTAATCTAGAGCGGATCTCCGCCTCAGACAATGTATCAACAAGAGGATGGTAACCTTTTGTCCTAATACCCTGCCCATGCATTACCGCAAGCCATGAAGTTTCGTTAAATAGCTCTGCGTCTTGCCGATAGATCCTACCATTAGCTTTATAAAGATCGATCTTGTGTCGCAAGTAATCTGGAATGGGCATATTTTTGCAATAACGCCAAAACTCGGTGTCTTCTCGTTGTGTAGCCACGTAATGCAAAATAATAAAGTCTCGGATACGTTCCATTTCTAACTTGGTTTGTTGATTGTAGGTATCAATATCAATCTGCTCGAAGCCCTGATGGGGGAACATGCCAAGAAGCTTCGCAATGCCCGCTTGAATAAGATGTAGGCCTGTAGACTCCAATGGCTCTATAAAACCAGCGGAAAGACCAATTGCTACGCAATTTTTCACCCATGATTTTTTGCGTATGCCTGTTTTCCAACGAAGAATATTAGGCTCGTTGAGCGGTTCGCTCTCCATTTGCTGAATTAATACGTCAATTGCCTTTTGGGTATCTACAAATCGACTTGGAAACACATAACCGTTACCAATTCGATGCTGCAGTGGAATGCGCCAAGTCCAGCCTGCCTCTTGCGCCGTGCTAATTGTGTAAGGGTACACGTTATTTTTTGCCAAACACGGCATTGCAATAGCGCTGTCGCAGGGCAACCAGTGTGACCAATCTTCAAAACCCGAATCCAAGGTTTTTTCGATAAGTAGGCCATTAAAGCCCGAGCAATCTATAAATAAATCTCCGTTGACAACTTGGCCGTTGTCTAACACTAGACTGTCAATAAAACCATCGGTGTCTCTTATACAAACGTCTTCCATTTTAGCTTCAATGCGCTTTACACCGCGACTCACGGCAATTTTTCTTAAATATTTTGCATACAAAGTCGCGTCAAAATGAAACGCATAGGCAATTTTCGATAACGGTGAATTGCCTCTGTTTTCCGGACGCATAAACCGGCCTTGCTTAGCTGCAACTGCTGCAAGTGAATAGGCATCAAGATCGCTAGCTTCACCTTTTTGGAACATCTTTAACCAATAGTGATGAAATTGAATGGCATCCATATCGGTCCCAAAGCTACCGAAGGGATGCATATAGGAGTGGCCTTTTTGTTTCCAGTTTGCAAACTCAATGCCCAATTTAAATGTCGCATGAGTTTCACGCACAAATTCGTTTTCGTCGATCCCTAAAATGCTATTAAATAGTGCTATTTGGGGAATTGTTGCTTCGCCAACCGATACAGTGCCGATATTTTGTGACTCTACTAATACGATTTCAGCATAATTATTTTTTAGAACCGTAGCGAGCGCCGCGGCGGTCATCCACCCAGCACTCCCTCCACCTAAAATAACGACTTTGTTTACTGCTTGCATACTGAATCCTGTTGGTTTTTATATCACTTAAACTGAGGCAACTGCATTGCTGTTTGCTCTATCTGTTGCTTGAGCATGGTAAGCTTGCGCTCAAGATCACCTATTTCTACGGCTAAGCTCAAAGGATCCGATGCATTTGGATATTTATCAAAAGCTAACAACGTGTTCTCAATTAATCCTAAGTCGGCTGGATAATGCTCTAGCTGAGGAAAGACTCCCGTACGCTGATAAAAGCTAATAGCATATTCTAGGTCTTCCGCTTCAATAAGTTTGGCTTTAAGCTGCCAAAATTCACTATCTTTTCTGTCGCATAAAAAAACAGGTAGCAATGCTAAATCATACCAATACCGATACCGCTCTGCCGATTTTCGATTGAAAAAATTAGCCGCTAAGGTGGATGAATTAACACCACTTAGTAATGGCCAAAGTGTATTTAGCTGTTGCGTTCTGTACCCTAATCCACCATTGTCTAGAAGTTGATGCACACCTGTTTCAAACAAGTAGATTGTGTTTAAGGAATGCTGCCAAACGTCATGGGTATTAGGTGCTAAAAGTATTTCTGAACATTCATTAAACGGACCAGACAAACTTTTGTTCTCTTTAGTGAAACGGCGAGAAAAGAACTTTCTAACGTATTGACGGCCGCTCACATACTGACGCTCGACATAACCGTCATCAGTGCATTCATATTCATTTGAAAGGTTATTTACTCTGGGAACACTTTCTTTAAGACCGGATGTCTCAATTAGAAATGTGTCTAACAGCATTTTACAGGTGGGTTCTTTACTGACTCGACAATCTAACGTAATCGTTTCCCTGCCAGAGAATTGGTCTTCAGTGTCAAAAGCGTCGGCATGTAATTCAGACCCCTTTCCTAGCTCTAATGCTACCTGCTTTAGTAAATTACAAAGTAACTTTGCGTCAACGCGTAAACCATATTCTAAACTGGAAAGAATTGATCGAGGGTCACCACTAGGCATTGCAAACGTGCCTACTAATGCACATATAGTGTTCAAAGAAAATAGCTCTGCCCGCCAATTCAAATTATTGGTTTCGTTTCTAAGCCTAGCGAGATAGTGTACGAAATTTACGCCCCCTAGCGGCACTCCTGTTTTTGCGAGCCCTGCAAATGCAACATGTTTTTTTCCCTGCCATCCCATGTACTTGTTTGCTAAAAAAGGCATAGCGCGAGCGTGGTTAACTAGTGCAGATTCGGTTAGACCGAGATTTTGCAGTGCCAATAGCACATCAGCTTGCAACGCCAAACTGCCGTGACTAAACACTGGTTCCTCATCACTAGCAACATGAAATACGGCTATTTCGGTATCTTTAAGCGCGTACGCTGCCATTGCAGCCGTGTACCATCCTGCTAGTGCACTGTGTTTACCACTAATTACCTTCACTTTTTTAATAGCAACAGTGTCTGTCATATTTTTGCCTATATTACTTTCGACCATACAGGCTAAATTGGGCTGCTTGATTGAGTTGTAACTTAACATTACAAGTAATATTGTCGTGTAACCGTGACACGATTTGCTCATTTGTTGGCATTCTTGCTACCGCCTGTTGGATATCAGTGAAAAGCGTCAACATATATGTGTCTGCATGAGCTAATGTGGTTTCGTTTACACGTATATCACTGTAAGACGGAATAACACCTTGGCCGTTGTACACCGCTAACCAAGATGGCGTTAAAAATAATCCGTATTGATAATCTTCAATTACGCCTATCTCTTTGTACAATTCCATTTTTTCTTCAAGGCTTGGCGGTATTTTCAAGTGTTTGCACAAAGTCCAAAATGGCGTGTCTTCGCGAGATGTCGCGTGGTAATGCAGAATCAGAAAGTCACGAATTTTATCCATTTCATTACTAAAGTATCGATTGTATTCGGTACTTTTAACAGCCATGTTTTCTCGTTGCGGTAGTAGCTCTACCAACTTCATGATAGCAGCTTGAATAAGGTAAATGCTTGTTGATTCCAACGGTTCTAAAAAGCCACTTGAAAGCCCAATTGCAACACAATTTTTAAGCCAACTTGATTTTCTCTTTCCTGTGACAAATTTCAAATAATTAGGTTCTGATGTTTGGTTGCCGGGCAGGTTCGCCAAAAGCGTTTTCAGTGCATTTTCTTCATTTATGTACTGGCTAGCGTAAACATATCCATTTCCCATTCTATGCTTTAATGGTATTTGCCATTGCCAACCGGCATCTCGAGCAATCGCTTTGGTATAAGGTAGGGGTCTTCCATTATGTTCACTTTGTACAGCTATGGCTCGATCACAAGGTAACCAATGAGACCAGTCTTCATAGCCCGCCTTTAAACTCTGCTCTATCAAACGTCCTTTGAAACCAGAGCAATCGACAAAAAAATCGCCGTTTACAATTGTGCCATCATCCAGTTTTAGGCCGGAAATAGAGCCATCACTTTTTCGAAGCGATACACTATTTACCTTACCCTCAATACGCGTGGTGCCTTTTTGCTCAGAGAAAGTCCTTAAGTATTGCGCGTATAAACCTGCATCAATGTGGTAAGCATAAGAGTAGCTTGATGTGAGTAAACCAGGATCGGAAGTCGGAAAATTAAATTTGCTGTTTTTGCATGCCACAACAGGCAAAGAGTAATCATCGAGTTTCAGCTGATTATTGTACTTTTTACGTGCAAAGAAATAATGGTGAAACGCAACATTTTTTATTGGTTTACCGTAATCACCAAAAGGGTGAATGTAAGTATCGCCAATATTACCCCAATTTGAAAACTCAATCCCAGCTTTTATGGTGGCATTGGTTGCCTTTATAAACTCGCTCTCATCAATGCCTAATCGCTGATTAAAAAAACGTAAGTGAGGTAAAGTTGCCTCACCAACTCCCACTGTACCAATGGCGTCTGACTCTACGAGAGTAATTGAAAAGAATTCGGGACTAAGCAATTTAGACAAGGCAGCTGCCGTCATCCAACCGGCGGTGCCGCCGCCTAAAATAACAATATTTTTTAATTGATGTTCAGGCGCTTTAAACACACATTATCTCTTTTTTCTTATCAAGAATTTCATAGGACAAACACACAATCATGGTAGCGATGCCTATCAAAAGTAGGCTTCGCTACGTTGAGTAATATTTAAAATCAGAACACACCGCGCACTACCAAACTGAAGCGTCTATCATTAACAAACGCACCACGTAATCTTCGGTTTCCTTCCTGATCTATTTGCATTGACGTGCGAGTGACTTCATCAGTCAGGTTGGTGCCCTGAATACCTACCTTGATATTCTCAGTGACATCATAAAACACCGAGGCATCCAAAAATCCAATAGCCTCGTTAAAGATAGGTAACTGTGTAATGACGTCTTGCGTCGTCAAAAGATAAGCCGAACGCCAATTGTATGCCATACGTGCATTCCAACCGTATTTCTCATACATAACCACCAAGTTATAGTTGTCTTCCGACAAGCCTTCTAGTGGGAGTCCTTCAAAGGCAAAGTTTGCGTTAGCTGTGGTATCGGGGTTGTCAGGTGCCAAGCCGGCATTTGGTGAGCCTTCTTCATCAACAAATGTGTAGTTAGCTTGCACGCCGATACCATCAAAAGGCGCTGGCAACATATCAAAAAACTGCTGATAGGCAATTTCGAAGCCTTGAACTGAGCCTTCTTCGCCGTTGAGTGCCGACGCAACTTCAACTTCTTGGGTTGCTCCGTTATTCGTATACGATTCCGTTCGTGTACCGCTAATAAAGTAATTTTCTAAATCTTTATAAAAATAGGAAAAGGTTAGAGAGCCAACAGGTGCGAAATACCACTCCAATGTTAGATCATAGTTAACCGCTTCCATTGGCTTTAAGAAAGGGTTGCCCGAATTAGCGGTATAACGACCTATGGTAGACGAGACCAAATCAGGCTGACCATCACCATTGTTATCATCACCGACCACATTAATGCGGTCTTGTTCTTGTATTGCGACATAGTTTCTCAATAGACCGAGTTGAGGCAACGCAATAGTTTCTGCAATACCGACTCTCATTAGTACTTCATCCGTAATATTAAGTTTGAAGTTAAAACTAGGAAGCATCTTATTGTAATCGCTCGACGATACTAATGATGTTGAAGCAGCGTTACCAAATGCTTTTTGATCATCTGGTAAGTAGTTTTCTTGTTCATTAGGGTCGTTTGGATCATCTGGCACGTTGTCAGGGAATACGATAAAGCCAGCAGTGTCGTTTTCGATGTTAACATAGCGCACGCCAAAGTTACCCGAGTAGTCCATATCCCCCCACATACCTTCGAAGTTTGCTTTGATATAGACAGCAGTATTTACTTCATCGGTTTGATTTACTTCATTATCGATAAAGTCAGAACCATCTGCATTTCGCGCTGAAAGTGGCGTCCAACCGCTAGAGACAGGCGCCAAGGCAGAACCTGCACTTCTGTAGTTTTCCGCTAATGACATTGCTGGGAATAGAAAGGCGTTGCCGCCGTCTACGTTAAGAACGCCACCGCGCGCAAAGTTATCAAAGCTAACTTCTTCATGGGGAACTTGCAATCCTGCGGCGGAGTCATACCAAGCTACATCCCCTGTCCATGCTTCAGACAGTACACCCCAATTGTAAGTTGACTGCCGAGTAGTCTGCTCGCGTTTAGCATAACGAACCCCGAACTGCACAGATGTCAATGCACCGTCATCAAAGGTATATTTTGTATCAAAGCGCGTTGCAACTTCTTCACCTTCATTAGCCGAAATGTGGTCCATCGCACTTCGAAAGAATGAGCGACTCGGATCAGTAAAGTGGTTGTTGTTTCTATCGAAGTCAGCTTGACCGTTATATGTAGGCGCATAGAAGTCAATGGAGGGCTTGCCCGTCCCCGAAACATCTAAACCTATCACTGCATCGGTCGCACCCATTATCGTGAAGTCAATGACGTCGTTCGTCCCTTCTACGTATTGAACATCAAAGTTAAAGGCCCACGAGTCATTGGGTGTGTATTTTACGTTGAAACTCAAATCTTCTACCGTTGATTCATTATCGCGAAAGCGAGATTGAAGCACGTGGTTCATACCAAAAATACCGCCCGGCGTACGCTCACCTTCGTTACCGCGCCAACCTTCGTTTGATGTCATAATACCTTGCTCAAAATAGCCGTTTGAATCAAATTCAAACTGAGTACCATCAATCGGAATCAAGCCATCTTGAGCATCAGTATCATCCATTTCTACCGCATTTTCAGTCCACGCCAATTGGGAGTCACTACGAATATATTCCCCCGTAGCGAGGATAGTACGGTCTGGATTTTGCCATTGGACAACTGCTGCAAAGCCTTGACGAGTTCGGTCGTCTTTTTTACGTGTAAGTCTGGCGCCCTCAGGGATTAGGTTGTCGTTGTCAGCCTGTGGCCAGTACTGTCCTACCATCGCACCGTCAGACTGCGCTTTGAGTTCGGAATGAGATGCGTTAAGAAGTAAGCCCCACTTACCGCTGTCGTTTTCAAATACGTTACTGTAAAGCGCTGAAAACGTCGGTGTGGTCTCTTCGATAAAATCTGCGTAAGTAACGTCTGCAGAAAAAGCAAACATTTGATCGTCGGTATCAAACGGCTTTCTTGTGATCAAGTTCACCGTACCTGCAATACCACCTTCAATCATGTCGGCAGTGCTATTTTTAAATACTTGAACTGACCCCATAAGCTCGGGCGGCACATCTTGAAAGCTCAGCCCACGACCTGAGTCTGCTGTAAAGCTATCACGACCATTAAATTCACTTCGAACGTGTGTTAAACCACGAATGGCTACTCCGCTACCTTCTGTTCCGAAGTGATCAGGGTCGTTGGGTGCGGCAAAACGCCCCATGGTTATGCCAGGTAAACGAGAAATTGCTTCAAGTACTGAACGATCTGGAAACCCACCGATATCAGAAGCATCAAGTGCATCCACAACAGTTTCACTGAAACGCTTAATGTTTTGAGCGTTGAATAGATCAGCTCTCGTCCCGCGAACGTCAATAACTTCTATCGCTTCGTCTTCACTATCCGCCTCAGCTTCCTGTGCATACACTTTACCGACTACTAGACCTAATACAGCAGATGCGAGCAAAGAATATCTGAATCGCTTTTTGTGTTTTAGTGCTATGTGCTTTTCAGTTGTCATACAAAATCTCTTGTTTTTATGTGTTGAATTGGCCCACTTGAGCATCTTCCAACATTTAAACTCGGTTCTTACATACCGAATGTGTTGAAATTTTTCTGCGCTGTTAATTAGCAAAAGCTTGATGCTAGGCTTCCCCTTAGTGTGTGGTTGCCCGTGTTTTGTGCGCCACCGTTCTTTCTTCCATGACCACGTATACAAGCAAACAGCTCACCGCCCTTACACTTACAAATTATCAACATATGAAAAACACATCGACCAATAAGATAGTTAAGTGCACATTTGAACGAAAATTTTACAAAAAACGCGAAATACTCCCATATCATATTGAATAGTAACAATTTAAAAAATCGTTCAACTTTTTAACATTCATAAAGTTGAACCCATTTGACAGTTTATAGAACTTTAAATAAACATATTTATTACATTTAATTTGCATTTAAAGCTGATGAACCCCCTATGCTTTCTGAGAATGTCCGATACAGGTGATGTTAGTGAACATGCACTTCGCTTTTTCTAAATTCGACATTTAGGAAAGGTAAAAATGGAAACATTTTGAACGTTCAAATTTCTACGTCTACACGCGTATTGACGATTTTCTAACTGCCTTATCTTAGTGTGTGAGTTCCAACGAAAAGAGCTCATGTGAATACAATGAAAAATGTACTAAATAGATTGCACGTAGGTTGCCTGTTTTCAGCTTGCATAGTGCTTACACCTGTAACTTTAGCTAATACAATGCCATTTAGGGATACAGAACTGCCCATCGAAGCGCGGGTAAACGATTTGATAAACCGATTAACTGTAGAGGAAAAGATCAGTCAGCTATTTGATAAATCAGCACCTATACCCCGATTATCTATTCCTGAGT
Source organism: Alteromonas sp. KUL106 (assembly GCF_009811415.1). Taxonomy (GTDB): domain Bacteria; phylum Pseudomonadota; class Gammaproteobacteria; order Enterobacterales; family Alteromonadaceae; genus Alteromonas. The sequence goes on along the minus strand of NZ_BLIG01000025.1, from coordinate 171,965 downwards.
ATTATTGGTGGAATGAAGCCCTTCACGGAGTCGCGAGAGCAGGTAAAGCCACTGTGTTCCCTCAGGCAATTGGGCTAGCATCGACATTTGACCAAACATTAATGTTAGAAGTTGCCACAGCTATTTCCGATGAAGGACGTGCGAAGCATCATGCTTTTCTTCGCAACAATACTATTGCTATGTACGGAGGACTCACCTACTGGTCACCGAACATAAATATTTTTCGCGACCCAAGATGGGGGCGTGGTCAAGAAACCTATGGCGAAGACCCATTCCTAACCGCTACCATGGCGACTAGCTTTGTAAAAGGACTAGAAGGAGATGATCCTTCTTACCTCAAATCTGTTGCAACCATAAAGCACTATGCAGTGCATAGTGGTCCTGAGGTGTCTAGACATAGCGATGACTACACAGTGTCTGAAAAAGATCTAACCGAGACTTATCTCCGTGCTTTCAAAGATACTATTGCAGCTACTGACGTTTCATCTGTTATGTGTGCCTATAATAGGGTAAACGGGTTACCTGCATGCGGCAGTGACCCCCTGCTAAAAGACCTTTTGCGAAATAGCTTTGGCTTTTCCGGGTATGTAGTATCTGATTGTGGTGCAATAGCTGACTTTTACGATAAAAATTCCCATCATGTAGTAACAAGCCCAGAAGAAGCTGCAGCAAACGCATTAAAAGCGGGTACCGATCTTAATTGTGGCGATCATCACGGCAATACATTTAGTTACTTGAAAGAAGCACTAGCGAGGGGTTTAGTAGAAGAACATGACATTGATCGTGCCCTTACTCGTCTTTTTAAAGCACGGATGAAGCTGGGAATGTTTGATGAGGACAGTTCACATCCATACACCAAACTGTCAGAATCAGCGATTGGTTCAGATAAACACATTGACCTTGCCCGTCGCGCAGCAGAGTCATCGATAGTACTTCTCAAAAACGACGGAATATTGCCCTTAGACCCTTCAAGCAAGATTGCGCTTATCGGCCCTAATGCAGACAATAAATCTATTCTTTTAGGAAATTATCACGGTACGCCTATCGCACCGTCAACGCCAAAACAAGCCCTGAGTACGTTTTTGCCGCAGAGCAAATTTCGATATGCTCCAGGCAGTAGCTTAACAGAGAATATCTACGCCCATTTCAGCGCCGTTCCTGCTGCGGTATTTAGTCATACCAATGCTCATGGTCAGAGGCTTCCTGGCTTAATTGCAGAATATTACCCAGCAAGCCACTTCAACTTACAACCCTCCTTTAGGCAAATAGAGTCAAAGATAGATTTTTCTGAAACAGGAATTCCTATGCATCGTCAACCTAATCAAGAATTCGCAATACGATGGCACGGTTTGTTCGAACCTCAAAAAACGGGTAACTATGCATTCAATCTGAGTAACGTCGATGTTTACATAGACGGCATCTCTGTCGCTGACAGCGTGTATTTGGAAGCGGGAAAGACGTATTCATTTCGCGCTGAGTCAATAATTCAACAGTATTGGCACAGTAATGTTATAGATCCTGACATTCGCTTTGAGTGGGTAAATACAGACGTCGATTTAGCTGCCGAGGCAATACAAATAGCAATGGAATCGGATGTTATTGTTTTTATTGGTGGAATTAGTGCGCAATTGGAAGGTGAGGAAATGGCGCTCGAGATAGATGGTTTTTCACATGGCGACAGAACCCATCTTTCTCTCCCAAAAAGCCAAACAAATCTTCTAAAAGAACTACATAAATTAGGGAAGCCAATAGTATTGGTCAATATGAGTGGCAGCGCTATGGCCTTAAATTGGCACGACAAAAACCTTAACGCCATTATTCAAGGTTTTTATCCAGGTGAACAAACTGGGCCGGCTTTGGTAAATATTTTGTATGGGAAAACAAGCCCCTCAGGTCGGTTACCTGTAACGTTTTATTCGTCAGTAGACGATTTACCCGACTTCAACGATTACAGTATGAAAAATCGAACCTATAAATACTACGCAGGTACACCATTATATCCGTTTGGTTATGGTTTGAGCTATACCGACTTTCGCTACGATTCATTATCACTATCTCGAAATGAATACGGACTAGCGATTAGTGCAAAGATAGAAAATCGCGGCGAAATAACAGCAGATGAAGTGGTTCAGGTCTATTTATCAATGCCTGATGCACCGACCGAGGTGCCGCAACGCGAATTGGTTGCCTTTAAACGCGTGACCATTAAAAGCGGCCAACAAGAAAAAGTTCAGTTCACTCTAAAAAGCGACCAACTTACCTATGTCGATCAGAGCGGCATCCGACAACCCTATTCAGGTAAATTACAAGTTCTTGTAGGTGGCGGACAAGGACTGAAACGGAGGGACAATGTATTGCAAGGCAATATAGTACTTAGATAATTAAAAGGCCTTTAAAGCAGAAGATGCTTAGCATATTTTGCTAAGCATCTTTCACACTCGTGTAATACGTATGTGCCATACACAAGCAAAGTGCAACCCACATAAAACTGTATAGCTTAGACAAGTACTATCAAGAAATATCATTAAATGACTCGCCAGAGTACCTAGATAGATTCCTCAATGGTCAGGTAGTTGGTCGTTATGTCGTCAATCTAGTCACCGCGTGAAATACGCCCGCATGAACACGTAACATATTCTGTCAGTTATGACTTTCATAAAATTACTAAAGTGATACTAGGACCAGCCGGAGGCCAAGTTACTTAACAGCATATGCTTCTATTTCTAACAACCAATTCTCGTCAAAAATGCCCGCTATTATCACTGTAAGTGCTGGGTGATGACTTCCCAAAACCTCCCTTCTGACAGATCCATTTATTTCCGCAAATTCTCTAGAAGAAAGATATGTTGTAATTTTTACGAGACTCGTTACTTCCATATCTGCAGCTTTAAGTTGGTCTAAAATGTTGCACCATGCCAATCGACATTGTGATTCGAAGTCACTTGGTACATGTCCACTTTTTTCTGATGGAATTTGCCCACTAATAAAAAGGAGGCTATCAAACCCTTCGACTAAAAGAGCCTGACTATATTCTCCCAAAGCTTTTGGTGCCCTATCAGAATTGATTTTTGTTAGTTTCAAAACTTAAATCTCCAATAAAAAAGGTACAATATTCCATCGTGAAGTTAACACTGACTTGGCTTTACTCGTTGATGGTTCCAACGAACTTAATCAGTCATCGCTCAGAAATCTGAACAAGCCCATAAAATGAAATTTAGAAACATAGTTAGTTTGAACTATCCATTTTGGTTATTTGATATTGTAAAGGTCGTCTTGGAAATTTTTCACCCACTCTCCTTTCACTAACTTTGTGCCAAACTCTCTAAATCCAGTATCGGTTTTTTCGAATGTTAGGCGATACGTTTCACTAATTTTCACGATAAACTTTTCTCCTTCCAAATACCCTTCATATTCACCTGTACTATTTTTAGTAAAGGGATGGTAGTAGTACTTTTCATCTTCAACACTGTAGCGAACAATTGTTTGCAGTTTTAACGCTGGTGAGCTAACCACGAGGTTGATGAGATTGCCCTCTAATTGGTATGTTACTTTTTCCCTCACTGGTATGCTTTTAATTTTCTCACCATTTTCGTAGCTACTTGAAACACCGAGCCAGTCACCAACAATAAAAGAGAGCTTTGATAGGGCTTCCGCTTCTGCTGTTTGAGCAAGGGCAATATGGCTGTATAAACTGGTCATCCCAATAAAGAATGAAATAAACAGTGTAAAAGGACGTGCTATCCTCATAGATATACCTTTCTACTTGAAGAAACCAGAATTCAGGCTACAGGGTTTTGAAAGCCTGTGACGCATGAGCAACCCAAAAATACGACTATTCATCTTATTGATAATCACGGTCAGTAGTTGCTTATAACCAGATAGCCTATCAATACATGTAAACAAGAAGGTGTATGTACTAGTCGGAGCTTTAACTAACTATTTGGCTAACTTAATCATTAGAATCAATGCTGGTCATTTTGTTTTGAGGGGTTGTTAGTGTTTACTTCCTCTCAAAATAAATCAAATTTCAGACACCTCATAAACTTGTGTCTTCCTTGATTTTACTGGTTTACAAGCTAGAAGGTTAAACAAACGTATATATGAGGCGGGCGACGTGGATGAAGAACTTCAGTCACTTTATAGTCTTTAAAATCAAATTAAACCAAAGGGTACTAATGTGAAGAAAATCACGACACTTTGTCTTTTTATAGCTCTATCTCATGTATCAACAGTAGTTTCTAAAACGAAAGAAGAAAACTGGCCTAGACTAACAGGACTGTATTTAGGTCAACAAACTCCAGGCAATACACCGCAAGTGTTTGCGCCTGGTTTAATATCTACCGATAACTATTTCGAATTGAATTCCGTTTTTTCTAGTGACCAGAAAGCATTTATGTTTAGTCGGACTATAAATGGGAACTACAAAATGTTTCTAAGCTATGTAGATGAAAATGGATATTGGACGTCTCCGCAAATGACTAACGTATCTGAAGCCAATGAAAGTTATGCGGAAGCTGACATGGTATTCTCACATGATGAGCGCTGGTTGTATTTCATCTCTGATAGACCATTATACGGCTATCCCAAAGGTCAGTATGAAATATGGCGAAGTTCCATAGAAAAAAATAAGAAAGGGTACATTTTTGGCCCGCCAGAGCCCCTAGGAGAAAATATAAACACGGAGCACAACGACCTTTACCCGCATATAGTAGGTGATGGAAGTCTATATTTCTCAAGCTCTCAAGAAAAGAACTTTGGTAAAGGTGATATTTATCGCTCTCAATACAGAAATGGAGAGTTCGATACACCTTTAAACTTGGGCAGCGCTATCAATAGCGAAAATTATGAAGGGGATATTTACGTAAGTCCCGATGAGAGTTACCTTATTCACGTTTCTTCAGGTCGCACCGATGGTTTTGGTAAAAGCGATCTTTATATAAGTTTCAAACAAGAGGATGGTTCTTGGAGAAAAAGTGTAAACATGGGAAAAGCTTTTAATTCTCCAGATACTGACTACTGCCCAATGGTAACCCCTGATGGTAAATACTTTTTTTTCAGTCGTAATGGAACAATAATGTGGGTAAGCACAAACAGCTTTGAGCAATTAAAATAATTATCAGACAAGTAAAGTTTTTTGAACCATATACATAAAATTTTATTCCGGCATAACCGACTCTAGTGTTGTGCCAATTTTCATGTCGTCGAAATAAGCACTGGCGTCGTATGAGCAAGATTTTTTGTTATAAATGCCCCACTTAGGATACACAAAGGCACCATCGCCTGTGCGGTGATAGACGGTTTTCTTGTCTTCAGCAATTTTTGCCTCATAGAACTTCGTCTTTAGATTAGCCAACTCCTGTTGCTCGCCATTAAACCAAAACTGAGTAACACCGGCAAAATCACCGCGATCAATTTTTATTCTCACTACAAGGCTCACCCAAGTGTCTTGCGGAACAGCTTTGCGCCATAGCACTGACCGCATCTGACTAGGCCAGTATTTATCATCGTAAGAGGGGCCAAAAGCATTTAGTGTAAGAGTGCCGTCATACTCCATATTTAATGGATAATTTTGATCGTGCTTACCACCCGATTTCCACTGCCAAACCGTCACTTCTTTATCGATTTTTTGACCGTCCTCTGTACTAATTTTCCAGCGCCAGCCAATGTAAATATCGTCGCCGTCCTTAGCTGAGTAGTAGCGTTTTTGCCCTTCTGCACGCGCGAATTCAGATCGCTTTCGCATTTTTGGTTTATTCACTTTCCATACTAAACCATGCTCAGGATCTTCAACGGAGGTTACTGTAGAAACAGGCTTTCCCTCTTGGTCACCGCGTTCGTAACAGAAGTCTTGCGGATAGTTGCCTGGATCGAGCCGTTTGAAAAAGTTGGTCACATTGCTACTGACCGCGGGATCAGCCGACCATAGTTCCTCAGCTGATAAAGACAAGCCATGGAAGCTTCCCCCAAAAATAGTCAGAGCAGCCATTATTCTTATCAGTTTATTGATTAAACACCTATTAAATCAGTTAACTATAAAAGCGGTCAATTGCTTGTGCTAAAGACCTAAGCCTAGAATTTTTGATATCCATATTGATTCATTTAAATGAAAACACTTCAATATTCTGTTTTAGCTCTGCGCCAGTTGTAAGTAAGTTAGTTATGGAAGTAAGCGTCTTCTGACCTTGCAGCTGCATGTTGTTAGCATCTTGTTTAACTACATGAATACGGTTATTAATTTCATCCGCGACATTGGTTTGCTCCTCGGCAGCAACGGCTATTTGGTGAGCCATATCGGTAATCTGATCAAGCTCTCGTTTCACAGTCAAAAATGCCCCAGTGCTTTCTTGCACGGTTTTAACCGTGTCATAACCGCTTTCTTTTAAATCTTGCATCTTTTTAGATGCCAAGGCCGCTCCACCGATAAGCGCTTCAATTTGAGATTGGATTTGCTGGGTGGAATCCTGTGTTCGTTTCGAAAGCTCTCGAACTTCATCGGCAACCACAGCAAAACCACGCCCGGCCTCGCCAGCACGGGCAGCTTCAATCGCTGCGTTTAAAGCCAATAGATTGGTCTGCTCAGAAATACCTTGAATCACTTGTACAATATTACTTATGTTTTCCGCTTCAGTGCTAAGGTTTAAAACTAACTCACCCGTTTCACCCAATTCACTAAAAAGAGCATCCATTCTTTGTTTAGTACGCTGTGCATCTTTCTCACTTGAAACGGATAAATCATAAGCCCTTCGCACCGTTTCTGAGGTGGAAGAAGACATGTTTGATACGTCATGAATCGTGGCCGTCATTTGGTGAATAGCTATAGATATACTATCCGTTCCTGACTTTTGATTTTCGATCAACTTCATTGACTCTTCCATAGCAGATGAAACTTCGTGACTAGATTGACTCATCGATACAATCTTGTTGCGCACTTCAGATAAGGTTGATTCAAATGCTTCTATTAAGCAGTTAAATGCGTTACCGACCTGGGTTAATTCATTCTTACCGTCAATTTTGTTGCGCAGTGACATATCTTTTGTTTCGGCAAGCTGAGTTAAATCTCGCATTAATTGTCGAATGGGAACATCAATGCTAGCAATGATTTTCAGCGATACTAGTGCTAATACAACTATCAACCCAACTATGAGGATAAGAGTGTTGTGCACCGCACCACTCGCATTTTTATAAAGGCGATCTTTGGTTGCTGCGATCGTATCGAGGGTACGTTGAACAACTTGATTGAAGCTACTAATCATGTGGTCGCCAGTAGCAAGCCATTGTTCACCATTCAACTCAAGTTTAGCTCCAATAATTGTTTGATAATTTTTCCTCACAAACTCTTGATTTTTCGAGAGCTCCTTAAAAAAACCCTGCTCTTGAAGTTGCAAAAAGTAAAAGTTTTCAAGCTCATCAGGAGCAAAGAAATTAAAGTTATCGAGTAATCCGTCCAGTTCATTTTGGTACTTTACGATTTTTCCAAAATCGCTGGCGTTCATAGGCTTGTAAATATTTACGTAAATATTACCGATTTGAAATACGGACGTATTTTTAGCGCTAATTAGATTCTGATACGCATTAGACAACAACGACAGTTCCGAGTTGGTGCTGGATAAAATCACCACGGACTTTGAGGTTTTAATAAGGTCTAAAATCAATACTCTTAACGTACCACCTGTCCAAAGCTTTCCTTCTTGCACTAAGCCTTTATCGACGCCGGATCTAACTGCTGGCAATTTATTGAACAACGCACGAAGATTATCAAAACTACCAACTAAGTTAGGAAATTGCTCCAACTCCTCAGTATTGCTAATGAAGTCAAGGTAGGCCTCCAAGTCTTGGTCAACTGATGTGCGAATCGCTTGCAGCTTTTGCTCTACTGAATTTTGAATTTCAGTATTATGTTGAACAGCATGCAAATTTAAGTAACTGTTAAGAAATTCTACTTGCAAACTATTAACGAGAGGCGAGAGATGCTGAATATAATTATGCAAGAGTTCCAGCTTTTCAATGTTATCTAGCACGACTTGGGCGTTTTTATAACGCTCAATTGCCAAGCCCAAAGTAACAACCAAAGGAATAACTACCAAAATGACGATTCTCGTTCTAATCTCGACTTGATTAATTATTTTCATAGCGTCTAACACCTACAACTGGTTACTTCAAACCTTTCGGGAACACTGCTATTGAGTAGCCATACTCGACAACTACTTTTACAGCTTTCATTTAACTTTCTGTACAAATTGCCAAGACAGCTTTTTACTTAGTAAGCAAGACCATTACGTAATAGAGCCTCCCGAGCAATTCGTCGATCCAGGCTAGATTAAAACAACATCTGATTCCTACCCTTAGGGCCATCGTAGTCGTATTTGAACCAGTCAACGTCGATGTAACCGTCGTCCTTTTTCTCATTCCAAGAAAAGAAGCCTAATCTGTCACCCGTCCATTTACCAAAGCTGATAGTGAAAGTTGGGCCGAAAGCCCGATAGCTTTTTCCATCTAAGCTGTATTCGTACGTTGCTTTGTTTCTCGCATTGGAGGTTCTGACATATAGAGTGTCACTTTCGATTATTGGGCCTATTTCTTTTTGACTCATTCCGTCCATGTAGAACAAACGAGTAGAACCATCTTCTAGGCCTTCTACGCCCAATAAGTTAAACGTTCCACCATACCTAACGAATCCAGCTAATTGGTTTGGAGCAATACCACTGATATCGAACTTCGCTACAGCTGTGCCCGTTGTGATGCCCATAATACGTTGGCTAAGAGTGTTACTAGCACGCCAGAAGTCTCCGTCAGAACCGTCATTATTAGTCCACTCGTTAATCTTTGGCCCGTATTCAGAGCCTTGCGGCAATACTTTACTCGCTTTAAGCCTCAACCAGCCATCTCGCTCTGTTAACGACCAGTGACTGTTTCGTGGGTTATGATTCCACTCCCACTGTGGGCCTAAATCGCCAGCAGAAAAATCGTCATCTGAACGCGGCGCCGCAATAGGGTAACCTTTTATCGGTTTTTCAAATCGTTTAACAGGCTCACCTATTCCATCATTGTCCTCATCTACACCAATAATTGGCCAGTCGTTTACCCAAGTAACAGGCTCTAGACATTGTGGACGACCTTGGAAAGGAATATCGTCATTTTGAATAAGCTGATGCATATACCACCAGCTACCGTCAGGGGCTTGCATTAAACCACCTTGGCTTGCGCTACGGTCACCAAACTCCGAGCCTTTCTCCAATACGGTTTTAACTTCATAGGGCCCATAGATACTTTCTTTAGACCGCAAAACCAATTGCTTTCGATCATTCTTTGGGTTTTTAACGCCAGGCTTTGTAGATTTATCTCCCATGGTCCACTGCGCCATAAAGATGTACCAATACCCATCTTTTTTATAAATTTTGGCAGCTTCAGCACCCATGCCGGTATATACCAGTTTGCCCTCGTCAAGTATTTTAGTGCCATCCCAGCTCATGCGGTAAATTCGATTTTCATTACCTTCGATGGTGTTATCTGCGCTTTTTTGTTTAGTGCCTGAGTTAACTATGATGTAGGCTTCGTGTGTTTCCTCATCCCAATATACAGCGGGATCGTCTAATACATCAGCTTTGGGAAGCATTATGATTGGCTCGCTCCACGGGCCTTCAATATTGTCGGCTGTTGTAACCATTAATCCGTGTTGATAATCAATTTGATACACGTACCACTTACCCTCGTGATACGCCAAGTCACCAGCCCATACTCCAAAAGAATAGCCGTTCATTCGATCCCAGTTATACTCGGGAGCCCAAGATAAACTCGAAAAAGCATGGCCAACGTTTTCCCAATTCACCATGTCTTTTGATTTAAGTATTGGCATACCGGGGGACATGTGTTGTTTTGACGTAATCATGTAATAGGTATCACCCACTTGCTCGATATCTGAGTCTGGGTAGTCGGCATTTAAAATGGGATTAATGTAAGTGCCGTCGCCTTGATCACCAAAGCTTCCTGTAGTCGCCTGTTTATTGGTATCTTCTTGTACAGAAAGCGTGCTCGAAGCATCGACCTGACAGCCAAAAAGCACCGTAAGAAAAATGGATGAAATACCTAATTTTTTAAAGTTCGTTTGCTTAAGTGTGTCCATAAAATTTCTGCTGCTCTTTTTAATAAGTTGTATTAGCGTGACCGTTAACAATATTTACATAATGACACATTTTGATTACTATTGACAAATAACAATCATTAGCAATCATAAGGTTTTTAAAACTACCTCCTACTAGTGGTAAGTAATACTGTCAACAATTCTAAGGGTCCCCATGAAAATTTTATCAAACGTTGTAGTGGCCAGTTTTGCACTCACTGCTTGTACTCCGATATCTATTACCAGTGAGCAATTCAAGTCTTCGACTCCTAAGTACATCAATTTACCTAGCGGTACACTTGCAGTGGTAATAGATGGTAACTCACCTGACCCCGATGACATTGGTGCAACTCCCGTTTTATTAGCGTTACTCGAGAAAGCTAACGCTGCCGACAGGCTTGTTCATATTTCTCACTCTTGCGATTTAGACCCCTTTAAAAACAAGGCGCGGTATCAAATAGATCCAGAGAATGAGAGCAGACGTCAGCAGGTACTCGACAGCTCTATAAACCGCGCGCTCAATGTATTTGGCCCTTTTGAAAGCGTTGAAAAACTGTTTAATTGTAGAGAAGAACAACAAGCAGCAATTGAAGATTTAACAATAGCAATTAACAATGCCACCGCTGATAGACCTTTGTGGATCATTGAAGCCGGTGAACCTGATGTTATCGGCTATGCGTTACAAGAATCAGAAGTAAGCAAACGACAATACGTGAAAGTGGTTTCTCATCACCCCGCAAATGACAACAGCGGTGACTATTTTACATGGCAACAAATTCTAGATTTCGGTGTTGAAGAACATCAAATAGGTGACCAGAACGTAGGCTTGCAAACGCCAATTAGTGCTTGGGATTGGGCTAAAGATAGCAAAGACGATGGTATCTCGCTTATTTACGAAATGCTCGAATATGCTGAACGGGATGGTATTGTTCCCTTTCAAGCGGGCAAATTTGATAGTTCAGATGCCGGCATGATTTATTGGTGGATTACTGGTGCTGATAATGGTGGAAATAAGAACTCTACACCTAGGGACATTCAAGCCATCTTAGAATGAATCGATTAAGATAAGTGTGGCTATCTTTGGCTAAATGTATTTCAAATACTTGAAAGCAAGGTTGCCTTAAAATAAAAAGTTTGTGTTTAGTATATCCTTTAATACCATTTAAATTTGCCCTCATTAACATGTTTTACATAGCTCACGTAAACATCAAAACCGATAAAATAAACGTGAAAAAATAAAGTTTATTAATATGAGAACGAGGCTTTTATGAAACGTTTATTAGTAGGTATCGCTTTAATATGTCAAGTGCCCTTCTGCTTTGCTTCAATAATCTCGATGCAAAGTCTACAAGTAAGGCCAACACAAGAAACTCTGCTTGGGGGAGAATTGGCTCCCCTATTTACTATCCTAGATTTAGGTGTTCTAACCGCTCCCTTAACTGGACCTAGCCTTTTACCAAATTTTGTATTTCCTGGTAATGAAACTGTACTAGGTTTTGCAACTACAAGTGTAAGAAATAGCGTTTTTTCGAGTGAGAGCGCAAGCTCTGATGGAACTCGAGTCTTAACAAGCCAAAGTATAAAAACAACAATTTCGAGAAACTTACTTAGCGCTGAAATCATTGACGTTGTTGGAGTAGACGGATTCTCGATAGATAATATTGAGGTGAGAGAGAACGCACTACTATTTGATTTCAGTCCGTTTAACCTGAATTCTCTGTCAGAATTGCTGATATCCGTTACATTTTCAATAGAAACCTTTGAAGAAATACTCAGTGAGACCACAGAAACCTTAGCTTCCTCGGTCAACACCCTTACAGTCACAGAAGTGGATTCACCTTCGTCACTAGCGATTCTGTTATCTTTAGCCACACTCTTGCTTATCTCAGTTTTCCATAAGAACAATATGCGTAGTAATTGGCAGTAAAGGTTAATATGAGTGCGAAGGCTGTTATTGGCCTTCGCATCGCTCGATATTTTTTTCTATCATCTTCTCAAGCCCTTTTGGTAGGGCCTCTTCTATTGGTATTTGCATAATCAACTTTGTATTCGTATCGCAGTAGTCAATAATTCCCTCAAGAAATAAATCCAGTTCAGACAATGCCGTTACACCAACTTCAACGATAAAAGTCGTGACACCAGTCACGTTATATATTTTTATCACCTCATCCATATCAAGTAGCATCGATTTTAACTTTCTCTCTTGAGCCTTGTGCACTTCGCACTCTACTAATGCTCTTATTGGCAGCCCTAGCTTCTCTAAGTTGATTATTGGTCTATAAGCGGTGATAACCCCTAGTTCCTCAAGCTTTCTCACTCGCTCGGCGACCGCTGGCGCAGAGAGATGGACTTTTTTTGCTAACTGTGAGAAAGAAATTCTTGCGTCCTCGGACAAAGCTCTAATGATTCTTAAGTTTAATTTATCCATGACATGCTCTCTTGATTATAGATTTCTTGCGAAGAATAAGACATGAGTTAACCTAATCTTATTTCATAATTAATCAAAAATAATCATTTCAAGGTTAAAATTTTCCAGTGCCATCAATAATAAAGAAAATACTTTGAAAACCTTTATTTAAACCGTCATTAGCGCTCAAAAACATTCTTTTAAAAGGCAAGTAACGCGCCCGTTGGTGGTAATCTAAGATGAAAGCGCTGTAATGAAGTAAGCATATGTATCTTGACACGCAACTCTATTCACTAATCAGAAAATTTAAGTTATTTGAAACGTTAAGCCATAACGACAATATCTCTTCTCTAATGCAGAAATGCATTAATGAATCAGCGCTACTGCTACCTAATAGCAGCTTGGCTGTAGTAAAAACATCTAAAACAGGGAAGCCTGTTTTAATGTGTAGCTCACACGATAGTTTACCTATGTCGATTGAAAAAATGATGAGTGCGGCAGAATTCTTAAAGCAGTCAAGGGAAGCCACATTTACATTGAAAATTGGCGGTCAAAAACTTCATTTTGATGAACTCGATAGTAACATTTACTTATGTGTTACTACTGATGCGTATTATTACAGTAAAACACTTGCAGAAAGGATCGCCTCAATTTCCACAGAATTATCCATTTTACTTGCACGTTCTGTGCGGCAGAACGCAATTAAAGAGCAACAATTTGAAAAATCACAAGTGCTTAAAATCAATGAATTTGGTAATTTTTATGAAGAATTGAAAGCACTTTTCTCAGACAAGACTCCTTCTCGATATTCGGCGATGATATTCATTGATTTTGAACGCTTTAGTTCTGCAAAGGAGTTCGTTAGATTTTCTTTCAACGATGACATGCTTCTCTTAATTCAGCAGCATGTCAATTTTGGCAAAGGTGAAAATGTAAAAATTGCCAGAGTAGAGCATGACCTTCTGGCTGTTCTTATGAAAGACATTGCTCATACAGAATCTTTGGCTTTCGAGCATGTCACAAAAAAAATCCAGCATTTTCGGCGAAAGTTAAAAGACCATATCACAATAGACTCCCAGAAGTTCTTCCTCACATTCAAAGCGGGCATTAGATTGTTTAAACCATCAGAGTTTACAAACACAAGTAATGCAGAAAACGCAAAGACATTAATACAGCAAACTGAGTTTGCGATGGATCTAGTAACCAAGGATGCGGAGGTACCGTATTTGTTTTTTACAGACGAACTGCTCATCAGGTATAAAAGGAGAATAGCGATAAAACAAGCACTAAAATTTGCTCTCCAAAATGATGAGTTTTATCTAGCCTATCAACCAATATATGACGACAAAAAAATCATTATTGGCGCAGAAGCTTTATTAAGATGGGAAAGCAAACTTTTAGGTAATGTCTCCCCCGGTGAGTTTATTCCGGTAGCTGAGCAATCAGGTTTAGTTATTGACATTGGTAACCTTGTTGCTGAACAAGTGTGCAAAGCACTAAACAGTACGCTTGAGTACATTGATTACGTGAGTATGAATGTGAGCTGTATCCAGCTTAAAGACTCCATGTACAGTGATAAAATTGAGTACTTAATGTCAAAATACCCAAAATCACGGGGGCGCTTAAGGATAGAGATAACGGAAAGTGTCGCAATGACCCATTTAAAACGAACCCGTTTGCTGATGAGCGAATTAAAGGAGAAAGGAATTCAGTTTATGTTAGACGATTTCGGTACAGGTCATTCTTCATTAGCCTATTTGAACGAGCTCCCTCTGAGTACAATCAAAATAGATCGTTGCTTTGTAGACCGAGTCAGCTTGTGTGAGAAGAAACAAGCTATAGTTGGGTCAATAAAAAAGCTGGCACAGAGCTTTAATTTAAACTGCGTCGCTGAGGGTATTGAAAGCGAATCAGACTTCACATATTTAAAAAATATTAATATCGATTCATTCCAAGGTTTTTTACTTTCAAAACCTTTGACTGAAATGAAGCTATCAAATTCGTTAAAACGCTAAGCCATGTTTGTTTAGAAGAAAGTCATATTTGAGCCTGAGACTTTCAAAATCGAATGCGTAAATTCGATTATACATGATTGACCAATTCTCAACAGCCCCTATCTTATTGACGGACACAGATGTTGGCTTGATATAAACGTACTAACAACCGCACTTAGAAACACCCAATTAGTACCCAAAGCCCTTGCAGCAATAGGCTCGGCAATAGCGGCAGCTATGCTATAGACGGAAAACTAGGAGGTCTGAACAGCTGCTCTCACAAAATACCAAAATGAAAAAAATCAGTAAAACTGGCCATCTGATGGCAAGAAGTTGTTACCTTAACTGACAGTAGAGAAAACTATTTTCCGTAATTTTTCCTGTGTGAGAGGTTTAATCACTATCCCACTCATTCCTGCGTCGAAACAAGACTGTCTTACTTCCTCGCTCTCGTCTGATGTACAAGCAATAACTTTGACAGGATAGGTTACAACCTCTTTTATTCTCTTCACTGCTTCAGGGCCGTTCATAATCGGCATATTATAATCCATTAAAATCAAGTCGTACTTAAAGCGTTTACAAAGTTCCACAGCTTCCTCACCATTCTTTGCATGATCAGCAGTAAAACCTAATTCACACAGCAACATTTCGCCAACGATTCTGTTTATTTCAATATCGTCAACCAACATAATTCTTGGCTCAGCAACAGCAGATTTATGTGCTTCAGTTTTTTCTGCCTCTTTTTTAACAATTAAAGCTGCACTGGTTATGTACTGAGCCCAAAGACCGGAATCGGATATAAAATTGAGGTTGTGAGTATTGTCTAGTGGCTTGTTCTCCCTTAAAAGAACAAGCTGGCCTCTATTGCCTTCGTTGAAAGACACATTAAAAGATAAAAAGTAACAGCAGACTTCAGAATTTGAAACTACACCTCGGTGCACGAAAACTTTGTCGTTGATCTTCGATGTAATTTGTAAAGCAAGTTTTTCAAGCGATACTTGCTCTATTTCTTCACGTAAATAGGATTCACCGAGAAACAATATTTCATGCAGAGAATATAGAATTATAGTATCAGCTCCAAAATAGCTTTGAAAACGACTTATCGCTATAGATAGGGTGTCCTCAGTGACGGTATTAGAAGAATCAAGCATGGTTAATCTCTAGTAGACAAAATGAAAAGCTAATAACTTAAGCTTGCGATAAGTCCATTTTTGCCATTACAACTCCATCTAATATATTCTAAGGCACAACGATGTAATGAAAATAAAAAATCGAACGTTCTGGCCTCTAATATCATTTAATAAAAAGGAATAGTTGGTTGTTAATCAAACTTCTTACATTGACAGGCAACCCCGTGTTGCGGTAACAGGCTATAAAGGTATTCCCCCGTTTCCGATATCTGCTTCATAATATATTACTGCAGGTGTGAGCTATATTTTTAACGTAAATGTGTCAATTACTCACTTGCTATTCAATCGAATAAAGATGCAATAAGCGATTTAGTAGCACCGTAAATGTAATCTCACTATATTAGGTAGAAGTTTTTTCCGATATTTACCAGTTTCCAAATGACACAGATAACACTAGACAGAACAACTTTTAGGAACCTCTGCAAAAATACATTCCTCCAAGCGGCTTTTTGATGCTTTTTAATTGTTCGTTTTAAGCCCTCAATTTCTTCATATAGAAAGTTAATTCGAGCAAAAACCTTAGATTCTTTCGTTTTTTTCCAACCAATTACACTCACAAAACTTATGTGCTAGAGATGTTTAGTCTTGGTGAATATTCAGAGAAACCTTTTTTAACTGGCACAGTTAAAAAGTCGTCTATCACCAGACTTCAGGGAAACTACCAACATGAGAATGATTATGAAAAAAACAATATTAAGTACCGTTATAACAGCGGTCATAGCGGGCTCAACCGTTGATGCGGAGACTTCATCTCACGTTCTTCCAATTTCAGGAATTAGCGTAGAGCAAAAAAATGCTATTGAAGCCTCTTTCGACAAAAAGAATATTTTGGCCAATGCAATTCAGACAAGTGATAGCAGAGTGCGCATTATCGTGCAGTTGAACGACTCTCCCATGGCGCAATTTAGCGGTGTTAACCCCAATGTTAGTGCAGTATCTGCACATAAGGAGCAAAAGGTTAACTTTAAGTCGAATGCAGCGAAAGAATACAAGTCGTTCCTTAAAACCCAGCAGCAATCGGTTATTCAAAGTATTAAATCGTTCGATTCCGCGTTTGAGTCAGACCTCTCTTATACCACTGCGTTTAATGGCTTTGCAGGCATGGTGTCTAAAAGTGCGTTGGATAAACTCGCAAGCCTTCCTAGTGTTAAAGCGGTATATCCTGATGTTATTCACCATGCACAGATGGACGCGAGTTTAGATTTGATAGGCGCTATCGAAACGTGGGAACAGTTTGGTGGCAAAGAAAACGCAGGGTCAGGGGTAAAAGTGGCCGTTATTGACAGTGGTATTCGCCCCGAAAACCCATTATTTAGCGGTGCTAACTTTACGGCCCCGGACCCTGCTACACTGCCCACAGACGACTATTGCTCTGAAGTACCAGATTTCTGTAATAACAAACTTATTGTCGCACGTGCGGCCCCGATTGTTGAGGGCTTTAGCATTGTCGAAGGTGAATACGAGAACCCTCTTGGTTTTAACGGCCACGGTACACACGTAGCAGGTACTGCAGTGGGTAATTACGGAGTAATGGCAGAACGCGATGGTGCCGAAGCTGAAATTTCAGGTGTTGCACCAGCGGCTTACCTGATGGTGTACAAGGGATTGTACGCCACACCTGCAGATCCAAGCAGTTCTAGTGGCGCATCTTCCATGCTGCTTTCTATGCTAGAAGCTTCACTGGAAGATGGTGCAGATATTGTCAACAACTCGTGGGGTGGTGGTGCTGGCGGAATGCCCAGTAATTTCTATGCCAGCGTGTTTGAGGCCATGAACGATGCTGGTGTCGTCACTGTCTTTGCAGCAGGCAACGATGGCCCAGGTGATACAACCATAGGTTGTCCGGGCTGCGACGAAAACGTACTGACGGTTGCCAACACCACAACCAATCGTCTTTTTGCCAATGAAGTTACCATTGAAGGTGATACTACAATCGGTGCTATTCCCGCTATTTATTCTGTGGGTAACCCTGGCGTTGTATTAGACAACCCAATTACGGCACCCGTCATTTTTTCCGGCGAAATAGATGCAGAGAATGTTGAAGGCTGTTCACCCTATGTAGATACAACCGTATTCGATGACGCTATTGCGCTTATAAGCCGTGGTACGTGTAGTTTTGCGAGTAAAATCGCTAATGCTGAGGCGGCTGGGGCGACAGCGGTCCTTATTTACAATCAAGAAGGTCGTGGTGAAGCACCTATACCAATGGGTGGCTTAACTCCTACCCAAATGGTACCGTCGCTTATGTTACCTGCCACACCGGGCGCCGCGTTAGCTGACCTTGTCTTAGCTTCAGAAGAGCCAGTTAACGTTACCATTGGCAATGAAATTGTTCGCGCGGTATCCGACAGTCTGGCCGACATAATGAATGAGGATAGTTCTCGTGGTCCTGGTGGTGACCCGTCGTTCCTCAAACCTAATATTGCTGCGCCTGGTACACGCATCTTCTCAGGTGAGTCGCCCGATGCACCTGACCATCTCGGCGAAAACTTCTCGTTTAAAGACGGGACTTCTATGGCTGCGCCACACGTTGCCGGGGCTGCGGCATTGCTTCGGCAAATGCACCCTGACTGGTCTGCACAGCAAATTAAGAGCGCGCTTGTTACCTCATCAATTCGCGATGTATTAAAAGAAGACGCATTTACGCCTGCTGATAATTTTGATGTGGGTGCCGGTCGACTAGATCTTCCGCGGGCAACCAGCGTTGAACTTACTTACAGTGATTTAAGTTTAGTAGATGCAAGCTGTTATTTAACTTGTGATATGTCCATTACGGTTACTAACACGAGCAACGCTGATGTAACCGTAGATGCAACTACTATGTTCGATGACTCGGACATCGCGGTAGAGATCATCCCTAAAGCGGTAACGCTGTCAGCAGGATCGTCGGCTGAAATTATGATATCAGTAGACGTTACAAGGGCAGAGAGTAATAAGTGGTCATTTGGCGGTATAAATTGGACAGACGGGGACAACACAACTACCGACTATTTTATTCCTATAGCATTATATCCAGTGAGTAGCGACGAACCCGCCGTATTTGACAGCAGTGTTAGCGCTAGTATTGCTCCTGAAGGAGAGAGAGTTGCCAATGAAGTTAGTGCGGTCAACTTAGAAAAAACCGGATTAATTGATATTTCAGGCGTCATAGATCACAAGTTCGCTATTGACTTGGCAACGCTTTCTGCTACCAAAAATGGAAAGCAAGAGCCAATTTCATATAATCCAGCAACCCGAACAATCAATTGGCAGGGTTCATTAGATACAGCGCCTTTCACAATGACTCCTGATACTAGTATTGGTGACGAACTGCAAAGACGAGGACTCCCTCGTTATCTTCCAATGTCACTGGTAACTTCGCCGCTGGTGTGTTCTGAACAATGTGATGATGCAAGTATTGAGGTGAACTTGCCACGTGCTATTACTTATTTAGGTCAACAGTATACTACAATGCAAGTTTCATCTAATGGTTTTGTTTCTTTAGGAACCAGTTCTGGCAACACGACTACACCAACGCCCCAAGCTTTACCTAGTCTTTTAGAGCCAAATAACATTGTCGCGCCCTTTTGGACTGACTTTGACTTGGCTGGAAGCGATGGCGTTGGCACAGGTGAAATATACGCGCTTAGTGTAGTCACTGGACACTTTGTTGTAGCGTGGGAAAATGTGCAGCTGGCTGGCCAAGAAGGCACAAGTTTTAGTTTCCAATTGTGGTTTAACTACGAGACAGGCACCATAAACTTTGTATACGGTACGATGAACGCACCTGCATACGATACTGTGGTAGGAGCAGAAAATATAGTTGGTACAATTGGCACAACCTTTGGCGCCTACAGCAATGGTGAGGTTCAAGGCATTCTGCCTGTTCAGGGTGATGAGTTTGTACTCAACATTAGCACTGGCGATGACATTTCGATTAGTTATGCTGGAGAAATTGTCGCTGCAGGTGAATTGATGGACGACAGTCTTCAGGTGAACGAAGACGCATCGATCACAGCTAATATCCTTGCTAACGAAATGGATAGCACAATTATCAACGATTTCACAATGTCTTCTCTTTCAGGTGACTTTCGCACGCACAGACCAATCGTCATAGATAAAGCACCACTCGACCCTTCTACCGTCGCCATTACTACTGAACCTGCTAATGGTACGGTCACGGTGCATGAAGATGGCACTGTAACCTATGTGCCAAACGCAGACTTCTTCGGTGAAGATACATTTACCTACACAGTACGTGAAGAAAGCACTGTCAATGAAGAAGAGGAAGTACTTGGCGATGTGATTGGTGAAGGTACAGTGTCAGTGAGTGTGGCTGGCGTGCAGGATGCGCCAGTTATTTCTATAACTGCACCGACAAGTGTTGATGAGGGTGAAACCTATACCGTTTCTGCCTCAGCGACTGACGCTGACGGTGACGATGTGACCATTACCATCAACGGCGTTCAGACAACTACGTTCAATGGTACAGCGCCAAGCCACGAGCAATCAAGCAGTATTGCAGTTACTGTTGCAGCAACGGATGGTATGGATACCGCAACGGAAACCGTAACAATACCTGTCAATGACAAGAGCGGTGGTTCATTTGGCTGGATTGCGTTGTTGTTAGCGCCTGCGGTTTATCTACGCAGACGCTTTAAACGCTAAAGGCTTTACCCCCAGCGAATATACAGAGCCGCCTTGTAATCGTTAGATTACCAGGGCGTTTTTAAATATGTGACGAGACAAAGAAAGCTGACTAACTGCCGCTACCTACTTATTCCGAGTTAATGTTTATATTTTCACCAAAGCTTCAAGAGCACTGGCGATTTTCTAGACAAATCATTAGCATCATCATGGATGGTGTAAATTCGACTCGCGATATCCTCTTCATTCCCGCGGACAGCACAAACATTAGCCTCTAGGTTAGCTCTTTTACTTTTCATTCTGGCTAGATTCCGTCAGTCCCTTAAAGTATTCATTACTTTTAAACTGAGACACAGGCGACCACTTCGCATTTTCTTTTGGTAGCTTAGCTTTAAGCTCATTTATTACATTAGAATAGAAGGGATTACTAGCTAAGTTATTCCATTCGTTAGGATCTGTTGAGTGATCGTATAACTCTTCACTACCGTCTTCGTAACGAATGTATCGAAAACGCTCACTCTTTACCGCGTGGTTGTTAGGACCAAACGTGGTTAAAGCAACATGCTCCCATTCGGCATTCGGGTTGGAGATCAAGGGGGTGATATCGTTCCCCTCATTGAGCAGATTTGCTGGTAAGCCAGCCATTTTTACCAATGTAGGATACAGATCGACTAGACTCACTGGGCGATCACTTTTTAGCCCTAAAGAAGAGCTCGGAGACTTAATAATAAGCGTAGTTTTAGTAGACGTTTCCCACAACGCCATCTTAGCGAAACGGTTCTTCTCTCCAACATCATAACCATGGTCCCCCCATAGTACGACAATCGTATTGTCTGCATATTCGCTAGACTCCAGCGCGTCAAGCACCTGCCCAATGTAATGGTCTACAAACGAAATACTAGCCAAATATGCCTGTACAATATTCTTCCATTCTCCAGATTCTATTGCCCAATCGGTCGTTGGCATCATTTCATAGGTAGAAATGCGTTTTGCAATGTCAGGCACATCGTCTAAATCGCTGGGTAAATAGGGAGGGAGTTCGATACCTTCGAGCGGATGCATATCAAACCACTTTTGAGGCACGGTCCAAGGCACGTGTGGACGAAGGAATCCACCAGCGATAAAAAAAGGTTTGTCATGTTTACGTTGTAACTGCTCGACTAACCACTGAGCCGAATCATAGTCTGGCATCATTTCATCTTTTTCAGGGTAGGCTCCCCAGTCAGTGCTGGTTCCTTTCCTATCCCACTTTATTGGCTCGGGAGAATATGGTCCAAACAAAGGCTCTCTTCCACCAAACACATCGAAACTTCCGTCAGCAACACTTTGATGGAATATTTTGCCTACAGCTGCAGTATAATATCCGTGTTGTTTAAAGTACTCACTGAGAAACGTTGACTGCGCAGCTTTTCTGTTTGCAGAACGAATGTCGTTGTCCTGCACATGCCCATATATTCCCGTTGTTGAAGGAAGAAGTCCGGTCATAATGCTTGCTCTTGATGGGCCACAAAGTGGTGCTGGAGCATGGGCATTAGTGAACGTGATGGCCTCTGAAGCCAATCTGTCAATGTTGGGCGTTTTGGTGCTAGGATGGCCATTCATCGCTCCTACCCAGCTGTTTAAATCATCGACAGCTAACATAAGAATGTTCGGACGATTATTCAAATCTTTTGACGTGTTTCCACCAAAGGCATTAGCTGCAGCAAAAACAAATATACTTCCTAGTAAAAGAGCTTTTCTTCGTAACATTTCCCTAATTCCTTAATTATGCAGTTTTACGCCGCGAGAACGCTCAAAGTCGACCTTTCTAATGTTGGCCTCGACAAAGTAAAAGTCGCCATAGATTATAGGCGTATCAATTTCACCAGCGTTCCCCATGTCCCCCGTTGCTTCATCAAGCACAAAACCAAGTTCGAAGCTCATATCTCGCCCATTGTTGTTTCTATCAGTTCTATAGTTAGAAGTCAGTTCTGCCATGATTTTGTCAGCGAGGGCTCCATATTTTTGTTTCTGGTTGGCGTCTTTCGTAATAGTTGCGTAACGATAAAGTGCAGATGCGTAAATAGCGGCGGCTGAGGTGTCTTTAGGAATTTTAGTATGCGTTGCTGGGTAAGGTTCCCGTCCGCAAGGAACAAGCTTATCTCCCTGCAAAATGTCAGAACCATACCAGTTTTTCTGGCTTTTGAGCTCATTTAGCGATTCATCGGTTAGCATTGAAGCATTTAATAATTGAGGGCGATAACCTTTATACGGCAGAATATGGGGCTCTATTCTGTTCGCACAAAGCTCTAAAATTCCCGAGTACACAGACGTTTCTAAAGACGTGTTTTCGGCATACTCATAAGCGTTGTCTCTGCTAGCCCAAAAGTCCCAAAAAGGAACGAGGTCTTCTTCTAGCAAATGCTCAATGCTATTTAGCACGTTACTTAAATGCTTTTCGAAAGCCCCGCGTTCCGCGTCACTCAGCTTTAAATTAGACATATAGTCGACAATCGTTACATAACCATACAACGACCATCCCTGTCCTCTAGCCCAAGCTGAAATGTTACCTAACCCCTGCCAATTTCCTGGTTTACGTTTGCCATAATCAAAAACATGGTATGCAATGGGATACCGCTGTTCAGGATCATTTTCTTCATAAAAATAATGATTCTTGAGCGTTGTTTTAGCATGCGTTATTGCAATGTCTTTGTAATGCGATGAATCGCTATCTAGCAGGTATTCTAGGTTCATCATGTTGTCGATTATGACTGGGAATGTCCATGGATCTGCAATTTGGTGTAACTCTACGACGTCTTTACCGTTTCTTGATACAGATACCTTCATATGAGGGACGAAATCCCAAGATTTTATAACACCTTTTTCTGCATTAAACCGGCTGGAAAGTGTTTCTCTACCTTTGGCCAAAATTGAAACATACTTAGATCTAAGCTCATCACTCAAGCCTTCGTAATTTAGGGCTTCGCCATATGAATCATAAAGCATAAAACCTAAATCATGCGTTGAATCAAGCGTAGCATCTCCGTCTAACGCCTTCTGATAGTGCGTGGCAAAGTTTAGAAGTTGCTTTTCCTCACTTTCGGCCCATTCCACATAGTCTTTGTTAGACAGTAGTTTCCACATTACGCCGGGGAAAAAGCCGTTAGTCCACTTTTCATATTTATCCATAAAAATGCCCCCGTGCTCATATGAGCGAGGAACACAAATCATTGAAGTATCTTCAACGCAGGCCGGTCGATAATATAAATGACGTTCAGCTTCAATATGGCTCGCCATCTTTAAATATTGATTCTTAGCAAAAGTAAGATTTCCCAGAGCATCTTGCACAGTAAATAATTGCTTATCTTCTTGGGTTGTCTTAGCTTCCTCAGCTGCAGGTTTTGAAACATGTTGTTCACTACATGCACTAATGGACATTATGGTGAAAAGTGTTGCTCCTACCCAATTCATATTCTTTCGCGCACTGTCTCGAGTAATATGTTTTCGTACTAAGAAATCTTTTTTCTTATCTTTTTTATGACCCACGATCTTCCGCCCTTATGACTACTTTTGACTAATGATGATCATAAAGTAATGCTTTTGTAAACGCAATGTAATATGGTGTGCGCGAAGCTGAATGTTATTGAAATGTTGCAGTATTAACATTTGGTTTAAACGAACTTCTTTTAATAACAAACTTGAGCTAATAAAATTATGAAATGCCTAAAAACATTGTTAGTTTCAACCACATTATTGGGTGCGTTTTCGTTAAATGCGGAAGTGACACTTGAACAACAAATCAAAATTACCGATGAAGGACTGCACTTTGACGGCAGAAACCTCGACTTTTCTAACGTAGGTACCCCGGATACAGGGGAGAAATACGACTATTTTTTCGGCCCAAATATCTCAGCACATGGTGATGCGGTAAAAACCTACAAACACTATGTGTTTATGACTTGGTACAAGGGCGGAAAAAATGAGAGAAACGTAATGCTCTCTCGCTATAATACGCTAAGCGGCGAATTATCAACGATTGAGTTTCCACACAGGCACACCGGGTTCAGAGGTGACCCCTTAGTCGGTGAATCGCACAACACTATCGGGTTAGCCGTAAGCCCGATCAACGGCACCATTCATATGGTGTTCGATATGCATGCTTACGATGACAATAATCACGGTGGCAAATTTAAAGACGATTTCTTTCGCTATTCTTACAGTGTACCAGGAGCTGCAGAGGTTCCTCATTCCGAATTCACACTGGATAAGTTTGTTAAAGATACTAGCGAAGTCAGCCAAGGAGACGATGATTACAAACATCTGACCATGACCGGAGACCTTGGAGATAAAGGGAACTTTGCTCGACTTACCTATCCTAAATTCTTTACCACAGTAGACGGTACATTGCTTCTTTACATGCGCTTGGGCGGCAATAATAACGGTGCCTATGTATTCAACCGCTACGATGCTGAAGCTGTAAAATGGTCTACATTCACTCCGTTCAATGAAAACAACCAGAAATCCAAGGGTAACCCATACAACTGGGGACTTTACGGTAATATGAAGTACATAAATGGAAAACTTCGCGTAGGTTTCCAACAGCGTAGTAGTGATAATACAGACAAATATCTATACCAAAATGGCGTATATTACGCTTATTCAGATCACCCAAATGGCGCTGGAGACTGGAAGAATCACAAAGGCGAACCAATGACATGGCCGCTCATAGATTCAGATGAAATAAAAGTATTTGAGCCTGGCGATTATATAAGTCATACAGAAGCCAACTCCGTATACATCGTTGGGGGTTTTGATTGGACGGTAACTGCGAAAGACGATATTCACATTATCAGTAAAGTGCGCTCAACTGATCGAAACCGACCTGACTACCAAGAGGTTTCGCTTCATTCTTATAAACCTGCCGGAAGTGAAGACTTCATAGTCAGTACGGATTTCTCTGGTGCAGATGAAATTTACACTGCAGGTGACAATGTTTATATTGTAGGTTTAGAGGGTGGACGTCCCTATGTTGAGAAGGCTCGAGGCGGCACCGACAACTTTGTTAGAGTATATGAAGCTGACGACGGTCCAATCTTCGACCACGGTACACTTTATATAAAAGACGGTAAAGTCTACTACTACTTGATGGAGCGTACATCCGGTAATGCAATGCCTCTTTATCTTCAAATTATTGATCTAGATATAGAAGCCGACGCAAATGCCCCGGCAGTATCGTTCCCCTCTCCTTCTTTGACTGTAGAACAAGGTTTTGAAAAATTAAGCTTAAACATTTCTGCTGAAAGTCCAGTGGAAGGAAGATACATTCAATCTGTCACCCTTTACATCAACGATGAATTAGTGCGAACAGATGACTCAATGCCATTCTTATTTGGTCATGGCTCTAAACCGCATGAAACTGGTGCGATGGGGTGGCTAGATACACACGAACCAAACCCCTCCCCTCTTCCAGCAGGACGACATATTTTTAAAGCGGTTGCATTAGATAATGAAGGCGATAGCGCTATTACGACAATGGTACTTAACGTTAACTCAAACGCTCCCATCGTTTCATTCCCGCAACAGAGCTTGGAAGTAGATGAAGGATTTGAAAAGCTCAGCCTAAACATTAGTGCAGAAAGTGCGGTTGAAGGACGTTCGATCGAATCAGTTTCTCTTTATATAAATGGCGAGCTGGTAAGAACAGATACATCTCTTCCCTATCTATTTGGTCATGCGTCTAAACCCCATGAAACGGGCGCTATGGGATGGCTTGACACTCATTCACCGAACCCCTCGCCGCTGACCGCAGGTACTTATGAATTTACCGCTGTTGCTGTCGATAGCGAGGGCGAGGAGTCTACAGCGTCGATGCAACTAGTAGTGAAAGGTGAGCCGCAACCGCCAGTCGTTACATGGCCTGATTCAACCGTGACTGTCTATGAAGGGTACGAAAAGTTAGCAATTACTATTGATGCTGTATCACCTGTCGAAGGTCGTGATATTCAGTCAGTGACTCTCTATAGAAATGGGGAGTTGGTAAGGGTAGATACTCGCCCAGTTTGGAACTTTGGGCATTCTTTCGCTCCTTATGAGTTTGGTGCCATGGGGTGGTTAGACAGTCATGAACCAAACCCCTCGCCTCTAGGTGTAGGCACTCATACGTTTACTGCTGTCGCGAAGGATAGCGCGGGACTAGAGGGCGAAAGCAATATGACACTAATTGTTCTAAGTTTACCGGGGCCTTCCGTTACGATAAACGAAAGCGATATATCACTGCTTACTGAATATCAACACCTCGCTCTCACGGCAGACGCCTCAGCAGCAAGTGACGACATTACGATCGTAAGTTTAGCGCTTTACATTAATGAACAATTAATAAGAGAAATATATGAGCCTCCATTTGAATGGGGAGTTGAAAGCTATTCAGATGAATTACTAGATTTGCCAGAAGGTACGCATTTAGTAAAAGTCGTAGCCACCGATTCGAAAAATAAGCAGTCTGAAGCAAGCATTTTTGTAACGATTGAATTACTTGGTGACCTTAATAAAGACTCCGTCGTGGATAATAGAGATATTCGACTCTTTACTGCTGCGTTACGCAATGGAGAGGAGATGAATATCCGTTATGACTTTAACGAAGATGGCGTTGTAAATAACAGAGATACCCGTGGTCTTGTTCATCGTTGTACTTATTCACGTTGCGGTTCAAACCAGTAGGAAATAAAAATGAAGATAGCTAATTTAATTCTTATCCTTGGTTTAGTGATGTCTTTTTCTTCAAAAGCATCGCTTATTACTTTTTCGAATGATTCCTCGTCCTACCTAAATGGAGACATCATTGAAATAGAAGTATTCATAAACGAAGCCAATCCTTCAATAGACTTCCTTGAGGTCGTATGGAATTTCGATTCTAGCTTATTCGAGTTTGATTTACTTACCGTCACAAATAGCGTGTTTGACAACTCTTATTTTGACGATGCTTTTACCTTTGGCGATGAATTGATATTCCAGCTAGGTTTGTTAGCTAACTGGGAAAGTGTTCTCGGGACGTCTTTTAAACTAGGTACGTTTAGATTTATTGCGTTAGAAGAAGATGTATCGTCGCCGGAATTCATGTTAATTGACATGTTTGCGCAAGACTCTGATGGAGATGACATAAGCGTGACTTCGGTCCCTGCGCCACCAACCTTGGCAATACTTTGTTTTGCTGGGATTGTACTACTCAGAAAACGAATGAGTTAAACTTAACCGGCCCAAGGACCGAAGCCTTGGGCCATATTACTTTTATTTTTCTAATCTTTTTTGTTTCTGATATTCGTAAAGAGACGGTATGGCTACTTTTGAATTAATGTCTGAAATATGGGGAGAGGGATAATGTTCCACAGTAAACTCTCTGTTTCCATGCACTCCAATGACTCTTGCATCAGGTCCCTCTGTTTGCCCTAAAATCCTTACGGTTTCATTACTATCAGCGCCACTCTCGACAAATATTTTTGCGTTCCACGTGGTGTTATAACGCCCATGACCCGGCTGCCAGTACCCTGCTCCACCGCCAAACCATAAATCATAGTATGGGCCTTTTTCATCACGTTCTGCTTCTATATGAAAAGTCATGTTGTCGTAAAGATTTTGGTGGTTAGCCCCTGCATGTTGATCAAGTGTAGGCTGAGCAAACCCTACACCTCGTAAGAATACACTTTTGGTTGATTTGGTATTCATGCTAAAAGTATGCACAGTAGGGTTTGAGATTTTAGCATCCTCGACTAAAAAATTATGCACACTGCCAAGGTGTACACCATAGTGGCCAAAACGTGTTCCATAGCTGTGTATATTGGAGATAGTCACGTTTCCGCTGTTTTCGGTCAGTATGGCGCTATCTGCATTATTAAAACTTACATCTCTAATCCAACTGTTAAATACGCTTGTAAAATATATTCCGTTGAACCCTTGTTCAACGTGATGCCCATAGGAATCGCCCATTGGAAACTGGATTGAGAGTCCCTCAATACCAACTTCTTCTAAGTGCTCCCATGATGATATGTGTGCAGGTGTATCTTTATTGACGTCGTGTAGAAGTGGATCACGTATTTCGATGGTATTCCCGTTAACTGATCTAACTTGAGTGGGTTGCATTACTAATGGACGATTTGGGAAATCAAAATGGTGCGAACCGATCTTTAGGTCAGTATCTCCATAAATTGACTTTATAATGCCTGCTTGGTTACCATTTTGGTTGTGCCAGTCTATTCTAATTACGTCGCCAACTGAAACTTCTGAGACGTCACTGACTTCTAAAATTTTAGTGCCTTTTTTACCTTTTTTAACTCTCGCTAACTTTGGAAGTTGTTCATCTAATTCCTCTAAATAAGGTACCGGTCGAGTACCTTCTTTTTGAACCCATATCACTCCGCCAGACCAAGAATATTCAGAGAAATAGTCATCTATATAAATTTCTGCATTTCGTTGTTTTTTATCGTGCAGCCTTAGATATTTTCTCAATTCATCTAACTTAGGAGTCTTGTCAATAATCGAAAGAGGCATTGGAAAGTAGAGTTGAGTACCCTGTTTACCCATTCCCTCTCCGCTAACCGTAATATTTCCCCGGCTAATTTTGAGGATGTCTTTTACGATTAATCGGCCTTTGGGTAGTGTTACTGTTACATGCCCATCAATAGTATGTGCGTGATCTAATGCATCTAGAATAGCTTTAGTGTCGTCTTTGTTATCATTTGGAACGGCACCAAAATCTTGCACGTCAATGTGCGTAGTTGTTTCCCAGGCGGTAATTTGCTTCTCACCAAAGTGGTATCCAGCATAAGAGTAATCTGGAAGGTATACTGAAGTCGGCAAAAGTTTGTTTTCAATAGAGAGCATTGATGCTGCATTAGTAGGTTGATGAACTATTGAAGCAATTGATAATAGGCAAACGTACCTTAAGGAGATAGGCAGCAGAGATTCTCTAGCTAACTTTTGGGTAATTCTCATTGTTGAAGGATTCCTTTTTCTTAAAAAGTTGCGCCTTAACAATATATTCACATTCAATCAATAACAAGCATTATAAATCAATAATAGTGTTAATGTCTAAACTTGAATAATTATCCGAATATGCCAACTTTATATCTTCGAAGCTAGCAACCACTGTTCTCTACTTATTATTAATTAATAGAGATTGTTGGCGAAAGCCATATATTAACTTTCTAATTAACATCTATATTACTTCTAATGTGTGCACCAATGTGCATATAGAGTTTTGTATGTACATTCTTGCCCTTCAATGAAACATTCTACGCACGAATGTATGCCCAACTGCTCATGAATGGCGTTGTTTTGGGGCAAACTCTAATGAAGTCATCAAAAAACGGCGTATAGATTATATTTACGAGTGACAAATTCTGAAACACAGGAAATTATTTAACATATCGTTGCGAAAGATATGAAATTGTTAGGTTTCAGGCACGGGAAAGCCCTCGAAAGCTCGAGTTAATCTTATTTGAGCAGGAAGCTTATTAAATTTTCCCTAGACTCTTCAATTTTTGAAGATATTTGGTGGCTTCTTGAGGAGATTTTGGTGAACGGTCGTACTGTTCAGGAGAGGATACAATCTCTGTGTGGTCTTTTGTCTGAACAACGTTACATAACTTCGTTATAAGCGAAGTTACAGTTTTTGCTGCAGTGTTAAATTGTCTTACGGTGAGAAACCTCACAGAACCGTTAGTATACTTATAGTCTACAATGCCCCAAAGCTTTAACGTATTGATTACTCGTCTAGTGGTGTTTTGCGACCACTGTAGAAATTTAGCTAGTGAAGGAACAGTTCGTTGTAAACTATTTCTGTTTTTTTCAACGTTCCATTTGTGTTGATTATGTAAGTATCCGTGTAAAATCAGAGCCTTGTGAACATGTTTAGAGCTGTTTCCTGATAAGAGTGATAGATTTCGTTTTAATTGTCCGACATGTACTTTAAAGAAGGTCATAGCGCGGCCATCACTATTTTTACTTTTGTTCTTTGAAGTGATTAGAGTCTTCTCTAACTCTCGTGCAAACAATCGCGCGTAGTCATGTTCGCCCACGTGCAGGCGATGAGATATTTTATCGTAATATGGGTGAAAGGACCCCTCCTCTTCCTCTAGAGCTTGGCATTTCTTAAGGAAGCCTTTCTCGATGAGAGAAGAGATAGCTTCACGGACAGCATTTGGTGAATAGCCTATCTTGTTACAGATCGCTTGCGTTGTTTGCTTGAACTGACGTTTGTAGGGACGCATTTGAGATGCAAAAAAAGTAATATGTGCAAACACAAATGACTCTGTGTCTGACAAATACTCGAATTGACCTGGCGACATAAAAACAACGTCGTCATAATTGTTATTAGAATTCATCTTTTTTACCAACAATATACGCAGATTTGCTGATAAAAAACGCATTAGTGGTTGACCTGATCTGGTAAACCGCTAGAATTAGATGTGTAACTGCTTCGACAAAGTTACATCTAAAGACCCGTGCAGTGCGCCAACACTTCACGGGTTTTATTTTTAGCGCTTCTTATCTATCCATATTTCAAAGTGCTCTTCATTGAGCTTTTAAAGATAACATCATTTTTTTCTCATTTTCTTGATAGGTGTAATCTTTATATGAAAGGTATGAGAGATCAAGGTGGATCACGATCTAATTGTGATCTTTCTAAACATTCGATCCGAGTGTTATTTGTTGATTTTGTTGATATAAAGATTCGATCCAGAAAAAATACTTTCATTAAATCTTATCTTCGATCTTCTAGTTTTCCCAAAATATGGAGCGCAGACATGTCGCGTCTAAAGGCTATCACTGGTATGCCCTGCTCTGGAGAGTAGCCGATATTAATCAAATAACCCTGTACAGTTGCTCTCCCATATTCAACGACGAGTTCTCCTTTACGTTGCTCTGAAAGGTGACAAGTTCCTACCTGCTTTACAATTTTATTCTCTACGGCTTCATGTATTTTAGCTTTGTAAGATGGATCTGAATTAGCCATAACCATATTCGAGAATTTTCGTTTAAATTCATTTAAACTCGACGAAGGAGCTACTGATTCTCTTAATTCATTCCAAGCATATAGTTGCTGTGCTTGGCGACCACTTATTAAGTGTTCTCTTGCCCAGAGCCCAAAAAGAATTTCTATTTCATTTTTAGTCGCAAATACGTCACTATCAATAAGCAACATATCGTTTAGTGTTCGTTTTTCCTTAACCGCAGCGATAATGCTCTTCACCGTAGACCGTGGAAACTGAATTACAGCAGCTTTTTTTTCCACTTTTTTCGAATCTTCATAGGTTACAATAGCCTCCAAGCGAAACAACTTGTAATACAGTTCGATGTCAACAATAAAGTCTTTTTTAGTGTCGTAAAAATCTCTCATATCGAATGTCGTTGCAGAGACCCTTTGCAATGACTGAATAGCGTTATTTATATAGCCACCAGCTGAGGCCTCAGATACCGGAATATCTTTCGCCATTGTAACCAAAGGCTCTAACGGTAGAGTGAAAGTCTCTCCAATTGTTTCTGACTCATCTATTCGTTCGGATATATGATTTATTAGCCAAGTAATCGCACTTGCGTAGTAACTCATATCGGGAAGGTATATAAGTCTACCTTCTTCTGCCCTAGCGGTAATATGAACTGGTTTAACTCTCCCCTCTTCTCGTAGCTTAATACTTATAGTGCTTGATTTGTCTTTGCGATTGGTCCGCATTGCCTTAACTAGATAGCGAACAATCTGTAGTTCGATAAATCTGGTTTTATCGTCATAGCGTTCGATATTTATAGTTTCAACGGTACTTGAAGATACTGACTGAAAATTATCAGAAACAGTATTCTTTTTTTGAGACTCAGCCGCTGCTATGAGGTGTCCCTTTGGAGTTGCTAACTTATAAAGCTTTCCTCTGCGCTTTTTTATGGGATCAGTTGTTATAAACTCACTAGATATAAGCCCTTCTTTTTCTAATTGCACTAGATGATGACGTACATTTGAAAGTTTGCGGTTTATTTTCTTAGCTATGAATTCTAGACTAGCCGTTAATTCTTCAATTTCTTGAAGGGATATAAATATGTCTGAGGCCACTGTGCTTGTGGTAGGTGATACGTTCAAGGAACTGCAAAGTCTCATAAATACCTTGAAGTCAAAGTCATCTGGTACTGACACCAGTGGCGCTTTAAATCCATATTTTTCAGCTAAACCGAATAGCTCACGCACTCTAAACTCTTCCTATAGATTTTATTCTTTTTGCAGATTCGATCCAAAGATTATCTGAGAAGTATTGTCATGTCTAGTTTCCCCCAATTATCAAACTATATGTTGATGGTAAATAATGACCGTGTAGCTATTTGCAATCAAGGTTGATAGCGATAGTAAAATTTATTTCTAGTACTGCAATTCTGCTAAAAGTCGACAAGATAGTTTTAAGTTTACCTACGAAATATAAAACGAGAGCAACTGTTTGTGGCGTTACAATAAGCTTTACATTCTTGGGTAGCGCGAATACATCGCGGCTATTTACTCAAAAATTAGTTTCTTGCTAATAATAGTCGTTTTAAACACTTTTATTGTTTCCGCGGAAACAATTGATAAAAATTATGCTTCGGGCCAATAAAAACAAGCTGTTGAGCACATTTTTAATTGTCTACTAATAGACAGAAAAGTGTTATACAAAATCCACTTCTTAGTAAGTTGCGTTAAAAGGTCATGAGGGCGTGAACTGCTATTTCTTGGCTCATGGCATACGAATATTCGAGCCCTCGACAATGAATGATTTAACTATAAGCGTTCCTAAAAGTGGTAAGAACCAATCTTCACTAATACATGTGATTTAATGTTGTTTCCGCGGAAACAATTTTCATCGTTTTCATTTCAGCCCTGTAGACAAAGGCTTTTGCGTGCATTTGATTTTAAATATTAATGCGTCTAGATACATCAGAATAAAAAACTATGCATAACGATACAAAGAAACTTAGCATCGAAGAAACAACTCTGAGAATCTTAAGTTCGCTGTAGAGTTAGAGACAAGAGTGTTTTCTAAAGTATTAATTAAAACCCGACGGCTAAAACAAATCGACGTAACTCTGTTCCTTAGCTATTTTATAGATTTTTGTTTCCGCGGAAACTCCTACCGAAAAACTTGCCAGAAAGCAGGAAAAACGAGGGTTCGAAGTAATACAGATATAGAATAAAAATAGGTTTGAGGCAGATGTTGGTGTTTGTTTTTTTACGGAGAGATTGTACGAGCGTTTCCAATGGAAGTTTTTTGCAAAGGGGTCGATAAAACCCAATCATGCGAGTATGTGCCTTCTTATCTAATTCTTGTCAGGGCGTAGAGTGAAATTTTCAATCGGGTATACACATTGCCGAAGCAGCTAAGAATGTTTTTCAAGTGGTTGAGAAGGGAAGGCAGAGTGGATTAGAACGTCAGGGCGTTACTTTAAGTGTCAATCGTCACTTTTAATAAGTAGTAAAGGTGTACTATGCATCCGATAGCGATTTCAATTTGCGACTTCTAAAGATTCGATCCGAGACATTGATTATTTGCCGTGCCAATATAAGTTTATGTCCTGAAAGAAGGTTAGAATAATGATTAAAACAGAGTTGTATAATGGAATGCGTGTTCTGTCCAGTTATCACCGCAAAGGTGGGGTAGGTAAAACTTTTTTGGCATCTACAATTGCTTACTTACTCGCTACTGGAGGCCCGAATGGAAAGGGAAAGAAGCGACGTGTTTTAGTATTGGACTATGATTCACAACAAGATTCATCAAAAGCATTTTTGAAAATGGATGCTATTCCGGGAGACGATGAGTACGCTGCACCGTTGCACCCTGAGTTTGATGACATTGATGATCCAGAGTGGAGTGGTCGAAATACTAGTACCGATATATTGTTCAATTCTCCTGTATACGAATATCCAACAGCTTTTGAAAATATTAAGGTACTACCCTCAGAAGGTAATGTTGATAGAGTGTTAGCACTCACACCAGAATCTGATAGGTTAGTTTCAAAAATAACTGCTCATATGAGAGATTGGTTCTCTGTGGAAGAGCTGGCTGATGACTACGATATAGTGATTGTTGATAACCCACCGAGTAAATCTCCCGTTTCTGCTGGGATGTTAGGCGCTGCTACGCATGTGATTATTCCTACTGAACCAGAGTATGACTCAATCGATGGTGTTCCCATGCTTCTTAATCGGATTGATAGAATTAATGAAGATAGAGCTCACAACCCATTAAAAATTGTAGGTGTAGTTCCTAATAAAGTGCCTAGTAAATCACGGTTAACGCAGAAAGACGAAGTAGCGTTAGCTAAGCTTTATGATAGCGAGGGGCCGACAGGGAAATACATGAGTCCGTTTTGGCTTCAGCAAAGAAATTGCTATAGAGTAATGGAACGCCCGTCTGTCGACGAAACTCATTTTAACTACGTTCATAATCATCATGCGAAGAAAGAAATGCAAAAACTCTACACTTTAATCGAAGATAGCTTGTGGGGAGATGAAGTATGACAGCTAAAAAGCCAAGAAGTAGACGTGTAACGAAAACCACTTCTCAGGAAGATTTGATCAGTAAATTTCAGTCGGGAGAAGGCGTTTCTAAAAAGTCTCAACAGATGCTCGATGATTTAAAGCAACGAGATAAATCTAAAGAAAGCAACGTTCATGACGACCCATTATTTAAAACGTCCTCTGAAGTAGATAGAGTACTCGTCGATTATATCCAGCCACAATCAGATAATCCAAGATATTTACCTGTTAAGTTTGCTAAACGTGATGACGCAGATTCAATTGCTTCATTAACGAACTGCGTCGTATGCGAAAAGGGCCTTATTGAAAATAGGTTAGATAAAAGTAATCCTAGGTACGATGCTGTTGATGCCGAGATAGAGGAGATTAAGGGTTTAGCTGAGACATTGAAGCATAGTGAGTTAGTTCATCCAATCGCTGTATGGCGTAAAAATATGTCTGACTATGCAATAGTGGCAGGCCACAGAAGATATTACGCGATACGTTACTTATATGGCGGCTTGATCAAAGTAAAAGTAAAGATATACGCCGAAAAGCCAAAAAATATTAACGTATTGCGACATATCGAAAATTTTTCTCGAAGTGATTTAACACTTCCTGATGCATTAAACAGTTACTCGAATGCCGTTACCGAATTGGAAAGTATTGAAGACGAAAAGTTATCAAAGAGTCGAGCTTCAGTTGTTACCTCATATTTAGGTATAGGTCGAACCACTTTTTACCGCTACGACAAGCTTCATGAATACAGAGAGTTCGTAATGCCTCTTCTAGAAAATAAAATCGCAGAATCTTTGCGAGGATTATACGAAGAGATAATTAAGGCTGAACAAGAGGGTAGGGTAGAGGTAGAAAGGTATCTCAAGTCACTATTATCACAAAAAAAATTCAGTAAATATC
Source organism: Alteromonas sp. KUL106 (assembly GCF_009811415.1). GTDB lineage: Bacteria > Pseudomonadota > Gammaproteobacteria > Enterobacterales > Alteromonadaceae > Alteromonas. The sequence goes on along the minus strand of NZ_BLIG01000025.1, from coordinate 136,213 downwards.
TGCAAGCCCCGGTAGTTAAAAAAATTGGAAGATCTAAACAGTTTATTTCGCTGCCTAGGGTAAAAGTTAATAACACATCTACAATAAAACGCCTACTAACTGAGGACGTTACTCAATTAGACTTAGGAATCGATTGGGACAGTGTAGATTTCAACGACCCAGTAATGTTAGAAAAGGCTTTGAAGGAATTGTTTAAATCCCTATCAAAATAATCTTTGTTTCCGCGGAAAACGTAATTTTAAAAAGCGCTGAATCTCTTTCTAGTCAAGGGCTGCAGCGCTTAGGGATAAAATAACTAATTAATCAAAATTTTATAGTTTATACTTTTTTGGTGTATTCGATCCAAAGAAGATAAATTTCTTTTTTCTCTTCTTAGACAATTAAGCCTACTCTCAGTCGTCTTAAGGTGAGCTTGACAAGAATCCTCGTAGTCATTTTCGACTCGCTAATCATATAGGTTTTTTATTATATAAATTCTACGTTTTTATTTTCGACACAATTTGATAACAATTTCATTGATTGGCACTTACAATTAAGTCATAATCGCTCAAAAGTAATCATCTTTACTTCCTTTTAAGCGGCTTTAATTGAAAAAGCCTAGAATGAAAATAATGGAGGAAATGTGTCGAGTTCAGATGAGTTTGAAACACAACCGATAAGTCCTAATAAGTTACAACCGGCTCGAGCATTTGCAGGGAGTTACGCGGGAGAGCATGTTGCTGGAACAGAATTTGTAATCGGAGCACTTTTTGTATCTTGGGGAGTTGGAGCGGGAGACATTTTAGTCGGTCTTCTGTTAGGTAACTTACTTGCCGTGCTCACGTGGGGCTTATTGACTGCACCAATTGCTACGGAAACTCGACTCACCCTATACGCTTATTTGGAAAAAATAGCCGGTAAGGGGACAATTAAATTATACAGTGTCGTGAATGGAGTCCTGTTTAGCGTGCTTGCTGGGGCAATGATTACTGTATCTGCATCGGCTGTAAGGATTTTGCTGGATATTCCTCCTCAAGTTGACTGGTTTCCATCCGATCTAAGGTTTGTTCTAGTTGCTCTCTTTGTCGGAGCAGTAGTTGTATTCATGGCTGTGAAAGGCTTTAAAAAACTAGCGGCTTTTGCAGAAGTATGTGCTCCATGGATGATTTTGATGTTCATTGTTGGTGCACTTTTTTTACTTCCTGCGCTCATTGAATCCACACCTGGTGTTGCTTCTATTTCTTCGTTTTCTGACTTTTATACTATTGCAAACGAATCCATATGGGTCAAAACAAGCAGCGAAGTTGGCTTTTGGCATGTTGCTGCGTTTGCTTGGGTAGCAAATTTAGCTATGCATGGAGGAATGGGCGATATGACATTGTTGCGTTTTGCTCGTTATTCTCGATACGGCTACTTCTCTGCTTTAGGTATGTTTATAGGTCACTACATGGCATGGATATGTGCAGGTATCATGGGAGCCGGTGCTGCAATAATTTTGGGTACGGCAATAACCAACTTGGACCCCGGAGCAGTCGCATACCAAGCATTAGGAACTTGTGGAATCATTGCTGTAATTATTGCTGGGTGGACTACTTCAAACCCTACTATTTACCGTGCGGGGTTGGCATTCAGTTCTCTGAACCCGAAATGGAGTAGAGAAAAGTCAACGATTGTCGTTGGCGTGGTAACAACTGTTATCGCATGTTTTCCATTCGTGTTTTCTCAACTTCTTGGTTTTGTAGGAATCATGGGGCTAATGATGGCGCCAGTAGGTGCGATTATTGTAGCAGAGCATTGGCTCTTTCCTAGAATGGGCCTAACCCGCTATTGGTCTCAATATAAAGGCAACAATACAAACTGGGCGGCTATCACCACGTGGCTAACAGCATTAGTTTTAAGCTATGTTTTGGAGCGGTCAGGCATACTTCACTTATTTTTCCTTCTAATACCTGTATGGATTTACTCAACGGTGGTGTATTGCCTACTATCAATTGCATTGGGGGCTAAAACAAGCTTTCCCGAAGCTGAGGTAGCAGAAGCTGCTGAGTCAGAACGTAGACTGAAAGAGAAAAAATTCTTAGATAGTTTGTCTAGCAATTCGCTAAAAGTTTCGAAGGGAAAGGTGTCGTCGGTGGTTACTTTAGCGTCATATGTGGCTATTGCCTCACTACTTGGCTGTCTTGGTATTGGAGTATTGGCTTTCTTCGATAACGGCGACGCTGCGTTACATGCCCCTCTATTGATAGCAACGATTATTTACTTTGTTACAGCCACTTACGTTTACCTTGCAAATACAGGTGGCTCTGTAATCGATGACACTCCAGTGACAACTGCACAAGCTTCTGACAACTGATTTCCTGAGTAGGGTTTCCCCTCTAGCACCGTGAGTTAGAGGGGCTTTTTTAACAGGACAATTATTGTGAAAGTACCATTTTTATTTCTAACATTAATTCTGAACTGCTACCAAGTATGTACAATTAAAGCTGAAGCTAGCGACAATAGCGCTCCAGCCGTTGAAAATAGACCTCCAAACATACTTTTTATTCTAGCTGATGACCATCGTTGGGACTTGTTAAGTAGAAATTCTTCTCAGGTACAAACGCCGAATCTCGATGCACTAGCTGATGAAGGTGTAGTGTTTGAAAACGCCTTTGTGACAACGCCGATATGCGCTTCGAGTAGAATCAGCATCTTGACAGGTTTAACTGAGCGTACACATGATTTTACTTTCGGCCGGCCAGCTACAGGTGAAGAGGAATCGTTTAACGTGTATCCGGCGCTACTCAAGAGAGCAGGTTACACCACTGGTTTCGTGGGTAAATATGAAATAAAACTATCGGGAGAAGATAATGAGCGCTTCGATTATTTTAAGCCTCTTCTTCAGGCAAAAAACAATGAGTGGAAAGGCGAGCAAATACCCCAGACCCATTACATTAGAAACCTTGCGAGTGAATTTATAAATCGTGCATCAGAGGGTGATAAACCATGGGCTCTCGCTGTAAATTTTTGGAATCCTCATGCTCACGACATGGACAAGGAGGATCAGTTCCATTACCCACCCGAATTTGATTCTATGTATGTAAACGTCAATATTACAAAAGCTAATGTTTCTGATGACAAAGTTTTTGAAGCACTTCCTGATTTTCTAAAAACTTCTATGGGAAGACTTCGTTGGGAATATCGGTTCGCAAATGAAGAAATGTATCAACGAATAGTAAAACGACATTATCGTGCAATAAGCAGTGTCGACGACGCTGTCGGTTCTTTAAACAGGCTTCTTAAATCTCTCGACTTAGATGATAACACGATCATTATCTATACAGGGGATAACGGATATGCTTTGAATGAACGCCAATTGGCAGGAAAGTGGTTTGGGTGGGAAGAGGACCTACGAGTACCACTTATTATAAAGGACCCTCGCAACCCATTGCATAAAGAAATAAACAAGTTTGCACTTAACATTGATATTGCGCCGACAATACTCGACTTTGCAGGTATACCTATTCCAGCCACCTATCAAGGTAGCAGCTTGATACCATTGATTGGAGCAGAAGACGTTGATGAGTGGCGAGATGAATTCTTCTTTGAGCACATGTATCAACCGAAACGGGCTCCCATTCCTCCCATGTACGGTTTACGAACAGAACATTGGAAATTTGTAAATTTCTATAAGAATGACTACATGCAACTGTATGATCTGGAAGCCGATCCGCTTGAGACCACTAATCTCGCGTATGAAGAAAAGTACCGCTATTTAACTGGTCGACTTTTAGAGCAAGCAAAAGCGTATATAGAAGAGTACGAAGATGCGCGAAGTGAAGAAGTTAAATCAAGAAAAAGTTTCGAAAACGCCCATCCGTCCAATTAAGTCTTCAATATTCACGGCTCTACTTGTACAGGAAACTGTGGTGTCGTGATCCTCACGTTTTTTACCCTTGTATTTCTAAAACACAATTAATGATTGAATATGAGTGTTGATGATTGCTTTGTGTTCATATACAATCATTTTACATTTATTTAATGACTCTTGATGAGCGTAAAAGTATATGAGTGTGATTACAAAGAAAGTAAGGGATGGAGAGATAGAGAAGTGAAGCTAGCTATTATTGGCGAATGTATGATTGAGTTGTCTAACTGTGATAGTGAACTTTATAAGCTCAATTATGGCGGCGATACACTCAATACCGCTATTTATCTTTCTCGAAGCGGCGGAGACGTCGAATATGTAACGGCACTGAGCGATGACTCATTTAGCAGTAAAATGCTCTCGCTTTGGCAAGAGGAAGGCGTTGGCGTCAAGCACGTGAAAAAGTTGAAGAATAGCGTGCCAGGATTGTATTTGATTGAAAATGCATCTAATGGTGAACGTTGTTTCCATTATTGGCGTTCTAATTCTCCTGCAAAATATTTGCTAGAGAAATTTCCAGAAACGTTAAACGAAATCAAAGATTACGACGCAATCTTTTTAAGCGGTATAACACTCTCAATCTATTCTGAACCAACACGACAAGCACTCTATGATTTTCTCACAGAGTTTCGTATGCGTGGCGGTAAGGTTATTTTTGATAACAATTATCGAGCTCGGAACTGGTTGTCGTTTAGTGAAGCATCAAAAGCGTTTAACCAAATAATGAACCTTACAGATTTAGCCCTTCTGAGTATGGAAGACGAGGTCAGTCTGTATGGTGAGCATTCTATGGAATATTGTATTGAGCGCTGGTTGAAATGCGGTGTTTCTGAAGTCGTCATTAAAAACGGCGCAAGTGGTATTCTCGCAGCAAACAAAGATGGAAGGTTTGAGTTCGACGTACCTAACGTAGTAGAACCTGTCGACACCACAGCTGCAGGTGACTCTTTCAATGGCGCATTTCTAGCTGCAAAGGCGAGGGGAGAAAGCTTAGAAAAATGTATTCGTGCTGGCCAGTTTTGTGCTGCACAAGTGATTATGTACAAGGGAGCCATCATCCCTAAAAGTATTTCACTTAGGGGAGCGTGAATATGGATTTTAAATTCTTTCTAAAAGCTTTCTTATTAATTCCGCTGATGCTGCTGCACGGATGCGGCACAGATACTGGAGACGAACCCTTTGTTATCCGGCTCGGGCATCAGTTAGATATTAATCATCCTGTACATAAAGGCCTCATTTTTTTTAAAGAGGAATTAGAGCGAAGGTCCAGCGGGTCAATGTCCGTTGTAATTTACCCATCATCACAGGTAGGTGACGAAAGAGAGGTACTCGAACTCATACAAATAGGCAGTATGGGAATGACAAAGGTCTCAGCGAGTGCGCTGGAAAGTTTTGTACCTGAAATGAAAGTATTTAGTCTGCCTTATCTTTTCGACAACCAAGACCATTACTGGAAAACTTTAAATGGTAGTGTTGGTAAAGAACTACTTGCCGCTGGAGAGCCATATCGTTTTAAAGGGTTAGGTTATTTTGATGCGGGTTCTAGAAGCTTCTATACAACAAAGAAGCAAGTCGTCACGCCTGATGATTTAAAAGGACAGAAGATCAGAGTCATGAACAGCCAGACGGCTGTATCTATGGTTAACACTATGGGCGGAGCCGCCACTCCAGTAAGCTGGGGGGAATTGTACACGTCTCTGCAGCAGGGCGTTGTCGATGGCGCAGAAAACAACCTGCCAAGTTTCTACTATTCGAAACATTATGAAGTAAGTCAGTATCTTATTTTAGACGAACACACTTCAATACCTGACGTCATCATTATCGGTACGCACGTTTGGGAACAGTTAAATTCTGAACAAAGAAAGTGGTTGGAAGAGTCAATGACATCAGCTACTGACTTTCAACGAACGCTGTGGGCCGAATCTACACGTGAATCTTTGAAAGTCGTAAAGGAAGCGGGAGTAAAAGTTATTGAGGCCGATAAAAGCGTCTTTCAAGAAAGTGTACTTCCTGTATACGAATCATTGAAAGGTACAGACTTAGAAGACCTTGTTAAAAGGATAAAGTCTTTAGGAGTAGAAAAATGAAGACCCTTGCAGAAATTATTCCTGCACTAAACAAAGCGTTGCGAACACTATTGGCAACAATGATGGCTTTGCTGGTCTTGAACGTAACGTGGCAAGTCATAACGCGTTTTATCTTGCCTCATCCAAGTTCTTTCACAGAGGAACTTGCACGCTTTTTCTTGATATGGATCAGTCTATTGGGCAGTGCCTATGCTTTTCACACCCATAGTCATTTAGGCTTTGATTATCTAACTAAAAAAATGCAGCGTAACGCAGCGGTCACCACGGCAAAGTTAGGGTATGTACTAGTAATATTGTTCGCTCTAGGTGTTCTGCTAATCGGCGGTGTGAATCTTACTTACATTACCTTTCTGTTAAATCAGGAATCACCTGTTCTTGGCATTCCGATGGGATACGTTTATTTAGTAGTACCCATAAGTGGACTTCTGTTCATCATATATGGTTTTTGGGGTCTTTTAGAGATGAAGGATGCCAATAATCTCAGGGAACACGCGCTATGACATCATTAGTACTTTTCGGTGTGTTTTTGATATTGCTTTTAATCAACGTACCTATTGCCGTGAGCATTATTCTAGCGACATTAGCAACGATGCTTTTAACAATCGATACGCTTCCTGCACTAACCACATTGGCTCAAAGACTCGCTGTAGGTGTTGATAGCTTTGCACTATTAGCTATTCCTTTCTTTGTTCTATCAGGGTATCTCATGGGGCAAGGTGGGATTGCAGTCAGACTAATTGAATTTGCTAAAGTACTCGTTGGAAAGCTCCCCGGGGGCTTAGCTTTTGTAAACATCATATCTTGTGCTCTTTTCGGTTCAATTTCAGGTTCTGCGGTCGCTGCGACGTCTGCCGTCGGTGGTTTCATGATTCCAGCTATGGAAAAAGAGGGCTATGATAGGCCGTTCAGTACCGCTGTTACCGTCACCGCAGCAACGACGGGCATGCTCATACCTCCCAGCAACATTCTGATTATCTACTCGCTCGCAAGTGGTGGGGTATCAATAGCTGCATTGTTTATCGCAGGCTATTTGCCTGGACTGTTGGTAACCGCACTATTAATGGTGGGAGCTGCGTTCCATATCAAGCGCTCAGGAATTGCAGCCGAAAGCAATATTGAAGTTGGACAATTTTGGCCAAGTTTATTTGGGGCCGTACCTTGTTTGTTCTTAATTGTTCTCATCATTGGGGGAATCATTGGCGGTCTATTCACACCGACAGAGGCCGGAGCAATAGCAGTTTTATATTCCCTTTTACTGGCCCTCGGTGTTTACAAAGAATTGTCAGTCAGAGATCTCTACCCAATACTATTAAAGACGGTAAGTACAACGGCCATCGTCATGTTTTTAATTGGTGCTTCAGCGTCGATGTCGTGGCTAATGTCCTATGAAGAGATACCACAAGCGATAAGTAATTCGCTACTCTCAGTGTCCGAAAATGCCATTATTATACTTCTTATAATGAACCTAATTTTACTTGCTGTAGGTACATTCATGGATGTAACGCCAGCAGTACTGATATTCACTCCCATATTTCTACCCATCGCTGAAATGCTGAATATATCGCCTCTACACTTTGGGATAATGATGATTTTAAATTTATCTATCGGCCTTTGCACACCTCCTGTTGGAAGTGTCCTGTTTGTAGGGTGCAGCATTGGGAAGGTATCTATTAGTAACATAATGAAGCCTATTATTCCGTTATATGTTGCGATGATTGTTGCACTGGCACTTACCATTATCTTCCCAGAAATCAGTGAGTTCTTACCAAAGCTTCTGGGTCTGGTTTAACTAAAACGAAAAGTTAGGAGACATAACGTGTCTGATTATTTGAGTAGACAATTTGGTTTACATGGAAAGGTTGCTGTAGTTACAGGTGCAAGTAGGGGGCTAGGGCAGGGCATTGCAATGGCATTAGGTGAAGCCGGTGCGACAGTTATTGCGATTGGCTCTTCCACAAAGAGCGTTGAGTCTACCGTTAATTTACTGACTCAGAAGGACGTTGTTTGCGTTGGGTATGGTTGTGACCAATCAAATACTTCTCAAATCATTGATACTATTGATAAAATTATTGAAAATCACGGTCGAATTGATGTTTTAGTTAACAATGCGGGAACAATAAAGCGTTCTCCTGCTCATGAATTTTCTGATGAAGATTGGAATGAAGTTATAAATGTTAACTTAAATGGTGTATTCACATTTTGTCGTGAAGCTGGTAAGCAGATGCTCAAGCAAGGCAGCGGAAAGATAATCAACATCGCATCTTTGTTGAGTTTCTCTGGTGGTATTACGGTACCAGCTTATGCTGCAAGTAAAGGCGGTGTAGCTCAGTTGACTAAAGCACTTGCTAACGAGTGGGCCAGTAAAAATATTCAAGTTAATGCGATCGCTCCAGGGTACTTTGAAACCGACAATACTTTCAATATTCGCCAAGACAAAGAAAGATTTGAAAGTATTAGTAGTCGTATTCCTGCGGTTAAATGGGGTCAACCCGACGACTTGGCAGGCGCTGCTATTTTCCTTTCTTCAAAGGCATCATCTTATGTTAACGGGCATGTATTGTTAGTTGACGGTGGTTGGATGGCTCGTTAAAGAAAGCGTAGTCAAAATTTCACCACGTGATTAAAAAGGTATTGCATGAATTTTCTTTTCTCTACAAATAAACGTAGCTATCCCAGCATGACGAACCAAGAGCTTAGAGAGGCTTTCTTAACTGAACCGCTTTTCGTTCCTGGTGAACTTTCACTAACCTATACAGACGTAGACCGAGCTGTTATCGGTGGCGCAATGCCGGCTGAATCGCCTATTGAGTTACCTACACATAAAGAATTGGCGGCCGATTATTTTTGTGAAAGGCGAGAGTTGGGCATTATCAACATTGGTGGAAAGGGGGCTGTTAATGTTGATGGCACTCATTACACTATGGCGCAGAAAGATAGCCTTTATGTATCGAGAGGGAGTAAGGTAGTCATTTTGTCTTCGGATGACGCGAATAAACCTGCAAAGTTTTATATGGTTTCATATCCAGCGCACCGTGTTACTAAAACAGTTCATGTGCCAAAAGTAGATGCGAAACATATTGAACTTGGTTCTCAAGAAACATCGAATGAGAGAACGATATTCCAATCAATTCGCCCAGGAATAGTTGATAGTTGTCAATTAGTAATGGGGATAACAGAATTAAAAACAGGTAGCGTTTGGAACACTAAACCGCCACACACGCATTTTCGTAGAACAGAAATATATATGTACTTCGATCTTGACCAAAGCGAACGAGTATTTCACATGCTGGGTGAGCCTAAAGAAGTTAAAACATTACCATTAGCTCCTGAAGTCGCTATTGCATCGCCTAGTTGGTCTATTCACAGTGGAGTCGGTACGACGAACTACAGCTTTATATGGGCCATGGGTGGGGAGAACCAAGAATTTGATGACATGGACCACATCGAAATCGCTGCTTTAAGCTAGTTAACCAGCTGCTAATACCCAGTAAGTATGTAAATTTTATCAAAATCAATCATGAAATGAGTTTTTTGATTGATTTTGGTTACTTTGGTGCTTATATTGATATCAATAACGCCAAATAGGACAGACAAGAAATGCTTGAAAAGCAGCGACAACAGTTAATTCTAGAGATACTAGAAGAGTCGACATTCGCAAGTGTACCTGAGTTGTGTAGTCAACTCGGTGCCTCCGAAGCGACAATCAGACGAGACTTGAAGAAATTATCGTCACAGAAGAAGATCAAAAAAATACGAGGTGGTGCACAAGTTATCGATAGTGGATCTACTTCGAACTTCTATCTTTCTGGAAATGCTTTTCTAATTGATAAAGAGAAAAATGCAGACATAAAAAGAGCTATTGCTAAAACCGCATGTGAGCTTTGTAACGATGGCGAATCAATCATCATCAATGGAGGCAGCTCTACATTTATGATGGCTGAATTTTTGAGAGACAAGCGGCTTAATATACTTACAAACTCATTTGTATTAGCTCAAGATCTTGTTGAAAACAGCCAAAACCAAGTTACACTCCCTGGCGGCGAAGTATATAGAAAGCAAAGTATAATTCTAAGCTCTTTTGAAAATGACACTACTCAAAATTACCGAGGGACCATGATGTTTATGGGAACACCGGGTATTAGCAAGTATGGTGTTATGGAGTCTGACCCCCTTTTAATCCTGGCTGAAAAGAAATTACGCAAGCAAGCGGATAAATTAGTCGTGTTAGCTGACAGCAGCAAAATCGGCTTACAGAGTAACCTTGTTTTTTGCGACCTAGATGCAGTTGATATCGTTATTACGGATAATCGTGCAGATACAGCTCAGCTCGACGAAATCAGGAGCTATGGAATTGAAGTCATCGTTGTTGACGTCGAGACCCTTGCTGCTGCCTAGTTAACTCAAAACGATGAGTGACAGGCATTAACTTTGGATTTTCATCTACCTAAGTAATTGGCCATTCTTTTGAGGTTTCTTGCAAGTTGAAACCTCTCTTTAATCTTCTCTCTTATTACCTACTCTCAAACTTTCAAACGGTCATTAGATTCCAGTCCTACCTTTTCTTTTTTAACAGCATATAATCAAAAGCTTTCATTTCCAATCATATTTTGCTATACATTACGTTAACAAAAGAGGATATCTCTAAAATTGTAAAATAGTAACGAACACATAGGAATAAAATATCGTTTCTTGTTGCTATTTACTTATTATTTTGAGGTGTCACTTCACTAAAGATATTGGAGTTAGCGTTAGAGTGAAAGCTGTTTTAGATATTGGTAAAACCCATATAAAGTTATTGTTTGTTTCGAACCAAGAGCAAATCGCCAGCTTTAGCTGTAAAAACGCACCCATCGCAGGGCAATACCCCCAGGCTGATGTGGACAATATATGGGATTGGATTGTTGAAACGCTTAAGTCGTGTACACATACAAAAAATGTTGAAGGATTTGTTGTGACTACCCATGGGGCGACTGCAGCTCTTATTGACAGCAATGTGACGGATAAATCGAAGGCACTTACGCTTCCGATTTTAGATTATGAGTATCAAGGCATTGACGAATGTGCAGAGCAATACAAATTACAACGCCCTTCTTTTAGTGAAACCTATTCGCCTTATCTACCTGCAGGTTTGAATTTAGCTAAACAGTTCCATTGGTTACAAAGTCAATACCCCCTGCAGTTTTCAAAAGCTGATACGATTTTGTTGTATCCTCAATATTGGGCATGGAGATTAGGCGCTAAACTAAGTTCAGAAGTCACATCACTAGGCTGTCATACCGATCTATGGAACCCCATAGATAATATGTTCTCATCTCTAGCGATAAATAAAGGTTGGTCAAACCTGTTCCCGCCTCTGAAAAATGCTTGGGATTGTATTGGTGAGATAAGCACTGATGTATCTATCCAAACGACTTTACCGTCAACATGTAAAATCTATTGTGGTATTCACGATAGTAACGCGAGTTTCCTCAGATATTTAAACAACAGCAAACAACATCATGAAGCCTTCACGGTTATTTCGACTGGAACTTGGACAATTTTGATGCAATCGGGTGGGGACGTTAGCTCTCTCCATGATAAAACGGATACCCTTGCTAATGTAGATATTAACGGTAACCCGGTTTCTTGTGCCAGGTTTATGGGCGGAAGAGAATATGAAAGGATTTGCACAACTTTGGGTGGTAATATAAAGATGAACCCAACAGAGGCGGATATCCAAGAGGCGCTTAGCAATTTTTGGCTCGTTACGCCAGATTTTAGCGAAGGAAACGGACCGTTTCCGGGGCTTAAACCACTTCTACTTTGCCCTGAAAAACCGAAATCACCGCAGGCAATTGCAACTCTCTATTGTGCGCTAATGATCAATCAACGCCTTAGCGACTTGAATGCTGAAGGCCCAATTTATATCGAAGGGGCATTCCTAAAGAATCCACTGCTCTGTCGCCTTGTTGCTCAAATGAGGCACGAACAAACTGTATTCGCATCCTTAGACAATACTGGAACGGTTCTAGGGGCGTCTGCGCTTATTAACTACAGTCATCAGGCACAAATACTCGAGTTAGATAAGGTTGAACCGTCTCATTTTGTTGGCGTTGATGCGTATGTTGAAGAATGGGTTAGAGCAATCAAGAGCACTCAGAAATAAACATATGATCTATTAGATGTACGCCTTTTCGACAAAAATAGTCAAATTACAATCGGTAGTGATTGAAAATGATTGACAAGGATTGGAAGTGGCGTGTATTGTGAGCGGATAATTCAGTGTTTACATTTGTGAAACATAACTAACTGTAAATTTTTAGGACACAGTAATGGCTTTCAAACCCGATGATTACAAGCATGTAAAATATCTTTGGAACGACGAAGAAGCGGATAAACTCTCACCAGTAGAGAATTTGGTTTATCGATCCAACAAGCTTGGAGAAGACCAAAGGATTACAAATACTGGCGGCGGCAACACATCGGCAAAGCTTTTTGAAGAAGATCCTCTTACAGGTGAGCAAGTCGAAGTATTGTGGGTTAAAGGCTCTGGCGGTGATTTAAGAACTTCGACAAAAGAAAATTTTTCTTCACTTTATGAAGACAAACTAAAAGCTTTAGATTCCGTGTACCAGCAATATCCAGACAAAGGATACAAGTCTGCAGGTGAAGATCGCATGGTTGGTATGTTTAAGCATTGCAACTTTTGCTTGAATCCAAGAGCGTCCTCGATTGATACGCCTTTGCACTCTATGATTGATGAAAAACACGTAGACCACCTTCACCCCAACGCTGTTATATCCGTTGCGTCTTGTAAAGACCAGGAAGCCCTTACGGAAGTGATTTGGGGCGGAAAAATGGCTTATGTTCCATGGATGAGACCTGGGTGGGAAGCAGCAAAAGTTTGTGAAGACAGTTACAAAGCAAACCCCGATATTTGGGGGATTTTACTTGGACAGCATGGACACACTAACTGGTCATCAGAAAGTAAAAGCTGCTATGAAACGTCACTATGGGTTATCGAAACCGCAGCGCGTTATATTGAAGAGCATGACAAAGGAGAGCAAACATTTGGTGGTCAAAAATATGCGCCGTTGTCTCCTGAGGATTCAAAGAAGCTTCTCGTTGATTTCATGCCAATTGCTCGAGGTAAACTTTCGAACAAGGTTAAGTACATCGGGACGTTGCAAAACGATGAAGCTACCCTACGTTTCGTGAATAGTGTAGATGCCCCTCGTCTTGCTGATTTAGGTACATCTTGTCCTGACCACTTCCTTCGCACAAAAATCAAACCATTGTTTGTAGACTTTAACCCTGAGACTGATGGCCTAGAAACGTTGGTTGAAAAGTTTGAAGATTCTCTTGCTAAGTATAGAGAAGATTACACAGCCTATTATGAAGCATGTAAGCGAGAAGACTCTCCAGCAATGAGGGACCCAAGTCCAACAGTAGTTCTTATACCGGGTGTTGGAATGATTGCATGGGGTAAAAATAAAAGCGAATCGAGAGTCACTGCCGAATTTTATAACTGTGCAATTGAAGTTATGAGAGGGGCTGAGGCTATATCAGAGTACACTGCATTACCAGTGCAAGAAGCCTTTGATATTGAATATTGGGCTTTAGAAGAGGCTAAGCTGCAAAGAATGCCGAAAGAAGCGCCATTAGCGAGAGACGTGGTGGTCGTTATTGGTGCTGGCGACGGTATTGGTAAAGCTACAGCACATCGCGTTGCTAAAGAAGGCGCGCATGTTGTTTGTGCTGACTTGCGTTTAGAAAATGCAAAAGCTACCGCAGAAGAGCTTGAAGCGCTTTATGGAAAAGGTATTGGAGTAGCAGGTACAGGTATTTCTTCATGCGGACCAGCCATTGCTTTAGAAGTAGACATTACCAAGCGCGATACTGTCGAAGAACTGTTTGCTAACGTTACCCTAGCCTACGGAGGTATCGATAAAGTTATCGTTACTGCTGGTGTTTTCATCGCAGAAGGTGCAGATTTAGCGAAAAATGATGAAGTATTCGAACTCAGCTTTAACGTAAACGTTAAAGGTGGTTACGTTGTCGCTTCTGAAGCACAGAAAATCTGGGAAAAGCAACAAATGAAAGGAAACATGGTGCTGACTACAAGTGTTAATGGCGCCGTATCGAAAAAAGGTTCTCTTGCTTATGATACGAGTAAGTCCGCTGCTAACCACTTAGTTCGAGAGTTAGCTGTAACGCTAGCACCGCTTGTAAACGTTAACGCGCTGGCACCTGCGACTGTTGTACAGGGTAGTAGCATGTTTCCACGTGACCGCGTTATATCTTCGCTCACTAAGTACGACATTCCGTTCCAAGAGGCAGACTCAACTGAGGAACTTCGTACTCGTTTGGCAGAATTCTACGCGCAGAGAACACTTACGAAGTCACCTATTACGCCTGAAGACCAAGCTGAGGCTGCTTACCTTCTCATATCTGGTCAGCTTAATAAAACCACAGGCCAAATTATTAGTGTAGACGGCGGTTTGCACGAAGCCTTCCTACGCTAGGAGTATATTATGTTACGTAGAATAGATTCAGCTTTAATAAGCGAAAAAAACGAAGAGTTATATAGCAACCTTAAAACTGACTATGACGCACTTGCTGAGAAGCTAGCACGTGATGGTATTGATATCGAGAAGTTCACCAAGGCCGCTGAAGACTTTCAAATCGCTGTTCCCTCATGGGGAACAGGTACGGGCGGCACAAGATTTGCTCGCTTCCCATTGCAAGGTGAGCCACGTAATATCTTTGAAAAACTGGAAGACTGCGCGGTGATCAATGAGCTCTCAGGTTGTACTGATAGCGTATCGCCTCATTTTCCTTGGGACAAAGTAGACGACTTTAGCGAATTAAAACAAGCGTCTGATGAATATGGAATAAAATGGGTTTCTGTTAACTCTAATACTTTCCAAGATCAGAAAGGCCAAACGGCATCTTATAAATACGGAAGCTTGAGCAATACACAAGAGGCATCTCGTGAGTTGGCAATCCAGCATAACCTAGAGTGCATCGAATACGGTAAAGCGCTAGGTGCGAAAAGTCTTACAGTTTGGGTAGGTGATGGTTCTAATCACCCTGGTCAACAGCATTTTCAACGTGCGTTTGAACGCTATTTGTCTAGCATGGAAAAAATCTATGCAGGACTTCCTGATGATTGGGAGATGCATATTGAACATAAAATGTTTGAACCTGCATTCTACTCTACAGTAATCCAAGATTGGGGCTCAAATATTCTAGCGGCTATGCAATTAGGTCCCAAATGTAAATCGCTTGTCGACTTAGGCCACCATGCACCGAATACAAACATTGAAATGATTGTTTCACGCTTAATTCAGTTTAAGAAACTTGGCGGTTTCCACTTCAATGATAGTAAGTATGGCGATGACGATTTAGATAGCGGTTCACTGCATCCTTATCAACAGTTCCTTATTTTTAATGAATTAGTCGATGCAGAATATCGTCAACAGGCAGAATTTAATCCGTCTTATATGTTAGACCAGTCACATAACGTTACAGATCCCATTGAGAGCTTGATAATTTCTGCGATAGAAGTGCAGCGTTCGTACGTTAAGGCCCTGCTCGTGGATAGAGACGCGCTATACGGTTATCAGGAAGACAATGATGCGATGATGGCTTCCCTAGAGCTTAAGAAGGCATTTAACGTTGATGTTACCCCTATTTTGGCTATGGCTCGTTATCGCAAGTCTGCGGCGATCAATCCTATAGGCGCCTATCGCTCTATCGATTATAGAGAAGCCATGGATAAAGAGCGTCCGCGAGATCCTAACGCTACTGGCTCAGGGATCGTGTAGATTAAATTCGGTAGCCGCTTTCTACCTGTACTCTACAAAAAGCGATTGAAGAAGAATAAAAAAGAATAAGAATAATACGAATAGCTGTAGTCAAACTGTCGGAATAAGAAAACGCGAATGTTATTGAGTAATTGTTATAACTATCATGATTTTAGAAAGTTAGCACAAAAAAGGCTGCCTGGTCCTATATTTAACTATATCGACGGGGGAGCCGACGACGAGGTAACTATGCGTCGCAACTCTGAAGCTTTTCAGAGTTGCGATCTTATTCCAAACGTTCTGACTGGCGTAAAGGACATTGATTTAAGTGTTGAGGTGATGGGGCAGAAGCTTGCGCTTCCTGTTTATTTATCTCCTACGGCACTACAACGCTTGTTTCATCACCAAGGTGAGCGCGCTACTGCAGGTGCAGCAGAAAAATTTGGAACCATGTTTGGGGTTTCTTCCCTCGGTACAGTGAGTATGGAAGAAATCGCTAAAAAATACGACACACCACAGGTTTATCAGTTCTATTTCCACAAAGATCGTGGCTTAAACAGAGCCATGATGGAAAGAGCCAAAGAATCTAATATCGAAGTTATGATGCTTACCGTCGATTCTATCACTGGTGGTAACAGAGAGCGCGATTTGCGAACAGGTTTTGCTATTCCGTTTAGACTCAACCTTAAAGGTTTATGGCAATTTGCAACACGACCAATGTGGGGGATCAACTATATTACCCACGAGAAATTTTCACTTCCCCAGTTGGATGCGCACATCGACATGGGAGGCGGTGCTAGCTCAATAGGTGACTATTTCACTAATATGTTAGACCCCTCGATGAATTGGAAAGATGTTGAAGAGATGGTTAAGTTCTGGGATGGTCAGTTTTGCTTAAAGGGCATAATGAGCGTTGAAGATGCAAAGCGCGCCGTAGATATCGGTTGCACAGGAATCGTTATTTCTAATCACGGTGGTCGTCAGTTGGATGGTTCGAGAAGTTCGTTTGATCATCTGGCTGAGACCGTTGACGCAGTCGGCGACAAAATAGATGTCATATTTGATAGTGGCGCTCAAAGAGGTACGCATGTTTTAAAAGCATTAGCGCTTGGAGCAAAAGCTGTTGGCTTAGGGCGTTATTATCTATTTGCTTTAGCCGCGGCGGGCCAAAAAGGTGTAGAGAGGGCGATGCAATTAATGGTAGCAGAAATCGAGCGCGATATGCGACTAATGGGCTGTTCAAAAATTAGCGACCTTAACCGCGACCATATTAGATTTAGATAAGTTCTAATCTCACGCACTATTTTCGTCCCCGTCTTGATAATTTATTAGTCTTCATAGTTGTAGTTTAAATTAACTGCGAACTTAACTTAACCTAATTGGATTAACTATGAAGACTATCGCTGCATTAGTTATAGCTAGCTTATCTTTTTCATCTTTAGCTAATACTTCAGAAGTACAGGATTATAGGCCTGTTTTTAAACTAAGAAACGACCTGCAGTGCTGGCCAACTGAACCCGCTCAAGGGCTTAACTCTGGTAATTGCAATAGCAAATCGTCATTTCAGGTGTCACCTCCTTCTGTTTATGTAGAAAGCTATTCCGAACTAGTAGGCGGAAATAGTCATTCACTCATTACTTACTGGGCTTACTACGGTAATCAAAATGGTTGTACTACTTTTGACAGTGGTCACTCAGATGATTGGGAGCCAGTAACGGTGCACACTGTAAATGGCTCGATAAAGCACGTCACTTACTGGCAGCACAATGGTAGATACACCAAATCTGTCTCAGAAATCGAAACTGATGGTAGTCACCCAGTGGTTTACGTAGGAAAGTACTCTCACGGTAATTATCACGACCAGCGTAGTAGGGCATCTTTCGACAGTTGGGCATTTGGGACGGGGAACTACTGCTACTATTGGAAAGATCCCAGAGGGCCGGGTCAAACATGGGCTCCGGGAGTTCAAGAACTTTCTAGTATTGGACAAAATAGTGCTTTCCCTGGTTCTACAAATCCAATTAACAGGGAGCTTAGGCCGCATGAAAGAACGGTGTGCAGAACTGATGGAGGGAGGGTTTTAGCTGGGATAATTGACGGAACAGAAAATACTTGTGACCGAAACCCTTCTTATTTAAAAGATGAAAACATGTTGCTCAAAGATATGTTTTATCTAGATATCTATTGATTTTCAGTGAGGTGAATTTTCTCACCTCACTTCATTTAGTATTTGAGGCGTACAGCTAGATTTTAAATGGGGTTCCGTGGCTTCTGAAATCATAGTGTCATACAAAAGATATATGATAATTTCATGGAATTTCAGTAAATTAACGAATAATGAAACCATCGGCAGAATTACATTGGGATGAGCTAGAAAATAAAAACGTAAAAGATTTACTCACGTCGCTTAAGGCATTCATCCGAAGCTTAACAGTCGATCAAAGCCAAGCTGACGATATCTTTCAAGAGACAGTGTTAAGGACGAAGAGGAGCAAGCAGTTATCTGAATTAGAGTCTCCACTTGCCTACATGATCACTGTGTCGAAAACAGTTTTATACGATTTTCAGAAAAAAAGTGTCCCGCAGTACGTCGATATTGAAGAAGTAAGTATTCAATCTGACGACTATTCGCCAAGTAATACTTATTTCAATCAACAGAAACTGGTGCTGGTAGACAATATACTCCTGAACATGTCACCTCTCAGAAGAGAAATTTTTCTACTTCGAAGAGTAGACGGCTTGGCGCGGGATGACATCGCTAGAAGGTTAGATGTAAGTGTTGAGGTGGTCAAAAAGCACTTAACAAGAGCGATGGTAGAAATCACGGTGAAACTTGAAGAAGCTGGATGGCTAGAGGACAACTAAAGATGAAATTCTACCTATTGGTTTTACTGTACAGGGTAAACGGCGTAATAAGATGACATCAATAGTTTTAGAGGAAGCAGCAGACTGGTTCGATCGGATTGATGAATTAAGCGAAAAAGAGCAGCGTGATTTCGCTAACTGGCTTACTGTAGAAGAAAACAAGGCTGCTTTTCGCAAGATAGCTACCGCAATGGGGCAGCCCGAGCTCGCTGCACGGTCAATCGCTCTCTCAACACAAATCACACCAAATATCACGCCACCACCACAAAATGGTCTAATTGAAAATAAGAATGCAGAGGATAAGGTGGCGCGCAGTCGCATAGCTACTTATTGGTCAATGGCTTCGGCGGCCTGTATTGCATGTGCTGTCGTGTTTTTTACTTCGGGTAATGTCAATTTAACGGCGAACTCTGAGAAGCAACTGTCTGCCCTTGCTGATTATGAAACCAGTACTTTTACCGTTATTTCTACTTCTACAACAGAAGAAAAGTCCAACGTATTAGATGATGGCTCAATTGTTTATCAAGGTGGTGATAGTCAAATAAGCGTAGCGTTTAGTGCTGAAAAGAGAGAGGTTAAACTCACCAAAGGCCAGGCATATTTTGACGTGACGCATGCGCCACAAAGACCGTTTATTGTCGATTTAGATGCAGCAACAATCACAGTTGTAGGGACCGCTTTCGACATTGATAGGCTAGAAGGTCAGACTATAGTAAAAGTTTACGACGGTACGGTAAGAGTTAGCGCCGACCGCGAAATTCTCTTAAATAGAGGTCAAGAAATTAAGCTCGAAAACGGGGTTATTACATCAAACTCGGCATTTACGCCACAGCAGCTCCCAAGTTGGAGGATGGGGTGGTTAAGTATTGAAGACACACCTATAAACGAGGTGATAGCAAGATTGAACCGTTATTCATCACGACACGTCAACTACATTGGCGACCCAGATGTAATAATCTCAGGGCGGTTTAGTTTACGTGATATTAGTGAGTCTCTAAACTTATTATCTTCAATGCAAGAATTCTCGGTCGAACGAACGAGTTCGGATTACATAGTGAGACAAATAAAGTAGCCACTCACCATGCTTAAACACGTCTCGTGTAGATGTAGAGTAGTATTTGTTTTGTCACTATTGGTCAGTGACATGAGCTCTTTCACTTATGCATCTGCCGTTGACCGTGAGAGACTAGAAAATATAACGCTGACTTCAACATCACTGAGTCAAAGCTTAGCGCTAATTGCAGAAAAGTTCGGTGTTGGTTATATCGCATCGCCCTCCCTGCTTAAAGAAGTAATGTCGCCTGCTATTTCTGGCAGATATACGCTTGAAACCGCGATACAAAAAGTGCTAGATGGAACAGGATTAACTTATAGCATTACGAGTAGTGGGGTAGTCATCCGAAAGCCTGAAAGTCTAATCGACGAAATCGTTATAGAAGAAATAAACGTTAACGGAATTCGGGGCTCTCTAAACTTGTCTAGACAAGAAAAGCGCAACGAGAAACAGGTCACAGATGTTATCGTCGCCCAAGACATTTCAAGATACCCAGATAGAAATCTTGCAGAATCGATGCAACGAATTCCAGGAATCAGCATAACGAGGGAAGCAGGTGAGGGGCGGCAGGTGGTGCTTCGAGGTCTAGACCCCGACTTAACCTTGGTAACGATCAATGGAATGCCTGTACTTTCAAACAATGACTCTCCTATGGATAGCAGGACACAGAGAGATAGAGATCGTTCCTTTGACCTCAACTTGTTTACTTCAGAACTTTTTAATCAGATTAAAGTTTTTAAAAGCTACTCTGTAGGGCAACCAAGCGGCGGCGTAGCTGGTATTGCTGCACTAACCACAGCAAAACCTTTCGATTCACCAGGACTACATTGGAACGTTTCTCATCAAATCGATACGAACCAATATGCTGAAGGTCTTTCAAACCGTTCTTCATTTACTCTGTCTTCAACCAACCAGCATTGGGGCATGTTGATTTCTGCAGCCTACGGACAAAGGTCGTATCAAGAGCAAGGCGCAAATACCTTTAGGTGGAGGCGACTTGCTCCCGAAGGAGCGGATGTCTCTGCTTTGGAGCCTGAATTGGTTGACGCTTGGCAGGATCAAGAAATTAGGGTTCCAAGGGGAAATCGTTATTCCGTGTGGCGAGGAGACATGGACCGCATAGGTATCGGGGCGACTATAGAGTATCAAACTGAGCCAAGTCACTTCACAATCGACTGGATCTACGGCCGACTCGATAGCCAACGACAAGAGAATCATCTCTACCCACGGGGTTTTCAGTCTACGCCAATAATCGAGGGCAAAACTTTTTTAACTGATGCAGAGGTTAACTCAAAGAACGAACTCGTTTATGCGGATTACCGAAATGCTCGTGTTGGAACAGAAAGCCGTCATCAGGAGGTATCAACACAGTTTCAACAAACCGTGCTGAACTTTGAGCATAGACTGTCGAGCAGTCTTGTATTTGATGGCGTGCTAGGTATGCAAAGTGCTATTTATAGAATGCCTCAGAGTATTCGAGCTTACATGAGAGGAGAAAGTGATGTTTCCATCGACTACAGAGACGATTATTACTTCCCTAACATAAAATATAGCGCTGAGTTGACCCATCCCGATATATGGCAAATGAACGAACTCGACTCTGAGCAGTTTATCTCCACGTCTGATTTTACTTACGCGAAAGGTCAAGTACAGGTAAGTACAAGCCACCGAAGCAGCTGGGAGCTGGGTTTGGAATTCGTGCAGTTTGAAAATACGGCCAAATATACGGATATTCAAAACATCCTAAAAGAACGCTGGTCATCTACACGAGAGTCAGTACCTCAAAGCACAGCTTATGTTTTTGATAGTCATCAGCATTTAAATTGGTTAGCCCTTAGACCAGAAGAGGTATTCTCTTTTTACAACAAACCTTCTTCGGTGGATTCACTGTTACTCTCTTATGCTCCCGATAGAGTAATTGACAACCTGATAAAAGAAAAAAGAACGTCTTTCTTTACTCAATACTCTGTCGAAGGTCTTGATTGGACATTCGATGCGGGACTACGAGCAGAGCGTGATGCGTCTTCTATTTCGGTGTTTCAGCCTAGTCTTAGAAATCGCTATGACTTAAGCAATATTGCGTTTCTCCCCTCAATACAATTTAACTACAGAAAAGGTGAGCAAGTAGTTAAAGTTGGACTGAACAGAACGATAGGCCACCAAGAATTGGATACTTTGACAAAAAATATTCAGCTTATCGAAGACGAAAATGTATTCATTCTTCCCAATGATAGGCTTAAGCCTATTAGTGCTTACAATCTCGAGCTAAGCTTCGAAGCCTATCCGGGACAAACCGATAGATACTCAGCTAATATATTTGGTAAATGGATAAAAAACAGTTTAGCTTCCAGTAGTCAACGCTTGCTTTTAACTGATGTAGCTAGCGATTATCCTGAACTATTCTCTAGTGATTTTGACAGTGCCTACATAGATGTTGTAACGCCAACGAACCAAAGCACTTATTTTTTATATGGCGTAGAAGGGAGTGTACAATTAGAGTGGCCATTGGGCGACTATATGTCGCGCCTTAACGTATTTCACTTTGGGATAGTGGCAAATGCTAGTTTTACATTTGGAAATGTTCAGTATTACAACACTAATACTGGCGACCGCCTAGATAAAAAGACTGCGCCTTATCTTTCTCCGCTATTGGCCAATCTTACCGCCTATCTTGAGGGATACGCATTGAGCCTGAGGTTCTCAGCCACCTTTCGCGATGAGTATATTGCAAGGGTAGATGGAGGAACCTTAGTTGATGAAAATGAGACAGGATTTCTAGCAACGCTATATATGGATGCGGTAGTAGCTTATCAAATATCGGACAGTGTAGAGCTAAGGATTGAAGCAACTAATCTCACTGATGAACGAGAAATTCAGTACTCCGATTCTTCTTATCGTCCATACAATACTACGGTAAGTGGTCGCAACTACTCTCTTGCCATTTCTTATCGCTTTTAAAAGCTCGAAGGGCTCATTGTTATGGGCCCTTCGAGCACATCTATTTACATTGAATAAGTAAAACCTAAGTAAAAGGTTCTTCCACTTACCGTTGTGTTGTACAAACGGTCATCCGAATCGCTGTATTGCTCTTCGCGCTCATCAGAAAGGTTGATTCCTTCGAGTGTCACCTTGAGGTTATCATTTACATTGTAAAATGCTGAGAAGTCCCAGTAAGTGGTGCCGTGAAAGCCCGCCTCATCTTGGTCACTGCTCGACGTTTCAACCTGCGTTAGGTAATCATCACGATAGGCTGCAGAAACGCGCATTCCCCAATTATCAGTCTCGTAATACACCGTTGCATTGTAGATATTCTCAGACAAACCATAAAAGGGGCGGTAAACCTCCACGCTTTCACCATCGACTAAAATATTGTGTAAAGACTCGCCATCAGAATAGGTATAGTTAACAATAGCGCCAAGATTATCGAACGGTGCTGGCAGAAAATCGAAATCACGCTGGAACGCTATTTCCCAGCCTGAAAAGTCGCTTTCTGCTAGATTCTGAGGCTGTGAGAAGGTGTACAGTGTATCTGGCGTTTGCGCATTTCCATTTTCGTCTACCATGCCTTCAATTAACGAAAGCGGATATCCTGTATCACCATAGGCTATTGGAGATACATTAGTAGCGATAAAATTATCAATCTCTTTTTGGAAGTAAGTGATAGAGGCATAACCGACTTCATCAAAGTAGTACTCAACACTTGCTTCCATATTAATCGTTTCAAAGGGCTGAAGACCAGGATTACCCGCATTGATACTTAAACCACTTGAACCAAATAATGGGTCAGTATTTACCGTACCTGATACAGATAAGCTTCCCAGTGTAGGTCGCGTCACGTTTTTCCCAGCGCTCGCTCTTAACACAAGGCTCTCAGTGGCATACCATGCAACATTTAGCGTGGGCAACAGTCCATCATAGTCCCTCTCTACAGTTACGTATTCGCTACCATTTACTATGCCACTCGATTGAATGTCGGTATCAAAATAGCGTAAACCAATACTAGTTCTTAGCTCAGAATCAGGCAATAGAAAGTCATATTCATATGTTGCGTATAGCGCCATGGTCTCCTCTACCACTTCATTAGGCGCATCGCTATACATGATGTCGCGCTCAACATCGAACGCATTGAGTACAGCCCCAACGTCAGTACTTAGCCAATCTTGTTTCTTGTGAATTGAGTTTACATAAATAAATTCAGGATTAATCACATCGCTTACTTCGCCACTTTGCCATTCACTCCTTAATGCATTGCCGACTTGTTCTCTGTTGTTGCTGTGTTCGAACTTTTTAAATGAGCCACCAAGTTTCAAAGAAGCGTTATCAGACAGCAAGTAATCCGCATCAAGCTTAGCGATATCAAAGCTATTTTCTACTTCGTCCTCTTGAAGGTCTATCTCGTGATAACGGAACTCATTGATATCTGTTGGATCAAATCCGTTGATGTAAGAATTGGTACCGTAAAAGCGGTCTTCTCTGAAATCTATGGTCATATCCGCGAAAGATTCTAAGTAGACTTTTGCACTATTACTTTCGTATTCACTTTGCATATGGCCGAGTAGGCCTGAAATTGTGAGTGCATCGGTCACACGCCACTGAGTGCTCAACACCAACTGTGAAATGTCTGTCTTTGCTTGTTGATCGCGACTTTCTGAGTGTAGCGCGGTATTTTCCCACGACGAATATATAACTTCGTTGTTTTGGTTATATTCTATGTCAGTTAACCTAGAACAAAAATTACGCGCACCGTCATAATCTGCACCCGTGCAGCCAAGTGCGGTAGAACTAGAACCTCTGCTTTGTAAGTGAAACTCTCCGCGATCGTTATCTAGTGTGCCGTATAGTGCATCAAGACCAAGTGAAAATGCATCAGACGGTCTGTATTGGAGCGCTAATGTAGCGCCAACCCTAGTTTGTTCACTATTAAATTGGGAGTATCTACTGCCTCGTGAGAAACGCAGATTGCCGCTATTTACAGCATCTTGATCTGCTTGTGATAGTAAAGATATGTCTGAGCCTTGGGCGTTGCGAGGTCGCCAACGATAGGTGTTATAACCTTGTTCAGCCGTATCACGCTTGCTAAGTGCTAGTGAGACAAGAGCGCCAAAATCACCCCATGTGTTTGAAACTAAGGCTGCGACTCTCGGGGCTACGTCGTCGGTTAACGAATTATCGCCTGCTTGCGCACTAATTACACTTTTGAAGCCATCATAATCAAATGGCTTTGCGGTATAGAGCTTGACGGTGCCGCCTATGCCGCCTTCATCCATTTCTGCAGAATAACTCTTCTGAACGTCAATTTGGTTAAATAGCTCGGACGCAAAAATGTTAAAGTCGAAAGAGCGAGATAGGTTAGTTGTACCTCTACTATCCATTGCAGATGAGGATGTTCCCAGTGCTTCCATGCCGTTTAATTGCACTTGAGTAAAATCTGCGTTTAGGCCCCGTAGAGATATTTGTCTACCTTCGCCCGCTTCACGGGTTATGGTTACGCCTGGTATTCTCTGAATAGATTCCGCTAAATTGAGGCTCGGGAAGTCAGCAATATCTTCAGCGAGGATTGAGTCTTGCGAGCCTAGCGCATCTTTTTTTAAATCTTTAGCTTTTATCAGCGAGCCACGAAAACCACTCACTACAATTTGTTCTATCATTTCATCTTCAGTCTGCTGTGCTTGAGCAGTAAATTGCGTCATGTAGGTGGCTGATAGGACAGCTGTAGCTAAGAGTGTTTTTTTGAAGTTAGTATGCATGGGTTTACCTTTTATTGATTAAATTCTGATGTGTAACAGCGTTAAATCTTTTCAAGCAATCATTCTCGAAAGACACTGAATAACTGCGATTAGTGGATTGAGGAGACTGATTATAGAAATCGCTTGAGATGAACTGAGCCCCACTGGCAAAAGCCGCATCTTTTTGCTCTCGCAAACTTTCTGTCGTAGCCGATAAATCAGCATCTGCGCGTGTTCTCACTAGAAAGCCATCTTTGACTAGCGCTTGAATTTCTTGTTGATTTTTAACTGGATCATTTCGAATGAATATTGCAGCAGCGTCGGAATTTCTGGGTACAGAGAGAAACATGCTTTTCTTTTGAAGGGTTGAACCCTGTTGAAGATATATCTGTTTTTGCTCTTCATTAGCATCGAATAAAAATAAGAACTTACCTCGAAGTGCCTCAACACTTGGCCAGCCAGTCTCAGCTATTGCTGCCCTTAATGTGTGGTAACTACCCCGAACGCGATCTGGCGTAATTAACTTACTCCCAAATAAACGCGCAATTTCGTTGTCTAATCGTTTGTAGTCTGAAAAGGAAAAAGCGACGGGAGCCGCCTTATTTACAAACGTTGGCTGAGATTCTTTCGCATTCAAAAGAACGGTAATGGGGAAATGGTTAGGGTTCGCTTCTGACCATTCTAGAAGTTGCCTTGCACAAAGCTGCAGGGTCGAACAGTGCGTCATTACATCGACGTGTGGAATATGTAGAACCTTAAACCCAGGTTCTGCCAACACTTGACGTTCGCTCTTTGTAAACCAGTTGCTATTGGAAAGCGTTTCTATTTCTGGTGTGTCATATTGATGTCCATTCGGATCGTTAACCACATCAATTTCAATTTGGCGAATTCCTAAATTCAACTGTTCTTGAAGCGAGGGATGACTATAAGAAATCTTCTTTAAAAGTTCAGGTGACGTACCTGCTAAGAATTGCTCTGCCTCTGGTGGTAGCGCCTTTTTGTAGCTATTGTGAGAACCAATAATTTGATACTGGTTCAGTGATTTCGCGCAAGATATAGCGCTAAAAACCAGAGTTAAAGAAAGTAAGAAATAACGCATAGGTACACATTCAAAGACTATTTTTAAGGGTAGAGCGGTGTTGTTTGCAAAAGGGGACAGGAAATTTTTGCGAAGCGCTAAACTTCACAAAAGTGTCATACTCCAAAACGTTTTAAATTAGTTTTTGTGAACCACTGTCCCCACTGAGTGCGAAGCGCTGTTATTACTATTAGTGACTTGCTGAAAAGGACTGCGTTGTGGGTAAAAATGAAAAGAGAGCGAAAGAAATAAGAGTATGTGACGCTAGCATATTGAATGTAATGTCTGGCGCGTTGCTAGTTATTTGTTACTCCTTTTCACTTATTTCTACTAGTACCGTTGCCCAAAACGAAATTCCGCAGTTAAAAATCGCCTTCATAGCAGATATCCATCTTCACGCACCTGAAGCAGCTGCAGCAAGGCTTCCCAAAAATGCCTTGCCAAAAGACCCTGTAAGCCACGCTCCAATATTACTGAGAAGTATGCGGGCTCAATTGGGTTCTACTCGACTGTTTAATGAAAATATTATGGTGTTTAAAGAAGCGCTTGATGATGTAGTAGAAAGAAATATCAAGTTAGTAGCGTTACCGGGTGATTTTACAGACGACGGTCAGCCAGTAAACATCCATGCATTAAAGGAAATACTAGACGAATACCGACATAAGTACGGACTGCGGTTTTTCGCTATCAACGGAAACCACGACCCAGTCAGGCCTTTCACGCAACCAGGTGGTAAACGCGACTTTATAAACCGTGAAGGTGCAGAAATCAGTGTTATGAGCCCATCACATCAAGAGTGTATGTCTGGGAGAAGTGATTTTTGCTCAGATCTACTGAAAGAGTGGGGGTATAAAGAGATTGCACAATCACTATCTGAACATGGTTTTTTACCTTCGCCTGCAGACAAGTTGTTCGAAACGCCATTTAATACAGTGGATTTAGATGAGCGCCACTGGCGATGGTGTGACACGGAAGAATTTTGTGTGGACATGCCTGATATGAGCTATTTGGTAGAGCCAGTGCAAGGCCTTTGGCTCTTGGCGATAGATGCCAATGTTTACAGGCCGAAAGGTAGCCTGAAGGACAAGCAGTTTTATGGGTCGAGCAATGCTGGCTACAATGCGCTAGTAAAGTACAAGCCAAAACTGTTAGATTGGATTAAAGATGTTGTTGTGCGCGCTAAAAAGCAGAACAAAAAATTAGTCAGTTTTAGCCATTTTCCTATGGCTGAATTCTCAGACCAACACACACAAAGTATAGCTGAACTACTTGGCGAAAATTCACTGCAAATGTCACGTCAACCAAGTGAAAATACTACAGCTGTGCTAGCGGCAACAGGTTTGAAACTGCATCTTGGTGGTCACATGCACCTTTTTGATGTGAGCCAATCTTCAAAGCACGGTTTAACCAATGTTCAGGTGCCATCTTTGGCTGCTTACCAGCCTGGCTATTCAATTGTGACGATCAATACAGAGGGGCATTCACTAATAGAGACAGTGATCGTTCGTGAGGTTAAGAATTTTTCAAAATGGTTTTCGATTTACGAAAAGGAGTGGGACTTTCTTCATAGAAGTCAGCAAGCCACTTGGGACAACAGTATTTTGTCGTCAAAAAATTATTTGGATTTCACCGACCAGCATTTACAGCAAGTGGTCAACGGTCGATATTTAGATGAGTGGCCTTCAGACATAGTAGAGCAACTCTCGTCGAATACGGTAAAAGAGATCGTTGACCTCTGCCATTGCGCTCCAAGTTTCAAGAGTATGGAAAATAGTAGTGAGCTTAATGCAACGAACCTCGTTATAGATTTCTACAGAGCAAGAAATGCGGGAAGTTTTGCCCGTTTAGCTTTACCCCTTAACTTCTATGGCCAACTTTCGCTTTGCTTAAAAGACCGAGCTTTTAACGGAACCTTACAAAACTCAGACGGCAGCAACGATCTCAAAAAAGCACTAGTCTTAATTAGTAACACTATATTGGCATCGCGTCAGGACAAGGCTTCCGTAAGTATTGTGTTATGATTAAATAGTCAAACAAAATTGAATGCTGAATGTAAGTTGTCAAATACGAACGACTCAATATAGCTGCAAAGATTTGTTTGGAGGAAAGCTACGGTATTGGTGTTTGCAGAATTGAACTTAGCTTGCAAATAATGGGCTTTTCAAGGGGGATCGACTTAAACCGAGGCTATGTCTTATGTAGGTGTCTCCATAGTCAAAGGCAATCGCTAAATATCTAATAAGTAGTTATATTTTTCAATTGAGGCTCGTAAAGCGTTTTCAAACTTCTCAGATGCGAGAGCATGTTTTTTATGTAAGTAGGGATAAAAAGCTATTGTGAAAGGCTCCGCAACTCTCTTCAAAACTTCCTGATTCGCAACGCTATTATGTTGTTTAACAAAATGCTCACCCGAAACAATCATGTCGACTCTCTCTTTCAACAAAAGTTCTAATGCGTCGAATTTAGACCAGGTCGTTAATACATTCTTTATATCTAATTGTTTTACGTAGTATTCGCTAGCCAAGGAGCCGCGTTGATGAGCAGTTATTAAATTATGGTTTAGATGACCCAATTGTTCGATTTTATGAACATTTTTTGCGAGACTCCAAAGAGCGATATCTGAGGTTAAAACCGGTACATGGATCTTTGTTAGGTCTGACGAGATGTTCATTTCACTCAAACTGCTTATTTTACCGCATAAACCATCAACCCGTCCCTTGGCAGCCTCCTGCATTGCCCTGGCTAAGCCTAGATTAACAATCTCGAAATCCATACCTAACTCCGCGAAGGCGTTCGAATAAACTTGTCGAAAATAATTTTCAATGTGCTTTGGTATATCAGAACATGCAAATTTGATCGTCGGCACGGAGGATTGGGCTAAGCTAGATGTGCTTACGAAAATAAGCACCAAAATGGACAGGGTACGTAGGTTGAGAACCGTAATCATTAATCTAACACTAAAGACAAATAAAAGTATCCAAATATAGCTACAAGCGCAAACAAAGTGCAATAATTCTTTAATTGAATAATGCGGTCACCTTGCATGGCCTTTACATATTTATACACTGTAATGTGAATGTCTCGTCAATCCCAACTATCCATCATCAACCTAATTGGGTTTCTATATTTTGCTGGTTACAGAAAGTGTAGTAATGAGCAATTAAAGGTTTTTGCTCCATTTGTCTAAATTTGAAAATGCATTGTTGGTTTTATTGATGTTTTCAGTATCTCGACCTTCATAGCTGCGATGTACAATACCCCATGTAGCAGTGGCGCTTTCTCTCGAACTATTGGTAACGCCTCTTATTTTATTATTTTTTATAGTGTTTGTTCCTTGAACGCCATTTAGCGAAATGCCTTCAAAAGCGTCACCATAAGCATTGAAATTAGCCTTACTAGTTGAAGTTTGGCCTGCAACAACATCGCCAAGTTTATGTATTTCGTTGTCCTCGACCGTCACATTGTTAGTTGTTTCAAGGCTGATTGCGCGCATGGCGTTATCGATAGTGTTATTTAGAATCTTCACGTTTGTAGCTTGCCAGCCTGGATAAACGCTTTTTGTGCTAAGACCAACAACGACATCTTTCAGTACGTTGTTGCGCATAACTATATTGTCAGCGCCCCTTTTTGAGGTAAAGCCATCAAACGCGCGCTCTACATAATTGTTATGAATAGTGAAGTGATCGCCAAACTGTCCGTTGTTCCCGCCGGCAGATAGGTAAACCGCAGCATCGCGAACGCCATAAAAATTGTTATACCTTATGGTCGCTTTAAGTGCGCCTGTCATTAAAATGCCACTGTCACCGCCAGCTTCGTAGAACGGCTCGCTACCATTACGTGTTCCATAAAAGTTAACATACTCGATAATGAGGTCATTTAACTTATGATAGTTGGTTGTATTTACAACACCACGGATAGAAAGCGCATCGGCAGTTTTGTCTTCACCCTCACGTCCATAGGGGGTTAAGCGTGTGATAGGAACAACCGTAGATACCTTTGCGCGAGACATATCAAAGTCCCCACCTTTCCATTTAAAGTTTGCGAGCTGTCCTTTATTTCCACAAACGTTATCATCATTTTTAGTGTCGAAGCTAAACAAGTCGCCATCCAAATCAGCTTTTGCAATAAAACGAGCACCTGTAGCATCTACTAATAGGTCTTTTCGCAATGTTACATCAATACCTTTTAGTACCGTTTTTGCATCTGTTGTGTCTTTATCAGTACCGATATAGTAGGTTCCGGTTAGTCTAAGAGGAATTCCAGTGTTTGTAGCTTGTTGCAATGCATCTTGAAGTTTGGACGCTTTTCCTTTCGGATTAACTGGGTTGCTGCTGCAATCTGCGGCGAGCCCCTGACCTGCAAACAGCATAGCGCCGCACGCAGTTAATAGTCGTAACGAGATTTTTATGTTTGCTTTCACATCGAGCTCCTGGTTTTTACACCAAAATAGACAAACACTATTGAGCCTCTAAGAGATCAAACATAGCGCTTCCGGCAAGCAAAAATGCGCCGACGCCAAATAGCTGGGAGTCATCTTTTGTTACTACATCAGGCTTTTCATTTACTCCCTGTACCCATCCGAATTTACCATCAGGATGTACGGCTGACGAAAGCACTTGCCATCCTTTTATTGCGCTAGGTAGATATGTATTTTTGTCTAGTAGCTCGTTATTAATGCCCCATGTAATGCCGTATGTGAAAAAGGCAGTGCCACTGGTTTCTGGCTCGACATATTTCTCTCCTGCTAGCAGTGACATAGGCCAAGCGCCATCCTCCTTTTGCAGTTTAACGATTGCTAATGTGAGCTCATGGTAGAGTGACTCATAATAAGAACGATATTGATGGTCTCGGGGTAGGTTTTCTAATACATGTACTACGCCTGCGTATACCCATCCCATACCTCTAGACCAGAAAACTTGTTCACTAAACTTACCTTTTTTATCGAAGTAACGAGAATCCCGAAAAAGTAATTTTGATTTCGGGTCCTGTAGATAGTCGATGGTTGCTTGGAACTCTTTGTGAGCATAATCAGCATATTTGGAGTCGCCTGTAATAGCAGAAAGTTCGAACAGTACAGGCGGTCCCATAAATAATGCGTCAGCCCAGCACCATCTCCATTGGCAGTTGTGTATGTTATCTTCATTTCTGCCAGCGACGAATTCGAGGCTATTATCTGGAGCTTGCTCAATCAGCCAATCAAACGTTTCCTTTACTGGCGCAAGCGCTTCTTCATTTTTATGTCTCCGGTAATACCAAAGGTTGGTTTGCCCAATAACATGGTCATCGGCGAAATATTTAACTTTACCCATTTTCCAGTTGTGAGCATTACCGACATACCCAATCCACGTTTCGTAAAAAGGATTATCTGACCGTTCAGCAAGTTTGGTAAGACCTTTATAGAAGGCGCCTTGGATCCACCTTCCATATGCTTCAGAACCAGCTCTAGCACGACCGACATGATTCATGTATTGAGTGCGCGCAACTTGCCAATTTGCGACTTTTTCCATTTGTGCCATCACATGTTCTTGTGTTGGCAACTGAGGAGCATTGTTGCTCGATGCAACGGCAAACATTGGAAGGAATGAAATTGTGAGAATAGCTATTTTTCTTCGAGGCTTTCTTAGCACGTTAAGTAGGGATTTCATTGATCTTCCTTTTCAGATTGAACATAGCTTAAGGGCATAATTTCGATGCTTTTGAATTGTACGGTACTGTTTTCTGCTTGAATGGCTATGAAGCCGCTTTGCATGGTAGCGCTACCATATAGCGATGAAAGGTTTTGATGTTTTTCGTCCAAAGTGGGATTACTGTACGTAAGAACTTCTTTTCCATTAACTGTATGGGTTATCTGCTCACTACCTCGAACTGTAATCTCAACATCTACCCATTGTTCGCCTGGAAGTGTCGCTGAATCAGATAAAACGCAATGTTTGGTAATTTTTTCACTACCGATATTAATATGACTGCCAGGCGTGCACACGTTACCTGTGGGTCGACTATCGGTGTCCTGATTAGCTCCTAATAGCTGAACTTCCAAACTTACGGGGAAACGTTGTTCTTTACTCATGGATGAGGGAGGCTGAGCGTGGATCATGAAGCCGTTATTTTTCCATGCGTTTTTATAGCCTGGTAGCTGCTGCTCGAGAAATCGGTACGTTGCCCGCAACTTATAATGCGAATAGGGCGTTTGATAAAATAAGTGTCCGAATTCGAAGTTGAACTCATCATATTGGTCGTAGTTCGTTGTGAGATAACCATCTTGGACGCGAAATGTGTTTTTGTAATTGACGCCTAACTCATAGCCAGCAAACTTGGGTGTCCAACCCTCTAAATTTTTCCCGTTAAAAATTGGGAACCACTGAGCTTTCGGTTGAGGGGAAAGAACACTCGCGCAAAGTTCAGCTGAAGCAAGCAAGCCGATTAGAATTACGCACGTTTTTCCATGTAAGCTATATAACCTCTTCATTGTGTATGCTCACATTAGACCTTTCTTTAAAAGGTTGGCGGCGTAATTGGCGGCTCTTGCAGTAATAGCCATATAGGTTAGTGAAGGGTTTTGAGTTGCGCTCGAAGACATACAAGCTCCATCCGTAACAAATAAGTTCGCCACATCGTGAGCTTGGTTCCATTCATTTAGTACAGAGGTTCTTGGGTCGCTGCCCATGCAAGCTCCGCCCATTTCGTGAATTTGTTTGCCAAGCGGTATGTGCTTGCTATCAGGGGTGGTGTTTACGACGATATTAGAACATCCACCTGCTTCAAGCATTTCTTCGATATCCTTCGCAGCTTGCCTGATCATTTTTCGCTCGTTTTCTTTCACTTCTGCATCGATATGTAGTATCGGCATACCCCATTTATCTTTACTGGTTGGATGTAATGTAGCCAAATTGTCGAAATAGGGTAGTATTTCGCCGTACATAAAGGCGCTAAACCGCCATGGTCCGGCTTTACCGGCGTTTTCTTTTTCTTCAATACCTATGCCTGCACGTTTTGCTGGTGGGCTAATTGAAGATCTATGCTGGGCCGTGGTTTGAAAACCAAATCCTCTCACAAAATCAGCATCGGCGAGTTTGTCATGACGATAATTGGGGATATACGTTGCTATAGGCCGTCGTCCGAATGCAAACTTATCTTCTTTCACTTGAACATCTCCACTTGCGACAACACCCGTAAAGTGGCTCATAATGTAGTGGCCTAACGCGCCTGAGGAGTTTGCAATGCCATTAGGGAATGACACTGATTTTGAGTTCAATAGAATTTGCACAGTTCCCAACGCAGATGCGCACATGAAAATGGCTCGGCCTTTGTACTGCCTTCTTTTCAGAGCATTTGCATCAATGACGGTCACTCCAGTAGCGCGTTTGTTTTTTTCATCATAGTCAACACGTTCAACTATGGCGTCAGTGACGACTGTTAGGTTCCCAGTCTTGTGCGCGGCGGGTAAGGTTGCTGATTGTGTACTGAAATAGGCGCCAAATGAACAGCCTCTACGACAATATGAACGAGCTAAACATTTCCCTCTGCCTAGCTTCAACTGTTCTTCTGTTGGCAGGGTAATGTTTGCTGACCGCCCTATAATCAGATGCCTATCTTTATATCGTTTCGCTAAATTTTCTGAAATGAAACGTTCGGCATAGCTCATCTCCCATGGTGGCTGAAATTCACCATCAGGTAATGTTTCAAGTCCATCCCTGTTAGCAGCGACGCCGATAAACGTTTCGACATAGCTATACCAAGGGGCTAGATCTTCGTAATCAATAGGCCAAGGTATTCCGTGTCCGTCATTTGCGTTTGCTTGAAAATCTTTTTTGCTCCAACGCAATACTTGCCTTCCCCACGTGAGAGAGCGCCCTCCTAATTGATGTCCTCTGACCCACATGAACGGTTTGTTTTCAGGAAAGCTATATGGACTCTCTTTATCGTCAGTGAAGAAGTGAAGCGCATCTGTTCTATATAGATGTCCCTTTTTCCTTAAGGTTGAGTAATGCCCGTCTTCGGCAAGTTCTTCCTCTGGCATCCCCCTGTTTTGAAGCTCCCACGGAGCTTCAAAATCTTTATATTCAGGACCTCTATGCTCGACGTTACGCCCACGTTCAATGATAAGTGTTTTAAACCCTTTTTCACAGAATTCCTTGGCAGCCCAGCCGCCGGTTATTCCTGAACCAACAACGATGACATCGAATTCTTCATTCATAGGTATTGCCTCTTATGTATTGCTTGCAACTCGTCCCAATTTAAATTTCCTTTGTAACCTCCGGGGACTAAAATGAAATTTGTATTCGCTTCTTTCGACGTGTAATGAATATGAAAAATCAGCTCTTTAAAGCGTTTATAAGCAACTAAAAACGGCGACGTTGTCTTTTTAAAAGCATCTCGGTCTATTTCGGTTAAAAAGGCTAGGCGATTTTCTCTTGGCATGAGCAAATACTCTTGGCCGCTTATGCTGTGCGCTTTTTCATTTAGCTGAGCTAGAAAGGAGGTAATCTGTTGCTGAGTAGATTTAGATGCCCAAGACACCATGAGTTCATCGAGTACTTGTGCCGAATGAGAGTCCGATGCGCCTGGGGTACTAGTTGTAGGTATTATGATGTCAGCGATGTCATGAACTAATGTCATTTGCTCCGCATTAAAAAAAGATGCATCTGACTTGAAAATGGTAAGCTTTAATGTGTTCTTTAGTTCGGTTGGAAGAACCGCAGTTGAGACAACATAAAGCATTGAACCCAAAAATACCCGTCTATTTATCTTCACTTTTTTCACCGCCAACAAGCTTAAGTTAGTCTATATGAAGATACATTCATTAATGCTCATTAACAATCATAAATGTTCACAAAAAATCAAATTAATGTAAATTTTCATCGCTGCACTTTGTGTGTTGTGAAATGGTAATAAAATAATTAATTCCAATTAAAATAGATATATATATTTATTTTTTGAGTTTTTTAGTTTGGCTCTGTTAATTTTTAGGTTGCGACAAGATTGTCTACATGTCTATTATGTGCTTTTATAGTCAAAATAGGTCATATAAGTTGTTTGTGTAATGAGAAGCGTTTTTTCCTTTGTAATATTCTTTTTTTTGGTAAGCGGTGTCGTTGTTTCTGCCCATGCAAGCGAACGTATTTGTGGCGTATTGAACAACAATGTTGTTAGTGTCCAGCTTCACTCAGTACGACAACTAATTGAACAAGATTTTGAAGGAACGCTAGTTGAATTGAAGAATGCAGGTTTTGACGCTGTTGAGTTTGCAGGGCGCTACGGAAAATTCAAAAAAGATCCGAAAGGTCTCAAATTGTACCTAGATAATCTATCGCTTGAGGTTAGTGGTGTTCATGCTGGATTATCACAATTGCGCGGTGACGTAGGAAATAGCAATTTACAGTTTTTTAAAGACATAGGAGCGAAGCTTGTTATTGTACCTCATGATCCCCGAGTGGATACTGTTGACGATATCAATTATTTAATTGACGAACTAAATTTTCTTACCGCGAAAGTACAAAAATATGGAATGACACTCGGTTACCACAATCATGCAAAAGAGTTTAAGGTGTTTGGGTCGTCAACTTTCTGGGATTATTTGGCTTCAAATACAAACAAAATGCTTGCTCTCCAACTAGATGTAGGTTGGGCAAATTATGCCGGCGCAGATAGCATTGAGCAGTTCAGAAGGTATGCTGGTCGAATTGCCTCGACGCATCTTAAAGTTCGAACTCACGATGGAGAAGATAAATCACCAATAATCGGTAGAGATGGATACGATTGGTATCAGCTAGTGAAAAATGGCCTTTCTATTGGAGGTACACGCTGGTTCGTCATAGAGCAAGAAGAGTTTCCAGATAACCTTAGTCCTATTCAAGCACTAGCGGCATCTAAAGCCGGTATTGATAAAGTTATTACTTCTCTTAAAGAGGAGTGCGAGTAATGTTAACCGTATTCCGTATTGCGTTACTGGCAAGCTTTTACCTTATTACTTTTACTCAACAAGTAAACGCCTTAGATGACGTGTCGAATGTAGTCAAAAAGATCGGTGAAAGCGAACCGCCTAACATTCTTTTCATATATACAGACGACCAAGCTCCATGGGCCATAGGAGGCAAAAGCCCTAATGCTGTTACGCCTAACCTGAATGCGTTAGCAGAACAAGGAATGTCGTTTCCAAATGCTTATACCACCACGCCAGTTTGTAGTCCTTCCCGAGCAGGCTTACTCACCTCGCGCTATGGCTTTGAAGTGGGTATTGACGATTGGATAAATGACCACCTTAAAAGTAAGACGCTCACGGGTCACCAGTTAGATTTAGGGCTTTCGGCAAAACTGGACTCCTGGCCGAAAAGATTGCAAGAAAACGGTTATTATAATGGCTTGATCGGTAAGTGGCACTTAGGAAAGCAACCTGAACATCACCCTCAAAACTTTGGCTACAACGAGTTTACGGGCTTTCTAGGAGGCGGAACTTCACCCATAGACCCTCAACTTCTTGTAAATGGTGCTTCGAAAAATGAAGAGGGATTAACCGTGGACCTTCTCACTGACCATGCCATGGACTTTTTAAGTAGGAATAAACACAGGAAGTTTGCTTTATCACTGCACTATAGGGCACCTCACTATCCATTTGAGCCTGTTTCAGAGAGTGATTTAGATGCTATTAGTAAAGATGTAGATTTAATACATCCTGATTACCCGGACCTAAATACAGAAAGAGCTAAGAAGTTATTACGCGGATATTTAGCTTCTGTTAAAGGTGTAGATAGAAATGTCGGAAGACTGTTGGGTCATTTAGACGATCTGGGGCTATCTGAAAATACTGTCGTCATTTTTACGTCTGACCATGGATACGTTATTGGACAGAACGGTATTTGGCATAAAGGCAATGGCTTTTGGTTGTTGAACACTCCACCTAAAGGCACTGAAACCATACCCAAAGGCCAGCGCCCAAATCTGTATGATGCGGTGCTTAAGGTACCTCTTATTGTTCGTTGGCCAGGTAAGGTGCCTGCAGGCACAGAAAATGCCTCTACCGTATCAAATCTTGATTTCTTCCCTACTCTTATGGATATCGCCAAACTGGATTTACCTAGTGAAGCAGTCATTAGAGGGCAAAGTGTAATCAAAGCGTTAAAAGATGAAGATTTAGTAGTGAGTACTGACTATTTTGCCGCTTATTCAACGCTGCATCAGTCAATCACGGGTATGAGAATGTACAGCGATGGTCAATACAAATTAGTCCGAGATTTCAAAAACAAAGGACGAGACGAGTTTTATCACTTAGTTGTCGATCCTCATGAGACTGACAACCTGCTTGAGAGAGAATTGACACCTGCTGAAAAGATGACGTTGAAAAGGCTGGATGACACTATCAAACAGAAAATGCTCGATTTGGACGACCCACTTTCAACGAGCTTCACCCCAGTGACTTTTAAAACCCCTTAAAGCTTGGTGCTTCTTATAAGCAATTGAGCGGTCAAATATTGACTAAATAGATTTACGGAGTCGATAGACCAACGGTCTTCCAATTGAACAAAATATGGAACATAGAAACATGAAAAATAAGCTGCTTTTAGCTATGGTAATTGCATACCTATTTGGCTGCACTTCTTTTGCGGATGATAAAGGAGCTTCAACACGTCAAGATACGCAGGCCTCCGTAGCTTCGTTGTCTCTCCACTCGACGCCAATTTTGTTGGGGAGTAGTCTTTTGGTTGATAAATCTCATACTTCAGATGGCTCAGATCGTGCGCAAAATGGTAAGCCTCTCTTTGCGGGTGTTATGGGGGCTCAAGCAGTTACCTATAAAGGTTATCAATATGTGATTTATTACACAGCAAAAGACAGGGGAGGTTACGGTGACCTTTTTGCTGAAGTTGTCGTCGCACGTAGAAAAGTAACAGGGCACGACTGGCAGCACGCCACCTTACCGGTATATCGACTGACTTCTGATGACGCACATAACCGCCAAGCCATTGAGATATCAAAAGGCGACGGCGCCATTCATATTTCCTTCGATCATCACAACTTAGATCGCATCAACTACGCACGTACTGCTTCGGGAGTCGCAGATCACCCAGAAACCCTAGATTGGAATGATGAAGTTTTTACGTTTCAGCGTAATCTCGGTTTTCCTAACGACGCGGTAGAGCGCGTTACTTACCCAAAATTTTATTCGTTAGAAAGCGGTAATGTACTTATGTATTTTCGGGAGGGTGGGGCAGCAAAAGGTGAAATGCAGCTTGCACTTTATGATGCGAAGAAGAGCGCGTGGCAGTTCATTCGCAATATATCGTCAAGCGAGGGGGTGTATATTCAAAATGTGAACGGCAACAAAGAACCTTCAACAAGAGGGCCTTATTTAGCCGGTGGTGGACCAAAATTTGACGCCAATGGTCGCATGCACATTAGCTGGGTATTTAGAGAACGGCCTGTCAATTGCAACCCCGGTAAGATTAACGGTTCTGATTGTAACCATGGTATCTACTACACCTACAGCGATGATGAGGGGCTCACTTGGTACAATAATGCGGGCAATCTAGTAGCTGATACCCGAAAAGGCGAGGTGTTATCTGTTGAAACGCCTGGATTAGAAGCTGTCCATGTGCCTACAACATTGAGGCCTTCAAATGTTTCTCACAACTCCGTCATAGACACGAAAACAGGTGACTACCACCTTTTACTTAGTCATAACATATCCCCAGACGGCCCAGCCCGTGTCCATCACTATGTTCGTGATACATCCGGCAACTGGCAGAAACGAGTTTCTGGTTTTACCGCTTCAAATGTGACCTTAACGTTTTTAGGAGATAGGTTGTTTGCTTTTGCCGGTAGAGAAAGTGCTGAGATTTACTATTCTGATCGAACCGATAACTTTACTAAGTGGCATGAAGTAGAAATGCCAAGCATAGATAGTAAGTCTAGCAAAATTGAGGGGGGGTATATTACATGGGATCTCAGTTTATTGAACGAGGGCAGAGCTAGTGTCATTTGGCAACATGCACCAGCCTCAATTGGTAAGCCCAGCCCTATATATGTTTATGATTTTGAAATAGGAAAAATAGATACTGGTGAGTAGAGTGTCACGTTCTAGGCTTATTACCTGACTGGTTCATATGTAATGAGCTAAGCATTTTCCATAAGAGGTCGCCATGTTCAATGTCGCACAACATGATGGCTATATGAGAACATGAGACTGCGATGGCGAGTTTTTTTCATCTGTGGCTAGTACATCTGAAAACAATAAGCGAAAAGCTCAACTAGGTCAGCAGTAGTTGACTAAAACTTTTCCTAATGCGGAATATTATCGATGAAACAAAGTTTTTATCTAATTATCACAGCAATCTTATTGTTTTCTCCCTTTATTTGTATCGCTGAAACAGAAAGGTCAGTTAACGTACTAGTATTCCTTATCGATGACTTACGCCCTGAATTAGGCACATATGATCACCCTTTCGCAAAAACCCCGAATATCGACGAATTAGCAAGTCAAGGGGTGAAATTTACCCGAGCCTACGCACAACAGGCTATATGTGGCCCTTCACGTGTGAGTATTATGACAGGTTTGCGACCTCAAACGACAGGGCTGTATACCATTAGACAAGATGGTCGACTTCGACCCAAT
Organism: Alteromonas sp. KUL106; assembly: GCF_009811415.1. Taxonomy (GTDB): domain Bacteria; phylum Pseudomonadota; class Gammaproteobacteria; order Enterobacterales; family Alteromonadaceae; genus Alteromonas. The sequence continues at coordinate 96,123 of NZ_BLIG01000025.1, read as the reverse complement.
CAACCTAATGTGATGTCGATGCCGCAGCTGTTTAAGGCTAATGGGTACAAGACCATTAGTATTGGGAAGGTTTACCACAGTACAACAGACGATGCAGAAAACTGGTCTACTCATATCAAAAAGCTCGATAACTTTTATGCCATTGATGGAAATAAAGAGAAGCGATTTGCGTATGAAGCGGGCGAGGTAGATGACGACTTTTACAAAGACGGTAAAGTGGCCAGTGATGCCATAGATACATTGAAAGGGTTAAAAGACGATAAGTTTTTGATGTTCGTTGGTCTCAGTAAGCCTCACCTTCCTTTTAACGCTCCGAAGCGTTACTGGGACTTGTATAATAGCAACGAATTTGCTGTGCCAAGCCGAAATAAGCCTGAAAATATGTACCGCCTTGCACTTACGAACTGGGGGGAACTTCGTATGTACGGTGGCATCCCTAAAGAAGGTAATGTTGATGATGAACTGACCAAAAAGCTCATACATGGATATTACGCATCGGTTAGTTATATGGACGCCCAAGTGGGCAGAGTAATGCAAGCTCTAGAAGAAATGGACCTACGAGAAAATACCATGGTTGTGTTGATGAGCGACCATGGTTACAAGCTTGGTGAGTATGGTGCGTGGAACAAGCATACCAACATGGAGCTAGATACTCGGGTGCCTCTGATTATTAGTCGAGAATTTTCTCATACTACGCGAGTAGCGAATAAAACCTCTGATGCATTGGTGGAAAATATCGATATTTTTCCGACACTCGCCGAAGCTGCAGGTCTTACTATGCCTGAAGTGGACGGGGAAAGTATGCTGTCTGTTGTAGACAACCCCAACCATTCATTCAAGCATGCCGCCTATAGCCTCTTTAATCGAGGCAAGATAATGGGTGTTACAGTGACAGACGGACAATGGCGATATACACAGTGGCGAGATGCCGCGACACAGGAGATAAAGTTTACAGAACTATATGATCACATCGCATCTGATGTTGCAAGGGTCAATGAGTCTGGAAAGCCAGCGTTGCAAAAAATAGAAGCAAAGCTACGTGAACTACTGCAGGCAAAGTTTCCTCTCAATGCGCCATCGTTTTATCAAAAGCGAAACGTTAATAATACGAATATACCAGTAACGTTGGCTGCGGATCTCACGGATAATCTTTCACAAATAGGCGAAGTGTATGATTTTTTCGACGTTGCTGTGAGAACGGAAAGGGGGAGTCCAAATTCAAAACCAGCAACGTTTGGCCGCAAGCCAAAGGTGAATACAGTCAGAATGTTAGGTGGCTGGTTTAACCAAGATTTATCGGGCGATACCTACTTATGGGATGGTGAGAAATACGTCTATAACTTTGAGGCTGCATTCGCCAAACTCGATAGTTGGTTAGATGGCGACTGGGATATATTTCAGATTGTACTAGACAATCCCCCTTGGGCGTTTCAGCGTGGTTATAAATTTGTTGAAGAGGCTGATGGAGAGAACTACTTATTGAAAGATAAAGTGAGCGTATATGGAAACGGGCTACCGCCAAACGATGCGACAGCATGGAATAGTTATATACGCGCGTTTATAATTAAACTTGCTGAACGTTATGGCAAAGAAAGAGTGCTTAACTGGCGATTCAGAGTGGGTTCTGAAATAGATACTCGGCCGCAACACTGGGCGGCCACTCGTGAAGAGTTTTTTGAACATTATCGCAATACAGTAGCAGCAATTAAATCTGTTCTTCCCAGTGTAAAAGTAGGGGCTCACTTCAGAGAAGCCTCTCATGAAAGCCGGTATGTTGATTACACAGGCAATACAGAAAAGGCTTATGCACCGCATTTCGTCACCTGGGCCAAAGAAAATAATGTGCCCTATGATTTCCTAGCAATTTCCTACTATCCACACATAACCCACCCTCATGAAATGGATATGGATAAGGTTTATGCTAGCCAAATCGCACCTATCGTAGACCACCCGCATTATAACCCAGCAGCTAGCTTTGAAATTCATGAGTATAAATTCATTGTGAAAATGAAGCGTGCAGGGTTTGTTAGTGTCGCGACTTCGCACAATTCAGCGTTTTTTGCCATGCTCGCTAAAATGATGTTAACCCACAACATTAAAGAAGTTTTTCAGTGGGGAAATGTTCAAGAAGGGTCATACAGTCCCGAGGCAATGACACAGTTGGCACTGTTTTCAATGGTGGGAAACACGCTATATGAAAATACCTCGAGCGTCTCTAAACCGCCTTTTGGAAACACGGTAAACGGAATATTTACGAAAAGAAAATCAGATGAAGGAATTGACGTACTTGCCTTCAATTTTAACAACGAAAACATGGATACTCTAACGCCTGAATTACTTCAGCTTCGTGTTCGCGTCGACAAGCCCGCTGGCACGAGGTTCCAGTATCGCGTGGCGCAAATTGATGGCGAAACTAATATTGAGCAGCAGTTCTTGAATGATTTTCCTAAAGCCATGCTTATGGAAAGTAAAGGCGGATGGCGTAAAGCCGATGCTCACCCTACCGCATCTGTGCGCGATGCTTTAAACGAAACGGGGCAAAATATTTTTCGCGAACAGCGAGCGAAGTATGGAAATCTCACCTCTTTAAAATGGAATGACTGGATACAGGGAACGACAAAAGAAAGCGGCGAAGCATCGACCGTTTCAATCAAAGCGTCAATACCCTCATTTTCCGTGCAGAAGTATGAAGTGCGGTGGGTATCGGAAGAAATATAAAAATTACGAACTGCATAAAAACAATGTTTGAGCGAGACTTGGCCAAACTAAGCTGTAACGAAAAGATTCAATTTGATTAAATGTGATTGTTAATGGTGAAATTGGATGGGTTTTTGTTTATTCTGCAAAGATAGATTAGTTACTAACGGTATGTATAGGATGAACAAAAAACAACAAGCGATCTTCTCTATTCTAGTTGCTTGCATTTTATCAGCTTGCAGTGCAACAGATGAGCAAGCCAGCGCACCGGCAGTTAAAGAAAAAGTGCCCAACTCAGTTACTTATTCTAAAAAGATTGATTGGCCGGAAAACAACGCTAAATTTTGCGATGCAGCGTTAGATCATGCCACTATTCAGTATGACGGGTTTAGAAAAGCATATACTGACCCTAAAAAGGTGCCTAGGTCATATAGCCAAGGAAAACCAAGGTTAGAGCCAATGTTAGGCTGGACGACCGGGTTTGTTGCTGGCAGTTTCTGGAATCTATATGAACACAATCAAAATCAAAGTTGGTTAGATACGGCCACCGAGTGGACCATTGCGCTAGAAAAAAATCAATTTAACCGTAAAACCCATGATATTGGGTTTATTATTTATGACAGTTTCGGAAACGGCCTTCGCTTAACAGACAACAAAGAATACGAAACAGTAATCGTAAACGCGGCAAAAACATTAATGGAACGTTATAACCCAAAAATCGGCGTAACCTACTCTTGGAGTTGGGGAACATGGGAATTCCCAGTCATTATAGACAACATGATGAATCTGGAGTTGTTGTACCGTGCATCTGAAATTACTGGTGATCCTGTTTACCGTAACGCTGCCATCAGTCACGCAACAGTCACTATGGAGCATCACTTCCGCGACGACTACAGTTCTTTTCACTTGGTGAATTACAATAGAGATACGGGTAAACCTAATTGGAAGCAAACTTTCCAAGGCATTGCTGACGATTCGTCATGGTCACGAGGACAAGGGTGGGGGTTATATGGCTACACCATGTCATATCGATTTACTCAAGATGAAAAGTTCCTAGAGCATGCTCGAGGTATTGCTAACTATATCCTCAGCCACCCGAATATGCCCGATGATTTAGTGCCTTATTTTGATTACGATGCACCGAAACATGAAGGTACGACGTTGTACCGAGATTCATCGGCAGCTTCATTGGTTGCTAGTGCGCTACTAGAGCTATCCACGTTTGTTGAAGGTGCTGAGTCAGAGCGTTATTACGATGCCGCTATGAAAATGCTAAGGACATTATCTTCTCCTGCGTATTTGGCTGATATAGGCGAAAACGGCCATTTCTTGTTGAAACAGGCGACAGGTAATTTCCCTGCAAATGATGAATTAAATTCGGCTTTAAATTACGGTGATTATTATTATTTGCAAGCTTTAAATCGCTGTAAGGCAATATAGCATTAGTAGCTTTAAGTAAAGCTACTAAGTCAGCGCTTTTAGCACGGGGTGTGAGGTATAGGTCACTTGACTTAAGCAAGCCCTTACGCGATCTATTAGCCTTGATTATAATTGATTAATCAAGGCTGGTAGTGAGCTTTCCGGTGGGGGTTTTACAAATCCGATTGTTTTTATCCACTCCGTACATAGAGTTTTGTGATTAAGCGAATGTATCGCTTCGAGGAGAGTGAGTTGAGGTTATTCTCTCTCTTATTCAAAATATTAGGGCAACTATTATGTTCATGAGCAGGCTAAGAAAAAAAAGCGCTATCATCAAAAGTGCTCTGAGTCTTACACTGAGTGCAGCAATTTTTAGTTGCACTAATACAACACACACCTTACAGATAGCTAAAAGCAATTTAGCTGTGGTACCAGATTATATTTATTACAACAGAGAACATATTCAAACCATTCAACAACAAGTTTCGGCGGGCAATAAAATTTATGTAACTGCGGTTAACAATTATGAAAAAGCCGCCCAAAACGATTTAACTTTGCCCATTGAATCAGTGCTGAACAAACCCACCGCTGGTCCTAGCGGTAATAAGCAAGACTACCTCAGTTTAGCTCCATATTTTTGGCCAAACCCTGATACGGTAGATGGCTTGCCATGGATAAATAAAGATGGTCAAGTTAACCCAATGACACGCGGAAAACATACTGACCAAGCGCGTTCGTCAAATTTTCTGAAAGCGTTAAAAATTTTAACCCTAGCTTACACCTACACGAACAACTCAAAATACTTACAACGCATGAAAAGTTATATTGATACTTGGATGGTCAACCCAGAAACCAGAATGAACCCGCATTTAAACTATGCGCAAGGCTGGCCAGGCACGAACAGTGGTACATCATTTGGGGTGATAGAGTGGACCGGCATTAGTAATGTGGTAACAGCCATGCAATTGTTGCAAGCCACCAATACAGTTGACAAACGTTTCACTGCTCAGGTAAACGCTTGGTTAAATGACTATTTAACTTGGTTGTTAACCAGTGAGTTGGGTAACTTAGAAAGAACACGTAAAAATAATCATGGTTCATGGTATGACTATCAAGTTGTTGGCTTAATGATGTATTTAAACAAAAAAGCACAAGCGAAAAGCTACTTAGCGGAAACTAGACAACGTATTGAAGAGCAATTTCAACCAGACGGTTCTCAACCACATGAACTCAAGCGCACAAAGTCGGTTAACTATACGTCAATGAATTTGCAAGCACTGCTTCAAGTGGCATTTTTAGCGGAAAAATTAGGGGAAAATTTGTGGTATTTTGAAGGCAGCCAAGGACAAAGTTTGCCAAAAGCAATTAAGTATTTTTACCCTTATTTGCGCGGTGATAAAACTTGGCAGCACAAACAAATTTGGAAGACTGTTGAACAAGCATATAAATTAAAAACCTATCCGATGCTGCATATAGCAAGGGCTCATTTTGGTAAAAGCGCAGTAGCTGATGATATTTACCACAAAGTTAAGCCTACATTATCCGCGGAAGACTTATTGTTGTATTACGCAAAATAGATAAAAGCATCACAGGCTCCCAGCCTGTGATGTTTGCTATTGTTTATCCGCTAAAAGAATGTTTTTACAGATGGTGCAATCGCTAAACCTAAGGCGTAAACCAATTTGCAACATGTTAATATCAGACGTTCGGGATTTTTAAAGCGTACGATAGTTCCATTAGGCAGACCCTTTTTAACCCGCTCTGGCAATCGCGCGATATTTAATGGGCGATACGCCTTGAACCCTCTTAAAAATGCGACTGAAATAATACGGATCGCTGTAGCCCAGTTGCTCCGCAATTTCTTGAACACTTGAATTGGTTTGATATAACTGATCACAGGCGCGACGAATTTTCAATTGAATAAAGTAAGCCGTTGGTGATTGATTAGTACGGTCACGAAACAGCTTACTAAAATGGGCGACACTCCATCCAGCTTGCGCGGCTAGATCGGATAACGGAATAGCCATATCGAGGTGATTTTCCATAAACTGAATACTGGCTGTAATTCCATCTTGTTTACGTTGGCTTATGGCTCTTGAACTGCTGTGCTCAAGTTTAATCCTACTCAACAAGCGCAAGAATTCTGCATGCATTGCAAACAAACCAGATTCAGAATGATTATAATTTAAACAGGCGTACACATCTTCAAATGCTTGACGCACGACTTGGGAGTTAGCGACATAAAGTAAAGGCTTCAAAACATCTACTTCTAGTTGCTCTAGCATTTTAGTTACTTGATGACCATCGAAATGGATCCAGAACAAAGACCACGGATTTTTTTCGTCGGCCTGATACAAGTGGCTAACATATGGCGGAATAATTACGGCACAACCTTCTTCAACGTTAAACGTAATATTATCCAGTTTTATTTCACCTTTGCCTTTTAAACAAAACAATAAAATTGCTTGGTTAACACCTTTTTCGCGCGCAACATAATGATATGGGGCCGATGGATATGCGCCGATGTGAGTGATGTATAACTGACTGACAATTGGTGATTTCTTGCAACGATTAATGATATTTGGTGACAGGATCACTAAGCGTTGATGAGGAAAGCCCTCTTCAATTCTACGCTGGCTGTTTTGGAGCGAATCATTCATAAGACATAGCGTATATCATGGATAGTAATATAGTCCATTAAAATGAATTGGATTTGGCATTTGGTTTGACGTTAATGCATTGTTAAATGTGCCTTATGGGGCAAACTTATGAGAAACCAACACGGTGAAACAATGAATTCAGCCAATCCGGGTCAAATAAAAAGTGAACCTGCGACTTTGGCGACTCGCTTTAATTTTAAATTTATCTGGATGGTTAGCCTAATTGCCGCAATGGGCGGTTTTTTATTTGGCTACGATTGGGTCGTTATCGGGGGAGCAAAGCCCTTTTATGAAGCCTATTTTGGTTTACACGGTATAGGTAAGGAGTGGTTAGCGGGTTGGGCGATGAGTTCAGCGCTAATAGGATGTTTAGCCGGAGCCTTACTGTCGGGAGCGATTACCGACAAGTTGGGGCGAAAAAAAATACTCGTCATAGCGGGTCTGATGTTTACGGCATCAGCAATATGGACTGCACTTACTCAGACTTTCGACAGTTTCATTGCTGCGCGTATTTTGGGGGGAATAGGTATTGGCTTAGCCTCCAACGTATCGCCCATGTACATTGCTGAAATTTCGCCCTCACACTTGCGCGGGCGGTTTGTTTCCATTAACCAACTCACGATTGTATTTGGGGTGCTGGCTGCACAAATTGTGAATTTGGCGATTTACAATTCTCATCCCTTAGAAACGCAAGCGTCGGCAGAGGCCATAATTGACACTTGGAACGGTCAGTATGGTTGGCGCTGGATGTTTGGGGCGGAAGCGATACCTGCTGGGTTGTTTTTTGTGCTGGCATTGCTGGTACCAGAATCACCACGCTGGTTGTTAAAACAAAATAAAGCTACGCAAGCGTACGGCATTTTACAAAGAATAGGTGGGCAGCAATACGCCGCCCTTGAAGTAAAAGGCATTGAGAAAACTGTCAAAGGTCGCGAATATACAGGCAGTGACAATGTGTTTTCCTGGCGTAGCTTGCGCAATTCCAAGTTGAAAAAAGTAGTTGGGTTTGGGGTGTTCATAGCCGTATTTCAACAGTGGTGCGGGATCAACGTTATCTTCAATTATGCTCAAGAAATATTTGCTGAAGCAGGCTACGACGTAAGTGGCATGATGTTCAATATTGTTATCACCGGAGTTGTAAACCTCACATTTACCTTTATTGCGATTATAACCGCAGATCGCTGGGGCCGCCGCCCGCTAATGCTTTTTGGCGCTGCTGGACTTATGGTTACCTATACCGTACTCGGCACGTGTTATTACTATGAAATAAAAGGAGTTTTTGTATTAGTTGTGGTGTTGGTCGCCATTGCCTGTTACGCCATGACACTCGCTCCTATCACTTGGGTGCTGCTATCTGAAATATTCCCCAATCGCATTCGCGGTGCAGCTATGAGTATCTGTGTCTCAGCCTTATGGGTAGCCAGCTTTGGCCTAACCATCACTTTCAAACCTATTAACGCGATACTCGGCGCAGCAGGGACATTTTGGTTGTACGGGGTTATCTGTTTTGTTGGGTTCATGTTCTTTAAAGCTATGGTTCCTGAGACTAAAGGTAAGTCTTTAGAAGACATCGAGAGGGAGCTAGTTGACTAACTTACAGCATTAGTTGCTGTTGAGTGTTTAACAGCAGCAGAGTCTTCTTGCAAATCGTATGAGCATAGCGTTGTTTACCAATGAGAAAAAATATGGAATTAGTAACTGCAATAAGGCAGGCGATTACATTACCTACTTATAAACTGGGTGATCCAGAAAAGAACCCTTTATTCTTTGAAAAACGGGTGTATCAAGGCTCTTGTGGCAAAGTTTACCCGGTCCCTTTTATCGACAAGGTGTTCGACCATCCTGAACCGGTGGATTACGACTCGGTCACATTGGAAAATGACTATGTTCGTCTGGTCATGCTGCCGGAAATTGGCGGTCGTATCTTATTGGGGCAAGACAAGGTAAATAGCGATTACGATTTCTTCTATCGCCAAGATGAAATTAAACCCGCGTTGGTCGGCCTAGCCGGCCCTTGGATTTCTGGTGGCGTGGAGTTTAATTGGCCGCAGCATCATCGGCCGGGTACCTATATGCCAACAGATGTGCATATTGAGCAAGAAGCTGATGGCGCACAAATCGTTTGGATGTCTGAGCACGATCCATTAAATCGAATGAAAGGGATGCATGGTATACGGCTGGAGCAGGGTTGTGCTTTAGTTGAATTAAAAGCACGTTTGTATAATCGCACCCCCTATACCCAAACTTTTTTATGGTGGGCTAATGTTGCCGCCGAAGTGCATGATAACTTCCAAAGTTTCTTTCCTCCCGATGTGCATTATGTGGCCGACCACGCTGTACGAGCAATGAGTAGCTTTCCTGTCGCCAATAATGACTATTACGGTGTGAATTATGCCAATCGTCCCGGTGCCAATGACTTAAGCCAATATAAAAATATCCCCGTTCCTACAAGTTATATGGTGTGCGATACACAGTTTAACTTTTTCGGCGGCTACGATTTTGATGCGCAAGGTGGGTTTATTCACGTTGCTAACAGGCATGTTGCACCGGGAAAAAAGCAATGGACATGGGGTAATGATGAGTTTGGCTGGGCATGGGACCGCGAATTAACCGATCGTATTGGGAAAAACGGACGACCTGCACCTTATATAGAGTTAATGGCGGGGGTGTACACAGATAATCAGCCCGACTTTACCTATTTGCAGCCCTATGAAACCAAAACCTTTTCGCAATATTGGTGGCCCTATAAGAAAATTGGGCCAGTGCAAAATGCCAATAGAGACGCTGCGGTGCGCTTGGCGAAAAATACTGATGGTAGTCTGGATATAGGCGCAGTAGTCTCTCGTAATATTGCTATGGCCCATATAGTTTTGCGCGAAGGCGATAAGGTGCTTTTGGATGAAACCGTTGAGCTAACGCCTGATAAACCTTGGCATAAGCCCTCTATCAATCTTGAGTTTACAGATTTCTGCGCCCTTGAGTTGACGGTTGTTGATTTAATTACTTACAGGCCGGTAAACGTTGATGATCTCAAACGCAACCGAAATGTGGCAACTGAACCCCCTTTACCGCATGAAATAGACTCCGTTGATGAGCTATTTTTAACTGCAGAACACCTCGAGCAATACCGTCACCCAACTCGTTACCCTGATCTGTATTGGGATGAAATGCTCAAACGCGATCCATTAGATTGTCGCGCCAATATTGCCTATGGCCGTAAAAAACTCAATCAAGGTTTATTAGCAGATGCTGCCCGATATTTTACCAAAGCTATTGAGCGTTTAACTCTTCGTCACCCCAATCCCTATACCGGTGAGGCACACTATTATTTAGGTTTAGTTTATCGCTTCCAGGGCAAGTTTGAAGTCGCTTACCAAGTGTTCTACAAATCAACATGGGACTTTGCTTGGCGCGCAGCAGCGTTTCATGAACTGGCAATGCTAGATTGTCGAAAAGGAGATTATCAACAGGCGTTGACTCATATAGAAGCTTCGCTCGATACCAATCGACAGAACAATAAAGTACTTGTTTTAAAGGCTTTGGCAATGGCTGAGTTGGGCATGGACAACCGCCAAGTTTTAGCGGATATTCTCATGCGCGACCCGCTGGATCATTGGGCTCGTTACGTGTCTGGCGATGTTGAGGGAATGATGCAAAAATCTCGCAATGATGCGCAAACCGTTCTCGACTTGGTTTATGACTTCGTAGATGCGGGATTTAAAGCTCGCGCATTGGAGCTATTAACGTTGCATCACCAACATACCGTGTTGGACGTAGCGGTGCCGAACCCTTTACAAACGTCGCAGATAACTCACTATGCTTTTGCTTGGTTAAGCAATGATTTGGCTTATCTTGCTAAAGCCCGCAGCTTATCGGCTGACTATTTATTTCCCTCGCGCTTGCATGATCAAATAATGCTGGAATGGGCATTATCGCAATCGGGCAAAGATGCCAATGCAGCCTTTGGTTTAGGTAATTATTATTACGACAAAAAGCGTCATCAGGAAGCCATTGCTGTATGGCAAAAATACCCAGACACAGGCACTATTTGGCGTAATTTGGGTATTGCACAATGGAGTGTGAATAAAGATGCTATGGCTGCCCGACGAGCTTATAAACAAGCTCTGCAATTAGCGCCTAATGATGCGCGTATTTTTACTGAGTATGATCAGCTACGAGAAAAGCTAGGTGATGAAGCCTCGGCGAGATTAGTTGCATTGGAATCGAGGATGGAGCTCGTTTCTGAACGCGACGATTGTTCGGTAGCTTTAGCAACCCTCTATAACGACACCAACCAACCACAAAAAGCGTTAGATTGGTTGATGAGTCGGCGTTTTCATCCGTGGGAAGGCGGTGAAGGTAAGGTATTAAAGCAATATACCCGAGCACATCTCATGTTAGGTGAGGCGGCGCTAATGGCTAATAATGCTGAGCAAGCGTTGACGCACTTTTGTCAAGCGATGCAAACCCAAGAAAATCTCGGTGAGGCCTATCATTTGCTGCAGGCAAAGGCTGATGTGAACTATTGGAAAGGTAAAGCATTACGCATGTTAGGCAGAGAAAAAGAGGCCCTCGTTTGCTTCACCGACAGTGCCAACGAGGCTGGAGACTTTGTTTCGATGGCGGTCTCTGAACACTCTGAGTTGTCATATTTCCGTGGGCTGTCATTGCTGGCGATGGGGGAAAAAGAAGAAGCTTTTGCACTATTTATCCAGCTAAAACAATACGCAGAAAAACAGTTACAGCAACCGACAAAGATTGATTATTTTGCGACATCGTTACCATTGCTGTTGGTGTTTGAAGATGACTTAGAGCTAATTAAGCAACAGCAAATGAATAATCTGATACTGCTGGCGAACAAAGGATTGGAGCAGGTTTCTTTATGTGGAGAACCAAAATAATGAAATATAAAGTCACAAGTTTGCAGGTTGTTGCTTGGGTGATAATAGCGGTAATGCTGCAACTTACCGGATGCACTAAACAAGCGCCAATTCAAACTACGCATACCATTAATTTGGCGGGCACATGGCAAATTAAACTCGACCCCGATAATGTGGGTATCGAACAGAACTGGCAAGATCAAACATTTTCCGACACTTTCCAGTTGCCAGGAGCTTTGCAAGCGCAAGGTTATGGTAACGTTCCCGGCCCTGATACAGAATGGTATGGCAACGCCGAGTGGGCCGGGAAGGGGGGGTTAAATGGTTGGGGGCCTGAGTGGCTGGACAACTATAAGAAGAAAGGGGTGTTCAGAATGCATCACTTTTTGCGTCCTGATCGTCACTACATTGGTGCGGCATGGTTTACCCGTACTTTCGAAGTTCCCGAAGCTTGGCGGGGTAGACCAGTTTCCGTTTCGTTTGAGCGTGTTCATTGGGTATCGCAACTTTGGCTGGATGGCATACATCTAGGACAACAAACCAGTTTAGCGGCCCCGCATCAATATGAGCTCGGGGTTCTCGAACCGGGAACGCATAAGATCACATTACGCGTAGACAATGATGAATATGTGCACATGGGTTACAACGCGCATTCAGTGTCTGAGCAAACCGCAGGGACTTGGAATGGAGTGGTGGGTGCCCTCACGTTGACAGCTCACCCCGATGTGTGGATTGAGCGTTTTACGGTTTCGCCTAAACCTGTCGATGGAATGTTAAGAGTAAGCCTTGAGCTGGGTAAAACTAATGCCGCTACAGGTAGATACAGTCTTAGTTTGGACGCAATTGGTGCTAGCGAGGGTAACAATCACGACCCAAAAGAATTAGTGATAGAAGGTGATGTTGCAGAACTGAATGATGAGTTACTACGCATTGATTACCCTATGACTGCACAGGCCAAGTTATGGGACGAATACGAGCAAAACTTATACACTATCGACGCAAAACTGGAAACTGCCACGGTAAACGATTCTCGTCAACTTACCTTTGGTTTACGTGACATGACCACGGATGGCCGCCATTTTCGGGTAAATGGCTTTAAAACCTACATACGCTCTGTTGATGACTGTGCGGTAATGCCTGCCACAGGATATGCGCCGATGGATGTAGCATCATGGCGCAAGGTTTGGCAAACCTACAAAGAGTTTGGCTTGAATCTGGCGCGCTTTCATTCTTGGGCGCCACCTGAAGCCGCGTTTGTAGCAGCAAACGAAGTAGGGATCTATTTAAAACCTGAAGTCGGTGAATGGGGGCCCGTGAAAACTCAAGAACAGTTCGACTTTATGCGAGCAGAAGCCAAGCGAATTCTGGATACCTTTGGGCACCATCCAAGTTTTGTGCAATTAGGCCTTGGCAACGAATATGACGGGGATCATGCCTTTTTCGAAGCCATTATCAACGAGTGGAAAGCCTATGACGATTCGAAATTATATATTGTTAAAGCTAATTCATGGAGCCCTGATAATGCCGATTTTCAAGTTCAGCGGGGCATATGGCCTGAGCGCTCTATAAAACTGCGCCACCAATTTGGCTGGCCACCTAAGCCGGATCGCACAGAGTTTAATTTATCGCCTCCTAATACTGCTATTGATTGGCGCGAAGCTAGCTCTAGTTTTGATGTTCCGCTTATTTCTCATGAAATTGGCCAAATTTGTACTTATCCCAATATCGATGCCGAGATTGATAAGTACAAGGGGTACTTAAACCCTGATTACCTAGAAATTGCGCGCGATCAGCTAAAAGAGAGGGGCATGTATGATCTGTTACCTGCAATGGTAGAGTCGTCGGGAAAATGGCAAGTTGAGCTAATCCGCGAGACCTTTGAAGCCAACTACCGCACGCCGGACATGGCAGGGTTTTCATGGCTTTCCCTGGCCGATTTTACTGGGCAAAGTAGTGCGCCTGTTGGTTTGGTTGACCCATTTTACGACCCCCATAGCTACGTTGACATCGATTATGTGCGCCAGTGGAGCGCACCAACAGTATTATTAGCGCGTATGCCAAAACGCGTGCTTACTCAGGGCGAGACCTTTACCGCGGGTATTGAAGTGACTCACTTTGACAGACATAAATTAGTGCTGAACGATTTAGTGGCAAGCCTTCGTACTGAAAGTGGCGAAGTTGTTAAGACCTGGAATCTACCCGCCAACAGCTTTCAACAAGATAGCGCGCAAGCTATTGCCACGATAGAGCTTGCTTTGGCTGACATTGCCGCTCCTGCGAAGCTAAATTTGCTGGTGGAATCGCCGGAAAATAACCTGAAAAACGACTGGAATATCTGGGTATATCCCGATACCAAAGCTCCAAGTTTCCCGGCGAATATTTATGTTACTAAAGTATGGAATAAAGCTACCCAACAGCGCCTCGAAGCTGGAGGAACAGTGTTGTTGCTTCCAAATATAGGTGATATGAAAGGCGATTTACCTAGCATGTTCACCAATCACTTTTGGACTTCCATTGGCGATAAAGGTGGCCAGTCTTCGGCATCGGGTATGCTAATTGATCCCAACCACCCGTTATTAGCCCACTTTCCAACCGATGCGCACATAAACTGGAATTGGTGGGACATTCTGAACAACGCGCAACCCATGATTTTGGATTCTTACGATTCTATTCATCCATGGCCCAAAGGCTATCGTGCTTTGTTACAGCCAATTGATACTTGGAAGATCAACCGCAAGTTGGCTCTGATTGTTGAAGCTAAGGTGGGCAAAGGTAAATTATTAATCAGCAGTATAGATTTGGAAAATGACTTGCAAAATCGCCCGGCAACTCGGCAGTTGCGTAGGAGCTTGGTCGCTTATATAACTTCAGACGACTTTAATCCAGAGTGGCAGATTAAGCCCGAGGTTATCAGCGAAGTATTTTCGAAAGAAACCGGTCTAGAAGAGCCGATTGATTTTGGCGCGAACGCATTGCCGATAGATAATTAATTTGAGAGTCAAAGCAGCACGGTTTTTTAAAGGTGACATATGCCACGTTATAAAATATTGAATGTTAAACAGTTATGCCTGTACGCGGTAATAAGTAGTAGCTTATTTTCATGTAGTATTAGTGAGCCAACAAAAAATACTGTCCAAGCGGAGCCTATACAACCCAAAAACGTGTTGTTTGTCTTGGTTGACGATCTTGGCATAAAGGACCTTAGTATTGAAGGCTCTAATTATTATGAAACGCCAAATATCGATGCGTTAGCCTCTAAAAGTGTGCGATTTACTCAAGGGTATGCTGCTTCGCAGGTTTGCAGTCCGTCAAGGGCGTCCATCATCACCGGTAAATACGTCACGAATCACGGGGTGACTACCTGGATTGGTGACAAAGCTGGCCCTGAGTGGCGAGCACGCAATCGCAATGACAGTCACGATCCCGCATTATATCAACACTTTGTATCAACAGATGAAGTGACCATTGCCGAGAAGTTTCGCAAAAGTGGTTACGATACGTTCTTTGCTGGCAAGTGGCATTTAGGGGGAGAGGGCTCTAGCCCAGAAGACCACGGTTTTAACATAAACGTTGGGGGCTGGGATTCAGGCTCGCCTAAGGGCGGCTATTTTTCGCCTTATCAGAACCCAAAACTAGAAGACGGGCCAGTTGGTGAATCGTTAACTCTGCGTTTGGCAGAGGAGACAGCTGCTTACATTGGCAGGCGAAAAGCAGACAAGCCGTTCTTTGCGTATTTGTCTTTCTATGCGGTTCATGCCCCTATCCAAACGTCGAAAACACTTTGGCAAAAATATCGTGATAAAGCAGAAGCTCAAGGGCTGGCAGAAAAACACCAGCGGTTTAAGTTTGATCGTCGCCGCGCCGTACGACAAATTCAAGACAACCCAATTTTTGCGGGCTTAGTGGAATCGATGGATACCGCTGTCGGCATAGTGTTGGATAAGCTAAAAGCGACAGGGCTAGATAATAATACCATCGTGGTCTTTACTTCGGATAATGGGGGGTTGTCGTCAGGCGATGGTTATGGCACTGCCAGCCTGCCATATCGGGGCGGTAAAGGCAGACAGTTTGAAGGCGGCATTCGCGTACCTTATTACATTTATGCACCAGGTATGGCTGCCAATGGTTCTGATGTTGCTACTCCAGTATCAGGTATAGATTTATATCCAACCCTGTTGGATTTGGTCGGTATCGCGACTAGCGTTGAGCATCAGCTAGATGGTGTTAGCTTAAAGCCACTTTTAGCCGGTGAAAAAATAGCCGAGCGACCACTTTTTTGGCATTTCCCTCACTATGGTAATCAAGGTGGAGAGCCGTCTTCGATGATCAGACAAGGCGATTGGAAGTTAATCTATTATCATGAAGATCAACGTGTTGAGCTGTACAATTTAGCCAAGGATATTGGCGAGCAAAGCGATTTGGCAAAGAAACAACAGTTGATTACCACTCAACTAAAGGCGCAATTAGATGCATGGTTGTTAGCAACCAATGCCCAATTCCCAACACCAAATCCAGAGTATGATCCTACCAAGCGTCAAGCATTGCTTGAACGTCTGGAGCGCGAAGTTATGCCCAAAATGAATAAACAGCATGATCAGTACCTGAACAATGATTACAACCCCAACAACCGGTGGTGGGGAAGTGAAGACCAGTACTGATTAGATCATAAACAAGGGTAGACTAAGATAAGTTCATCAGTTAGCAATGTAGCTGCATTGCGCGGTATATTCTGAAGCGTTGATAAATTACAAATACCCATTCTTGCTGTATCTTCCGGTGACCGATATGGCGCAGCAAGAGAATCACAATTATTATTTAGAGAATATTTGTCGTTCAAATGTGAGGAGTGCTTGTTCCCAAGAGTTGCGCGATTAAAACAAGCGTTTATTTTGCCGCTCAATTTCTTACAAACTGAAACTTTGTTCTAATATTCGCTTGATTTTAAGCCAGTGACATGCACTGCGGATGATAGCATTTATCAGACTTTTTTTTAGAGGCTTTCCGGTACAATGAACTTTTCGCTTGCAAAATGTTTTTAATAACTGTCCCTCATCTTCTTGCCAACACGAAAATATAAGAGTGCACTCTTCACTTTCCTTTAGTTGTCAACATCCAGCTTTAATCCTAGTAGTTACCAACTATCTAAGTTGTCATTCTATTGCAAAATGCACTTAGGGTGTCGCAGGGCTCAATGATTACTTTTGATTGAAATGTACGGTATATTGGAATATTATAAGATTGTTAATGATCGTGCGTGATTGAAAAGGGGTTGTTTATTTAGTGTTAATTTGGATGGGTTCTCTAGTCTTAGACAAGGGCTATGTAGTGTGTACCAGCTTTTGTGTGATGGTTAGTTCTGAGTTGGTTTCTGCCAACATCACGCAGAGAATTAGCGAGAGATTGAATGCCTCTGTTTGCCGGTTGCTTAACGGCCACGCAAAGGATTCGTAAAATCTATTAGCCATAACGTTAAACTTACAGACGAGTACACTATGATTCAAAGATTGATTACGCACGCGCCATTGGTATGGTGCCTATTGCTAGCAACATTTTTGCTAAGCACATTAGCCCACCAAGTTAAAGCAGAAGTAACTTTGGAATCGACAATAAAAATAGCTGACAATGCGTTACATTTTGACGGTGTAAAAGTAGGTGCTAACACGCCCGACAATGGCACTGAAAAATACGACTATTTTTATGGACCACAGATATCAGCCCATGGCGATAGTATTAAAACCTATAAACACTATATATTCACAACTTGGTATCGTGGCGGTAAATACGATCGCCATGTAATGCTAACTCGTTACAACACTTTAACCGGTACTAAAGCAACTATTGAATTCCCGCATCGCCACACTGGATTTGTCGGTAAAACACACATAGGTGAGTCACATAACACCATAGCGGTTGCAGTCAGCCCAATTAACGGCACTATCCATCTATTATATGATATGCATAGCTATCGTGATCAGGGGGCATTCAAAAACGATTTCTTTCGCTATAGCTATTCAGTTCCAGGCGCTGCGGAAGTATCTGATAGCGACTTTACGCTTAGCCAATTTGTTAAAGATACCAGCAGTATTAGTCAAGGCCCTGACGACTATAAACATGTTACGATGACAGGTAACCTAGCGGACGTTCTTGATGACACTAGATTAACTTACCCCAAATTTTTTACTAACTCAGACGGCGTACTACTGTCTTACATGCGAAATGGCAGAGACAATAATGGCCGTTACGTATTTAACCGTTATGATGCAGCGAACCAAAAGTGGTCTAAGTACACGACGTTCAATTCACTAGATGCTCGTGATAAAGGAAACGACTACAATTGGGGGCTGTACGGAAATATGAAATACGTCGCAGGAAAATTGCGCGTTGGTTTTCAGCAACGTACAGACTTAACAGACGACAGGTATAGGTATCAGAATGGTGTGTTTTACGCATATTCTGATCACCCTGAAGGTAATGGCAGCTGGAAAAATCATGAAGGTGAAGTCATAACCTTTCCACTTGTTAACTCAGACGAAATTAAAGTGTTCGAGCCTGGAGATTATGTAAGTCATGAAGAGGCCAACTCTGTTTTCATGGTTGGCAACTTTGACTGGACAGTAACTGATCGCGGCGACATTCATGTTATAAGCAAAGTTCGTTCTACTAATCGCGGCCGTTCAGATTTTCAACAGGTGTTTATTCATTCCTACAAGCCAATTGGAGCGTCAGAGTTTATTCATTCAACAGAATTTACTGGTGCTAAAAGTCTTTATACTTCTGGGAATAATGTCTATGTTATTGGTTTGAATGCCTCAGGACGTCCCTTTGTAGAAAAAACTGAGGGTGGCACTAATAACTTTACCCGCGTATACGATGGTAATTCTGGAACGCAGTTTTCTCACGGTGTTCCATACATCAGCCAAGGAAAACTCTATTACTACCTTATGGAAAAAGCTGAAGGTAGTGCTCGTCCTGTTCATGTACAAATCATTGATTTAGGTCTCGAAAGCAATGAAAACGTACCGGAAGTGAAGTTCCCTTGGCCATCAAAAACTGTTGATGAGGGTTTTGAGAAACTTATTTTAGAAGTTAGCGCAACACCTGTTGAAGGTCGTACCATTGAATCAGTATCGTTATACATTAATGATCAATTAGTTCGCGTTGACGATTCATATAAATTCTTATTTGGCCACTCAAGCAAACCGCATGAAACAGGCGCTATGGGCTGGTTAGATACGCACAAACCAAACCCAAATCCATTACCTGCTGGTACGCATGAGTTTAAAGCCATAGCGCTCGATAGTGAGGGCGATATAGGCATTACTACTATGTATCTAACGGTCAAATCTAATGGGCCTATTGTTGAATTTCCAGAAACAGAAATGACGGTTGATGAAGGTTACAAACAACTAGAATTTAGAGTAAATGCGAGCAGTCCAATTGAAGGCCGCACCATAGAATCTGTCACGTTATATATTAACGATAAATTCGTGCGTAAAGACACTAAACCTTCTTGGCATTTTGGTCATAAATTTAATGCCCATGAAACAGGCGCTATGGGTTGGATTAGTTGCGATCAAGATCCTGTACCTAGTCCTTGCCATCAGCCAAACCCAAACCCACTAACGGAAGGTGTACATATTTTTAAAGCAGTTGCTGTTGATAGTGTTGGTGATTCAAACGAAACGATCATGAAGCTTATTGTTAAGGGAAAACCTAAGCCTCCTGTTATCACATGGCCTGAAGATACCGTTACTGTATATGAAGGTTATCCGCAATTAATGATCATTTTAAAAGCTTCATCACCAAATCTAGACGGCTCAATCAAATCAGTCACCTTGTATCGCAACGGTGAGTTAGTGCGGGTAGACACAAGGCCTTCATGGAACTTTGGCCATCCATACGCACCTCATGAATTTGGCGCGATGGGCTGGATAAGCTGCGATCAAGATCCTGTACCGAAACCATGTCATCAACCCAATCCTTCACCATTAGGGGTTGGTACACATACATTCACCGCAGTGGCAGAGGATAATATCGGCTTACAAACATCTGTAGACATGACACTTATTGTTGAGGAAGTACCAGCGCCATATGTGGCCTTCAATGACGATGAAATAGATTTAGCGGTTGGTTATAAGTCGCTATCAACATCGGTGACGACTGAATCAGTTGTTAGCTGGGTCAGCACTGAGCGTGTTGATTTGTATCTAGACGAAAATCTAGTACGTGACATTTACGAAGCTCCATACACATGGGGAGGATATGACTATCCAACAGAGCTGCTTGGTGCAGCTGCCGGTACTCATACCTTTAAAGGAGTAGCGACAGATAACAACGGTAATTCTTCTGAAGTTATAAAGACTTTTGTTGTCAAACCAAGTGTTATTTCGGTTGATTCTGAAGCGGAAGGTTACGAGGCCTCAAATTTATTTGATGGTATTACTAGCGACGACTCTAGCTGGTCAGCAGCACGAAATGGCACAAAAAATGTCGTAATAGATTTGGGTGAAGTGAAAACGATTCTTGGCACTAGACTTTGGACGACAGGAGGCATGCCCGTTAAATATGAAGTATATGTTTCTGATTCACTTGATGAACAATTTATGAAAGTAGCGAAACATCAAAATAAAAACGATGACGTTCAGCCAACTGTTACTGACTTTTATGCAGAAGGTCGTTTTGTTCAGTTGAAGGCAATTGGTAAATGGCCAAATATCAATGAACTGGAAGTGATGTTCGAATAATCATTAATTACAAAGTCCGCTAAACTATTTAGCGGGCTTTGTCGCAATGAATTTTTCATTTCTAATGCCAGTAGGCTAACAGCAAAACAATCTATACTCTGAACCCAATTCTTGCCAATAACTCAATCGTTGGCCATTTATACGCATACCTACAAACGATATCGGGCACAGTAAACATTGCTATACCAATTGGTTGAGCAATATTATTCTGATTTTCTGAAGCGTTATTTCAACGAAAATACTTGTAGATACAGACTACGCTCGTCGGCTGAACCACCCGCTTCCTTTAAGTAGTAGTAGGCCTTATTGTCTTTAAAAAAGACTACGGCTTTATCGAATACCGGACCTTGCTTGTGTTCGTAGATAGTAGTGAAAGCTTCTGAGTTGTCCTCAGCCTTTGCGATTACTACATGCCCATTTTTCAACCCGGTAAGGTAGACGTCATCCCCATTGCTAAATAGTTGGCCACCGAAAGGCACCCGAACAGTAGTAAAGCTTCTTTGTCCGGATTTACGGAATGTGTGCAGGTTTATCTCTTTATTAAACTCAAGGTCTTCTACTTTACTTACAAAGTGCTCATCGCCATTGTCTGTTACTGTAAAGTCAAACCCGTGAACAATGGAAACCTGGTTCTGTTTCTGTGTTTTAGCCCAATCTCCTGGCTCTTCAATTTGGATGCGTTCAGAAATAGCTAAGGGAATTTCAATCGGTTCAGCGTACGCATTTTTCCAGTCCGACACCCCGTGCGGATTTTCTGAATAAGCGTAGTAAATACCGTTTTGATATAGGTATTTATCTGAACTGTTTTTGGAGCGGCGTTGAAACGCTATTCGAAACTTACCGCCGGTGTACTTGAAGTCACCGTACAAACCCCAGTTGTATTCGCTACCATGCTCTGAAGCTAAAACCTGGTTGAAATCATAATATCCATGCCATTTTATACCGTCATAACGCGCGAAAAGCATTTTTCCATTTGCTGAAAACCCGTAACGCATTTTCATAAACAAATCTCCATCCTTTCCAGTGAAAAAGGCAGGGTAGGTAAGAAGTTTTGTTGTATCGATGTCGTCAATGCCATCGAAGGATAAATGCTTATAGTGGCCAGCAGGTGAGTTGACGAACTGTTCCAAAGTAAACTTGTCGTCTGGCACTGAGGCCGCGCCCTCAAGAGAATAAGAGTATCGCAGATAATCTTGAGAAAAGGCTTCCACTCTACCATTGCGATGCATATCGTATAACAAGTGAATGGTGTCGTTTACGGGGCTTATCCCCACTGCAATCGTGTTATGTGTTTCGCCCAACCACCATTTGCCTCTAAATCCTGTGTGCTGGTGAGGAAACTGAATAGTTTTGAGCACACCCGTTTTTGTATTGAGGCGTGATAGCATTACATGCCGATTGTTTTTGCCGCCTTGATACCACGTCATAAACACAAAGTGTTTGTACACCTTAATACAGTCACCGTGAGGCGATAATGCATTGCCGAAGATATAATCATAACCATCTGGGTTATTTTCTATATAAGAGCCTTTGACCTTATTCCCATTGAAAAAGAGTGCGTTGTCAGTGACAAGTAATTCAGTATCTAACTCTACAGAAGCGTAGATATTAATACTGAAAGATATAGAACTAATAAGAAGTAGAGGAGCAAGGTTGTTCTTTACAAAAATACCTAGTTTTTTAAACTTTTTTGCGTGATGTATTAGCAAGTTTCGACCCTCTCTTCAAAAGCATGTAAGCGTAATAAGCTTAACGGTTTTGCGTTATATGGATAACCTTCGGTCTTTCCTACATTACATTTATTGCTTTTGTATGACTGAATTTGGTTATTAATGAGTGAAAATGGTTTTAATTAAATGTACACTGCTTGTAAGTGTATAGCGAGTAATTCCGATGAAATTAAAACTAAAAATACGTAGCTCAACGCAGCAAATTAGCGCTTTTGTAAAAGCTGTAGTTGCTCTTTCTATGTTAACAGCCTGCACCTCGAGCGATACTGTGGATGTATCTTCTGGTATGTACAAAGAGAGTGGGGTATTTCTCGAGAGCCAGACAAAAATAACGGATGGCGCGCTCCATTTTGATGGCAAGAAGCTCAATCATAAAACCTTTGAAAACCCTTCGTCAGGGCGCGAGTACGATTATTTCTTTGGAAGAAATATCTCGGCTCATGGTGATGCCGTAAAACCTTACAAGCATTATGTTTTTATGACCTGGTACAAAGGCGGCAAGGAAGAACGCAATGTTATGCTTTCAAGGTTTAATGCCAAAACTGGCGTTGTTAAGACCATCCAGTTTCCTCATCGACACACAGGTTTTCGTGGCGATCCACTGGTAGGAGAGTCTCACAACACAATAGGTTTAGCCGTGAGCCCGTTAAATGGCACCATTCATATGGTTTACGACATGCATGCCTATGTCGACGACGATGCAAGTGGCAGGTTCAAAGGACGGTTTGTTAACGACTTTTTCCGCTACTCTTATTCAGTGGTCGGTGCAGCAGATGTACCGGATGACGAATTTACATTAGAACAGTTCGTAAAAGATACCAGTGAAGTGAGTCAAGGCGCCGATGACTACAAACATTTGACCATGACCGGTAACTTGGCAGACAAAGAGAATTTTTCTGCGCTGACATACCCTAAGTTTTACACAAGTAAAGATGGTGAACTGTTGCATTACATGCGATGGGGAGGCAACAACAATGGTGCTTATTATTTCAATAAATACGACGCCGAAAAACAAGTGTGGACTCGCTTTACGCCTTTCAATCATAAAGACCAAAAAAACCACGGTAACCCTTACAACTGGGGTTTATATGGTCAAATGAAGTATATAAACGGCAAGTTACGTGTAGGGTTTCAACAACGTAGTGCAAATAACAATGACCGCTATAAGTACCAGAATGGTGTTTACTATGCTTACTCTGATCATCCGAATGGCTTAGGTGAATGGAAAAATGTAAATGGCGAAGACATGACGTGGCCTTTGGTTAACTCAGATGAAATTAAAATCTTTGAGCCTGGCGACTACATCGGTCATAAAGAGCCTAACTCTGTACACATTGTAACAGGCTTTGATTGGACGGTTACTGAAAACAACGATATTCACTTTATAACTCACGTTCGTTCTACAGATACGAAGCGAAGTGACTACCAAGAAGTCTCGATACATGCCTTCAAACCTGCCAACGCAGAAGACTTTACGATTACTACTGACTTCACCGGAGCTGATTCAATCTACACGTCGGGTGATAGTATTTTCATCATCGGACTCAAAAACGGTTATCCGTTTGTAGAAAAAGCAAAAGGTGGTACGAACGATTTTGAGGTGGTTTATCAGCAAACCTCAGGCGTTAAATTTGACCATGGCACTATTCACATTGAAAACGGCAAAGCGTACTACTATTTAATGGAAAAAGGCGCTGGAAATGCGCTACCGCTTTATTTACAAGTCATTGATTTGGGTATTTAAATATAACCTAAGCGCTATGCTTATGACTACGTCGCAAAAGTTAGGTGAGAGGGCGCCATCCCTCTTACACCTGCCTATTGCGTGTTATTTAGTTGTGCGTAAAAGCCAAATTTACTTCTTGTAGCTAGAGCTAGAATATAAGAAAACACTGCTCGACTGTCTGCCCTCATATTTCCCCTTTCAATAATAATCAAAATATGTCAAATTGTTGCATAAATGTTATGTGAACAATCAAAAAATAACGTATTTTTGCAAGAGATTCTACGATGTTGAAGCTTTTAAAATGTGCTTTTTCGCTTACAGTGATTGTTGTTGCTTTATCTGGATGTGTAAGCGATAGGCATAGTTACCTTTCTCAAAATCGAGCGGCCGATGCAGATACTGTTGCGTACTTTACTGACGCTGGATTAAATAACTCTGTTTCTGATAGTTCAGAGTTTGAAGAGTTACGGAGCCTTAATTGGCAACAGGTATTTTTCGATTCAGGAACGGATAACTGGCGAGAAAATTGGATAAAAGACGGCTTAATGGGAACCGTTGAAAATTCGCCCGAGGGTATGCATGTCAAAGCTGGACCTGAGGCGGATAATCATGCACACCACATGGTGTTATGGACCAAGCGCACATTTGAAGGTGATGTAAAAGTCAGTTTTGAATACACCCGCACCGACAGTGCCGAGTTATACGTCACCATTCTGTATTTACTCGCTTCTGGGGAAGGAACAAAGGAGTTTCCTACAGACATAATGGAGTGGGCTGAATACCGCGACGAGCCCTACATGCGCCACTATTTTGACAATATGGATGCTTATCACATCAGTTATGCAGCATTCGGTTTAGGAGAAGTGGACGCACCCGACGACTACATTCGTGCCCGCAGGTACCTTCCACTTGCCAACAAACGCCTAATGGGCACAGCACTGAAGGGGGATTACACCAACACGGGTTTCTTTGAGACTGGAGTTCCTCACCATATAACGGTTATTAAGCACGATGACACACTATGGATGAAAGTATCTAACGAAGAGCAAACTCAACTTTATAAATGGTCGACGGCTAGCCATCCAAATATACACAAGGGACACATAGGCCTACGCCATATGTTTACGCGAAGCGCGATTTATAAAAACGTTCAGGTTTCAGTTCTGTCTTCATAAGAAACACATTTTATAGATCATATAAGCCGGAGCTCTGGAGTTGGAACTAATGTTAAGTAACGAAAACTACAGCGCTAAAAAATGTTTGATTGAGAACTTACCCTATGCTCAAACTTCCACTATTTAAAAGCTCAACATCCTTTTTGCATGACTGGCGAACTTTCTCATTTTTATGTCTAGCAACTGCATTATTGTTTGCTTGTGCTAATAAAGGAAAAAACGTTCAAGCATTAGCGCAACCTGAACAACTATCGGTTAGTGAAGGCTTTGTAGAGCCAATTGGTTTCTATGATGCTCAACCTTCATTTTCTTGGAAGCTTCCTGTTGATGCCGCCGTAAAAGCGCAATCTCAATATCGAATAGTCGTTGCGTCATCGCCAGACCTTTTACCTAACAAACCAGATTTGTGGGATAGCAACATTATTAAAAGTGACTCAACAAACTTCGTTCCATACGAAGGGAGTGAGTTGAAATCACGGCAACGGGTTTTCTGGCAGGTTAAATATTGGAATGACCAAGGCATCAGCTCTGATTGGAGCGCTCTGGCATCGTTTGAGCTCGGGTTGCTGTCTAATGAAGATTGGAGCGCAAAATGGATTGAAATAGAAGCGTCCACCCCGCTTATGCAAGATAAATTTGATACGCCTATCCATATTCCACAATATTTAAGAACTTCGTTTACGGCGGATAAAAATATTAAATCGGCACGCTTATACATAACTGCTAAAGGGCTATTCGAGTCATTTATAAACGGTACACGTGTTGGAAACGATGTACTGACACCCGGTTATACCCCTTATCATAAACGCATCGAGACCCTCACTTATGACGTAAGCGATCTGCTTGTTTCTGGTGAAAACGCTATAGGCATCACACTCGCCGAAGGATGGTATGCAGGGCGATTTGGCCCAAAACGTCACTGGCACAAAAAACGGAACATCACCCCAAAAGCGCTAGCCCAGTTAGAGATTGAATATACAGACGGTACGCGCAAAATTGTAGTGACGGATAACAATTGGAAAGCGACTCAGCAAGGCCCGTTAAGGCGTTCTAGTTTGTACGATGGTGAAATGTTTGATGCTAACTTTTCGCTTAAAAACAACAACGCCAATTGGCATGAGCCTCAATATAAAACAGAAAACGCTCCTGAAAAATGGCGTTCAGTACAATCTTCAAACATAGATAGAGATGTTTTGCTGGCGCCCAAGCGTCATTTTACCTCTAAGAATAAACAAGTGTTGACCCCCGTTTCCCTGCACGAAGTTGATGGCAAGATTATATTTGATTTGGGACAGAACATGGTGGGTGTCGCGCGTGTAAACCTGCCTATGATTGAAGGAGAAAAGATCAAAATACGATTTGCTGAGGGGATTAACAGTGACGGTAGCCTATACACAAAAAACTTGGGAAGTGCTGCACAGGAAGATACGTATGTTGCGGCTAAAAGCGGTGTTGTTGATTGGCAACCTCAATTCACATTTCATGGTTTCCGATATGTTGAAGTGAGTGGCTTCGACGAAAAAGAAGCGCCCCAACTTGATTGGATAGAAGGTATTGTTCAGTACACAGATTTTGAATTAACTGGTCATTTTACCTCGTCAGATCCCGAATTAAACCAGCTACAGTCGAACATAGAATGGGGTCTTAAAGGTAACTTTTTGGATATTCCCACCGATTGTCCACAACGTTCTGAAAGGTTGGGGTGGACTGGTGACGCGCTTGCTTTTGCGCCCACATCACTATTCATTGCCGATAGTCACGCATTTTGGAGCGCTTGGTTACAGTCGATAAGAGAGGAGCAGTTTGATAACCATGGTATTCCTGTCGTGGTACCTAACGAAGTAGGCGAGATTGTGCAAGCGGGTTGGTCAGACGCCGCAGTGACTATCCCATGGGACGTTTACTGGCGTACGGGAGACGAACGCGTTCTCAAAGAAAACTACACGATGATGAAACGTTGGATCCTTTATCATCAAAGCCAACTTGAGAATGGCGTAAGCAAAATGTGGACAGTGGGGGACTGGTTACAACCCTATTCAACGCGCGAGGATTCGCGTCGTGGCGAAACTGATCATGGGCTTATCTCGACAGCTTTTTATGCCCGCTCTCTCGATATAGTTGCTCGCACAGCTAAGGTGTTGCAGAAAACAGTTGACGCAAAGCATTACGCTTCTCTATTTGAAGAAGCTAAAGCGAACTTTCAAGCAGCCTTCTTCGACCAACAAGGCAATATCAAACAAGGTCAATCTACACAAACCTCCTATTTGCTAGCCATAGGCTTTGACTTACTCTCTGATGATATTTTAAAAGCTGCCGAAGCTAACCTAATGGAGCAATTTGAAATTGCCGGCGGGCACCTTAGAACGGGCTTTTTAGGGACACCACTAATAGCGCCTGTGTTAGAAAAAATTGGCCGGGAAGATTTTGCACTAGAACTCTTATTCAAAGACTCCTATCCATCGTGGCTTTTCCCAGTGTCTCAGGGGGCTACAACAATGTGGGAACGATGGGATGGATATACGCATGATAAAGGCTATGCGAAAAAAGCGGGGTCGTTAAATCACTACGCTTATGGCGCTATTGGTCAATGGATGTACGACCGGTTGGCAGGTATAACACCGCTAAGTGCTGGTTATAAAAAAGTTCACATTGCTCCTGTAGTGACCACCCATTTATCACACGCTGGCGCGTCTTATCAATCACCACATGGCGAAATTAAGTCTATTTGGTTTTTAAACAAAGATGAACTGCGCATGGAAATAACAATACCGCCGAATGTCACTGCTAAAGTCGAAGTGCCGTCAGTTGTTTACGTTAAAAATACTGCTGAAACAACAAGTAAAACAGAGGAACTGAACGGATTAATGACAGTAAATGGTTCAGTACTTAACGTTGATTCAAAAAATGAAATGCAAACCAGTAAAAACCTTGAGTTTACGGCTGGGCATCACGTTATCAGAGTGAGTAAAAACAATGGGTAATTGGCATTATTTGCTAAAAAATGTAGCGTTCTTTTTGGCTCTTTCTTTACTTGGGTTTGTTATCGCTTCTGAGAGAAAAGACACAAACGAACCACTTATTTACTTAAATGAAGAAAGGTTACTTGTATCAAAGCAAAGACTTTCAGAGGGTCATAAAGCCTATGAATCTGCTTATAAAGAATTACTCAGCCTTGCTAATACTGAACTACAAAAAACCGTAGACCCCGTCACTAACAAAACGATGATGCCCGCCAGTGGCGATATTCATGATTATTATACGTTGGGCTCGTACTACTGGCCAGATGAAACCAAGGAAGACGGTTTGCCCTGGATTTATAAAGATGGGCAGTTTAATCCTATTTCTAATGGACCAGAAACTGATTGGCTTAGAAGAAAGTCGATGCTTAACTCATTAGAAATACTCACTCTTGCTTTCTATTTCTCCGAAGATATCGTTTATCTAGAAAAAGCAAAAGACGTCGTAGAGACCTGGTTTATCAACAATGACACAAAAATGAATCCAAACGTCGACTATGGAAAGGCTATTCCAGGTAAGTCAGCGGGTACCAACTTTTCAATCATCGATTGGACTGACATCGGCAAAGTAGCTACGGTCGCTCAGTTGTTGAAACGTACAGGGCTATGGCAGGAGAAAGAAGCATCAAAAATGCGGTTATGGTTTGAGGAATACTACGTATGGTTGACAACAAGTGAGTTCGGAAAGTTAGAAGAAACAAGAAAAAACAACCACGGAACAAATTACGATTATCAAGCGATAGGTTTAATGATCTATTTAGGCAAAAAAGGTGATGCTATAGAGAAGTTGAATGCCGTAAAAACAACGCGGATAGCAGCGCAAATAGAACCGGATGGAAGTCAGCCGTTAGAATTAGCGAGAACTAAATCGGTTAATTACAGCGTTAATAATCTGTGGGCTTTAACGCGAATTACTGATTTAGGCCGTCGCCATACTCCCGTTGATCTAATGGACTTTGAAAGCAAACACGGTGCAAGCATTGAGGCTGCAATGAGTTTTCTGGAGCCGTACATTTTGGGAGAAAAAATGTGGAAGTGGAAACAGATCACTGGCGGCGGCGCTGAAAAGCAGCTTCAGAATCTTGCTGCGCCGAAAATAAACAAAATGGCCTTATTACTGGGTGAGAAACCTTTAATCGACAATATTTCTGTATACGAAAAACTATCCGCGGCAGATGTAGTGACGTATGCGCCCTATTAATTACCAGATTGACCAACCAGGTCTTTCACGTTAGAAAGGAAGCACTGTTATGCGCCTCAAGAAATGTTTTGCGGTAGTACTAGTTGCATTGGTATCTCACAGTAGTCATGGAGTAAATGTCCTAAAAGCCAATACGGAGTTTAAGAAAGGAAACCATACGCAAGCATTTTCACTTTATGAAGAAGGCGCTAAATTAGGTAACGCGCATGCGCAGTATCAACTTGGCGTGATGTACTCTAAAGGACTAGGTGTAGAGCCAAGTGTGGTTTCATCCATGATTTACTTTTCTCTGGCTGCAGAAAAGGGGTATCACAATGCGCAGTTAATTGTAGAAAAGATGAAATCGTCTTTAGACGAAACCGAACTTTCAATTCTTATGAGGACAATAGGTGAGGAAAGATCTGCTCATACTATTTTTCAAAAGCAGTTTCTACCTGAAATTAACCAGCATACTATTAGTCAAAAAGTAACCTTTAGCGGCGAAAGCAGCCTAGAACAAAGAGTGTATTTTGAAGAGTTAAGTGAGTTTCAGAACTTCGATAATGAACTTCAGAATTTTGATGGTGGTTTTGATGATTTAGACGGAGGAGAAGCGCTAGACGTTGCGATTGTGGTCAATAACCCAGGCTTTTTGGTCGTAGAAAACGATGTCGCGAGCGACGGCTCTGTCCGATACGTACGTGAAATCCAAAAATCTGGAAATACAAAACGTTTTCTTGAAGCATACAGGCTGTTTCCATTAGGGCAACCTGAGCTAGGTCAGAAGCCGACCGAGTTTGTCCATCGCGCCTTTATGGGTGCAGCGATAGATGATCAGTTCTATTTAAATAACAACTTGCCACGATTGTACAGAGAAACTCGGCGTGTCCTGAGAGAGGCAACAGACAATCCGACACTTGAATCACTTTATCAATACGCAATGGCGATGATCATTTTCCCTTGGATGGAGAGTGAAGATGGTGAGGCAGAACAATTACTCAAAGAACTTGCTCTTAAGGGGCATCCGGGTGGTATGTATGAGTACGGCTTACAGTTATATATGCAACAAAAAGACATTCCTGAAGCAATAAAATGGATAACTGAGGCAAGTAAGTACGGACTTTCTAGGGCTGAATATCGTTTAGGCAAACTACTTCTCAAAAGTCCTTGGATAATTAGCGATGAGAAAAAAGCACTGTTTTGGTTTGAGTCTGCGGCAGAGAAAGGGGATGAAGCAGCAGCCTTACATATAGCAAAGATAAAGCTTACAACAAAAGACAAATCGTTGATTGATGTTTCTGACGCAATAGGACATTTAGACGCTATTTCTAATTCACAAAACCTAAATCCAGAATACCACTACTTACTTTCTATCTCTTACAGACTTCGGCCACAGCGAGACTTTAAAAAATCAGTCGAGCTACTAGAGAAAGCTATCTCAATGGGTATGCGTACTAACTGGGATACTTCTGAGTGGCAGGCACTGTTGGCAAAAATGCTAGAAGGTAATATTACGGTGACGGATATAGAGTGATCAAACTAATTTACCTGCTAAATAGTAGTAAATTATCCAGCTACCGTGATAATAAGATAAAGCAAGCTACGTTTATTGGATGACAGGATGCGCGAAGTGCAGTCGTGTATCACAGGTAAGTGAGGTGACTGATTCATTTACTGTCATCGCACCTAAATGCTGCCATTTTGCTGACTCGATGCCTTGTGCATTATTTGGGGCAGCGTAAATATCCCACTGTATGCGATGATTGGGATAATGCGCTACAGCCAACTCGTCGCGAAAATCTGATTTATCAACAAGCGTTGTATCCGTGCTGGCAACAAGCTTTAACCAGTGCGGCCCATTAAGTGACAAAGGTGTATCAGTAGTAAGATCGCTTTGGGGTATACGAGCAATATGAGAAACCGGTCGAAATCGTGCATTAGCTTTTTCTTGGCTAAACAGTTTATCTGCTGTTCCTAGATCATTTTCTAGCCTATAAGCCGTGAGAAACTGACTGAAAGGTGGCAGCTCGCCAAGACTCGGTTCGTTAGTCATCGGCAAACTAAGCACGTGTTTGGTTTGAGTGCCCCCTAAAGAATGCATAACAAAGAGATTGTACGTTTGAGGTTTAGTAGCGTCTTTACTCTCTGACTCAGAGAACAATTTAATGGCCATACCAAAGGCTCTTTTATCATTTTGCTTGGTACCACTTAAGCTCACTGATGCACGCACAATGACAGGAACATTGGTACCTTTCGAATAAAGACCAGTGTACGACGAGTTTTTACCAATACGCCAATTGCCGGCAAAGCAAATGCCGTTGGCTTGTAGCAGCTTTTGACCACCTTCAAGTTCGATGAAGTCGGTGGTACTTGAGAGCGTTCGTTTAGCATGCTTGAGTAACAGGTTTTCACCATCCCTATCGAAGTGCTTTCGGGAAACTTTGTATTGCGGCAGAGATGGATAGGGATCTGAAAATACTGCTTGCTTAACGCGCTGGTAATAGTCTCTCACAGCGCTGTAATCATTGTCTGAGCCATATGAGAGAAATGGCAACGCAATTAACCCGAGCGTAAATAAACACCATGTTGTGAAATTTTTTTTCATATCAAAAGGTCTTTTGGGATATTACGCAGTTTCTAAAGGCGCTTAGTCATGGCGTGTTCACCAGTAAAAAAAAGGCAACAACAGCTGGCCGATACCAAACAGCGTATGGGCGAGCATTTCACGCCGAATCAGCTCCTTGGAAGAACTCATACCATTGGGTGTGTAGCCGTAGAAATTACGCAAAAATGTAATTTAGATTGCACCTTATGCTATTTGTCTGAGCATTCGCAAGCAGTTCGTGATATTCCACTACAAGAGGTGTACCTGCGATTAGATAGCATATTGCTGCACTATGGGGCCGGTACTAGCGTACAGATTACAGGGGGCGACCCCACGCTAAGAAAGCATAGTGAACTCATCGAAATTGTGGCTTATGCCACTCAGTTAGGACTGCATACCGCGCTATTTACAAACGGAATAGCAGCGTCGAGGGTATTACTTACTCAGCTCGCCAACGCTGGCCTCAACGATGTTGCTTTTCACGTTGACACCACACAAGAGCGTGAAGGGTACAGTAGCGAGAAGTCATTAAACGCCATTAGAGAAGAGTATATTGCCCGCGCAGAAGGGCTCGGTCTTATGGTGATCTTCAATACAACGGTGCATAACAGCAATTTTCATGAACTTCCTATGCTGGTGGATTTTTTCGTCCGCAATGCCAGTGTAGTTAGCTTTGCGTCATTTCAGCTCCAAGCCGAAACCGGGCGAGGGGAATGGGGAGCAAGAAGTGATGTAGTTGACCCTATGACGGTGAAAGGCGCTATTGAAACGGCGGTAAACAAAACGTTGCCATGGGAAAAAGTGCGCATAGGTCATAGTGACTGTCATAGCTATATGCCAACGTTAGTGACCAATAATACGGTTTTTTCTGTTGTTGACGATGCGCATCTATTCGCTCAATTCATTGAAGCGTTCAAGCATATTCAAATTACCCGCCAGCACGGAAAAGGGCGTATTGCATTGGCTTACGCAAAAGCGCTTCTTATGCAGCCGCGTTGGATAGCTAAACTTGCCAAAGCTGTGTTGCAAAAACTATTTGAAATGCGCGCAAGCCTCGTAAAAGGTCGCGGACGAATTCATAAGTTGTCTTTTTTTGTTCAAAATTTCATGGATGCCAATGGCTTAGTACAAGAGCGAATTGATGCGTGCTCTTTTATGGTGATGACTGCAGATGGCCCAGTGTCTATGTGTCAGCACAATGCAAGCAGAGACGACTACATTTTAAAGCCGCTTTCTTATACCAATGCTCGTGGGCAATTAAAACGTTACGAGCCATTGAGTGAGCGCTACAAAAAAGAACGTTATCAACACGACAACATTATTTCAATTCGCAATCTTTCTGATAGAGATCAGAACGACGAGCAAAACGGCAACCGAAACGAAAGTGCAGCGAGTTCAACCCAACTAACCGGAAGCAAGATATCATGATAAGGGCAAAGACCAGCTTAACGCGACAACCAAGGCTATTTCACTGTAATCCATTTCTACTGCTGCTTTTGTCATTGTTTTTTGTTGATCTTGTACCCGCGGCAAGCTATAGCGAAGCCGCGCAGCCAGTGACGAGTGCAAATGCAGGAATTGATAGCGAACAGCCGCTTGAAGTGCGTTATCAACGCGCTATGCAGCATTGGCGCTATGTGTTAACGACGTATGTCGATGAACAGGGGCGGACAAATTTTCATGCCTTAGCGAAGGATATTGTGCCACTTGAATACGTGGTGTCAGTTATTGAAGCTGTGAGCCCAAGTGCCACTCCTCAACTCTTTCCCAGTAAAGACGACGTTCTGGCGTTTTATATCAACACTTATAACGCGCTTGCTATGTATGGTGTTATTGAAAGAGGGATCCCAGACGGATTCACAAACTTCTTTTCAAGAGCGAGCTTTTTTAAACTTCGCGATGTCGTCATTGGGGGGGAAGTAACAAATCTTTATGACTTCGAGAACGATGTGATTCGTCCGCTTGATGAGCCGAGGGTACATTTTGCGCTAAATTGCATGGTAAAAGATTGTCCGAGACTGCCTCAAGAGCCTTTCTATGCGCATAACCTTGATAGGGTGCTCGAATCGTTAACTAAGGCGTTCTTTGCTAATCCGAAGCATTTTTATTTAGACAATAAGCGCAAACACGCATATGTGTCAGAAATACTCGAGTTTTATACTGAGGACTTTGTTGATTCAGGCAAGTCAAGAGACCTGCCTCAATATATTAATCAGTACTTAGCATCTGAGATACCGAACAATTACAAGGTCCGCTTTATCGAGTATGACTGGCGCATAAACAATTATCATTAATACCTTAAAATGCTAATAATGAGTTGAGCATGCGTCAATTAAAAATCAAAATTCCAAGCATCAAACTCAGACCGAGAGCGAGATATTTCGAAAAGCTGCAGAGCTTTTTTTACCACATCGGGGTGTAAATGAGCAATGTTGTTCTTTTCGGAAACATCGGCACCTAAGTGATATAACTCTATTCTTGGTGGCGTTGTTTTGTCTTTAAAATAAAAACGAATTGCTTTCCAGTTAGGATCGTTGTCTACGGTAAACCTAACTGCTTGCGTATGCTCTGCGTTTGGACGATGAAATTCCCAATACAAATGGTCGTGTTGTTTTTGCGGCCCAATACCAGTCAGTGTGGGTAAGAATGAGATCCCGTCAGTTTGCAGCTTCGCGCCAGAGCCGCTTAGCTCCGCAAAAGTAGGAAGCACATCCCAAAAGGCGGAAATATGGCTTGTTTGGGTCCCCGCCTTAATCTTGCCCGGCCATTTTGCTATTGTAGGCATTCGAATGCCGCCCTCATACAGGTCCCGTTTGTAACCCCTAAATTGCGCATTGCTATCAAAGAAATCCAAGTCGGCACCACCTTCAAAGCTTGGTCCATTATCACTTGTAAATATAATCAGCGTATCATTCTCCAATCCAAGGGTAGCCAGCAATGTCGTTATCTTGCCTATGGCAGAATCAATATTCGTAATCATGGCAGCTCGCGCAGCTCTTGGACGGCGTTGAGGAAGATAACGTGAATCAACACCGTAAGGTGTTTCCTCGAACGTGTAGTTATCTATCTCCGCTTCGGGTGCTTGGAGCGCTGCATGGGGGCCGGCATACGCTAAATAGAGAAAAAATGGCGCTTGCTTTTGTTGTTCGATGTACTTTAATGCTTCATTCGTAATTCGATTTTGGGCGTAATCTTCCCTGATGTAGATTTGATAACTTTTAGGGTCGTGTGGGTCGACGTCATCAGGTAGCGATTGATGGGGATGCAACCACTCATTTTCTAATGGAAACTTTTCTTCATTCTTCCAGAGATGTGTGGGGTAGTGGTTATGCGCTTGCTTCTGATCTAAATATCCGAAAAAATAGTCAAAACCGTGTTTTGTTGGCACTCCGTATGAATTGGGTCCGCCTAGCCCCCATTTTCCAATCAATGCAGTGTTGTACCCAGCATCTTTCATTACTGTCCCGAGCGTTGTAGTTCCTGGAAGCAATGGCATTTGACCATATTCTTTTTCGTCTGTGAAATCTCCAAGTTCGTAATTGCCTCTGATTTGGTTGTGTCCTGAATGCATTCCTGTAACAAGTGCTGCTCGAGAAGGCGCGCAAACAGTGTTTCCCGCATAATGTTGCGTAAAGGTTATACCGTTTTTAGCCAGGTTCATCAGGTTTGGCGTACGTATCTTCTCCTGTCCGTAAGGTTCTATGTCGCCAATGCCCATATCATCCACAATTATGTAAATGACGTTTGGCTTTTTTTCTGGAGTTTCTTGACGCTCTTCTGATTGTACAAAATTACTAAATCCTATAAAAAATATAGGCCCTAAGAGCATCGCGAAAGTCTTGATAGTTCTTTGGCTAACCGTTTTGTTTTTCATAATGATTCCACAGTTTTACTAATCGGTCGGATAACAGTTTAGGTCAGATACTTGTTATTTATTGCTAAGGTGCTTTTCTGTTAACTGAGCAGAAAAGACTTCGTCAAACTGGGGATTTGCAGTTTTAGGTATCGGGGCGTTTATTGATTCTCGCCATTGTTGAAGTTCTGCAGAAAGCGCTTGTACTACTTTAGGGAGGTATTGAGCTAAATTAACATGTTCGCCCTCATCATTTTCTAAGTCGTAAAGCTCATAACTGTCATCTTCAAAGTAATGATGTAGTTTCCACTTGTCTTTTCTCATCGTAGAGCCTGGCCGTGTTCTAAACAAAGGATCACGTGATTGATCAGCGCTGGGATTGTAGCTTTGCAAATAAATGGGAAAATGCCAAAAGAGACTGCGTTTCTCAATAGATGAATCACTCAAAAGAATGGGCGACAAATCAATACCATCAAGTGGATAAGTGAAATTCGTCTTCCCTAGAATAGAAGCTAAAGTGGGGAAAAAGTCCGCGTTTATGACGGGAATATTCACTTCTTTGGCAGGAATTCTGTTGTGCCAATGAATTAAAAGGGGAACTCGCGTTCCTCCCTCGTAGTAACTGCCTTTACCACCTCGTAGAGGGTCTTGATAAGAGATGGATCTTATACCGCCATTATCCGAAGTAAAAATAATAAGAGTATTGTTACTTATGTTTAGTTCTTTTAGTGACGTAATTAAGCGACCAATATTTAAGTCCATTAACTCAACCATAGCCGCATAGGTAGCGTGCCTTTCGTTTCTTACTCTAGGGTGGAATAAGTATTTCTGCTTGAAGGTATCAATAGTTTCTAGTGGAGTATGAACGGTATAGTAAGGCACATACGCAAAAAAAGGCTGTTCTCGAACTTCGGAAATCCAATCTATTGCTTCGGATGTTATCCTATTTGGTAGGTATTCGCCTTCTGGCCCATCTTCTAAAAATGGCATGTTGTAAGGGCTAAAGTACGACTTTGGATGGCCCATTAGGTTGCCTGCTACATTGCGGTCGAACCCTTGGCTTCTGGCGTCATGACCTAAATGCCATTTTCCAAACGTGCCAGTGGTATAGCCTTGTGACTTAAACATTTCAGCTAAAGTAACAACCGAATCGTCTAGAACATCCGTATTTTTTGTCGCGTTTAGTCGACGGGTTTTGGGGTGGCCACGATCAGACGGTGATACGGTATAGATTCCGTGTCTTGGTGTGTACTGGCCGCTCATTAATACCGCTCTGCTGGGTGCGCAGTTTGAGGCTCCGGCATAGGCATCGGTAAAGACCATACTTTTTGAGGCAAGCGCGTC
The DNA here is from genome assembly GCF_009811415.1 of Alteromonas sp. KUL106. Lineage (GTDB taxonomy): Bacteria > Pseudomonadota > Gammaproteobacteria > Enterobacterales > Alteromonadaceae > Alteromonas. Next base: position 59,093 of record NZ_BLIG01000025.1, on the reverse strand, counting down.
AATGTTGGGTGTTTGAAAAACATCATTTCGATCATTATAGCCAACGTCCGCCCACCCTAAATCATCCACGACGATCAAAAGTACGTTAGGAGGATTATCATTGCAGATTGCAGTAAACGGTATAAAAAGTAGGGTAAAACACAGTTTACTTAGGCTTTTTATTTTGCTTAATAGTGAGTTAAATGCTTCACCAATCATAAATTAGAACCTTAGAGCTAAAGAAACGGCTACTTCAAACTTGAACAGGTAATGTAGTTTGAAGTAGCGTTTTAATGGGTTTACTCAAGTGTGAATTGGTCGATGTTGGGGCCGCTTTCACCGACGGTTCGAAATTCTATATGGTTGGCACCTTTTACCAGCGTGAAGCTTACGGCTTGTTCGTCCCACTTACTGTCCCAACTCCCGGTAGGCTCAAATTCAACCATAGCCGCCTTCTTATCATTTACATAGATAGCAAGAGGCCGTTTTGAGCTCATGTCGTTGTGCGTGTAACGGAAAACAGCTGTGTATGTGCCCTCAGCACCGTCGTTTTCGTGGTACCAATACATTGTGCCTTCTTCGTCATTAAATGTTCCATAAGCCCCTCCGTGAACCCCATGAGCGCCGCGCACTGCTGCGGCCCCTTGGCCATATTCTGCGTCTTCGCCCTGTAATGATAAGCCGCGACCTACCCACATATTGGCTGAGTTTTCATCGCCCCAGAAAAGGCCCACACCCTGTCCGAATTTTTGTTTCATTTGCAAGACTAGTCGGCCATTAATAATTACATTCGCGTATACTGTGTCACCATCGTTTACTGCGAAAGGGGTAAGATAAGGCTTCATTTCTTCATTATTGGGGTTGTTCACGCTATAGAGAACTTGAATTCGTTGGGACGCGATACTCGAAGTGTCAGTGATAGCAATATTTTGGACATCAATAGCCACTTTATTCGAAAGTCTCAACGCTTCGTCACCCACGATAGCAGCTATAGTTACGAATTCACGAGCATCTGGATAAACAACTTCAACAAACGCGCGGTTTTTTCCCATAAATAAATGTCTGTAATTAGATTTAACACGATTGGTGTGTTCATAAGGAGAGCCGTTTTCAAGTGCTTTTACTTTTAATCCTTCACTAAAGTGATAATAGGTCTTATGACTCCCATAGGGGTAAAAGTTGTTATCCTTATCTACGGTTTCAGTAGTGATTACTTTCGCAGTATTGAAACCATCCTCAGCGGTATAAGTGTCGATGCTGTGTTTAAGACCAACAGGTGAGCCTGCGGTTTTAATTTCTTTCTCTAAGATCTTTTCGCCGTTCTTATAACCCACTGCGCGTATTGATCCCGGCGTCCAGGGTACGAACCATTCTGCTTGCATTTCATCGGCTTGTTTACCCGGTTTATCACGGCCAAGAGATTTACCATTTAGAAATAGCTCGACTTCATCAAGATTAGAATATACCCATACTGGCACTAACGTACCTTCCTCCATTGTTGGATGTGTCCAGCTAGGGAGAATATGAAGTGAAGGCTCATCTAGCCATTGGCTTCGATAAAAGTGGAAAAGGTCTTTTTTGAAGCCGGCCAAATCTAATGCGCCACCCATAAAAGCAATATAAGGCCAACCTCCGTGTGCTAACCCAGCTTCTCCATGGTAGTCGAAACCGGTCCAACGAAAGTGCCCCGCGTGGTGAGGCAAGTCACGTGCAAGCTCCCAGTTTTTACGCGCATTAATCCGAACTGTTGCATTATCGTAAGACGAGTTAAGATGCTGTTTTTGATTTGACCATTCTTTGGGATCTTTCCAGTCGTAAAAAAATATTTCCTTTTCTGTGATATTAGGTAATTCGAACGTGTCTCCCTTAGGACCGTCTCTCCACCACGTTTGGGTACGATAGTAACCACGAGTTTGCCAAGTGTGAGGGGCTTCCGTTGATACGAAAGGGCGGTCAAACCGTCGTTCGAAGAAACTCTTGCTTTCTGACCCTCCGTTAATACCTATTACATCTAGTCCTTCTTTGTTGGTAGAGCCAGAGGTAACAAGTCGGGTTGGGTCATGTTTTTTCACAGTAGCAGCAAGCTCAGTAACAATTTCACCGTGAGTCTCATTACCTACACTGTAAATAATGATTGAAGGGTGATTTCTATTGCGTGTAACCCACTCGGTTAAGTCTCTCTCCCACCACTCATTGAAATGATATCGGCCGTAGTCGTGACGTGCTTTTTGTTTCCACCCGTCAAATACTTCATCCATCACCATTATGCCTAGCTCATCACAAAGCTCATAAAACATGGTGGGATAGGGGTTATGCCCGGTTCGAATAGCGTTAACGCCCATCTCTTTTAGGAGGTTTAGTTTCCATCGTAGAAGCGGTTTTGTCCAAGCGCCTCCGACAGGGCCCCCCTCATAATGTTCGGCCACACCCTGAATCTTCACATTTTCGCCGTTTATCCAAAAGCCTGTATCTGTTTTCCATTCGATATCACGAACGCCAAATTTCACGTTCTTTCGATCAATTTCAATGTTGTTTTTAACCAGTTTAACGTCTAAGTCGTATAAGTATGCGTTATGAGGCATCCACATTTGTGCGTTTTGTAAATCAAAAGCAAACGAATAAGAAGCGTCTTCTCCCGTTATTTCTAGAGGCGTCTTACGAGACAAAAGTTGTTTACCTTCTTGATCGTAAACTTGATATCGAATCGTGTAATTGTCATTGTCGCCTGGGCGCGTACTCAACTGGAAGCTGGCTTCAACCTTTGTTTGTTCCCCCACTTGTGGGGTGCGGATAAATAGAGAGTTGTGCTTTATGTGCGTCGAATTCAATACGGCAAGCTTTACTGGGGCGAAAATACCCCCTGGGTGATACCAACGTGTGGAAGGCTGCAGTTCATTATCAACGCGAACGCTTATGACATTGTTTTCTTCTTTCAGATATTTACTTAATTCATACTGAAAGCTTATGTAGCCGTATGGACGTTTACCCAAAAAGTGGCCGTTTACCCACACTTCACTATTCATATAAACGCCTTCAAATTGAAGCCAAACCTGTTTGCCGTTCCATGCATTATCAAAAGCAAAATGCTTCCTGTACCACGCCGTGCCTCCACCATGATATCCGCCAGACTGTCCTTGAGTACCTGCTTCACTAACACCTTCTTCATAGATGTAGTCATGAGGCACATCTACCGTCGTCCACCCGCTGTCATTGAACGTAGGTTTTTTATAAATATCGTTGTCACCTAATGTGAATTTCCATCCACCGTTGAAATTTATATACTGTCTGGTGTCACTTTCGGCACGAGCGCCGGCAGCGGTCATCAGTACGCTTAGCGTAAGTAGAGCAAGCAGAAGATAATCATGAATAAAGGGTTTTCGTGTCATGAGCAACATGTTGAGTAGTCCTTGTTAGAAATCAAATATGTTTTTACGCGCCATTTATGGGGCTATCTGGGGGCAACATCGTTGTACGATGCCTTATCTGAGTCGGTCATTCGTATTTCATCTAAATACAGGTAGTGGTCATTTTGCATACCACTAAGATCGCCGTTGAAATACATACCCCATGATGGATAAATTCCTTTGTCGTCGTTATATCCAAATTGGATGTTGTGTTTATCTAAAACCTTTTCTTCATCAACCCACAGCTCTAAAAGGCCAGTTTTATTTTCTGAATAATCCACTTTTACATGTAAGACGAAATCTACCCACCTATCCAAATAATCAGTTTTCGCTCCTGGTATTTCGAAATACTCTGTGCCATCACCATTTCGCGTTGGACTCAGTTCATGGGGATCCCATTTCCAGGCCCCTCGAAGTCCATCTGGCGTTAACGTTAAACTAAATGGTGGGTTCCGAGAATGTTCCTTCAGACGCTTATCTGCGCTTCCGTGTATCTGAAAAAATAGCCACGGATTAGGTTCATCGCGCGTTCCTTCGTTAGGAAAAAAAACACTAAAGCCATACCATGCCTCTGCGCCAGCTACTTTCTGTGTTTTAAAGCCGTGAAACATTGCCTTGCGGTCGACGTTGTCAATCTTTGTATTATCGCCGTTAAAAGCCGCTGGATTATTATGATCCCAAAACAGTTTAGCGGCATGTTTCCCGCTTCTGACTGTGTCTTCCTCTATAGAAAAGGCACGTTCGTTTTGGAGCTGATTAAACATAAAATTTGGGGGTATTGCCCGTTTTAACCCAGGAGTGAAGCCTCGCGGAGATGCTGCATTCCAACCTCGGTTTTCAAAAGATTCATAGGTAATATCTATATTAGTTTCACTGGCATTAGGGGCCTGAAATTTGCCATCGTGCCATAGATAAAGGCGTTGAGATGCACCCTTTCTCAAATTCAAAATGATACCGTGATGGTTGCCCTCTTCGTCTTTAATCGGGTCCATTTGCATACGCGCGTTTTCAAGCGAGATATATACCTGTTGAACAGACCAGTTAGCCCCGTCTTTGCTGGTAGCTAAAGCGAAATTCATGGTGTTATTTTCATCTCGATAAGTGACCACTGCCTCAAGTTTATTCTGCTGCTGCCCCAGTTGGAGCAAATCTATGACAGACGTTATCTGAGCACCTTCTTGGTTTTTAAGTTTACGATTTGCGGTGTCAGGCATAGGCAGGCTGTGTACCCATTGACCATTTCTAAAGGCGGTCATTCGCCACTTTCGATAGTCGTTTGTACGAGCTTCATAGGCAACAGCAGGCGCGCCATCGTTAAGTGATACAGGGGAGGTGCCAAAAGGTGTTTCCTCTTTATCTGTTGAATCGAATGCCAGCATCTTCTCGTTCGCCACGTCAATTGTCACCGGAAGCTCAATGTTCTCGCCTTGCGCGTTATAGAAAAGCCCGTTAGTTGTATCTAAACGCATGTAATAGGCGTTGATACGGGCATAGGTTTCTTTATCGTGAATTTCTAAAAAGTTACATTTATGCCAAAGAAAGCTAATGGCTATCTCGGTATCTGAGATTTTAAGGGGGTTGATGTAAAATGTATCAACGTTAATGGGGTCGTCTGATTGCGGCGTTGGCCAAGTAATGATGACTGGCTCTTCAAATCGCTTTGAGCCTGCTGGCATTTTGTAATACACCCACGGGGACTTATGGGTTCCAGCCCGCGTAAACAGGTAGATATCTCCATTCCCCATTTTGTAGCTTTTCGTGTATGACGCAAAAGGCGTTATATCATCTACGTATTCGAACTCGCTAATGTCATAGGGTTTTTTAGATACAACATGCAGCATTCTACCGCCAGCATGAGGTGTGTCTATAGAAAGCGGATTAAGTCCATCCTCTCGCTCTCCGCCATGCCCGCCATAAACTATGTGAAGAAACCCTTGCGTATCCATTTCAATGATAGGTCTTCCATGACTGTCTATTTTTCTCTCGCCTTTCGAAAGTGTGCTGTCAGCGGCTTTGATAGGTCCTTGCCATTGATGCGCTTCAAGGTTATAGGCGGCAACATAGGGGTCGGTGAGATGGCCTTGATAGGTAATAAATACGGTATCACCATCAACGTAGTGCCAACCCCGGTGAGGATTACCTTGCAAGTTGTCAGTGAAATAGCCCGTGGGCAGTTCCGTGTCATTTTGGGGCACGGTAGGCTTAGAGCCCAGCCCTTCTTCTGGTATTGAGTAAATATCTTCGAAAGCTTTACCTTCTCTATAAGCGTCATAGATAGGTTGGTAGTCAGGGTATTGGCCATACATATACTGGTCTACGCGCCAGCGCCAGTAATCAACGCTTTCAGGATTTGTTCGGTCAACCTGAGCTGCTAGCGCTTCGAACACGCTATCTGTTCGAGAATATTTTTCTATCAACACTTCGCGTTGGGAGTAAAAATCGCTTCCCTCGGCTATGCCCATCTCTTCACTATTAGGTTTGCAAGCTGAACCTAGAGCACCCATTGCGAGCACTATGAAAAGGGCACGGCTGATTTGTGTCTGAAGCTTCTTTCTAAATAAAGACTCTGCCGTGTTGTTCATCGTGTCATCATTCTCATTACTTATAGAGCTGCCAATAGATTAAGAATCGACCCTTCTTTCAAAGTTAATCGAGGTCGTGTATATTCGGTCATATGTAATCACAATGTTACAAAAATAATCAATATGAATCAAAACTTAATTAATAAGTTGTTAGTGTCTGCTAGGTATTTTTTCCCGAACGTTCTCTTAATCAGCGTTTTATATTCTGTAAGTGCAATTGGCGACACACTGTCGACTCATGCGTTTATGCAACCTGAGAATGAGTATCTGCCCAAAACGTGGATGCACGCCATGAACGGTAATTTGACAAAAGAGGGCTTTTCTGAGGATTTCAAAGCACTCGCAGAAGCCGGCATCGGTGGTGCTATATTTTTTCACGTACATCGACGTAACTGGCCTTATTCTTCTCGTGGGCCGGTTAGATTCGGTACTGAAGAGTTTTATGATCACCTTGTCCACGCCGCGGCACAGGCAGATAAGCACAATATTGAGTTCGGCATTCATAACGCTGACGGATGGACATCGAGTGGTGGACCATGGGTTACGCCAGAGCAATCAATGAAGAGGATAACGTGGTCTGAGCAATCTGTTTCTGGCGGAAATACACTTATACCTTCAAAACCGGGTTTCGCGGAAGGGCTTTATAAGGATATTGCAGTAATTGCTATCCCTCAAGATGAGTATTCTACTCACAATTTATTTTCGATAGGGAGAATAAGTTCATCAGATTCGACATTAAATGCTGAAGTTTTGTCAGACAGCGACTGGGATACAGAATTTATTTTCGAGAAAAATGAAAACGATGAATATTGGGTGCAAGTCGAGCTTGATGATGTTGCTACGCTGAGAAGTTTGCAAATAGAAACACCTGATCGGCATGGGGATGCCGCACTACATATTTCAAATGACGGTATTAACTTTAAAACGGTAGTTGAAAACCTACGTCGGCCTAGAACTGGTGCGAGAATGTGGGCGTTTAGTCCGCAACTTGTTGATGAAAGCCAAGATGGATTTACAGCCAAATATTTCAGAATTTCGTTTACTAAACCTATAACAATAAAGCGTTTTGACTTGTGGTCAGTACCAAGGATAAATGATTGGCTATCCATGAATTCCATGGAACGTGGGAAGCTGAGTATGACGCCCACTATTGCAGAAGCTGCAATAGTCGCATCAAGAGATATTCTCGTTTTACATCGCGGAATTATGCCCCCAGAGGGAATAGCAATACCCGACGGAGACTGGCGAATTTTACGATTTGGTTATACCAGCACAGGTGCCTTTAATGTACCGGCGACAATTGAGGGCGAGGGATTAGAAGTCGACAAGTTCGATCCTAATGCCCTGGAGCATCACTTCGATAATTACGTAGGTAAGCTGGTCAAAAAGGTGAATGAACAAGGAATTAAGTCACTGAAAACCACAGAAATAGACAGTTATGAAGTCGGAGGCCAGAACTGGACAAGAGGAATAGAAAAAAGCTTTGAAGATAAATTTGGATATGACTTTATCCCATGGTTACCTTTACTTACAGGGCGGGTTATTGAATCGCCCGCGCATACGGGTGCTGTACTTCAAGAATTTCGGCAGCATCTTTCTGATTTAATGGTAGAAAACTATTTTGGCGAATTCACCAAGCTTTCAAATAAACATGGCCTCGAATCTTATATAGAGCCTTACGGCTGGGGACCTTTCGACGAGTTAGCTGCAGGTGGAAAGGCAGATCGGTTAATGGGAGAGTTTTGGGTAAGAGATCAAGAGTACAACGGCAGAGTGATGGCGGCTATTTCGTCAGCACACGTCTATGGAAAGAAAGTAGTTTCAGCAGAATCCTTTACCTCTATAAGAACGGTCAATTGGTACGGCCATCCCTATTTTTATAAACACTACGGCGATGAAATGTGGGCTAGGGGCATTAATGAAACTATGTTTCACCGTTTTGCTCATCAACCCAATAATCATGTAAAACCAGGCATGACAATGGACTCCATTGGCTCCCATATAGATAGAACACAAACGTGGTGGAGTAATGGTGGTGCTGAATGGTTCAAATATTTAGCTAGGGGGTCTTACTTGCTGCAGCAAGGTGTCCCAGATGCTGATTTTCTTGTGCATTTGGGAGATATCGCTCCTTTACGCGTGGCTAACGCAAACAATACATCAGTACCAGATGGATTTGGGTACGATTATGTCAATACAGACGTTCTAATTAACCGAATACGAGTAGAAAATGGCCACTTAGTGTTACCGGAGGGCACGCGATATCGGGCATTACATCTTTATAAAACTCAGTACTTACACCTAAAGACGCTGCGTAAAATACAAGAGTTGGTGTCAGATGGCGCCACTGTTATTGGCGATAGGCCCGAAAAAGTCATTGGTTTCAGTGAGTGGCCGGAAAAACACGAGTTTGACGCAATTGTTAATGAACTATGGGGCAAGCCTTCTTCAAATGATCGTAAGGTATTGCACTACGGGCAAGGCATAATAAGTACTTACGATCTCGAAGGAACAATAAAAGTATTGGGTTATGAGCCCGATCTGTTTATTGATGGCAAGCCTGCGCATGCATTTGCACATCGCCGAATAGATAACAACGATCTCTATTATTTTTATAATGACGAACCATCATTTAAGTCTGTTGAAATAGATATTAGAGAAGGTGATGGCGTACCAGAAATTTGGCATGCTGATGATGGAACTATAGAGAAAATAACAGATTTTGTTCGCAATGAAACGCGTCTTGTGACAACAATCCCACTGGAACCTTTTGGATCGCGTTTCGTTTTGATAAGAAGAGATGACGAACAACCACCTTACGACGGTTCAAGGAATCAACTGCTAGTCGATACTTATGCAAATAAGCATAACATATTGAGCAAGTTTGACTCCCCTTGGAAAGTTCATTTTGATCAGAAATGGGCTGGTCCAGGTGATGTCCGTTTTGAAAATCTCATTGATTGGACGACGAGTGATGTATCGGGTATTAAACATTATTCCGGTAAGGCGGTGTACAAAAACACACTTGTTATCGATAAAGCGCTTATAAATCAATCGCAGCCGCTCTACCTTAGCCTTGGAGACGTTCAGCAAATTGCTGAGGTTTCTTTAAACGGTAAGTCTATCGCCACGCTGTGGAAGCCCCCCTTCGTTCTAAATATTCAAGATTATGTAAAAGCGGGACACAATGAACTTGAAGTGAGCATCACAAACACGTGGGTTAATCGTTTAATAGGTGATGAAGCGCTTCCAGACACCAGCGGCTATTCAATGACGGGAGATACGGTTCCGTGGATTACTGAAAATACTCCCCCTCCGCCTAGTGAACGCGTTACTTTTACAGGGTATAACTTTTTTGAAAAGCAGCCTAAGAATCTTCAGCCCTCAGGGCTTATAGGCCCTGTGACCCTCTACACCATTCAAAAAGGAAGTAGATCAGAGCATGATTAGATTTATTTTTAAGTCTGCTAATCTGCTCTTGGTAACTCTAGCTTTGGGAACACCTCTGCTAGCTTGGGCACACAAAACCCAGACTGAAACAAAGTCGATTCACATACCCGATGCGCCGATGCCTGAAGAGTTCTACGATGCTGATGCCAAGGAGTTAGTTCAGAATTTTATGAGCCCTCCTGATGCAGTGAAGCCATGGGTATATTGGTATTGGGTAAATGATCACATAACCAAAAGTGGTATTGAAAACGACTTAGCCGCGATGCAAAAAGCGGGAATTGGTACTGCGTTAATCGGCATTATCCATCTAAATCCAAGCAATGGAAAATATGGAAAAACCAGAGCATTGAGCGATGTGTGGTGGGAGCATCTTTATTTCGCTATCGAAAAAGCCGCTGAGTACAATATTGATGTTGGGATCTTTAATTCACCGGGCTGGAGTCAGTCTGGAGGGCCTTGGATAGCCCCCGAAAAATCGATGCGTTATCTAGACAGCAATGAATATCAGTTTAGTGACATAAATAACAAACCGCTTGAGTTAACTACTCCTGAAGGGTTTCACCAGACAGTAAGTTTAATAGCATTTAAGACGCCAGAAGCTGAACTCATGTCGCACAAGAGAAAAGGCTTTCTAGCAACAGCGGCGACTTTATCTTCAGAAGAGAGAAGTATACCTACTGATGTATCAGTGCTTGTTGATGATGATTTGAGTTCATCCTGGTCATTTCCCCAACATGCGCTAGACAAGCACAGCAGACTGCAAATAGATATAAGTCATGAAAAACGTCAGGTTGTAAGGTCGCTTTTAATTTATCCAGAACACGCCTTTTCAGCTGAAGTTGACTTACAGTACATGAATAGAAACGGCGAATTCGAGACACTCACGACGTTCTCGATGCAGCGACCACCTTCCAGGCCGGAGCTTGGACCTGAACACGATGCGCCAATAGCTGTTTCTTTTGCAGAAGTAGAATCAACAGAGTTTCGGATTTTAATTAGTAACATAAAGAGCGGAAGAGCCCCTGCTGAGCTGTCTCCGGGTTTGAAAGAGATAAAGTTAAGCGGTCAGTATACGTTAGAACGCTTTGTTGAAAAAAAGCTAGCCAAGGTTCATCCAACGCCTCAGCCCAAACATGATAGCTATGTATGGGAAAAGCCGGAGCCTAATAAGAATGCAGAATTAGCCATTGAAGCCGATGATGTTATTGATGTAACAAAGTTCTTTGACGGTAAAAAGCTTAACTGGGAGGCGCCCGAGGGTAATTGGACAATTGTTCACTACTTTATGCGTCCCACGGGGGCGACTAATGGACCTTCGAGTAGTTCAGCAAGAGGTCCTGAAGTAGACAAGCTCAATAAGCAACTTGCGCAGTACCATTTCGACGCTTACGTTGGAAAAATACTAAGCGCTTTGCCACCCGAAAAGCGAACTGCGCTCAAGTATGTCGTGGTTGATAGTTATGAAAAAGGGGCGCAAAACTGGACAGATGACTTCAAGCAGCAGTTTAAGCATCAATACGGCTACGATCCAACCCCGTTTTTACCTGTTTACAGTGGAAGAATTGTTAACAGCGCAGATCAGAGCGAGAGGTTTTTATGGGATGTCAGACGCTTAGTTGCTGATAAGGTGGCGTATGCTTATGCTGCTGGCTTGAGAGAACGGGCGCACGAGCATGGCTTGAAATTATGGCTGGAGAATTATGGACATTGGGGCTTTCCCGGCGAATTTCTGCAATACGGTGGGCAAGCCGATATTGTAAGTGGCGAATTTTGGGCTTCTGGCAATCTGGGCGCTATAGAACTTAAAGCCGCTTCGTCAGCCGCTCACATTTACGGGCATAGAACGGTCATGTCTGAGTCCTTTACCTCTGGAAGAAGTGAATCGTTTAAAAACCACCCATGGAGTTTTAAAAAACGAGGCGATTGGTCGTTTGTCGAAGGTGTAAACCACACGCTTTTGCATGTCTACATTCAGCAAGCATACGAGGATAAAAAACCGGGCGTGAACGCATGGTTTGGTTCAGAATTTAATCGAAACAATACTTGGTTCAGCTACATGGGAAGCTGGCTAGACTATGTTAAACGTTCAAATTATATGTTGCAGCAAGGACAGTATGTTGCAGATATCCTGTATTTTATTGGTGAAGATGCACCGAAAATGACTGGCGCCATTGAGCCAGGAGTCCCATCTGGTTATAGCTATGATTTCATCAACGCTGAAATTATTCTAAACAAGCTCAGCGTTAAAAATGGCCAGTTCGAGTTACCTAACGGTAGTGTTTATAAGCTGCTTGTACTTCCTGACGTGAGCACTATACGTCCTGAGTTGTTGAAGAAAATTTCAGAGCTCGTTGAAGCTGGAGGCAGCATATACGGACCTAAACCAAGCAGTTCACCAAGCCTAGAGAATTTTACACATGCAGATACTGAAGTGCAGCACTATTCAAATCTATTGTGGCAGGATATAAACGGCGTCGATATTACGCACAGACACTATGGTTTGGGGAATGTCTTTTACCAAAATTCTCAGCAGACGGAATTAAAGCATATCTTAGCAAAGGTAGGTTCTCCGCCAGATGTGGGAAATTTACCTGAGACCGTGATTTGGAGTCATCGACGTAGTAAAACCCATGATATTTACTTTGTGGCGAATCAATCGGACGAGCCGCAAGAGATTTCTCCAAGTTTCCGCTTGCATAACCCAAATGTGACCCCTCAACTATGGGATCCAATAACGGGTGAAATTGTGAAGATTTCACGGTACACATCCGAGGAACATAAAATAACAGTACCCTTGTTCCTTCACGGGCTAGGTTCGGCGTTTGTCGTTTTTGAAAAAGAGGAAAGTGCAAAGCGCCAGAGCAATCTCAAAAATAAAAAGGTAAGAAGCATCAAATCAAAAACCACTTCTGATATTGCTGACAGTGTTCCAGCATCTGTATGGGTAGACAGCACTATCGACGCCGATGGCGCGCTTATTTTCACATCACCCCAAAATGGCGAATACGAAGTAACCTTTTCAGATGGCTCAGTCAAAGACGTGTCAATAAGCTCTATACCCTCTGCTTTAGAGGTTACAGGCCCATGGAATGTGTATTTTGAGGATAAGCGAGATGTAGATACATCGCTAATGTTGGAGCGTTTAACCTCACTGACAGAACTCTCGCCAACTGCGCTACAGCATTATTCTGGTGAAGTTATCTATCAAACTACGATCACCATGAATAGCGAGCAATTGAATGAGGATTTGCGTTGGTTTATTGATTTGGGCGAGGTAGGGGTAATAGCGCGGTTATTCGTTAACGGACAGAGTTTTGCAGAACTATGGAGTAGGCCACTCACCGCCGATATAACTAAGGCGCTGCGTGTAGGCGACAACGAAATAAAAGTCGAAGTTGCAACAACCTGGTTAAACAGACTCGTGGGTGATTTAACGTTTCCCGAGGCGTTTCCTGACTCAATTGAGCCTAAAGCATTCAATACGCAAATCACCTTTGAGACCAGAATAACCGAGACAACTGAGCTTCAGCGCTCGGGGTTAATTGGTCCAGTGCTGCTAAAACCGATAAAGAAGACAAAACTGTAGAATGAAAATAACTAGTTATATATGCATCATAAGTGTCTTACTTATTCTTCAAGGGTGTCTTTCTACGCGTGAGGATAGATCAGCCCCTAGCCAAACTGTGTTTCTAGAAAAAGAAGTGAAAATCACCGATAGTGCGTTATTTTTTGACGGCAAAAAAATGGGCAATGTACACGAGTCACTCAACTCTGTGTTCAACAAAGAAGGGGGCTATAACTACCAGTATGGTTCGGCCATATCTCCTCATGGCGATGCGATTAAAACTTACAAGCACTACGTCTTTATGACGTGGTACAAAGGCGGAAAGTACAACCGGCACATGATGTTATCGCGCCTAAACCTTAAAAATGGTCAACTCAAGCATATAGAATTTCCTCACAGGCACACAGGTCTGGTCGGTCGATGGTGGATTGGTGAAACACACAACACCATTGCTGTTGGAATAAGTCCTAGAGATGAGTCCATTCATTTAGTGTTCGATGTGCATGCTTATAGCAAGCACTCAGATACAGGCGGTAACGGTAGTTTTGAGAAAGATTATTTTCGATACTCATACAGTGTGCCAGGTGCAGCATCTGTGAATGACGATGCGTTCAGTCTTGACCTATTTGTAAAGGACGCGAGTGTTCATAGTGAAGGTGATAGCGACTATAACCATATATCTATGACGGGAGAAGAAAACCACGCTGCATTCTCCAAACTCACTTACCCCAAGTTTTTTCAAAATGGTCAAGGTGACTTGTTTTTCTATATTAGGCAGGGGACTTCGCATGACGGGAAAGGTATTTTCAATCGATACATAGGTAATGGTATTTGGTCACCGTTTAAGAGCATAAACAAGCTTAACGTCAAAGAGGATGGATTACCCTACACGTGGAGCAACTACGGAAACATGAAGTTTGCTAATAATACGTTAGGGTTTGCCTTTCAACGACGACTAAATAACGAGGAAGACAAGTTTCGCTATCAAAATGGCGTGTACTTTATGTATTCAGACAATCCATTGGGTTTATCTGACTGGAAAAATTACAAAGGCGAAACCATTCAACTTCCATTAATTGATGCATCTCCCGCTTTAGTTATTGAAACCGGAGATTGGGTTAAAACACAGAAAAAAGACAGCGTACACATTGTGGGTGGTTTCGATTGGACCATCACAGATAATGGAGACGTTCATATCATTAGCCGCGTTCAAGACAAAGAAAATAAAACTGTAGTTAATCTGCATCATTATAAGCCAGTTGGATCCAAAGAGTTTATTACGTCTGAAGATTTTGTTGGCGCCAACAATATTTACACGTCAGCAGACAATGTTTACATCATTGGCTTGGAAAACGGACAGCCTTACGTCGAACAGGCTAAGGGTGGGACGAATGCATTTACTAGAGTGTATAGCGGTATTAAACATTCTGCTAACTTTTCAAAAGGCGTCGTTCACATATCAGAAGGTAAGCTGTATTTCTATTTGCTCGCCGAGGGAAGTGGTGATAGACGCACCACCTATTTGCAGGTGATAAACCTGCATTAATACTGAGCACATCTTTGCACACGACTTAATTGAAGTTAAATCGAATTTTCTGACTCGGGAGAAATATGAAAACTTTAAAGAACGCAGTCTTATTGATAATTGTTATGTACGCACATGGCAGTGCTGCACTCGCCGATAGTACAGATAAGGTTGAAAAATCTCAGCATAACTTCGTAATGATTGTTATCGATGACCTTCGTCCTGCGATTGGCGCTTATGGAGACGAAAAAGCGCATACTCCCAATATAGATGAACTGGCTAGCAAAGGAATAATGTTTAATCGTGCATATGCAAATGTACCTGTATGTGGTGCTTCAAGAGCAAGTTTGTTAACCAGCCTCAGGCCGACAAAAACACGCTTTCTCAATTTCAATGCAAAAGCCGAAGAAGACGTGCCAGGCGCGAAATCGCTACCTCAAGTTTTGCGAGAATCCGGTTATTACACTATGGCCATAGGTAAAATATTTCATCACAGTAGTGATCTCGCCGATGAGAGTTGGAGTGTACGTCCTGTATCTGGAGGTTTGCCCCATGCAACAACATTAAACCCTGAATCAGAGAAGTACAAAAAGCCAAATGAAACACGGCCAAACAATGCAAAAGGTCCGTGGTATGAATCTGCCAACGTTGCTGACGAGGATTACGGGGATGGTAAGGCAAAAGTAAAAGCGCTTGCGGCGCTTGATAAACTAGCAAAGCAAGACCAACCTTTTTTTCTTAGTGTTGGTTTCATTCGCCCACATCTCCCCTTCAATGCACCAAAGCGCTATTACGATTTGCACCCTAAAAATAAATTTGAACCGTTTTATCATCGTGAAAAGCCTCGTTTTTCGCCAAACGGGTTAAAAGGGTCAGGCGAAATACAGACATATCACTTTAAAGATTATGAGTACAACAGTAATGATTTTCATGTTGCTTCACAGCGTGGTTATTACGCCTCAGTGAGCTATGTTGATGCGCTAGTTGGCGACTTAATTAAACGAATAAGCACGCTTGGTCTTGAAGAGAATACAACAGTTATTCTTTTAAGCGACCACGGTTTTAACCTCGGTGAGCATAACTTTTGGGGCAAGCACAATATGTTGAATACGGCATTGAGGGTGCCTTTGATTATTGCAGGGCCAAGTATCGCTAAAAACCAAGAAACTGATGTATTGGTAGAGCTAATTGATATTTTCCCGACTATAACCGATATGGCTAACGTTAGTAACGAGATTGACATTTCTGGAGAGAGCTTTACCCATGTTTTGAGAAATCCTGAGTTGGAACACAAGAATCAAATTTATAGCCGATTTAAGGCTGGTGACTCTGTAGTGAGTAAAGACTACATCTATACGTTATATGAGACGGAAAACAACACAACTGAAGAAATGCTGTTTGATTTAGACAAAGACCCTGATGAAACTAATAACATCGTGAGCGATCCAAATTACTTGGATGTTAAAAGTAAGCTATACAAGTTACTAACAACGTGTATGAGAGAACTCGAGTGCCAAACTAAGTGAAAATAATACTATTGTGCGTTATTCGAAAAACGATTAAAGCTCGCACAAACCATGTATGGGGGAAAGGTTGGTATAGATGAAAATCTATACCAGCGAATTGTGTTTTATATAGAGCGCTAAGTGTAATACAGTAGGCCGAGCAACACCGGTTTGTATCTTGAGCAAGTGAATGTGGCTCTAGTTGCAGAAAAGCGTAACAAAATAACTAAAAAGGCTATGATGCTACGCCATAAATTTAGGGTTGATTACCACGTACCACGACAAAGTTGTCATAAAGAGCAGATACTTCACCAGTTTTTACTGCACCTGATAAGCTAGGCATAGAACCTAAAAAGCTGGTTCTAATAATTTTTTGAATTTTAGCCGCAGGTGGAACATTAGAACTTGTTCCGCCAAAAAATTTAAAGCCTGTTTTTTTCGCAACTTCGGTTCCGTCAATATACAGTCTAGCCTCGGCATCGCTCTTAGTACTCGAACTATTTACCTTTACATAAAGAGCTATGTCGTACCATTTATTTTTTTCAAACGTGAACTGTTCAGCTTTTATGATTTCGCCACATTCACCATCAGGCTTACCTTGTCTGTAAATGTAGAGCTGTGGATGTTTATCTCTAATGCCAACTCGCGCACTCCAGCCATTTGTCGTAATGTCGCGACAGCCAGTGACAGGCTCTTCTGGCCCCAAGCCAAAAAACTTACCGCCCATATTTGTATCGTAATTGTCTTCTAGCTTAATCCTGTATTTAAATGTCGCATCAATGGCATTGGCTGAAATAGGGATTTGACCTACCATCATAGGGTGAGATCCCACTTTTCCATTTGAATTCACTTTGTACTGTGGATATTTAATGCGTATGTTGTTTGCACCACTTCTAAACTGGACGTTAGGGTGTGACCAATCACCGGCCGAACCTGAGTTGAAGTTTTCACTGTACAGTACGCCCGACGCGCTTGCTGCGCTTGCCATCATTAATGTAAACAACGCGCCAATTGAGGTTATTATCCGATTTTTCTTTTTCACTTTATGTTTCCTTTTGTTTTCTCACTTATTGGTGAATATCACTCTTCAGACGAAACCAACTGTCTAATGAGTAAAGCCATTTTTTTTTGTTCTAGATGGTTTGTTTCAAAGAAAAGGTCGTCACTGAACAAGGCGATGGTTTTCTTTTGTGACTCACTTAAGGCACCGTGTCCGAATTTAAGCCATTCAAAAAAAGGCTCTAGCTGTTTTGTCATGGAAGGCGACGGAGCACTTCTTACAATGGAAAAAACTTCTTCCAAGGGCAAAGATGGAGAGTTCATGTAAGAAAAAATTGAATCAATTAGCGCTGTTCTGATTTTGACCGATTGGGTTTCGTAGTATGTAGAAATAGCAAGTTCCAACGCGTGGTTTGGCAGGGCACGGTTCAATTCGTGTGAAAGCATCAATTTTACGTCGTCAGATATGTTGCTATCCAAGATTTCACGTATGGTACGAAGCCTTGCAGATTCGCTCTTTAACTTAATGGCTAAATCTACGGCTGATTCTTGGTCTAACTCTCTCTCAGAGCTAGTAAGGAGATAAACAATCTCTTCTTGTTGTGCATCTTTTAGCTGCTGGACGCTTTGTAGTAGTTCTCTTCTTTTAAGATTGTTTGGGAGTGTAGTTAACAGCTTTAAGATAAAATCTATAGAGTATTCGTCTTCAAAACCGATGTGATTTGACGTTTTGCTGTTTATCTCATTCTTCAATGCTATTTCATGAGATTTATAGATAAAATGTTCAGATTGATTAACTTCATAAGCATGTTTCCCGCACTTCTGAAAAGTTTTATCGCTATTGAAAGGCGATTCGTCAAAGTAATCTTCAATAACTAGGCACGTTAGAGTAAGAAAAATAATGAGCGTACCTAAAAGCTTCACTCCTTTCATATGTTGGGCATCACTTCTAATAATTGCAGAGAGGCTAGACGCTGCTCCACGGGTAAAGATGTGTCGTTAAGTACGCTTTTTGCACTATCCGATATTGCCTGCAATTGCCTGTTTGTTAGCTTTTCTTTGCTTTCGCCAACCCAATTCTTAGCGATGACATATCCTAGTTGTTGGTGTTTAACGTCATCAGATTCCAGCGATCTCAGAACAAGTGAAAACGCGTATTCCCTAAACCCGTCGGGAAAAGCGCTTATTGATAATAATTGAAGCTTTCTAGTCTCATCCTTTTCTGCGAAAAGTCGCTTCTCAATCACATCAGAAACCAAAGCTATTATCTGTTTTTTGTCTTGCGTTTTTGAAAAGGATACGAGGGAAGATAGCAGTGTTTCAGAAGGGCTTTCAGACAATAGTCTGTTCAGTATCTTTGGTTTGGTTTGGTCCCCAACTGCTGAAAGAAGATCGATTGCGACCAATTTGTCTTCGTCTCTGTGAGAACGTGATAATAACTCGATCGCCTCTTCTTTTTCTTTGGAAGATAAGCTTTTTATTAGTGAAATAAGGTAATTTCGGGTGTCAGATACCGACTCGAGATTTGTGATGCGTAAAACTACATCAGGCAGCAAATGTAGATTTTCCGTTAATTCTACAAACTCGAAATCTTTAGGGATTTCCGCAAGTACCTCGCGTTGTTCTTCCTTTAAATCCATTGCTAGTGCAGTCACTAGTTGGCTATTAAGAGAAGATTCTTTCTGTTCATACGCATTATGAACAATCTCGGCAACGTTATTTTGGTTTTGTGCCTGCCAATCCGAAAAGCGTTTGGTAATGTGTTCTTCTGATTGAGACTTGCTTATTTTTACCTGCTCACAAATTGTAAGAGCGTCTGCAGATTTAACAATGACAGACTTGTGAACCCAATAAAAAATTGCGGCGGCAATCACTATCAGGTAGCAAATATTAATATTTAACCGTGATCGCAGCCCCATTCCTGACCTTATATGACTCAAATTAATCATTTTATGTAGTTTTGATCATTTATAGCCAAATGTAAACATTTTGTGTTTTTTATGTAGGGGAGATGTGTCAAAGCAATTTTATTATGGTTATGCTGTGCTTTTACAGGTTCTATCTTGCGTCAGGTGAGAAATTTATGTGTCTTGGAAAAATTTGTGACGCCCTCTGTTTAATTATATTTGTACAAAATTGCATCCTCATCGCATAAATACGCACATTCGTAGTGTGTCAATATCAATCATACTTGGTCACGGGTTAAAGTCGAAAGTCAGCTGTTAAGCAACTTAATTTGAGAGGAAAATTATGAGGTATTATCGTTTTGTGATTTCAGTGGTAATTGCGTTTTTAGTGATAAATCTGTCTATTGCTGAAGAGGAATATTCAGCGAACCCATTTACAGCTTCCCCCGAGATGGTTAGAGAAATTAAAGATGTTATATTTGATAAATATATTGGTGGCCAAATAGCTGGTCGTGCTGATGTGATCAAAGACGCTTTCAGTCCAGATGCTGTCATGCTCAGTCCAATTTTATCTGATGAGAGCGAAAACTCTCTCAATAGATGGCTAGATATGCATTCAGAGGCAGAAAAATGGGGAGCTGTTGCTAACAGTAATATTGATATCAATAAAGTGAAAATTCTTAAACTAGATATTATCGACGAACGACTAGCTACAGCACAAATAAATATGCTAGACCGAGTTTTTGAAGTCGTGACCTTGGTGAAAACCAAACATGGTTGGAAAATTGCCTCAAAGGTTTACGTCCCACAACATCAAAGGTTATAACGTAGAGTTTTTTTGCGGCTATTTCGTCCGGTGTGTGGCATTTCTCTTTTTTGTCAATGTCCTAATAACCTCAATTTACTTTTATACGGTAAATTGAGGTGTATAGGTATGTAAGGCATGCCACTGCGTCACAGAAATAAAAAACTGTTGTTTCTCCACTGCTATTGAGCGGTGATAAACCAAGTTCCCGATTCTACTGAGAAAATGAAATAATCGTCACTTTCTTCCAAGAATTCTATTCCTGCTACTTTATTGTTTTTATCGCCCCTATTCCATGCTTCACTTCCATTAAATGAAATGCTTGTCGTATTGGTTATTACTTTGGGAACACCGATTCTCGCTGTCGTGTTACCAGGTGATTTGAGCACTATACTCAACTTGTCATCTTCTAATTCTAATTTGAAGAGTATGTCACCTTTAATACTAGGTACCAATTGGCTAACCTTAGTTAAGTGTGCAAGGTTCGGCATGATTTCATAACGTTTCCAAGCGACTGACGTTGGCTTCACACCAGCGATATATTTACTCAATACAGTACTCGGTGCATTCCATGCGTGATTTTCTGTTCCTCGAGCAGGTAAATATTCAGCTAATGTTGATAGCTCTGGATTGTCGACTTGCGGACCATAGCGCTCTTTCATTCTAACGATAGCATCCTCATAACGCCCTGCTTTTGCCATTGCGTTATAAATCATCCATTCAAAATGAGGGCTTGCATAATGATTTGGCACTAACACGTTATCAACGATTTGCTGAAATTGCGCAGGCAATGCTAAATCGAAAAGGATGGCGACGGCATTTGCTCGATCATCTTTAAACACGTTGCTATCGCTACTGAAGAAACCGTCTTGCCAGAATTCTTTTTGAAAGGCTAAACGTATAGATTCGATACGGGTATTGTAAAATTCAAGGTTCTCACCCCTTCTGAGTTCGTTAGCCATTTTTTTTGCGGCCATAAGTGCGCTGTAGTACAACGCGGTTTGAATAACGTCATAATCAATAGTTTCCTGGGGGCCCCAATCAGTCCATTTCCAATCTCCAGTTCTGAATGTTGGAAGCCCGTTCTCTTTTATATCCCAGAGTAGCAAGTATTTATGTACAAAAGGGTATGCATATGACAATGTCTCTATGTCACCGGTATTGTAGTAATAGTGCCAAATGCCTTGCTCAATAAATTGAAGGCTCTGTGCGGGGAGTTCTCGGAATCTTCCAGGGCCCAAGCCTGCAAAAATGCCGGATTCAGTGTCGCTAAACGCCAGCGTAACTTTAATGGCTTTCTTCAAAAGGTCACGACCAGGTTGGTCCATAGAATAGAACAAATAGCTTGCTTGGTCGGCGACGTCACCAATCCATAGGCCTCGTTCCCTATCGGGGGTATCCATGAAATTGTCTCTGGCACAGATATAGAGTGTATTTTCAGCCATTTGCCAGATTCGATTTAACCAAGCATCATCCGAATCAAAATAGCCGGGAGTTTTACCTACGCCAGTCCAGCGATATTTAAGTGCGTGCACTTTTACACCTGTAGGGATACTGAATTCAATGGTTCGACCATTACTCCAAGAGTAGCCCTCGAATTGTTGACGCCCAGATTTAGTCGTATATATCGTTTCTATTGTATTCAAGCGCATATTCGACGCTACACGGATTGTTTTTCCTTCATCAGCTTCTATATCAAAGTAAGGCGTAAAATTTTTATTAAAGTCCAACTTACACTGAATGGGTGTTCCGTCCGAAATAAATGGAAATGATTCATCAGATAAATTAGTACAGTGCGATAGACCGAAATTTATAAGGGGAGGGATTTCGCTTGGGAATAAATCGAAAAAAGGTGGCCTAGGAGGCTGCTTGATAGGGTGAGCGTTGGACCAGCCCTCGTCATTAAAGTCCAAAGTATACCAAGCTTCTTTAGTCCAATCTTGCATGTCGTTTCTTGCGTCGTAGTTAATACTCCACGCGGCAATACGGTAGGGACTTTTTTTCTCTACTTTTTTATAAGCGTTATGCGTCTGAGCTTTCCAAGTTTCATCAGTTGCAATAAGCGTGTCGCCTACCTGAGACTCAAAAATAAATCCTCCTTTGTTAGAGGAAATGTGTGTGCCTTTTTGACCATTGTCTCCGTAATACCACGCAAGGGCGGCAATTGTATTCTTACCCTCCTTAAGATATGAACCTATATCGACTGTGTCATAATACTTGTTAGACGCAATAGGGTAGAAATCTACTCGAGGAGAGGGTTTAACCGGTGACGGCCCGCCGGTATAGCCTCCTTCAAAAATGACAAGCTCGCCATTTATCCAAAGCCAGTACTTTGTATCAGCGCTAATATAGGCAAGTGTTTGTGTTGGAATATTCTTCAGTTCGACTTCTTTGCGAAACGCTACCCATGAATTGGGCTCAGTAAAGCGCTCTTTTACCCAAATCCAATTCGCATTCCACGTCTTTGCCTGTACGGGGATGAAAAGAGAAAAGTTGATAGCCGCTATCAACATCAGCCAGTTAAATCGTTTCATATTTTTACCAAAAAATTACTAATACCAGTAATAAGGTAATGGCTTTGAGAATTGATACCCTGATGCCCCGTTTTTTTGACTTTTGCTAAGTTATTTTTGCTAAACAATGTATTTGTTCACGGCAACGGGTTTTTTTCATCGTTGAAAAGTTTGTTATTGTAAGGTGAGTGGTCGGGGAATATAGCTTTTATCTGAGTCGAGTCTAATCCTATGTGTTGTTTTATCGCGGTAGACACCCAAGAAAGCGTATTGCTTGTAGGAAATAGGTCACGTTTCTCGAAAAGGGCGGCGTCGGAAAGCCCAGGCCATGTTCCCAAAATTGCTCCTCCTAGGTGAGAACCTCCCGCAATAAATATGCAACCAGCGGTTCCATGATCTGTGCCCTGTGTGCCATTCTGACGAACAGTTCTACCAAACTCAGACGTGACTAAAACAAGCGTGTTTTTCCAGTCTTTACCCAGTCCATACTTCAGTTGCGCAATACCACTATCTAATTCTCTTAACTCTCTGGATAGCCTGACATTCTGCGCTTTGTGGGTATCCCAGCCACCTGACTCTAGCATTACAAACTGAATGTTTGGTTTTGATTTCATTATGTCAGCACATTCACCGCATAATTTAGAAAAAGACACTTGTGGATGCTTTTTTCCATCACTTATTAGGGTATTTTTTATTTCTATACCAGAGTTCAGCGTTTTTGTGAGCTTTTCGTCATACTGATAAAGAGCAGCGAGATCGTCGGTTAAGCCGTCGATCGAATTGTTAAAATTGGATGGATAAAAGTTACTTCCTCGTGGAGAGTTTCTAAATGCTAAGGGTTGTGTTTTTGATATTGCGATACCCTCAGAACCAAGTGTATCCATAGCGCGTCCGAGCCAGCCAGACTCAAGTCTAGCGTTCTCTAAACCACTTTCTAGATGGTCTTGGCCATCAAAGTGAGAGCGGCCTTTATATCCGGTGGATGTTGCCACCACACACGACAGTTCTTTGCGCATATATAGACCGTGTATATTGAAGAGAGATGGGTGAAGATTAAATTGACTATCTAACGGAAAGGCGTTTTCAAGCCCAGTCATTAAATCTGGACGAAGAGACGTAAGGTTTTTCTCAAAAGTCGGAATAATAGTGTGCAAACTGTCTACAGCACCCCGTTGCAGAATCCAAACCACTCGCTTTAATGATTTCTTGTTTACTACTTTATTACTGGCGAACAGTGTCGGAGAATGTAGCATGATTGCACCGCTCGCTAAGGCCTTTAATAATGAACGTCTCTGCATAGCTATCTCCTCATAAACTCTGGGCTCATAAATAATAGTGCAAAAGCACGTTCACGACTCTCGGCTCGAGACACTAACATCCGCGTGTGCTCCGATAGCGTTGAGCCTAATAACCTGTTTGCAAGTTCGGGGATTTCAAACTCTAGGTTTATGCGCAAAGAAGTGAGCCAATTTGCTCTCGCGATTAAACCGTAACCGCTGTTCCAGAAATCTTCTGAGTCTTCATAGCCAGCGGGGCTTCCTGCTTTAAAAGGCGCTTGTCCCATTTCTGTCAGGCTACGCATCGCAAACCCTTCTTTAATTGAGCTAAGTCCTATTCCTCTGTAAGTAGAGATTAGAAATTCTCTCGGAGTCTTGAATTTCTCAAGCGTATCAAACCAAGCATGCGGATGAGTAACGAGTGCATGGTAAACAGCTTTTAGATCTCCCTCTGTTTTCAACCAAGTCTGTTGAACCTGCTCTAGCAAGGCAGGTGGGGGGGTATCACTCACGAAATGTTTGACTAATTTCTCGCTAATAAATTTAGCAGTGGCAGGCTGAGCAGCGATATATCGGAGCATAGCTTCGCCTTGCTTTTCATCTTTTTGGCTAAATAAGTGGCCCAACAAAGTCTGTTCATTAGGTTCATGTCCTGCTTTCCTGAAGTAAAAAAGCTCAGGTTCTGCTATTTGAGGGACACGAATACTCCATCCCGATATACCGTTAGCTAACGCGAGGACATCGCTTTGAGTAAAGCCGCCCTTTACACCTAACGTATGCAACTCAAGTATTTCTCTCGCTAGGTTTTCGTTAAGTCCTTTTCCTTTTTTTCCCAATTGCGAATTTTTGCCATATGACTTTTCATTATTTAGATATATTAGCATCGCTGGGTGACGAGAAACGGAAAGTAGCATATCCGAAAACTTTCCCAGAAGATTTGGAGCTATGGCTTCGCGCTCTAATGTTGGAGATATCGCGGTGAGATATGCTCCCTGAGCAGTAACACTAAAATGGTTAGAAAAGAAGTCTAGTAGTCTCCACATAAAAGGTTGTTTACTGCTTATTGCGTTATTAAGCGTTGCTAGTGAGAGTTGTCTATACGTCGCTTGTCTGAATTTCCGTGCCTCATCCTTGGATGCTTCAGAGGTACCTTTACGAAAATGTTGCATCTTTAATGCGATTGATTGAGACGAATAAACTTTATCAAAGGATATAGGTTTCATCTGAGCTAAAACGTATTCGATTGGGCTTTCAGAAGCCTTTTCGATCTCTAATGGTGTCGCTCCTAAGCCAAATCGATTTGTTGCTATTGCGCCGTTCATTTTTTTCGTGATATCACAAATAGGAAGTCGTTTGATAGGACAATAATACTACTGAACAAAATAATCGCTCAAATAGGCTGGTCTTTACATAAATTTTACATGCGTGATATTTAAGTGATTGATAATGGCGTTTTTGTTTGATGTTCGTCATTCCCTTCCTAATTGCCGTTCTATCATCGTTCGAGATGTTAATGGGATCTTGTTCACGATAAATAGCTTTAAACAATGAAGTTTTTATTAAAGTGCAGTTGGAGTATTTGTCAGTCTCAATTTGAAGGCTTCTTCCATTTAAATTATTAATGCTCAAGATTAAAAAATCTGAGATCAATAATGACCGAAAGTGATTTGTTATGATTGTGTTGGGTGATAATATCTTTCACAATTCCTTAACATGCAATGTCGTTGAGGAAGTTGGGTTTCATAAAAACATATTTAACTTTGTTGTATTTTTAGAGATTGCGTTCATGCACACCAACAAATTTAGTAGTTCTCATATAATACTAAACAGTACGACGGCTTTTCTATTAGCTGTAAGCTCCCCAACTATTATTGCCCAAGAAGTTAACGCCGCAATTAACAACAACGTATCCGACGATACCGAAGTGATTGAAGTTACAGGCGTTAGAGCTTCGCTTGAAAACGCGTTAAACGTAAAACGTGATTCTTCCTCTATTGTCGACGCTATTTCAGCTACCGATATTGACGCTCTTCCAGCGCTTGATTTAGGTGAAGCGCTCCAAGCAATTCCTGGTATCCAACTAAACAGCGATGAGGAGGGGCGGCAAAGCACCATTAGCCTCAGAGGTTTAGGCAGTGGATTCGTCAATACTACCGCTTTTGGTCAAACATTCGCTACACCCTCTGGAGCCCGTGATTTGAATGCGGTAGGTTCACCAAATCCATTTGCGGCATTTGAAGCTGGTGTGTTTGATGGCGTTACCGTCATAAAAAGTCCGACTGCAGATCTTCAAGAAGGTGGAATTGCAGGTATTGTCGATATGCAGCTTCAGCAAGCTCTGTCTAAAAAGGATAATAATTGGAATGTGAGTGTTGGAGGGCGATACGAGCAACTAACTGGCGAAATTGATGAAGAATTCAAGCTCGCTGGTGTTAAACACATTATCGACGATAAATTAGCCGTGGCATTCAAATTTGCGGGGTCTGGGCAGACGTTTCGTCGCGACACGTTTGATATCATCGACTACATTACTGTAGATACAGAAGGTGACTTTGTTCGAGCAACGAACATCGATGAATATCGTGTGCGTTGGGGGCTACCAGAGGACGCGCAGTTAACAGCGCCTGCCAGAGCAAGGAATGTAAGCGAATTCAGTGAAGGCGATCGTGTCTCTTTTACAGGTAATATTGAATATCGTGTAACAGATGATTTGAAAATCGGCGCTCATATTTTGTTGTCGGAGCGTAATCTTGATGATGGCACGAAAGAGGCAACAACATTTAGTCCTGGGTTTAACACGACTCGTAGAGACAGAGACAATTTTGATGGAAGGATAACACTTGATTTAAATGCCGCCCCATTCATTTATGACAGGGTTTCAGATGACACAGACGCGCCTTTAGTTTACGCCGCTCCAGGGTATGAATTTGTAAATGGAAACTTACAAACTGAAAACCGGAAGACTACATTCAGGGAAAAATCAGAGGGTATTATCCTTTATGCAAATTATATCGCAGGCGATTGGAATTTCGATAGCAAAGTGACGCACTCCGAAGCCTCTAACCAATTTGCGAATGTAGGGATTAATTTTAATCACACCCAAGACTGGCGACGTGAATTTAATTTCACTGATTCAGAAGGTACGCGACGCAATCTCGTCACTGTGCCTACCGGCTTTAATGGCACCATCAATAGCGGTTACGGAAATTTAAACGATATCGTAGTGCAAGGCGGTTTTGCGGTCCCCTATGTATATAACGGTCTAGTTTGGCAAGAGCCTAACTTAAGTTCCTCAACAGTGAGCTCCATTTCAGACGCAAACCAAGGAAGACAGCTCATCTTTGGTATCAACGGGCGGGTACAAGACCTAGACAGAGACTATAGCAGTGTTGAGCTTAATAGCGAGCGCTTACTTGATTTAGGCTTAGGAGATGCCTTTAGGCTTGAGACAGTAAAATTTGGTGGTCGATTTTCACGAGAAAAACTCAATAGTTTAGATCAGCGTCAGGGCGCTCCTGGCATCGACACAACCAATATATCGGATGCGTTTTTAACCTCGGATGTTCTTTCAGCAGTTCAAAATGGATTCTTCAACGGTAATATTCCAGGTACTTTTGATAATACGTCAGGATGGATGACGATAGACAACGACCTTGCGATTGCCATTTTGCAGCAAAATATCGCGCTCAACGCATCTGATATTCCTACGGCTACGTCGTTTAGTTCACCTTCACCTCTCTTAGAGAGGAATAGGACAGGTTTTTGGGATACACAAGACAGAAACTCGGGTTTACCGACGAATATAGGCTTTAATTTTGGTGCACAACAGGATATTACAGCGCTGTATATGATGTCAGATTTTACCGGTGAAATTAGGTCAATACCGTTCACTGGGAATATTGGTGTACGTTATGTGGAGACCGACAATTCATTTGATGGTTTTGAAACGCGTGTAGATGAACAGGGCCGCAATGGCATAGCTATCCTTACTAAATTTGAAGATGACTATTCGCATACACTACCGATGGCAAATATCGCTTTTGAGCTGTCAGACGATATTATACTCAGAGCGGCGTATTACGAAGGAATAGTGCGCCCCAATCTGCTGTCGCAAAGGCCTACTGCCTCTCTATCCGGAGGCAATAACTTAGTAAATGTAGATCTCCCAACTGCAACAGTAAGACCTTACGACGCAACAAACTATGATGTGTCACTAGAGTGGTATAATCGCGAGGGAAGCGCTATTACATTAGGATTCTTTAAAAAAGATATCACCAATCTATTTGACGAAGAAGAGGGCTTCTGTCCGCCTACTGGCACGAATCCAATCGTTGACGGTTTGTTAGGTCCAATTGAACGCGTCCCCGGAACTGGTGGTCGTGAGTTTGGTTGTATTCAATTAACACCAATAATCGATGATGATGGTAACGAGAACCTACGTGAAGTGAATATTACTTCACCTGTCAATACGACAGATGAAATATCGGTAGAAGGTTTTGAGCTTGCTATTCAACAAAACTTAGATTTCCTACCTTTTCCATGGAGCGGGTTTGGAGGCGTGTTTAACTATACCAATCTAAGGCAGTCTGGTAGTGAGCTAGAGTTGACGCGCGTTTCTCCTGAATCATTCAACGTAATCGGATACTGGGAGCACAACGGTATTAGTTTGCGTTTGGCATACAACTGGAGAGACGATCAGACTCTACGTGGCGCGAACTCGTTCTTGGGCACCAACGCACGAACTCGCGAAGCTACAGAGCGACTCGATTTTGTGGGTTCGTATCAGCTTAATCAAAAAACTAAGCTTTTCCTTCGGGCGTTTAACCTAACAGATGATGTTGGCGTTGAGTATTTGGGTTCTGATGAACAAGCGTTAAGTCGATTGACATATACGGGGCGAATTTATCAATTCGCAGTCAATTATCGTTTTTAATTAATTGTGTTTAGTAGCCACTCACGAATGAGTGGCTATTGTATTGGCGTTTAATAAACGAAAAAAATAATCAAAAATAGTCAACACTGGTCATTATGGTTTATTGGTGTTAATTTAACGTAAAGAGGTCTTCCCCAACTGAGAAAATGCTAGTTCATGCTTGGATGCGGCAGGAGTCTAAGAGCCATAGGAAATGCAGTTACATAAACAACACACACCAGAGTTGACGAATACATCAGACCACTTTCTTTCGTTATTTCTACCCCAGAAGCAACGAATTTACGGCTACATATTCGCGCTTGTACAAAACCCAACCGTTGCAGACGATGTATTTCAAGATGTTTCAGGAATACTTTGGCAAGAGTTTAATTCATTTATTCCCGGAAGTAGTTTCGCAAAATGGTCGAACGCAATTGTGTACAACTGCGTTCGTACTTACAGGCATAAGAATAAACGTTATGTGGTCGGCTTAAACGAAGATACATTCGAACAACTCACCAAAACGATCGATGACCACGATCTAACAGATAGCAAATGGGCGGTTATTCAGTCTTGTCTTTCTAAATTAACCGCTTCCGCATATCGTGTCTATCATGGTTTTTACATTGAAAATTTAAGCGCGTACGACATTGCAAAACAGTCTGGTCGTTCAATATATGGCGTGCGTAAATCATTAATGTTAGTTAGGAAAGTACTATTCGAATGTGTAGAGGAAAAAAATGCTGAGGCTGACCGTTGAAAAGAACAGAGCGGTTTGCCGAATTAATAGAAATCGCTGAACGGGTTATCAATGGTGAAGCTCCTGATTCCGTATTAGAGCGTCTCAACGTTTTGTTACTTGACAATGTTGACGCACAGCGCTTCTATTTGGATTACATGCAACTGCATTCAGCGCTTAAATCTGACTTGGCTCCTAATGTTGAAATAGTAAGGAGACGCGCGACTGTCGATGAAATTATTGTAAGGCCGCTATACCCTGCGAGTAAACAGCATCTTTTCGAAAGCGAAAGCTCAACAAACAAGCATAATCGCCTGCAGGGCGACTCGCCTGAGAGGGGAAATTTTATTCACCGCCTATTAATAGGCGCACTTTTTATAATGTGTATCTCCAGCTCTATTTGGTTCTTTAATCACTCCCTAAAAAATGAATTGGTTATTGCTTCAGTTTTACAGGGCGACCTTACAACCGAAGAATATAAAAATGAAAACCTCACTCACTTAACGCCAGGTACATATAAAAGCCTTTCCCCGGTAAAGATAGAGCTAGGCTCGGGAGTAGTTTTGTCTTTTGATGCTGGATCAAGCTTTAAGCTTTTTAATGCTCGAGAATTAAAGCTGACTCAAGGTTCTATTGAGGTGTATCCCAGTTCAAAAGGTAATTTACAGTTACTTTCAAATGCATTTGAAGTGAATACCTTCGGTGGAAGTTTTGCCCTAGAAATCCTAGATAATAAAGCATTCATTAAAGCAAGCAGGGAAGTAAAGCTCTCACCATCTATTTGGAAACCTCGTCATCTTTGGACGTTTAATGAGAGAGGAGTTAAGGCATTCGACAGCGCTGGATCTGCTACGGGTACGTTAGGGAAAGGTGTAACGCGAGTCGATGGAATAGTAGGGAAGGGGGCTCTACACTTTGACAATAGCTCTGATGCGAGAGTAGACGTAGGGAGTGGTGGGGGAATAGCGCCAGCTACGGGTACATTTTCGGTAACTGAAGGGCTTACAATTGAGGCGCTGATCATTCCCAGTTATACAGGGGGAGCTCCAAAATTAGGCCGATTGGGTGAAATTGATGAGATTTTTCGCAAAGACCAAAGCGATAAAGAGCATAGACTTTTGCTGAGCTTCCAAAATGATAAAGGTAAGTCAATACTTCGTCCAACAGGAGAGTACCGAGAGTCTTTGAGTTTTGGTCTCTATATTGTTGGACAAGGCTATCACGAGCTAAAACTCCCCCTTGATGGGAAGTCTGGCAGGCCAACACTGCCACAGCTCAAAGATGGAAAGTTTCATCACATAGCTGCGACATACAATGTGCAAACGGGCCTTAAAGCAATCTTCGTAGACGGAGAAATGCTAGCTAGCTTTCAATATCCTGCGGGTTCAAAAGTGTTAAGTGGTGGTACTGGCGGAGCCAACATAGGTAACTCTCCAAACACATTAAACAGTGATTCAGAAGCCTATTCAGGAGTGATTGACGAAGTGGCATTCTACGATTTCGCGCTTACATCTTATACAATAAGAGATCATTATAAAAACACACAGGACGGCCTTACATATTATGGAACCCGTCCTTTTGTGAAAGAACTGCCTTCTTCTTTTTATCTCCAATTACCTCATTCGCAATGGATAGAAATTGACATGGAAACTGGCCAGCCGATCTCTGAATTAAGATCTCAATGATACGTTTCAGCAGTTAATGTTTCATCTTACTCAGTCCTATATTAAACATTCTCTTTGCTACGCCTCTCAAGCTTTCAAATTAACCGTGTGCCTTAATTGAAGAATGAATGGAGGTTGGTTATAGATAAGAGTTAGCCGGTCGTTACTTTTCTGCTTTGCAGATAAGTAAACCATGGGTTTGATATCGTCATCCAGTGAATGAATAGATTGGTGGTCATTGCACAAAGATAGTTGGAGCAATGACCGGTTCAGTCGAGTGTGAATGGGGTGGGAATACAGTCAGCATCATAAATTAGCTCTGCCTTACTACATTTCAAATTAAAGCAAATCCTGGTAATAACATCTGCCATCGCAATATTACAGACCACCTTCAAAAGCGTATTCCAAAGAGTAGTGTCCCTCATCCACCACCGAGGTGCCCCTCCTGCTCAACTCGCGCGCGCCTTCGGCTGGTTTGGTAGGGCGGGGGCATGGTTGATGCCAGGTTTGGGCTGTCGCGGGTGGGTATTATTGGTCTTTTTATATGAAGGTGGTCTGTAAATATAATACAATAGGGTAATAGGTTTGATTGATAAGAGGATGTGGTGATGGTAAATGACTTTGCGCGTTTTAATGGTTTGCTTACCACTTTGGATGAGTTGTATGAGTCGTTGTACAGCGAAATGCGGTTAGCGCCCACCGCGTATTTTGCCAATATTGATGACGTCACCAAAGAGGACTTTAAAGCGTTCTCTACCGGTGAGCTTATGCTTGGTCACCGCGATATGTTCAACGTCCAAGCGCAGATGCGTTGCCTTAACGCCTTAAAGTGCTTCCATCGTCCTTCTCATGATATTTCAGGCCGGGTGGCGGGCAAATACCCTGGCATCCTTTTACTTGAAAACCATGACGACGTCATTGATACCATTATCGCGATTAACAGTACGAAGACGGCTATCAAACACTGCGTGCAAGATAGAAAGCCCGATGGCTCGCACGGGCGCAATCATTTACAGAAACACGAGTTCTTGCACCAACACCGTGGCGCCGAAATAATCTCTTATCAGCTGTATCGGCATATCGATGTTGTCAATTGTCGCCCTGATACAGATACCGAGCTTAAAAGCGTGAATTTTTATTGGGCCTACAAGAACGCAGACCAACGTTTACTGCCAGATAGGGCGAAGCATTACCTTTACAACTGTAACTCTGGCCTTAATGATGAGCAGCTTAAAGCGATCTCAACGCGCATCGATGAGACGCAATATAGTCATCGGTTTTATGTGCGTAAAACTCGCAATGCGTCGGTGAATTTGTCGCTGTATTACGGGGCAGTACAAGGTAAGCCGCTGGTAAATACCATCAACGCCGCACAACCCGTTATTCTGTATAATTACGTGGATGTGCCCACTATTCGACCGTTAAGTGCCCATGTGCCGCAAAAGCGTAAAGCAAATAGACAAGGTCACGCGTGGGAATGCTTGAATGAAGCTCTGAGACTCTACACGCGCCCGATCACTGAAGCGGACAAAAAGAGGGAGCTTGAACACTCAACTCTAGAGAATCTAGGTAGTAACGAGAGAGTTGAAAGTGTTGAGACACATGCACAATGAGACTGGCTGAGTGCAGAGAATTACGAAATTTCCTAAGCTTTTTTGCTCTTTCCACAATCTCCAAAATTCACGTTTTTTTATCCCCCCCTTTGAATACGCGGGCTCAGCTAGTTACCACAAATATTAAATCTAACTTTATAGAGCGCCAACCGGTCAAGATAATTGATGTTCAGCATGCCCTTGTGGATTACATGACGCTGACGGACACGAAATCATCACTCGCTTCAGTTCTTTCTATATTATCTTTGCGATCCGATTTAACAATCTGAGTGTCTAAAATTTTTCCGCAAAAAACGAATAGTACCTTTGCGTGGGTAAGCGGTTTACCAATCTGGGAAACATCATTTTACAAAGGGCATGAACTAGGATTAAAAATGAGACTACTGCATACTAAAACGAGCAATTTACCCATCATTTTTTAGTAGAAGCTTTAAAAATATGTTCAAACGTTTTCGAGGACGGGAGCCGCCTCTTAGAGAGAAATTATTACTTTTACGTTATTTAAAAGCTGCTTCGAAGTTTTCGAACCCGCATACTGTGTTTCTACCACTCTGTTTCGCCTCAAACAATGCTAAATCTGCCAGATTAATAATACTCTCAAGGCTAGCCGAAGCGGTGGCTTTCGTTACGGAATAGCCAGCACTAACAGTTACTCTTCGGTTTGGGCTGCCAACATGTTCGATTTTAAGCGCCTCTACGTTCTTCAAAATACGATTAGCAACTAACAATACTCCTTTTTTATCCGTTTCAGGCAACGCAACAATAAATTCTTCCCCGCCAAAACGTATCACCATATCGCTCGGACGATGTAATGACTTTTTTATCACCTGTGCTACATTTAATAAACAAGAATCACCAGCTAAATGTCCATAGCTATCATTAAAACCTTTGAAGAAATCGATATCGAGCACGATAACCCCGAAAGAATGCATATTTCGCGAGGCACTTTTAAAGGCTGCGCTCACTTCTGTATTAAGGAAATGGCGGTTATATAAACCTGTCAGTGGATCCCTAAATGAAATTTTACTTAGAAACTTTATTCTCATTCCATTCAAAAGAATGTTTTTCACGCGATGCTTAAGTGTCATCGCGAGTATAGGTTTCACGGTAAAATCTATTGCGCCAGCTTCCCAGCATGCTTTTTGAACATCATGCTCAAGACTACTCGTTAGGAACATAATTGGAATATCTTCCGTCTCACGTGCAGATTTGATTTCTTTACAGACCTCCAGCCCATTCTTCGTTGGCATATTAACGTCTAGTAAAACTAAGTCTGGTTTCATAGCTATACACTTTTTCAGCACTAGAGTGCTGTCACATAAAAATTCTGTATTTGCTATTTCTGCTAGCATGTCTGACACCGCTAAAGCGCTAATTTCATCATCATCAACGATTAGAACGGAGCACAGCTCTATATCACTTTCGTTAATTTCAGCTTGCTGTGAAACAAGAGACTCGATCACCTAGCTATCCACCTGTGAGTAATTTATTTTAGTAAGCATAAATTTTGCCCCTTCTGCTGCTTATGTTGAACATCAGAAGGGATGTCGTTTTATACGTAAACTCTGATTCTCAACTCATCTTCTACAAGAAGTCTTCTCGCATTGGGCTGAACATGTCAATCAGGATACCACCCGTTTCTGTTGTCGTGCCGTGCTCAACATGTGGATTGATTACGCAACTATCTCCTGCCTTCAAAACCTTCAGTTTTCCGTCTATAACGAAGTTGAACTCACCCTCTTCACAATAAACAATCTGGGTGTGACGATGACTGTGAGCGTAACCTTCCGCGCCCTTTTCAAACCAGACTTTAACGGCCATGGCATCGTCATTATATGCAAGTATTTGACGTTTGATACCGCCGCCCATATCTTCAACCACACCTAATTTTTCAGACATATCAACTTCTCCTTCTAACAGTGTTTTAACTATCAATCTGGTAACTTGCGCACATCTTATTGGCGCTGAATTTTCTCTAGTTCTTCCCTGAAGTAAGCGTATTCCGCACGCAGCCCTAGCTTTTGTGAAAAATTCAAACCGAGTTGAAGCAACTCAAATGTGCTTACAACAGCAGAGGTCTGGCTCTTTAGTAACGCTACAGCCCGTGCTGTCTTTCCAGCTTTGTCTAGCGCTAATGACAAAATATATAAATAATTGCTGTTATTTGGGTCAATGTTATTAGCAGCAGTAAAGTGCATTATCGCAGTCTGCAAATCTTGGCTTCGTATTAAACGCTTACCTTCGGCATAGTGCATGAGAGATGAGTTTTGATTGGTATCGAGACCTTTTGCCAGTAGTAATGCTTCTGACGTACTATCACCCAAAGATCGGTACAAATTTGCTAGATTTATGTAGTTTGGTACAAAGAATGGGTCTCGAGATATTCCAGCTTCTAGAAAAGCTCTAGCTTTTTCTAAATTACCTTGATTAGCTTGAATAAGACTGGCGTTCAAATTTCCTTCACCTCGCCAGAGAGACTGCTGGGTTGCTTCATATAATTCGTTCAATACCTTTGTGGAAATAAGCGCTACTTCCCCCGAAGCTATTAGCTGTTCAGCAGCCGAAACTCTAACCGCTTTATATTCATCCGCTATAAGCGCTTTTAGAAGCTCGATGCGTCTGTGTTTATCGACAAGAAACGAGATGTCTGCAAATGCTAATCGAACCAGTGCACTCTCGTCATTCGCTAGCATTTTGGCATACTTATATGCGAGATTTTGAATTGAAGCAGGAAACAGTGAAACGACGGTCGCTCTTTTAATGTCAGGCAATGCTGTGTTTTTCGCTAAGGAAAAGAGACTATTAGGTGTTAAGTTTTCGCCACTAAGCAAAGATATATACTGCATTTCAGCAGGGTAAAATTGTGGCGACCCATGCCATTCTTTAACACTGTCCAGTGTCCATTGTGTGCTCTTATCGTTGTGACAGCTATTGCAGGCGTTAGGCGTGCCAAACGTATCCGTTAGATGTGGTGCCGGAATGCGAAAACTGTGATCTCTTCGCTTATCTACTCCCATGTAAGTATTTGCAGGCATATGACAATTAACACATTGTGAACCTTGGGTATTAGGTTCGTGATGATGATGTTTAATGTCATCGTATTCCGACGCTTTGTGGCACTGTAAGCATAGGCCATTTCCCTCGACCTTCACTTTCGCTGTATGAGGATTGTGGCAGTCGTTACAGTTCACTCCAGCCTCAAACATTTTACTCTGCAAAAATGAGCCATAAACATAGACCTCATCCTGTATTTGGCCATCAACATGATATTGGGGCGTAGCTAGCAACGCGGGTTTAAACTGTGATAAGAAAGGCTCAGATGGTGAAATGCCGTTAGTGAGTGGTGTACGCAGTGAATGGCATGCAAAGCAACGCTCCATGAAACTATTATCGCGCTCGGGGCCGTTCCATGAAGCTATTTTATCGTCTTTGCCTAATAGCCAGTTACCAATACCTTTCTGTTCACTTTTTGAGAGAGCTGTAAGCGTAGGAACATTATCAGTGTAGTGACTATCATCAATGTGATCATGGCAAGATTGACAAGAAACGTTTATCTCGTTCCACTCCGTACTGAATGAGTCTTTCTCACTGTCGTAGTTTCTTCTTAATCCAGACGAGTGGCAGTCTGCACACATTCCGTTCCAATTCTGTAAAGGTTGAAGCCAATGCAATCTGTCTTGGCTGCTTATTTCCTCGTCGGGATATATCGGATACCACCTATGCCCGCCGCTCAACTTATCTCGTGAGTCCCACGCAAAAGGAAACACTTGCATTTTTCCTCGCTCAGTTTTGATGAGATATTCCTGAAGAGGAAAATGGCCAAACACATAGGCTACTTCGTAAACTATTGGTTTCTTATTTTCTTGAAATTTAATAAAAAACTTATTGTCTTGCTTGTAAAACGTAGCCTTTTGATTGAAGTGTTCGAAAGTGGTGTTGTTGAAGTCTCCTAATACCGTTTTATCTGTCGCGACATTCATTGCTTTACTGTGATCTGAATCGAGCCAATCAGTTAACTCTTTTTGATGACAGGCACCACACTGTTGAGCCTCGCTTGCAAAAGAATTGAGAGAAATTCCAATAAGAATAAGTAGAAAAAACAGTCGAAACATTAAACAAGAAAGCCAAAAACGATAAAAAACAATCATAAAATATCACGATAGGCGCTGGATCGCTAACATTTGATTAACCTACCCTCTCAAATTATGTATATAGCATGCAATTCTTCGTAGATGTAAAAACAAATCAGACGATGATTTAACTTAATGTGCTTATTAATGACAGATAAAGATGGTATAATTTGCTTGAATTTCAAATTTACTCAGGAGTAGTCATGAAGATTGCCTTAATGATGGAAAATAGCCAAGCAGCGAAGAACCCAGTCATTCTAAAGGAATTGACGTCTGTCGCTGACTCGTTGGGACATAGTGTTCACAACGTAGGTATGGAAAGTGAAGCCGATCATCACTTAACTTATGTACACCTTGGCATTATGGCCGGCGTTATATTGAACTCCGGTGCTGTAGATTTTGTTATCGCTGGCTGCGGTACAGGGCAGGGCGCTATGATGTCGTTGAATGCGCAACCTGGTGTTTTCTGTGGCTATTGTATCGATCCTTCGGACGCCTTTTTGTTTAACCAAGTAAATAATGGTAATGCGTTAGCCCTTCCTTTTGCGAAAGGATTTGGTTGGGGTGCTGAACTCAATGCACGCTATATCTTCGAAAAAGCCTTCACTGGTGAACGCGGAGCTGGTTATCCGGTTGAAAGACGTGAACCGCAAGTTCGTAACGCAGGTATCCTGTCAGAGCTAAAAGCGGCATTAGCATGTGACGATTATGTTAACACCTTGAAGAAGATCGACCAAGAACTGGTAAAAGTTGCGGTATCCGGTGAACGCTTCCAAAAATGCTTGTTCGAGAATGCGAAAGACGAGTCTATCAAAGAATATATAAAAACGCTGATGGCCTAAGCTACGCGTAGACAGTGTAAGGCGATGACTGCATGTCTTACACTGTCGCCACTTTTTGACAATGTATAGCACAGTATTTGTTTACTTAATTCTTATCTAATAAGACCCTACAAGAAAATTTGTTACTTTCTTCGAGCCTAATTACCTCTCTAACAGCCAATAATGCTCATTCAAGCAATTATATTCCCCATGACGTCTAAAGTATAAATAATCATCCAGGTGTTAGCTAACATTCTGAAACGAGATCCAAAGTAACAAGTGTTTGAAAACCAATTCCCTTATCGCAATGCATAGATACGGTAAACGCTATCAAGCCTACTAGGACAAGGTCACCTCTACTTGAAAAAGTGAATGTAAAAAATCAAAACGCAATAAAGAAATGTTCAGTGCTGAAAAGGAAATATTAGAAACTGTAGGGTCAAAAATTGGACATAATCATTAGAGCTAAAAAAGGCGAACGCATTGCACGCTCGCCTATTAATGATGTAATTATTAGAATCTATAGTTAACTGCTACCTGGTAGATTCGGCCTGTATAAGTAAGGCGGCTGATAGCGCGCTCGTCTGTTCCTAAGAATTCCTCACCCACTTCATCAGTTAAGTTGAAAGCGCGTAAGAACAGTTTGGTTTTCTTATTAAGAGCATAAGAACCAACGAAGTCCAAACGACCAATTGCTTTTCTAGTACGAGCATTGGTACCCAAGAACGAGTTAGCTCCCCTTAGCGTTTGGTCATCTCGCCAGTTGTACGACAGTCGTAAACTAATTCCGTCATTTTCCCAATACGTTATTACGTTAAAAGATTCCGGTGAAACACGTGTAAGCTCAATTTCGCTCCCCTCTTGGTCTAGACTTGTATAGTTAAATACACCACCAAAGCCGTTCCAAGGGTAAGGCAAGAAATCTAGTTTCTGCTGAATTGCGACCTCATAGCCTTCTACTTTGATTGTGTCAGAAACATTGATAGGAGAATTTATGATAACTTCTCTCAGGTTCTCGTTACCATCATCGTCTATTATCGGAGTTGTCTGAATACAACCGAATTCGCGGCCGTTAGTTCCAGGAGTACGCTCAATATCACCCAATAATCTATCTACGATTGGGTTAGTACCTGGGTCTGGACAAAAACCGTCCTCTTGATCAAACAGGTTTGAGATTTCCTTTTTAAAATAACCAATCGAAATCGCGCTGCCTTCGCGGTTATACCACTCTAGTGAAACATCATAGTTAGTTGCTTCATATGGTCTAACTGTTGCTGTAGGAAGATCTAAGCGAACGGTTTGGTTGCCTCCTCTCAAGGCAGCTGTTGGACGTTGAGCCAGTAAGTTCGGGCGCACAATCCCTTCATAGTAAGCAGCACGAAGTAAGACATCATCGTGTAATTCAAATGTTATATTAGCCATAGGGAGCGTGTGCTGGTAGTCGTCTTCAAAAGTAACCGGCGCTGCTACACCGTTGCGACCTCGCTCGTCCACCTGAGTCTCGAAACCGTCAAAAGTATTATCTGTTTGAATATGACGAACGCCAATATTGCCGCGGTAAGGAATCGAGCCTAGCTCACCACCGAAATCTGACATTACATACATAGCTAAAATATCTTGATCGGCTCCAAAGTTAAAACCAAGATTGATAGGCAATCCAGTATTTCTATCTTGCTGGTCCCAGAATCCAGTTCTGTTGCGCATTAAGTCTGGATAAGGAGTTGTAAAACTTGTTGCCGTAGGTATGTTATTGACGTCTGTCTCAATACCATCCTGTAGCATCTGTATTGCTAGGGCATTGTCAATTGTCATCCAACCTGACGTATTGTCAAAGGTGCCCGGAATGTTGCCCCCGAAATAGTCATTCTGATCAGAAGATAAAATGTTTGATGTTAAGAACGCGCCAGAAATGTTGCTTGTATCAATACCAGCCACCCCTTGTCTTTGATCGATACTTTCAAGTGATTCTCGAGAGAATCTCCCGCCAAATTTAATCGACTCAAAATTGAGGGCATTACCAAGACCAAAATCAGTGAAACGTTCTGCGTTGAACTCAACACTGCTAACTTCACGAGCAAGATCTCTGACTCTGCCAGTGATCCTAAATGCAAGTCTGCGACCTTGATTCGCATCAGAAACGGAATTAATAGCCGATGCATTAAGGTTTGGAACTTGCCATACTAGGTCATTGTATACATATGGCTG
The DNA here is from genome assembly GCF_009811415.1 of Alteromonas sp. KUL106. Taxonomy (GTDB): domain Bacteria; phylum Pseudomonadota; class Gammaproteobacteria; order Enterobacterales; family Alteromonadaceae; genus Alteromonas. The sequence continues at coordinate 19,498 of NZ_BLIG01000025.1, read as the reverse complement.
GTCAAACTGTCCTCGTACCACAATGTTATCTAGGTTTCCGTTTCCAGAATTAATCGAGCCGTTAAATCCTGTTGGCACGCTCTCAACACCGTTTCTGCTGCCATCTGCATCTGTAAAATTAAAGCTGTCGCGCCAATCTTGGTCATGAAGGAAGGTAAAGCCAACATTTTGAAACTGATTACTCGCTTCTGAATGCGTAATTTTGCCATCAAAGGCCCAGTCTTCTGTGAAATAATCACCGTATAGAATAATGCCTTCTGTTTTTTCTCTGAAGGTTGTTTTACGGTTTTCGGTTTGCAACGAGCCGTTAGTGTAATCATAAGCGTTCACTGCATAAACTAATGGAGCGCCTTCTTCATCAGAGACTCTATCGTAGACGAATGGTGCGGCGTCCATATCAAGCGTTACACGCGCATCAAAGTTGTCTCTATCACGACGATTGGTATTGAAACCCGGGCTCATTGTTGTTGCTTCTTTAGTACCATCAGCTAAGTCACGCTCTGAGAAGAGCAAATGAGCTCCGAGTTTAAAGTTTTCATTTACGCGGTACTCAATGTTTCCAGAGAAAGAGATTCTGTCTCCGTCACTGTATTCACTAACGTTACGGCCTCGAGCGGGCGCTGTTAGCTGAGCGTTTTCTTCTAAGCCCCACTTTTCGCGATATTCAGCAATATTGGTAGCACGAACGTCGCCGTCAACTGTATCCACTGATGTGTAGTCGATAATGTCGAAGGTATCACGTCTAAAAGTTTGTCCTGAGCCAGCAAGTTTAAATGCTACACCTAGCTTATTGTCGATAAGGTGTTTAACACCAGAAATTCTAAAGTTAGGATCCACATTTTCTGTTAAATCTTCGTAACGACCACCTAAACTCACAGACGCCGTACCATCTTTCTTTGAAAGAGCCTGTTGTAGTTTTTGATCTACAATACCTGCGATACCACCCGCTTGAAGATCAGCAGTTGGACTTTTGACAACGGTTACGCCGTCGAAAATACTTGCTTCGAAGGCCGCAAATGGATTTGGTTCACCGACTGAATTAATGTTACTTGCGCCTGAGGGAGTTGCAAATGTCTGCCCCATGGCGGTCGTTTTTACGAAACCGCTACCTAACCCACGAAGACTGATAGTACTTTGTCTTCCTTCTTCATCTGAATTAAGTTGTACGCCTGGGATTGCTTGGAGTGCCTCACCAAAATCAAGCGCTGGAAGTGCATCAATATCTGTAGCAGAGATAGCATCAACGATAGATGCGGCATTACGTTTGGTGTTTAGTGCATTTTCTAGTGACGCTCTAACACCAGAAACTTCAATAACTTCAACGTCGTCGTCTTGTTGTTTATTATCTACTTTCTGCTGAGCGTTATTTACCGCGGTATTAACTTCCTGAGCAAGTAGTGTGGGAGAGCTAATGGTTAATAATAGTGCCGCCGTATTCCCTAACAGCTTTCTATTTATATTTGATCTTGTGTTTTGCATCGACCCATTCTCTTCGTTGTGTGATTTAAGTGTGTCTCTCTCGAAAACCTTGTTAAAGATTTGTGAAACCATAGTAACCACATGAAACAATCAAAACAAGTCATTTATCATCATTTTTTACAAAAAATTGACTATTCACCAGCTTGATATTGAATATTAATGAGTAAATTAATAAATTTTGCTTTTTATTTAAGATTTATTCAATGAAATATATTTACATAATATCCAATTTTATCAGGGCTTTAAGAACCATAAGAGTATAATGCATTACTCTAAAGTCTAATGCCGCAATAGTCATTAATAATCTTTTACGATCAAGTCATGCTCTATTTCCAATCAGTTAACAAACTGTTTCCCATCAGATTTGATGATTTATTGATGAGTAAAATGTAAAAAACTCATTCGATGGTCACTGCTATGTATGAGGTGAACGGATGGCTGTAATTTCACTAAATTGAATAGTGAGCAAATGGTGATGTGCTTGTCGAAATAAATAATCGAACTCTAGCAACTTATTTACAAATATTTTTTGTCTAAAACTATAAGGAAGCGCAGATCTTTTCGATGAGTCATAGCCCGGACTATCTCACCTTCGCCATTCCTGTTTTACCGGCTTGATATTGTTTAGCGTAGCGTATAGCCATCGCTTCGCTTTTCCAGTTGCCCGAAAGAACAATTTCTGCCATAGGTACATCTGCTTCTATAAGAGTAAGAACCCCACCGGTACGTGTACTGTGGCAGGTAAATCTTCCATCGGTGTCTATGGTCATGCCGATTGCCTCATACCTCTTTAATAGTGCTTGGTATTGCATAGGCTCTTTTTGGACAGTTTGCTTGGGCGAGAGTTTACGAAACACAAAACCTTCAGTAATTTGAGCTTTATCCAACCATCTTGTAAGCAGGTCTGCTGCCTCGTCAGAAAAATAACCATAATAACCTTCACCTGACTGGTCAGTTTTAGAACGTGGGGCAAAAATTGTCTTTGTCTGCCAGTCGATATGTTTAACTTCGATGCCAAGGATATTCGATGCACGGAATAGTGTATCTAGCGCGACGTTGACCAATACTGCATCGCGTAAACCCAATAGCGAGTTCACATCTAGTGCCTGAGTTGCTAGCCGAACATCGTTTAACTTCAATGGCTTTGCTTGTTTCTGCACTGCTGGTTTTTCTTTGAGCCTACCATTGATATAACGATTGAATAGCTTTGAGTGCTTCCATGGGTCGGGCAATTCACTTACGCCAATAAAAAAACGGACTGATGCTAGCTTTCGTTTAATGGTGTGATGCTTGAGTTCTGACGTCATAAGCTCATCGAAGAAAGCCTGGCATGCAATCTTTGTAATTTTCCAATCACTCGCTAGTGCCGGCAGTGCATGTGCACGGCAAAATTTGAGGTACTGATTGAAATCAGACTGATAGGCCTTTCGCGTATTCCACGACATAGTTTCCCACACCGAGTCTCTCAGTTCAGTTAGATTTTGAATCACCAGCGTTCGATGTTCTTCATCCAGCGAAAAGTCACTTTGCGCCAACGCGATTTCATTTTCCATAGTATTATTAGATATAATGTTAATTATCTATAATAATAGACTAACCTTACGGAAAGAACAATTTTATCGTTACATATAACGTTAAAATAAAATTACATTAGTAAAGTAATGATAGTCGTGATATACAATCGTTATATGTAACGATAAAAGGGTAGGGTAGTGATTAAAGATAAAATTTGGCATGAATATATGGAAAAGAATTTTGATAAATTCATTTCCTCATTGAGGAATAACGATTTTATTAGTGGCGAAAAAGAGATTATAAACGACAGTGAAGTTGATTTTTCAGAGCCTAAAATAACGTATGATTGTCTTAGAAAAATAATTACTCAAGAAGCCATTAAAAAGCTTCAAAATAGATTTAGAGCGCACAAACATAGAAAGAATAGAGGAATAAAAAACCTACAATTAAAATCGCACTCTCTTAAAATGCTTAATAAGTTTAAAGCGCAGGTGGGCGCGGAAACATTGGAGGAAGCGATAGATTTTTTACTGTCACCAGACTATCGCGACTATGAACACGATGTCGACCAGGCTAAGCAGCGATTGGGTGATGAAAAATTTGACAGCACAGAGTTGATGTTCGACAGCTTTATCAAAAGACTGAAAAACTACGACAGAGAGCGCTTATCGTTAATTATCGAACTGGCCTTCAATGAAGGCTGGAGAGCAGCAAAAAAGACAAAGAGACGCACCGGAGATCCTCAAAAAGAAGCACTCAACAAGTTCGATTTATATAATAGAGTCATAAACTTAATCTAGTAAGTGTAGCCATCTAGAATTGGACATCCCGAACACGCTGTTTCCTATCAGATGGCATGAATTATACTATATAAAGTATATTTTAAAATATACCAATTAAGGAATATTGAATAATATGCAATATACGGCATATTTACCAATACGCTTCTTATGGAATATTTTGAGTTAACGATGAGAATTAAGACCCCAAAAGACGTAGGTCACTACATAGCATCTACACGAAAGGCTCTAAAGTGGTCTCAAACAGACTTGGCCACTAAAATTGGTAAGGACCAGCGCTTTGTATCGAGATTAGAGAATGACCCCACCAGCGTGTCATTTGGTACTGTGTTGATGGTTCTAAACGTTCTCAATATCAATATCGATATGACAAGCCAAAACACTCATAAAACAGATGAGATAGTATCTGTAGCTGGTGGACAGCGTTTTCCCCCGAACGCCCCCAAAGACGGTAAAAGCCCATTAAGAAGAGTGGAATCAGGTAAGTTTATCAGTAAGCCAATAAGAACGCCGGTGGTTGTTAGTAAGAATAAAGCTAAGGAATAGTTATGGCTAAGAGGAGAAAAACTAACAATTTCTCAGTAGGCATTAATGGCCGGCATGTAGGTACATTCGAGCGCAATGGTGCCACACATGCATTTGCTTACGACGATGAGTGGCTATCCACAGAATACGCACACCCAATTAGCCTATCAATGTCGCTTACTAAAAAAGACACACCGGTGACTTGGTGCGCTATTACTTCGACAACTTACTGCCGGACGACAAAGAGATTCGTAAGTTAATTGTTGACCGTGTTGGCGCCTACTCTACAGACACAAAGGATTTGTTGAGTGAAATTGGACGTGATTGTGAGGGCTCTCTTTCTTTGACTCCGAAACCAGTCGATGGGATCGACGAATTAAAGCTTGAGGCGATGAGTCATGCCGATATCGAAGCGCACCTAAGGAATACGGTAAGACGTAAAACCCTGGGTATAGATGATGATGACGTATTCAGAATATCTCTTGCAGGCGCACAAGAGAAAACCGCTCTGACACTTCATGAAGATAAATGGCATCGACCTCTAGGTACCACTCCAACAACACATATATTCAAACTGCCAATGCATGATTTGGAAAACGGTCTAAAGCTAACAAACAGTGTAGATAATGAGTGGTTCTGCCTGAGATTTATGCGTTACTTGGGTTTCAACGTTGCTCAAGCGGATATACACACTTTCGGTGACCAAAAGGCGCTGGTGGTAGAGCGTTTTGATAGGCAACAAGGTGAGGACGGCCTTATATATCGACTGACTCAAGAAGACATGTGCCAAGCGCTTGGTAGGCCTGGCCAGTCAAAGTATGAAGTAAATGGGGGCCCGGGTGCGAGTGAGATAGCCAATCTACTTCGCTTTAGTACTGATAGCGAAAATGACATGTATCAGTTCTTTCTTGCGCAGTATGTATTCTGGCTGCTAATGGGAATTGATGGCCACGCTAAAAAATTCAGTGTTTACCTTGATAATACAGGCCATTGGCTCACGCCTCTTTATGACGTAATTTCTGCTTATCCATTTAAGAACCAATTCCGACGTAATGAGCTGAAAATGGCTATGAAGGTAATGTCTAAAAATAATCATTACATCTGGGCAGACATCCAAATGAGACACTGGGCGTCCCACGCAGGTAAAACTTTTTTAAATGAGAAGTTAACTATGGACTACATTGAAGCACTGAACGTAGATATTGAGGTTGCTTTGAGCAAAGCTTTTGAGGATGCCTCTTCTGATTTTTATCAGAATACTGGAAGTCAGATTGCCGAAGGTGTGTCGTCAAAATTGTATAAATAAATGGATGTACCCGAATCCACTTAATGCATTCCAAGTTTCGCTGTATTAAATACAAAAAGTTTCATTTTTATCAATTTATTTACGCACGATAATTATCACCCATACATACTAAAATGATGGCCAATATACCGCTTTCGGCATCCCGCTAAACTCCAGTAAAGGAAATTAAAATTTAAAAATCTAAATTTTGTGGTGACTCAATTTTTTATGAATTTTCCGTTACTTTTTTACCATTTCAAATATTTTTTTAATAAATGTATTCCTGAACTTCTAATCTTATTTAGGGCCTATATAAAATAGTTTATGCCGCAATTGGCAAACCGCATACCCTCGCGAAGGTACTGTACGTTTTTTGGACATAACTTCGAATTATCAGAACAGAAAAATGGATCGCGAAGATAGTTTGTGGAGAAAGCATAGCTGTTTGAAAATTTATCGTTATATCCCGTCAATGCCAGAGTAATGAACTTGGAAGACATGACGGATTCAAAATCCGTTACTTTTACTTACGAACAAACTGTAAGAACAAAAATGCCCTTACATCTATGCAAGGGCTTTAATAGTGTTGCCTCGAACGAAATTGTAACGCGCGATGCAGCCACAGGGACACGCGGATTTTCAATCCGCTTATTAGTTCAGGGCGTTACTTATAGATAACCTGATTTACTAGATTTTCTAGCTCTTCTTGCTTTCCTGACACAGGCTTAGGATCTAAAGATTTCATTTTCGCATGTTCAGCTAAAGACTCTAGCGACACATTCCCACCTAGAATTTCTCGTCCAAAAGCGGAGTTCCATTCTGCATAGCGGTGCTTAATATTGCTATCTAGCACGCCGTTGGAGATCAACTCATAAGCTTTCTTCAAACCAAGTGCACATGTGTCCATACCGCCAATATGACCTAAGAAAAGGTCTTCAGCATCGAGGCTTTGACGTCTTAATTTTGTATCGAAGTTAAATCCACCCGATGTGTAACCGCCGTTCTTCAGAATCTCGTAACAAATAAGCGTCATCTCTTCTACTGAATTTGGAAACTGATCAGTATCCCAGCCAAGCTGTGGGTCACCGCGATTTGCATCAATTGAGCCGAAAATCTCAAGTGCAAAAGCCGTAGCTACTTCATGGTGAAATGAATGCCCAGACAAAGTCGCATGATTCGCCTCAATATTTACAGCAAATTCTTTTTCTAGACCAAATTCTTTGAGGAAACCATAAACAGTTGCCGTGTCGTAGTCATATTGATGCTTGGTGGGCTCTTGAGGCTTCGGCTCAATCAGCAATAAGCCATCAAAACCGATTTTGTGCTTATGCTCAACAACCATATTCATAAAGCGTCCAAATTGTTGGCGTTCACGCTTTAAGTCAGTATTCAACAGGGTCTCATAGCCTTCGCGACCACCCCATAAGACGTAATTTGCGCCACCGAGGGCTTTGGTCGCATTCATAGCATGGTAAACTTGAGTAGCAGCCCGAGTGAAAATTTCTGGATTTGGGTTAGTTGCCGCGCCAGACATATAGCGAGGATGGCTAAATACGTTAGCGGTTCCCCACAAGAGTTTCATACCGGTTTCTTCTTGTTTACGTGCTAATACATCCGTCATTTCCCCAAAATTGCGAATGTAATCTTGAATAGTATCGCCTTCTGGTGCCACGTCAATATCGTGAAAACAATAAAAAGGCGCGCCCAACTTTTCGAAAAATGAAAAGGCCACATCAGCTTTTTGTTTTGCCCGCTCCATGGGATCCCCAGCTGCCAGCCAAGGTCGATTAAACGTGCCGCCACCGAATACATCTGCACCATCCCAACAGAAGTTATGCCAATAGCACACTGCAAAACGAAGATGCTCTTCCATTGTTTTGCCACCAATCACCTCTTGAGGGTTATAGTGCTTGAAAGAAAGTGGATTCGTTGACTCTGGTCCTTCGTATTTTATAGAAGGAATGCTTTCAAAATAATTACTCATAAGGTTTCCTTTGTAGTCCGCACTATATCGTTGCGTAACGGTCACTTTAAATTTCTAACGCTTACCCCTAACGTCACGAGAAAAATGTTTCTACGGCGTAGTAAAGTTCTCTAAACTTTTGTCGTTTGTTGAGGTATATATCATGGATCTGTTTGTTCGGAGTGTATGTCGCTTCAAGCTTGGGCTTAAAACAAATATCTGATACTTCTTTATCTGGGTTGGCTGCTAATTGTGCCAGCCTAGCAGCTCCAAGAGCCGGGCCAACGTCTCCGCCCTCTCGATATTCCAACTTATACCCGCTTATATCACTAAGCAGCTGACGCCAGAACGTACTGCGCGCGCCTCCTCCAATGAGGCTTATAGAATCTGCTGCAACGCCACTTTGATGCACCGCGTCAATGCCATCCGCAAGTGCCATGGACACCCCTTCTATTACAGCTCGCGCCATATCTACGCGTTCAGTTGATGCTGATATCCCGAAAAATAGGGCTTTAGCTAAAGGGTTGTTGTGAGGCGTTCTTTCACCCGTTAGATATGGAAGAAAAAGAGGCGTTTGCGTATCGTGATGGCTTGTATTTGCTTGTACATCATCAATCATGCTGCCGACATCAGTATATCCGCTTTGCTTTGCATACCATTCTAAGCAACTTGCAGCGCTGAGCATTACTGACATCATATGCCAACGATGAGGAATCGCATGGCAAAAGCTGTGAACGGCCTGAGCAGTATTTACCCTGAATCGATCTGTAACCGCAAAATATACTCCTGATGTACCAAGCGATAACATGGCGTGACCAGGCTCAAAAATTCCACAACCGATTGCTCCTGCAGCATTGTCTCCAGCACCACCGGCAATAATTACATTGTTCATTCCCCAGCGCGCCTGTAGCGTGTCTTTTAAGTGCCCTGAAGTACTGCTGCCCTCGTAAAGAGAAGGCATGTTGTCGACGCTCAAACCGCAGGCTTTTAATAGCTCTTCATCCCAACTACGAGACTCGGTATTAAGCCAAACAGTGCCTGCTGCATCGGACATATCAGATCCATACTCACCTGAAAGTTGATACCTCAAAAAGTCTTTTGGCAGGAGAACTTTATGTATGCTGGCAAACACCTCTGGCTCATTTTTTTTCACCCAAAGAAGTTTAGGTGCAGTAAATCCCGCCATTATAAGATTGCCTGTACGAATAGACGAATCAGGAACTAAGCTAGTTATCTCCTCACACTCATCGCCACTGCGACCATCGTTCCACAATATAGCTGGTCTTAAAACGCTACCCTCGCTATCCAGAAGTGTTGCGCCATGCATTTGACCGCTTAGGCCTATCGCTTTGACAGAACATAAGTTGTTTTTACTACTTAGCTCATCAAGACAATCACAGGTTGCTTGCCACCAATCATTAGGATCCTGCTCTGACCATCGGGGGTGAGGCATAGATATGCCAAGCGGGCGGCTTACTGACTGAACGACCGCTCCGGCTTCATTGGTTAACACCGTTTTCACACCAGAGGTGCCTAGATCTATTCCTATGTACATCGACCTATCTCTTTAATATCAATGTTGATGTACAGATGTTGATTACTAAAAGCGTTTATATCAATTATGAAATTTTGTAATCGTTTTGTTAATTACAACATCCTGGTTTAGTATCACTAAACTAATAATCATAATAATCGTTACGTAATTTGTTTATACGTAGGAAGCCAATATGTTCGAGAAAGCGCACAGTATTACGCTACTTCTGAATGCGAGTAAGATATTCGACAGGCAAATTATCGAAGGAATTGGGCAGTACCTGCAGACATCAGATGCCGACTGGGATTTATATTTAGAAGAGGATTTCTTAACTCGATTAGAACATTTCGATGAATGGCGCGGTGACGGTGTCATTGCTGACTTCGACAACCCAGCAATTGAGCGCGCATTATCTAATGCGTCTGTTCCAGTAGTTGGTGTCGGCGGATCTTATCAGGAAAAAGAAAAGTATCCCGACGTGCCTTATGTCGCTACTGATAACTTTGCGCTCGTAAAAGCCGCATTTGAACACCTACGCCAAAAAGGTATTGAACGGTTCGCATTTTATGGTAGTCCCATCAGTCAAGAACAGCGGTGGGCACAAGAACGCGAACAAGCAATGCTCGCTCTTACCAAGCAGCATGGCTACGAATGTTATGTTTATCGTGGGCATGCTGTTAGAGCAGAGACTTGGCAGTACTCTCAAAAAAGGCTTACCGATTGGCTTAAAAGTTTACCCACGCCTACGGGTATTGTAGCCGTTACAGATTCTCGGGCTAGGCATCTACTTCAAGCATGCGACCACTTAGGCCTCCTAATTCCAGAGCGATTTGCTGTTATCGGAATTGACGACGATGAGCTGACACGATTTTTGAGCCGAGTTAGTTTGTCCTCAGTCAGACAGGGTTGTCTCGAAATGGGTTTCCAAGCGGCCAAACTTCTTCATAGGCAACTAAAAGGCCATACACCAAAGAGGTCTCAGCTACTGATTCCGCCTGTAACCGTAGCAGAAAGACAGTCAACGGACTTCAAGGCAATAAAAGACCCTCTCGTAATGCAAGCAGCCCACTTTATAAGAATGAATGCTTGTAAAGGGATAAAGGTTGACCAAGTGCTTGACCACATCGGCATTTCAAGATCGAACTTAGAAACCCGCTTCAAAGAAGAACGAGGCCATAGCATTCACACAGAAATACACAACGAAAAGTTGAACAGAGCCTGCAGAATGTTAAAGGAAACTGACGCGCACAGTAGCGAAATCGCAAAACGCTGTGGCTATCCCTCTGTTCAATACATGTATGCGCTTTTTCGAAAGCACTTTGACCAAACGCCCGTTGAATACCGTCAAGCAGCGCAACCTGATTACTTTGAAAATGAATCAGAGGGCTCGGTCGTCAACATCTCCTAGTTTTAGAACAAGAACAATAGAGCGAAATAATATGGACACAACGTTAACCAATAATATTCCTAGTGACTCAACAAACACTGGATTTATTCTCTTTATCACTATTGTAGCAACGATAGGAGGTTTCCTTTTTGGCTTTGACAGTGGCGTGATAAATGGCACTGTAGATGGCTTGCAGACCGCTTTTAATTCTCAAAGTGTAGGTACCGGTTTTAATGTATCCAGCATGCTATTAGGTTGCGCAATCGGTGCTTTTTTTGCAGGACGGTTAGCGGACCAATACGGCCGGAAATCCCTACTTCTTGTCGCTGCAGTTTTCTTTGTAGTCAGTGCTTGGGGTTCAGGTATCGCAACAAGCAGTGTCGAGTTCGTTATTTATCGAGTTATCGGTGGTCTCGCCGTGGGTGCTGCTTCTGTCATGGCCCCCGCTTACATAGCAGAGGTATCTCCAGCTAAATATAGAGGCATGCTGGCATCTATACAGCAAATAGCTATTATCGGAGGGCTTTTTACTGCGTTTCTGAGTAATTATTTTCTTGCAGATATTGCTTCAGGTTCAACACAAAAACTTTGGCTTGAATTTGAAGCCTGGCGTTGGATGTTCTGGATGGAGTTAGTACCGGCATCGCTCTTTTTCATAATGCTATTATTTATTCCCGAAAGCCCTCGCTTTCTCGTAGTTAAGCAGAAAAATGGCAAGGCTAGCACGGTCCTGGCTAAGCTTTACGGCGAAAAAGCTCAAAGTAAACTTTCAGAAATAGAGGCGACTTTGTCTAACGACCATAAACCTCAATTGAAAGATTTAATTCATCCAAGCTCAGGAAAACTCAAGCCTATAGTGTGGGTGGGTATCGGGTTAGCTGCCCTCCAACAGCTTGTAGGTATAAACGTTGTGTTTTACTACGGTGCTGTACTATGGCAAGCGGTAGGCTTTTCTGAGTCGGATGCATTACTGATAAATGTTTTAAGTGGCGCAATAAGTATAGCAGCATGCTTAGTCGCCCTGGCCGTTATTGACAAAATTGGGCGTAAACCTTTGTTAAAGTGGGGATCTATTGGCATGACAGCTACGCTCGCCGTCGTCACTATTGCCTTCCTAAATGCTGAACAGAGCGTTGATGGAAAGTTATCTCTTAACGAGTGGGGCCCAATAGCTTTGATAGCCGCAAACCTATATGTTTTCTGTTTCAACTTTTCATGGGGACCTGTGATGTGGGTAATGTTAGGAGAAATGTTCCCGAATCAGATAAGAGGTTCAGGTCTTGCTGTAAGTGGCTTAGTCCAATGGTCTACCAACTTTCTTATCACCTGGTCGTTCCCTATGCTATTAGCCGGTATAGGACTTGCGGGCGCTTACGGTCTATATGCTATTTTCTCAATGCTGTCGATTATATTTGTTGTTCGTTATGTATACGAGACAAAGGGCGTAGAACTCGAAGATATGCAGGGTTAATTCTTTGCCTCCAAGAATCGTAACTCTGTTACTAGTTAAATAGGTGTCTTTACGAAATTTTACTGGCACCTATTTCATTCTTTTTTTTCAATTATATTTCTGGCTGGAATAAAGAGTTTTTAGCGTGCTGGTCTGAAATAATCGGCTGAATCAAAGCCCTTTCGCCTTAAAGACGACGCCTGATTTTAACAAAACAATTTAATTACAAATGTTGGGTATCAGTTTAGGAAAAAGCTACCTATTTATCATGAGCCTTTAGAATCGTATAGAAAGAACAAAATCACATGTTAAGACACTTCAACTTAGTACTCCTATTACTCTCGTTAGTTGCTTGTTCCTTTAATGAACCAACCAACAGTGTTATTGAATCACTACCCGCTGAGCACCTTCAGCCTAGTAACTTACTAGTAGAGGATAATATCAATCCGCTAAACGTTCACAAAGAAGCTCCAAGGTTGTCTTGGTATTCTAACGTTGAAACCCAGTATGCTTATCAAATTCAAGTAGCTTCTAGTCTAAATCAGTTAGTTTCTGGCTTAGCAGATCTATGGGATAGTGGAAAGGTCATATCCAGTGTATCCGTTAATGTTCCGTATCAGGGCTCAACTCTAAAGGCAAATAAAACAGCCTTTTGGAGAGTTAGAGTTTGGTCAAAAGACGCCGAGCAGCCTAGCGAATGGAGCAACTCCTCATACTGGGAAATGGGCTTGCTTAATAAATCCGACTGGCAGGCAAAATGGTTGCAAGTTAAAGAACGCGAAATAGCGCAGATAACGGAAGACAGACTGGACTGGATAAAATATGCAGCCAATGTTCACCCGGACATTACTGAAAAATTAACAGAGAACGACCTACAAAAACAGTTAGGTGTTGTTGAACAATTGAAGCTACAGCCAACTGCCAGCCTATTCCGTCACTCTTTCACAACAGAAAGCGGCAAAAAACTTACGCGAGCAAAACTCCACAGTACAGCTGGTGGATACTATGAAATATTCTTAAACGGACAGAAGGTCGATGATCGACTTGCTGACCCGGGCCAAACTGATTTTGATAAGCGCATTCTTTACAACACTGATGAAGTTAGCAGCTTACTTTTAAATGGTGAGAACACTATCGCTGTTCATCTTGGAAGCGGCTGGTATGACGAGAACATTGCCTTTAGCAAATGGTCTAACCCAGACGCAGCTAAGAATGAGAGAAATCAGAAAACTTTATCCTATGGACAGCCGAAATTTATAGCGCAATTAGAACTCATTTATGAAGATGGAAACCGTCAGATTATTACATCCAATGAAAATTGGATATCACATCCCTCGCCTATTTTAAAAGAAGGACTTTTTTCTGGAGAGCTTTACGACCAAAACGAAGCAGTTGAAGGATGGAACGTAAATACATCTGCAAATAATCTAGTTAACTGGCAACCGGTTGAAGCCTTGGATGAATGGCCTACTGAATCATTGGAACCGCAGCTTCTACCGCCAATAAGAGCAGTAAAAAAATTAGAACCTATTAAGCTTTATCAACCGCGAAAGAATGTATGGGTTTTCGACTTCGGACAAAACTTCACTGGTATACCAACATTGAACCTAGAAGCCCTAAATTTAAAGTCTGGGCAAGCTGTCCATATGCGCTACGGAGAGTGGGCAGACATTGACGGTAATTTGAGCCAAAAATCAGGTGGCGGAGCCCCGCTCTTAAAACAAGTTGATACCTATATAGCATCAGGAGAAGACGCGCAGTTTTGGAGTCCAATTTTTACTTGGCATGGATTCCGTTACTTGGAATTAACAGGCATAGACTTCGAGCCAGATTTTAACGCCGTACACGGACACCTAGTTCGAAGCGACGTTGAAATTGCTGGGCAATTTAAAAGTTCGAGCAACTTACTAAACAAAATTCATGACATGGCGCTGTGGAGTTACGAAGGAAATTTAATGGCGCTACCGATGGACTGCCCAATAAGAGAGCGAGCTGGGTGGACAGGCGATGCGCACGCAGCGCTTATCACTGGCAACTACAATTACGATATGCAAAACCTCTGGGAAAAATACTTAGGTGACTTCGAGACATCGAGTCACATCGCACCGGCAGTCGTACCTGGTAAACGTTCACATGGCGAAAAGTATGATTGGGCCGTAGCTGAAGTCATTATTGCTTGGGAGCATTACCGCCATCATGGTGATATCCAAGTAATCGCCGAGCAGTACGAAAGTATGGTGGAATACATGGACGCTGCGGAGACACAACTCACCAATAACCTTCTGCGCGATGGCTATGGTGACTGGTGTGACCCAGTTCGAGTACCCGGGATGACGCGCAAGCGCTGTAATCCTGAATATACTCTACCAACGATGACGACATCTGGCTTTTTAGCACATGGCGCCGAACTAATGGCTAAAATGTCTACGCTTCTGAATAAACCAGAAAAAGCTAAACACTATAGTGCTTTATTCGAAAGGATCGCCACGCAATATCACAAAGAATTTTACAACGCAGAAACCGGGCATTATGGAAGCCAAACCGCTGATGCCATGGCACTTAGATTCGGTATTACCCCTATACACTTAAGGCCTTCTGTTGCCGAAGCACTGAATAAAGATGTCGTGGAAAATTGGAATGGTCACGGCTCTATTGGCGCATTGGGTCAAACTTATGTATATCGCGCACTGAGCGATTACGGTTACGGAGATACTGCTTTTGGTATATTTACGGCTCAAGGCTATCCAGGTTACCAGTGGCAATTCGATAATCTAAAAGCAACAACCCTATGGGAGCGTAAAGGCGTATGGGATCCAACTAAAGACCCTGAAGGTAGAAACCCGCCGGGCCGCTCATTAAACCACCCTTTTCACAGTGGGTATGACGGTTGGTTTTACGAGGGTTTAGGCGGTATTCGACCTCTCGGCGACAATCCAGGTTACCAGCATTTTGAGCTGTCGCCCGTATTCCCCAAAAATCTAGAATGGGTTGAAGTGAGTTATAAGACTGGCTATGGGAAAATAGTGAGTAATTGGCAACGCCTTGGCAATAATATCCATTGGCAATTCGAGGTGCCTAACAATTCCTCAGCCATGGTTTCGTTGCAGGGTAAACCAAGCCGTATATATGAAGCCGGGCAATATTCAATAACGATTGAACAGTAGAATATAATGATATGTTAAATAGCGCCGTTGTTCTTAACGGCGCTTTTTTTAGTTAGAGAAAAAGAATAATTTTGGCCTAAGTCGTAAGGCCGCCAAGTACGTATGGCGGAAGTTGGCCCATTCAAAATTTAATGGCACCTATGAGACGTGAAGCGGACATTCGCTGACAAATGCAATGCAGATTTATTTAGATGGAAAGCGGTTGCTCAAAGCTACTTATAGCAACCGCTTTAGTGACATTTTAGTTCCTTCTATCTAATGGACTTATTGTGCCCGAGGAATGCTGGCCAATGACATGCGTATAGATTTGCGTGGTTCGCAGGTCATTGTGTCCCAGCAACTCTTGAACCGTTCTTATGTCAGCCCCAGAGAGAAGAAGTTGCGTTGCAAAGGAATGCCTAAACGTGTGTGCGGTAACATGCTTTCTTACTCCAGCTTTCTTAACCGCTGCTCGTAAGGCTTTGGTTAACGATGTCCAGTGCAAATGATGACGACAGTAGTAACCATCTACTGGATGTTGACACCGAGTAGCCGATGGAAAAAGATACTGCCATTTCAACTCTTTAATCGCATACGGATATTTTCTAGCTAACCCTGTTGGGAGGCTGGTTTCACCGGCACCTTCAGCAAGGTCTCTTTGATGGATAACCGCTACTGCATTGATTTGCTTTTTGAGTTCCTCATGAAGGTTGTTGGGCAACATTGTTACGCGGTCTTTGCCTCCTTTACCGCGAAAAACAAAAACACTTTTTCCCTCAAAGTCGATATCTTTAACACGTAGTTTGAGCAGTTCTGCTTTTCGCAAACCGCATCCATATAGCAACGAGAAAGCTAGCTGATACTTCTCACTCATGTGACTGATGATAGAAAGTGTTTCCTCATGGCTAAGTACTGTTGGTATGCGTTTGGGAGCGCGGGCCCTAACCGTGTCTGGCAACAAGGTTAGTTCACGTTCGAACACATGTTTGTACATAAAGACAATTGCACACAGAGCGAGATTTTGGGTGGATGAGGTTACATGCCGCTTAACAGCCAAGTATGTTAGGAAGTCTGTCACTTCCTGCTCACCTAGTTCTTCGGGGTGACGTTTTTGATTAAAAATAATAAAACGCTTTATCCATAGTATGTAGGTTTTTTCGGTCTGAATTGAGTAATGCTTAGTCCGCAAAATAGCACGAATTTTTTCTATGAAAGGGCTTTGACCCATAACAATCCTCCAATAAATGATGTTGTGTAATTACTGAGAAGTCTCAGTAACACGCATCATAAAATTGGATAAATGGAGTTGTAGCCCAGTATATACAGAAGCATTGGTCAGTTTATCTTATGATATTAATAAGAGTTCTTAGTAACCACACAAGAAATTTCCTCAAAATACGCTGTAAGCCCCGGCTCTAGCGACAATAGAGTACAGTTTAACTTTGGATTTAATGAGAAGTCTTAGTAATCAGCAAATTTAAGCATATAAAACTGATAACTTATTGATAATGAAATATTAGCTTACAAAATGTGCCCGTTATTAAAGAGAATTCTTAGTAATATGCACCAAAAGTATTTAACTTTATCGTTATCAATCTTGTAAGAGCATGATATCCAGAACATTTGTGGAGTTTTGTTGCATGAAACCTACTGCGTGTTACAGTGAAGTCTCTATAATAAGATGTTATACACCACCCATTTTTTAGTAAAAAGTAAGTCAAAGTTCAGCGCTTTTTTACAACAGCTTTGGGGGTTCGTTTTAGTTTTTGGTTAGCACCGAAGGTAACTTGGAAATCTTGCTTTTCAACTCAAGCCGCCCTTCTCTCTGGCTTCTAGCAAAAGCTTAAATCACTAGTTGTTTTATTCGGTACTTTTACCCTATTTTCTTCAACATGCTGGCAGTTAACATACGGTTTGTGTATAACAAAAAAATTAAGTCGTGGGCTAAAGCCCACTGGGACGCTAACACGCAGGGCCGCTTCGCTATTATGCCCTACGCGTTATCGCCCCTTATTTAAAAGTTAGCAGCCTTTGGAAAGAATCATGGATGTAATAGATATAAAAACATTTGTTCCAAGTAAGGATTATGAAATCTCAAAGTCTTTTTACTCGGAAATTGGGTTCAAATCAGAATACGTAACCGATGACCTCACCCTTTTTGAAAACGGAGATTGTCTTTTCTTTTTGCAGCGCTTCTACAATGAAGATTTAGCCAAGAATTTCATGTTGCAAATATGCGTTTCAGACATCTACGATGCACATAAGTTATGCTCTAAGTCGGAACATAAAACCAAGATTACGCCAATTCAACAGGAGTCTTGGGGTAAGGTTTTTTATTTATGGGGGCCAGTTGGTGAACTGTTGCACATTACGCAGTTGGGCAGCTAACAAGGCGCTTAACACGTTCCCTACGGTCACTGGGACACAAACGCAGCGGTGCTTCGCATTTTACCGCTGCATTTGTGCCCGTTAGCTTAGCGTTATGCGTATCGGAGAATAAAAAATCAGCTCATTTTTCAAATCTCAATTTTTTGACCGTTTTTGGAAAAATTCATTTTTTATCCTGTTTACACTAATTCTATTGGTGGTAATAAAGGTCACATTCGGGGGGAGTTGGGAATTAGTAACACCATCAACTATTCTTAATGCATCGTTATTATTAGTTTTGTTTTCAGTTGGCATTGGACTACTGATAGCTATTTGGGAAAAATGTAATGGTTACTCAAAAACGTAATAAATTTAGTGGCTGCACCATTTAACTAAAAGGTGGTTTGGTGTTTTTACGCATAACACATATGAGCCTCCGGGCTGTCAATGAAAAAAGATAGCCCTTTGACCACTATTTCAAGATCAATACCGTTGCCTTTTTAGAACTCGTTTACTTCGTCTGTCATGGCTGATGTTAGGCAAATTGCCTACGTCAAACACATATAGAGGCTCTTGTTGTTGCGCTTTTCAATTCCTTTTGACTGGCAACGGCACTAGACATTCATCGGTTAACCTTCCTCTGTCCTATTCAAAGCTAAGTGGCTGCATTGACCAGTTAGTATCAGGTTCAGTGAAGGTGTAAGCAAATTCGTAAAAAGGTAGAAATGCGCAACGGTGACACGTCTAATCAAACCAACAGGTTTTGGCATTTCGGTATATTTATCTAAGCTGCTTTTGCAGACTATTGCGCGATAAAAGAGATACTCACCATTAAACCAGTTAGACGTTTAAGCTCATGCCACTGTGCGACTTACCCGTTTAAAAAGCGTTCTTCATCGAATACCTGCTGGTTCTTCAACATAAAATAAGTACATCGCCCAATTTTGTGAGCGAGTGCAGATAAAGCCTTCGCCTTGCTCATTCGCTTTTGAAGCTTGGCTAGATACCGTTTCGCGTTGTCATTACCTTTAAGGTACAACACCGCTGCTTCACTATATGCCCATTTTAAATGAGCATTACCAATCTTATTTCCCTGCGTACCGTATGTTTTTCCGGCCGACTCAGCTTTGCATTTGACTAACCGTGAATACGAGGCAAACTTCTGAACTGATGGAAACCGTTTAATATCGCCAACTTCGTATAAAATGGTGAGGGCTAGAATTTTCCCGATACCTGGAAACGACTTTAGAATATGTAAATCTGTAGCGCAGTGTGTTTGTGCCTGAGTCTTTACATAATGTTCAATCTTGTAGAGCTCACTCACCATGGTTTCGATAATGTTTAGGTTTAAATCCATGCTTTTCTGTACTGCTTCGTCTGGAAAAAAGTGGCGCATCTTTTCTCTATCAGGTGAGTTTCTTAAATCTAAACGCGTTTCTAATGCGGGTAAGTTGTATTGACTGACCGTGCTGGCAACGTGCGCTTTCAGCTGTGCACTCATCCTCATTATATGGGTGCGCCGACGCAGCGCATCACGAATTGAGCGATGCTCCTTTGAATACGCATGCGCGAGCGGGAAGTTTCCTCCACGGATCAACTTCGCTATTTTTAGCGCGTCGATTTTATCATTCTTCGTTTTACCGGCGTGGATGGCTTTCATGTAAAGCGCATGGCCAAGAATGAAATCAATATTGTGCTCTTCACAAAAGTCAGACACCCAATACCAACAGTGCATACATTCCACACCAACAACGATATTGCCCAGATATGGTTTTAGAAGCGCTAACAGTTTATCGGGTGAATCATCGATTTTTTCGTGAACGAGAATGTTGTTTTCATTATCAATGATGCAGACATAAAGCAGTCTTGTATGAAGATCGATTCCACAATAGTACGGATGTGTATTAGTATAAAAGTTCATTGAGTTTTCTCCCTTGGTTTGGTCGCCTATCAGGATAAACTCAGTTTATGCTGATAGGGAGGAGGCTCAATGATTATCAAACCACTCAAGGCTCTCGCTTCGCTCGCTGGAGACGCATACACGCGGGGC
>NZ_BLIG01000024.1 GCF_009811415.1 Alteromonas sp. KUL106 | reverse complement strand
TGAAAGGGAACAGCCATTCCTGCATTCCCACGCTTCGCTAGGAAACTTGCCAGCGCCTTCTGAGTGGGCAGTTATCTATGCGGATTGGTATTAGCTTTTAGACGCTGATATATTTGCCATTTTCAATACCATCGATTGTCCAGTTGCCTACTCGGTATCTTATGAGTCGGAGGGTAGGGTAGCCAACATGCGCAGTCATACGACGGACTTGTCGGTTTCTCCCCTCAGTGATGGTGATTGAGACCCAACTCGTAGGAATAGATTGCCTGAAGCGAACGGGAGGATTTCTATCCCAAACAGCGGGTTCATCCATTAGCTTGACTTTGGCAGGACGGGTCATTCCATCTTTCAATTCAACGCCATCTCGCAATGATTGCATGGCTTTTTCGTCCATAATTCCTTCAACTTGCACCCAGTAGGTTTTGCTTGTCTTCGCGGCAGGGTTGGCAAGTTTGTGTTGTAATTTGCCATCGTTAGTGAGTACAAGTAGCCCTTCTGAATCTCTGTCTAGTCGACCAGCGGCGTAAATATTAGGAATGTCGATATAGTCTTTGAGTGTTTCCCTTCCATCTGCGTCGGTGAATTGTGAGAGAACTTGGAAAGGCTTATTAAAAAGAACTACTTTAGCGTTTGAAGACATAACAGGTTCGCTTGATTCGTGTAAAAAATTTCCCCATCAGTTTACGATAAACGAAGCACCTACGCTTGAGAAAATGTCTGCCACTTGACGATATCCACCGCGAACTTTGCCTATAATTTCATTGATCTTATAGGTTAAGACAATGGTATGACTTGTAAGTCTAACTTTCGACCCTATACTATTGGACGCTCCCAATTTTATAAGAGAGTATACCTGCATAATTATTAGACAGTTTTAGCAGTGATAAGCCGGCTTGCTTGTACATCGCACTTCAATGTCGTTATTGGCTTAATTGCAAGCAAATACGAGGTTGAAATGTATATTGCTAACATAGGGAATTGAATAATATGTGGGGAAGAAAACAGCAAGTGGCCTTGTGCTTTTAATAAGCAAGAGGCGGAAAACATCAAATACGTTTCGCAATGACTGTGGGAGCAATATTCAAATTATTGCGGGTCGTTGCGACCTAATGGACTAAAACGGCAGTACCCTGTCGAAAAAATTGAGGTATATAATGACCAAGTCTAAGATCATTTACACGAAGACTGATGAAGCGCCAATGCTGGCGACCTATTCATTGCTTCCAATCATCCAGAAGTTTGCTGCAGCGGCAGATATCGACGTCGAATTGAGCGATATTTCACTAGCTGCGCGCGTTTTGGCAAATTTCCCAGAATATCTTTCTGAAGAACAAAGAGTGCCAGACGCGTTAGCCGAACTGGGTGAGATGACCCAAGATCCTAACGCTAACATTATCAAACTCCCAAACATCAGTGCCTCAATTCCTCAGCTTCGCGAAACCATCAAAGAACTTAATGCAAAAGGTTTCAACGTTCCTGCATTCCCAGATTCACCAAAGAGCGCGGAAGAAGAAGAAATTCGTGAGCGCTACGGCAAAGTGCTAGGCAGTGCAGTAAACCCTGTATTGCGTGAAGGTAACTCAGACCGTCGTGCGCCTACCGCGGTTAAGAACTATGCACGCAAGCATCCGCACTCGATGGGTGAGTGGTCACAAGCATCTCGCACTCATGTTGCGCACATGCGCGGTGGTGATTTCTATTCAGGTGAAAAATCGGTAACGGTAGAAAAAGACGGTTACGTAAGCATTGAATTTACTGGCAAAGATGGTAGCAAGAAAACCCTTAAGCCCCGTGTAGATCTGCTTGCTGGCGAAGTTATCGACGGCATGTTCATGAGCAAGAAAGCCCTGTGCAAATTCTTCGAAGAGCAAATTGAAGATGCGAAAAACACAGGTATCCTGTTCTCGTTACACGTAAAAGCGACCATGATGAAGGTGTCTCACCCCATCGTATTCGGCCACTGTGTAAAAGTTTTTTATAAAGAATTATTCGACAAATGGGGCGACCTGTTTGAAGAACTTGGCGTTAACCCTAACAACGGTCTTGGTAGTGTTTACGATAAAATTTCTACCCTACCTGAAAGCCAGCGTTCAGAAATCCAAAAAGACATCAATGCATGTTACGCAGACCGTCCTCCTATTGCGATGGTTAACTCTGACAAGGGTATCTCAAACCTACACGTTCCAAGTGACGTTATTGTAGATGCGTCGATGCCTGCAATGATCCGCAATTCTGGTCAAATGTGGGGACCAGATGGAAAGCCGCATGATACCAAAGCGGTTATCCCTGAAAGTACTTACGCGACCATTTACCAAGAAGTGATCAACTTCTGTAAGACCCATGGTGCATTTGACCCAACAACGATGGGTACGGTACCAAACGTTGGTCTAATGGCGCAGAAAGCAGAAGAGTACGGTTCACACGATAAAACGTTTGAACTAGAAGCTGACGGTACAGTGTCGATTGTTGATCAAGACGGTAACGTACTCATTTCTCACGATGTTGAAGAAGGTGATATCTGGCGTATGTGTCAGGTGAAAGATGCACCAATTCAAGATTGGGTGAAGTTAGCGGTAACCCGTTCACGTCAATCAGGTATGCCTGCGGTATTCTGGCTAGACGACGAACGAGCTCACGATGCACAACTTATCAAGAAAGTTGAAAAGTACCTGCAAGATCACGACACAAATGGTTTAGACATTCAAATTATGTCGCCTGTACGCGCTATTCGCTACAGCATGGAACGTGCAATTCGTGGCCTAGATACTATTTCAGTAACGGGTAACGTTCTTCGTGACTACCTGACCGATTTGTTCCCAATACTTGAACTTGGCACAAGTGCTAAAATGCTATCAATCGTGCCACTGATGGCGGGTGGTGGCCTTTATGAAACAGGTGCGGGCGGCAGTGCACCGAAGCACGTTCAGCAGTTTGTTGAAGAAGGTCACCTGCGTTGGGATTCACTGGGTGAGTTCTTGGCACTTGCGGTATCGCTTGAAGATGTGGCTATTAAGCACAGCAACGCGAAAGCAAAAATCATCGCTACTGCGCTTGATAAAGCGACGGAAAAACTCCTTAACAACGGTAAGTCTCCGCTTCGTAAAGCCGGTCAGCTAGACAACCGCGGCAGCCACGTTTACCTTGGTCTATACTGGGCCGAGGAAGTAGCGAGCCAGACGGAAGATGCTGACCTAGCGGCACAATTCAAGCCAGTGTATGAAGAGTTGTCAGCGAAAATTGATGACATTTTGGCTGAAATAGATGCAACGCAAGGCAGTGCGCAAGACATCGGTGGTTATTACTACCCGGATGAAGACAAGATGTTTGCAACAATGTCTCCAAGTAAGACACTAAGAGCAATTCTTGGCGCATAATTAACGTTAAGAATAGTTAGCGCTGAACAGCTAACGTGAGGCGAGGCCTTCTACTAAGGCATCGCTAATTTAACAGTAAAGCCCGCTTACTACGTGTGAGCGGGCTTTTTTATTTTTATCGTCTTACGCAGAAAAGGGTACTTATCTATTCGGATTCGTTTTATCTATGCAGACTGTTCTTTGTTGTGGATGTTGTTAAATAATGACAACGCGGTTTGCCAGTGTTCGATAGAACACGGGATTAAAATGTATGGTTTAGTAGATGTATGGTTAGGTAGGTAACGGAAATTGATACAGATAAATGCGCGATGAACGATAAATGAAGCGCTTGAGTAAATGGAAGCAAATTACTTTTGATAATTTTTAGAATAACACTTCAGACAA
This sequence comes from Alteromonas sp. KUL106, assembly GCF_009811415.1. GTDB lineage: Bacteria > Pseudomonadota > Gammaproteobacteria > Enterobacterales > Alteromonadaceae > Alteromonas. The sequence goes on along the minus strand of NZ_BLIG01000024.1, from coordinate 256,839 downwards.
GTGATAAGAGCATACTGGAGAATTGCACAGAATTATTAACCATGTAAACATCGAACCATTCAATCAAGTAAGCATAAAGTCATACAACAAACGAAGTATCGAGCCATATCAATATTGATTGTTTGATTGAAATTTTACACTGCGGAAATGAACTTAAAAATGTTTAAGCTTAATGTTTTAGTGCCTAAATTTTGAGCCAAAAAAACCGCACGTGTCAACGTGTAATGAAATTATGAGCAGGGCACATAATCAGTAAAGCACTTTAAAAGAAAAGCCTGACGAAAATCGCCAGGCTCAATGAATTCTTTTATTAACGCTCTGGTTCTTCTTTGAAGCCTATATTTTCAGCGTGAAGCCCTTTTGGACCCTGCTGTACCTCATAGGTAACTTCCTGACCTGCTTTGAGTGAACGATAGCCTTCCATTTGAATTGTAGAGTAATGTGCGAAAATATCTTCGCCGCCATCCTCAGGCACAATAAATCCAAAACCCTTCGCGTTGTTAAACCATTTAACTTTGCCAACCGCCATACTTCGACTTCCTCTTAATCCTTGAACTCACGAGTATATGCCCCCATTATAGATCCGGAGACACAGTGAATGGAGTATTGAATATAGCAATGCTTTCCAATACCAAAATTCACTTTACAAAATGTAGATTTTTTAACCATATTATGTCAAGGGCTAATGTGAATAAATTTATCCAAAAGTTTGTACACACATATGCCAGATAACCACTATTATTAAGTTATGAGTAAAGACAACGCGATTAGTATCGAAAAGGAAAAACAAAAAGACGCGCAGCGACAGAAGCCGCAGCCGCCTCCCATGTATAAAGTGTTGTTAAACAATGACGACTATACACCTATGGATTTTGTCATTGAGGTACTCATGCAGTTTTTCAATATGGACGCTGAGAAAGCCAACCAACTTATGCTGACCGTCCATTATCAAGGAAAAGCCGTGTGTGGCATTTTTACTGCTGAGATAGCAGAGACAAAGGTGATGCAGGTTAATCAATACGCACGCAAACATCAGCATCCGTTGATGTGCACGATGGAGCAGGCATAAGGTTTTTTTAGAGGGCGAGCAATATGTTAAATAAAGAATTAGAACAAACGTTGAATGACGCGTTTGTATTTGCCAGAGAGCACCGTCATGAATTTATGACGGTAGAGCACTTGTTGTTGGCATTGCTTGATAACTCAGCTGCTCGCGACGCACTAAAGGCATGTGGTGCCGACGTAGAGGCGATTAAGAGTGAATTGCTTTCATTTGTAAAAGACACAACGCCTCTTATTCTCGACGACCAGCTCAATGAACGTGAAACCCAGCCCACGTTGGGTTTTCAACGTGTGTTGCAGCGCGCTGTATTTCACGTACAGTCATCGGGCAAAGACGAAGTAACGGGCGCAAACGTACTCGTTGCAATCTTTAGTGAGCAAGAATCCCAAGCTGTTTATATCCTTAAAAAGTCTGACGTAACCCGGTTAGATGTGGTCAACTTCATCAGTCATGGAGTGAGTAAAGCAGAGGATGATACTTCTGTTAATCCTGAAGCGTCTGAAGAGGGCGAAGTGGGCGAGGAAAATGGCTCAGCGTTAAGCAAATACGCCACAGACCTTAATCGCCAGGCGAAAGACGGTAAAATTGACCCATTGATAGGTCGCGACGCTGAGGTTGAGCGTACAATTCAGATCCTGTGCCGCCGTCGCAAAAATAATCCACTATTAGTGGGCGAGGCCGGTGTGGGCAAGACGGCTATTGCTGAAGGGTTAGCATACCGGATTGTGAACGATGATGTTCCAGAAGTGATTGCAGAAAGCACAGTTTACTCTCTTGATTTAGGTGGACTGCTTGCAGGTACAAAATATCGTGGCGATTTTGAAAAGCGTCTGAAGGCGATTCTAAAGGAGCTGGCTAAAGATGAGCACGCCATTTTGTTCATCGATGAGATTCACACCATTATTGGTGCGGGGGCTGCATCAGGTGGCGTTATGGATGCGTCAAACCTACTCAAGCCTAAGCTGTCGAGCGGTGAGCTGCGCTGCATCGGGTCTACGACATACCAAGAGTATCAAGGCATATTTGAAAAAGATCGCGCTTTAGCTCGCCGTTTCCAAAAAGTGGACGTAACTGAGCCAAGTGTGAGCGATACCACAAAAATCTTGTTGGGTCTGAAAAGCCGCTATGAAGAGCATCACAACGTGCGTTTCACACAAAAAGCGATTCAGGCGGCAGCAGAGCTATCAGCGAAATACATCAATGAGCGTCACTTGCCAGATAAAGCCATCGATGTGATGGACGAGGCGGGAGCAAGCCAGCGCTTGCTAGCGCCTTCTAAGCGCAAGAAAACAATTGGTGTCGGTGACATCGAGCAGATAATTGCAAAAATGGCTCGTATTCCTGAGAAGTCTGTATCGGCCTCTGACAAAGAAGTCCTTAAGAACCTAGGGCGAAACCTTAAGATGGTTGTGTTTGGCCAAGACAAAGCCATAGAGACGCTTAACGATGCGATTTTGTTGTCTCGCTCAGGACTTGGTGCTGAAACCAAGCCTATTGGTAGTTTTCTGTTCGCAGGTCCTACGGGCGTGGGTAAAACGGAAGTGACTCAGCAGCTTGCTAAAATTATGGGTGTTGAGCTGGTGCGTTTCGATATGTCTGAGTACATGGAGCGTCACGCAGTGAGCCGGTTAATTGGTGCGCCTCCCGGTTATGTTGGTTTCGACCAAGGCGGTTTGTTGACTGATGCGGTGATTAAGAATCCATATTCTGTTGTATTGTTGGATGAAATTGAGAAAGCGCACAGCGATATTTACAATATTCTTCTTCAAGTGATGGATCACGGAACGTTGACCGACAATAACGGAAGAAAAGTGGATTTCAGAAACGTGGTATTGGTAATGACGACCAACGCGGGCGTTCAAGAAACAGTGCGTAAGTCTATAGGCTTTAAGCAACAAGACCATAGCCATGATGCGATGTCAGAGATTAATAAAGTCTTTACGCCCGAATTCAGAAACCGTTTAGACGGGATTATTTGGTTTAACCACCTTGATCCAGAGATCATTCTGCAGGTGGTCGATAAATTCATCATTGAGCTACAGGCTCAACTTGATGTAAAAGGTGTTTCACTGGAAGTTACCAGTGCTGCCCGTGCTTATATGGCTGAAAAAGGTTACGATAAGGCAATGGGAGCAAGGCCGATGTCACGTCTCATCAAAGATGAACTCAAGAAGGAATTGGCCAATGAGTTATTATTTGGCGAATTGTCGAAGGGCGGAAACGTTAAAGTTGACTTTGTAGACGACAAGCTTACTTTCCAATACTCAGGCGTAGACGCCACATCTGCGGAAGCCGAGCCTAGTTAGTAGTAAATGCTGTTGCGCTTAAAACGGATGTTAAACCGTCGTGTTTTAGGCGCTTCACCTAACTGACTAACGCCTTTTTGCAAGTGGAGTCTTGTGTTCAACACAAGCAAAGTGCCAAAAACGAAAAAGCCCGATATTAATCGGGCTTTTTTATGCGTTACCGCTTAAATGGCTCATTATCTTGCGCGATAAATGATACGACCTTTAGTCAAATCATATGGAGTCATCTCAACGGTGACCTTATCGCCAGTAAGAATACGGATATAGTTCTTACGCATTTTACCAGAGATGTGCGCAGTCACTACGTGACCGTTTTCCAGTTCAACGCGGAACATAGTGTTAGGTAGCGTGTCCAACACAGTACCTTCCATTTCAATACAATCTTCTTTTGCCATGTAAAGCAGTTACCTCAGTAATTCAAAATTTTTGCCGCGCAGACCTTACCCAATCTTGGGTTCAGTGTAAAGCAATTAAGTGGGTATTTTACTATTTTTACGCATTAGATGCCATTCATTGTCAATAAATTGCTCGAATGGCATGAATTTGTGCTTGTATGACATTTTGTTGCAGCCTTCTACGTAATAGCCTAAATAAAGATAACGATAGCCCAAATGCCTTGCCTGCATGATTTGCATTAGGATCATCCATGTACCTAAAGACGATGAAGCATAGTCAGGGTCGAAAAACGTATAAAGGGCCGATAGCGAACGCATCGAAACGTTTGCATCTACGACATCAGTAACCGCAACGGCAATGAGCTTTTCACCATCATAGGCTTCAAGATAGTGGGTTTTCATCCAGTCGGACTTAACAAAATTATCGAACTGTGTTTGTGAGGGTGGATACATGCTGCCGTCGGAATGACGCTCAGTAATATAGCGCTCATAAAGCGGGAAATAGGTTTCTTTTGTACTTTCTGAAAACAGAACGTGAAAACGTTGGTTTGCCTTGAGTAAGCGTTTTTGACTGCGTGATGGCTTAAAACTATTTACAGGAATTCGAACAGATTTACAGGCATTACAGGCAGGGCAATGTGGACGATATATCTGTTCGCCACTGCGCCGAAAGCCCGCTTGAATGAGTTGTGAGTAGCGCTGGCTATGAAGCTCACCATCCTCAGCGTACACAAGCAATTGCTCCTGTTCATCAGGCAAGTAACTGCATGAAAAAGACTGGGTTATACCAAACTTCACGGTGTAATCACTCTTGGCTTCCATCGGTTTAGGTAGTCTTCTAGAAGGCGACCTTCATCTGTTAAAGTTTGGTTGTTATTTTCCAATTTTTCAATAAATTGTGATCTTGAAAGTACTTTTGCGCCCAACGAAGAAAGGTGGTCAGTGGGAAGTTGGCAGTCAATAAATGCCATGTTTTGAGACTTCATGTGTTTAACCAAAGCCAACATTGCAAGTTTGGAGGTATTGCTCTCAAGGTGAAACATAGATTCACCGCAGTATACGTTGCCAATACCGACGCCATATAACCCACCGACGAGTTCATCCTGATTCCATACCTCCACGGAATGTGCCAATCCCAATCCATTGAGCTGTCGGTAGGCTGATATCATGTCGTCTGTTATCCACGTATCAACTGACACGTTACCAGAGTTTGGATTTTTTCGAGGTGTTTTCGAACATGCGTTGATAACCCGATCGAACGCATAATTGAGAGTAACGTTATACTTTTGCTTGCGAGCGAGTTTTCTAAGGCTTTTAGACGGAACAAAATCATCAAGCTCTATTATTGCTCTTGGGTCTGGAGACCACCACAAGAGGGGTTCGTCATCACTGAACCAAGGGAATATACCTTGAGAGTAGGCAGAGAATAAACGTGCTGGACTCAGGTCTCCACCAAAAGCGAGCAAGCCGTTTGGTTCATCAAGTGCAGTATTAACCGCAGGGAAGGGAGCGCCTTCCTCAATATAATGTAGCGCTATCATAATTAAAAAGCCCTACCAAAAAGTAGGGCTGATAGAACAACTATTAACCTTGTTCAGGCATGGTGCCATCTAAGTACTTCTCAGCGTCGAGGGCTGCCATACAGCCTGTACCCGCAGAGGTAATGGCTTGACGATAAATATGGTCGCTTACATCACCAGCGGCAAAAACACCTTCTACGCTGGTTTGTGTAGCATTGCCGTTAGTGCCGCTATTTACAACGATATAGCCATCTTTCATTTCAAGCTGTCCGTCGAAAATATCTGTATTCGGTTTGTGTCCAATGGCAATAAACAGACCCATTACATCGAGTTCTTCCGTTGCGTCGCCATCCGTATCTTTGATACGGATTTTAGTTACGCCCATTTCGTCACCAAGTACTTCATCTAACGTGCGGTTAAGATGTAATACAACGTTACCGTTCTCTGCTTTATCGCGAAGACGCTGCTCAAGGATTTTCTCACTTCTGAAGCTGTCTCTTCTGTGAATGACGTGAACTTCAGAGGCAATGTTTGACAGATATAGCGCTTCTTCAACGGCGGTATTGCCACCACCAACAACGGCAACTTTTTGGTTTCGATAGAAGAACCCATCACAGGTTGCACAAGCCGAAACACCCTTACCCATAAATGCTTGTTCAGATTCAAGGCCTAAATACTTAGCCGACGCACCTGTCGCAATAATTAATGCATCGCAGGTATACGTACCGCTGTCGCCATATAGGGTGAATGGACGCTTTGTGAGGTCGGTCTTATTGATATGGTCGAAAATAATTTCAGTATCAAATTTCTCTGCATGCTTCTGCATACGAACCATTAAATCAGGACCTGTTAATCCTTCGGGGTCACCCGGCCAGTTTTCTACTTCTGTCGTGGTAGTAAGCTGTCCGCCTTGTTGAATACCAGTCAGTAATACAGGTTTAAGATTTGCGCGCGCAGCGTAAACTGCCGCTGAATAACCTGCAGGTCCAGAACCTAAAATAAGTAGACGGACGTGTCTGCTTTCTGCCATTTTCCTCTCCAAATACTTCACCCATTTGGGTTACTTATACAATTTCTCTTACAAGGCTAGGTAGGGGCAAAAATTTGTAAATCAAGCACAACACCTAGTAACTTTCATCATAGTTGTCTGCCAGCGACATAATAACGATAAATGAGCCCTGATTCGCTTAACAACGCGATAAAGGTCCGGTGTTACATCTCTCTGGTTTAAAGCGCATATGATGCCCTTTAGAGAAGAAAATGTCACTTAAAGATAACCACCTCTTACCTCATTTGTGGCTTACTATTTCAGGATTCCACAAGTTTAAACGCTTGGTGCCAACGTGTTGACGAACAGACCATACTTTTAGTTAAATCTTGTTTACCTTTGCTTGAATCTCTCTCAATTTTTTTATTTCAATAAAAACCGTGCATTAAGTTTGTAAAAGACAACATATACGAACAGTGTTGTATTAAAAATGAGCTTGGTCCGTGAAATATTCGTAATAACCAGATGTTACAAACGGCTGACACGATAGCGCATACGCCATTTTACCTTTCGTTAGACCTGTCTGGTCGTTTTATCCAAATTGGTTATTACAATTTAACTAAGCGTGATTCATAATACTGGAGTAAACTTATGACGAGGCCGAGTGCTGATGCAAGGGCGCTTGGTACTAAAACATCGCCAGTTTATGCGTATGAAGCTAGCATGTCACAATGTTGAATGGTTTAAAGAGAGGTGGTCCATGTCTCAATCAGTAATGACAATGTTGAAAAACGGTCAGCAGTACATGAAGACATGGCCTGTGAGAAAGGAACTGTATGCGTTCTTCCCAGAGTGCCGTGTTGTTGCAGCGACGAAATTTGCGATAAAAACCATGCCTCCCGTGGCAATGGTGTCCTGTGCACTGTTGTTTCAAAACCTAGGTGCCGATTATTTACCTCAAACTATTGCGATAGGTGCATTTTTTCTGAGCTTACCAATGCAAGGTTTACTGTGGTTAGGGCATCGCTCTGACCAGTATTTACCACCGCAGTTGAAAAGCTGGTATCAAGAAATTCATACTAAAATGCGCTCTCAAGGCGTGAATGTCGCCAATGCTAAGTCGAAGCCAAAATATAAAGAGTTAGCGCAGCTTCTTAAAACGGCCTTTAACGATCTTGATAACGTATTTACAAAGCACTGGTTTAACTAGGCTGCTTGTTATACCGAAAGCTTTATAAGGGTGATTTCAGCGCTCAGCTTCAGCTTCTTTCGTCATTCTAAGAGGGGCGCTGCACTTCCTACATTTGTATTGAGCGCCTCTTAATATGTTGTTGTGTCTACGGGTACTTAATGCATAAGAATCACATTCGCATCGGTAGTGAAACGAGCGAGTCACCCCTTTAATATCAAATTGGTGCGTAGGGTCAGGTTTGCGTCCAAACACATGTATCATAATTGACTGCCACTCTTTCCCATGAGGTTGAACCTTTCCAAAAAGTATCCACGTTAGTAAATGGCTTACCTCATGTGGAACGACATCATCTAAAAATGCTCGTGTATTCTCTTTATATAAAATAGGGTGAAAGTTAAGGCGGTTTTGCTGCAAGAAAGCGGTCCCCGCATTTCTACCAGAACGTCGAAATGTAATGGTTGGGTAGGGGAAGGGACGGGAAAAGTACTCTTCTGCTTGCTGTAAGCAATGAAAAACAGCGTCGGTAATTACGCGACGCTGCTCCTGAGTTAAATCATGTGAAGCGATATGACACTCTCTGTTCGTTCTTTTACGTTTACCGTCAACTATTTAATGTCGCAGGGTAAACACAGCACATAGGTGCCTTTGGGGTCGTTGAGTTTACTGACCAAACTAAACTCATTAAGCACACGCTTAAACTCATTAACAAGTGCAGAGTCGGCATGGGCGAACTGCCACTTACCAACAACAGTCATTGCTTGTCCGAAAAACTCTTTCCAGAAAATTTCTTGAGCACTTAAGGTGCGTTTGACGTAAAAGGTATCATAATTTTCGAGCTCAGCCATTTCAGCTGCCGCAGCGATGGCGTCATCAATAGTACCAAGCTGGTCAACGAGACCTAATTCAATCGCATCTTCTCCAATCCACACTCTACCTTGCGCGACACGGTCAACCTCGTCAACTGACATACCGCGGGCCTGTGAAACTAATGACAGAAAGTTGCCATAGGTGTTTTCTACATTGCGCTGAAGAATTTGACCGAACTCAGGGGCTAACGGACGAACAGCGGAGAAACCAGCAAGTTCAGTGGAGCCAACACCATCACTGTGAATACCTAGATAATCTAACGAGTTTTCGTAGGTCATAAACATTCCAAACACACCAATGGAACCAGTAATAGTGCTAGGGCTGGCAATGATCTTGTCAGTGCTTGCCGCTATCCAGTAACCCCCAGAGGCTGCGTAGGTGCTCATTGAGGCGATAACTGGCTTTCCGGCTTGTTGAAGTTGCAATACTTCCTGACGTATTACCTCAGACGCAAACGCACTTCCCCCAGGAGAGTCAATTTGAAGTACCACTGCTTTAACGTTGTCATCTAAGCGGGCTTTTCTGAGAAGGCGAGCTGTACTATCTCCTCCAATAGTCCCTGCTTTTTGATTACCGTCTAAAATAGTGCCCTTAGCAACGACGATAGCCACTTTATCCATGTCAGACTCAATCGTTGGCATAGGAGGGTTAATCACTTTCAAATAGCTGTTGAAGGACGTCAGATTCACGCCAAGTTCGTTGTCGTCCTCACCGACCAAGTCAATAAGTTCACGTCGCACTTCTTCACGCGTTTTCAGTGCGTCTACCCACTGGTTCTGAAGCGCATATTGAGCGAAATCACCACCCGCAGCTTCAAATTTTGACAGCAAACCCTCGAGCGTTTCATCGAAATTGGTTTCATCAATGCCACGCGCGGCAGCCACATCCGCTTTGTATTGCGCCCAATATCCATCAAGCCACTGTTTCTCAGCTTCCTTTGCTTCTTCTGACATATCGTTGCGCATAATAGGCTCAACAGCAGACTTGTAGGTCCCTACGCGGAAAATGTGCGTAGTGACTTTAAGTTTCTCCAGCATATCTTTGAAGTACATGCCATAGCGACCGTAGCCCTCAAACATCAAACCACCCATTGGGTTGAGATAGATGTTATCGGCATGAGCGGCGAGGTAGTACTGGTCTTGTGAAAAGTAATCACCGATGGCATAGACAGGCTTTTCAGATTCTTTGAATGCATCAATCGCATTGGCAACAGTGCGAAGCTTATCTAAGCCTCCACCTGTTAAACCCTGTAGGTCGAGCACAAGCGCTTTTATGCGACGATCTTTTTGCGCGTTCTCTAGCACCTTAACCACATCGCGAACAAGTACTTCAGGATTTTCTGGCTCACTGCCTAGCGATTCTTGTAAGAACTGCTCAAACGGGTCGATGCTTTCTTTCTCGATAACAAGTTTACCGTTTAAGGTAAGGAATAATGCGCTGTCTTTGTTGACAGTGAGCTTTTCGTCTTCCTGACCCGATATAGCGATAATCAGTCCGACGAATATAACGATGAAAATCAGATTAAAGAAAAGTTTGCGGGTAAAGTTAAGCACCGTCCACAAGCCAATAAACAAGGATTTAGTCCAATTTCCTTTGGCTGCCATGTTGTCACTACCTTTTTTAATTAACTAATCAGAGCAAGACGATATAGGCTTAGCTCGCTCAATTTACTGCATTCTATTATGTTACCTAAAACCCATAAGATCGCTAACTTAATTGTAATTTTTTGTGAGCGAGCATTTTTATTGTTTGGATTAGCGGTTTTAGCACTTCATTTCCTCATGTCATTTTTACAAAAGCGCGCTTGCGTGCTAGGCCTGTCATCGTCGAGCCATTTAGCAATGAGGCGGGCTATTTGCTTGTGATCGTCATCGCTCATACACATCAGAAACTTACCCTTTCTCGCCTTGTAGCCTGTTTTACTCTGCCCTTTTTGCATGATTCTAGAAAATGGAGACGAGGTATTTTTATGCGATGAAATTTTTTTCATGAAGTCTCGTTCTCTTATTAAAATGACAATACATAGAGAATACCATGATTAATCTTTATCAGCAGTTCGTAGCACGACTGCATTTATTTGATGGCTTGCCGCTACTTTTACTGCGTTTATATTTAGCTCCAATCATAATTCAAGCCGGTTGGAACAAAGCTTCAAGCTTCGAGAGTACGGTTGATTGGTTTGGAAATGAAGACTATGGATTGGGCTTACCCTTGCCCTTTCTCATGGCATTGTTGGCTACAGGAGCCGAACTGATAGGTGGAGTATTTATACTGTTTGGCGCGATGACTCGCTTGGCCAGTATTCCTTTAATGATAACCATGCTCGTCGCAATGGTAAGTGTTCATGCAAAGCACGGTTGGTTAGCCATTGCTGATGCATCATCATGGTTGGCCGATGGCGCAATTTTTTACAATCAAAGCATTATGGAGGCGCCACAGAAACTGGCGGCGGCAAAATCTTTATTGCAGGAGCATGGTCATTACGACTGGCTTACTTCTAGTGGGAACCTAGTCGTTTTAAACAACGGAATGGAGTTTGCCGCAACCTATTTTATTATGTTTTTGGTCCTGTTTATTTATGGCGGCGGGCGCTTTCTCAGCGTCGATTACTTTATGAGTCAATGGCTCTTATCTAAAAAGGGTTAGCACGCACCATTTTCTTTGAGTTAGCCATATTCAAAGACCGGAATATTCTGGTCTTTTTTGTTTGCGGACCGTAAGATCTTCGAGTTACTCTGAGCGAGTTTCAAACATGACGTTGGTTTATAGCAACACGCGCATTGTGTTTGTAAGTTACCGAGTCATTCTAAATAAAGTAGGGACGGATATGGACGCATTAACATTATTATTGAATCGAAGCTCTCAGCCACGTTTAGAATCTCCTGCACCCAGCGGTGATGCGCTTGAAAATATTATGCAGGCTGCGCTGCGAGCGCCTGATCATGCGTGTTTAACCCCATGGCGATTTATTGTGTGCACTGGAAAGGGGTTGGATAAACTCGGTGCATTATATGAACAGTCTGCCATAGAAAACGACAAAACGCAGAAAGAAATTGAGAGGGCAGTGCAGCTTCCTCATCGTGCTCCAATGGTTATTGTTGCTATTGCAAAACATATTGAGCATGAAAAGGTTCCAAGGGTTGAACAAATAGCTTCAGCGAGCTGCGGCGTCATGGCAATGCAAATGGCGGCAGTGGCACAGGGATTTAACGGTATGTGGCGCACAGGTAGCTACGCTCAATGTGATACGGTAAGAAATGGACTGGGTTTGAGTGAAGAAGATGAGTTAGTCGGGTTCTTGTATCTTGGAACGCCCGCCTTTGAGCCAGCACCAAAGCCACAGCGAAATTCAAGCGATTACTTCGAGTTCTGGCAGTAGCTTATTCATCAAGCTGCCAGTACTCATCGAATAGGCCTGCTAGCGTTCGTTTAGCGAAAAACTGGCAGGCTTTTTCAGGCAGTGTAAGGTGCTAAAATGCGATTTGCACATTGTACCCAGCGAACTTTCGAATATTGATGACGCGATCTTCGTCTAACATCCAATATTGCCCTTTAACGCCTTGTAACGTGCCTGAGAACGCGGGCTCTTTATCCAAATTAAGAGACTTGATTTTCACTGGATACGCTTCTACGGGGTAATGTATGTCGTGAATAGCACCGTCGACTTCTGATACGGCCTGAAGCCCTTTTTCTTGCTTTAGTGCTTCTAATTCGCCCTCGATTTTTTTCATAAGTTCAGTTTTGACCTGCGTCAAATCAACGTCATCAGGTTTACCTTTTAGCATGGTGCGCCAATTTGTTTTGTCGGCAATATGGTCTTTGCATAAGGTTTCGACTAGTCCACTTGTGAGCCTGTCAGGTACGCGCAGCATAACGGTGGCTTGAGTAGCGCCTTGATCCATCCATCGACTAGATATGCCTTGTGTGACCTGACGTGTAATCCCCACTTTTACCGTGCCTGTGTTTGCTAAATAAACAAAGTGATCACTAAAGCAGTGTGCTTCTCCCCACTCGGGCTCTCTGCACGTTCCCTCGTGATAGTGGCACTTCTCAGGTTTTATAATACAGCTGTCGCACTGGGCAAGTGAGATAAGGCAGGGGTAGCAATAACCTTGGTTAAAACTCTTTTTGGTCTTACGGTTACAATGTACGCAGTGAATGTCGCCAGAGTATGTCAAGGTGACTTCTTTGCCAATGAGCCCGTTGATGTCTAATAATTCATCACCAATTGGGAGTGTGTAGCAAACGGTATTATTGTCATCGGCAGAGGTGCGCATTTTTCTGAGCACCCCGGTATATGTTGTTGTCACGGTTATAACCTTTCCTTTATTTACGTTCTTTAAACCAAAACGTTTCAGACTTGCTCGAACTGGGGAACAATCAGGTACTACTCACTCAATTCGCCGCGTAAGTTCTGGGTAAGCAATCGACACATCTCTTCAAACGAGAGGCCCTTGCTCAAGAGATAATGAAGTTTGGCAAGCGCGGCTTCTGGTGTCATATCGCTTCCAGAGAGTACGCCCACCTCTTGAAGGCCATGCCCGGTAGCGTAACCGCCCATGTTTACCCGGCCTCGCATACACTGAGTACAGTTCAATACAGGGATCTCGCGAGACTTAGCATATTTAAGCTGTGCAATAAGTTCAGGGTTCTGCGGAGCATTGCCCACACCGTAGCTCAGAAGGATAAGTGCATTCACAGGCTGTTGAAGGGTATTTTTTATTACTTCAGGTGCTATACCAGGATATAAGCTTACCATACCGATGGGCTGGGCTTTTACACTTGATACCGTTAAGGCGTTGTTTGGAGCGCTGGCCATGGTGCCGGCTTTAAGGCGAATGTTAATTCCTGCTTCCAATAGTGGAGGGAAGTTAGGTGAATCAAACGCGCTAAAGCCATCTGCATCAACTTTTCGACTTCGGTTTCCGCGCAGAAGCCTGTTATTGAAGAATAGGCCAACTTCAGCGATGGGAAAATTGGCTGCCACATATAGCGCGTTAAGAAGGTTAACTTGACCGTCTGAACGAAGTTCCGCAAGTGGAATTTGAGAGCCAGTAACAATAACCGGCTTTGACAAATCTTCAAGCATGAAACTTAATGCCGATGCTGTGTAGGCCATTGTGTCAGTGCCGTGCAGAATGATGAATCCGTCATACTTATCGTAATTAGTGGCTATATCATCAGCAATGCGCTGCCAATCTGATGGGTCCATGTCTGATGAATCTATAAGATTGTCGTATTCGTGTAATGTAAAAAGAGGCATTTCAGGTCGATGGAACTCTGGCATCTTTTTCAATGTATCTGACAAGAAGCCGGCTGCTGGCACATAGCCTTGTTTAGATGGCTTCATACCAATTGTTCCACCCGTATAGGCAATGTAGATATGTTTGCGCATGGTGTGACCTTTTCACGTATTTGAAAATGCTTTCAAAACAGATAGCGAATGTGTGGGGCATTCTATCAATACCCAGCGTTTTGTCACCCCGAAATACTGTTGTACCAGTCCGCATCGTTAATTGCTCACTCAGCGAGCGTTAAAATGTTCGTAATCGCGGGGAGTAGCGCACGTAAAGTGACAATTGATACCGTTTGTTTTTGTAGAGGGCTAGGGGAGCTAGAAATAAAGAAGCGGTGATGATCACCGCTTTTAAATATGAGTAAGTTTAGTCAAGCGATAGCGCCATTGAGGCGGCCTCTGGCTTAATGGTACTGCTTACTATTTAACTTCCTTACCTGCCGCTTGCTGATCGGCATGATAACTTGAGCGCACCATAGGACCGCAGGCTGCATGTTTAAAGCCGATTTCTTTTGCATAATCGCCTAACGCATCAAATTCTTTAGGGTGCACGTAACGTTTAACCGGATAATGATGGCGGCTTGGTTGTAAATATTGGCCAAGTGTGAGCATATCGACATCGTGAGCGCGAAGGTCATCCAATACGCCTTGGATCTCTTCATTTTCTTCGCCCATACCCATCATCAATCCCGATTTGGTCATTACGTCAGGGTGTTGTGCTTTGAATTTCTTAAGTAGATCCAGTGACCATTGATAATTAGCACCCGGACGGCATTCACGGTATAGGCGAGGGATGGTCTCGAGGTTGTGATTAAATACGTCTGGTACGCCGTTTTTGAAAATTTCTAGCGCCCGGTCCATACGTCCGCGGAAATCAGGGACGAGTACTTCAATGGTCGTACTTGGACTGTGTTCACGTATTGCATTGATACAGTCGACAAAATGTTGCGCGCCACCGTCACGTAAATCATCTCGGTCCACCGACGTGATAACAACATAGCGCAAGTTCATTTCTGCAATCGTTTTCGCTAGCTTTTCCGGCTCTTCAGCACTCGGCGGTAACGGCTTACCATGAGCTACGTCACAGAACGGGCAACGACGAGTACAGATGTCGCCCAAAATCATGAAAGTCGCGGTGCCGTGATTAAAGCACTCTGCAAGGTTAGGACAGCTTGCTTCCTCACACACTGAGTGAAGGTTGTTTTTGCGAAGCGTTTGCTTGATATGGTCAATTTTCTCGGTAGTTCGAGGAAGTTTGATTTTTATCCATTCAGGCTTGCGCAACATCTCTTCCTTTTCGGAAGGGATAATCGTGACAGGAATGTGTTTTACTTTTTCATCATCACGGAGTTTTACCCCCGCTTGAGGTCGTGCGTTACTCATCAAAACCTTCTTTGTATGTTGGTTCCGCAATAGAAAGTGCTTCTAGTAATAAATGCGTTAATTCATTACCTGCAGTTTCAAGCGTAGATGGACCATTAAGACGTGCGGTGTCTATCATTTCCATACCCGCATACCCACATGGGTTGATACGCTGAAACGGTGATAGATCCATATTAACATTTAATGCCAAGCCGTGAAACGAGCAGCCATTACGTATTCTTAAACCTAAAGAACAAACTTTTTTTTCATCAACGTAAACGCCAGGTGCATCGGGCTTTGGATACGCTTTTACACCATACTTTGCAAGTAGTCCGACCACCGCTTCTTCCATGGCAGTGACCAAATGCCGAACACCGAGCTTTCTTCGTTTAATATTCAGCAAAAGATAAATGACCTGCTGACCAGGCCCGTGATAGGTTACTTGACCTCCACGGTCAACTTGCACAACAGGAATATCACCAGGCATAAGTATGTGCTCAGCTTTACCCGCTTGACCTTGGGTGAAAACGGCATCATGTTCGACCAGCCAAATTTCGTCTTGCGTGGCTTGGTCCCGATCGTCTGTAAAGCGTTTCATCGCCTCAAATATAGGCTCATACGGCTGACGGCCTAGCTGACGAATGATTACACCCCGCGGCTCAGCTGAAGTCGACTGTTCATTCACTTAAAGTACAACCCTAACAAGCTCTAATTTAGCGAGTTCAGTATAAATGGTTTCCATATGTTCTTTGCTGGTGACGCGAACGCTGACTGAAACCGAGTGGTAAGTACCTTTACTACTTGGTTTTACATTAGGAGAGTAATCGCCAGGGGCGTGCTGCTGAAGGCAACTTACCACTTGTTGAGGGAGTTCTTCATGCGCAACCCCCATTACTTTAAACGTTTGATGTGTTGGAAAATCTAATAATTCGTCGAAACGGGTATCCATGCGATATCCTTGGTACTTAAAATATCATATAAAAAAACGGCCAGATTGTAACAAATCTGGCCGCTTCACAACTAGCTTTTTAATGTTTTCAGTATCAGAACTTACTCGTCATCAAATCCTAGCTGAAGCATTATGTAGTCTTTCATGCGGTTAAAGAAGCTGCCTTCTTTCACTTCTTGAAGGGTAACGAGTGGGTAACTTGCTACATCTTCTCCTTCCAACTGAAGGTAAAGTGTTCCAACAACCTGACCTTTCGCTAGCGGCGCTTCAAGCTTGTCATCCAGCTCGAAGTTGGCTTCTAGATTTGCTGCCTGACCACGTGGAATAGTAATGGGGGTAGATTGATTAATTCCAAGGTCTACAGTTTCTCTGTCACCCATGTAGATACGATGTGCAACAAAACTATGCCCAGCTTGATAAGGCGTCAATGTTTCATAGAAGCGGAAACCGTATTTAAGCAGCTTTTTGTTTTCAACTTTACGTGCGCGCTCGCTGTCGGTACCCATGACGACAGAGATTAGACGCATACCACCTTGTTCGGCTGATGTAATCAGGCTGTAACCTGCATCTGACGTGTGACCCGTTTTAATGCCGTCCACATTTAGGCTCTTATCCCACAGCAGGCTGTTGCGGTTATACTGTTTGATGCCGTTGTACGTAAATTCTTTTTCGCTGTAAATTTTGTACATCTCTGGCGTTTCTGAGATAAGGGCGCGAGATAAAACGGCCATGTCACGTGGAGTAGTGTAGTGGTCTGGATCGTGCAGTCCATGTGCATTTACCCAATGTGAACCCGTCATGCCAAGTGATGCACTATGTGCATTCATCATACTCGCAAATGCAGACTCTGAGCCCGCCACGTGCTCTGCCATAGCAACACAGGCGTCGTTACCCGATTGGACCACAATGCCTCGCAGTAAGTCGCTCACTGAGACCTGTGTGCCCACTTCGATAAACATTTTTGAAGAATCAGGGAATTTTTTTGCCCATGCATTTTCAGAAATGGTGACTTCGTCGTCTAAGCTGATGTTGCCCGCCTGAAGTTCTTTACCGATAACGTAGATAGTCATAATTTTGGTTAAGCTTGCTGGTGCAAGCTGCATGTCCGCATTTTTTGATGCGATGACATTGCCCGTTTCAAAGTCGGTAAGTAGAAAACCTTCTGCTGCAACTGATGGCGCAGGCGGTGTTACTACAGCAGCATTCGAAGTCTGTAGCAAAGTGCCCATTACCAAAAAAGCAAATGAAAGTATTGACGGTTTAGCGCGTTGAATTATTCTGAGCATGGTTCTAATTTCTTTGACCGTTTTATCCGTGTGAGTTAAAGCTTACCTTATTGTTGCGATGACCGCGAAACGATTACCGCAAAACAAGGTTACCCATTTCTAGCTTTTGTCCAGTTCGTAACCGAATCCGTATTACCAACCCTGATCTAATTTAGGTTGGATGGTGATCCTAACGAAAGGCTGCCTATAAGACTAGGTTTTATCAAAAAAGTTTACACCTTAGTAGGTGTTAGGCGAAGAAACCGTGATATTGCCTGCTCAATGACACAAAATTGCCACAATGTAGCTGATTTAGTGAGCAATCAGTACGTGGTTGGCAAAGACAGCTATTGGTATTAAACAGCCCTATGACAATCAAGCCCCGTGTTTTTTAGAAAAAATTCCGCATCCTCATAACACTTGTGTAATAGCGTAAGCGTTCGGATAACCGTTTTGTTTAAGCTGTTGCAATACCTCAGCAACAACCGCTTCGTCATGAATAGGGCCCAGCTGAAGCTTGTAGATGTTATCTGCAACAGGAAGGTGCGCGGGAATTTGATAAAGCGCCGATAAAACATTAGATATCGATTTTGCTTTCTCGGCATTTGATAACGCAGCGACCTGAATATAGATGCCGTTTTCAGGTGGAACGCCAGTAGGGCCGGTGTTTTGTGCTACCTCAGGGACCGGGGCAACATCAATACCGAGATATTCATCGTAGGATACCGTTGGGCCGTTGCCAACGGTGACGTTATTTTGTTCGTCAAAGTGAATGACTTCCAGTTTCACTTTTGCCGTGCCTTTGCTGTGGTAGCCCAGCTTAACCGCTGCTGCATAAGAGAGGTCGATAATTCTATTATCGTGAAATGGACCACGGTCGTTCACGCGCACGATCGCCTGCTTGTTGTTTTCCAGGTTGGTGACGCGAACATAGGAAGGCAAGGGCAGTGTTTTATGTGCAGCGCTCATGGCGAACATATTGTAGGTTTCGCCGTTTGATGTTAAGTGGCCATGAAACTTTTGGCCGTACCAGCTGGCATACCCCACTTCTTCATAGCCTTTACCACTGTCCATGGGGGTATAGTGCTTGCCCAATACTTTATAGGGCCTGCTGTTAAACATACGGTATGCTTCGTATTTTGGTACAGCATCTAATGTTTCCGGTTTTTTTGCCACATGCTTCGGCGCAGAGTCTTGATGCTGTGTATAACGGCTATTTTGCGTTGGCGCGGTCTGACACCCGCCCAAAATCAGCGCGAATAGCATGGCTGCACCATAATGGTAGTACTTTTGGTTCATTCTTCTCTGGTCAAGTATGACAAGTACTGAAATCAAATGATGCAGCATACCGTTTATCTGGACATTAATCGTTTTTGAGTGGCTATAGCCATTAGAATGCCAAATCCCGCCATCAAAGTCACCATCGATGTACCACCAAAACTGACTAAAGGTAGGGGAACACCGACCACAGGGAGTAAACCTGACACCATCCCCATGTTTACGAAGACGTAGACGAAGAAAGTGAGGGTTATGCTGCCACCAAGTAGTTTTGCATAAGCATCCTGTGCTCGACTTGAAATAATAAGGCCGCGTAAGATAATGAACAAATAGATAGCCATTAAACACATTACCCCGGTTAACCCGAATTCTTCACTAAACACGGAAAATATAAAATCAGTATGCCGTTCAGGCAAAAACTCTAGTTGCGACTGCGTTCCCTGAAGCCAGCCTTTTCCGTCTACACCACCAGAACCGATAGCAATTTTTGATTGGATAATATGATAGCCTGAACCAAGTGGATCGCTCTCGGGGTTTAGGAATGTTAATACGCGCTGCTTTTGATAATCCTTCATTAAAAAGAACCACATAACGGGCGCAAACGCGCCGATAAGAGCGCCGACAACAGAAATGAGCCGCCAGCTCATGCCGGCAAGAAAGATAGCAAAGACCCCTGAACTTGCAATAAGCAGAGAGGTTCCCAAATCTGGCTGCTTAGCGATGAGGATAGTAGGAACTACCACAAGCACAAACCCTAAAATGATATGTGTACTGCGAGGCGGTAGCGTAAACTTACTGATATACCAAGCTACCATCATGGGAACGGCCAGTTTCATTAATTCTGATGGCTGAAAGCGAATGAAACCGAGATCTAACCAGCGTTGTGCACCTTTACCCATGTCGCCAAACAGTAATACAGCGATAAGCATGAGGAGCCCGCCTGCGTAGGCGTAGGTTGAGAAAAAACGATAAATACCAAGTGGGAATTGGGCTAAGGCAAACATGACGATAAAGCTAAAGCCTAATCGAATAAACTGTCGCTCCATTTGTTCCATGTCTTGGCCAGATGCTGAGTAGAGCGTAAATAAACCCACGCTACTTAAAACGAGTAAGCCGACAAGTAGCCAACCGTCAATATGAATACGCTGTAGGATACCAATTTTATTAGGGTTTATTGTTGTTCTTTTCACTGCGCAGGCCCTACCGTTGCATCATTTTTAGCGGTTTCAGTGTTATGTGAGTCAAACACCCGATCGCGAAAATAGAAGTCCATTATCTGTCGAGCTACCGGAGCTGCATTTTTACTTCCGCCTCCTACGTTTTCTAACACCACGGTAACGGATATCTCAGGGTCTTCAAAGGGTGCAAATCCAACGTACATAGCGTTATCTCTAAGCCGTTCATCTATTTTGCTGGCATCGTATTTTTCATTTTGTCCTACAGTGAAAAGCTGTGCTGTTCCGGTTTTCCCTGCGGAATGATAGTGGGTATCAGCAAAAGCGTGTCTGGCACCGCCTTCCTCACCACTCACCACGTCTCGCATTGCGTTTAACACAACATCGAGATTGTCACGGTTTTTAATTTCTATTGGACGAAGAGACTTGAGTGGGATGAGGTCTACGGACGCATCAGTGTTCATATATCCGCGTATTATTTGAGGAATATAGCGCTCGCCCGCGTTTATTAGCGCGTTTACGGACGTGTTTAGCTGGATAGGCGTCGTGGTCCAGTAGCTTTGCCCTATGCCAACAGGGATGGTATCGCCAATATACCATGGTTGGTTGAAACGCGCGCGTTTCCAGCCTCTGCTTGGCATATTGGCATCTGACTCTTCGTACAGGTCAATACCTGTGAAATCGCCAAAACCAAACTCATACATGGCCTCGCTGATTTTATCGATACCAAGCTTGTATGCCAATTCGTAGTAATAGGTATCACAGGACACCTCTATTGCTTTTGATACATCAACCTTTCCGTGGCCCCAACGACGCCAGTCTCGCCACACATGTGATACGTTGGGCAGTTTGTAGCGCCCGGTATCATTAATGGTGTAATCCTTGGTAATAACGCCTTCTTCTAAACCGACCAAGCCTAAATGGGGCTTGATAGTTGATGCTGGAGGATATTGACCCTGTGTGGCTCGATTAATTAGCGGGCGGTCTGGAGAGTTTAATAGGGCAGAATAGTTTTTACTGCTTATACCGTGGACGAATAAATTTGGGTCGTAACTGGGGTTAGAGTACAGTGCGAGTACACCGCCGGTTTTAATGTCAGTGACCACAACTGCGCCGCGCATACCATCGATAATGCGCTGGGCTTCTAACTGAAGTTCTAAATCGAGGTTAAGCACGATGTCCTTTCCAGGTACCGGCGGCTCAACACTCAGCACGCGAATAATACGCCCTTGATTGTTAACCTCGACTTGTTGATAACCCACTTCACCGTGAAGCAATTCTTCGTGATACTTTTCAATCCCTAATTTGCCAATGTCATGGGTAGCTGCATAGTTATCTTCTTGGCCAGCCTCGACTAACTTTTGTAAATCCCGTTTATTAATTCGTGCCACATACCCAAGCGCATGAGTCAGGGTCTCTTTATGAGGATAGTGGCGCGCTAAACGGGCTTCAATTTGTACACCAGGAAACTTGTGTTTGCTTGCTGAAAATAACGCAACTTCCTCTTCGGTGAGCTGTGTGCGTAATGCCACGGGTTTGAATCGACGGGTTCCTTTTAGACTTGATTGGAAACGCTCTAATTCGTCAGATGTTATGCCCATTAGCGCAGTTAAATCGGCAAGCGTCTTATCAATGTCTTCGGCCTCTTCTGGGACTACTTCCAAGCTAAAAACCGGGCGGTTCTCTGCTAAAAGGATGCCATTGCGGTCGTAGATGAGGCCACGGTTAGGCGCTATAGGAAGAACTTTAATTCGATTACCGTTAGAGCGGGTTTGATAATCTTCAAACTGGGTAACTTGCAAAGAATAGAGGTTGTTGAGCACAATGCCCAACATAGCCACAACAATAATAAAAGCAATGGTCGCGCGACGGGCGAATAAGTTCGCTTCTGCAGAGTGATCGCGTATTGCCTGACGTTTACGTTGCATTGACTTCCTTTGCATTATTGTAGATTTATCTTACTCACGATGGTAAGGGTGGTTTTGCGTGACCGACCATGCACGGTAAAGACTTTCAGCGAGAATGATCCTAACCAGAGGATGGGGTAGTGTAAGGGCTGACAATGACCATTTTTGCTCTGACGCTGCAATACACTCTGGGGCCAAGCCCTCAGGCCCTCCAATGAGCAAACTGACGTCGCGTCCGTCCATTTTCCAATGGTCGAGTTGTTTAGCAAGAGTAGGTGTATCCCAAGGCTTGCCCGTTACTTCTAACGTAACAATGCGGTTTCCTTTAGGAATGATGGCCAGCATTTGCTCACCTTCTTTTTCCAAAATGCGTTTAATATCGGCATTCTTACCCCGTTTTCCCGCGGGAATTTCAGAGAAATATACTGGCATATCGCTAGGGAAGCGACGAATGAATTCTTCAACGCCAGTGTTGACCCAGCTTGGCATTTTCGTTCCAACCGCGACGATTTGTATACGCACCTTTTGACCCTTTCAGCAGGAATAACGTTTTCACTTATAAAATAAAGGCCATACACTTCTTAGGTATGGCCTTTATCGACCGTGATACGGTGTGTGAATAATTGGCTATTTGGCCATTACGACCACAGTTTCTCTAACTGGTAGAAATCACGGGTTTCATCCTGCATAACATGCAAAATAACATCGCCAAAATCAACGAGTACCCATTCGCCGGTTTCCTTACCTTCCACGCTTCCTGGTGCGTGACCCGCTTTTTTCGCTTCTACCATAACATTCTCAGCGATAGACGAAACGTGGCGCTTTGAGTTACCTGAACAAATGATCATGGTATCGGTAATACTTGATTTGCCGCGAACGTCTAGTTCGATAACATCACGGCCTTTCATGTCGTCAATTTTGTCTTTAACAAACTGTTTGAGCTGTTGACTCTCCAAGAGTTTTCCTCACTTACTTAACTTTTATATAACTGATGTTCGTTTATGTAATTTAGAACGCTTTCTTCTAACCATAGGTTAGATGAACTAACGCTTGAACTGTTTGGCGTACCTGCTTTAACAGCGCTTTTAGCATTGGCTAGTACGTCACGAATTTCAGTAGATGAAACACTATAAAGCGGTGTGTTGGTTAACACTACATGGCCTGCAGGTTTTACGTGAATAACATTTTTATCGTTAGTCACATGACAATCTAACCAAGCTTGTACTGCGGGAGGAGGCGAAAATTGCTCGTCGTCTCTGCGCATAACCACTAAGTGACAATAATCGAGCAGGTTCTCCCACTCGTACCATTTGTCTAGATTATACAGTGAATCTGCGCCAATGAAAAAACAGATTGTGTCATCGCTTTTTTCTTTGAGTGCACGCAGTGTTTTAACTGTATATGAGGGCGACGGAAGCGTCAGTTCAATGAGTTCTGGAATAAGTCTGTCATTGTTTTGCGCGCAAAGTTCAATCATTTTTACACGATGTGTTTCCGACACGCCGACAGATTTATGTGGAGCGAGTTTACAAGGCATCAAATGAACAAGGTTTATACCAATTTCATCTGCTGCCTTCAGTGCTGCACCTATGTGGCCCTTATGTGGGGGGTTAAATGTTCCGCCGAGTATCGCTTTTACAGAGGGTTTAATTTGCGTGGAAAACGTTTTTATCACTACCACTGCCTTTATGCTTGAAGTAGTGGAATACTGCGTAAGTCCATTCCCATGAACATCATACACAGATGGCACATTTCTACATAGGGTCGCGCAACAACATTTTGCTTAAACGCATGGTCTGACTGGGTAAGCGCCTTTTGAATATCTTCTAATTGAGCAAGACTAAGCCGGTTCAACGCGCTTTGATAAAACCCTTGGCGGTTTCGCCATATTCCGAACTTTTGCCATTGAATGGGAGCGCCACTTTGCTCCGCAAGTTTTAATTTCCACAACTGCTCCCACTCTCGGATAAGCGCCCAAATGATAATGTTGGGTTCTAGGCCTTCACTCTCTAACCGGTAAAGCATCTTCACACAGCGAGTACTGTCGCCGCTAAGCATAACGTCAACTAGTTGGAACACGTTAAACCGTGATTGGTCAACCATGGCCTGTTCGATTTGTTCGTCTGTAATTGACTGATTGGGGTAGAGCAGGGCAAGCTTGTCAATTTCTTGCTTCGCAGCAAGCATGTTGCCTTCGCAGAAGTCAGCAATCATCTTTGCGCCAGAGGCGGAAACAGATAGCTGATGAGCGTTTAATTGTTGATTAAGCCACGAGTTCAGCTGTTTACCTTCCAACGGGTAACACAATACCGACGCGCCCATGTCATCAAGCACTTTGAACCACTTGCCGCGCTGCACGTCTTTGCCGATTTTTGGGCCGTGTACCAGCAACAAAATGTCGGGGTTTAATGATGCAGCGACTTCTTGCAGCATTTTGCTGCCTTCAGTACCCGGCTTCCCGGTGGGTAACTCTAATTCGATGAACTGTTGGCTCGAGAAAAGCGACATGCTTTGGGTGGCTTCGATCAGCTGATTCCAGTTAAACCCAGTTTCAGCAACAAGCACAGTTCGCTCTTCAAAACCATTGGCTTTGGCTTTCGCGCGGATTTGCTCAATTACGTCAAATTTTTGCTGAGGTTCGTCTCCAAACACAAGATAGCAGGGGCGAAGCGCCTTTTGGATGTCTTGCCTGAATTGGTTTGGATAAATCTGCATGAAGAATTCTGTCGCCTACTGACTCACGGATGCTGACGCACTTTGCGCTGCGGATGCCTGACTAGAAAGCCGCCTAATCATTATATCTGCCGCCTCATCGCGCATTTCACTGAGCATCAAATCAAGCTCACGGGACTTTGCCAACACTTGATCTGGGTCATCTTGATAGTCACGTACCACTTCAAATTGCACCATTATCGCTTCTTTACCAGGAAACTGGACGCGATATCGAACAACGTAAATAAGTTCGTACTCAGCAACCTGACCTGAAGGATAAACAGAAAGCAACTGTCGCTCTAATTTCTCTGGTAGCAGATAAATGCTCACGTTTTGGTTAGAAGGGTTGGTCTGATCTACGCCAACACTGGTTAAGCCGTAAACGTTTAAGCGTTTATCGAGCGCACGCGCTAAAGGCGCGTGGGCTCGAGCACTTTCAATGGCAACCGTGTTGATGTCATCGGGAAGGCTAGGGCTACTTCTTAAATGAAAGCCACAGCCTGCTACCAAAAGGGTACCCAACACGGCGACTGCAAATTGTAAGTGCTTCTTCATCACTTCCTGACCTAGTTAGCTACAATGTTTACAAGCTTACCCGGAACAACAATCACTTTACGAATAGTTTTACCTTCGATGAATTGCTGAACGTTTGGCTGCTCTTTTGCAGACGTTTCAATGCTTTCTTTGCTTGCATCGGCAGCAATTGTCATTTTAGCGCGAACCTTACCGTTAACCTGAACTATGATAAGTTTCTCGTCTTCAACCAATGCGGCTTTATCAGCTTTTGGCCAAGGCGCCAAATCGATATCTTCGCTGTGACCTAGCACCTTCCAAAGTTCGTGAGCGATGTGCGGCGTAATTGGGTTAAGAAGCAACAAGATAGACTCACAGGCTTCCCGCATAATGGCAATGTCCTGATCGTTTTCTTGTGGCGCCCTTTGAAGGTGGTTTAGCAATTCCATTACCGCAGCAATCGCAGTGTTAAAGGTTTGACGACGACCTAAGTCATCAGACACCTTTTCAATGGTCTTGTGTACTTCACGGCGAAGAGCCTGTTGGTCTTTCGACAGCGCTTCAACGTTAATGGCTTCCGGCGTGCCTTTTTCGACGTGCTCAGTCACCAATTTCCAGATGCGACGTAAGAAACGGTTTGCACCCTCAACACCAGAATCTACCCATTCAAGGGTTTGCTCAGGTGGCGCAGCAAACATGGTAAATAGACGCACAGTATCGGCACCGTATTGGTCGATAACTTCTTGCGGGTCGATACCGTTATTCTTCGACTTAGACATTTTGGTCATGCCGCCATGAATTACTTCTTCACCGTCAGCGGTTAGCCAAGCTTTAACAATACGGCCTTTCTCGTCTTTCTCAGTGCTTACTTCAGTAGGCGAGAACCAGGTTTTTTTACCAGAGGCATCTTCGCGGTAGTAAGAATCGGCAAGCACCATACCCTGACATAGCAAACGCTTGAATGGCTCGTCAGATTCAACAAGACCTTCATCACGCAACAATTTGTGGAAGAAACGTGAATAAAGTAAGTGCAAGATCGCGTGCTCGATACCACCGATATATTGGTCTACCGGCAACCAGTAGTTGGCAGAAGTCGGATCAAGCATGGCGTCATTGTTCGTTGCGCTTGAATAGCGCGCATAGTACCACGACGATTCCATAAACGTGTCGAAGGTGTCGGTTTCACGCAAAGCCGGTTGACCATTAAACGTGGTTTTAGCCCATTCAGGGTCGGCTTTAATTGGCGAGGTTACGCCATTCATCTCTACGTCTTCTGGCAATACAACCGGGAGCTGGTCGGCTGGAACTGGAACCGATTCACCGTTTTCCAAATTCAACATTGGGATAGGCGCGCCCCAGTAGCGCTGACGGCTTACACCCCAATCACGTAGACGATAGTTAACTTTTCGCTTACCACAGCCTTTGCGTTCAAGTTCATCAGCAATGCCATTAAATGCAGCATCAAACTCAAGACCATTGAATGTTTCTGAGTTGATCAAGCTGCCTTTTTCAGTAAAGGCAGAGGCAGAAAGGTCGCATTTGTCCTCATCACCCGGTTTCGGTGCAATGACCTGCTTAATGGGTAGGTCATATTTAGTCGCAAATTCCCAATCCCGTTGGTCGTGACCGGGAACAGCCATTACCGCGCCTGAACCATAATCCATCAATACAAAGTTGGCGACCCAAATTGGCAGCTTTTCACCTGTTAGTGGGTGAATAACTTCAAAGCCGGTAGCGAAACCTTTCTTTTCCATGGTTGCCAATTCAGCTTCTGCAACCTTAGTGTTTTTACAATCTTCGATAAAGGCCGCTAAATCAGGGTTTGACGTTGCTGCGAATTCGGCAAGCGGGTGCTGCGCTGCTACCGCAACATATGTCACCCCGTAGAATGTGTCTGGACGCGTGGTATAAACCGTTAAATCCGCAATGTCGTTAACTGCTGTCGCTAAATCAAACGTGATTTCGACACCTTCAGAACGGCCAATCCAGTTAGCCTGCATGGCGCGAACCTGATCTGGCCACTCTTCAAGCTGGTCCAAATCTCGCAGCAGTTCTTCAGCGTAGTCAGTGATTTTGATAAACCATTGTGGAATTTCTTTTTGCTCTACAAGCGCACCCGAACGCCATCCGCGACCGTCGATCACCTGCTCGTTAGCCAAAACAGTTTGGTCTACAGGGTCCCAGTTCACGGTAGAATTTTTCTTATACACAAGTCCTTTTTCGAAAAGGCGTGTGAAGAACCACTGTTCCCAGCGATAGTAATCTGATTTACATGTGGTTACTTCGCGGTCCCAATCGTAACCAAAACCCAACGAGCGAAGCTGGTTTTTCATGTAATCAATATTTGAGTACGTCCACTTTGCCGGTGCAGTGTTGTTGTTAATCGCCGCGTTTTCTGCCGGTAGACCGAAAGCATCCCATCCCATGGGCTGCAGTACATTTTTACCCTGCATGCGCTGGAAACGGCTGATAACGTCACCAATCGTGTAGTTGCGCACATGACCCATGTGAAGTCGACCACTTGGATAGGGGAACATAGACAGACAGTAGAATTTTTCTTTTTCTACGTCGTCGTTTGCTTTGAAAGATTGGTTCTCTTCCCAGTATTGTTGAACACGTTGTTCAATGTCTTTCGGATTGTACTGATTATCGGCCATGAAACTTAGGCTTCCGCATTAAAAGTTAAAACGTTTATGGGTGGGTATGATGCGCATTTTTTGCATATTTGCCACTTTGCCGCGCATGGGACGTTCCCACTTAACATACATATAGCCCAATAGAATAACCCAGCGTTAAGCCATGCCTCAATAGCTTAACACTGAACTCGTCGATATTTATTGCTGCTTGCATGAAAAGTGAGCGTTAATAGGGCAGTTTTCCTAATCTAAAAGTGTTCAACTTCCCAGTCTGATGCTCTTCCCGCGTGAAGTGTTGTTTTTTAATAAAAGCGCATAGCTTTGATGATGTAATTTGCCCTTTAGTTTTTGTCGCTAAATGCAATGAGCGCGTTAAGTTGTTGCGCTTGGACCTTATCGACTACGTTGACTAAATTAACCGCCTCTTCGTTCGACGCTTTTTTGCCATTGAAGTGGATGTTGCCAGAAGCATGGTAGGTAAGGGTAACTTTGGTCTTTGGTACACGCTTGTCATTTTCTTTATCGGCTGAAGGGGGCGCTGTTTCAATATCGCTAAATTCCCAGATGAGTGCGCCCGTAACCCCCATTTCTTGAAGGGGGCCTAAGCCACCAATCATAACCACTTTCTTATTGGGTTCAACATAGCTTACTCGCATATGAACTGCGCTCGCGGTGTCGGTGGATTCACAGAAACAGCCGCCTGCTTGCTCATCGATGCGTAGGGCACCTTCCCACCACGTATGGTCTTTCGGCCACCACATGTCTACATGCTGAATAAAGTGAGAGTACACCACTTCGATAGACG
Organism: Alteromonas sp. KUL106; assembly: GCF_009811415.1. Classification (GTDB taxonomy): domain Bacteria; phylum Pseudomonadota; class Gammaproteobacteria; order Enterobacterales; family Alteromonadaceae; genus Alteromonas. The sequence goes on along the minus strand of NZ_BLIG01000024.1, from coordinate 228,610 downwards.
CCTGGCTTTCACTGTTATTCGTAATAGAAAACCCCGAGTTGTCTGCATAGTTTACGTCAGCAATACTGGTTGATGAGTATGCTGTGGCAAAAAGACACGTAAATAGAAGGGTTGGGCAAGTCTTCAATTTTATTCTCACTCTTTTTTGGGTTTTGCGATCGTATTTTTACGAACCGCTTCGCTATTATGTTTCAAATGTAGTGTACCTCAATGACAAATACTCGTGGTAGAGAGTGAGAGGTTAAACACAAAAATTGCTATATGTACCACAAAGGTGGTTGTTTGTTGTGCAATTAATAAGACAAAGCTGTGTTATTGAGGATAAGCGTTTGACACTAATGTTAATTAGGGTTTCACTTAAGTAAAGAAACGAAGATAGAACAACATGTCTGTAGACAGTAAATTATATGCGTTAGATGTAGACGCCCTTTCACCTACCATCAATCGCCGAGCGATAAACAGTGCCTTAAAAGATGAGGAAGCGCTTAAAGCAACCTTTATTGGGCAGGAGCGCGCGCGTGAGGCGTTGACATTTGGATTGGGCATTAACACCAAAGGCTACAACCTTTACGTGATGGGTGAGCCTGCTACTGGGCGCTTCACGTTGGTGAAAGATTACATTGAACGCCAGGTTGCTCAGCTTCCTGCGCCCGATGATTGCTGTTACATCAACAACTTCGATGAAGAGCGAGAGCCCGTTGCACTAAAATTTCCTCCCGGCGGAGGAAAAGCATTCCACAAGGATATGGCAGCGCTCATCGACGATGTTTTAGACTCTTTGCCGATTGCTTTTGACAATCCTGGATATCAGCGCCGCCGCGCTTCTATATCTAGAGAGTTTGAGCAAAAGTATGATGCCGCTATCGACGCAGTAGAGCGTTACGCACAAGCTAACGATGTAGCACTCTATGAAGAGGGGGGGGCGATTACGTTTTCGCCTATCGTTGACGGTAAGCCAATCAGTGATACTGAGTTTGCATCGTTGACTGACGAGCAACGGGAAGGGTTTTACGCTCTTATCGACGAGTTAGAAAACAGATTGAGCGAAAGCTTGTTAAGCCTGCCTGCATGGAAACGCGAAAATTCGGAGCGTTTGCGAGAGCTTGACAAAAAGACCGCTGAGCATGGGATTAAGCCGCTGCTCAAAGTGCTTGAGCATAAATATGCGTCTGAGTTTGGGGTGATGAAGTATCTCAAACAGCTTAAAACCGCTTTGGTAAATGCCATTTTGGTGATTCATAGCGAAGAGCAAAAAGAAGAAAAAAGCGATGACTTCGACAAAAAGATATTCTTAGAAGAGCAGTTTCTTCCTAATGTATTAGTATCGAACAAACTTGATGATGCGGCTCCTGTGATCTACGAGCCAAACCCAACTTATCAGAACTTGTTTGGTAAAATTGAGTACACCAACATACATGGTAGTGTGTTCACTAACTATCGAATGATACAACCCGGGGCGCTTCACCGCGCAAATGGCGGTTATCTTTTGTTGGATGTCGATCAACTAATTGAACAGCCTTTTGTGTGGGACACCCTCAAACTTGCTATTAAGTCGCAACGCCTGCGTATGGACTTGCCCCAGCAAGACGTGGGAATGGTAAATAATATTACGCTAAACCCGCAGCCAATTGATTTAAATGTGAAAATCGTGTTACTCGGCTCTCGTGACTTGTATTACACGCTACAAGATTATGATGATGAGTTCGACGAACTGTTCAGAGTGCTGGTGGATTTCGACTTGGAAATTCCCGTTACGCGACAAGCGCTTTTTGATTTTGTGGGCAAAGTACGTGCGCATCTTATACAGCTAGGACTCAAAGGTATAACCGCCAATGCTATGTGCAGGCTGGTAGAATACTCGCTGAGAATGGCCGAACACAAAGAGAAACTTTCTGCGCATTTTGCTGAAGTTATTGAACTGGTAAATGAAGCCTTTTATTTCTGTCAGAAATCTAATGCTGACACTTTAGAGCTTGATCATTTAAAGACAGCATTGAGTGCTAAGAAACGTCGTACCGGTCGAGTAAGTCAAACCCTTTTAAACGATATTAAAGAAGGGCACGTGCTTATTGCCACTGAAGGCAAAGCGGTGGGTAAAGTTAACGGGTTGACGGTACTTGATATTGGCGACACCGCCTTTGGTACGCCCGCACGCATTACCTCTACTGTATTTGCTGGGGCAAGCGGTGTTGTTGACATAGAGCGAGAAGTAGAGCTTGGTCAGCCTATTCACTCGAAAGGCGTCATGCTACTTAACGGGTATTTGGGTAACAAGTATGCTCAGCATTTCCCGTTAACGCTCTCAGCGAATATTGCGCTAGAGCAGTCGTACGGGCATATCGACGGTGACAGTGCGTCTCTTGGTGAACTGGTTGCCCTCATTTCAGCGCTTACTGAGATTCCTTGTCTACAAACCTTGGCGATAACAGGCTCAATAAACCAGTATGGTGAAGTGCAAGCCGTTGGCGGGGTGAACGAGAAGATAGAAGGCTTTTTCGACTTGTGTCAACATCGTGGCCTAACCGGTACACAGGGCGTGATTATTCCTAAATCGAATGCGATTAATTTGGTACTGGATGCGACAGTAATCGACGCTGTGAAAAAAGGGCTTTTCCATATATATACGGTTGAAACCGTTGACGACGCTCTCACTATCTTGATGGAACAGGAAGCGGGTAAGATCAGTAGTAAAGGGCGCTATCCCAAAAACTCTATTAACTACCACGCTGTCAATCGTTTATACAATATTGCGTTAATTGTGAACGGCGGGGAAGGTGAGTAAAATAAATGTTAACCTTTTTTTGAAAATATCAACGACTCCTTTGGGCACGAAGTAGGCGATAGAGTACTCATCAAACTATCAAAGGTTATCCTTGAGCATGTGCGCGAGACAGACGTCGTAGCGAGGTGGGGAGGAGAAGAGTTTTTGATCGTGCTCTACAACGCAACGATTGAATCCATTAAGTGTTTTAGTGAAAGACTGCATAGCGCAATTAGCACAATTTTACTGCCCTATGATAAGCCGATAGCGGTGAGTATAGGTGGAGCGGTGCTAGATCAGAATGGGTTAGCGCATTCTGATGTGATTGCCTCTCAACTGTTAAAAGCGGATGAGGCGCTGTATTCTGCAAAGGAAAATCAAAAAGGGCACACACGGATAATTGACGAGTCTGGCGAGTTTCTCGTTCTCTGAAACGCTGCAGCAAATTGCTTCGTCTGTGAGCGTAGAATCAAAGCATCGATTCAACAATACAATAATTAAAAAGGGAGCGATTAGCTCCCTTAACTACAAAATCTTGCGATTATTTAGGTGGCATGCGTAATCCACCATCTAACCGAATTGTTTCACCGTTTAAATAACGGTTGTTGGCCATATGAATGACCAACTGTGCAAACTCTTCTGGCAGGCCAAGACGTTTTGGGAATTGAACGTTAGCCGAAAGCGCATCCTGCACTTTTTCAGGCATGGCAAGTAACATAGGCGTTCCCATTACGCCTGGTGCAATGGTATTAACACGAATGCCTAATGGCGCTAAATCTCGTGCCATAGGAAGTGTCAGTCCGATAATACCACCTTTACTCGCTGCATAAGCGGTTTGTCCAATTTGCCCCTCGTATCCGGCAACTGATGCAGTATTAACGATAAGGCCACGTTCACCTTCATCATTCAAAGGCGGTTGTTTCGCCATAGCGGCAGCAACTAAGCGAGACACGTTAAAGCTGCCCACTAAATTGATGTCTATGGTTTTCTGGAAATCACCCAACGGCGCTGGGTTGCCTTCTTTATCGAGCAGACGCTTTGCAGGGGCAATCCCAGCACAGTTAACGACTAAGTAGATAGGGCCAAATTTAGCGGTTGTCGCGTCAATAGCGGCCTGAACCGATGCTTCATCGCGAACATCCACTTTAGTGAAAAGCGTGTTGTCTTTACCTAACTCACTAACGCGCTCTGCGCCAACTTCCTCGTTAAGGTCGAAAAGACTGACGTTGGCGCCCGCTTCACGAAGCGCTATCGCTGTCGCATGGCCAAGTCCGGAGCATCCACCAGTGACAATAGCAGTAAGATTTTTTAACGTCATAGATTTCCCTTAAATCCTGTTTTTTCACTAATATTAATGTGATGTTAACGAGAAGTAAGAAGAAAAACTACGGTGCCGAGCGAGGATCGGCACCTTATGGACAGTTATTTTGGCAACTGAATTTTACAGTCTTCACTTTGACGGTAAATAATTAGCGTATGGCCGATTACCTGAAGCTTTACTGCATTGGTTTCACGAACAATGGCGTCCATGATGAGCGCTTTTTCTTCACGATCATCAGTTGGCACCTTAACTTTAATTAATTCGTGGTGATTTAGAGCATTGTCAATTTCTGCAACCACCCCTTCAGTAAGGCCGTTTGCGCCTAGCTGCACTACGGGTTTTAACGGGTGTGCTAGGCCTTTAAGAAATTGTTTCTGTTTGTTTGAAAGTTTCATGTATTAATAATTCTTACAATTAATCTGTTAGTTTATGCTTGAAATAACGTATTCTAACGCCATCTTCTCTACAATCCTAATGACATTGTATTGGAATGACAAAAAAGAAACACTCCGCCAGCAGTAAACGCTGGCTCACAGAACACGTTAACGACCATTATGTGCAAAAAGCGCAGAAGGAAGGTTGGCGATCGCGAGCTATCTATAAATTGGAAGAAATCCATAAAAAAGATAAGCTTATTAAACCAGGAATGACACTTGTAGACCTCGGCGCGGCGCCCGGTGGCTGGTCACAATTGGCCGCACAGCTTGTCGGCGAAAATGGTCAAGTTATTGCGTGCGATATTTTGCCCATGGATCCAATAGTTGGAGTCGATTTTCTACAAGGTGATTTTAGAGAGGACGCGGTTCTTGACGCACTATTGAACAGAATCGGTGGGAACACCGTAGATATAGTGTTGTCTGATATGGCACCGAACCTTGCAGGTAATGCAGCTGTTGACCAGTCGCGCTCTATGTACCTTTGTGAATTAGCGCTCGATATGTGTCATCAAGTTTTAAAGCCTGGTGGTTCCTTTGTTATAAAGGTGTTCCAAGGCGAAGGATTTGTGGAGTTCATGAACGCACTCAAACAATCTTTCACCACTATTAAGACACGTAAACCCGACTCGTCCAGATCGCGTTCTCGTGAGGTGTATTTGGTGGCTTGTGGGTATAAAGTGTAGTACGCTTTGGCTTAAGCGGTTTTCGTTGCGGGTTGTGTCGTTTATTCAATAAACAACTTGTTGAATATACACGCAACTCGGGTTTATAGAGGTTAGTAGCATTGAGCGATATGGCAAAAAATTTAATCTTATGGTTAGTCATCGCCGTTGTTTTAATGTCGGTTTTCCAGAGCTTTTCACCGAGTGAATCGTCTCGTTCGCAAACTGACTATACAACGTTTTTGAGAGAAGCAGAGCAGGGAAATATTCGTGAAGTTCGCATTAATAATAGTGGCGAAATTCGCGGTACTAAGCGTTCAGGCGAAACTTTCCAAACTTTCGTACCTTACTTCGACGACAAGTTAGTCTCTGACTTAGTTAAGAACGATGTAAGGGTTTATGGCGAACCACCAGAAGAACAATCTCTTCTTACTTCAATCTTTATCTCATGGTTCCCCATGCTTCTACTTATTGGTGTATGGATTTTCTTCATGCGTCAAATGCAGGGTGGCGGCGGCCGTGGCGCTATGTCTTTCGGAAAAAGCAAAGCACGCTTATTGGGTGAAGACCAAATCAAGACGACATTTGCTGACGTGGCGGGCTGTGACGAAGCAAAAGAAGATGTATCTGAATTGGTAGACTTCTTACGCGACCCATCTAAGTTCCAAAAGCTAGGCGGTAAAATTCCGAAGGGCGTATTGATGGTAGGTCCTCCTGGTACGGGTAAAACGTTGCTTGCAAAAGCCATCGCGGGCGAAGCAAAAGTACCGTTCTTCACCATATCAGGTTCTGACTTCGTTGAAATGTTTGTAGGTGTTGGCGCATCCCGTGTGCGTGACATGTTCGAACAAGCGAAAAAAGCAGCGCCGTGTATCATCTTCATCGATGAGATTGATGCAGTGGGCCGTCAACGTGGCGCCGGTTTAGGCGGTGGTCACGACGAACGTGAGCAAACCCTCAACCAGATGCTTGTTGAAATGGACGGCTTTGAAGGTCATGAAGGTATCATCGTTATTGCGGCAACTAACCGCCCTGACGTACTAGATCCTGCGTTGCTTCGTCCAGGCCGTTTTGACCGCCAGGTTGTTGTTGGTCTGCCAGATATTCGCGGTCGTGAACAAATTCTTAAGGTTCACATTCGTAAAGTGCCAGTAGCTGATAACGTAGAACCGTCAGTTATTGCTCGCGGTACACCAGGCTTCTCAGGTGCTGATCTGGCCAACCTCGTAAACGAAGCTGCATTATTCGCTGCTCGCGGCAATAAGCGCCTTGTTTCGATGGAAGAGTTTGAGAAAGCGAAAGACAAAATCATGATGGGCTCTGAGCGTAAGTCAATGGTAATGTCTGAATCTGAAAAAGAGATGACGGCTTATCATGAAGCGGGCCATGCTATTGTTGGCCGCTTGGTGCCAGAGCACGATCCTGTTTACAAAGTGTCGATTATTCCGCGCGGTAGAGCGTTGGGTGTGACAATGTACTTGCCTGAACAGGACCGTGTGAGCCATTCTAAACAGCATCTAGAAAGCATGATTTCTAGCTTGTTTGGTGGACGAATTGCTGAAGCAATTATTTACGGTGACGACAAAGTAACAACGGGCGCGTCTAACGACATCGAACGTGCTACTGAAATTGCACGCAAGATGGTGACACAGTGGGGCTTGTCGAGCAAAATGGGCCCGATGCTCTATGCTGAAGACGAAGGTGAAGTGTTCTTGGGCAAATCGATGTCGAAGGCGACAAATATGTCTGACGACACAGCACGAGCAATTGATGCCGAAATCAAGTCACTGATCGACCGCAACTATGAGCGCGCTCAGAAAATTCTTGAAGAAAACATCGATATATTGCATTCGATGAAGGATGCGTTGATGAAGTACGAGACCATTGATGCCAAGCAAATCGATGATCTGATGAATCGCACTGACGTTCGTCCTCCTGCCGATTGGGATGACAGCAAACCGTCTGGTGGTGACAAGCCGAGTGGTGGTGCCCCAGTTCGTGAGGGCGAAATTAAGAACGACGGTGTAGATAAGCCGTCTGTCGGCAAGCCGGGCGATATCCCGAGCTAAGCGCATAGCCTGATTTAAAAAACGCCAGTAAACCTGGCGTTTTTTTTATTGCAGCGCAGCGATTTAAATTCAAAAAATTTAGTTAGTGTAAAGTCTCACTATACTGCTCAATTTTAAAAATCGAGTAAGGTACATATCAGTACGCTCTAACGCTTTAAATAAGTAAAACGATAACGCAGGTAACTCATGCAGTTTGGTAACCAATTTATTGATCTTTCACAGCCCCATGTGATGGGTATTTTAAATGTCACGCCGGATTCTTTTTCCGATGGAGGAAAGCATGCAGATGTAAATCAGGCACTCGAACATGCTCTGCGGATGGTGGACGAAGGTGCGAGCTTTATTGACATTGGTGGCGAATCTACGCGGCCTGGAGCGCCTGAAGTCTCATTACAGGAAGAGTTAGATCGCACAATACCGGTTATAGAGGCGGTAGCAAAGAGGGCGAAATGCGTTATTTCAATTGATACCAGTAAAGCTGATGTTATGCGAGAAGCAGTAAACGCAGGTGCAGCTTTAATAAATGATGTTCGAGCCTTACAAGAGCCTGGTGCGTTAGATGCAGCAACTAAAGCTGGCGTGCCTGTATGTCTTATGCATATGCAAGGTCAACCACGCACAATGCAAAACAACCCTCACTATAACAATGTGGTCGAAGATGTTGCGCAGTTTTTGTTAGAAAGGGCAGCAGTATGTGAAGCGTCAGGCATTTCAAAAGGAAAGATACTGTTCGACCCAGGATATGGTTTTGGGAAGTCACTAGAACACAACTTTGCGTTGGTGAAGTATTTACCTGAACTGATGGCCCTTGGTTATCCTGTACTGGTTGGCATGTCACGTAAATCCATGATTGGCAATTTACTCAACAGAAAAGTGGATGAGCGCTTGGCGGGAAGCATAAGCCTCGCTACAATTGTCGCACAAATGGGCGCACAGATTATTCGGGTTCACGACGTGAGAGAAACAGCAGATGCTGTCAACATTGTGAAAATGCTGAATACAATAAAATAAGGAATAATAATGACTCAGCGCAAGTATTTTGGAACAGATGGCATTCGCGGAAAGGTGGGTGAGAGTAATATTAACCCTGAATTTGTTATCAAGTTAGGATGGGCTGCTGGTAAAGTCTTGGCGGGTCGTGGCACCAACAAAGTACTTATAGGCAAAGACACGCGTATTTCAGGCTATATGCTTGAGTCTTCGCTTGAGGCAGGTTTGTCTGCGGCTGGCATCGATATCGGTTTACTTGGCCCAATGCCTACGCCAGCAATCGCTTATCTGACTAAAACGTTTCGTTCTGAAGCGGGTATTGTGATTAGTGCGTCGCACAACCCCTTTTACGATAACGGTATTAAGTTTTTCTCTGCGCAAGGGTTTAAACTTGACGATGACATTGAACTAGCCATTGAGCATATGCTAGAGCAACCAATGACGTGCGTAGCTTCAGACAAGCTAGGAAAGGCAACCAGAATCAATGATGCAGCAGGCCGTTACATTGAATTTTGTAAAGGAACGTTCCCCTCTGAGCTGTCGCTTACCGGTTTGAAAATTGTTGTCGACTGTGCACACGGTGCAACCTATCACATTGCGCCTAATGTCCTGCGTGAACTCGGGGCTACAGTCATCGAACTTGGAACTGCGCCGAATGGGTTAAATATCAACGACGGTGTTGGTGCTACTTCCATGAATGCAATTGTTGAAAAAGTGAAGGAAGTGGGTGCAGACCTTGGCTTCGCGTTGGACGGCGATGGCGACCGATTAATGATGGTCGACCACCTCGGTAATGTGCTTGATGGCGATCAAATTGTCTATATTATTGCGCGCGACGCGCTGAAAAATGGCAAAATGCAGGGTGGGGTTGTTGGTACATTAATGAGTAACCTTGGTCTGGAAAACGCATTGTCTAAGTTGGGTGTTCCTTTTGCACGAAGTAACGTAGGCGACAGATATGTGATGGAGCTATTGCAGCAGAAAGGCTGGTCTATTGGTGGCGAGAACTCCGGGCACGTGCTGAACTTGAACATGAGTTCAACTGGCGACGGCATTGTCGCTGGCTTACAAGTGTTGGCCGCGATGCTGCGTTCTCACATGGACCTGCACGATTTAGCAAGTGGTTTTGACATGTACCCACAAACCTTAATCAATGTTCGCTATGCTAACCAAGATGTTGAATATCTTGCACACAGTGATGTGCAAGACGCGAAAAAAGAAGCCGAGGCAGCGTTAGGAAAAACGGGGAGAGTGCTGTTACGAAAAAGCGGTACCGAACCACTCATTCGTGTAATGGTTGAGTCTAATGATGAAGGCCAATCGCATAAATGGGCAGAGCATATCGCTGAAACTGTTCGTAAACTCGCCAATTAGTTGGCATAGCAGGAAATTTTGCTTTTTGTGCTTGTATCTTTTTAATTAAATAGTTAATATCACGCCCGCTTTGAAGACAGGGCTAAGGTCTACGTTGTGAGTGATAATCTAAGAAAGCCTCTTGTGGCTGGTAATTGGAAAATGAACGGTAATTTGGCGCTTGTCGCTGAATTTAACCATGCGTTAGCAAGCTTAAATGTTAATGCTGAGGTCGTAGTTTGCGCACCTTCTTCGCTGTTACATGGGTTTGAAACGGGTTCATTTTCGATCGGCGCTCAAAACGTAAGTCACCTTGATAATGGTGCACATACCGGTGAATTATCGGTTGACCTACTCAAAGAAGCGGGCTGTGGCTATGCGATTGTTGGGCACTCAGAAAGACGCGAAGACCAAAACGAGTCGAGCGAACTTGTAGCCCTTAAGGCAAAAAAATGTGTTTCTGCTGGTATCGTTCCTATCATTTGCGTGGGCGAGCCTCTCGAGGTAAGAGAAGCAGATAGCGTTGAAGCATTCGTAAGCAAGCAGTTAGCCGCGCTTGTCGATACGTTGTCGGTTGATGAGCTGAGCAAAACAGTAATTGCCTATGAGCCAATTTGGGCGATAGGAACTGGGAAAACGGCTAGCCCAGAACAAGCGCAAGACGTGCATGAATTTATTCGCAGCTACTTTTCAAAAGTTGATGCGCAGCTGGCTCAGGGCCTTCGTATTTTGTACGGTGGTAGTGTGAAGCCGGATAACGCCGAAACATTGTTTGCTCAGAAAGATGTAGACGGTGGCTTAATCGGCGGGGCCAGTTTAAAAGCTGAAGATTTTATTTCAATTTGCCAAGCGGCAAACTGACGAGGTATTTATGATTTACGAAGTGCTTTTAGTAGCATACCTAATTGTTGCCCTTTTATTGATTGGATTTGTTTTAATCCAGCAAGGTAAAGGTGCGGATATGGGCGCTTCATTCGGTTCAGGTGGTTCAAATACCGTGTTTGGTTCATCAGGTTCTGGTAACTTTATGACGCGTACCACAGGCATTTTAGCTGGACTATTTTTTGTTATCAGCTTAACGTTAGGCGCAATTACTGCGAATCGTGAAAGTGCAGATGACGAGTGGAACAATTTAGACGTTCCAGCTGCCGTAGATCAGCAAGTTGAGCGTCCAGCGGATCAGGATGTACCTGTAGTTGAGAATGCAGCGGGTAGCGATGTACCAGCAGCTGTTGTCGAAGGTACAGATGTACCAGCGTCAGATGAAGGCGAAGGTTCAAATTAAACAAGTTTTGCGGAAGTGGTGGAATTGGTAGACACGCCATCTTGAGGGGGTGGTGAGCATTGCTCGTGCGGGTTCAAGTCCCGCTTTCCGCACCAATTAGTTGAAAAGCCAGCATTATGCTGGCTTTTTTGCTTTAACGGTTGGAGATATTTTGAGACCAAGGGTCTTTTTAATAAATTCTGCATTCAATTGTAACAATGCGTTAAATTCTAAAATATACAGCGTGTTAACCCTGTTCCTCGCTCTCTTCTTCGGCTATTCTTTCACTCTGCGGTTGTACGCGCCGCCACTTAATCACAGACACCATCACGGGGCACCCTAGTGCAAAAAACACTGAGTCAGAGTTTATTTCAAACCTTGTTTATAGGAATTGTAATAGCATCACTTCTGATAGTTGGCGCTGTTTGGCGGTCAGCCAGTTCGCTTGTTGTGCAAAATATTGACCATGATGTTTCTCTTGCTGAAAAAGTATTCGATAAGGTGGTTGCCGATAGGCAAACTGTCATTTTAAGTGTTTCTAAGGTGTTATCTCGGTCTTTTGATTTTAGACGTGCGGTTGGAACCAAAAACATCCCCTCTATTGAAGCGGCATTTAGCAGTTATGCAGAGAGACTCAATACTGACATAATTGCATTAGTAAGCTTGGATCATAAAGTTCTCGCTTCACATAGTGCGTTGTTTGAGGTCGGCCAACATCTTGAAAGTAGCGTGGCATTAGCGGCGAATCAGCGTGATAGCGGCTTGTTTGTGGTAAATGATTATCTAGTCCAGCTCAGTCTGATTCGCGTAGAAATTCCCACTCTCAGATATTACATGATAATAGGCATTGAGTTCGACGATGCGCTTTTACATGAGTTAAAGCAACTTGTTGATGCTGAAATTATTATTTCGAAAACTGGTTCAAATGAAATTCTCACAACAACCCTCAATCCTAACGATGCGCAGGAAATTTTAAATGCTGAGCAAGACCCATCGTGGTTTGATGTTACGTTTAAAAATGAGCTGACGTACTTTACTCGCCAAGTAAACATAGGGGCGACGGATAGACTTCCAGTGACGATTACTTTGGCGGTTGATACGACTTCCGCATTCAAGGCTTTTTCCAGAATTCAGATTACTATTCTAGCGTTTTGTCTAGTGGCAATATTTATCGCGCTAGCGTTTTCTTTAATGTTGGCTCGAAATGTAACCAGGCCTGTTTCTAACCTAGTGAAAGCGGTAAATAGAGTAGCGTCGGGCTCTTATGGTGCGACATTAAATGAGCCGTCAAAACTACGAGAAATTGCTGAACTGGCTAATGCAGTTGATAGCATGCAAGCAAATATAAAAAACCGTGAGTTAGATATTCGCTATCAAGCTGAACATGATGTGCTTACCGGGCTTTTCAATCGCAATTACGTCGAGGGATATTTTGAGTCTGAGTTAGAAGCGGGGCGAACATTACAGGTAGTGGCTATCACTGTTATTGGCTTTAGAACCATAAATGATCTGTACGGATATTCTAACGGTGATAATACGTTAAAGGCTCTTGCATACAGGTTGCAGCGCTGGCCCGGCATTTCGGCGCGACTCGCTGGCGGAGAGGTGCTTTACATCTCACATGAGCCTCTCAATGATGACCAGCTTGAAACGCTAAAGCATATACTAGAGCAACCCGTTGAAAGTAATTTAATTGCAATACCGGTTAAGGTCGCAATGGCAGTGATCGAATGCCCGCAAGATGCGTTTACCTCAGAAGAATTGTTTAGAAAGATGAATATCGTTACCGATGAAGCCATTCATAGCGATAACTGGTGTGTACGATATCGTGCTGAGCTAGAGGATAAGTATAATCGTAGGTTAGCGATAACCACGGAGCTTAAGCGCGCGCTAGTGAGTCAGCAAAATGAACTCTCTATGGTGTATCAGCCTAAAATTGACCTGGTAACGATGAAAGTATGCAGTATGGAAGCGCTGATACGGTGGAACAGCAGCGTACTAGGTTTTGTACCTCCGGATGAGTTTATCACTATTGCTGAACAAGCGGGATTGATCGAGCAGGTGACGTCATGGGTAATGAAACAAACCATTTCAGATTTGGCCTATTTTCGTGAAAAAGGCTATGGATTTACTGTAGCCATGAACCTGTCTACTCAAGATATCCAGAACAAAGTGCTGTTGAGCAACTTAGTGTCGCTTCTTACAGAGAAAGGGCTCTCTCCCGATGCACTCGAACTTGAAATCACGGAAAGTGATTTAGTTGCCGATGCATCATTAGCAATTGAAAATCTGAACGAGTTAACCGCGCGTGGCTTCCATTTTGCTATTGATGATTTTGGTACGGGTTATTCTTCCCTCGCATATTTAAAGAATTTGCCGGTGAAAACCATCAAAATTGACAAAAGCTTTATTCTTTCTCTCGCGACTGATGAAAACGACCAGCAAATTGTCCATACCGTTCTTAGCCTTGCCGCAGTCTTTAATTTAAAAGTGGTCGCTGAAGGGGTGGAAGATGTCGTCTCACTGAATATCCTAAAAGATTGGGGGTGCGACGTTGCGCAAGGATATTATATAAGTCGCCCTCTTAACCGTGGTACTTTAGAGGAATGGCTACAAAATACGCCTTTCGGAGAATAGCTATTTCATTAGATAATATTTATTGTTTCTTTGAGTTTATTAAATAGCAATACTCGCTGTCTCGAGATTGCACTGTAAATGCAAGATGGCACCGTAAATGCACGTACATACGGTGAAGCGTGTAAGGCCCTCTTTGGGAACGTTTATCACGACAAGACGTGAGATTTTTACCCATTGAGATGTGAAATTACTTCAATAACAAGGAATTTATTATGGATATTATTCGTATACTACTGTCAATTTTGTTACCACCACTGGGCGTATTTCTACAAGTAGGTATTGGCGCACACTTTTGGATAAATATTCTATTGACTATTTTGGGCTATTTCCCGGGCGTTATTCACGCTGTTTATATTATTGCTAAAAAGTAGGTCAGTACAAAGCGTTTACAGTAATAGAACGTTTTACTACAAAAATAAGCCAGCTAAGTAAGCTGGCTTTTTATTGGTTGTAGCGCAATTGAAATTTGTTTGCCCGCAAATCTCCATGACATTACACCGTTAGTTTCTCGGCCTTCAGTTCTTTATTCATCTCTTCTCGATATTCGTTGGCTAGTTTAGTTTTTTGACTGTCATTCAGTACATTTCCCGCAACTTGAAAAAACTCTTGTTCCTCATCGGCTAGGTGATGTTCAACTTTTTCTTGTAAGTTCTTCAAGTGACGCAACCACGCGGGCGAACTCATATCTGTATCATCAAGTTTAGCGAGAAGTTCATCAATTTCGTGGTGCTCTGCTATTCCATGACGAGTGAGATCGACAGTGGCGTCTTTTTCTAAAAGGTGGGTGTAGAAATGTCGTTCTTCCGCTATTGCATGACTTTCAAGCTGTGTTTTAAGCTCTTGATAGTATTCTCTTCTCGCTGCCGTATTACCGCTCGTTTCTGCAAGAATTTTTAATAGAAGACGTTGTTTCTCGTGATCTTGGCGAAGTGCTTCGAAAATTTTCATGGATATTTCCCTAGATAGTTAATTACTAACTGAAGTAATGCTATTTTTATTCCATGAATTATTCGTTCGTTAGATTATGATTTTTATCAATTTTTTTGTTCTGATTAGGCGGTGACGTGATACTTAACCCGTTGCGAGCGAAAATTTTACACAAAATTTGCCTATAAATTCACGTCGTCGGGCAGTAAGCAAAGCCGATAAAATCACATAGCAAGCAAGGTGAAATCATCGGCTAAATTAGTAAGCTAAACGCCTTGCGCAACCATTGCATCGGCGAGACGACGAAACGACGCTATGTTTGCTCCCTTCATATAGTTTACGAAGCCGCTCTCTATTTTTCCTTCAGAGACGCAGCGTTCGTGAATATTCGCCATAATGGTGTAGAGTTGCTCGTCTAATACACTGGCTTCGCGTTGGTTAAACATGGCATTTTGTCCCATTTCTAAACCCGATAGGGCAACGCCACCGGCGTTAGATGCTTTTCCAGGCACATAGGTAATCTTTTCATCTATAAACATCGCTTGCGCTTTGTTTGTGCATGGCATATTCGCGCCTTCTAGCACCATGCGGCATCCGTTGTTCAGCAATGTACGTGCATCTTTTTCTCCCAGTTCATTTTGCGTTGCACAGGGGAGGGCGATATCACATTCGATGTGCCAAGGCGTCTTATTTTCTTCCCAGGTTCCCATGTCATCTTTCGCCATTTCTTCAAGTATGTTACCGCTAGATGAACGGTTCTCAATTGCCCATTTAATCGCTGTGTCGGTCAGCCCGGAAGCGTTGTAAAGCAATCCACGACTGTTTGACAGCGTTACCACTTTGCCTCCTTTTTCTACGGCTTTTAGTGCAGCATGGAGTGCTACGTTGCCCGCGCCCGACACAACAATTGTTTTACCGTCAATCTGTGTGTTTTGGTGTTGACACACGGCCTGTAAAAAATAGATGAGCCCGAACCCCGTTGCTTCGGTGCGCACGTAGCTTCCCCCGAACTCTAATCCTTTACCGGTCAATACGCCTTCAAATCTATTATTTAAACGTCGATATTCACCATACAGATAGCCGATCTCTCTTGCCCCGACGTTAATGTCGCCGGCGGGAACGTCGGTATTAGCGCCTATATGCCTCTGTAATTCGCGCATGAAGGATTGACAGAACAGCATAATGTCTCGGTCTGAACGACCTTTAGGGTCAAAGTCAGAACCGCCTTTACCTCCTCCCATAGGGAGGCCGGTCAGTGCATTCTTAAAGCACTGCTCAAACGCTAAAAACTTTAACACGGAGAGGTTTACGGTTGGGTGAAAACGCAATCCACCCTTGTAAGGCCCCATTGCAGAATTATGTTGAACACGCCATCCTTGGTTAACCTCAATTTCACCGCTGCTGTTCATCCATGAAACAGTAAAATAAATAATTCGCTCAGGTAAGCATAGCCGCCTAACGATATCGAAGGCTTTGTAATCACTATTGGCGTTATAGATAGGGATAATGTCTTCAAGTACTTCATGTACGGCTTGAAGGTACTCACTTTCATTTTCAAATTTTTCGTTGAGAAATGAGTATATCTCGTCGAAATTGCTTTGTTGTGCCATTTACTACTCAATCCTTTTGTTGACTATTTACCAGCACAGTAAGACTGCGGGGAATTGTTTTGATGAAGAGGGATTCACTCTCATAAATTTCGCCATCGACTGCGTAAGCGATAGGTTTGTCGAATGTTAATGTAAGGCTAGATACGCGCGCGTGTCGGATAGTGTCAGAGTTTTTCTTTGACGATACCGGACTGAAAACAAGTTCTGCGAGAGATTGAAATTGTTTATCTGATGAGGCTTGTGGTGACAACCAGGTTATATCTAATTGTCCGTCTGTGATATCAGGTTGCTCCCCGCCTTGGGCGAGCGCTGTTGTCATAGGCGCGGCGTTGGCAATGACAAAGCTCGGCGTCTCCAAACGCTCTGTCTCGTTGTCCCCAAATGCAACATCAAAGCTCATGTTTTCATTATTTGAAATTGCATTCCATAATCCCTTCAAGTAGGCGAACTGCCCACCCACATTTTTTTCTTCTCTATCGGCAGCTGAAATCATCTTTTCTTCAAACCCGACAGCAGCAACTAAAAGCATGACATTGTCGTTGCAGGTAGCCGTGTCTATTTTCAACGTGGCCCCTTCAATGATGATGTCGCACGCGGTGCTTATGGGCATCATTTTACTTATGTAGCCGTGGAGCACTTGGCTGAGTGCATTTGCAGTCCCAAATGGAATAATCCCCATGGTAACAGGCGTGTTGATCAAAGCAGATGCAACCTCCGTTAGTGTGCCGTCACCTCCGCAAGCCACGATAATATCTACACCACTGTCTCTCGCTTCTTCCGCCAATGCCCTCCCACTAATCTCGGGCGTTGTTTCTTTAACGGTAACGCGGAATTTCTCATTGAGGCGAGACAATACATCTTCTTTGTATTGAGACCATTTTCCTCCGCCAGCGACAGGGTTTACGATCAGCGTTAGCCTTTTTTGAAGCGAAAGCATTCCCCCATCCCTAATCTGTTGTAAAGAACCTAGTTGACGTTTGTTGAGGCGAGCGGTTTGACGTATGTTGTTTATTTTTTTGAGTGCTTCATCGACGCTCAGCTTAGGGTCTTTAGCTAGCAAGTAGGCTGCGACGACTAATACAGAACGGCCCCGACCTAGGGCGCAGTGGACGACTACGTTTTTGTCCTCAGAAATCTGCTGGTTGAGCCAATTTATAGCGAGCACTAATTGCTCGGAAGTGGGACTGGTGTGGTCTAGCACGGGTACATTCAGATACCGATAGTCTTCTTGGTATGCAGTCCAATCGAGACCGTCAAATTCGGCAGTGACATCACAAATCGCGTCAATGTTGTTCTCGTTAAGCAGAGCAACATGCTTATTTGACATGCGGCATCCCAAAAATAAATGAGGTTCGATTTTTTGGAGTGGCGGGACGGTATCATTCCTACGCGCGTATTCATTGTAGAGCCATGAACCAAAAAGGAAAGGTACAAAAATCCAGCGTATATAGAATGGAATCGAGCCGTCTTCCCGCTTGCGAAATAAACTGGGGTAGTTAAGTAGGTAAGCGCTACTTACCGCGATGAGTGAAAATGCTGTCCATCCGAACAGGAGTTTCAATAAGATGAAAGGCACACTTACCGCTAACACCAACGCGATAATTGCTCCAAGCACGTAATACTTTACCATTTTCACGGTTAACACATCCTTTGCAGTTAGAAAAAGCGAATAATCTATGCATCTATACTTACAGCGGTTTGTTTTCGTTTACTTTTACGAATGCAAATTGAACTTACACGTAACGGACCACGTATGTTTTTTCATAGAAACGATGAGCATAAGTAATGAAAAACAGTGCAGTATTGAAAGTTGTTAATTTTGCGTGGTTTCAAGGAATTTGGTGGTTAGTGATATTGTTTCAAAACCAGGCTGTTATTCCTGTACTGGGCTTAATTATAGTGTGGTTTTTCCTTTCGCCAAGGCGTGTAGAGGACGCAAAGCTAATGGGAACCGTATTTCTGCTGGGAACGTTAGTAGATGCAGCGCTAACGCAAAGCGGCTTGTTTATTTTCAATGAGTCAGAGTCATTAATTAGCTTTTGGCCCATTCCGATTTGGCTAAGTTTACTTTGGGCCGCTTTTGCAGGAACTCTATACCACAGTATGACCGTGTTCAAAGGTAAAATGTTACTTGCAGCGGGCGCAGGCGCCGTCTTCGCGCCGCTCAGCTATATTGCGGGCGCTAAGTTCGGGGCTGTAGAGTTTGGCGTTGATCTGCTTCCAGCTTATATTTTCATCGCAATAGTATGGTGCATGGTGTTTCCACTATGCTTTTATTTATCAAACCGTTTTGAGGCACCACAGACTGAAGCGTAAATGCAAGGAGTGAATTGGTCATGACTAAGAATGTACTAGTTACCGGCGGTAATCGTGGCATTGGTTTTGAAATAGTAAAAGGAATGTTGGCTAAAGGGTATAAAGTATTGATGGGCTGCCGTGATGAAGAATCTGGGCTGGACGCTAAAAAAGAGCTTGTTGGTGGAGATTTACATGTTATCGAGATGCCACTTGATAATGAAGCAGCCATTATAGATGCTTATGTCCGTGCTGAGGCCGTATTTGGGCCGATTGATATTCTGATTAACAATGCCGGCGTATTGGATGATACGTCATGGCAAGAGGTCAATGCCGAGTCGATGGCGAAGTCAATGCAAGTAAATGTCTACGCACCGTTGACGCTTATTCAGCAAGCGCTACCGCAAATGATCGAACGCGGTTATGGACGGATCATTAACGTGAGTTCAAGCTACGGTAGCTTTGCCGAAGAGCTAAAGGGCCCATTCAGCTACGCAATTTCTAAAGCAGCGCTTAACGCGCTTACGGTTAAGATGGCGGCTGTGGTCGATGAAGCTGCAACTGACAAAGCTATAGACGTTACCATCAACAGTATGACACCAGGTTGGGTTCATACCAGGATGGGAGGGAGTGATGCGCCAAAAACACCGGAAGAAGGGGCCGACACGGCTATCTGGCTGGCAACTATGGAAGAAGGCGGCCCTCATGGACAGTTTTTGAAAGATAGAAAGTCTATTGCTTGGTAGGTGACTTAATCACAAAGATGAGGCTACAGCACGTAGCCTCGTTGTTTTTCAGGCTAAAGCGAAAAGCGTTCTCGTAGAAATTTAGCAATGCCGTCTTCGTCGTGGTGGCCGATAACAGAAGTGGCTGCCTCTTTGACGTAAGATTTTGCGTTTGAAGGCGCATAGGCTTCATCGGCCAGCTCGAACATACTCAGATCATTATCACTGTCACCGAAACAAATGACATTACTCGCGCCTAATTGGTTGCGTAAAAGCTCAACTGCGCTTCCTTTGCTAGCGAGTTTATGGTGGACGTCCATCCAACGGTACTCGTCCCCTTCGATTGCCGGGCCGGAATATGCGATGAGTTCATCGTGAACATTCAATTGTTGGTAGATATCGTAAACTAGGGAGGCATCGCCAATCATACTAATATTGGTAATGTGGGCTGCAGCGGGCAGTGCTTCAATAGGAGCAAGTTTGGCTTTTGTTCTAGAGAAGTATTTGTCGATTAAGTTTCGTTCTATTTGATGTTTCGGCGTTGAATAATAAATGACATGTTCGTGCTCAGGGCTGTCCATATTAACCGTATTAATGAACGGCGTGATGTTATTTTTGACAGCATGCTCCACGATAAGATTAACTTCACTCGGCGCAAGGAGATTCTCTAAGGTCAAAGCATTTCCCGTCGGATCCCATATCGCCACCCCGTTGTTGTATATGTGAGGGAGAACGAACGATTGGCCATTAAGTACAAATTGCGCTGAATGCATAGTACGTCCAGTCGCCACAGTAAACGCAATGTCGTTCTTACGAAGTAAATCTAAGGTGTCTCTGGTAAATGATGAGATTTGGGAAGACTTATCGAGAAGCGTCCCATCCAAATCAAAAAAAATTAAGTCCATACAATTTGTACTCGGTGTCTTAAAACAATAAGGTGAATACGAAACGCGAAAGGGCAATACACATAAAACTATGTCTATTGCCTCTCAGAATGGTTTGCTGACCACGTTCGTTTTAATGCTCAGTAAACTATCATACTCTAAGTATCTACACCTGCTTATTACAGGTATTTTACTTTCTAACGAATTGACTCGACAACTTTGTCAGAGTGTTGATTAAGTAGTTGTGACAGGTTAGCGGCAGACTGCGATTCTTTTAAGTTGATAATCAGCGCTACTTTTCCATATCTCACAGCATGCCTAACGGTTTGTACAACTTCGTTTCGGTCAGGGCGTAAGCCTATTAAACCAGCGACAAACAAACCGATGAAAAGACCCGGGCTGATAAGAGCAATGTAAGTAAACAAAGGGTTTTGCTTTGTTAAAGCCGGTCCAAACTGAGTGAGTAAGAAGGCGGTTAGCAAGCCTACCGCGAGACCAACAGAACCTAAAAGTAAGTGAGACGTCCACATGCTCTTACCAATAGACTCGCTATTGCGCTCCAGCTTCTTACTCATATCGGGATCACTTGCTTCTATTACTTCAATCTGAGACCCCTCTATGTTCGTATTATCTGTAACAATCTGAATGACTTCTTGCACTTTTTGGTTTGAAGAGAAAATCGCGGCGACTTGAAGCTCTTTGTCAGGAACAACGCGAGTTCTAAAATTTTCGTTGCTGTTAGCGTTATCTGAGTTGCTTTTTGCTGAATTTTCGATAGCCATTTTATCATCCTCTTATTCAGTTAATGGACACACAAGGCACTCGTGCTGTCCTACCGCATAACTTAAAGACTCAATGCTGTGTTCGTTTCAATTTGAAGCACAAATTTGTCATATGTTTTGAGAATAATTATTCAAATAGTATTCCGGGTGATTTAAAACCGGTCGTATTCTTCGGCTTTCGAGCCTTTCTTGAGTTACTATCCCTTTGAAAAGGCTATAGTTTTACGGAGTATTACAAGCGTGTTAGGTAAGGTTAAATCAACCTTTTACCCTTTATTTTGCTGCGTAACTTATCGTTCCCGTCTGCCATTTACAGTTAAACATACCGAGAGTGTGACAATCTTACACAGTAGTGAAAAAACGTTACATGACGACCCCCTCGGGCAGCGCTTGTGCGCCATTTACACTGCGTTGACTGTTTTTGATTTAGGCCCACTACACCTTTAAACAGTCGCCTTGCCTTATTGGCGTACAAACTGCTGCAAAAGTGCACAGCAAAGATCAACACGCCCTAGGGTGAGGTGATCATTTGTTTTGTTTTTTCTGTAGTTTTAATCATCTAGGCGATAAACGCTTCAAATTTTTGAATGTTGTGAGTCTTGGAAAAACAAGATGGAGAGTGATTTGACAATACGGACCAGCGGTTACTGCAATGTTTATTCAGATGATCGTCACCTGTCTATCAGGCGAGTTGCGTGTGGTAACAAGCGCTTTTACTACCGATATGCAAGTGGAAGAAAGGTATCGGGTAAACGCGTTTTGAAAAGAATTAAAAAGCTGGTAATTCCACCTAATTGGCGCGACACCTTCGTGAGTCGAGACAGCAAAGCGAGTGTTCAGGCTACCGGCTATGATGAAAAAGGGCGAAAGCAATATATTTACCACGAGAAATGGCACGAACAACAACAAATCGTGAAATTTAATAGATTAGTTGAGTTTGGAAACGCGTTGCCCATGTTTCGAGAACATTGTTTAACCTTGGTTGAACAACCTTCGTGGACATTGGAAAGAGCTTGTGCGCTCGTTTGTTTGCTACTGGACTATACAGGGGCCAGGGTGGGGAACAGTCAATACAGTAAAGAGAACAACACATATGGCTTAACAACGTTAAGACGAAAACACATACAAGCGCAGTGCGATGATAGCGTAGAGCTTGCCTATGTGGGAAAGCATGGCAAACCACGAACATTAAAAGTCAATGACCCTGAACTGGCCTCGTTAGTTTGTGACTGTGCGCAACAACAAGGTTACTGTCTATTCCGCTATCAGAGTTCAGATCAACAATGGCACGATGTCTCCAGCGAAGATGTTAATGCGTTTATTCATCGCGAGTTAGGTGAACAATTTAGTTGTAAAGATTTCAGAACTTGGGCATCCAGTCGTTTCGCGCTAACAGCAATGCCAGCCGTATTTGAACAAACAGCAAATTCGAAAACTAAGAAGTGGGAAAGTACATTAAGTAAAACGGTGTCTAAAGAACTTGGGAACACGCCTGCGGTTTGCAGGAAATATTATATTCACCCGAAGCTATTTACCGTACATGACGACCCTCACATGCTTCAAAAACTCCTGAAACAAGTCAACGCGCTTTACAACGAAAATTGTAATCAGCTTGCTCACCTACTGCCCATAGAGAAGCTTCTTTTGAATGTTATTTCTACTGATAGCGTTTAGTGGTGGGTTTTTAGTAAAAATGTTTTAGTTGGAACTAAAGTAGGTTGAATATCGTCATATAGCGACAAGGTTAAATTGTTTCATGTTTTTTGTGTCGCATTTAACTAGTTGATAAATAGACTTTAAATGTGATTTAATTTTTTATCCTTCCTGTGAAACATAATTCGTTTAAAAAAGGTGATAAGTGCGTCTTAAATCAATTTGTTTAAAATTCAAACTTGATATTTTTCTATAAATCCTTATATTATTTGAACTCTAATGATTACTGATCTATTTAAATTGCAATTGTTTGTGTTCGTTAAAGACAGCAACATTTTTTTGATAGACACCTTGAAGCGCGCGAAAGCTATCGTTCAAACCGTAGTGACATCAGCTATTTGAAGCTTGTTCTACCGCTGTCTACAAATTAGTTCTAAATCATTAAAGATTTTTCGTAAGTAAAAGAGGAAACAACATACATTATGCCAATGGAAAGTTACCTGTCGCTAGCCGTTTATTTTCTGGCGATGTTGGGAATTGGGCTATTCGCCTACCGACAATCCACGAGTGATATATCAGGTTATATTTTGGGTGGTCGACAAGTGAGCCCCCAGGTTACTGCACTTTCAGCGGGTGCGTCTGATATGTCAGGTTGGATGTTAATGGGTTTGCCAGGTGCCATGTATTTAACGGGCTTTGATGCGGTGTACATAGCAATCGGTTTGGTCGCTGGTGCACTTGCTAATTATTTACTGGTCGCGCCCAAGCTTCGTGTTTACACCGAGGTTGCGGACGATTCGCTTACCGTGCCTGAATTTTTTGCTAAGCGTTTCAATACGCCAAATTCGAGTTTGCGCATTGTTTCTGCGGTCATCATTGTGTTGTTTTTTACACTGTATACGTCTGCCGGCTTGGTAGCAGGTGGGAAACTTTTTGAAAGTGCTTTTTCGGTTGACTATCAGTTGGGGTTATTTATTACGCTAGGCGTAGTAGTGTCTTATACCCTGTTGGGCGGCTTTTTAGCAGTAAGTCTCACGGATTTTGTGCAAGGGTGCATTATGTTCGTGGCTTTAATTCTGGTGCCAATTGTCGCGTTCACTGAGTTCGATAGTGTATCGCAAATGACAAATGCGGCTTATCAATCCGTACCTAATTTTTCGGAATCGTTGGAAACACTAACGATTGTAGGCTTGTTATCAAGTTTAGGGTGGGGCTTAGGTTACTTTGGTCAGCCACATATTATCGTACGTTTTATGGCGATCCGGTCTGTCAAAGCTATCGGGGCCGCGAGAAATATTGGTATGTCGTGGATGACAGTGACCATTATTGGCGCCCTAGCAACGGGTTTTGTGGGTATTGCCTATGCTAATCAATTTGGTTTGGCGGTAGACGACCCTGAAACGATATTTATTATTTTTTCTCAATTGCTGTTTCACCCACTCGTCAGTGGTTTTTTAATGGCCGCTATTTTAGCCGCTATTATGAGTACTATTTCGTCACAATTACTGGTGAGCGCAAGCTCACTAACTGAAGATATCTACCGCGTGATAGTGAATAAGCGGTCACCGGATAAATCGTTAAGCGAAAAACAAACGGTCACAATTGGTCGTTATGGTGTAGCAGGTGTGGCTGTGGTAGCACTACTGTTAGCCATGGACGCGTCGAATACAATTTTGTCTTTAGTAAGTAACGCATGGGCAGGTTTTGGTGCTGCTTTTGGT
Organism: Alteromonas sp. KUL106; assembly: GCF_009811415.1. Taxonomy (GTDB): domain Bacteria; phylum Pseudomonadota; class Gammaproteobacteria; order Enterobacterales; family Alteromonadaceae; genus Alteromonas. The sequence continues at coordinate 204,519 of NZ_BLIG01000024.1, read as the reverse complement.
CCGTTAGTCCTGTTTTGTCTGTATAAAAAGGACCTAACAGCGAGAGCGGCAATGGCAGGCATGATAAGCGGTGCGATAACCGTACTGTTTTGGATTTATGTTCCGGTCCTCGCTGATGGTCAAACGTTAAGCAGCGTTATTTACGAAATTATTCCAGGGTTTGCGGTAAGTACGCTAACACTCTTTTTGGTCAGTCACTTTGGTGAAGACCCATCTAGAAGCGTACAGTCTGCATTTGCGCAAGCCGGTGAAGAATTAGCAAATCAACAATCTTAAGGTTAAAAAGTTTATTATGAGTCATCCTAATTGGAAACGCGTAGTCATAAAAGTAGGTAGTGCATTAATATCGCCCAACCAGCAGGGTTGTAGCAGTCACTACTTACTGAGCATTGCACAATTCATCGTGCGATGCCGAGCTAACGGAACACAAGTTGTGCTTGTGTCTTCTGGTTCAGTGGCAGCGGGTTCACATCTGTTTCCAGAACAAGAAAAGTCGAATATTGCGGTTAAGAAAGCCATGGCAGCGGCAGGTCAGACAGAAATGATTGCCACGTGGGATAGGTTGTTTGATTTTCCCTCTGCCCAAATGCTTCTTACGCACGCTGACCTCAGAGACAGAGAGCGTTATGTAAGCATTCGCGAAACAATCTTCAGTTTATTGGAAAACAATATTCTGCCGATAGTAAACGAAAACGACACCGTTACCACTGATAAGCTTAAAGTAGGTGATAACGACAACTTATCGGCCATGGTAGCGTCTGCGGCTGAAGCTGATGCATTGATCATTTGTTCAGATATCGATGGGTTGTACGATAAAAACCCACATGAATTTGACGATGCAAAGTTGCTGAAGTCTGTTGAAACGATTGATCAAAGCATTTATGACATGGCGGGCGGTGCAGTTAAAGGCGGTGTAGGTACCGGCGGTATGCGCACTAAAATAGAGGCGGCAGAAAAAGCAGTTTCGCATGGTATAGATACATATATTATTAACGGCTTTACTGAGCTGTCATTTAATATGCTATTGGCCGGTGAAAACCCTGGTACGCATTTTAAACCACACGCCAAACCAATGCAGGAAAACGTGCATTGGATGCGTCATACGTCTAACGCGCAAGGCGAGGTAATTGTGGAAGGGGACTTTGACGCCTCTTTAGCTGGCGACGCTGAGCAACTTACCAGCAGCGAAATCATCGATGTAAAAGGTGAATTTTCTGTAGGCGATACAATTTTAGTGCGTAAAGAGGACGGCACTAAGCTGGTAAAAGCAAAATCGAATTACAGCAGTTGTTTATTGAATTTTATTGCTAATCAGGAAAATGAAGACTTCGCCCACGAATTTGAAGAGAAAACTGGGCCTATCATTTCTGATCAGCACATAGCAAATTTGGAGAAAGAATGAGTATTATTACAGAGTTAGCACAACAGGCTAAAAAAGCTGCACGTACATTGGCTATTCTAAGTGAGAGTCAAAAGAACGCAGTACTAACAGACATGGCCGCAGCAATTCGTGCGAACAAAAGCAAGATTATTGACGTAAACGAAAAGGAAGTGGCGCGCGCCAAGGAGAATAATTTGGATGCCGCAATGGTAGATCGCTTAATTCTGAACGATGAGCGTATTGAGGCCATGGCTGAAGGTATCGAAGTTATCGTTGAACTCGATGACCCTGTAGGAAAAGAGCGCATTATCGGTACACGTCCTAACGGCATCGAGATTAAGAAAATGCGTATTCCGTTGGGTGTTGTGTGCATGATCTATGAAGCACGACCTAATGTTACTGCCGATGCAGGTGCACTTTGCTTTAAATCGGGCAATGCAGTGATATTACGTGGTGGTAAAGAAGCACTTGATACAAGTTTAGCCATTGCAGAGCTTATGCAGGATGTGTTGGAAAAGCATAATCTTCCCAAAGCGTTGGTGACGGTTGTGCCAAACCCTGACCGTGCCCTTATGCAAGAGTTAATGGAACAGCGTGACTATATTGACGTCATTATCCCTCGCGGTGGCGAAGGGCTGATTAATTATGTGACAGATAACTCAAAAGTACCGGTTATTCAGCACTTTAAAGGCGTGTGTCACCTATATGTTGATAAGGATGCTGATCTAGATAAAGCGTTAGCAATCCTCTTAAACGGCAAGACACAGCGTACAGGTGTATGTAATGCGCTAGAAGGCCTAGTGGTTCATCAAGCTGTTGCAGGCGATTTTTTACCCCAAGTTGCTCATGCTTTTAAAGAGAAAGGCGTTAAGGTTCATGTGAATGAAGCTGGCAGTCAGTATTTTGAGGGAGCCGACGTAATCGCTGAAGATGCGTATGGCGAAGAATATCTTGGTTTAGAAATTGCCATTCGCGTAGTTGATGATTTCGACGCTGCAATTGAGCACATCGCCCAGTTTGGTAGTAATCACACTGAGGTTATTGTTACCGAGGACGCTGAGAAAGGTAAGCTTTTCCAGCGTGCCGTAGACGCCAGTGTTGTGATGGTAAATGCCTCTTCGCGCTTCTCAGACGGCAGTCAGTTAGGTTTAGGTGCAGAAATTGGTATTGCAACAACTAAGCTCCACGCTTACGGTCCAATGGGCTTGGAATCTCTGACATCTGAGAAATATCTTGTGAATGGCGAAGGCCAGATTCGCGAATAATAGAGATAAGCAATAACTGGTCGGCATTGTGCCACGAGTTTACATGCTTCATAATGACAAGCGCTGACATTCGTCGGCGCTTTTTTTCGCCTATTCAAAGATTTACCTTCACAGTACAAATGGAGCTTACATGGAGATAGTGATAGACCCAGCGCAGATATGGCAACAACTTATCGTTTTTGCGAGCGATTACAAGCTGCTGACGTCTTTAGTGCTCTTAATCGTACTGCACTTCATTAAGAAGGGGTTATTGCTACTCATTAGACGGATCAGCTCTCAACGTGGAGAAGACCGTCGAAATCAAATAAATATCTTAGAGCAGCTAGGCAATGCGTTCATCATCATTGTACTGATGATGGTGTGGAGTTCAGAGATACAGACCCTGGCGATCTCTATCGCTGCCTTCATGGTTGCCATTGTGCTAGCCACCCGTGAGTTTATTCAGTGTTTTATGGGGTTTATTTACTACCTTGGCGCGAGGCCATTCAGAGTAGGTGACTGGATCCAAATGAATAATATCATTGGTGAAGTGGTAGAGATGGACTGGGCAAAAACCGCCTTGCTCGAAGTAGATCCAGAAAGTTTTAATTACACCGGTAAGCACGTATATGTGCCGAACAGCCAGTTAGTTACTCAGACAGTACGTAACTTAAACTTTATGCGTCGTTACCGTTTACATTCTTTTGAGATTGTTAATGAGCCCACTGTGAACGCTTATAGCTTGCTGCCTGCTTTTCATGCTAGAGCGCAAGCACATTGCGAATATTTCCGCGATGTTGCAGAGCGTTACAAGGGGTTAATTGAACGGCATCTTGACCAAGAGTTTATTCGCATTGACCCAGAAGTTGAGATAAAAACCAACGAACTTGCAAAAGTTGTGGTTAAAGTGAGTTTGTTTTGCCCCACGGCAGAAGCGCATGAATTAGAGCATAAAATGTGTTCAGACTGGCTGAGTTTGTGGTTTAGAGCGCAAAAAGAAGAGCAGGCGTCGCTTATGCAACAGCAAAGTGATTTAAATGCCAACAGCACGCAACATGCGGTCAATACAGATCAACAAACGTCGACAAGCACCGGACTGTAGTAAGAGATAATAGAGCACGACGTAGCCAACGTTTTACAAACGTGGGGGCTGTGCTAATCCAGACACGTCCAATTTCTTTTATGCGAAAAATGTCCTTTAAGAAAAGCCATCTGATCTGACAATATACGCCGATTCATCAAATAAAAGCGTTCATAAATATTTGGCCTAAAAGGAACGGCTAAAAGGGGCATATTAGCCTCTTCCGGCGTTTTCGCTGCCTTTGCATGATTACATCGTTGACACGCGGTCGCGACGTTTGTCCAAGTGTCTTTACCGCCGCGTGAGCGGGGAATGATATGGTCGCGGGTGAGTTGCTTTGGCGAAAATTTTTGACCGCAGTATAAACACAAGTAGCTATCGCGCCGGAACAAGAAGCGGTTCGTTAGGGCGACTTTACCGGACATGTCAGTGACCTTGCCGTCACAAGCAATGATGCTTGAAAGAGTAAGTTGACTTTGGAGCCCTTCATGATTCCAGCCTCCTTTCAGCGTAATGGCATCGCTGCCTAGTTCAAAAAGGACCTTTTCTTGACTGTAAAGCTTTGCGGCGTGTTCAACATCTATCCACTCTTGTGGCATGCCTGCTTTGTTAAGTCGAAGTACCAACATGGTGATCTCCTCTAGCGCACGTAAATCGGTCGTTCTTGTTTTAATAAGCGCCAAATTTTCTGTCAGCGCTTAAGGTGGGCGTGAATAGTAAGGTTTAGGTTGTTTTCTGTTCTAGCATACGCTGTTTTATGTCAATATGATGAAAATATAGTCAATAATTGAAGTTTCACAGATATTTCATATAGTCATGGTGTGATGAAAGTCGACGAATACACAAAAAATAACGAGACAAATTCCTCATGGCGCTGAATTTGGGAATGGTATTAACGCCACTTCAAAGCTATACTATGCGCCGCGTTTAAAAGCGATAAATAAAGATTGAAATTAAAGGACAAATAGTGACTCCTATTACTAAATCATTTCAGTATGGACAGCATACTGTAACTCTAGAGACGGGTGTAATTGCTCGTCAGGCAACAGCTGCGGTTCTTGCGAGCATGGACGATACGTCTGTACTGGTAACAGTAGTTGGTAAAAAAGAAGCCAAGCCAGATCAAGACTTCTTCCCTCTAACAGTTAATTACCAAGAAAAAGCATACGCTGCGGGTAAAATCCCAGGTGGTTTCTTCAAGCGTGAAGGCCGTCCATCTGAAGGCGAAACATTGACTGCGCGTCTTATCGACCGCCCAATTCGCCCATTATTCCCAGAAGGTTTCAAAAACGAAGTACAGGTTGTTGTTACTGTAATGTCTGCTAACCCAGATATCCCTACAGACATCATCTCTATGATTGGTACTTCAGCAGCCCTTGCTATCTCTGGTATTCCTTTCAACGGCCCAATTGGTGCGGCTCGTGTAGGTTATAGCAACGGTGAATACATTCTAAATACACGCGCAGAAGAGCAAGCTGAAAGCCAGCTTGACCTTGTTGTTGCGGGTACTGAAGGTGCAGTACTTATGGTTGAATCAGAAGCTGACGTGCTTTCTGAAGATACTATGCTAGGTGCGGTAATGTTCGGTCACGAGCAACTTCAAACGGTTGTTAAAGCGGTGAACGAATTTGCTGCTGAAGTTGGCACTGAGAAGTGGGACTGGGCACCAGAAGCAGAAAACACGGCACTTAAAGATAAAGTCAAAGCACTTGCTGAAGCTGAAATGACAGCGGCTTACCAGATTTCTGACAAGTTAGAGCGTAAAGACGCGGTAACTGCAGCAACTGAAAAAGCGCTAGAAGCTATCCTGGCTGAAGACGAAGAACAAGATAAAAAAGAAGTACTAGATCTTCTTCACGAACTTGAGTCTGACGTTGTACGTTCACGCATCCTTTCTGGCGCGCCACGTATCGACGGTCGTGAGCCTGCAATGATTCGTGCGCTAGACGTAGCAACAGGTATTCTTCCTCGTACTCACGGTTCTGCACTATTCACCCGTGGTGAAACGCAGGCAATTGTTGCTGCTACTTTAGGTACAGAGCGTGACGCACAGATGATTGACGAGCTTCAAGGTAAGCGCGACAGCCGTTTCATGCTTCACTACAACTTCCCTCCATACTGTGTTGGTGAAACTGGTATGATTGGTTCGCCTAAGCGTCGTGAAATTGGTCACGGTCGTCTAGCGAAGCGTGGTATTCAAGCAGTAATGCCAAGTGAAGAAGAATTCCCGTACGTAGTACGTGTGGTTTCTGAAATCACAGAATCAAACGGTTCATCTTCAATGGCGTCGGTATGTGGTACTTCACTAGCGCTTATGGATGCAGGTGTTCCAATTAAAGCGTCTGTTGCGGGTATCGCAATGGGTCTAGTTAAGAGTGACGACAACTTTGTTGTACTTTCAGACATCCTTGGTGACGAAGACCACCTTGGCGACATGGACTTTAAAGTAGCGGGTACTACCGACGGTATTACTGCACTTCAAATGGACATTAAGATTGAAGGTATTACTAAAGAAATCATGCAAATTGCGCTTAAACAAGCAAAAGAAGCACGTTTGCACATTCTTAAGGTAATGGACGAAGCCATTGGCGGTCACCGTGAAGAGCTAAGTGAATTTGCTCCACGCATCTACACAATGAAGATTGACCAAGACAAGATCCGTGACGTTATCGGTAAAGGCGGCGCAATGATCCGTCAAATTACTGAAGAGTCTGACACTAACATTGAGATTGAAGACGACGGTACTATCAAAATCTTCGCGACAGAGCGTGCGAAAGCAGACATCGCTATTAGCAAGATTGAGCAAGTAACGGCTGAAATTGAAGTGGGTAAGACTTACAACGGTAAGATTACACGTATTGTAGACTTCGGTGCGTTTGTAGAAGTACTTCCAGGTAAAGAAGGTCTTGTTCACATTTCACAAATCGCTCACGAGCGTGTGAACAAGGTTACTGACTACCTTAAAGAAGGTGAAATGGTTGACGTTAAGGTTATGGAAATCGACCGCCAGAACCGTGTACGTTTAAGCATTAAAGAGCTTCTAGAAAAGCCTGCGCCTAAGTCTGACGACGCAGAGTAATACCAGCTAGGTTTTAAACTTAGTTAGTTATGTTTAAGTAAAAAGGGAGCTTGGCTCCCTTTTTTCGTTTTAGGTTTTAAAAGTAATAACGGGTTGGGTTTTACCCGATAACCCACACATTTAAGCCATACATTTAGGCCATAACGAAAAGCGCTTTTTAGAGGTATTTGATAATGGATAAGCAAACGCAAACTGAAGTAGAAGCAGCGGTATTCCGCCGCTTAGTAGAACACCTAGACGCGAACAAAGACGTTCAGAACATTGACCTGATGATTTTGGCGGATTTCTGCCGTAACTGCTTAGCTAAATGGTATTCGGCTGCTGCAAGCGAGCAGGGCGCTGATATCGACTATGAAGCCGCACGCGAAGTGGTTTATAAAATGCCGTATTCAGAGTGGAAAGAGAAGCATCAGCTTCCAGCTACCGATGAGCAGTTGGAAAAGCTGGCTGCTAGACAGAAAAAGTAACAGTTGAAATGTGTTTAAGAAGCCAGCGAAAGCTGGCTTTTTTGTTTTTGGTTTGAATGAAATGCACTAAAAGCACTTGCACGCTGATTTAGTGTTTTTAATAAATGAACGAAAAGCGACATTACGGTTTTTTCTTTATTTCTCTGTTGGTTGTGGTTTAGAGTAGTAAGGAGAAAAAAGGAGAACTGCCCCAAAGTGGTGTGGAAAAGCATGACGGTATGGGGACGAGTAAATTGTTAGAGAGCACAGGAATGATCGAGGAAGCTTTTAAAACCTTTGGAAAACATTCATTCCAACATGCCATATTTTATTCAAACCAAGATTGCTTGAGATTTGAGCTTTCAGAAGGTGCAGAATTTGATTCTAGAATCTCGATGTTTCAGACGGCTTTAACTAGAACAACTGATGTTCTTAATACTGTTTTTGAAAAATCTGACGAAGTATCAATATGTTTTGCATTTGCAGGAGATTCGTTCATTGAAAACTTATCTCAGTTCAAAGAAATCAAAAGCCTTGGGTTCAATATACCCAAGAAGCGTTACGTATTCAGTGAATGGGACGAAGACGAAGAGTGGCATCGCAACTATATCTTCTTCACTATCGACAAATCAGAACTGCACAAACTACTGTTTGGCTGCCTTGCGAATGAATTAGGTATAAGTCCGTCATTTTGGTTCAGTATGTATGTTTTCGATGTCAAACTTGGTGTCTTAGCTCATCCATATGACGATAGAGGTATGGATTTGGTAGGGCCCAATAAATTTATCTTACGAAGAATTTATAAGCATTATAATAGTTGGCTTCTAAACTACGATTTGCCTGTTATGCGTCAGTGGTTTGGTGCTCTCTAACAAAACACTAAAGGCGCTCGCGCTGCTCGCTGGGACGCTAACACATGGGCTGCGTCACTTCGTTCCTAATTTTAGCCCATGTATTATCGCCCCTTAGTGGGGTGTTATACGCAAAAGGAAACCTGTGAGTAAAAAGGAATTTATTGGTCTTGTTGTATTAGTTTGCCTACTCAATTTTTTACTTCAAATTTGGTATGTAGGTAATGCAGGTGATTTCATTGCAAATTATGTTGGTTATCCAATAAGCGTTTTCATCATTCCTATTTTCTTATCACAATTGCTCCCTTATATTGCTCTTTCAGCTAGCTCAAAGTCTCTGGCGCTAAAACAAAAACTGCAGTTATTTGGTATTCCTTGCTTTGTTTCGGTATGTTTAGTTTGTGGCTTTTACTTAGTAATGCAATATGGCGGTTGATTTTGGCTATTGCGTATAACAAATTATGTCACTCGCTGCCGCTCGCTGGGACGCAAACACGTGCGCGGCTTCGCCATTATGCCCCACGTGTCTGCGTCCCTTATTTAAAAGTTAGGTACTCAAAAGGAATACTATGAAAACTTTTGTTGTTTCATTCTTGTCTTTTATCGCAGGCATCGCGGTTATGTTTATACTTCACTTAGAAGACACAGTAAGAGATTCAAAAATCAAAGTAACTCAAGACCTTGAGTCATTTACTTACATTACTGAAAACCTAAACCAAAATGACTTAGAGGCCGTTTCTAGGTTAAGTTGTAATAGGCTAAATGGTGCAATGTTAGCAGCAAATACGATTACAGAAACACCTCATAGAAGCCTTGGCGACTTTGACGAAAAAAGGTTTATTTCTTTCCAAGAAAAGGCTCAGAAGCTCCTAAAAACAAGGGTGTGTGCACGTACCTAAAATTAACAAGCGGTTCCTTGGAGAGGACTAAACAAGACAGGCTCATTTGTGCACTTCTCTAGGCACATTACGTCGTCATTCCCACCTGTCTGAGTCTCTTATAGAAAGGCTATATTCCAGTAATAGCAAAGTCTATTGCACTTAGTAGCAATTCCCGGGATTGCGCTAAAGAACCGATGCAGTCCTTGAGCACATCTTCGGGTATGGAGCTAAGTTGTTGAGTCAGGAATAGGTATGTCTCGCCTTCAAATTCTATCTCCGGCGTAAGGTTTTTCATATAAAGACTATTTTTAGTCTTACTCTTTGTCAGCGGTACAACTAGCCTTGTTACTAATTGGTCAATTACAGAGTTTTGAACATCTACAAGAAAGGGGTAAGCTTTATTTGTTTTTGAGCTTGGGTTTCTGTAAACATCAAACTGTGCCATTAGAAGTTCCTGTACTCATCACCTATACAGCCGTTCTCAGCAACAAACTCATTGTACGCAGCTATGGCAGCTTTGTTTTCTTTTTTCCACCTTTCTTCTTCAACACTTTTCAACTTGTCTTTAAGTGCCTGTTCTAAGGTTGCAGACAGGTTAACTTTTAAGTCTCTAGCTTTTTGTAATAAGTCGCTGTTTAAGCTTAAATTAGTCGCTTTTTTTGGGGCATGGATGTCATATAAATCTTGCATGCTATCACTCCAAATTGTTCTACATGTTAAGTATACGCATAGGGATGCGCATTGCAAAAAATAGGTTCTTAACAAACCCGGAATTGTTATGTAGAGATGTATACATATAGTGCCTGTCTTACTATCTATTAAAATGCAAAGTTAACCGAGTAATCGCATCGCAATGTGTCGTCCTTGAACCCGCTACTGATGTTGATTCTGCGCGTATTGCTCTAGGTGAGTTACTTTGCCGGCGGCGTGCTTAAAGCAGGTTTCAAACTGCGTGGTTAAAGTTATCCAATGTTCTTGTTCAATATTGAGGCGCTCTAAAATAGAGGGTAGGTTATGCTCAACCATGCCGCTCTAGTTTTTGTGAATATATCGGCTGGTTATATCTACAAGCTGTAAGTAGTCTGGAAGAGTAAAAGGTAAACCGTGTGGTATCTCTAGTCTTGGGTTGTCTGCAAAAGGCATAAGTCGTTTAGGTGTTTTACCTAACTTAGCAGCGTTAATACGGTATTGAATACTGGTATAAATGAAACAAGACAGGCATCCTTGTGCCTATTGCCCGTTGTGTCATGCATTTAAAAGGAGAGTTTAAATGAAAGGTATTTATCGAATTCTTATGGCTCTGGCTCTTCTAGTCGCAGCTATAACATCTTACAGTATGGGAGTTCATTCAGGTGTGTTCCTGTTCATCATTTTGGGCTTTGTTCTAGAAGGAGCATTTTGGTTCGGCTTGTTTTCAATTAAAAGACGAAAAGAGGCCTAGCGATATGTACCAGCACTTGAATAGCCGTAACTGCTTCGCGTTGGGTTTTCAGCATACATAAGGAAGATAGATGAAGCTTAAGATGTTTCAGGTTGATGCTTTTGCAAATCATGTTTTTGAAGGTAATCCCGCTGCAGTATGTCCATTAGAAGCTTGGCTTGATGATAGTTTGTTACAAGCCATTGCCGAAGAGAACAACCTCTCTGAAACCGCATTTTTTGTTCCGGCGGGGAATGCTTATGAGTTGAGATGGTTTACACCAGCTGAGGAAGTTGACCTTTGTGGGCATGCGACTCTTGCTGCGGCTCATGTACTCTATACCCATTTACACTACACCAAACAGGATATAGTGTTCCTTACCCGCAGTGGGCCTCTCTCTGTCACGCGCAGAGGCCCTGGTTTTTGTATGGATTTTCCGGCTGCATCACTAGTCGTCACTGAAGCACCATTAGCGCTAGCTAAAGCGCTCGGCAAAACTCCTAAAGAAGTACTATCCGGGTTTGACTATATAGTTGTTTTTGATTCTGAAGAAGAAATCAAATCGCTAAAGCCGGATTTTGAAAAGCTCAAAGAACTTGGGTTACGAGGCGTGGTTGTTACTGCGCCAGGACAAGAGGTCGATTTTGTTAGCCGCTGTTTCTTTCCTAAACTTCGAGTGAACGAGGATCCAGTCACAGGTTCTGCTCACTGTGAACTTGCACCATATTGGGCTAGCCGTTTCGGTCGCAACAAGCTTAGTGCTCGACAGCTGTCTAAGCGGTCGGGCAGCGTGGAATGTGAAGTCAAAGATGATCGAGTATTCCTATCGGGGAACAACGTGGACTATATGAGCGCAGAGATTAATATCCCGCAAAACTAACTAAAGAAGACAGGCACTTTATATTCCATAAATAGTAATGGACTTGCCGTCGTATTATTGGCCTTTTTCTGTGCATGGTGGCAAAAACAAGCGGCGGCTAACACGTAAGCTCCCGTCATCTCGTTCCTTATTTTAGTCTACGTGTTATTGCCCCTGCTTTGAGGTGTTAGCTATTTTGGTAAACATGCTATTTTCATTCGCTATTTTCTTACTCTATTTGTCACCAATTGCCTTTGTATTCTTATACTCTAAATATGAATATCAGCATTCATTAGCAGACAGTTTTAAGAGATGGAGAAACTCCAAAATAATCGGCATTGTATATTTCGCTGTGTTGACTTTTTTCATAGTTACGACTGAAGGTAGGAGTTGGAGACTATCAACTTATTGGTATTTGCTATGGGAACCGGGTTTAAGTGTCAGCCTTATCGTATTCTCAAAACCTGCCAGTGAGATTATAGAAGGCTTCTCCTCACTAGATCATTTCGGTGAGGACTTTGGACATATTTTAGGGTGGTTCGGCTTGTTGTACGTATCATATATACTCGGGGTTGAAGTTTTAAGACATAGCTAACACTCGCTCCGCGGGCTGAGACGCTAATATTTAAGCGACTCGCTTAGTTCGTGGGAGCAAAAAATACGTAGGCTCCTAGCGGTTCACTTGTTATGGTAGTTTATGTATCTCTGCCCGTCCTTCGGGTAAGGCTAACACTCAGTAAAATTAACTACAAAAAGGGAAATTTATGAAAAACGGAATTCTCACAGCACTTATTTTCACGATAGTCGGTTGCTCTGCAAACGCGACGATTTCTCCTCATCTCTCATCAGAGCCTATTGAAGTTACAAATGACGAGCTTGTTCAATATTGGACAATGAAATTTAATTCGTTTTCTTTTAATTCTGAACCCAAGGGCAAAGTTGCTTCTATGCCAAAAGGCTATGTAAAAATCCGCTATTTGATTGATTCAGACGGAAATACATTTAATGCTAGTGTAGTGGAATCAAAGCCGGTAGGTGTGTGGGACGAGCAAGGTTTGCTTGCTATTAAGCAAATGCAATTTGCTCCAACCACCAATAATGATGCTCGTGTACCTGTTTATGCGACTACTGTTTTTAAATTTGAGCAGGGCAACTGATGCAAGTCAACGCTATAAGCGCGCCTAAAAAAATACGATTGTCATTGGTAGACGCTCACCGGAGAGCAAACACGCGGGCTAAAATATGAGTAGTAGGCTAGGTTGTTCAGTTAACTTTAATTACCCCTATTATTTGTGTGTTCGTTACACGGAATCATTATGAAAAGTACTGTGTCACTTGCACAATTTGTTAAAAAACGAAATGGGGTTCCATTAGGGGCAAGTGGCTCCATGAGAAACATGCTTTTCCGTGCTTTCGGAGCAAGGTCCTTTCAGGTGTTTTGGCGGCATTGGAATCCTATTTGGGGTTACTATTTATCGCGCGATATCATGCGACCGCTTGCGAATTTTCTACCCATTTCTTTAGCTACACTTATTACATTTCTTGTGAGCGGTGCACTTCATGATATTGCAGTATCAATTGTCAAATGGAAAACCGTTCTATTTTTCACGCCTTGGTTTGGGTTAATGGGCTTGATAGTTATCGTTTCGCAAGGGGCGGGGATATCGTACGGGAAGGTGAGTTGGCCTGCTCGTGCATTGATAAATGCATCGTTTATTTTAGTCTCGTTAGGCCTAACGTACTTCGTGGAAACGATGTATTCTTAACAGAAAACAAACAGGCATACATGGAAAGTAAAATGTGGTTTAAAGACGCAGAGTTAGATTTAGAGACTATAAATTTCACGCCGTTAATAATGGAACATGCAGACGCTTTAGTGAATGCGCAAACGATACTCAATACTTCGATGTGCTAATAAAAGAAAAGTATGGGGAATAAATACTCGCTAACTTTCTACTAGCGAGTGCTAAAGGGCTTTAAGAAGGGACAAAGATTTGACTAAAATTTTAATATTCGGAAATTCCGGTTCAGGCAAATCTACGCTAGCGCGCCGCTTGTGCGATACTCACGGTTTAGCACATTTAGATCTCGATACCCTTGCATGGAAACCCACAAGCCCGCCAGAAAGAAAGCCGGTTAAAGACTCTCTTGAGGACATACAGGCATTTATTTCTTCTCATGAGAATTGGGCCATTGAAGGGTGTTACACGGACCTGCTTAAGCTTGTAGAGGCGCAGTCTACTGAAATAGTATTTATGAATTTACCCATTGAGTTGTGTATCGCTAACGCGAAATCAAGACCTTGGGAGCCACATAAATACAAGACCAAACAAGCCCAAGATGATAATTTACCCATGTTGATAGACTGGATTGGCCAATATTCAAAAAGAAACGATACGTTTTCTTATACTGCACACAAGCAGTTCTATGAAAAATATAGCGGCAGTAAAAAAATAATTACTCAAAATATCCCGCATCAATTCATTTAAAACGTTATCGGGCTTGAAATAGGCCTTCGAATAATTATTGTAAGCACCGCACAATCAAGGAGGACATTAATTTGGATAGCTTTATATCTTTTACAGGGATAGCTGCGTCAGTTTGGATAGTTTTCGGCATTTACATCGCTTCTCGTTTCTATCCAAATTATAGCCATACGAAGCAGTTTTGTAGTGAACTTGGTGCATTTGGTAGCCCAACACAGAAACTCTCTCCTGCAATCAATAATTACCCGTTGGGCTTATTATTCACTCTGTTTGGGTATTACCTCATTAACTCACATCCAGACCATATGCCAACAATGGTTATCGGTGCAATGACAATAATACATGGCATCTGTACTTGGGTTTGTGGCTATTTCCCAATGGACGCCGACCCTTATACAACAACTCCTTCGAAAAGTTGCAAAATCCACACGTGGTCAGGGCTAATAATGTTAGTGTCGTTTATCGTAGCACCGCTGATTGTTACTTTTTCTAGCTATTATAATTTGCCACTACGTTTTTTCTCTACACTGAGCGTTGTTGGCTGTATTTACTTTTCTTATAAACTAGCAAAGTCTCTTGAACGAAAAACTGTTCCAGGACTTTATCAACGCCTTAGTTACGGCTGCCAAATTCTATGGTTGCTTATCTACTCAATATTCATGGTTTTATAGTGCCCAGGGTAATGTTAATTATGCTATTTTCAACTAACGTTTACGAGCTATCGAAGCTTTGAAACTCAAATGTTAGCAAGGCGATAAGTGAAACCTAGCTTAGCGTTTATGCAAAAATCAACAGGGAGGTTTTCATGAAAATCGTTTTACTTTCAGCGCTTATTTATTTGTGGTCGATACAAGTATTTGCACAAACTGATTTAGAAGAACTTGGTAGAAAATATTTTACGGCGTGGTCAGCAACGCAATCTCCAAAAGCTACAGAGCATGATTTAGATAAATATCTGTCGCTGCTTAGTAGTGATGTTGCACATCAGCATTTACCGTACGATTCTGACGATTCCCGCATGCCAGATGGTAAAGCGCGCATTCGCGAGGGGATGCTTTATTACTTGGGTGCACACGTCTCTTATACCGCCCAACTCAACCATATAATACCTGCACACAATGCCATTGCTATTTCATACACTGCAACGAGTAAGGGCATTCACCCGCAAACCAAAGAACTTATTGAACTAGAGTACCAAACATTAGAGGTGCTAGAGATTGAAGATGGTAAAGTAGCTGTGATAAGAAAATACGAAGAGTAATGGTAACCCATCAATCATAGTGTTATTTTTTACTTTAACGAGATGTTGGCCTAGTGCGCATTCATGAGGAGGTTAGGTTTGCGCTAATCTTCGATAATTTGTGGGTTAATTGCGAACCTATTGATGTTTAGGCTATTCAATACCGTGCTTATATGGAAAATTATGTTTAAGAAAATTTTAAAGGGATTTGGAATCGCGATACTCTCCCTTGTTGTTTTGTTTACCCTAGTCGCTGTATGGTCAGGCTATAAATCGTCTCAGTATGAAGAAACTGCCATTCCCTATATGGATACTGCAATAGCAGATATTTCTACGTGGGAATTAGAAACGTTTAAAAGATATCTTACTGAATCTGAGCTTGAAAATATTAATGAGAGCGATCTAGAAAGGCTCATAAGGGCTTTATCAAAAATGGGTAAGTTAGTTGAAATTGGTGAGTATCAGTTCAACACGGTGACATCACGAGCGCTTGTAGGGGGAGGTTCGGGAACCTTTGTTACCTATACAGTACCTACTGTATATGAGAATGGAGACGCTATGCTAACTATAACTCTAAAAGAAGAAGATACTTCCTTTTCTGTTTATCACTTCAAATTAAATTCGCTGGCGCTGTTTGACTAACGAGTATGTGTAGCTCATTAATATGTCCAGTTTAATACTTCCACTGTTTACGCATGTACTCCTTTGTACTGTGCTTTACGCATTACTCACTTTAGCTCGCGCACCGGTTGTGTGGGGAGTGGGGCAAAACAAAGATGGTTCAAACCCGTTCAGCAATATTCAGCCTAAAATTAGCGCAAACCTAAGTAATCAGTTCGAGTGGCCAATATTCTTTTACATTGCCTGCGTGTTGCTAATCGCAATGGATGAGCCAATAGACAGTGTGCAAATCTACTTGGCTTGGGTATTTGTAATTGGCAGAGTGTTGCACAGCATTGTTCAAATATTTACCGACAATATCAGATTGCGTGGTATGGTGTTTACCATCAATTTTGTTGCTGTTTTGACAATGTGGGTGTTACTTGTAATTGAGCATCTATAAGAATTCAGGGCATTAAAGTTATGGAAGACGTTTTAGAACCTCTGGGCCGGTTTATACTTCGAATACTTAAGTGGATAGTCGTAGAAGTTATCATTGAATTGGTTTTAAAAAGTACAGGCCATATGGTGCTTAAGCTCTTAACCTTTGGCAAATATCCGCGAGCGGGTAGAGATGAGGGAAGAACTTTCGCTGTTGGTTTTGTTAGCTTAATAGTTATTTTTGTTTGCCTTGTATTGATTGCTTAATATTGAAAAAGGGTATTTACAATGAACATGGATAAGTGGGCCAAAATACGGGAGAAGGGCAAACAGCGCTTCGTTTTAGTTAACGGTGTTTTAGGGTGGGGCGTACCTACAGCCATCCTCTGGGCCGTACTAATGGAACTTCTTGATCCATCAGAAAATATTTGGGTGCGTCCAATCATTGCTTTGATCATCTTTCCCATTGCAGGTATCGCTTTTGGTCACTCAATGTGGAACAAATCTGAGAAAGCTTTCGAAAAACAGACAAGTAATAATCTGTAACTTATCCGGGCTGGCTTTTTACCTATAAACCAGTAGAGTAAAAGCTCTAACCCCTACAAGCGAATTCAGAGAAGTACATGGAAGTAACGAAAGCAAGTATTCAAAAAGCAGTAGCAAAGAGTATCATCTCTGAACAGCAGGGCGTTGAACTTTACAATTTCTTTCAAGCAGAAAGCCAGCATTCTCCCGCTTTCACCTTTACCCATATTCTTTATTACCTAGGCGGCCTTATTGCCATAGGCGCCATGACCTTGTTTATGAATTTGGGGTGGGAACAGTTTGGCGGGCTAGGGATTATCTTCATATCATTGCTCTACGCAGGTGTAGGGTTAAAGCTAGCGAACTCTTTAGCAAGCAAAAACTTAATTATTCCCGCGGGTATTTGCGCGACCTTTGTCGTATGTCTAACGCCGCTTGCTATCTATGGTTTTCAGCAATGGCTTGGCCTTTGGCCTGAAGAGGATACCGTCTATCGTCAGTTTCATACACGCGTTAAATGGCTGTGGTTGTATATGGAACTTGGCACATTGGCGACCGGCTTGATCGTAGCTTGGCGCTATAAGTATCCGTTCTTGATAATGCCCATTGCAGTAACACTGTGGTACATCAGTATGGATGCTGTCGAGCTCATCATTGACCAAGACGATATGTGGAATTCATACACATGGGAATTTCGGGCACAAGTGTCCATGTACTTTGGCCTAGTTATGACCTTGCTGGCTTTTTGGGTTGATTTGCGGTCAAGGCACACCGCTGACTACGCATTTTGGTTGTATTTATTCGGCGTTATTGCTTTTTGGGGTGGGCTTACCAGCCAACACTCTGACAGTGAACTCTCAAAGTTTTTCTATTTCTGTATAAACCTTGTCATGGTCGGGCTAGGCGCATTATTGGTTCGAAAAGTATTTGTAATATTTGGTGCGCTGGGCAGTTGTTTCTATTTAGGCCACTTAGCCTCTAATGTGTTTAAAGACAGTTGGCTTTTCCCTGTTGCGTTAACGGCTATTGGTTTGGGCGTGGTGTATCTAGGTATATGGTGGCAAAAAAATGAAGTTAAGATTACGCGCAAAACCCGTAACGTTATGCCAAAGCCGTTTCAAGAGCTCTTGGAGAATAAGCTCAGGTAAAAGCCAGGTAGTGAATAAACCCGCTTTGGGCATGATAAAAGAAGCTCTCGAATAATAAACATAAACAACAGCCTCGATAAAAGCACAGAGATAAGCTTGGCAGCGCGGCAAAGATGTAAGGTAGTAAATAGAAATGTCAGACAAACAAGTAGAGTTCAAAGACCCCAGTCGCCTTATGCCATGGATAAAGTATTTTCTGAGTTTTCAGGTTCTTCTGGCATTCGTCGCTATCGGCTCTAATTTAATGGAATATCAGCTTTTAACCGATTTTCAAAACGGTGTTTACTTTAGCCAAGAAATGGCGGTGGCCGATGCAGAAGCTAATGACATGAGGCAAGCCGTTATTGCTTTTTCTTACCTTGGCGTGTTTATCGTTTCTGGCGTATTAATTTTAAGATGGATTTATCAATCAAATCAAAATGTGCGGTATTTAGGCGCTAAAGACATGGCTTTCACGCCAGCGTGGTCGATAGGTTTTTATTTTATTCCCATTCTATCGCTATTTAAGCCCTACCAAGCGATGAAAGAAATTTGGCAGGCTAGCCAAGACCCAACGAATTGGCAGACAGAAAAAGTCAGTGTAATTTTAGGCATTTGGTGGTTTTTCTGGATTGCAAACAGCATGCTTGGCCAGGCCGTTTTTCGGATGTCCAGAAAGGCTGAAGAAATATCAGAAATAATGAATGTAAACTTAGTCTCACAGGCCTCAGAAGTTATTTCCATTCCTTTGGCTCTGGTCACATGGTTATTAATTAAAAATGTATCTAATGCTCAGATCACATTACAAGAACACAAAATATCGCTTCACGAAATGAGTGAAGAAACAGAAATAAAGGCTGCAGATGCAACGGCTTAATTATATGGGTGACTGACTTGTTGATCCATTTAGTTTGCTTCATCAAATAAATGTTACAGTTATTTCACGAAAATGTGATTAGGGAATGATATGGACTTTCTTTTTAATGTTTTGATTTGGGTTGGCGTGGTTATTTTCGCCATTTTTATTATTGGCTTTATGGCAGCAGCCAAATTAAATAAACGTCAGGACGATAGCAACAAACACACTTCTGCCAAACATGTGCGAGAAGGCGAAAAACCGAGTAATCAAAATAGATAGACGTTTTTGCTACCACTATTGATGGAAAGCGTAAAACGTCGAATTTTTTTCACCCCTTTCTCTGAGTTCGCCCGTTTAGTAGAAAAAAGGGGGAACATTATGTCAACAGTAATTCTACCAAGCTCACGTCCACAGGACCTGGTTCAACAGGTTGCGCTACCATTTGAGAAAGCGCCCATACTACAACGCGCTATTAACGCTGCCACCATTGCTATCGCAGGTGGCGTCGTTACGGTGGGGCTGTTCGTATTGATGGCTGCGCTTATCAAGCAAGACAGGGTATTGATAAGTGATGCACCGCCGGTACTCTTCGACCCCATTATTTACCAGCCTGAAGATGAGCGAACCATCACTAAAAAGCCCATCGAGCCGATAAAGCAGGTAATTAAAACGCCTCCTCAAAAGGTTGTCGATATTGACCCCGAGCCCAACGATGGCCCGGGTGATTTCAACATTCAAAACCACGTCCCTAACACGGCACTCAACCTGTCTATTAACCTTAATGGTGCGCAAGGTGACATGCAGGCAACACCGCAGTTCCGGGTTGACCCCACGTATCCTCCTGAAGCAAGTCGCGATGGCGTAGAGGGATGGGTGAAACTTGGATTCACGGTAAGTGCAAGTGGGGCGGTATCCGATGTTACAATTCTTGATTCAGAGCCTAAACGGGTGTTTGATAGAGCTGCCCGCAAAGCACTTAAAAAGTGGAAGTACAAACCAAAGCTTGACGGCGGTAAACCTGTTAGTCAACCAGGTATGGTTGTAGTATTAGATTTCAAACTAGAACAATAAGGACAGCCTATGAGTATAGGCGCAAGCTTGCAAAGCCTGATTCAAGGGAAGCGCACAACTGCGTTAGGCGTGAGTGAGAGACTAATGCTGCAGTACGGTAAAAAGGGTGATGACGCATCGTTAGCCGCGCTCTTTGATTTACACAGCAACAAGCTCTTTTATTTTTTGAGAATGTTAAGCGATAGCACTATGGCGGAAGATGTATGCCAGCGTACATGGATTAAGGTTATTGAAAGGCGCCATTTATTCAAAAGTGGCGAGAATTTTCAGGCATGGCTGTTTACTATTGCTAGGCGAACGCTCATTGATGAATGTCGTAAAAATAGCAAAATTGAATATAACAGCGAAGCAGTAGAAGCGTTATCGTTATCTGAACAACTCAAACACGTACAGATTTCAGTAGAAAACGATGTAGCAAAAGGATTAGAAAAAGACGCGTTTAAAGCCTGTATGCAGTTGTTGCCCTACAAGCAAAAAGAGGCGCTCTCTCTTCAATTTGAGGGTTTTACTGTTGAGCAAATAGCCAACATCTGTAGCGCTGAAAAAGAAACGGTGAAAACACGCATACGTTACGCGAAAGACGCTCTTAGAACGATGCTGGAGAAATTGTAATTATGTCTATAACAGATAAAGAACTACAAGAGGCGTTTAGGCGCAGCCAGCAGGTCCAAAAGCAAAATGACATTATGGCCGAACAGGTCAATAGTAAGCTACGTGCAGCCGTGCTTGCGCACAATAACGGGATAGCGAAGAGCAGTGCAACCGAACGAGCATTTACATCAGCGACTTCACACATTCGCGCCTATTTCGCTTCGTCAACATTGAGGCTAACGGCAGTGGCGTTTTCTCTTGTTGCAATGTTAGGGGTATATCACATTGGATTGCGCCACGAATATAACCCAGGGGCGGCACACCAAATAGATATTGTGCACTACCATGGTTTCGTGGGCGAAGACAAACTGTTGGCTAACAAGACTGGTTATGATTATAACGCGCGTTTTAATGCCTATACTCAACAGTATATTGAAAGCAATTTAGTGGCTAGAGCGGTATCGTTAGAACCAGCAACCCTTAAAGCGCAAGACGGATACTGGCTTTTGGTAAACTGTAGTAATCAGCAGGTCGTGGTTTCTGAAAACCTAATAGCATCGCTAAACACTCACGGTCGCATTGAAGGAGATATTGATATCGGCACTCGCGTTGCGCTAGCCTTCGATGCACAAGGGAGAATACTCGCGATTAAACAATCCGCAAAAGCATTGATGTGTTGATGCGCTCATTTTTAATAATACTGAACTAGGACGTGTTGATCTTTGCTGTGCACTTTTGCAGCGAATAGTGCATAGCGAATAGCGCGCCATTTAGGCAAGGCGACTGTTTACGGGTCTAGTGGGTCTAAATCAAAAACAGTCAACGCCGTATAAATGGCGGCCCCTTCGGGCAGCTAATTTCGACAAGCCCTAAGATAAATGTCTAAACGAGGCAAGTACAACTAACGTTTGCATTAGCCTCATTTACGAACGGTTTTCCATTGAAGATTTATTTATCTAAATCGTGCGCCCTGAAGGCATGTGGGAGTAATTCACCAATCGTGGTTGCGAACGTGTTGCCGCTTTGACTCACCATGGTTACAGGGGTTTCATCCGGCGCGAATTCAGCAATCTTTTGCCTACATCCACCGCATGGAAAACAAAACTCGTCATTTGGACTTGCGATAACGATATGTGCGATACGATTATGGCCTTGTGTAACCATATTGCCGATAGCGGTGGCCTCTGCGCATTGGCCTAGCGGGAATGCAGCACTTTCTACATTACAACCTGAATAGGTTTCTCCGCTGGGGGTAAGCACTGCAGCGCCAACTTTAAAGTTGGAGTAAGGTGAGTGAGAGTTTTTCTGTGCGTCAAAAGCAAGTTGTGATAGTTGTTCTAAATTATTTTTCTTCATAGCTACCTGTGTTAACCACCCATTACGCTTTACTTTTATCATCAAATGCGAGAAGGTTGGCGGCATTAACGCCGCAACAAGCGTATACTTAATGCGCAGGCGGTTTTTTCTTTTTTTATAGAATGCTTTTTTACCATGTGCAGAAACGTTAGTCTCATCTTTTTTTCTTTATTCGTTGCTATTTTAAGCGGTTGTGCGCAAACAACATCGGTTTCAGAAAGACCTCAAATGGGAAACTTGCTCTTAGCCGAGCCAGCACCGATAAACCCGCGTTCTGAAATGGCTATTGCGCGCTATAACCAAGTCTTAACAAGTCCAGCGCTTTCAGATGAAGACAAAGCCGAGCTTCACTTTCAACGAGGTATGCTTTACGACAGCGTTGGTTTAGGAGGCCTTGCCCAATTTGATTATTCTCAGGCAATTAATTTAAAACCTGACTTAGCTGAGGCCCATAACTCGATGGGTATTCACTATATTCAGCAAAACGATTTCATTCAAGCGTATGACGCTTTCGACTCTACCTTAGAGATCAACCCTGATTACGATTTTGCATTTTTAAATCGAGGGATCGCGCTGTACTACGGTGGAAGAGCTGAACTGGCTATCACTGATCTAAATCGCTTTTTTGAAAAAGACGACAGCGACCCGTTCCGAGCACTGTGGGCTTATTTTGCTCACCATGACCTATCACAGGCTGACGGGCAAACATACCTCGCTTCAATTCGACCTAACTTAAACAATGACCACTGGGCAACCACGCTGGTGGATTTATTCTTAGGTACGGTGAGTGAAAACGCGGTGCTGAACTCGTTACTAGATGGAGTGAAAAGTCAAAAAGAACTGACAGACAGGCTGTGCGAGGCATATTTCTACCTAGGCAAGTTTCATAGTCATCGAGGAAACAGCGGCGTAGCGTCTAACTATTTTAAGCTAGCATTAAGCACTAATGTATTTGATTACGTTGAACACCGATACGCTAGAATGGAATTAAACCGTTTGCGCGAACAGGCCGCTAGCACGCCAGTAAACGAAGAGTAACCGACTTACGTTATGCGAGGCTTATTTCTAGCAGTGTTCGCACTGCTCATTGTTGCGGGCGACAGCGGGCGTTATATTCCTCAACTCATCGCTAACGCGCAAAGGGTTCTTCAGTTTCACTCTGAAAATGTTCCATTAACAGAGAAGGCAAGCAAGCTGAATGATGAGTTGTCTTCTTCATCTTATTCGCCACATACTGATATTGACGAGGCGCTGGCTTTTTTGTGGTTAGCGTCTAAACAAGGCAGTGAAGTGGCGCAATCTATACTTTTAGAGCAATTTGAGTCTGCTTACGAAAAGCAGTTTCTCGCCATTGGCGCTATCGATAAATCAAACACGGTCCACTACCTCGAAAAGCTCGTTAATCTTGAAAACGCAGATGCAGCATGGTTGCTTTACCAAATTCTTGGAGAAGAGGGCGCTTCTAAGCGCTTTATGCGTTTGGCAGCATTAGGCAACGTTGCAGAGGCACAGCTCGCTTTTGCTATGTCAACGGACTCGCCAGAAAAGCGTGAAAAGTGGTTGGTGCGGGCAGCCTCTCAAGACTATTTACCTGCTCAAGCTGCGCTGGCAGATTGGTATTTGCTGCATGGCCAGCAGGCGCTAGCAAAGCCTCTATTAGCGAAAACTGCCACGCTAGATATGCAAAGCGCGTTTAAATATGGCCGATTGCTGTGGGGTGAAGGAGAGCATGCGAAAGCGAGAGAGCACTTTAAAGTAGCTGCTGAAAAAGGCCATGCGCAAGCAAAACAAGCGCTGGACGCTACCGAACGATACACGTCATATTCAGAGCAGCAAGCGATAAAGTACTCGGGTTCATTTGATTGGGAAAAGGAAAAAGATTGCCTTCAACGAATACAGCCGTTTGCGACAAGTTTAGCTACCATCATGCGTGCGCATACCCTTTATGAAACGTTTAAAAATGATGACCGGTTGCAAGGGCTGTCTATATGCTTAGCCCCTCCAATCTGGTTAAACGCCGAAGTATTAAGCTGTGAGTCAAACTTCAAAAATACCGGGGTTTTGGGGTGCGGGATCGCGCCGTTGGCGAGTATTGCGAAAAAGCGCAAGTTTAGTCATGCGATTGTTGTGGCAGAACAAGGTAAAGCGAATGTCCAAAACGGGGTGATGTATTTAGATATCAGTGATGCATACTCGGTTTTTGTTCATGAGTTGGCCCACTTTTCTGGCTTTGCAGATGAATATCCCATGGGCAAAGGCATGGCGAACAAACTATGTGATGAAAATGGCATCGGTGATTTTTTACCGCCCAATCTTATTGTCGATACTGATTATTGGTATGCGCCACACACGACCGTTAGTAATTGGCTAGATATAGATCCATCGACCATTATTGCTCGCGCAAAGACCTGCGCCGTATTAGGCGTGAACAGTTATAAGCCTAGCCGCAGGATTACCTTTATGGAACATCACGATAGCGGGGTAATTCCTCCTTTGTATCTGGTACTTTGGGAGCAACAGCTAAAAAAACAGAATGCGCAGCGACCCATATCGATGAATTTCTTTCAAGTGTTCCACAATAATGGCAATCAAAAAGAAGCCGCACATTGGCTAGCAGAATATGAAGCCTTCGCGAGCGCGCAAGGCCAATAATAAGGTCTGAGTCTTTAAGCAGATAGAGTTTTATACTCGCTTTACCAAGTGAGTATAAAACGGAAAATTGCTCATTAACGAGTTATGTCGTTTCTCCTGTGACTGTCTTGCAGGTGAGTAGTGCGCCTTAATCATGAAGTGTATGTTTGAGCTCGCGAACCCACATTGACGTCGCGCCGCAAATTGCTACCGGCATAACAATGAAGTTAACCACGGGGATAAGAGAAAATACGTTAACCATCATTCCAAACGTCATAGCTTTGCCTTTATGTTCACCTAGATGCAAACGCATACGAGTAAAATCTATTTTGTGGTTATCATAAGGGTAATCGCAATATTGAATAGCCATCATCCAAGCGTTGAATAAAAACCAAAGCACTTGACCGATAACAGGAAGAAAGAAAAACAATAGTAAAAAGCCGATGGCGCGAGGCACATACCAAATGAGTTTAGTGAGTTCACGGCTAATCGTGCGTGGAATGTCTTTGACCAAAGACATGACGCCTTCATCGCCTAAGTCCTGCCCCGTTAAGTGACGCTCTACTTTTTCTGATAGCACGCCATTGAAAGGCGCGGCTATCCAATTAGCTAAAGTACCGAAAATAAGGGCGAAAATTAACAGTACGCTAATCACCGCCAAGGGCCACAAGAAAAAGCTTATAGCGGTTTTTATCCAACCTAACCATTCAGGGACGAGATCGATAACATACGCAATGCCCATCTCTATCTGTCCAAAAAGGAAATAAAAAGCCACGGAAAAAAGCACCACGTTGATGGTTAGCGGCACAAACACAAAACGCTTTAACCCTTTGGTTTTGATAAGCGAAAAGCCTTCGAAAAAATAATGCACACCACCTGAACTCATTCGTACTCCTTTTGCGTGTTTAACGCCATGTTTACTGACTCTAAGCTTTATCATACGCGTAAGTGGCATTCTCTGCCTAACTCACTGAAATGGTAATTGTTACAAGCTGTTAGATTTGGTAGAGTCGAAATATAATAACAAAAGAATCTTCCGTGTGATTGTATCATTCCTAATTCGTCAGCTTGTTCAGTCGTCCTACTCGCGCTATAGGTCGCTGACTCTGTATTGCAGAGAGACGAAACATGCGGCTTAAAAAGATAAAACTTGCCGGTTTTAAATCCTTCGTTGAGCCCACTTCCATTCCTTTTCCCGGCGAGATGACGGCTATAGTAGGGCCTAACGGCTGCGGAAAATCGAATGTCATTGATGCTATTCGCTGGGTCTTAGGAGAAAGTTCCGCAAAAAACTTACGCGGTGACGCTATGACGGATGTCATCTTCAACGGTTCATCTTCTCGTAAGCCTGTTGGGCAGTGCAGTGTCGAATTAGTTTTTGATAATAGTTCGGGGCGTATAGCGGGTGAGTTTGCCAATTATAATGAATTGTCTGTAAAGCGTTTGGTCACCCGCGATGCTACATCGACGTATTTTCTCAATGGAACCAAGTGTCGCAGACGCGATGTTACCGATTTGTTTTTGGGAACAGGATTAGGCCCGCGCTCTTATGCCATTATAGAGCAGGGAATGATCTCACGGCTAATTGAATCAAAGCCACAAGAACTTCGCGTTTTTATAGAAGAAGCGGCGGGCATTTCAAAATACAAAGAGCGTCGAAGAGAAACTGAAAACCGCATTAGGCATACACAAGACAATCTTGAACGCCTGAATGATGTTCGCGATGAGCTAGGAAAGCAGATAGAAAAGTTACAGCGGCAAGCCGCTGCAGCAACTCGTTATAAAACCTTAAGAGCACAAGTTAGAGAGTTAAAAGGTCAGCTGGCAGCCATTCGGTTTCTTAAAAATAGCGAGCACATAGAAGCCTTGCAAAAGCAGCAGCAAGCGCTTCAGCTAGAAGTAGACGACTTAGCAGCAAGGCTACAGGGTGATGAGGCCGGGCTTGAATCGTATAAAACTAAGCAAGTGGAAACTAAACAGCATATTGACGACTTACAGCAACAGCTTTTCACTATCAGTAACGCAATAACGCGACTAGAGCAAAACGCGCTCCATGCTAAACAGCGTAAAGGGCAGGTTGAGCAAGAGTTAGCCCGAATGAGTGAGCAGCTCGAGGTACTCAACCATTCAATCGAAGAAGCACAAGAGGCACTCGCAATATCAAGCGGCGCGCTTGACGATATTGAGCCAGCAATCGCGTTGAAAGAAGCGGAACTAGACAGCACGAAAGAACGCTTCGAAGATGCTGAACAAACGCTGAGAGAATTTAACGCAAAAGCGCGGGAACAAGAACAGACCTATAATCAACTTCGCCATAATGTACAGCAGTGCCACAGCCAAATTCAGTCGACGATGAGTATGCAGTTACGCACGTCGCAGCGAATTAGTGAAATAAATGATGAGCTTGCACAACTGAGTAACGAAGATTATACGGGCCAGATAGCGATGCTAAACGGCCAGTGCGAAGAGATTGACTTTGAAATTAGTGAAATTCAAGACGCGCTTACCGCTGTAAATGATTCGGCCACAAATCAAGAACATCAGGTAAAAGCTTTAGAGATCAAGCTTCGCGAGGCCCAAGGGAGCTTGCAAGCTAAGCGCTCTACCATGGCTGCGCTTGAAGCGCTGCAACAAGACGCCACTAACAATGATGAAACAAGCCTTGAGAATATCGAAAAGCTTTGGCAGCAATTTCAATCGAAAGAGGCGCTAGCGCCCTGTGTTGAAGCTCTGTTACAACACATAAAAGACCCCGTTGTTGCGAAAAGCCATAGCATCGACGCGCTAATCGGGCAGAAAGAAAACTTACCCAACGGAATAAAGGTCTTTTCGAGCACAGCGTTTATAACTGAAGCTAGGTCAGGATCACTGGCAGCGGCATTGCTTGTTGACGCGAGTGATTCCGGCTCGCACTCTCAAGAAAATGCGCCCACTAACGCGCGCGTGCCCGCATTTTTTAACGACATCTACTTATGCGAAGACGATAATGAGCTTGCCTATCTCATCGAAAACCGCACACATAACACTGAAACGATGCATGCATATCACGCGGCGGGGTTTACCAGTTTAATATCGCCGTCAGGGCTATGGGCGAGCGAACAGTGGGTAGTGAAACCAGGTGAAGTCAGCGATGGTGCATTACAGCGAGCGAATAAAATACATGCGCTCAGTGAGTCGATTACCGTTGCCGAGCATGATATTGCAGAAGTCGATGTTTCATTGGCAAATGCTCAACAGGCACTTGCTGAAATTGATGCAAAAAAGCAATCACTAGTAGGCAAACTTAGCGACAAAGAAAATCAACGGACACAATTAAAAAACAAGTTGTCACTGCTTGAAATGCAGCAAGAGCAGCAGTCTTCACGCACGTCTAAACTCAACGATGAACTCGCCAAGCAAGAAAGTATGTTAGGTAAAGAAGAGGAGCAACTTGCGCAACTTTCTGAAAAGTTGGAAGTGTATGAGGCACAAATTCTCGAGCATGAAGTGCATATAGATGAAGTGAATTTAAAACGTGATGCTAACGAGCGGAATGTGTCAGATTTGCGGGCGTTGGTTGACGCTTTAACTTCGCAAAATCATGAACTTGCGCTTAAAAAACAGCAGTTGGAAAATCATCAGAATTTGTATAGTCAGCAGGTTACGCGTAATCTGCAGCAGCGTGAAGAATACGTCCGGAATAAAGAGAGACTCATACAAGAACTGACCCAACTCACTTCTCCACAGGAAGTGCAAGAGGCTGAACTACAGTCACTGTTGGAAAACAAGTCGGAACTCGAGCAATTAAAGCGTGAAAAACAAGCGGCCCTTGAAGATATAGAGCAATGGTTACGAGAAGCTGAAAAAGGTCACCAAGCGCTAAGTAAAGATATTCACGCTCGCCAAACCAATATCGATAAGCTCAGCATCGACATTGAAGGGTATCGTGTTCGCGCAAACACTATTTTAGAGCAGCTTAACGATACACAACAATCACTGAAAAGCATCATAGAAACCCTGCCAGACGATGCAGAAGAAAAGCGTTGGCAAGAAGACCTTGAAAAAACACAGGCAAATTTGCAGCGTTTGGGTGCGGTCAATTTAGCGGCAGTTGAAGAGTACGAAACGCAGTTTGAAAGGAAGTCTCATTTAGATACGCAGCATAACGACTTAGTCGAAGCATTAGAGACCTTGCAGTCAGCCATTCGAAAAATTGATAAAGAAACACGGAGCCGTTTCTCCACTACGTTTGAACAAGTCAACGAAGACTTAAAATTGCTTTTCCCGAAAGTATTTGGGGGAGGTTCGGCTTATCTTGCGCTTACCGATGACGACTTACTTGAAACTGGCGTTACTATTATGGCTCGCCCACCCGGTAAGAAAAATAGTACGATTCACCTTTTAAGCGGTGGAGAAAAAGCATTAACCGCTTTATCATTGGTGTTTGCTATTTTTAGATTAAATCCAGCACCATTTTGTTTGTTGGATGAAGTAGATGCACCATTGGATGATGCAAATGTAGGGCGCTTTTGTAATCTAGTGTCAGAAATGTCGCAAACAGTGCAGTTTATTTATATCACCCATAATAAAATAGCGATGGAAATGGCAAGTCACCTTACCGGTGTTACTATGGCGGAACCAGGCGTTTCTCGCATGGTAGCGGTAGATATCGACGAAGCTGTAGCCTTCGCAGAAGCATAACAAAGGGCGAAAGAAATTAAATGGAAGATCAATTACGTCTATTTTTACTCCTAGGGGGCACGGTATTTATCATCGCGGTGCTTGCCCACGGCATTTGGAAAATTCGTAAGAACGGTAAACCTTCAGAAAAAGAGCGTTTGGAACCTCGACAATGGCAGGACACCGACGAAAACGATGGTGACGTAGAGAGTCAGGAAGGGTTTGATGAGCTAGGTATCGGTGCAGTACGGATTGTTGGAGCATCGCAAAATGCCAATGAAGGAGCACCTGACACAAATGTAGACCGCGAAGGTTTAGACGAAGAAGTTGACTCTAATGTTGTTGGTGACGGCACGAGAATACCGCAGTCTGGAGCATCAGCCGCCCATACGGCAGACAACATTGGCGAATCCTCCGTAAAAGTGCCGAGTTCGGATGATGAGGACGAACGCACAAACAGCAGTAAAAAAGCGTCTCAGCCAACTGAACCCAAGCTGTATGGATCGGTGGTGTCTAACCCTAAACCGCACATGAAAGGTCATTCTCGTTCAGTAGATACGGCGTCCGGTAGTGGTAATAGTATTGACGCTGCATTTCCAGAACCTCCAGGCTTTTTGCTTCGAGAGGGCGCTGATGAAGAGGTGTCGACACCTTCCCAAGAAGAGACATTGGCAGTACGAGATCAAAATCAAGTGCAATCAGGCCAAGTTTCTAAAACTTCAGGCAACGAATATCAGCATAGACAGGATAACGCTGCTTCGTCAGCGAAACACTATGATGCGAACGCTGAAATAACGGGTGAAGAACCAAAGAGACCAGCGCAAAAATTCTACATTGACCCTACGTTTGAAGAAAACTCAGGAGAATCTGAGCCGCTGGCTAAAGACGAAAGGGAAGTCGCTGACTTCAGTTTAGATGCACCTAAAGAGCCTTTTGCGTCGAATGAGCCGTCGGATGAAAATGAACAACCAAGACGTTTCTCTCGCGGAAAGCGCAGTAAAACGCCAATAAGAAGGCGAGAAGAACCAAACTTTGGTGACGATCAGATGCGAATAGATTTCGATACCAGCGATGCCAATGTAGCGGGATACGAAGAAGAAAGCTTCAGTGCGAATGGCACTGAAAAGGTAGGTAGCAAGCAAGAAAAATCATCGAATATGGATCCTGAAGTGCTGGTGTTGAATGTTAGAACGCCAGAGGGAGAGCCTATCTCTGGTGCTGCGCTACTGCCTATGCTTCTTACCCTTGGATTTAAATTTGGTGACCAAGATATATTCCATCGACACGTCAATTCTAATGGCAAGGGGCCAGTATTGTTCAGTTTAGCGAATATGTTTAAACCCGGCGTATTTGATATTGATAATCTTGAAACCTTTGAAACGCAAGGCGTCTCGTTATTCATGATTTTGCCTATTGAAGGTGATCCGCATCAAGTGTTCAATATGATGCATAATGCGGCACGTAAATTAGCCGATGAGTTTGGTGCTCAAGTGCTAGATGGGCGGAGAAGCGTCTTGACTAAGCAAGGATTGCAGCAGTACGTAGAGAAAATTCGCGAGTTTGAACGCAAACGTATGATATCGCGTAATTAACAAGGCTAAGTGCTCATAAGGGTTACGGACTGAGCACGCGTCACCAACATTCTTAAGGACTTGGCTGATACCCAAGTCCTTTTCTATTACATTGCGCAGTGAATTAGTGAAACGATCCGTTTTTTGCTGAATTGCGCTTAACGATATTTTTAATAGTTATTTTGATATTTATAGTTGCCTGCAGCGATGCTCTTGTGGCAACACTCTGTGAAACCTTCAATTTTTAATGCGTGACAACAATTTCCATGTCTGACACTTTAGAAAAAGCAAAACAAGAGGTTGCGAAACTGCGTGACACCTTGAACGAATATAATTATCAGTACTATGTACTTGATAACCCTTCCGTTCCAGATGCGGTTTACGACCGTGATATGCAAGCGCTAATTGCGCTCGAAAAGCAATATCCAACACTTCAAAGTCCAAATTCGCCTAGCCAGAAAGTGGGGGGCGCGGCGCTCTCATCCTTCGAGCAGGTTGTTCATGATGTGCCTATGTTGTCGTTAGACAATGCATTTGATGAGGAATCATTACTGGCTTTTGAAAAGCGTCTGAAAGACCGTTTAAAGGACTCATCAAGTTTAGGCTTTAGCTGTGAGCCTAAGTTAGACGGTCTTGCTGTGAGCATTCTGTACGAAAATGGTGAACTAGTGCGCGCAGCAACACGAGGAGACGGTCAGGTAGGCGAGAATATTACTGCAAATGTTCGCACTATCTCTAATGTCCCTTTAACGCTCCGTGTTGATCAATATCCTGCGCGTGTTGAGGTGCGTGGTGAGGTATTCATGCCAAGGGAAGGCTTCGCAAAGCTGAATGAGCATCAAAAAGAAACTGGTGGAAAGGTTTTCGCTAATCCCCGTAATGCTGCGGCGGGAAGTCTGCGTCAGCTCGATTCAAAAATTACGGCTAAGCGACCACTCATGTTTTACGCCTATTCATTGGGTGTAGTGCAGCCAGAGAGTTTTACTTTGCCCTCTACACATAGCGAACGCCTTGAACAACTTGGAAAATGGGGACTCCCCCTTTGCCCTGACATTGATACTGCCGAAGGCGGTAAGGGATGCCTTGATTACTACAATCATATCTTAGCAAAGCGGGATAACTTGCCCTATGACATTGATGGCGTGGTTTTTAAAGTTAACCGCATCGAACTCCAAGTTGCCTTAGGCTTTGTGGCGAGAGCACCGCGCTGGGCCATAGCACAGAAGTTCCCTGCACAAGAAGAAGTAACGACGCTGATTGATGTTGAATTTCAGGTGGGTAGAACAGGTGCAATTACGCCCGTTGCGCGACTAGAGCCTGTGTTTGTCGGCGGAGTAACGGTATCTAACGCGACGCTTCACAATCAAGATGAGATAGCGCGTTTAGGCGTGAAAATTGGTGATACTGTTGTCATCCGTCGAGCGGGTGATGTTATCCCGCAAGTGGTCTCCGTGGTGCAAGCGAATCGAACCGGTAATGAAACCGACATCATTTTTCCTGATCAATGCCCTGTGTGCAACTCACAGGTGGAAAAGCTAGCAGATGAGGCAGTCGCCCGCTGCACGGGTGGTTTAATCTGTGCAGCGCAGCGCAAACAAGCACTCAAGCACTTTGCATCGCGCAAGGCATTCGATATCGACGGCTTGGGCGATAAGTTGGTTGATCAGCTGGTTGACGCCGATCTTGTCCATAGCCCCGCGGATTTTTTCACACTTTCATTAGGTGATGTAATTGGCCTTGAGAGAATGGCTGAGAAGTCAGCCAGCAAGTTACTATCATCGTTGGAAGCGTCTAAAAAAACCACCCTCGCTAAATTTCTTTATGCATTAGGCATACGGGAAGTTGGCGAGGCAACGGCCGCTAACCTGGCTACACATTTTGAAACCTTTGACGCAATTCGTGCTGCATCCCTAGAAGCGCTCGTTGAAGTGCAGGATGTGGGTGAGGTAGTCGCTACGCACATTTATAATTTCTTTAATGAGTCTCACAACATGGATGTGATTGACGCATTGTTAAAAGAAGGCGTGCACTGGCCAGCTATAGAAAAGCCTGATGCTGACAACCTGCCTTTGGAAGGAAAGACCTGTGTGATTACTGGTACACTTAGCGAGATGGGGCGCTCTGATGCGAAAGCGCGACTTCAGTTATTAGGTGCTAAGGTAGCGGGTTCAGTGAGTAAGAACACTGACTTTTTGGTGGCTGGAGAAAAAGCAGGCTCTAAGCTAACGAAAGCACAGGAATTAGATATTGAGGTTTGGGATGAAGCTGCGCTTATTGCCTTTCTATCTGAGCACGAATAGTGCAGCTTGTTTCCTTTAGACTTTTTCTTCTGCTTGCGTAAAGAAAATAGGGCCATTCAAAGTCTGGTCAATTATGCTGACTTGATAAAAAATGCCACTTCAAGTGAAGTGGCATTTTTATCTAACCTTTTCTGAAGTAAAACGCTTAACGCTTAAACGCAATAGCGCTTCATAAGGGGGCGCATCTGTTAAGCTTTCTGATTGCGCATTTGTCGGCGTCTTTCCCAGGCTTTTTTAACTTGAAAACGCCACACCCAATTTAACGAAAAGTACCCAGCCAATCCAAATACCACCGAGCAAATACCGCAGCCGACAAGAAACGCAGGGCCTATGGTATTAATACTCTCAACGACCCAGTGCCAGCTAAACTGAAATTCGAAGTGCTCAGGTTTAGTCCCTAGTACAGTAGTGCCGACTTTGTAAGCGCCGTAAAATATAGGAGGAATAGTAAATGGGTTAGTCACCCAAACGGTTGCCACGGAGAGCGGCAAGTTAACGCGGCAAGGTATGGCTAAACCAGCAGATAACCACATCTGAAAGGGCACAGGCCAAAATGCAAAGAAAAGTCCTATACCAAACGCACCAGCCGCTGAACGGCGGTTTAAGTGCCATAAATTAGGTTCGTGTAAAACGCTTCCGAATATTCGTAAGGCTTTGTTTTGCTTGATGCTTTGATGGCTTGGCAAAAAACGTCGAATAAATTTCTTAGGCATAAATATCAATGCATCTCGAAAAAAAAATCAAAAGTGACAGAACATGGACCAAAACAGCATGCTTTTTTGCTAACCACATCCCTGAGCTTAACGTTCCTACGTAAAAACATGGTCAATAGTATCACAATTTGGCTAAGCTGTTTTTGCGTTAGCGCAACAAGTGCTGTTTTTTGGCAAAAACTTCCTGCTCAACAAAGTATGGCAGTAATGCTTGCCATAGTTCTTATTGCTAACGTAGTGATCGTGCTTTTCTGGTTCCACTGTCGCACTAATAAACAAACACTCATAGAGGCCCAGTTGTGTTTGGCATTAAGTGGTTTGCTTGTGGGTGTGCTATGGGTGGCGAGTTTAGGGCATTTTTACCATGCTTGGCAACTGCCCCCGGACAAAATTCAACAAGATGTCACAATTTTAGGGCGCGTCATTTCTGGTGGATGTGTATCAAAGAGCGCGACCGATGCGAACGCACATCGACACTATATTGTGGCTATTCAAGCTATAGATGAACAACGCGCCAATGATTTTTTAAACCCGTCTGCGTTCAACAGCTTGCTTTCTTTTGGCTTTGAGTTCAGGGCCAGACTCAGTCAAACGCAGGTCGAGTTTGCAAATACTAAGGCATTCGGCCACTCAGACACGCCTTATGAATACAACAGTACTTCTCTATCATATACAACACCTTTGGAAGGTGTTGTTTGTTTGCATGATGGCGACGTATTTACTGCCCTAGTTAAGCTCAAGCCCGCTTATGGCTTTGCAAATCCTGTTGGCTTCAATCGACAGCAGCATCTGGTGAGCCAGTTTATTCAGACCACCGGTTACATTAAGCAGGTAGACGCGAAAACTATTAACCACCACCATAACCATCGCTATGCACTCGGGGCTTGGCTGTCCAGTTTGGAACTATTTCATCATTCTTGGTGGAGTGCATTGTTGCTCGGCAACAAAACCCTCTTTACTGATGACGACTGGACGATTTTGCAACGAACGGGTACCGGGCATTTGTTTAGTATCTCTGGCATGCACCTTTCAATAGTGGCTGGCGTTTGCTTTCTTTTGCTTATGCCTTTTATCTTTGTCTTCGGACAGGGAATAATCTTATTGAGCCCGCTAAAGCGTTTCACCTTATCTTACTCTACATTTATGTCGCAGCAAAAAGGGCTACGCTTTCGCTTTACACACGCACGTCTACGCATATTGGTTTTGTTAAGCGTTATTATTGCTTGCTGCTTTTATGCGTTGCTAAGTGGCATGGCACTCCCCGTGGTCCGTGCCTTACTTTTGCTCGCTATTGCTTCTTGGGTCACGATATCCAAGGTGGCGTGGAGGCCAGTTAATATCGGTTTGGCCATGTTAGCCTTATGCTTAGTGCTCTTTCCTTTCTCTATTTTAAACGCAAGTTTTTATTTAAGTATTGGGGCCGTAATTTGCATCTGGTTTTTTGTCAGTACGCTGAGCATACAACACGGGCGATGGTATTTCGCAGCGGCAAAGCTTCAAATCGCGCTGACATTTATCATGATGCCGCTGACGACTATCTGGTTTAGTAATGTTAGCGTTATATCGCTTGTTGCCAATTTAGCGGCAATGCCTATCGTTACAGTGTTGTTGCCGATTTGTTTGATATCGCTACTGATCAGCTACTTTTTTAGCCACGCTGCGATTGGCCAGATTGGTACCGAAATTATTAAATACAGCGATCATCTTTTTGGTTATTTGCTCTCACTTTTAACGTTTCTAAGCGAGTTGAATTACAGTGCTTTTAATCTCTTTGTCAGCACATCAAGTGCTCTGTGTTTTTTAGGCGCCATCATTTTGTTTTGCCTGCCTAAATGGCGCTTTAAATACTTTTGTATCCTATTACTCTTGCTGCCTTTGGTGACTTCGCTTGGAAAATGGCTCCCCCCAAATGATGAACACTGGGCGCTTCATGTGCTTGATGCCGGTCAAGCAAGTGCCATTGCCGTTTCCAAAGGCGACAGAGCAATCATAATCGACTCAGGTGCAATTTATCGTGGCAATGCGACAACTGCTACACAGGCGTTATTCCCACTGCTTGACAGTATCAAAGTGCAGCACGTTGACCACGTTATTCATACGCATAGTGACAACGACCATGCCGGAGGACTTGCTGCAGTAATGGCACACCCTTTTGCTAAGAACGCTAAATTTTACTCGCCAACGTTGGGTTGCGAGAGAAATGCGTACGTCGATTGGCAGGGCTTAAGCATTCGTTTTTTGTGGCCCCTCAAGGGTAATGAGCAAGACAATAATGCCATGTCATGCGTGGTGAAAATTTCCGGTCGCTCAGGTAGTGTGCTTATACCCGGCGATATAGAGAAGGAAAGTGAGTACGCCTTGATTACCAAAACGCTGAATGAAGAAACTTCAACGCTAAAGGCGGATATATTGATTGCGCCACACCATGGTAGTGATACCTCATCTACTGATATATTTATAAAACATGTATCACCGAAGGCCGTGATTTATACCCAAGGGTATGAAAATAGATGGAAATTCCCGGCAGTAAATGTGGTTGAGAGATACAAACGCAATAAAGTAGTACAGTTTTTCACAAGCTATGACGGCTATACAATTGTGAGCTTCGAGAAGGATGACTACCATGTTAATACGCAACGAGGCGGTCTAAAAAAACGATGGTATTTGAAGGCGAGGGCACCACGCCATCTTGAGTGGCCGATACAATAACTAGGTGAGTTGTCTTTTTATAAAAGAAGCAAAACCTTTTAATAGGGTATATCTGGCCACACATTATTCATTTAGTAGGTAGAGTAATCAATTTTATCGCTATATTAGTGAATTAAAGCGAGAACGAGTACAATAGTGAGTGCGCGTTTTGCTAACGTTTCAAACAGGTTAAGATAACTACATGCAACAAACCGACAATTCGGATTATCAAATCAAACGCTTTTTACAGTATTTAAAAGCGTACAAAGTGCCTTTCGTTTTTGCCATTATCGGTATGATTGGCTATTCCGCGGTAGACACCTTTGTGTTCTCTCAGCTTCAGCCGATGATTGATGAATCACTTGGAAAAAACGACCACGACTATCTTCGCTTAGCGGCCTTCGCAATTGTGCCACTGTTTTTGCTTCGTGGAGTGTTCAATTTTTTAGGAAGCTACACGCTGAGCTGGATCGGAGCGCAAGTTGTGATGCGTATGCGCCAACAATTGTTTGAAAAATACATTCATTTACCTGTTGCTTTTCATGACCATCACGCAGTTGGTGGATTGATCAGCAAAGTTACCTACGATACCGAGCAGGTCGCGAACGCTTCTGGTAAAGCGCTCTTAACGCTAGTGCGAGAAGGAGCACTAGTGATAGGCCTACTCTGTGTTATGTTTTATTACTCGTGGCAGTTATCGCTAATTTTTCTTCTTATCGGTCCAGTAGTTGCGATTATAGTGTCCATCGTTAGCAAACGTTTCCGTGTTGTAAGTAAGAACATTCAGCAATCTATGGGAAATCTTACCTCCTCTGTAGAGCAGGCGGTAAAAGGACACAAGGTTGTGATCATGTTTGGCGGGCAAGAAATTGAGCAAGAGCGCTTCAAACAGAAAAACAACCACAATCGTCAGCAATCAATGAAGCTAAACGTTACGTCTATTTTAAGTGTATCGTCCATTCAAGTTATTGCATCCATTGCTCTTGCTGTCGTTTTGTTTATTGCCAGCACACCAGGCATGCTAGAAAAACTCACAGCAGGCGTTTTCATTAACGTTGTGTTTTGTATGGTCATGCTGCTTAAGCCGCTTAAACAGCTAACCACGATAAACAATCAATTTCAAAAAGGTATGGCTGCGTGTGCGAGTATCTTCGAGATTCTCGATGAAGCTGATGAAGAAGATAAAGGCCAAACAAAAATCAAGCGCGCTACGGGAAAAATAGAATTTGACGACGTTACGTTTTACTACCCAGGAAAGCAGACTCCAGCGTTGTCTAACGTAAGTTTTACCGCTAACCCCGGTCAGTCGATAGCGTTGGTAGGGCGTTCTGGCAGTGGTAAATCTACTATATCTTCCTTACTTACTCGGTTTTATGTCCCTCAAGAAGGTCAGATTCGTTTAGATGATGTCGGGCTTAATGATATTGATTTGAAAGACTTACGTGCACAATTTGCCGTGGTTTCACAAAATGTCACATTATTTAACGACACCATTGCAAACAATATCGCCTATGGCGCTCGCCAGAATGTTTCTCGCAAAGAAATCGAAAACGCCGCCCAAATTGCACATGTCGAAGAGTTTTTAGCAAATCTACCTGACGGCTTGGATACGGTGATAGGCGAAAATGGTCTTATGCTCTCGGGCGGACAACGTCAGCGTATCGCTATTGCACGGGCAATACTGGCTGATGCCCCTATCCTTATTCTCGATGAAGCAACGTCTGCACTTGATACTGAGTCAGAGCGTTTGATTCAAGATGCGTTAGAGACATTGCAAAAGCGTTGCACCAGTATAGTAGTGGCACACCGGTTATCGACCATAGAAAATGCCGACAGCATTATGGTAGTGGAGCAGGGCCAAATTATTGAAAAAGGCAAGCATGATGAGTTGCTTGAAAAAAGCGGTCACTATGCGCAATTGCATGCTTTGCAGTTTGGTGAGACCAAGTGAGCCAAAGGCAGAACGTAACACTCCATGATAAGTGGTATTCTGGCCATGGTTTTGTGTGGTTGCTGGCTCCGTTCGCACTCATATTCTATTTCGTTAGCGCTATTCGTCGACTGCTCTTCAAAGTGGGGATTAAAAAGGCATTTAAAGCTGATGTGCCCGTCATCGTAGTTGGAAACATTTCTGTTGGCGGAAACGGCAAAACGCCTGTGGTGCTCGCCCTAGCAAGTTATTATCAAGCGCGAGGCATAAAAGTGGGTATTCTTAGTCGCGGTTATGGCGCAAAGTCTCAGGTTTACCCAAGATTAGTCTGCGGTGATGACAATGCAGACGAGGTCGGGGACGAACCTAGACTGTTAGCTATCAGAAGTCAGTGTGATGTGGTTATCGACCCTGTCAGGGCGAGGGGCGCTGCTTATCTCACTAACGAATTAAAGTGTGAGTTAATCATTTGCGATGATGGCCTGCAGCATTATGCGCTGCATCGAGATGTCGAAATTGTTGTAATGGACGACAGAAAACTGGGCAGCGGATACTTGCTTCCTATGGGGCCGTTGCGCGAAGGGCAGTGGCGACTAGAAACGGTAGATGCGCTCGTTCACAACAGTCGCTCTATGCCGACGTTTGACAGTGCCGTATCGCCACAATTTCTAATGACTTTGGTTCCAGGGGAATTCACGTCTGTTTTAAACAGAATGAAAACCACAACGCTTGAAGAGATTAAAGCGTTGCCCTGCAGCGCCATAGCTGGAATAGGTGCGCCACAGCGCTTTTTTAATCAGCTTAAAGGTATGGGGATAAATGTGTCTCATACTTATCCTCTGAATGACCACCACGCTATTTCATCGTCTGATATTCCCGATGGAAGGGTTCTAATGACAGAAAAAGACGCGGTAAAAGCTGCGCCGTTCGCGCATCATGACTGTTGGTTTTTACCTGTAAGCGCGCACATGGCCCCAGACTTTTTTAATTTAATTAACGTGAAACTTGCTAATGCAGGTTTAACCATTCACCAAAACGGACAGGAATAATAACAATGGCGTTCGACAAAAAGCTTTTAGAAGTTTTAGCTTGCCCAGTATGTAAAGGAAAACTGGTGCTAAACGAGGATAACACTCGCTTAGTGTGTCGGTTTGATCGGTTAGCTTACGAAATTAAAGATGGAATTCCTGTATTAATTGAGAGTAAAGCAACATCACTGTCGCTGGACGAAGTTGACGCTACGCGGTAATAAAGTAGTAGCTCAGTTGTTAGTAAAACCAAGAGAAGAGTATGTCATTTACAGTTGTGATACCCGCACGATACGGCTCTAGCCGCTTCCCCGGTAAACCACTCGCGCTTATCGGTGGAAAACCCATGATAAAGCATGTGGTCGAACGCGCTCAAGAAGCTGGCGCCGATAACATTATTGTAGCTACAGATGATGAAAGGATTAAAAATGTTGTTGTTGGTTTCGCCCAAGTTTGCATGACTTCTGAGGCTCATCAGTCTGGTACCGAGCGTATTGCTGAGGTTGTAGAAAAATTGGGGATTGCGAGCGAGACTATTGTCGTCAATGTTCAGGGTGATGAGCCCTTTATTCCTGCTGAAAATATCAATCAGGTTGCTACCAATTTAGCGAATGCGCCGCAATGTCAGATGGCGACGTTATCAACGCCCATTACGCGAGTAGAGGATGTTTTTAACCCGAATATCGTCAAAGTGTTGGTTAATCAAAAAGGCGAGTCGATTTACTTTTCACGCTCGGCTATCCCATTTGAGCGGGACTTCATGATGGCCAACCCTACATCTGCAAATACTGCACTGTATAACCGTCATATCGGTATCTATGCCTATCGAGCTGATTACATTAAGC
Source organism: Alteromonas sp. KUL106 (assembly GCF_009811415.1). Lineage (GTDB taxonomy): Bacteria > Pseudomonadota > Gammaproteobacteria > Enterobacterales > Alteromonadaceae > Alteromonas. The sequence goes on along the minus strand of NZ_BLIG01000024.1, from coordinate 164,616 downwards.
AGTACGTTGGCTATTCACCGAGCGCTCTTGAACAAATTGAGTCATTAGAGCAGCTTCGCGCACTTTGGTATGGCGATAAAATTCATTGTGAAGTTGCATCTGCGCCTCCTCCAGTTGGAATTGATACCCCTGAAGATCTAGAGCGCCTTTTAAAGACTATAAATTAATGAAATGACGTGTTCAGTCGAAAAGCGTTGCTTCCATTTATTCTTGGCAATGCGCTTAGTGACACAGGCATTTTTTCAATCATAAGACCGAGTGAAGCACAAAGAAAATAACAAGGGACGCGTTATGAACGTAGTTATTACTGGTGGTAACCGAGGCATAGGTCTCGCGCTTACTAAGCAATATAAAGCAAGAGGCGCGAAGGTTTATGCAACGTGCCGCAATAGTTGCGACGAGTTAAACAGTGCCGGCGTCAACATTATTAGTGGTGTAGATGTATCACAGCCTGACATGCTGGCTGAAAAACTGGCACCGCTAATGGATATAAAAATTGACGTGCTTATTAATAACGCTGGCGTGCTTGGTCGCGAAAGCATTGATGATTGGGATCCAAACACCATTGACTATCAGTTTCGCGTCAACGCATTAGGGCCGCTGTTAGTTTCTCAAACGCTGTTACCCGCAATGGCTGAGAACGCAAAAATCGCATTGATAACCAGTCGCATGGGATCTATGTCTGACAATGGGTCTGGTGGATACTATGGCTACCGTATGTCCAAGGCCGCCTTGAATGCAGCTGGCGTGTCGATGGCACATGATCTTAGACTCAAGGGCATTGCCGTGGGCATTTTTCATCCGGGGTTTGTGCAGACTGAGATGGTTAATGGGGCGGGTGATATTGACGCTGACACCTGTGCAGAACGCTTGGCCAATCGTATTGATGAACTCAACGTAGATAATGCGGGACGCTTTATCCACTCAAATGGTGACGAATTGCCCTGGTAGGTAATCAAGTGCTTTACAAAAAAACCTATTGACCGATAACAGCCAATAGGTTTTTTTATTCAAAGTTTTTGAAGGCAAGTGATAACTTTGCCTTATACCAGACCTTATGAGTGGGCAATTATCTATGCGGATTGGTACAAATTTTTATTCTGTGAAATCGAGGTCTTCGTCCTGATCTTCAGATAGCACTGCCCACACATCGTGCTCGTTAGCGTGGATGACTTCCGCCCACACTCTATCGCCAGGTTTTACATCATAAACGCCGTTCAAATGAACTAAACCATCAACTTCAGGGGCATCTGCGTACGTGCGGCCCACAGCGCCTTCGGCATCGACACTATCAATAACGACTTGATATTCGTTTCCAATCCTTGCTTGTAATCGTGCAGCACTTATCTCGCCCTGTACTTCCATAAAGCGGGCAAGGCGAGCTTGTTTCACATCTTCTGGAATCGGGTCAGGTAAGTCATTTGCCCGCGCACCTTCAACCGGTGAATAGGCAAATGCGCCAACACGGTCCAGCTGAGCTTCTCGCAAAAAGTCGAGTAATTCTTCAAATTCTTCTTCGGTTTCGCCAGGGAATCCGACAATGAAGGTTGAACGAATAACTAACGACGGACATTGCTCACGCCACTTCTTAACACGCTCCAGCACGCGTTCAGCACTACCTGGACGCTTCATTAATTTTAGAATACGTCTGTTTGCGTGCTGGAATGGAATATCTAAATAAGGAAGAATTTTACCCTCATTCATTAGCGGAATAAGGTCGTCTACATGAGGATAAGGATATACGTAATGAAGACGTACCCAAATGCCCATTTCGCCTAGTTTTTCACAGAGCTGTTGCATATGCGCTTTCACCGGCATGCCGTTCCAGAAGCCGGTTCTGTGCTTAACATCTACACCATAGGCGCTGGTGTCTTGAGAAATAACCAGCAGCTCCTTAACACCTGCATCTTTTAAACGCTTGGCTTCATCAAGTATGTTGCCGACCGGGCGGCTCACTAGGTCACCTCGCATTGAAGGAATTATGCAAAAGGTACAGCGGTGATTGCAGCCTTCTGATATTTTCAAATAAGCGTAGTGACGAGGGGTTAATTTAACGCCGTGATCGGGAATTAAATCTGCAAAAGGATTATGCTGAGGCTTAGGCAGATGGTCGTGCACTTGTTCAACAACGGTTTCGTACGCATGAGGACCAGTAATGGCGAGTACGTTTGGATGAAGCTCTCGAATTTCATCTTCCTTAACGCCCAGACAGCCTGTTACGATCACTTTACCGTTTTCTTTGAGTGCTTCTCCAATCGTGTCTAAAGACTCTTCAACGGCCGCGTCGATAAAACCGCAGGTGTTAACGATAACTAAGTCGGCATCGTTGTAGGATGGAACAACATCATATCCTTCGGTACGCAGTTGAGTAAGAATACGCTCAGAATCAACCAAGTTCTTAGGGCAACCTAAGCTAACAAAACCAATTCTGCTGCCTGTACTTTGATCTGAAGGCTTATTTTCGCTAAGCACCTTCACTGGCGTTTCTAACGTTGTGGTCTTGTTTACTACTTTGTTTGGATCAAACGTTTCTACTGTCATCTAAAATATCACCTGGAAAATGACTGTGTCTAAAATGGCCGCGGATTATACAGTAAGTCTTACTGGTACGCAGTAGTTTTAACCTACTAATCGTCGCTTGTTAATCATTTAGCGTTACCCATCACTGTTCAGCCACCCGTTTTTGCATGGTATTGCCTGTGGTGTTTCTTCGCAGTTCTTTACAAAGAGCACGTTGTAAACCGTGCTATAAAGATAATAGCTAACGTGAAAGATGTTTTTGAAAAAAAATAATGCTTTAAAAATATGGGTTCAGCCCCACTTTCAAAGATTCGGAATATGAATTCCGTTTATGTAGGACCTAAACGACAAAGGCTTAATGTTGCAATGGTAAAAGAAAACGCATGCTAAGGCTCCCACTTTCCTGTTACGATGAATCAGGACGAATATTACCGCCTCGTTGGCTATACGCAGTGTTTATTCTTTTATGCAGTGACTGGCTGGCGTTCATTTTCTCTCTTGCTTCTCGCACACAAACCGATGGTTTACTCACGTTTTTCTACCCACAGATAGAAACTTTAGCTCTTGGCCTGGCCGCAAGTTTCCCCGTGTTTTTATCACTTTTATTGGTTAGCCAAAGAGATAGGTTGTGGAAAAAAGGGGTTCTGGGTTGGCGCCGTGCAGTTATTCCTTTGGCACAGTTTGGCGTATTACTGCTGCTGAGCGTGCAGCTTTACTATGCTATGCATCATCATTGGGACTTTGAAGTCATTACCGGCGTTAAGATAGTTTTCTACAGCATAGCGCTCTACGCTATATCCAAAAGCCGACATTTAAAGTGGATGGTAGAAGATTGGGAAGCGCCCAACCCTTGAGGGCGCTCTAATGAGCCGTATCGGCGAGTTAAATAGGCTTAATGATTTAACTTGTGATTAGAAAGTGCTTGTTCGTAATAAGCAAACACGCTGACTTGACTATCGTTCACTAGACGCTCGTAACAAATACCCGCTAATGCGTAAGTGTTTTCGCCGACTTTTAAAAACACGGTGGGTGCTTGAGGATTTGACTGGTCATATATCCATTCACCGTCTAATTGTACTCTTAGAATTTCGCCAATATATGCACCAAAGATATTGCATATTGTGAATACTGCTTCGTCTTCTAACGCTAAATCATGATATTTGTCGACAAAGCTAAGCAAGACGTCGTCGACCAGCGCGACACTCTCGGGGGATTTGTCCAGTACAATATTGAACTCATCGGCTGCGGTTACTACTGCGTCATTCGCGCAATCGGACATTAATTTACTGAGTTCATCAGGTGACATATTGTTCTCCTTCTCACCGAGAATGGCATTGGCATAAATACCAATATGATATTTTTCAAACAGTATTGTGTTGCTAGAGCCTGTTTACCTTGGATGTACAAAAAAGAACGACAGGCCCTAGACCCCAGAGTGGTTAATCATATTGTTCAAATCATTTTCTAGTTAAATGTTACTGAGTATGATTAACGACCGAACTATCAATGTTATTAAAAGTATATTAAGTCGGCAGGGTATCGCTTACACACTATTGTGCGTAAGTTATCGGCCAAAGTCTATTTTTGTCCAGTTAATCTGTTAATGACACTAGCGGCAGCGAACATGCCAAAGGTAGCTGTTACGGTCACCACTGCGCCAAAACCGCCTGCACAATCAAGTCGGGTGCCACCTTCCATTGCTGATTTGTTGTAACAAACCGAGCCGTCTGGTTGTGGATAGCGCAATTGTTCTGTTGAATAGATACATTCAACACCGAAGCGGCGTTTGGGGTTTTTGCTGAAGTTGTAGTTACGTCTAAGCTCACTGCGTAGCTTAGCAGCAAGGGGATCCTGCGTTGTTTTGGATAAATCACCTTTCGTAACTTGTGTTGGGTCTATCTGACCGCCCGCACCGCCAACCGTAACGATGGGAATTTTATTGCGTTTGCAGTGTGCAATCATTGCCGCTTTAGCTCGTATACTGTCGGTGGCATCGACCACAGCGTGCATTTCTCGAGTTAACAGCGTGGCAGTATTTTCGGGCGTAACGAAATCTTCAATACAGTTAACTTTGCAAGCTGGGTTTATCAAGTTGATTCGCGCTGCAATAGCGTCGACTTTTGCTTCGCCTATGGTATTTGAAAGCGCGTGTATTTGGCGGTTTGTATTAGTTACGCAGACATCGTCTAAATCAATCAGCGTAATTGTGCCAATGCCCGAGCGCGCCAGTGCTTCAGCTGTCCAACTGCCTACACCGCCAATGCCCACAACGGCCACATGACTGTTGGCTAAATTATTGGTTTGCTGTGCACCGTACAAACGCACGATACCGCCTAAACGAGGGTCATCAGACATGCTTTACTTCACTTATCAAATAAACTTACAAAGGTGTACGTTAGCGTTAAAACTCATAATCACGCTAGCGGGGCGCGCATCATCTCAAAATTGAACACTAAAGATCAATACACGCCAGTTTTTTCGAATAATAAATCCGTTTTTAACCAACATACGTTCTACCCAATACATGTTTAAATGCAATCATTATTGAATGAAGTATCGAAAAGGGGCGAACCTATGGGGTTACTTGTTGATGGAAAGTGGCAGGACAAGTGGTACGACACTAGCAAGAATGGTGGTAAATTTGAGCGACAAGCGTCTAAATTTCGCGACACGATCAGTAATCAAGTAGATGCCACTTTTCCTGCTCAATCTGGCCGTTATCATCTATATGTTTCCTTAGCCTGTCCATGGGCACACAGGGCGCTAATTTTCAGAAAACTTAAGGGACTGGAGGCGCACATTGATGTGTCAGTCGTTCACCCAGAAATGCTTGATCATGGCTGGGAGTTTAAAGACTACCCTGGGTCTACCGGAGATAAAATCTACGGCTTCGATTATGCGCATCAAATTTACACGAAGGCGAAACCTGACATAACAACCCGCGTTACGGTTCCAATACTTTGGGATAAACAAACCGAAACCATCGTCAATAACGAATCAGCTGAAATTATTCGTATTTTTAACAGCGGCTTTAATGCACTGACTGATAATAACGACGATTTCTACCCAGAGGCTCAACAGGAAGAAATTGATACCATAAACAATATGGTGTATCACGATATAAATAATGGTGTGTATAAAGCTGGATTCGCTACAACACAAGAGGCCTATGAAGAGGCGGTAACTGCGTTATTCTGTGCGTTAGATAGAGTTGAAGAAAGATTGAGTAAACAACGTTATTTGGTAGGGAATAAAATAACAGAGGCTGACTGGCGTTTATTTACCACGCTGATACGGTTTGATCCGGTTTATCACGGGCACTTCAAGTGTAATAAAAAGCAAATTGCCGACTATCCAAATATTTATGGTTACATGAAAGAACTTTATCAGGTGCCGGGCGTTGCTGAAACGGTAAACTTCGATCACATCAAAAGGCATTATTACTATAGCCACACGATGATAAACCCAACCCAAGTAATCCCCGTCGGGCCAGAGCAAGATCTCATGTCGCCCCACGGTCGCGATAAAATGAGACGTTAAATAATTTCCGTCAATTAAAAAGTTAAACGTGAAGTTTGTTAAAGATATTGAAAGCTAAGGTTTAAGGTAGAAATACACTATGTCAGTGGAAGTGAGTGAACAAAAATCGATAGAGAAAGTGGTTACAGGTATGCCTACCAGCGATGGTGCTGGCGTGTCGCTTACTCGTATTATTGGGCAACCTGATCTACCTCGCCTCGATCCCTTCTTAATGTTGGATTTTTTTGGTTCAGATAATCCAGGTGAATACATTGCTGGTTTTCCACCACATCCTCACCGAGGCTTTCAGACAGTTACCTATATGCTCGCAGGTAAAATGCGCCATAAAGACTCTGTGGGCAATGAGGGGGTTATTGATGCTGGTGGCATTCAATGGATGAATGCGGGCCGAGGCATCATACACGAAGAAATGCCAGAGCAGGAGGAGGGCTTATTGCAAGGTTTTCAGCTGTGGGTGAACCTTCCAGCCATAGAGAAAATGTCAGCGCCAAACTATCAAGACATACAGCCAGATAGTGTACCTACGGTACACATTCAAGACGCAGTAATCAAAGTGTTAGCAGGAGAGCTTGATGGCGTGAAAGGGCCCGTGAAGACAACAGCGGTTGCGCCTACATTTTTAGACGTTGCGCTACGAAGCGGGAGTGCTGAAATTGCACTAAGCTCGGATGAAACTGCTTTCATCTACGTCTACGACGGTACCTTAGTTATTAATAAAAGCGAGCAAAGCAAACGGTCAATGGTGGCAAAAGGAGAGTTGGGTGTTTTGTCGCAAAATGGAAACCAGCTATGTGTATCTGCTGACACGGAATGTAAATTTATCGTGGTCTCAGGGAAACCGATTAAGGAGCCTGTGGTCCAGTATGGGCCTTTTGTAATGAATACTCAGCAGGAAATTATTCAGGCATTTAATGATTACCAAAGCGGCTTATTAGCGAAGTAGAGACAAGGTTTGTCTGTTTTGATTCGACTATGGGTAATTATCTATGCGGACTGGTATTAGACTGGGCGTTTAATCAATACTTTTTCATTGGGTTCTGCAAGGAGCAACATTGTTAACGTATTTTGAAAGCGTAGCCGAAAAACACGTGCTATCACTTTTAGACTTTGAGTGTAGTATCAAAGCAGTTTTTGAAACACGTGCTATCACTTTTAGACTTTGAGTGTAGTATCAAAGCAGTTTTTGAAACATTTGCTTCGCCAACTTCTGCGCGATATAAATTGAATTAGTAATTCACTCCCTCTAATGATTTAATATCAACTTGTTTTATTCACTTTTACGGTTTTGATAAAAAGGCGATCTGCGCTTTTAAGTCGTAAAAGGCGGTATAGTGTAATCATAAATAGTTAAAACACAGGGAATTTCGATCCAAATGGCAACCCCAATTACCTGCTTTAAAGCGTACGATATTCGTGGCGAATTAAACTCACAGCTAACTGAAGATGTAGCGTACAGAATTGGCTATGCTTTTGCTCAAGAATTAAATGCAAAGACTGTTGTTGTTGGTAGTGATGTACGTCTTACATCAACACCATTAAAATTAGCGTTAAGCGCTGGTCTTATTGACGCTGGTGCAACAGTGACCGATATTGGCATGGCAGGAACGCTGGTGCAACAGTGACCGATATTGGCATGGCAGGAACAGAAGAAATTTACTTCGCGACCAAACACCTTGGCGTTGATGGCGGTATTGAAGTCACGGCAAGTCATAACCCCATTAATTATAACGGCATGAAACTGGTGAAGTCAGGCTCTGTTCCAATTAGTGGCGATACGGGCTTAAACGCGATAAAAGAAAAAGCAGAAGCATTACAAGAAAGCTTCGTGTCAGAGCGATTAGCACATTACACAAACGGTGCGACAATTGACGCCGATGCGTTTTTCAATGGTACGGCTCATGTAAAAGAAGAAAAGCTTTCTGAAACCGATAAATATACGGTCAAGTCGTGTATGTCTGACTATGTTTCTCACATGCTTTCATACGTTGACCTAAATAATTTTACACCGTTAAAAGTAGTCGTAAACGCAGGTAATGGGGCAGCAGGCCCAGCGCTTGACGCTATTGAAAACGAAATGAAGGCGCGAGGTGTGCCGATTGAGTTTATTAAAGTGCATCACAATGCAGACGGCACTTTTCCAAATGGTATACCTAACCCACTATTGCCAGAAAACCGTGCAGATACAGCTGATGCTGTAAAGGCATCTGGTGCCGACTTTGGTATCGCGTGGGATGGTGACTTTGACCGCTGTTTCTTGTTTGATGCAGAGGGTGAATTCATTGAAGGGTATTACATCGTGGGTTTGCTAGCAGAAGCCTTTATCGAGAAGAATACCGATAGCAAAATCATTTATGACCCACGCGTATACTGGAATACAGAAGATATCGTTGCGAATGCAGGCGGCACACCTATCAAATCGAAAACAGGCCATGCGTTTATTAAGGAGCGTATGCGCAAAGAAGATGCGGTTTATGGCGGTGAAATGAGCGCGCACCATTACTTTAGAGATTTTGCCTACTGTGATTCAGGCATGATTCCTTGGTTGCTAATTGCAGAATTGGTGTGTGTGAAAAAGCAAACCCTTGCAAGTATGGTAAAAGCGCGAATTGAAGCGTTCCCATCTTCTGGTGAAATTAACAGTAAATTGAAAGATGCTGACGCTGCGCTAGAACGCGTTACAAGTAAATATCAGCCACTCGCCAGCGTAATTGATACTACTGATGGTTTGGGCCTTGAATTTGACACGTGGCGCTTTAATTTACGTAAATCAAATACTGAGCCTGTTATTCGTCTAAACGTTGAAAGTAAGGGTGACATTGCGTTGATGGAGCAAAAAACAGAAGAGCTTCTTTCGCTTATTCGCGCTGAATAGTGCCGGTACTTTTCATTAATAAACTCATGCCAGTCTGCACAGATTGTTAAAAAATAAAGGCGATAATATAGTGACATTATCGCCTTTTCTTTTGACTAGGGTCTAGCATGAAATGTTATATGTATCAATAGTTTAAACGAGTTACGCGTAACGTTGATTCGTAAGGTACACTTATATCGTGGCTACAAAGCCGCCTTATGTCTCTGCTACTTTCTCAAACACAGTGTTCTCCTCACGGCCATAAAACACAAGCCGACGTACTCATACTAGACAAGCAAATAAATCATCCAGGCGTGGCAGATAACGACTACACTAGTCAATCCCATTCGCAGGCTGACGTAGCTGACAATCTGCTCTTTAGGAAGGCTAAGGGTAAACTTGTCATAAATAAGTACAGCCACATAGCTTAGTGATAAAACACCAAACACTTTAACATCGTGTGAGAACACCAAACATAACCACCCAATAATGGTGGGTAGCATAGCTAATAGCATTTGCTTGTCGTAACGCTGGTTACTTATCGCGTCCCACCAGTGTATACCGCCAAAGAATGATAACAGCACGGCAGAATACTGGATGAAGTAAACCGCACTCTGTGTGAGTGACAACAGGCTAAGCTGATAAGCAATTGGCATAGCAATAAAAGGAATAAGACCGGCAATACCTAGAAAGACCGCAGAATAGGGCATTGATGTTCCTTGTTAAAATAATGGTATAAACAAAAATAGCGCCATACAGGCGCTATTTTTACTATTAAGCATAAAACTTAGTTCAGTCTCAACCGTTCTATTACTTGATCGGAGTGTACTTACGCTGGTTGTGACCAGTGTAAAGCTGACGAGGACGACCGATTTTTTGTTTAGGGTCGCTCATCATTTCATGCCAGTGAGAAATCCAGCCTACTGTACGAGACAATGCAAAGATACACGTGAACATGTTAGTTGGAATACCAATCGCTTTAAGCACGATACCAGAATAGAAGTCTACGTTCGGGAACAACTTCTTCTCTGCGAAGTACGGGTCGCTAAGCGCAATTTTCTCTAGTTCCATCGCTACTTCTAGCAGTGGATCTTTTACGTTTAGTTCGCTTAATACTTCGTGACAGCTTTCACGCATTACGGTTGCACGAGGATCGTGGTTTTTGTAAACGCGGTGACCGAAGCCCATTAGACGGAACGGGTCGTTCTTGTCTTTAGCGCGAGCGATAAACTCTGGTATACGGTCAACTGTGCCAATTTCTTCTAGCATGTTTAAGCATGCTTCGTTTGCACCGCCGTGAGCAGGGCCCCAAAGCGATGCAACACCTGCTGCGATACAAGCATAAGGGTTAGCACCCGAAGAACCTGCAAGGCGTACTGTCGATGTTGATGCATTTTGCTCGTGGTCTGCATGCAAGGTAAAGATGCGATCCATTGCACGCTCAACAGCAGCACTGATTTGATACTCTTCTGCAGGTACAGAGAACATCATATTCAGAAAGTTAGCTGCATAGCTTAGGTCGTTACGTGGGTATACAAACGGCTGGCCGATGTTGTATTTGTAGCACATAGCAACAAGCGTAGGCATCTTAGCGATTAAACGATGAGCACTGCGAACACGCTGTTCCTCGTTAGATACATCTAAATCGCTATGGTAGAACGAAGACATTGCGCCAACGGTACCGCACAGCATAGCCATGGGGTGTGCATCATTGCGGAAGCCGTGGAAGAACATGTTGATTTGTTCATGTACCATGGTGTGACGCGTGATTGTCTCTTTAAATTCTTCGTACTGTTCTTTTGTCGGTGCATCACCGTGAAGTAACATGTGGCAAACTTCTAAGTAGTCTGCATCACGTGCTAATTCTTCAATAGGGAAACCGCGGTGTAATAACACACCTTGAGCGCCGTCAATATATGTAATTGAAGACTCGCAAGATCCTGTCGCCATAAAACCAGGGTCGTACGTAAAATAACCGTGCTGGCCTAACGTACGGACATCGATTACATCTTGTCCTTCGGTACCGGACAAGATAGGAAGCTCGATTTCCTTACCGCCGGCTTTAAGAATGGCTTTCTGATCTGCCATAAAATGCTCTCCTCAGAATGGTTCTGTTTGCAGCGAAAACGGACGAAAATGTCCGCTTCGGTGGGAAAAGTGGGCGTATTTGTACTTTATTATGTACCAATAAGTCAATTTAATTGCATATTTGCACAATAAATATTCCGAATTGCGTAAAAAAATTCTAGCAATTCGATAACGGATAATTAACTTTATCAGGTCTTACTTTTGCCCCATACCTTGCAATTATCAATGGCTTTTCGAAAAAGGTAAACCACCAATCGATAGTTATATTAACAGCTTAGATTAAAAAGTAACCTTTCAACGTTGAATAAATACGCATTCAGATTAAATGTGCGTAATTTGTCATTGATATACATAGTTATTGCAGAACGCCGCTGATAAACTACCTAGCAATGTAATTGCGCTCGTTTAAACGCGTTGCACCCAATTTTGATCTCTTTTTATTCTAAATAATTATCATAAAAGTGTGTATAGCGACTAAAGTATTACTACGGCACAAAAAATTGTAATTATATACTACGCTGGATATACTCAGCGGTGCTTGAACTTCAGAATATTTATTCTGTTACAAGCATTAAAGAATAATTCACAAATTGTTAACAACTCAATGGATGAGGCAATTAACAGGTTAAAAATCGAATTTACTTACTCAGGACATAAAAAAGGTAAGAAATTCATTATCCCCTACGGATTAAACAGGCATACATTGTGAAAAAGCAAAGACCAGTAAATTTAGAACTCAATACTATTAAATTTCCGCCCTCTGCTATTTCGTCAATTCTCCATCGTGTTACCGGTGTTGCAATGTTTTTCGCGCTACTTTTTGTTATCTGGGCATGGGCAGTTTCTGTTCACTCGCCTGAAGGTTTTGCGAACGTACAAGCAATCATGGACGGTTTCCTTGGAAAATTTGTCGCAATTGGCACAGCCTCAGCGCTGACGTATCACATTCTAGGCGGCCTAAGACACGTTGTTATGGATTTAGGTCACTGGGAAGAATTAGAGTCGGGCAACATGAGTGCAAAAGCAGTAATCGCACTTTGGGTTGTACTGACCGTAGTATTGGGAGTTGCACTATGGTAACCAACCAAGCAAGCATTAAGCGTGACGGTGTACAAGATTACGTATCTCTTCGCGCAACAGCAGCAATAATTTTCGCGTACTCGGTTTTCATGGCGTGGTTTTTTATCACCACCGATAATTTAACATTTATTGAATGGCGAGGGTTATTCTCTGGCCTGGCTATGAAAGTTTTCACATTGGCAGCACTAGTAGCAGTGATGATCCACGTGCGCATCGGCCTTTGGCAGGTGCTTACAGACTATGTTAAAGCAACAGGTCTGCGCGCAGGACTACAATATATACTAAATATCATCGCATTCGGCTATGTAGCTGTTGGCCTATTCGTATTGTGGGGAGTGTAAAATGAGTTTACCCGTTCACGAGTTTGATGCAGTAGTAATTGGCGCTGGCGGAGCAGGTATGCGCGCAGCACTACAGATTTCACAGTCTGGTAAATCATGCGCACTGCTATCTAAAGTATTTCCAACCCGTTCTCACACTGTATCTGCACAAGGTGGTATTACCGTAGCATTAGGTAATTCACACGAAGATAACTGGGAATGGCACATGTACGATACCGTAAAAGGTTCTGATTATATCGGCGACCAAGACGCTATCGAATACATGTGTAAAACGGGCCCAGAAGCCATTATCGAAATGGAAAACATGGGTCTACCGTTCTCTCGTTTCGAAAACGGTAAAATTTACCAGCGTCCTTTCGGTGGCCAGTCAAAGAACTTTGGCGGCGAGCAGGGTGCTCGTACGGCAGCTGCGGCTGACCGTACAGGTCACGCACTTCTTCACCTTCTTTATCAGCAAAACGTAAAGAACAAGACTAAGGTGTTTTCTGAGTGGTACGCGCTAGATTTAGTTAAAAACCAAGACGGTGACGTGGTTGGTTGTACTGCAATTGATATCGAGTCTGGTGAAGTGGTTTACTTCAAGTCTCGTGCAGTTGTTCTTGCAACGGGTGGTGCGGGTCGTATTTACGCGTCAACCACAAACGCACACATTAATACCGGTGACGGTGTTGGTATGGCGCTACGCGCAGGTGTTGCTGTACAAGACATGGAAATGTGGCAGTTCCACCCAACGGGTATAGCTGGTGCGGGTACACTGGTTACAGAAGGCTGTCGTGGTGAAGGTGGTTACCTTCTGAACAAAGACGGCGAGCGCTTCATGGAACGTTATGCTCCTAACGCAAAAGACCTAGCGGGTCGTGACGTTGTTGCACGTTCAATGATGACAGAAATTCGTGAAGGCCGCGGTTGTGAAGGTCCATGGGGCACTCACATCAAGCTTAAGCTTGATCACCTTGGCAAAGACGTACTTGAATCGCGTCTACCGGGTATCCTTGAACTATCACGTACGTTTGCACACGTTGACCCAGTGAAAGAGCCAATTCCAGTAATTCCGACTTGTCACTATATGATGGGTGGTATTCCTACAAATGTTGATGGCCAATGTCTAACCGTTGATGAAAACGGTAACGATAAAGTCGTTAACGGTCTATTTGCTTGTGGTGAGATTGCGTGTGTATCGGTACACGGTGCAAACCGCCTAGGCGGTAACTCACTACTTGACCTTGTTGTATTCGGTCGTGCGACTGGTTTACACCTTGGTAAGACATTGTCTGAAATGGCACCAACACGTGACGCATCAGAATCTGATCTTGAAGCTTCAATGACGCGTTTCAATCGTTGGGAAAATTCAGAGAAAGGTAAGGGCGAAGACCCAGTACAAATTAAGAAAGACTTGCAGAAATGCATGCAGCTTAACTTCTCAGTATTCCGTGAAGGTGAAGCAATGGCGGAAGGTCTTAAAGAGCTTAGCGAAATTCGCGAGCGTCTTAAGCATGCACGCCTTGACGACAAGAGCGCAGACTTCAATACTCAGCGTATTGAGTGTCTAGAGCTAGATAACCTTATGGAAACCGCGTACAGCACAGCAGTAGCAGCGAACTTCAGAACGGAAAGCCGTGGCGCACATAGCCGCTTCGACTTCCCAGATCGTGACGATGAGAACTGGTTATGCCACAGCATCTACGATCCGAACACTGATAAAATGCTTAAACGTGAAGTAAATATGGCGCCTAAGCTTAGGGAAGCATTCCCACCTAAAGTGCGTTCATATTAAGAGAGGCAACGATCATGCAATTAACTTTTTCGATTTATCGTTACAACCCAGAAGTAGATGCGAAGCCTCGCATGCAAGACTACACTCTAGAAGTAGAGGAAGGTCAGGACATGATGGTGCTAGATGCGCTACTTGCACTTAAAGAGCAAGATCCGACGCTATCTTTCCGTCGCTCGTGCCGTGAAGGTGTGTGTGGTTCAGACGGTGTGAACATGAACGGCAAAAACGGCCTAGCGTGTATCACTCCGCTTTCTGCACTGGGCAAAGGTAAAATAGTAGTTCGTCCACTTCCAGGTCTACCAGTAGTACGTGACCTTGTTGTTGATATGACGCAGTTCTACACACAGTACGAGAAGATTAAGCCATTCTTAATCAACGATAGCAAACAACCGCCAGCGCGCGAGCACCTTCAGTCACCTGAAGAGCGCGCTAAGCTAGACGGTCTGTACGAATGTATTCTGTGTGCGTGCTGCTCAACGTCATGTCCATCGTTCTGGTGGAACCCAGATAAGTTCATTGGACCTGCGGGATTACTGCACGCATACCGTTTCTTAATCGACAGCCGTGATACTGCAACAGAAGAGCGTCTTAACGACCTCGATGATGCGTTTAGCGTTTTCCGCTGTCATGGTATTATGAACTGTGTAAGTGTGTGTCCAAAAGGCTTAAACCCGACAAAAGCGATAGGCCAGATTAAGTCTATGCTTTTACAACGGGCTGTTTAGTACTATAGTCTGATAACGAAATCAGATGTAGATGCGATACGCTAAATAGCCATCCACTTTGGGTGGCTATTTTTTTATATATTCTCCGTTATAACACTTGGTTATGCTGAGAATAACCTTATAATACCTTAAGATTGTTAACTAGATTTTATAAAACGTAGCAAGGCAAATTAAATGCAAGAAAGCGTGATGAAAGCGTGGTGGGATTCCTCGCACATGGCAGGTGCCAACGCTGCCTATGTTGAAGAGTTGTATGAAACCTATTTGGATGACCCGCAAAGTGTCTCTGAAAGCTGGCGACAAATCTTCGATAACCTCCCTAAAGTCGATGGCGTAGAGTTAGAAACCAATCATACAACGATTAAAAATCAATTCAGGCAACTTGCTGCGTTAGGGCCTACAGCCCGTATGTCTAGCCCGTCAGTGCCTTCTGCTAGTGTGTCAGATGACAGGCAAGTTAAGGTTCTTCAGTTAATCAATGCATTCCGCTTCCGCGGTCATCAGCACGCAAATCTAGATCCACTCGGTCTATGGAAACAGGAGCGTGTACGCGATCTTGAACTTTCTCACCACAGTCTTTCTGAGCAAGATTTCGATACGGTATTTAACGTGGGCTCTTATGCTATTGGCAAAGACTCAATGCCGCTGGGTGAACTGTTTAAGTCGCTTAACCGCACGTACTGCGGCTCTATCGGTGCAGAGTACATGCATATTACCGATACGGAGCAGAAGCGTTGGTTACAGCAAAAAATTGAATCTGTTCAAGCCAAGCCTGAAATTTCTCGCGATGAGAAGTTAGGCATTCTTAAAGGGCTAACTGCAGCTGACGGCATGGAAAAGTATTTGGGTTCTAAATTCCCAGGTGCAAAGCGTTTCTCACTAGAAGGTGGTGATGCATTAATTCCAATGCTTAAAGGTCTAATTACTAAGGCCGGAACCGCGGGCACCAAAGAAGTGGTTATCGGTATGGCCCACCGTGGCCGTTTGAACGTGTTAGTTAACGTTCTCGGTAAAAACCCATCAGTACTGTTTGACGAGTTCTCTGGTAAACACGATGACTCGCTGGGCGCGGGTGACGTAAAATACCACGCAGGCTTCTCGTCAGACTTCGCGACGCCAGGCGGTAATGTTCACCTAGCGCTAGCATTTAACCCGTCTCACCTTGAGATTGTTAATCCAGTGGTGATGGGGTCAGTACGTGCGCGTCTAGCTCGACGTAATAACGACACCAATACAGTACTTCCAATTACTATTCACGGTGACTCGGCAATCGCTGGTCAAGGTGTGGTACAAGAAACCTTCAACATGTCGCAAACTCGTGGCTTTGCTGTGGGTGGTACAGTTCGCATCGTGGTAAACAACCAAGTTGGTTTCACTACGTCAAAAACTGAAGATACGCGTTCTACACAATACTGTACTGACATTGCTAAAATGGTACAGGCGCCAATTTTTCACGTGAACTCTGACGATCCTGAAGCAGTTGCCTTTGTGACACAGCTTGCGCTTGAGTATCGCAATAAGTTTAAGAAAGACGTGGTCATTGACCTAGTTTGTTACCGTCGTCATGGTCACAACGAAGCGGATGAGCCAAATGCAACGCAGCCGTTGATGTACCAAAAAATTAAAAAGCATCCAGTTCCACGCGTAATCTATGCTGATCAGCTAGTAGCCGAAGGCGTGATTGAGCAACGTGATGCAGATCGTTACGTTGAAGAATACCGCGAAGCGCTAGATCACGGCGCATGCGTTGTTGAAGAGTGGCGCCCAATGACAGAGCACAGTGTTGACTGGTCTCCTTATCTGGGTCACGACTGGGATACGCCTTACGATGGTTCGCTTCCGGTTGAAAAGCTAAAAGAATTAGGCGAGTCAATCACAACTATCCCTGAAGAGCATAAGCTCCAGTCTCGTGTAAACAAGCTTTACCAAGACCGTAAAGCGATGGTTGCGGGCGAAAAGCTTCTTGATTGGGGTATGGCAGAAAACTTAGCATATGCCACTATCGTAGATGCAGGTGAAGATATTCGTATTACGGGTCAGGATTCTGGCCGAGGTACTTTCTTCCACCGTCACGCGGTATTGCACAATCAAAAAGACGCGTCGACGTATATGCCGCTCCAGCATATTCGCGAGGGTCAGGGTGAAATTGAAATTTACGACTCTGTACTTTCAGAAGAAGCCGTAATGGCATTCGAATATGGTTATGCGACAGCAGAGCCAACGTGTTTGACCATTTGGGAAGCGCAATTTGGTGACTTCGCTAACGGCGCACAAGTTGTATTTGATCAGTTCTTAAGTTCAGGTGAAGCAAAGTGGGGCCGTTTGTGTGGTCTAACCGTTTTACTTCCACATGGTTACGAAGGTCAGGGCCCAGAGCATAGTTCTGCGCGTCTTGAACGTTTCCTACAGATGTGTGCTGACCACAACTGGCAAGTGTGTGTACCATCAACACCTGCACAGGTGTACAACATGCTTCGTCGTCAAGTGGTGCGCCCTATGCGTAAGCCACTTATCGTAATGTCACCTAAGTCACTATTACGTCATCCTCTTGCAGTATCTTCACTTGAAGAACTTGCGGAAGGTAAATTCCATAACGTAATCGGTGAAATCGACGATATCGATCCGAAGGATGTTAAGCGCGTTGTTATGTGCTCTGGCAAGGTTTATTACGATTTGTTAGACCAGCGCCGCAAAAATGAGCAAACAGACGTTGCAATTATCCGTTTGGAGCAACTTTATCCATTCCCGCAAGAAGAATGCGCAAAAGTTGTGGCACAATACAGCCACGTAAAAGATTGGGTTTGGTGTCAAGAAGAGCCTCAAAACCAAGGCGCTTGGTACTGTAGCCAACACCACTTCTGGCAAGCAATTCCAGATGGTGCAAAATTAACATATGCAGGCCGTGATGCATCCTCGTCACCTGCAGTAGGTTATGTATCCGTTCACAACCAGCAACAGAAAGCCCTGGTTGAAAACGCACTCACAATTAAATAAGGAACAGTAATGACAATTGAGATAAAAGTTCCGGTTCTACCTGAGTCAGTTGCCGATGCCACCATTGCAACCTGGCACGTAAAGGCCGGTGACGCAGTTAAACGAGACCAGAACCTGGTTGATATTGAAACTGATAAAGTAGTATTAGAAGTTGTGGCGCCAGCGGACGGTACAATGGGTGAGATCCTAAACGAAGAGGGTGCAACAGTTTTAGGCGAGCAAGTAATTGCTAAATTAGAAAAAGGCGGCGCTGCTGCTGAGCCAAAGGCTGAAAAAGAGTCTAAAGAAGAAACTAAATCAGACGCAGCACCTGCAGCATCTGGTAAAACTTCAGACGTCAAAGTGCCTGTGCTTCCAGAATCAGTTGCTGACGCAACGATTGCCACATGGCATGTAGCTGTGGGTGAAGCGGTATCTCGCGACCAAAACTTGGTTGATATTGAAACCGATAAAGTTGTACTTGAAGTTGTTGCTCCTGCGGATGGCTCACTTTCAGAAATTCTTGCAGAAGAAGGTGCAACGGTTACTGCTGAAGAAGTGATTGCTAAGTTCGTTGAGGGCGCAGCGAGTGGTGCATCTGCACCTGCGGCATCTGCAGAGTCTGACGACAGCGACGACAGCAGTGACGCACTAAGTCCTTCAGTTCGCCGTCTACTTGCTGAAAAAGGCGTAGATGCTGCAAAGGTGAAAGGTACAGGTAAAAATGGCCGAATCACTAAAGAAGACGTTGAGAAATACCTGAAAGGTGGCGACAGTTCAGCGAAGGCTGCACCTGCTGCTTCAGAATCTGTATCAGCAGATTTGCCAACGGGTAACCGTACTGAGAAGCGCGTTCCAATGACTCGTCTTCGTAAGACGATTGCTAACCGTCTTTTAGAAGCCAAGAACTCTACGGCTATGTTAACCACGTTTAACGAAGTTAACATGAAGCCTATTATGGATCTGCGCAAGCAATATCAAGACAGCTTTGAAAAGCGTCATGGTATTCGCCTTGGTTTCATGTCTTTCTATGTGAAGGCAGTAACCGAAGCTCTTAAGCGTTTCCCTGAAGTAAACGCGTCTATCGACGGTGATGACATCGTTTATCACAACTACTTCGATGTATCTATTGCTGTTTCTACACCACGCGGCCTTGTGACGCCAGTACTTAAAGATACTGATACACTAGGCATGGCAGGTGTTGAAAAAGGAATTAAGGAACTAGCACTTAAAGGCCGTGACGGTAAGCTGTCATTGGCTGAGCTACAAGGTGGTAATTTCACAATCACCAACGGTGGTGTGTTTGGTTCACTAATGTCTACACCAATCATTAACCCGCCACAGAGCGCTATCTTGGGTATGCACAAAATCCAAGATCGCCCAATGGCGGTTAATGGCAAAGTAGAAATTCTACCAATGATGTACCTAGCGCTTTCTTACGACCACCGCATTATCGATGGTAAAGAATCAGTAGGTTTCTTGGTAACCGTTAAAGAGATGCTAGAAGATCCAACACGTCTACTTCTAGACGTATAAGACTTTCGTCTCACGGAATTGTGGTTAGGCGCAAAGCTTGTGTACGCTTGTTTTGCGCTTAACGCAACGCTGATATTTACCCTATAATATCAGTCAAACTAATCAAGTCGCATTTGCGGCTTTTGTCTTACTAAAAATCGGATAGAAACACCATGAATTTGCATGAATACCAAGGTAAGCAGCTATTCAAAGAATACGGTTTGCCTGTTTCTGAAGGATACGCAGCAGACACTGCTCAAGGTGCTGTAGAAGCCGCTGACCGAATCGGCGGAGAAGAGTGGGTAGTTAAGTGTCAGGTACACGCGGGCGGTCGCGGTAAAGCTGGCGGTGTAAAGCTAGTTAAAAACAAAGACGACATTCGCGCTTTCGCTGAAAACTGGCTTGGCAAAAATTTGGTGACTTTCCAGACTGACGAAAATGGTCAGCCTGTGAGCAAAATCCTTGTTGAATCTTGCACAGATATCGCTAATGAGCTTTACCTTGGTGCAGTAGTTGACCGTACAACCCGTCGCGTTGTATTTATGGCATCTACTGAAGGTGGCGTTGAGATTGAAACTGTTGCAGAAGAAACGCCAGAAAAAATCCTTAAAGCTGAAATCGACCCAATTGTAGGTCCTCAGCCTTACCAAGCACGCGAAATGGCGTTTGCTCTTGGTCTTTCTGGCGTTCAAATTAAGCAATTTACTCAAATCTTCCTTGGCCTAGCTAAGATGTTTGAAGAGCTTGACGTCGCGCTTATCGAAATTAACCCGCTAGTGATCAAAACTGACGGTAACCTACACTGCCTAGATGCAAAAGTAGCTATTGACGGCAACGCACTATATCGTCAGCCTAAGCTGAAAGATATGCAAGATCCTTCACAAGAAGACGCGCGTGAAGCACACGCGGCTCAGTGGGAGCTTAACTATGTTGCGCTAGACGGTAACGTAGGTTGTATGGTTAACGGTGCAGGCCTAGCGATGGGTACTATGGACATCGTAAACCTACACGGCGGCAAGCCAGCTAACTTCCTAGACGTTGGTGGCGGCGCGACTAAAGAGCGTGTAGCTGAAGCGTTCAAGATCATCCTTTCTGACGACAACGTTAAAGCGGTATTGGTTAACATCTTCGGTGGTATCGTACGCTGTGACATGATTGCAGAAGGTATCATCGGTGCGGTTAAAGAAGTAGGCGTAAAAGTGCCAGTTGTTGTACGTCTTGAAGGTACCAATGCAGAGCTTGGCCGTGAAGTTCTAGCGAACTCTGGTCTTGATATCATCGCTGCTGAATCGCTAACTGATGCAGCACAGAAAGTTGTTGCTGCAGCGGAGGGCAAATAATGTCTGTATTAATTAATAAAGATACTAAAGTAATTTGTCAGGGTTTCACTGGCGGTCAGGGTACATTCCACTCTGAACAAGCAATTGCGTACGGTACGCAGATGGTTGGTGGTGTTACACCAGGCAAAGGCGGTACTGAGCACCTAGGTCTTCCAGTATTCAATACGGTACGTGAAGCGGTAGAAGCAACTGGCGCAACTGCAACAGTTATCTACGTACCAGCACCTTTCTGTAAAGATTCAATTGTTGAAGCTGCAGATGCGGGTATCGAGCTAATCGTATGTATCACTGAAGGTATCCCAACGCTAGATATGCTTTACGTTAAAGAATACGTAAATGCTAAAGGCGTTCGCATGATTGGTCCAAACTGCCCGGGTGTTATTACGCCTGGAGAGTGTAAGATCGGTATCATGCCTGGTCACATCCACAAGCCTGGTAAAGTAGGTATTGTTTCTCGTTCTGGTACACTTACGTACGAAGCGGTTAAGCAAACTACTGACGAAGGTTTTGGCCAGTCTACGTGTGTTGGTATCGGTGGTGACCCAATTCCAGGTTCAAACTTCATTGACATCCTTCAGATGTTCCAAGACGACCCACAGACTGAAGCTATCGTAATGATCGGTGAGATCGGCGGTACTGCTGAAGAAGAAGCAGCTGCGTTCATCAAAGCGAACGTAACTAAGCCTGTTGTTTCTTACATCGCAGGTGTTACTGCTCCTCCAGGCAAACGTATGGGTCACGCAGGTGCAATCATCGCAGGCGGTAAAGGTACTGCTGATGAGAAGTTCAAAGCTCTAGAAGATGCTGGCGTTAAAACAGTACGCTCTCTAGCTGACATTGGCAAAGCACTACGCGAAACAACGGGTTGGTAAGCTAACGCTTATAAATCATGTTAAAGGCCCGCTTTATGCGGGCTTTTTATTAAATTAAAAGGCTCAACTTCCACTCAAATCGGAGTAGTCTATACTTAAAAGCAGACTTAGTTTGATAATAAATCGTCAAAGGAAGCTTATGCTTTTTAAGAGAAAAATAAACACCAAACGCCATGTTACTCCATCGTCGCTAACCTGCTCAAAAAGTATAAAAAGCAATCAAATAAACGAATCATTTCTTAGCCAGTTTGCTTTTGATGAGGGGACGGCGCTACTAATTGCATTTATCTCTCCCCACCTTAATTTTTCTTCCATCAGCAGAGAAATCAAACAATGTGCTCGTTTTTGTCAACATGTGATTACTATAATGACTTCAGGCGAACTTGGAGGAGGGGATGCACTCTATCATTCAACGCCAGAAAAGTGGGATAACATTGTCGTCCATAGTTTTTCGTCTGCATTAATAGACCAAATTTGTGTACACAGTGTTCCTTTATACAGTGAGGATATCAAACAGGCAAAGCCAGTGATGTCGCCGGAACAGAGGGTAGAGCGTATTGTTTCGGAACTGAAAAAAGTAAACGTACCTTTCGATATCGACAGCAGGGACACTTTCTCTCTAACATATTTTGATGGTGTAACTGCAAGTGAAGATTTTTTCACACAAGCGTTATACAAAGTTAAACGCTTTCCGTGCTTCTTTATTGGGGGCAGTGCTGGCGGAAAGTTAGATTTCAAAGAAGCAGACATTGCATACAACGGCGAAATTAAATCAAATCAAGTTCTATTGGCATTCTGTAAATTGTCTCGCAACTATCGTTACGGCGTGATGAAAAGTCACAATTTCCAAGCAACAGGTACGGGTTTCACAGTTGCCAAATTTGATCCACTTACCCGGGTTCTGCATTCAGTTCTCGATAAAAATATGACGCTATGTTCTCCAGTGGATGCACTTAGTCGACATTTCAACTGCTCTCCTAAGGAATTAGAGGCCAAACTGGTCAGCCACTCTTTCGGTATTGATATCGACAATAGTATCTATATTAAATCCGTCGCAGCCATAAATGATGACGGCACTATTCGTTTCTTCAGTGACATGGCGTTCGGAGAATACTTACAGCTGGTCAAGGCTACCGACTTTAAGCAGTCTTTACAGCGTGATTTTGATACTTTTATCCGTGGGAAGAGCGGTAAGCCTGTAGCAGTCATTGCTAATGACTGTATTTTACGGCGGCTAAATAACCCTCATAACCTCACAGGAATAGGAACCTTTGATCAGGTTGTAGTTTCTGGATTTTCTACGTTTGGAGAGTATCTAGGCTTACACCAGAATCAAACTGTTACGGCCATCGGTTTCTTCAAAAATGACGAAAACCAAGCTTTCTTTGACGAGTATGTGACTAATTTTCCATTTCACCTCGCTGCTTTTTCAAACTATCACCTACGAGCTAGACTTATAAGCACCAATAATATCAATGCATTACAGAGTAAATTGATTGAGCAAACCGATAAATTTTATCCATTACTTAAAGAGTCTACGGAACAACTGAAGTATGTGGCAACTCAGGCAAGTGATTCAGCTCAACGTCAATTAGAACTCGGGAAACAATTTAATTTCTTTATGCAACAAATAGCGCGTCAGGAACATGAGCGCGCAGAGTTATCTACCGGCATGGAGAGGCTGCGAGAAAGTGCAGAAAAAATTGTCAATATCATTCAATCTATAAGCGGCATCGCTGAGCAAACTAACCTGTTAGCTTTAAATGCGGCTATTGAAGCCGCGCGAGCTGGTGAGGCTGGTCGTGGGTTTGCTGTGGTCGCTGATGAGGTGAGGGCCTTGAGTCAAAGAACCCAATCTAGTCTCAGAGAAACCGGTGAAACTATCAATGGTGTATCTGCCTCGATTGATGGAATATCTTTGGCTGTAGAAAGCATTAATAAGTTGCTCGAAGAAATCGAATCGGGCTCTGTCAGTTTAAGCTCTGAGCTGGAGACTCTATCCGAATCGTCATTAGACGCTAGTCTGCGTGCTGAGGAAGGGATTAATAAAGCAAATTCTGCAGATATTCAGATGCAAGAAATTGAATCTGAATCCCTTCTGATAGAAAAATTAAATAAGATTGCTAATTCCTAGGTAAATAGAAAACTATTCTGAATAGCACTTGCCAGTATGCTGTCCTACTCTCATTAAGGCGAAAGTAGGGCAGTGGCGTTCCTCTTCACGAATGAAGCTCCCACAAATACTGCTTCACATATTGCCCACCAATATTACGTTATTAACTCTCTTTTAGCATCAGAGCTCAGCAGGAATCTTTAAACAGCGCTTATTTACGATGGTTTTTAACATTTGCAACGTGATATTTGTAAAAATATTTCAACAAACTCACTGTTTATGCGCGCTCGACGTGATTTTTGTTGTTAAATTACATGTCAATTAAAACGAGTATTGTTAACGGCGTGTTGCACAAATTTTATTGAATACGTATGCAGGCAATTGTGCAAGACGAGTGTCCTCTATAGGATTAGCCCCCATGATGTATTGTCATTTATGTGTCATAAGAACAACAAATAGACAGCAACTATAACCGTATGGGACACCCGTTTTATGAAACAATTTAAACCCAACCTAATCAAAGCTGCGCTTATTTCAGGCGGTATGGCATTTGGTAGTGCACCTGCACTAGCACAAGAAGCAAACACTGATTCTGTTGATGAAGCTAATCTAGAAGTTATTCAAGTAAGCGGTATTCGCGGCAGTCTACAGCGTGCACAAGCAATTAAAATGGACAACACGTCAATTGTTGAAGCGTTATCTGCTGAAGATATCGGTAAACTTCCAGACACCAGTATTGCAGAGTCAATTGCACGTCTTCCTGGCTTAGCGGGTGAACGCCGCAACGGTCGTACAAGCGGTATATCTGTTCGTGGTTTCAACGAAAACTATGTAGGTACAATGCTTAACGGTCGTGAACTTCTAGGTATGGGCGATAACCGTGGGGTAGAGTTCGATCTTTACCCAACAGAAATTGTTTCAAATATCCTTGTTTACAAAACGCCTGAAGCTGGGCTAATGACACAAGGTATTGGTGGTACAGTCGATATACAGACTGTGAGTCCATTAAGTGCTGAACGAACTTTTGCGTTTAACGGTACTTATGAAGCAAACGAATATGACGCTGGTAACCCTGACTTTGATAATAAAGGGCATCGCCTGTCATTTAACTATGTAGACCAATTTGCTGATGACAAGTTAGGTGTAGCGTTAGCCATAGCTGATATGGAATCGCCTCGTCAGGAGGAGTACTTCAGAGGCTGGGGTTATGCAACAGCAAATGCTGAGAACGCGGTTGAGGGTGTTGAAGTTCCAGAAGGCACAGTAATACTTGGTGGGCACGATTCTTTCACGCGTTCAGCGATGCTTGAACGTACCTCAATAGCTGGTGTTATTGAATACGCTCCTACAGACGATCTTAGAATTCAATTCGATGCGCTTTACATTGATTTTGAAGAGAATGATGCCCGTCGCGGTGTAGAGGAAGGCGGTGCCGAATGGGGTACTAGTGCTTACACTATTACTGGCGTAGAAGATGGTTTGGTTACATCAGGTTTTTATGACGGCTTCCTTTCAGTAATTCGAAATGATTCGCGTCAACAGAAAGCTGAGCTAACTACATTTGGCTTGAACATAGAATATGCGTTAAACGATAACTGGACAGCTACGGTTGATCTTTCAATGGGTGAAGTTGATAAGACGATCACTGATATTGAGAGTTATTCGGGTGTTGGTCGTGCAGGCGTGGATGGCAGACCCCTTACACCACGTTCATGGCAGATGACTTCTTCAGGCGCAGTATACAGCGCGCATCCAACGCTAGACAGCGTAGACCTTACTGATCCGAATGCAATCTTCCTTGCAGGCCCACAAGCTTGGGGTGGCTCGTTAGCGCCAGTGGAGCGTTTCCAAGGCGTTGAAGGTTTCGGGCCTGAAACGGCGCAGGATGGTTTTGTTAACGAACCTGATTTTGATGAGACGCTTGATGCAGCTCGTATTGATATCGAAGGTTTTGTTGAGTGGGGCATTTTCTCGAAGTTCAGTGCAGGTGTGAACTACCAAGATCGTGAAAAGACAAAAGATAATAACGGTGCGTTCTTAACAGCGCCAACATGGCCTAATGCAGAGCTAGTACCAGATCCAATTGGTGTAGCCGATCTAAGCCACATTGGCATCGATGGTGTTCTTGCCTACGATTCACTTGGTTTATACCGTAGCGGCTTCTATATCGAAACAGAAGCTGAACTATTTGAAAATGGCCGTTTCGGTGATTCATACACAATCAGTGAAGAGCTATTAACCATTTACGCCAAGCTTGATATTGATACAGAACTTAACGGCGTTTACATTTTAGGTAATGTTGGTGTTCAGGTTATTGACGTTGACCAGCAGGGCAGTGGGTTTAATACGGTTACTGGACCAACTGGCTTTACAGAAATCGCTCCTGTTTCGGACGGTGCTTCATATTACGATATTTTGCCAACAATCAATTTAAGCTTTGAGATTGCAGAAAATCAGTTTATCCGTACTGCAATGGGTAAGGTAATCAGTCGCCCACGTATGGATGACATGAGACCTAATAACACAGTTAGTTTCACATTTAACGACCAGCAGATTATTTCTACAAATCCAAATAATGGTCCTTGGTCAGCAGGTGCGGGTAATGCGCGTCTTAAACCGCTAGAAGCTAATCAGTTTGATATCGCGTACGAGAATTACTTTGCTGATACCGGATATTTCGCAGCAAGTTTCTTCTACAAGGATCTAACTAACTGGCATGTTGCGGGTCGCTCGTTCAATGACTTCTCTAACGTATATATCGAAGGTTTCCACCAAACATCTGGAAATACGGATATTAATGGCGACGGTCTTACCAATGATGCTGATATTGTCGCACCAGGTACTTTTATCGGGCCGGTAGACTTTAGAGAAGATGGTCTAGAAGGTTTTGTTCGTGGATGGGAGCTTCAAGGTAGCTTACCTCTTGAATTGGTTCATGATTCATTAGAAGGTTTTGGCTTGTTTGCGAGCGCGACCTTCTTGGACGGTGAGCTTGACAATGGTGATCAAGTACCAGGTTTGTCTGATGAAACATACTCATTAACAGCTTTCTACGAAAGCAATGGTTTTGAAGTACGTGTTTCGGCAACCAAGCGCGATGAGTTTGCAACCGAAACCCGTGCGCAGAGCTTGTCACTTGCTCAAATTCAGGACAACGGTGTTAAACAAGTTGACGCGCAGATTGGTTATGATTTCAGCGAATCAGGTATTGAATATCTGCAAGGTCTTCGCGTTACGCTTCAGGGTCAGAACTTGACAGATGAACCAACAGTACGTGTTAACCCTGGTGATAGCCGCCAGATTATTGAACACCAAAGCTTTGGTCGTAACTTCCTACTTGGCTTCAACTACACATTCTAAGTGGTTGTTGAAACAGCGCTTGTTACGTGCGAGCGCTTAAACAAGTAATATTAAAAGAGCCCCAATTTACGTAATGTGTTGGGGCTTTTTGTTGTATAGCAGTACATGTCATGATAAGTAAGATTGATAGCAATGTGGCCTCATAAGAAATGGTGACGGCAAGAAATATGATGAATAAAGCGGTAAAAAATGTAGTTATTGTAGGTGGGGGAACAGCGGGCTGGATTTCAGCTGCTGTTATAAAACGTCTTATCGGTGCTGGCGTGAATGTAACGCTCATCGAGTCTGAAGAAATCGGTACCGTTGGCGTTGGGGAAGCCACTATTCCGCCTATCATTACCCTTAACAACGTAATGGGTATAGACGAAAAAGAGTTCTTACGCGAAACAAACGCAACCATGAAGTTGGCGATTAAGTTTGAAAACTGGCGTGTAGAAGGGGAAAGCTATTTCCACACTTTTGGCGCACCAGGTAAAAGCTATGCATTTTGTCACTTTCATCATTATTTTAAACGCGCACAAGCGTTAGGTCTTGCAGACTCAATTTGGGAATACGATTTAAACTACCTTGCCTGTAAAGCAGGAAAGTTTGCCCATATCAAGTCTCCTGACCCCATAATTGAAATGCCGTACGCCTATCATTTCGACGCGTCGCTGTATGCGCGATTCTTACGTAAAAAGTGTGAAGCAATGGGCGTTACGCGTAAAGAAGGCATCATTACTGATGTTAAACAAGACGCAGATAGTGGCTTCATCACCGGGGTAATGCTTAAAGACGGTGCTCATATAGAAGGCGACTTATTTATTGATTGTTCAGGCTTTAAAGGCCTTCTCACTCAGCAAACGCTAAATACGGGCTACGAGGATTGGTCACATTGGCTACCTTGTGATCGCGCAGTGGCTATGCCTTCAGAGCGCCACGAACGCACCCGTCCTTATACGCGTTCTATTGCGCACTCTGCGGGCTGGCAATGGCGTATTCCGCTTCAGCACCGCAATGGCAATGGCTTGGTGTACTGTAGTAATTATTACTCTGACGAGCAAGCACTTGACATACTGTCAAGTAACCTAGATACCAAACCACTCGCCGATCCTAATTTTATTCGCTTTAAAACAGGGCGAAGACGCAAGCAGTGGAATAAAAATGTGGTGGCCGTTGGGCTTTCTAGTGGGTTTTTGGAGCCTCTTGAGTCAACCAGTATTCATCTTATTCAGTCTGCAGTAGTTCGACTCATTCATTTATTCCCACACGAAGGGTTTAAGCAATATCAGATAGATGAGTACAACAAGCAGTCTCAGCTTGAATATGAACAAATACGTGATTTCATTATTTTGCACTATCACGTCAATGAAAGAACTGACTCGCATTTTTGGAAAGACTTACGAGAAATGGATGTGCCAGACAGCCTAACGCATAAAGTAGAGCTGTTTAGAGAATCAGGAAACTTGTTCAGAGAGCAAAATGATTTGTTCTTAGAAAGCTCTTGGCTGCAAGTACTGATGGGACAGGGGGTAGCGCAAAAAGACTACCATCCACTTGCTAATGCATTGTCTGAACAAAAGCTGCAAGAGTTGATGCAAAACATTAAACGCATTAAGAATGAACCTATTGGAAAAATTGCGACTCACGATGACTTCTTAAAACAGTTCTGTGGTTAAAAGCGCATCATGAACAAACCAATACATATTGTTATTGCGGGGGGCGGTACCGCCGGCTGGATGGCAGCAAATTACTTTGCACACAAATGGCCATCAGACAAAATCAAGGTAACCCTTGTGGAGTCTCCTGAGATTGGCATCATAGGTGTGGGCGAAGGCTCTACCCCTACACTTAAGCGTTTCTTTGAAGAACTGGCAATAGCCGAAAGCGACTGGATGCCTAAGTGCAACGCAACATACAAGGTAAGCATTCAGTTTAACGGTTGGAGTCCGAGTTCCGGAGTCAAACAGTATCGCCATCCATTTATCTCTCAAACTGATACCTTTACTCAGCGCGCCTTTGAGGTCAATTGTCGGACCCGTAGATTAGGGCTTGATACGCATGTTAAGCCAGAAGACTTTTTGATAAATGGCGTATTGGCAAAGCAAAACAAAGCGCCGCTTACACCTGAAAATTTTCCATTTAGAATGGAGTACGGCTATCACTTTGACAGCGCTTTGCTTGGTAACTATCTACGTGATGTGGCGGTTGGAAAAGGCGTTAATCACGTTAGCGGCATTATTAGCGATGTAGCGCTTCATCCTAGTGGCGATATTAGCCATCTCGTAACGGATAAAGGCAATATTGAAGGGGATTTTTTCGTTGACTGTACAGGCTTTTCTTCAAACTTACTGCAGCAAGCTTTAGGCGTTACATTTCATTCTTATTCTGAAAACTTATTTAACGATTCTGCCGTGGTTTTGCCTACGCAAGCACAAGAGAATATTCAAGTAGAGACCCAGTCTACAGCACTTTCTAGTGGCTGGTGCTGGACTATACCGTTACAAAACCGCACAGGTAATGGTTATGTTTACAGTGCTGCTCATTTGTCGAAGGATAAGGCCGAAGAAGAGTTACGACGACACCTAGGTCTTGAAAACAGTGATGTGGAAGCTAGACATCTTAAGATGAAGGTAGGGCAAGTTGATCAGCACTGGCAGAAAAACTGTTTGGCATTAGGGTTATCCCAAGGGTTTATAGAGCCGCTAGAAGCAACGGCGCTCCACCTTGTTCAAATTTGTATTGAGTACTTTACGGACATGTTTGAGAAGGGTGGTTTCTCTAACAAAGAGAGAACCACTTATAATGCGTTTGCTAAAGCGCGTTTTGACAGGGTGAGAGACTACATTGTCGCGCACTATAAACTTAATACCCGTGATGATAGTGATTATTGGCGAGCGAACAGGAATAACATGGTGCTGTCAGACTCACTTAAGTCAATTATTAACACATGGTTCCAACGTGAAGACCTTGCCAATGAGATAAAGCGTCAGAATATAGGAATGCACTGGGACTCGGTATCATGGCATTGTTTATTTGCGGGCTATGGTGCTTTTCCCACGCTGGCGCAAAATCAACCCGGTCGAGGCGACTTATACAAAGAGCAAGACATCGAACGTTTTGTACAGGGTTGTGCTTTGAATTTTAAACAACATGATGTCGTGCTTAAAACGCAACAAAGCTAAAAGTGACAACCTTGAAAGTCAGGAATAATTTTCAAGGTTGGTATAATTCCTCATAAGTAACCACACTAATCTCTCAAATCTCTCCACGCAAATGCGATAGAAAACAATAGCTTTTACGGTTTGTTTCATAAATGTTTATCATTTGTAAATGAATACGTATGCATAGCATTGCTCCCTTTTTATACAAACCAGTAGTATTTGGTGTTGAACCATAAGAGGCATTTTTGGGTGTGGTAGTCCTAAAGGTGTCGATAATAAAACAAGGAATGGGACACCAATGAAAACATTCAAACCCAGCACTATTATGGCGGCCTTGATCAGTAGTGGGGTCGCGTTTAGTGCGTTGCCGCTCTATGCCCAAGAGTCACCAGACACACCCGTAGACGAAGTTGAGCGACCACAGGAAGATACTTTAGAACGTATCGAAGTACGTGGTTTTAGTACAAGCTTAATCCAATCACTAAACCAGAAGCGTTTCTCTGATACGGTTTCTGAACAAATATCTGCAGATGATTTAGGTGGGCTTCCGGATGTATCTATGGCAGATGCACTGACACGCTTACCGGGTATTTCGGCAGTACGTACTGGTGGGCAAGCTGCTCAAATTAACATTCGTGGTTTATCTGGCGACTTTGTATTTTCTACATTAAACGGCAGAGAGCAGGTCTCCACCAGCGGAAGCCGCGCTATTGAATTTGACCAATATCCTTCAGAGCTGATTAGTGAGGCAGCGGTATATAAATCACCCAAGGCATCGCTTATCGAAGGTGGTATAGCAGGTACGGTAGAACTCAAAACAGCATCGCCTCTCGCCATTGAAGAGCAACATAAGTTCAGTGCTAACATGCGTGGAATGTACAATGACCGGGCGTCAGAGATAAGTGACGCTACAGAATATGGCCACAGATTGAGTTTCTCTTATCAGGGAAAATTCCTTGATGATACGCTCGGTGTTTCATTGGGCTACGCCCGTTTATTCCAGCCAAGCGTTTCTACTCAGTTCATCGGTTTAGCGTACAATGGACAGGTTGATGTTGATGGAGTAGCGGGTGATACTGACGGTCCTTCAGAATGCCCCAGTTGTGAACTTATTTCAGAAGGTTTTGAAATGCAGCACAAAGGCGGGGAAGAGACCCGTGACGGTTATGTTGCTGCGTTTGAATGGGCACCTATCGATACGTTTACACTAAAAGCTGATGCATTTATCTCTAAATTTGATTCTGAGGCGTTTGCTCGCGGTTTTCGCGTGAAACTAGGCGGTATTAATGCCGGGATCACAAATCCAGTTGTAGTTAACAACAGTGTCATTGGCGGTACTTTCTCTCGTACGGACAATAGCTTTACCCGTGTTGAACTGGTAAACGACGACAATCAAGATTTTGACAGCGTGACTAATTTAGGCGTAAACGCCAGCTGGGAGATTTCACCTGATTTGGCTGTTCAGTTCGACGTATCTCGTTCTAGCGCTGAAAGTGACTTCAGAAACGGGCTTTTATGGTCGCTAGTGGGCGAAGACGCAAGAGCAGCAAATCCAGTATTTGACGAAAACGTTCAAATATCCTATTTGCTTAACGGCTTAAATCTACCTGATATTGGCTTTAACCAAATTGATGCCTTCACTGATTTAGATCGCGTTATGGTCAGTAAATACGGTATCTACCCATTTGAAAACAAAGACGAGCTAGACGCGTATCGTGTTGATTTTCAGTATTACGTTGATGTGCCCATCATTTCGGGGTTTGAATTCGGTTATCGTTACTCTGATCGAGAATACAATAATGATCGATCTGTCTTCGAATATGGAAACGACAGTGCTTTTTCAGTGAGCGAGCCGCCGCTTCGTTTAACGTCAGACATGGTTGAAGAGGTAAATTGGAGTGGTGATTTCGGTTACTTTCCCAGTTATCTTTCAGTTGACTTAAACAGTGCACTGAATGCGTGGTTCCCTGGCGGTAGACCACAGCCAATTCAAACCTGGGGACCCGGTGCCGCAGGTGTGATCAATGGCCCGGGTACAGGACCCGCGACAGCATGGACGTTACAAGAAAGCGGCGATGTTTTTGAAACTGTGAATTCTGCTTATTTGATGGCAAAGATTAATACTGAAATTGGCAGTATCCCAGTGACGGGTAATATCGGTGTTCGTTATGTCAAAAGTAAGCAGAGTTCAACGGCGCTGCAGCGTGCGACACAGTTAATCGAAGACCTAGAGACAGGCACATCGATTGAAGTAAGCGACCCTACTGCTGGAGCACAAAACATCACTGACGAAGCGGGACTTATCAACAACTTCTATCGCCCAGCGTTAATAAGTCACGAGTACTCTGATGTCCTGCCATCCATTAACCTGAACTTTAAACTAACCGATGACACGCAGCTTCGCGTGGCAGCAGCAAAAGTCATGGGTAGAGCGCCGATCAACCGTTTTGCCGCTAATGCATCAACCACAATTGAAACAGTTACCGCTTTTCAAGACAGGGACTCGGGTGAAATCACGCTCTCTAACCCTACGGCGAGAGTCAGTGGTAATGCGCGTAACAGTCCTTATTTGGAGCCGTTTTACGCAACGCAATACGACGTGTCTTGGGAATATTACTTCTCAGATACGGAAGGCGCGCTGGTTGTCGCCGGATTCTATAAGGATATTGAATCATTCGTAGAAGATATCGAGATAGAGCCTTACGATTTTGAAGCGAACGGCATTGTCATCCCTGACAATGTAAGCGTGCCGGTTTACTTAACGCCAGAGTTCACTGGGCAAGAAGCAGAACTGGCTCGTGACGCAAATGGCGATCCTATCTTTATCACTGTTCCCACTGAAAATGGTAGCTACAGTACCGCAGTAAATAACGCAGAAGGTGGCTATATTCGCGGTTTAGAAATCGCCTATACACAAATTTACAGCATGCTGCCTGGCATGTGGTCAGGTCTGGGTGTGAGCGCTAGTTACTCTTACACAGAAAGTGAAATTCAGCGCACGCTAGGAGATAACGTTTATGCTGCTAATTTACCGGGGCTTTCTGAAAACGTGGCCACACTAACCGTTTTCTGGGAATACGAAGGCTTCGAAACCCGATTGTCTAGCCGTTACCGCGACGCGTTTGTTTCACAGCAGGTCGCGGTGAACGATCAAGTGGTTAACTTCGATGAAGAACTCGTTATCGACTACCAGGCGTCTTACGAAATCAACGATAACTGGAGCGTATTGTTTCAAGTTAATAACCTCACTGACGAGCCAACGAAGAGTTATTTCGCATCAGAAGAGCAAACCGGCACTATTCAATACTTTGGCACGCAATATTACTTAGGGATGACATATCAACTATGAAAAACAGCATCTTAGGTAATTTTTTTAGCAACGCGAAGGAACACTCGGTTGCCAAAAGCAGCAAAAATATTCAGGAGAATTCTATGTTTACTAAAAAAAGAGTAGTGCGCGCCGCGTTACTCCTAGTAGGCGCTTATACACTTGCTGGTTGTGGAGGCTCGGAGGTTGAGCCTGGCACAAATGACTTGTTGACCTGCGAGGTGCCTAATGTACCTAACGCAGCAGGTACAGCTTGTGAACCACCACCACCCATTCAATGCGATGCGCCGCTTGTCCCTAATGAAGCAAACGACGCATGTGAGGCTGGTGCAAACCCTAACTTACCTGCTCCAGTATTCACCCCCTCAGCTAATCAAGCTGTGTTGTACTATAACCGTGCGGCAGTGGACGCGGATAATTCAAGCAACGATGCGGCTTATGAAGGCTGGAGACTACATACTTGGAACAATGATGCATGTGATGCTTATGCCGATGCAGACACGGATTGGGCAAACGGGCGTATTCACAGCGGCATCGATCCAAACTACGGTGCATATTGGATTTTAGAGCTCAAAGAAGGGTACGGTAGCTGTCATAACTTTATCATTCACAAAGGCACCGATGACGCCGGTAAAGAAATGGGGGGCGGTGATTTCAAAGGTTCGCTAGTACAAGACGATGAAACCTTTGTACGCATGAACTTTACCCTTTCTGGTGAGCCAACAATATTTGAGTTCCCCATAATGTCGCTTGGTCCTCAGCCTGTGGATATAGAGGGCTTTGGTGCACATTGGTTAGACGCCAACACCATTTTATGGGACGTACCTGAAACGGTTTCAGAGGTAAAGCTTCACTATTCAGCGGCTGCTGATTTAGAGAGCACACTCGATGAGGGGATTAACGGTACTCAAGTAACTTTAATGAGTACAACGCTTACCGAGGAGCAATCTACCCGCGCGCCGCATTTGTCTTCTATGCAAGCATGGGAAGGTGACTGGTCGGTAGAAGATGCCAAAACGGTATTGACGACACAAGCGGTTGTTGGCGGATATGATGCTGACGGGACGCTTGTAGCAGCAACAGGTATCCAATTAGCAAATGCTATTGATGCCCTGTACACCTTGGGGGAAGACGATGCTGACGAAGCTCAACTTGGCGGAATCTACACTGACGCAGGTATAACTGCTGCACTGTGGGCACCTACTGCTTCAAATGTTGACCTTTTACTTTATAACGACAACAAGACATTAAACCAACGTATTGAAATGGTTCGTGACGATACCTCAGGTGTGTGGCGCCATGAAGGTGATATGTCGCTTGACCGTCAGCTTTACCGTTATGAAGTCACTGTTTATCACCCGATAACGGGCAAAGTAGAGACACTGCTTGTAACAGACCCATATTCTGTATCACTAAGCACAAACGGCCGTTTCTCGCGCTTTGTAAATCTAGCGGATGATGATTTAAAACCTGAAGGGTGGGATTCTCACACCATCCCTACGGTTGAAAATTACGAAGACGCAGTTATTTACGAAGGTCACATTCGTGATTTCAGTGTGCGTGATATGTCGACTTCTGAAGAAAATCGAGGTAAATACCTTGCCTTCACGGAAGACGGTACAGCGCCGGTCGAACACCTTAAAAAGCTAATTGAGGCGGGGCTTACTTACTTTCATATCCTTCCAGCGAATGACATCGCAACCATTGACGAAGACCCAACTAAAACTGTTGATTTGTACGATACGGTAGGCAAATTGTGTCGCTTAAACAGCAGTGCAGCCGTGTGTGAAGAAGAAAGCCCAAACGCACTGCTAATCGATGTTTACAATTCTTATGATCCACTCTCTGAAGCGGGCAAGGCACAACAGCTTACGAATGATTTGCGGAATCTAGATACGTTTAACTGGGGATATGACCCTCATCACTTCAACGCGCCGGAGGGTAGTTACGCGTCAAGTGCAGAAGGTGTTGAACGCATAGTAGAAATGCGCGCAATGATTCAGGCTCTTCACGAGATGGGACTTCGTGTTGCATTAGACGTTGTATACAACCATACCAATGCATCGGGTGTTTTCAGCAAGTCAGTTTTAGACAAAGCGGTACCGGGCTACTACCACCGTTACGAAGTGGATACGGGGGCGATTGTTCGTGAAACATGCTGTGATGACACCGAACCTCGTAATGTCATGATGGAAAAATTCATGAAAGACTCACTGCTTATGTGGACTGAACACTATAAGTATGACTCTTTCCGTTTTGATATTATGAGCCAAGCCACAAAAGACACCATGGTGCGCTTGCGTGATGCTGTTCATTCTATTGACGAAGATAATTACTTTTATGGAGAAGGTTGGACCAAAATAGACCGTGGTTACGAGCAGGCAAGCCAGCTCAATATGGCCGGTACACAGATTGGTACCTATAACGACCGTATTCGTGAAGCCATTCGTCAAGGCGCTATTTTCAGACCAGAGGATGAAGGGTTATTAAGCGCACAAGACCGCGTGAAAATGGGCATGATAGGCACATTGAAAGACTATGTATTAGAAACGTCTTCAGGCAGTGCTGGTGCAACAAGTAATTTGGGTGGCTATGCTGAAGATCCAGCAGATATCATTAACTACGTGTCAAAGCATGATAATGAAACACTATGGGATCAGTTAAACTACACGCTCCCACAAGATATCACGCTCGCTGAACGGGTACGTGCACAAAACGTAGCTATGGGTATCAACCTTGTATCTCAAGGCATTCCATTCCTGCAAATGGGTGGCGACATGCTTCGTTCCAAATCAATGGATAGAAACACTTATGATGCAGGAGATTGGTTTAACTATGTGGATTTCACTTATGAGACCAACAACTGGAATGTAGGCTTACCGCTAGCACAGGACAATGAAGCCCGCTGGGAAGAAATGGGTGAGTTTATTTATAGTCCGAACCGCGCTGCGTCGATGGCCGATATTATATTCGCTTCCGACGTGTTTGCAGAGTTGCTAAACATTCGTATGACAAGCCCATTGTTTAGATTGACCACCGCTGAAGACATTATCGATCGTATTGGTTTTCACAATATCGGTGAGCGCCAGCAGCGTGGCCTCATCGCGATGAGCATTGATGACGGCATATCGGAAAACAGCGATGTGTCTCGTCAAGACCTAGACATGATGAATGATGCGATTATGGTGCTAGTGAATACGGGATATGAAGAGAAGTCTATCACCGTTAACACTGCAACGGGCTTTTCGCTCCATGCCACACAAATGAATTCCGTTGATGCCACGGTACGCGGCGCCACCTTTGTCGAGGGCGAAGACGGTAACGGTACCTTTACCGTTCCTGCGCTTACCATTGCCGTGTTTGTTAAACCACAATCTGGCGCCCAAGGTTATGGTCTTTCAGCGTTTGCTACGTCTGGTGCGCCTGACGTTGTCCCTTACGGTGACACCATTGCTTACCTTCGTGGAGACATGAATGGTTGGTCAACTAATGATGCGTTTACGTATCAAGGTGATGGTAAATACACGGTTACTGCTGTGCTAGAAGGCGGTGTAACCTACGGGTTTAAGTTCGCGTCTGAAGATTGGAGTACGGTAAACTTTGGTGCTGCAGATGGTGAAGACGGTACTGTAATGGCGGGTGAAGAAAAGGTACTTGCACGCACTAATACGAACTTGTCCTTTACACCTACCATCAGTGCGACATACCTGTTTACCGTCGATGCGACGGACAGTGAAGCACCAATTATTACTGTTGAAAATGAAGAGCCCTATGTTGGCACACCGGTGTATCTTCGTGGTGCAATGAACGGTTGGGGTACAGATGAGGAATTTACATATCAGGGTGGGCGGATATACACCTTCGCGCGTAATCTTGAGCCTGGCACTTACGAGTTTAAAGTGGCTTCTGAAGATTGGAGTACCGTGAACTTTGGTGCATTCTCAGCAGATGACGCCGACCGCAATCTAGCGCCGGGTCAAACCTTAGGGCTTGCTGCCACTAACGATAACCTTATCCTAAACATTGAAACCGCAGACCGATATGTTTTCGTCTTTAACGTGACTGATTTAGATGGACCGACTATTGGTGTATTTAAAGAAGCGTTTTGGGGTGATACGCAAGTTTACATCCGTGGTGGTATGAACGGCTGGGGAGCGGTAGATATGTTTGAATATCAAGGAGAAAGTGTTTACACCGCTGACATCGAGTTGAGTGCGGGTAGCATTGAATTTAAAGTTGCCTCGGAAGATTGGGCTACGGTCAATCTTGGCAACCCGAACGATGCTGCAAGTAATGTAGTAACACCGAGCGAGCCGAAAATATTAGGTGAGAGTAACAACAACCTTATGATTGAAATTGCTGAATCGGGGCTTTACGAGTTTATGGTATCGGGACCTGATGGTAATGCGCCTACATTAACGGTCACGAAAAAATAAGTGCGTCATAAGTATTAACGTCGATGTAAAAAGTCGAAGAAACCTTGAAAGCCGCGACGATGTTCGCGGTTTTTTTGTTTTTGGCATATCTCTTGATTATTTTTTAATATGAATCAAAATGAAGTGGTCATACCAGAGCGCTTAAATGAATTCAAAAGGAGAGGAAAATGAAAAGTGCACTTGTTGTAGAAGGTGGCGCAATGCGCGGAGTATTTGCAGCAGGCGTGCTAGACAAATTTATGGAGCATGATTTTCATTCGTTCGACTTCGCGATTGGGGTTTCAGCAGGAGCTACTAATCTTTCAACGTACGTGTCGAAAATGCATGGATTGAGTAAAACCATAATCACTCAATACGCAACGAAGCGAGAGTTCTTCAGTCCGCTTCGATTCATCAAGGGGGGCCATATGACCGATGTTCATTGGTTATGGCACCATTCAAAGCAGTCTATGAATATTCCTGCCCCCGGTGAGAAGAGTAGTATGCCGCTTTTTGTGGGGATCACAAATGCCGAGTCGGGAGAATGCGAATACATCCAGGCAACAAAAGACAATGTAGACGATTTAATGGTGGCTTCGTGTGCGCTGCCTACGGCCTATCGGGATGAGATTTCGATAAACGGTATACGGTATCTGGATGGGGGCGTTGCAGACGCGATACCTGCTATCCAAGCATATAGAATGGGCGCACGAGATATTACAGTGATTCTTTCACAGCCATTAGGCTTTACTAAGCCAGAGGTAAAGTCGGTGTGGCTCATGCAAAAAATGTATGGTAACCAACCAGCCCTTCTTGAAAAAATGCTCAAGCGAGCCGCTATTTACAATGAAACGCTCGATTTCCTTAATAATCCACCTGCAGATTGTATGATACGTGTGATAGCGCCAGATGAAGCATTTTGTGTTAAGCGGTTAACGATGGATAAGAAAAAGTTGTTAAAAGGGTATGCGCAGGGAAGACGTATGGCTAGACGTTATTTAAAAAGGGAAAACCCTGCCATCAATCTTGATACGCGGAAGTCTGCGTAAGAGCACCACATTAAAGTTTCACTATGCGTCGAGGCATATACGCCAGTGTATGCTTTTCGCAACAACTGCAGTGAGCGGTTAAGACATTATCGACATTTTTCTCTTGGGATCTGAGAATTTCCTATAATTCAGTTGTTTAAAGTGTTTCAAATCGGCTACATCCTGCTTTTTCATTCCCTTTATTTTTACCATTCTTTTTTAATTTTCATTTTTATAAAAATATTAATAATCACGCTATCGTTTGCTAGGTAAGAAAGTACCGACTATTACTCGATGGCATTTTTGATCTAACTAACTGAAATGCGGTTACTTTAAGCTGTTTTGAAAAATCCATCTGTAAACATTTCAAAGGTTGTGCAATATTTTCACGGTATTGGTCTGTATATTGCTGTGTTTAAAAAGATCTTAGTTATGATAAAAAATACACAAACGGCGAGCGGTATCTTCTTGGCAATACACTAGAAATGACGCCTCTCACAGAAAAATAATACTGAAAAAGCCGCATTATTTGACATTGATCAGGCCGAATTAGCGAAAAAGATAGACTCTGTCGATTTTAAAATAGCGTCATTCTGCGAATGATAAGATACGTCGACATATGTATATTAAATAATACTTAAGGCTACTTTTCGCTGCCGCGTATAGCCGCATTCGCTTGTTCGTGTCAGTATGCAAAAATTAATATAAAAACAATCTCGATAAAACGTGCAAATAGCAAAACAAAAAATATCAATCGGTTTAGTCAACCCAAAAAATCCCGTCAATGTTGCGTCTATATTGCGGGCGGCAGGTTGTTATGGCGTAGCCAGTGTTTTTTACACGGGTCAACGCTATCGATTCGCTAAAGATTTCAACGCAGACACGAAGGCGTTTCATAAGGTTATTCCCACAGTTGGTGTAGACAGCTTGAGGGAAGTGGTACCTGAGGGAGCATCTGTGGTTGCAGTAGAGTTGGTTGAAGGTGCGACACCACTACCTGCATTCGAGCACCCGGATAATGCGTTTTATATCCTAGGTCCAGAAGACGGAAGCGTCGGTGCAGATATTTTATCGTGGTGCGACAGCGTAGTATACGTGCCTACTTATTCATGTATGAATTTAGCGGCGACGGCTAATGTTTTGCTGTATGACCGCCTATCAAAGTCTGATTATAAAAGTGGGGATGCACTTATCAGACAAAGCAGAGATACCAATAATAAAGCGAAGATTAATTAGAAATCCAAATATATAAACCTAAGGCTGTTGCTGCGAACAGGAAGTTACCCACAAGCCGAATAATAAATTAAAATCAGGGGAGCTTTGCGTTAATGATGAGAACACTGAGCGCAGTCCGCGCGCTGAATGGCGCTGTGTCTAACAAGTTAAGTCAATTTCCGCGACAATGGCTAAAAGCATTTCCACGTCGATTGTCGCTTGAAGAAAGTATTTCTCACTTTTTCTTTAGCCGTTATGAACTCGTGATAGCTAACGAAGAAGACGAAAAACAAGTGAGTTACAAAACCCGCCACAAAGTGTATTGTGAGGAGATGAAGTTTGAGCAGAAAAACGCGTCCGCACTTGAAAAAGACAAGTACGATGACCGCGCCATCAATTGTTATATAAAACATCTTCCAACAGGGGAGTGTGCTGGAACTATTCGCTTGGTTTTACCTACTGAAGCAGGGTTGTCTCTACCTTTAGAAGAAAAATGCGCAGATGCGTTTGAAGATGAAAGCTTACTTCCTTCTAGCTGCAATCCTTCGAGCGTTTGTGAAATATCACGTTTAGCAATTCCCAGGGAATTCAGAGTTCGTCAGATGCGCTCAAAGATCCTCCCTTCTGATAAGCTTGAAAAGATTAAACAAAAAAAGAACACTCCGTTTAATATTGAGCACTTTCCCTATCTCTCGATAGCACTTTATTTGATGGCAACCAGTATCTGCCAACATTTGAATGTAAAACATGCATACGTGTTGATGGAACCTAAGCTTGCAAGAAGAATGAAGGCATTTGGTATTCATTTCAATCCTGTAGGCGAAGCGGTTGATTTTAACGGAAAACGCATGCCATATAGGTTATCACCACACGTTTTGATAGAAGACTTAGCCAAACCTCTTAAGGGATTTCATAAGAAGATCCACGCCGAGCTAGACGATGCGTTACAGGCTATTGGTGACATAGTCGTTCCTTCCTTCGACCCGTCACAGAAACCGCTAAAAGTCGCACAGGCTGCATAGCCCGCTTTTTGTCGTCAGAACAAGGGCCGCCGGATGAAGCGGCTTTTTCATTTTTGAATACGTATGCATGTTTTTTAACATACATTTAACGCGTATCCTATTGGCATCATTTACGTTTTTAAACATGAATACTATGCCAAATATAAAGTTAGGGTTTTGCCTCAAGCCTCTATCAGTTGCTATGCTTTCTTTAGGTTTGATGGCGTGCTCGGGGCCGACACCGTCAGTGAATAATCAGAAACTAGAGAATACAGGTCAGCAGTCATCAATATCTCGTCAAAGTGGTGACATATCACCAGCAATGGACGTAGACAAAAGACAGGGCAAGCCCGTCGTATATCAGGTGTTCACGAGACTTTTCGGTAACACGAATTCAAATAATCAGCCTTGGGGCACAATAGAGGAAAACGGCGTAGGGAAGTTCAGCGATTTTACGCCTGAAGCACTCAAGTACATAAAATCGTTGGGCACTAGCCATATTTGGTATACGGGTGTGCCGCATCATGCGGTTATTAACGACTACACTGGTTACGGCATATCAAACGACGATCCAGATGTGGTTAAAGGGCGAGCGGGCTCTCCCTATGCTGTGAAAGATTACTATAACGTTAATCCAGACCTGGCTGACGACCCTGCAAAGCGGCTTGAAGAGTTCGAGGCATTAATAGCCAGAACTCATGCTGCGGGAATGAAAGTGATTATCGACATCGTGCCTAATCATGTTGCCCGTGACTACCGTTCGCTTTCAGCGCCTGAAGGCGTCAGTGATTTTGGCGCGCAAGACGATACGTCTGTTGAATATGCCCGTGATAACAACTTTTACTATGTGGTAGGTGAGGGGTTTCAAGTACCCACGGACGATAACTATCAACCCTTAGGTGGCGAAGCTCACCCGTTAGCAGACGGCAAGTTTGATGAGTATCCAGCAAAATGGACGGGTAACGGTGCAAAAGCGGCGCAGCCAGATATAAACGATTGGTACGAAACCGTAAAAGTGAATTATGGCGTTAAACCCAATGGCACGTATGATTTCCCTGTTTTACCTGAAGCCTACAGTGAAAAATCTTTTGAAGAACATGCCGCTTTTTGGGAAGGCAAAGACCTTCCAGATTCGTGGTACAAGTTCAGAGACATCGTCCATTATTGGCTCGACAAAGGGGTTGATGGTTTTCGTTATGATATGGCCGAGATGGTCCCCGTTGAGTTTTGGTCGTTTCTTAACAGTAGTATTAAGCAAAAAACGCCCAATGCGTTCTTGCTAGCGGAAGTCTATCAGCCAGATAAATATCGCGCGTACATACACAAAGGTAAGATGGATTACCTGTACGACAAGGTAGGGTTTTACGATACGTTAAAAGCTATCGTGCAGGGTAAAGGGGAAGTTAGCGAATTGGTTGCGATCCATAACGACGTCAGTGATATCGCTCCGCATATGCTGCATTTTCTTGAGAACCACGATGAGCAACGTATCGCCAGCCCGGACTTCGCCGGTAACGCGCAAAAAGGCAAGCCCGCATTAGCAGTAAGTGCGCTTGTCAGCAGTTCGCCCACGCTGCTTTACTTTGGTCAAGATGTGGGTGAAGACGGTAGCGAAGAGGCGGGATTTGGCGATCCTACACGCACGTCAATTTTTGACTATGTCGGCGTTCCTGCCCATCAGCGTTTTATGAACGACGGCAAATTTGATGCAGGGAAATCTACCGATGAAGAAAAGGAACTTCATCAATTTTACAAAAACATAATGGCAATCGCAGCCACACATCCTGCTACTACAGGTGAATATAAAAGCCTTCATGCGCTTAATCTTGATATTGAAGGTTCAGTTTATTCTGAGAAACAGTTCGCTTTCGCACGAGTAAAAGGCGACCGCGGCTTTGTGGTCATTACCAACTTCAGTGATGCGTCTGTGAGCCCAATACAGTTAACCCTTCCTTCAGCGCTTTTACGCAACACTAGCGAGAACGTAACGTTAAATCCTTTGCTTTCCCATGAGAGCTTAGTGTTAGAAAAAGAGGGTATTAACTACAAAGCCTCATTGTCACTAGATGGACTTGAAACAAAGGTTTTTGCCTTTTAACTCATGTCTTGCATTCAAACCAGCGAGTTAACGCGAAACATCATGTTTTTTACATGGTGTTTCGTGAATACGTATGCATAGCATTGGTTAGATAGACTGAGCAAGGTAGTATCTCACTTCATCTTAATCTTTACGTATTTTTAACATGGGGTTGAAGTGCTTAAACGTAACAGTGTAATCAATGCCAGAAGTCGATTA
Source organism: Alteromonas sp. KUL106 (assembly GCF_009811415.1). Lineage (GTDB taxonomy): Bacteria > Pseudomonadota > Gammaproteobacteria > Enterobacterales > Alteromonadaceae > Alteromonas. Next base: position 121,098 of record NZ_BLIG01000024.1, on the reverse strand, counting down.
AAACGACTCAAGCGGAAGCGCGTAACTCCGCTGCTTGTGAGCTTTCTCGTAACACTGCCAATGTTTTCAGTTCAGTCATCAGTATCCAACAGTATTGACGTTTATCCGCCAAATTGGTGGGTTGGTATGCAAGAAAGCGATGTTGAGCTAATGGTTCATGGCGATAATGTTGCCGATGATACCGTCTCCATAGTGAAAGGCGATATAGTAATAAAACATAGCCAAGCCCTTGATAGTGAGAACTATCTATTTGTAACAATCGATACATCACAGTCTAGTGCACAGGAAATAGTGATAAGACTTACTGACAGTGATGGAACGACCCGTGATTTTACTTATGCACTGAAGGACAGAGTACAAGGCGCTGCATCACGCGAAGGCTTTGGGCCTCACGATGCTATTTATCTTATTGCTCCTGACCGGTTTGCCAATGGTAACAAGGAAAATGATAACGTCGAAGGGTATGGCGACCCTGTTGATCGCTCACTTAAAGGTGGTCGTCACGGCGGCGATATTCAAGGTATTGTCGATAACCTAGACTACATTCGGGATATGGGCTTTACGCAAATTTGGACTATGCCCATGCTCGAAAATGCCATGGAGCAATATAGCTACCATGGTTATTCCACCACGGATTACTACAAAATAGACCCCAGATTTGGCAACAATGATGATTTTATTGCCTTAAGCGATGAAGCAAAATCCAAGGGTGTCGGTATTATAATGGATATGGTACTCAACCATATTGGCAGTAACCATTTATGGATGAAAGATACGCCTGCACACGACTGGATCAATAATAACGGAAAGTTTGTAGGAACGACCCACAGGCGTGAAGCGCTTCACGATCCCCATGCGATTGATAGCGATGTTAAAGGGTTTAGTGACGGATGGTTTGTTCCCACCATGCCTGATTTAAATCAACGCAATCCAAAACTGGCCAAATATCTTATTCAAAACGCGATCTGGTGGGTTGAAACAGCAAATCTAAGTGGCATTCGCGTCGATACCTATTCTTACCCCGATAAGGCGTTTTTGAGTCAATGGACAAACCGCATAATGGACGAATACCCAAATTTCAATATTGTAGGGGAAGAATGGTCGGTAAATCCTGCAATCACGGCATATTGGCAAGCAGGTAGCCACCGTCATGACGATTACGACAGCGCGTTACCTTCGGTGATGGACTTTCCATTGCAAGCGGCAGTGGTAAAAGCGTTGAACAGTGATGAAAGTTGGAATTCTGGTTTTATATCTATTTATGAAACCTTGGCTACAGACTTCTTGTATGGCGACCCTAAAAATCTAGTGATTTTTCCTGATAATCACGACATGAGCCGTATTTTTACTCAACTCGGTCACGATAAAGACAAGTGGAATATGGCAATGACCCTACTACTGACTACGCGCGGCATACCGCAAGTCTTTTACGGTACAGAAATATTGATGAGCAATAAAGGGAGTGATGACCACGGTATTATTCGCGCTGACTTTCCTGGCGGGTGGCCTGCAGATAGTGAGAAAAATGCATTGAATGGACAGGGTCTAACGCCTGATGAGCGCTGGGCACAGCAGCGCATTAAAGCGTTACTCCAATTGCGTCAATCGCACCCTTCACAGTTTAAAGGGCCGTTAAAGCATTATGCACCGGAAAGTGGGGTATATGCCTATATCCGTGAAACCGATAACAATGAAACAGGCACTATCGCAAAGGTAAATACCACGCAGTCTGATAAAATCATGGTTATCTTAAACAAAAAGGCTGTCGAACTGCATTTAAGCAAGTATGCAGAAGTATTGAGCACACATCAGACATTGACGAGACTGAGCGATGGTAAGTCTTTTAAGGCGACGGATACCTTGAGCTTACCCGCTATGTCGGCCAGTGTTTTCATCGTTCAATAAACGTATTAATAACAGTACAACAATAAATAGAGCAAAATATGCAAGCAACTCAACCACGCCTTTCTTTCTGGCAAATATGGAACGTCAGCTTCGGCTTTCTGGGTGTTCAATTTGGTTTTGCACTGCAAAACGCAAACGTAAGTCGTATCCTTTCAGACTTAGGCGCAGATCTTCATTCGCTATCTTTATTTTGGCTTGTAGCGCCAATCATGGGGTTAATCGTACAGCCAATTGTTGGTTCAGCATCTGATAGAACATGGAATCGATTGGGCCGCCGTCGTCCGTTCATTCTCGCCGGTGCGATTGCAGCGGTGATGGGCATGATTTTACTGCCCAATGCACCAATATTTGTTGCCTTCTTAGCTCCTATGCTCATGGGAGCGTTAATGGTTGCGCTGATGGACGCATCGTTTAACGTATGCTTCCAGCCATTTCGTTCATTGGTGTCCGACATGGTGCCGCCATCACAACGTAACGTTGGTTATTCTATTCAGTCGCTACTGATTAATATCGGTGCGGTGATTGGCTCTATTTTACCGTTTGTATTAACCAACGTTATCGGACTTGAAAATACGGCACAGATGGGCGAAGTTGCCCCTTCCGTTGTGTGGGCATTCTATATCGGCGCTACGGTGCTGTTAGGTACGGTGATTTGGACGGTGATTCGCACCAAAGAATATGCGCCGGAAGAATACAATCGCTATAAAGGACTTACCGACGAGGCGCCGACAACTGTCAACGCGCCTAAGGCGTCGCTAGTACAGCGCTTGAGCGATTTCTTCACATTAGTCAAAGATATGCCAAAGACGATGAAACAGCTGGCGGTTGTTCAGTTTTTTTCGTGGTTTGCGCTCTTTATCATGTGGGTGTACACCACGCCAGCGATTACCCAACACATTTGGAATGTTGACAAGCAATGGTTTGACCCAGCTTATATTGCTGCAGCGCCCATGGTGCCTGAAACCATAATTATGGCTAAAGGTGCCGCGGGTGACTGGGTAGGCATCTTATTCGCAGCATATTCAGTATTCGCCGCTATTTTCTCTATTTTTTTGGCAAAACTTGCTGATAAGTTTGGTCGCAAAACGGTTTACGCCTCATCGTTAGCGCTAGGAGGCTTAAGCTATGTAAGCTTCTTGTTATTCCAAGACCTAACAATGGTCAATGTGAACTTATTGATTACCGAAGTGACGGTTCCGTTGGGCGCGGTCAAGCTTCTTATACCCATGATTGGTGTTGGTATTGCGTGGGCAGCAATCCTTGCTATGCCCTACGCTATGTTAGCTGGCGCGTTGCCTGCGAATAAAACTGGCGTTTACATGGGAATTTTTAACTTCACCGTTGCTGCGCCACAAATTGTGTCTGGCCTAACTGCGGGTTGGATTTTAAGTAGCGTTTTCGATAACGACGCAAAGTACATCATTGTCGTTGCTGGTGTTTCTATGTTAATTGGTGCAGCGTCGGTGTTCTTCGTTAAAGAAACAGAGAAACAAGAACTTGACGTTGCAGAGGGAGCTTAATATGCCATTTAATCGTACGGTTGTTGCTTTAAGTTTGGCTGGTGTGTTTTGCGCGGCCTGCACCAATACTTCCCCCAATAGCGATAAATATTTAAACAACGACGCGCTTGTAGGTACAAGCATTCCCTTTGCCAGCGAAGCGGTTTATTTCGTTGTTACCGATAGGTTTGTTGACGGTGACCCAACAAATAATCACGAAGATCAGGGGGGTGATCATCCCACTTGGCAATTGCCCCTAGAGGGACCCGAGGGTAAAAAGGCCTATGTGGGTTACATGGGCGGTGATTTGCAGGGGATCTTAAATAATGCAGATTACATCAAAGACATGGGCTTCACTGCGGTATGGATGACGCCAGTTCACGATAACCCTGACTATGCGTTTAATGGCGATGAACCCATTACTTATGGCGGCGCATTTAAAGACGGCGGTAAAACGGGATATCACGGTTACTGGGCTACAAACTTCTATCAGGCTGACGAGCATTTGGTTAGCGACAATTTAAGCGTGAGTGACTACACCGCAAAAATGCGTAAACACGGCCTAAAATCTGTATTTGATATAGTGGCAAATCACGGTACACCAAGCTTCACCATGGAAAAGGACTTACCGGGTTATGGTGAAATATATGATAAAGAGGGGAACCTTGTTGCTGATCATCAAAACCTTGCGCCTGAAGATTTAGATCCAAAAAATAATCCTCTTCATCGCTTTTTCCACAACTATCCGGACTTGGTCAAGCTTTCTAATCTCGATGATGAGAATCCAGCCGTACGCGATTATCTCATCAACAGTTACTTGTACTGGATTTCTCAGGGTGCTGATGCGTTCAGAATAGATACAATCAGGCATGTACCTCATGCATTTTGGCGTGAAGCGTCTGATCGAATACGCGAGCAAAACCCCGACTTTTTTATGTTTGGCGAGGCCTTTGACTACCAAGCGAACAATATTGCACAGCATACGTTACCTAAAAACGGGGGCGTTAGCGTATTAGATTTTCCTATGCAAAAAGCCATGATAAGCGTTTTTGAAAAGCCGCTAGAGAGTGACTTTGCTGACCTAGAGAATGTGCTTTATCTAACGCATGGCCCTTATAATAATCCGTATGAATTAACCACGTTCTATGATAACCATGATATGGCGCGAATTAATGCCACTGACAATGGCTTTATTAACGCGCACAACTGGCTGTTTACCGTAAGAGGGATTCCGGTTGTCTATATGGGGTCTGAAATTGGCTTTATGCGCGGCACGGCAGAGCATGCAGGTAATCGTAACTACTTAGGTCAAAAACGCTTAGACCAAGCGAAAACTCATCCTATTCAGCAAGCGCTAACAAACATTGCTAATGTGCGTAAAACTACAGTAGCGTTACAGCGCGGTGTTCAAGTGAATCTTGAGCTTAATGGTCATCGTGCGGCGTTTTATCGGGTTGTTGATACCGATGGCGCAGCGCAGACTGCACTTGTATTACTTAACAAGGGTGAGTCGGCGGAATCATTTGTGATTAACGACTTCATGCAATCGGGCGAATGGGTAGAGCAATTGTCTGGTCAATCGAAAACGGTAGACCAAGACGATGCGTTAACCACAACCGTTGAGCCAAATGGTGTTCAGGTATGGGTACGAGAAGGAAAAGTTACCAGTCGAGCGTTACGTGACCAAATTAAGTACCAGTTGGCTCGTCAATAAGACAGAATAAAGCTTATACAGTACAAAAAAAGCCCCGGTTGCTTATCACCCGGGGCTTTTTATTGAAGGTAATTATAACGGTTTAGGCATACTTTCTGTAGACGCCTATTCGCTTCCACAAGATTGACGAATAATGATATCTGCGGGCATCAGATAATCCTGAACTTCTTCGTTATTTATGGCTTTTAATAAGGTGTTCACCAGCAACTCACCGGCTAGTTTGGTATTTTGCTGAACAGTCGTAAGCGAAGGTGTGGTGTAGGCAGACACAGCAATGTTGTCGTAACCGACAACAGCAACGTCTTCAGGTACATTTATGTTTGCCTGTCGCAACGCTCGCAGTACACCCATTGCGATAAGGTCCGAAGCACAGACGATCGCTTGAGGTAGCTCACCGCTTTGCAGCAAAGACTTAATCGCTTCAGAGCCCGCATCCTCGGTAGATATAGCGTTGCGCTGCACACTTGCGTGAGCAAGACCATGAGCTTGAAGTGTCTCAAAATAGCCATTGAAGCGCGCTTTAAATTCCGGCGCGTGGTCGCCGTTGTCACCGATGAAGGCAAACGACGTTTTGCCCAAGCCTATTAAATGTGAGGTAATACTTTGACCACCTTGATAATTGTCACAGCCTATACTTACACCCGGGTGAGCTTCATCTGCGGCTCCCCAACGCACAAAGTGGGTGCCCTGTGATTCTAGCTGAGCCACTTTAGTTTGATAATCTGTGTAATCACCGTAACCCAGTAATATTATACCGTCGGCTTTATTTGAATCTTCGTATTCTGCGTGCCAATCGTCGTCTAAATTTTGAAACGATACGAGAAGATCATAGTTTGCTTGCGCGCATGCTCGAGTAATACTACCCAGCATCGCCAAGAAAAACGGATTAATCATCGAATCATCAGAGGTTGGATCTTCAAACAAGAGTAGGGCAATTGTGCTGCTCTTTTGCTTCCTCAAATTACTCGCGTTCTTATCGACTTTATAATTGAGTTCCCGAGCAATACGCTGAACGCGGTCGCGTGTTTCTTGATTCACTAACGGGCTGTTATTTAGCGCGCGCGAGACGGTTGACTGCGAAACCCCTGCCAAGTGGGCAATATCAAAAGAGGTTGCTTTTTCTTTCATAAACACCATGTTTTGCTGTTACGACATTGTTGTCGCAAAATTAGGTTAACATATTTTTCAACTTTCGCGTGCTTTTTGCGACGCTGGCGCGTAAATGCAAGCAAAGTTAATAAAACGTCTGTCAAAAGACAATGACATTGACGTCACTAAACGTATATACAGCGCTTTGTTTACAGAACGCTGCTTATTCAACCACTTGTTAGCCTTCTTTGAATAAAACATGGTTGAAGTAATTGCGAGAGTGTTATACTCAGCGAGATTTTGAAACATTATGTGCATAAGGGGAACAAGCGAATGGCCGAGACTGAACACCGTCCGACCAATTTTATCCGTCAGATTATTGATAAAGACCTGACTAATGGTCTACACGACGCTATTAAAACTCGGTTTCCACCAGAGCCGAACGGCTTCTTACATATCGGCCACGCCAAGTCTATTTGCTTGAACTTTGGCATTGCGCAAGACTACTCTGGTACGTGCAATCTTCGTTTTGACGATACTAACCCTGCAAAGGAAGACATTACCTTCGTTAATTCGATTAAAGAAGACGTGCAATGGCTTGGTTTTACATGGAATGGTGAAGCACGCTACTCATCGAATTATTTTGATCAGCTACATGCTTATGCGGTTGAACTTATCGAGAAAGGCTTAGCTTACGTAGATTTTTCCACGCAAGATGTGATGCGCGAAATGCGTGGCACGCTCAAAGAGCCTGGTCAAAATAGCCCTTATCGCGATACAGACGTTGAAACAAACCTTAGTGAGTTCGCCAAAATGACCGCTGGCGAATATAAGGAAGGTGAGTGTAGTCTTCGTGCAAAGATTGACATGACGTCGCCATTTATGTGTATGCGTGACCCAGTAATCTATCGTGTTAAGCATGCTCACCACCACCAAACGGGTGATAAATGGTGTGTTTACCCGATGTACGATTTTACTCACTGTATTTCTGACGCGATTGAGGGAATAACCCATTCGCTGTGTACACTTGAGTTTCAGGATAACCGTCGTTTATACGACTGGGTTATTGAAAACATCTCTATCGACTGTACACCGCGTCAGTATGAGTTTTCTCGTCTTAACTTAGAATATACCGTGTTGAGTAAACGTCGCCTTATTCAACTGGTTGAAGAAAATCATGTAAGCGGTTGGGATGACCCGCGCATGCCAACCATAGCGGGCTTACGCCGCCGTGGGTACACACCTAGCTCTATCGTAGAGTTTTGTAAGCGAATTGGTGTGACTAAGATGGACAACATGGTTGAAATGTCCATGCTTGAAGCGTGTATTCGTGACGACCTCAACACCAATGCGCCGCGTGCAATGGCCGTGCTAGATCCCATAAAGCTGGTAATCGAAAATTATGACGAAGGGCAGACTGAGACACTGGTAGCGCCTAATCATCCTAACGATGAAAGTATGGGTACGCGTAACATCGGCTTTAGTCGCGAAGTGTATATTGAGGCAGAAGACTTCCGAGAATCGGCGAATAAAAAGTTTAAACGCTTGGTGCTCGATAAAGAAGTACGTCTTCGCAACGCCTACGTGGTAAAAGCTAATCGCGTTGAGAAAGATGAAAACGGCAATGTAAAAACTGTTTACTGTACTTATGACCCCGAGACATTAGGCAAAGATCCCGCTGATGGTCGCAAGGTCAAAGGTGTTATTCATTGGGTGGATGCGGCTACAGCGCAGGCGGCGGAGTTTAGATTATATGACCGTTTGTTTAACGTGCCTAATCCTGCTGCGGAAGAAAATTTCACCGATGCGATTAATCCTGACTCACTGGAAATCAAACAAGGTTGGGTTGAAGCTGGCTTAGCGAACAATATTCCTGAAGTTGGCGCATGGCAGTTTGAACGCACGGGTTACTTCTGTGTCGACAACGACAGCACAGAAGACAGGCCTGTTTTCAACCGAACGGTTGGCCTGAGAGATACATGGGCAAAAATGGGCGAGTAGGCACAGGCCTTTAGGCGACCTGACATGCAAAAATCAAAAAACCGCTTAAGTGCTACTTAAGCGGTTTTTTTGTTCAACACTTGACTCATACCCATCCGCATTGATAATACCAGTCCGCATAGATAATTACCCACTCAGCGAGACTTAACATGTTATAGGCTACTTTGGCTGACAATCAAGGGACTGACCGTTTACCGCTTTACTGTCATCACCCATCAAATAAAGATACAACGGCATTATGTCTGCGGGTGTTTTTAATGTTGCTGGGTTCTCTGCAGGGAAAGCCTGTGCTCGCATGTGCGTGCGTGTGCTACCGGGGTTGATACAGTTAAAGCGTAACGTCTTATTTTGATATTCATCAGCAAGCGTTTGCATGACGCCTTCTGTGGCGAATTTCGATACGGCGTATGTTCCCCAGAACGCACGACCTTTTCTTCCCACGCTTGATGTAGTGAATACGACCGAGGCGTTTTTCGCTTTCTCTAATGCAGGAATGAGGGCCTGTGTCATATAGACCATACCATTTAGGTTTATCTGCATAACGTCTTGCCATTCTTGCGCATCAATGTCTTTAAACGCGCTTAAATGGCCCAAAATACTCGCATTGTGAAGTACGCCGTCTAATCGGCCAAACTGGTCGATAATAGTTTGGGTCATTTGCTGGTAGTGAGAGGGGGTTGCCCCTTTAATATCTAAGGGAACGATAGCCGGTTCCTGTCCGCCAGCAGCCACAATTTCATCATATACGGCTTCCAGTTTAGATACAGTGCGTCCCAATAATATACAAATAGCGCCATGTGCCGCATAAGTTTTCGCGGCCTGCGCACCAATCCCATCGCCAGCTCCGGTGATAAGAATAACTTTATCGCGTAATAAATCCGCTGGTGCGTTGTAATCGTTCATTGTTTTCCTTCAAAAGATTTTTTCTATCGCAATGATTGGGGCGTGTTGGCCCAAATAAGAATATGACTGCAGATCATACTCAGCCTGACTCACAAGTAAAACAATGATTGAAAAATTCTTCAAACGTAAAAAAAGTTAACAAAAGTGGTTAACAAAACTTTGCAAAGTTGCAACAAAGTCAATAAGATTGAGGAAGATACAACTGGTCTAACATGTTTAAAACTATCAACTACACCTGTAAAGACAGGGTAGAGCAAGCTACTTTTAATAGCGTTAGGTTTTAGACACAGAATAACAACAATGCTTGTAGGGAGTAGAGATGAGAAAACTCGTATTAAGTTCCAGTGTGGCCCTTGCGCTGGGTCTAGCAGGCTGTGGTGGCTCCGATGAAACCCTTTCCGACATTCAGGCCGAAACAGAAATCCAAACACCATTTTCACGAATCGTTTTTGACCCAGCCGCTGGGAACCTGAACATTCCAAACGACCTTCTTATGCTTCCGGGCGCAGACGGTTTCTTTGATTACACACTAAATATCCCGGTTGATGACCCTACTAACTTTGGTGACCCGCAAAATGCGTTAAATGTGTTAGACGGTTGGTCTACTCAGCATCCATTCGTCATTAATGTAAATACGCCAGCTGGAGCGTCACTGGACGAGAGTACATTAGCATCTGGCGTGCTGTTATTTGAAGCAACCCTTGGGCTTGACCAACGTGATCCAGACTGTGCACAAATCACAACACCCTCTGCGGGTTGTAAACTTGGTGACCAGCTAACCTTTGGCGTAGATTACGTGCTGAGCTTAGCTGACAGTAATACGATCACGTTTGTTCCATTGAAGCCGCTCAAGCCTGCTCAAGGTTACATGCTGGTTATGACCACTGAATTGAAAGATTCATCGGGTAAATCGGTACAAGGTTCAACAACGTGGGATTCTGTAAGACAAGACATTAATACCAATCCTTTATCTAGTGCTGCTCAGCTGCAGCTGCAAGGCTTAGTGAATTCACTCGTTAATCCTGTGATAGGTGCAGGTTACGAGCGCGAAGACATTACTTATGTGTCTGCTTTCACAACTCAGTCTACAGCTAACTCACTTGATACTATTAAAAAGGTGATGATTAGCCGTTTTGCACAACTCGCTGCGGGTGGCGATCCGTCTGCGCCTACTGCACTACCAGCGATTACGGTTAGCGATGTATCTACAGCGCCAAACGCGATGGAAGCGTTAGGCTTAGTGAACGAAACCGTGGTTGCAGGTGCAGTTGAGCTAGGTAAACAAGGTTTACCAGAACCGGTACAAGCAGCAATCGATGCGACAGATTTTAGCCTACTTGAAACATGTGCAGGCCTTGCGGGAACAGCGTCGGGTCAGCTAGCTGCCCAATGGGGTGCACTGAATGAATTCGCAGTTGGCGTGTCTACCGGTATCCTAGCGCAGGCCGGTCCATTTTGTGCCGCACAACGCTATGAAGGTAATATAGCACTGCCTTACTTCCTTGGTGTGCCAAGCGCAGAGAACCCGCTAGCGCCGGTAAATGAATTCTGGAAAGCCGCGTGTGACAGCGGTATCGTGTTAGCGGTCGCTCCACAGGAACTACTTGCAAATGCAGAGCCGGGCCCTAACGCAGCAATGTGTTCTGCGCTTGGTCTTGCTGACGTTCGTATCAACGGCGAAATGTTGGATAGCGCGAGAAATATCACTAAATTTAACCCGTATCCACAGCCAACGGGCGGAAATATGGGAACGGAAACCCTCGACGTTCAGGTAACTATCCCTGACCCTGCTATTGCGGGCGCGCTTGGATTCCCCATTAGTATGCCTGAAGCAGGGTGGCCCGTGGTTATCTTGGCACACGGTATCACCAGCCAAAAAGAAGATATGCTTGCTATCACCGGCACGCTGTCTCTAGCAGGTATTGCGTCAGTGGCTATCGATCAGCCAATACACGGAAGCCGTGGGTTCGACCTAAACGGCGACGGTACGGATGAGTTAAACGCAACAACAGTAAGCGCAACTCACTACATGAACCTTGCTAGTTTGCCAACCGCTCGCGATAACTTACGTCAAAGCGTGTCAGATTTACTTGGCCTGCGTTTAGGGCTAAATGCGGTAGTTGATACTACAGCTGCACAAAACGTTAAGTTCGATATGTCTCGCGTTTCTATCATGGGTGTATCATTAGGTGCGATAACGGGCGGTAACTTTGCTGCTGTTGCAAATACATCAATGGGTGGCGATCTCGCTGCGCTTGACGGTATGTTCGCTGTCAAACAAGCATCACTTGAGTCTCCTGGAGGCGGCGTAGCGCAGTTCCTACTAGAGTCAGCTGCATTCGGCCCTTTAATTAAAGGTCTCTTGCTTTCACAAGCTTCTGAGGACTTTGTTGCATTGCTGAATCAGCTATACGAAACAACTGACGTAAGTGAAGCACAGCTTCGTGCTGCAGTATCGGTATTTGAAGATAATCTTACTGCTGAACAAGCAGCGGCGGTCAACGCGGTGTTTGCTGAGTTTGCTTTTGCAGCACAAACCGTGATGGACGCAGGCGACCCAACTAACTATGCGCAGACGTTAGGTAGTACTACGCCCGTTCACATGATGACCGTTGTCGGTGACGGTAGTGAAGAGAACCTGCCTGACCAAGTTATTCCAATTTCAACGGCATTACCGTTGTCAGGTCAGCTTCCGCTGGCGGCTACCATTGGCTTAGAGCAAGTAACGACTACACAGGGACCAGGTGCAGATCCAATTAGCGGTATCGTTCGGTTCAACAGTGGCGCGCATGCTTCAAGCTTAAGCCCTGCGGCGAGTGCAGCGGTAACGGCTGAAATGCAAAGAGAAGTGGCAGGCTATATTGCGTCGGACGCATTAGTTCTTCCTATTTCAGATGAGAGTGTTGTAGCAAATTAATTAGCTGCCGTTTGCTCTGTAAATCTGCACGCAGAGCGCGGCGATACAAATGCTTACAATTTAAACGTGTAAAGCCGGCAATTACGCCGGCTTTTTTATTTAAGAACCATAATGTTATTTGAATGTTTAATGTTGTTAATGTAGTGTAAATGCAAGGTCCGATCAGTTTAGACTTTTGGCTTAAAACCACCGCTTAAACGGTGTGCAACGATGAAGTCAATGACCTTATCCATTCATCATTAGGGAACATTTGTCGATGATAAATCACACTACATTCACCGCTAAACGGACGCTTATTGCACTCTCACTCACTGCGCTACTTACTGCATGTGGCGACAATAACAATGATTTTTCAAACGTAGAGCAACCCGCGCCCACACCACCAACAATACCTGAACCAACACCATCGCCTATACCAGCGTTTTCGCCAGATGGTGCGCTTTCAGCTGACGTAACGTGGACGACCTATGGGGTTCCGCACGTAAAAGCTGATAACCTTGAAAGTATGGCCTACGGGGTAGGTTATGCATTTGCTCGCGATAACCTGTGCGTATTGGCTGACCAGATCGTCAAGTATAACTCTGAGCGTGCAAAATATTTCGGTCCCGATACGGTACCCGGAAGTGGTGATTCTGAGCACCTGATCAACGATTTTGGTTTTTTAACGTTAGGCATTCGCGAACTTGCAGAAGAAAATTTACCGCGGTTGTCAGCAAACTCGCGGGCAATGTTCCAAGGTTACACGGCTGGGTATAACCGGTATTTAAATGAAACGCCTTTAGATGAGCAAGACCAAAGTTGCGCAGGTCAACCCTGGGTCACAGAAATTGACAGTGTGGACCTCTTAACGTATTCATTAGGTGTAGCGTTACTTCCGGGGGCTGCGAATTTCCTTGGACCTATGTTTATTGCTGCCCCTGAAGGTAAAAGCTATCTACCTACTCCAGCGGCCTCTACAACTGAAGTTACTTCTTCATTGAAGATCACACCAACGGTAGGCCTGCCTGAGAGAAATCCTCAAGAAATGGGCTCGAATGGATGGGGTCTAGGCAGCGATAAAACCACCAATGGCAAAGGCATGGTTTTGGGGAACCCACATTTTCCACACACAGGTAACTTACGCTTTTGGAACTTCCATGCACAAGTTCCTGGTCATTTAAACGTTACAGGCGGGTCATTGATGGGGTTACCTGGCGCTGTAAACATTGGGTTTAATGAAAACGTCGCGTGGACACATACCTTCTCTACGGCAGAACATTTTGTTGTATATCAACTAACCCTTGATGAAAACGATGAATCTGGCCTTACCCATTTAGTTGACGGCAACAGACGAACTATCTATGAAAAGCCAATGCAGATTGATGTTGCAGTGGGTGGCGGTCAAACCATTAAGCTCAACAAGACGGCGTATTACACAAACTACGGCCCGATGATCGAAGTACCAGGAAACTTCGATTGGACCGGTAACAATGCGTTTGCCATTAAAGACGCCAATTTGCCAAACTTTGATATTGTGGATCATTGGCTTGCTATGAATATGGCGACCTCCATGGAGGAATTTAAGCAGGCGTTTAAAGATTACGATGGCGTTATTTTTAACAATACGATGGCAGCTTCTGCTGATGGTCAGGTTTTTTACATTGATGATTCTACCGTGCCGAACCTTACAGAGACGGCAATTGAACAACTGACCACAAATCCGTTACTCATTCAAACAAAAGCTGCTGCTGGATTTACCGTATTACCCGGCAATATTTCACAGTTTGATTTTGAAGGACCTGTTCCTTACGAAGAGGCGCCGAAGTACGAAGGTACCGATTCGGTTCAGAATTCAAACGATAGCTATTGGTTGACGAATTTAAATTCACCCATTGTTGTGAGCAATCCGCTGTTTGGAAAAGTCGATAATCAGCAATCTTTGCGTTCACGTATGGGACAGCAGTTCATAGAGAATGAAGCGGGCAGTGACGGTACCTTTACACCACAAGAGGTCGAAGGGTTGCTATTAAATAACAGGAGTTATTTAGCTGAAAACATTCTGCCTTCGCTACTCTCTTTATGCGCAGCACAGGGTGATACGCCTGTAGATGTAGACGGAACGAACGTGAGTGTAATGCAAGCATGCGAAGCATTAGAAGATTGGGACGGTACCATGAATCTTGCTAGTACAGGTGCGCACGTGTTTAGAGAGTTTGCCTTTCAGTTTAATCGAGCGCCACAGTGGGAAATACCGTTCTCCTTGGATGCACCTGTAACAACACCATCTGGATTAGTACAAAATGAGTTGACGTTGCAACAGTTAGCAAGGGCGACTCAAGTTATTGAAGCGGCGGGGATCGCGTTTGACGCACCGTTGGGAGACGTTCAATTTGTGGAGCGAAGCTTACCTGATGGTTCAGCTTCAGGAATAAAGTTGCCATGGGCGGGCGCGCACAATATTGAAGGTGGCTTTAATGTCTTTGACGCTATTCGCAATAGAAACGGCACACTGCTGCCACGCCATACTTATAATCCAGTAAACAGTAGCACCATTATGAGTGCTGAGGGGCAAGGCTATCATATCAATTACGGTACTAGCTGGGCGATTGTGATCAACTTTACCGATGAAGGTCCTAAGGGGCGTGGTATCTTGACTTACTCTCAGTCTCGCAAGTATGGCAGCGAGCACTTTTTAGACCAAACTCAACTTTATTCTACTCAACCAGCGTTAAGGGATATCTTTTTTACAGAAGAAGAAATCGAAGCGAATAAGATAGAGCAGCTTACCCTATCGTCAGACTAGCGTGAGACTGGTATTATAGCGTAATGAAAACAGCGACTTTGCCGTTAATCGGTAAGTCGCTATTTACTTATGGGTTTGCTATTTAGGGTTACCCGTTAATTTTACTAGGAGTAGAGTTTGGAGTTTTTGTACGAATACGGGTTGTTTGTTGCTAAATCAGTAACACTTGTCGTTGCTTTTATCGTGGTTGTTTCAACTATTGTTGGTGTTGCGAGTAAGCAAAAGCAAGGTAAGGGGCAGCTGGAAATCGTTTCTATTTCTGAGCAATTGAAAGATGTTACGAATTATGCAAAACACGTCCTTTTGGATAAAAATGCACTCAAAAAGTTAGCCAAAGAACAGAAAAAAGAAGCCAAAGCTAAGAGTAAAGCAAAAGACAAGGAGCAGGATGATTCTTCAGCAAAATCTCGCCTCTTTGTTATTGATTTCAAAGGCTCTATGGATGCGAACGAAGTGGACCACTTACGTGAAGAAATAACTGCGATCCTGTGTGTCGCCAATGAAGCCGATGAAGTGTTGGTGCGCCTTGAAAGTGGCGGCGGCGTCGTGCATGGCTATGGACTTGCCGCGTCGCAGTTACAGCGCATTAAAGAAAAAGGGCTAAAGCTTACTATTGCGGTAGATAAAGTTGCGGCGAGCGGCGGCTACATGATGGCTTGTGTTGCAGATAAGTTATTGGCTTCTCAGTTTGCTTATATCGGAAGTATCGGTGTGTTAGCTCAACTGCCTAATTTTAACAAGCTCCTCAAGAAAAATGATATTGAATTTGAGCAGCATACCGCGGGTGAATTTAAGCGTACCCTCACTATTTTTGGTGAAAATAACGATGAAGGTCGAGCAAAGTTCAAAGAAGAAATTGAAGAAATTCATGTGCTGTTTAAGGACTTTGTTCAAAGTCAGCGCCCAGATATGAATATTGACAAGGTAGCAACGGGTGAATACTGGCCTGGCATAAAAGCAAAATCATTGGGTTTAGTTGACGACATTACTACGTCAGATGACTACATTCTTTCTCAATATCCAGCGCGAGAAATTTTTAGCGTCAAATACGCAGTGAAAAAGAATGTTGCTGAGAAACTCGGTATGTCGGTAGCACGCGTTGCTGAGCGCGTGTTCATGAAATCAATGAATAAGGCGCGTCACTGGTTTTAATGTCAACATCGCGTCTGTATTTTTAGGAACGGTATGATATCGCTTTCTACTCATACAGACGTGAGTTAAGTTTTTTAACCTATAAAAAGATAATAAAAATAATATGGCACGGCACACTAAAACCGATATCTTAGATGCGGCGGAATTCTTGTTTTCTCAGGGCGGATTTACGCAAACCTCCATGCGAGAAATCACTGCAAGAGCAGAAGTGAATTTAGCGTCTGTGAATTATCATTTCGGCAGTAAGAAGAATTTAATTCAAGCCGTGTTCAAACGGTACTTTGATCACCTTATGCCACAGGTAGAGTCGTGTCTGGCGTCCTTGTCACCGATTGAAGGTGCCAAAGGCGTTGAGCAACTTTTATATTCCTTGATCCCACCCATGTTAAATCTCAATACGCTTTCAGAGCAGGGTACAGCGACGTTTGTAAAGCTACTGGGGCGAGGGTATAACGAAACACAAGGACATTTGCGTAAATTTCTAATGAACGATTACGGGGATTGTATTCGTGCGCTCGTTGACGCTATCAGACGTTGCCTACCTGAACTACCTGAAGAAGAACTATTTTGGCGTCTGCATTTTGCGATGGGCAGCTTCGTTTTTTCGATGGCGTCGAGTCAGGCGCTGACGGAAATCGCTGAATCTGATTTTCACAAGCATGTCGATATAAAAGAAGTTATTCAACACCTTGTGCCATTTGTTGCTCAAGGCCTGGCGGGTAAATAATGTACGTGAAAATGGCTTTTAGATTGTTCGCAGCACGCGATTAATCAACGAATCAACGTATTGGCGCGCTCACCTATCACAAGCACCATTCAAGTAACGCTGTATATTGCGAAGGGTGAAGCGCCTTAGAAATAAGAAAGGTGTTTTACATTATTTACCGTGGAAGGGTAGCACCGGGCGCTTCTGCATTGAGTTTCTCTGCCCAAAAGTCTTTCACTGAAAATCCTGATTTTTTAGACGTTGTTGCTTTTTTTTCTGAGGGTTTAGCGGTAGCTTTCGTGTCTTTCTTTGGCGTCTTTTTCTTGGCGATGTCAGGTGCTGAGTTTAAAGATTCTGTCATTTCTTGAAGTTGTGCTAATCGCACGTTTTTGCCGCCGTCGATACTGTACCATCCACTTTTGCTTTCGATAGATGGGGCTTTTCCGTGCGCTTTTTGGTAAGCGTCATTAAATGCTGTTATTACTGCGTCTTTGTCTAAGTTGGTCATGCTTTTTTGCTCTTCATTTTGTTAAGATGACGAACGTTTTGAGACTTATGATGCTACCGCGACAACGCAAGAAACATTATTGCGTAGCATAAAATCTAAACTGGCTCGTGCCGCAAAAAATTGGACTCACTCACCACTCACATTTGTCTAATTACAGGTATAATGCTAAACGTTCGCGTCTTTTTATAACGTTTTTTGAACTATTTGTCTAACTTTTAGCCGGAGGACTTGTGTCTATAACCAACCTAGAACTGCAGAATTATCTAAATGGAATGTTAAGGGTTAGTGAGATCAGCGATTATTGCCCAAATGGTTTACAGGTTGAGGGCACAAATAAAATCGAAAATATAGTTACTGGCGTCACTGCTTCTCAGGCGCTGGTTGATGCTGCAATAGACGCTAAAGCTGATGCCCTCATAGTTCATCATGGTTATTTTTGGAAAGGTGAATCACAAGTGATTGCCGGAATGAAAAAGCGTCGTCTTCTGGCGTTGCTCTCCAATGACATTAACCTTTATGCCTATCATCTTCCACTGGATGTACACCCAGAGTTTGGCAACAATCGTCAGCTCGCCACACTGTTAGGCATACAAAATGTGAGTGCGGTAAGTGGCGTAAAGCCTGTTGGTGTGGTCATGCAGGGAACGTTCGAAGAAGAGATTGAAGGGACAGCGTTACAGTCAAAGTTACAGGGCTTGCTAGGAAGAGATGTGTTAATAGAAGGTCCTGTGTCTAAACCTATCTCGACACTTGCTTGGTGCACGGGCGGCGGGCAAGGGTTTATTGAACAAGCCGTTGAACTTGGTGTAGACGCATTTATTACCGGTGAGGTGTCAGAGCAAACCGTGCATACCGCGAGGGAAATGGGGATAACTTTTTTTGCAGCAGGGCACCACGCTACTGAGCGTTACGGAGTGAAGTCGCTGGGTGAGCACATTGCAGAGAAGTTCCAGTTACCAGTCGAATTTATAGATGTCGACAATCCTGCATAGGGAAAAGAACGCTAAATGAACAACGATCGTATTTTTGATGGTATCGCGGAAAAGTTTTCAAATAATATTTACGGTACTACAAAGGGTAAGTTACGACATACTTTACTCTGTGACGTTCTTTCGCCCTATTTAACAACACCGCTTCGCGCCATTGAAATAGGTGGTGGAACAGGGGTGATGACTGCCCATATAGCGTCAATGGGTCACGCGGTAACGCTTACGGACGCTTCAAAGGATGTCCTTGAACAAGCACGGGCCGTACTTGGGGAATTTGATAATATAACGATAAAACAACAGTATTTACAGGCGATAGAAGATTTAGCCAACTACGACCTAGTGGTTTGTCACGCCGTCCTTGAATGGCTTGAAGCCCCTTTTGACGCAATAGATTTCATCTTTCACAACATGAGGCCGGGAGCCTGCCTTAGTCTTAGTTTTTTTAATCAAGATGCGAACTTATTTGCCAATGCGATTTACGGCAATTTTGACTACATCGCTAAGGGAATGAAAGTAAAAAAGCAGGTAAGGTTAAACCCTAAACAACCGCTCAGTGCGATGCGCGTGGTAGAGCACTGTGAGAAATTAGGCTTTGAAGTGCTGGAAAAGGCTGGAATTCGCTGTTTTCATGATTACATGCGGGATACCAGCCATCAAAGCAGTAAGTTTGATGACTTACTTGCGTTAGAACGCCAATACCACAAAACCGAACCTTATATGTGGCTCGGAAAATACTTCCACCTGATGTTGAAAAAACTGTAGCGTCACGTATTTGTTTTATACCAGTTCGCTTAGATAATTACCCACTCAGTGAGAGTTAAAATGTTCGTCATCGCGGCGTGTTATCGCAGGTATAGGGGTTCTACATCAAGGTGGCTACACTTCAGATTCGGTTGCCGCCATTGAGTATATTATCAAGCGTTATTTCGCCAATTTCATGCAAGGCTTCATGAGTAAAGAACCCTTGGTGCCCTGTGATCAAAACATTAGGGAAAGTAGTCAGTCGTTGAAAAACATCATCCTGTATAATGTCTTGAGAGTGGTCGCTAAAAAAGAGTTCGGATTCTCTTTCATAAACGTCCAACCCTAAATAACCTATTTTCTTGGATTTAAGACCCTTCACGATCGCATTGTCGTCAATGAGACCACCACGGGAGGTGTTGATAAGCATGACGCCGTCTCGCATCTTGGCAATACTATTGGCGTTGATGATGTGGTGGCTATTCTCATTGAGCGGGCAATGCAACGTTATGATAATACTTTTCGACAACAGTTCGTCTAGAGAAACATACTTAGCCCCCATGCGCTCAACAGAGGGAAACGGTTCCGGGTCGAAACATAATACATTGCAACCAAAGCCTAATAGTATCCGAATAACTGCTTTGCCAATTTTTCCCGTTCCAATAACACCGACGTACTTTTGGTGAAGGGTAAATCCCATCAAGCCTTGCAGGTTAAAATTTCCTTCTCTGACCCGGTTATACGCCTTATGTGTTTTTCTATTTAATGTAAGAATAAGTGCCAGCGTATGTTCAGCCACAGTTTCTGGACTGTAAGCGGGCACACGGCTTACACTTATTCCTGCTTTGGCGGCAGCATTAATATCTACATTGTTATAGCCCGCACACCTGAGCGCCACATGCCTTACATCATTTTCTTTCAATACGTTAAGGGTATGCGCATTTACATCGTCATTTACAAATACCACAACATCAGAAAATCCTTTACTACCTGATGCCGTTGAGGCCGTAAGCGGATGCTCATAAAATGTCGCCTCTATTGGAGAGGAGAGCGTTTTATTGCGGGCATCGAGTAGTTCGGTAAAAACCTGTTTTTCATAAGGGCGAGTACTGTAAAAAACGACTTTCCTGCTGGCGCTATGGTTCATTTTTAACCTTCCTGTGTCACGTTTATACCTTGTAATAAAGTATAGTGAAGATGCCTACCAATTATTACTCTACAGGCAAAAGCTTGACGATATCCTTTTCAATTGCAGAAGGTTTGATAGTCGGCGCGTATCGCTTAAGTACTTTACCGTCTGAAGTGACAAGAAACTTTGTAAAATTCCATTTTATTCGCTTCGTACCCAAAAGACCTGGCGCCTGTTCTTTTAATGCTTCAAAAAGTGGATTTGCATCATGACCATTGACTAGGGTTTTTTTGAACAAGGGAAAGGAAACCCCGAAGTTTAAGCTACAAAACTGTGCGATATCATCATCGCTCCCTGGCTCTTGATGACCAAATTGATCGCATGGAAATCCTAAGACTTCTAGACCTTTATCTTTATACTTTTTGTACAGTGTCTCCAACCCCTCATATTGAGGGGTAAAGCCACATTTGCTGGCAGTATTGACGATAAGCAATACTTTTCCTTTGTATTGTTCTAGGGTCGTTTGTTCGCCGGTATTGAGGGTTACAGGGTGCGCGTAGAGTTCCAAAGTAAATTCCTATGTTTTTGTTGTTGTTAAGTCTGTTACTCTTAAGTAATCAACTTATTGATGTTTAGTTTCTAGAGTATATTTTGTATGACTGATTTTAAAGTGAGTTTTTTAGGTTTGGGTGTAATGGGTTTTCCAATGGCCGGACACTTGAGCAAAGCGGGTTATCCTGTAACTGTTTATAATAGAACCACACAAAAGGCCAAGGACTGGGTATCAAGTTATCAAAACGGCACAGCCCAAGTAACAGCCTGTGAAACAGTGGATCAGGCCTGCAAAGATGCTGATATTGTTTTCATGTGTGTGGGCAACGACAATGATGTTAAAGAGGTTGCTACACAAGCCCTTAACGCAATGAAACCGGGGAGTGTGCTTGTCGATCACACAACCGCTTCAGCAGACATTGCAAGAGAACTTTATGCCGCATGCAGTGATAAGCACATAGGCTTTCTCGATGCTCCGGTCTCAGGCGGTCAGGCCGGTGCTGAAAATGGCCAACTTACAATAATGGTGGGAGGCGATGAAGACATTTACAGTAAAGTTGAACCTGTGATGTCTCACTATGCACGACACAGTCAATTGTTAGGCAAAAGTGGAAGCGGGCAATTAGCAAAAATGATGAATCAAATATGTATTGCTGGCATTGTACAAGGGCTTGCGGAAGCGTTGCATTTTGGGCAAAGAGCCGGATTAGATTGTCATGCTGTCATTGATGTCATCAGTAAAGGGGCTGCCCAATCTTGGCAGATGGAAAACAGAGCCAGCACTATGCTAAACAATAGTTTTGATTTTGGTTTTGCTGTTGATTGGATGCGAAAAGACTTAGGCATTGCGCTAGATGAAGCACGTAAAAATGGCTCCACGCTGGCGCTTACTGCGCTGGTTGACCAATACTACGCTGATGTGCAAAAACTAGGCGGTGGACGCTGGGATACATCGAGTTTGTTGACGCGCCTTAAATAATGAGGTCGTATGGTTAGTGCAATATAGCGCATTGGTTGGTCCTGACTATACATCGGGACTTTGCATTTAACCCGTTACATTGAACGCTCTTGAGCAGAGAGAATAAGCTGCTCAAGACGTGATTTGTTAGTCTCATTTAATGTCATTGTTGTTATCTTTGCAATGAGCTGTTTAAGGTTAAATTTTCGATATACGCCCGTATCTGCCTCAATCATACATTGAAGTAAATTCAAGCCAAATGCTGGTGTTTCCGGCGAAAGATGAAACGCGTCATAAAAATGCTTCATTGCGCTTGTGAAGCTCCCTTCAATAAATAGCTGGGTGCCGGTTTCGTTAATAAGCACGGCCTGCTCGTGATTCAAGCCTAATCGCTCTCCACCAGAAAAAATGAGTTCATCATTCATCACTTGTTCAGAGATAGCCTGTAGCTCAACATTTTTTTGCTTGGCCATCAGGAGTAATTCGCCCGCTTTACGTTCATCACCTAAGCCGTGATGAACCTTAGCCGCTATAACTAATATCGAGGGTTCAGTACGCAAATAGTTGTCTATGTAGTCGCCCTCTAGCAAATGTGCGGCTTTCTCTAAATCATTGTCAATAACTGCACCGAATGCGAGAAGATAGTCTCGTTTTTGAAGAATTTGAGGATCGCCTTGGCTTCTACCCGCTATGCCGACCAGCTTACGGGCCTGAGATAAACTCTCGGCTCGGTTTGTTTCGGGAGATTCTTCAGCAAGAAAAAGATAAAATTCTGCAAGTTCAAACGTGAAATCAATAAACCTATCTTTAGCGCTTCGATGGATAGCTCTTTTTTTCTGAAGCAGATCAATTGCTTCTATCACCTTGTCTTGTTTTTGAAATGCAATGGTTTTTAACTTAGCCGCGGGAAGGCTCAGTTCACTGAAGTTAATCTCATTTAAATACTTTTCAACATCCTCAAAGGCGTTCTGCTCAAAGGAAATAGACGCCAACCATTCAAACGCTTTATCACGAGCAAGACTCGAATTAACCATATTCCCTAAGAAGTTTTTACACTCTGGCCATTCCCCAGAGACATATTGGCACTTGATTTTACCCCATTGAGCCCACAATACCTTCTCAGAACGGGTCAATACATCTTCATATATAGTGAGTGCACTGCGAATTTCTCCGCACTCAACGAGGAGTCGCGCATAAAGTTTTCTTATGTCTCCGACGAGACGTGGCGGTATACCTTCTTTGATTTTAGCTCTTATGATGCTAACCGCTCGATCAGGTTGCTTACTATCGAGGGCGTGTAGCGCGTTTTTGATAAAGTCTCGGTAGGTTAAATAATGTTTAACTTGCCGGGTTAGGGAGGCAATGGTGTAGGGCTTGATCAAAAGAACATCAGGCTGCAAGTCCATAATGCGGCCGATAATTTGTGGAGACCTATCCGATGTTAAAAAGATAATACCTGTGCTTGGTCGAATAAATCCTGCCTCGCGCAAGTTTTGTATCCATTCAACCCCGTTTTTACCCTCACCGAGATGGTAATCCATTAGCACTAGCTCAAAGTGTTGTTTTTTAAGCGCTGCCTTAAGTTCAACACCCGTTGCAAAACTGCTCACTTCTAAATTCGCAATAGACATAAGGTGCCCTCGAAGCGCAGTTCGAGCAGTGGCGTTATCCTCTACGATGGCTATTCTAAATTCCACGGCTACCTGGTGAGTAATGACAAAGTCACTACATTATCAGTCGCGGCAGAAAAGTGCATTAGCAAATAGACCAAGATTCCATTGATAGTTGGCCTAATTTTCATTTCTGGCCCAATTTCGTCACAAAATATTTACGTCAGATGCGATCTATATTAAAAGAATGTTTACCTTTACGTTTACGTAAGGGGTAGCTATTGGTTATTGTTACGGAAAAGCCAATCAATTGAAGGTATGACTCATGAACTTTGATTTAACAGACGATCAATTAGCCTTTGAAGATACTGCCCGACAATTCGCGCAACAAGAATTAGCACCCAATGCGGCAATGTGGGATAAAGAACATTATTTTCCTGTAGAAGCGATAAGAAAAGCAGGAGAATTAGGGTTTTGTGGTTTATATGCACCAGAGAGTGCAGGGGGCCTGGGGTTATCACGCCTCGATTCGTCGATTATATTCGAGCAACTCGCTATGGGATGCACAACGACGACGGCTATGCTAACCATACACAACATGGCAACATGGATGATTGCTACGTGGGGGACCGAGGAAGTGAAAAATACTTGGTGTGATTCCCTGGTATCGGGCAATAAGCTTGCGTCCTACTGTCTTACTGAACCCGGCGCAGGTTCTGATGCTGCGTCACTTAAAACGAAAGCTACCAAGGAAAACGGCGGCTATGTTTTAAACGGTGCTAAAGTCTTTATTTCTGGTGCAGGAAGTACGGACGTACTGGTTGTTATGGCTCGTACCGGTGAAGAAGGTCCTAAAGGTGTATCGGCGTTTGCTGTTCCGGCAAACGCAGAAGGTATTGAATATGGCAAGGCCGAGGAAAAGATGGGCTGGAACGCACAGCCAACCCGTATGATTACCTTTGATAACGTAAAGTTAGACGCAAGCTGGTTATTAGGCGATGAAGGTCAAGGCTTTAAAATGGCTATGCAGGGCTTAGATGGTGGCCGTATCAATATCGCAACCTGTTCAGTAGGAACCGCACAGCAGGCGTTAAATGTCGCACGTGATTACATGAATGAGCGCGAGCAGTTTGGTAAACCTATTGCGGGTTTTCAAGCGTTACAATTTAAACTGGCTGACATGGCCACTGAGCTAGTAGCAGCAAGACAAATGGTTCGCATGGCCGCATGCAAATTAGATAATGATGACGCTGATAAAACCACGTACTGTGCGATGGCAAAACGCTTCGCAACAGATGTTGGTTTTAACGTGTGTAACGACGCGCTACAGTTACACGGTGGATATGGCTACATAAAAGAATATCCGCTCGAGCGCCATTTCAGAGATGTCCGCGTTCATCAAATATTGGAAGGGACTAACGAAATTATGCGCGTGATTATCGGCAGACGTTTATTGTCCGATGAAAGAAGCGTGTTGTAACACGCTCCTTTCACTCATTTTTTATTAACGGATTTCTTAAGAGGAGTTGTAATGACAGGTGCCGAATCAGTTGTGGTCGTTGATGATGTTAGTACAAATAACAATGGCTTTAACATAGGTCGCTTGACGTTAAACAAGCCAAAGGCTTTGAACGCGCTTGACCTCGAAATGGCTGACATCATGCTAAAAGCCCTTCAAAAGTGGCAGACGAGAAGTGATATCGTCGCGATTGTTATTGATTCAGCCGGTGAAAAGGCCTTCTGTGCGGGCGGTGATATCGTCTCTATGTACGAGTCAATGGTGGAGGCACAAGGTCAAATTCCAGCCTTTCTGGAAACATTTTTTGAAACCGAATATACGTTGGACTACACCATTCATAACTACAACAAGCCGATTATAGTGTGGGGCAGTGGTATTGTAATGGGGGGTGGCATGGGTCTTCTATGTGGCGCTAGCCATCGGGTAGTTACAGAAACCTCACGCTTGGCAATGCCCGAAATCACCATTGGCCTCTATCCCGATGTAGGAGGAAGTTATTTCCTTCCTCGTCTTCCTGGGAAGTCCGGATTATTTCTAGGGTTAACTGGGGGCCAAATGAACGCGGCTGACGCATGCTTTGTTGGTCTCGCTGACATTATGGTGGCCAGTTCCGAAAAGACGAATTTGATCGAGCAACTCGTAAATTATACGTGGGGTCCCACCGATCAAAACAGTTTACAAGAAGCGGTAAACACTATCTTGAACGACCTTGCTAAACCAGAAAGCGAGCCTCAAGGGAACATTGAGCCCAATATGGCGCTCATTAATCGGCTATGTGAAGCCGACTACGTGAGTGACGTCGTTAACGCGATTCTTTCTTCAGACATGCAAAATGATAAGTGGCTTTCAAAAGCGCAAAGCACGCTTGCGAAGGGGTCGCCCATTACAATGCACCTCGTCTTTGAGCAGTGTAAAAGAGGGGCTGACATGTCACTTGCGGCATGCTTTAGAATGGAAGCTGATATGTCTTGTCGCTGCGGAGAAAGTGGCGAATTTCAAGAAGGCGTCAGGGCGTTACTCATTGATAAAGATATGGCGCCAAAATGGAAGTATAAAAACGTTGAAGACGTTCCGAAAAGTGAAATTGAGCATCACTTTACATCGCCTTGGTCTAAGGAAAGTCACCCCTTGTCATCACTTCAGTAGTGGGATTCTCCAGAAAAAGACAGCGCTGTTATCTGCCTATTGCTGAAGTGAGCGTTTTTGTATCCGTCACTTCCTGATGATAGGGGAATACATCACAGCTTGTTGCCGTAAAGGTATGGGATTTGGTATCCTTTACGGCAAATTACTGACAAAAAAGATCCTGCCATGTGGCACTGCCCACTTTGTAAATCTCCAATTTCTCTAGACACGAAACAAACGCGCTGCCTCAATGGTCACAGCTTTGACAAGGCAAAATCAGGTTATGTGAATTTATTACCTGTTCAGTTTAAAAAGTCAAAATTACCAGGAGACGATAAGGAGATGGTGCGGGCCCGTAGGCAATTTCACCAGTTAAACGCCTATAAACCGCTTATAGATAGAATGGTTTCCCTTCTTGGGGATGCTTTAATTGATTTAAATACGCGACGCGTAGCATCGAATGGCAATGGGGCAACCAACGTCATTAATATTTATGATGCCGGCTGTGGTGAAGGCAGCTATTTAGATGCGGTAACCGACGGACTATCCTCAAAAGGGTTGAACGTTACAGGGGCAGGGAGCGATATTGCTAAAATTGCGGTAGAACTTGCAGCAAAGGCATTTAAGCAGTTACAGTTCGTGGTCGCCAGTAGCTTCGATCTCCCGCTTGCTGATGGCTCTCAAGACGCCGTAATTCAAGTTTTCGCTCCAGGTAGCAATGATGAATACCTTAGGGTACTAAAAAGTGAAGGCCTGCTTATTACCGTAGATCCTGGCCCAAATCACCTATATGAGCTAAAAGAGCGCGTTTATGACAATCCTAAGCAGCACCGAGTTGATGACATGTTGAGAACAGGCTTTACGCGATTAAGTAGTGAGGTATTTTCGTTTTCTATTGAATTTGACCACCACGAGCACGCTCTCGCGCTTATAAAGATGACGCCGTTCTACTGGAAGTTACCTAAAGGTAAAGTTGATGAGATCGTGACAAAGCTTATGTCGGTTTCTGCTGATTTTCATATTCAACTATGGCAAAAGCGTAGCAATGAAGACACCCAATGAACAGTTCCGATAAACAGCGCGCGCTTTTTTTAGACAGGGACGGTGTTATTAACGCAGACCATGGCTATGTTGGGACATATAAAGATTTCCATTTTATAGAAGGGATTTTTGATGTAGTCCTTTTCTTCCAATCAATGGGATACCTGCCTATCGTCGTAACAAATCAAAGTGGTATTGCACGTGGTTTTTACACAGAGACTGATTTTGATGTGTTAATGGACCAGGTTAAGAAAGATTTTTCTGCCAATGGTATCCATTCATTGCCTGTGTATTATTGTCCACATCACCCAGAAGCGAAAATACCGCAATACGCAATGACATGTGTATGCCGCAAGCCAGCACCCGGCATGCTTCTAAACGCCGCGCAAGATTGGCATATTGATTTGGCTAGCAGTGTATTAATTGGTGACAGTTGGCGCGATATACAGGCTGCTGATGCTGCTGGGATAAAGCAAAGTTACTTTCTGTCGAAGAATACTGCTACTCGTGAGCAATCAAGTTTACTCTCACAGCACCACAAAGTTACAAGCGTCTCGAGCTTTTCGGCACTGTTAGCTGCTGCTTCTCGTTACGCGTAACCTTCCAGTGCTTTGAAAAGACAGTGTTTTTAATTAATGTGGTTAATTAAATGTGCGGTAAGAGACGTTACCGCACATCTTAGACTTAATCAGTTTTGCGTTGAAAAGCGAGAGAGGTGTTTTATTGCCTGACTGAGCAGATCGACGTTTAGGGCGTCTTTGCTGCGTTTACCCGTCGTCATGTCGTTAATTTCATAACTTCCATTACTCAATACGTCCGTGCGCTTACCGTCGTGAAATACAACAATGCGCTCGCCAGATGTACTGACCAACCATGCTCTTGAGGGAGAGAGTAGATTTTGACCCGTTGAATAGTAGGTACTCGGTGCGTTGCAGCCCAGAGCACCAAGTATGGTAGGCGCTAAATCTTCCGTACTCGCTATTGTCGCGTTTAATTCAAGCGTACTGTAAAGCGAGCCCTTTCCCTCTTTATCTCCAAATCCCGTCGCGACGATAATATCGTGTTTGCGAATGAGCGTGCTTTTCACATAGCTTTCCACATTCTTACTAGGCATAAACGCGATGTGAAGACCTTGGTGATTATTAGTGATTGGCTGAAGGTATCCCGACAACTGTGGAAGAGGTAACGCTTCATCACTATGGATACTCACTGGCATTCCCGAACCCAATGGTAGCGCGAGAAGAACAGGGCGCTTCTGAGCCAAAGCGTCTTGATAAATTTCAGGTACGCCAAACAGGGTTGATGTCATCAAACCTTCTATAGAGCTCGCCGTCGAGTAGTAATTGGATACCTTATTTAAGGTGATGCCGTTAATATTCGTCAAATCCACAGCGTGTTCACTATCTGTTTGCACTATTACGGTCAAATTTCTATTTGTCTCGACAGAACAATAAACAGGTTCTGCTGGATACGTAATGTTATGAATGTCTGGATTGAACTGAAGCTGCTTTCGCTCTTCATACGCAGCTAAGTCAAGGAGACCATATCGTGACATTGTCGTTTTGGCTGTTGCTGGGTACGACAAGGGGAACATATTGTCTTGCTTTATGATAGGTTGATAAAGCCTTGCGTCTGCCCAAACATGGATTGCGTGACTAGTGACAAAACAGCTCACGAAAAACGTAGTGACAGGGATCCCGACTTTGTGGCGCGAAAAACGTTCAACGCGTTTCCAAATCGCATTCGCTAATACAAGTTGAAAGCCAAGCCATACAATAAATAACAGGAACAAAAACGACCACTGTTGCCAACTTTCGATGGCCATGGTTGATTGTGCTTCATCTCGCAATAAATCTGCTGCGTGAAAGCTAATGTGAAAGCCGGTACGGTTAAATAGCAGGGCATCAAAAGCCAAAAGCGCAAGGCCAACCGCAGCGATGATTGATGCGCTTAACTTTATGATCCTCTGATTACTGACCAAATAGCACAGCGGAAGGATAAAAATCACAAAGCCAAAAAAAGTCATAAACCCAATATGACCAAACCAATTGGCAAGAAGATACAGAGTGCCGACACCCGTGCCAGGCATTGGCGATGAAAAAACAAAAATTGAGGCAATGACAATGGCGATGACAATATTCGCCAAGGCAAACCAGTGCCCCCAATTTACCAGTTTAGTAACGCGCTGGCGACGAGGTGATTCAGCAAGTATCATGCAATCCCTTAGCTATTTTTAACGCTTTTCTTTAGAACGTCGGCAAATTGTGTTGCCATGGCTTCGCGATTTTCAGGGGCTACCTGAGTATTTAAAATGTGCGTAATAACATTGCCTAACACCATCAGTGAAAGATCACGGTTTGCACCGCCTTCTTCAAGGGTTAGAATAACGTTATTCATTAGCGTTTCGAATTCGTCGTTGCTATAGCGGCTTTGTTGGGGCATTGCTACGCCTCTTTTTTATGATTATCTTTGATAAAAAGAATGGTTTTACACATAAAATGATTATAATCGTTGTTTGAGTGAGTACAATCATTCATTCTTAAATCCCGCAATTCTTTGAATATTTCTGACACTTTTTAAGCAACAGGACACCTGATACTCTATGAGTGCACTGATTCATCACTTTGTTGTACATCGTTTGATTGTAAACAAAGAAGAGAAAATTGAAGCAATTCCACGTGACAACTGCTTAGCAGTGACACCTGAAATTGAGCTTCTAGCCCATCAAATCAACCACAGCTTCAACACTAAACCGGGAAAAGGCGTTGGCCATTTTGTTACGGAAGTCTCTCGTGAAGCGAAAGTGGAAAATGAAGAAGGTGAAGCGATCACCCAAACAAGCACCGAGAATGTGGCTGAGTTTGCTGAAAGTCTTAAGCAATATATGGATATTCAAAAAGCGGCGGGCGACAATGTCGAAGAGGCATTTCACGCATTTTCGGTCTCGGCTACACATCGCTTAGTTCGCACCTTGGCAGAAATGGGCACGGTAGAAACCGGCTTTTTGATTTTCTGCCAGTATGAATATTTAGCCACTCAGTATCTTATGATTGCACTGCTAAATACGCGGTCACATGTAGAAGTCACTCACTCGCTAGACTTATCTGCTCGAGAGCACTTGGATTTAGCGAAAATGCAATTAGCCGTGCGTTTCGACTTAACACAGCTAGATATCCAACCTGAACAGCAACGCTACGTTAGCTTTATAAAAGGGAGAATGGGGCGAAAAGTATCTGACTTCTTTATGCAGTTTGTTGGTTGTGAAGAGTTGGTTGATGTAAAGCAGCAAAATAAACAATTGATTTCTACCGTTGATGCCTACCTTGCCAGCGCGTCTCTGGACCCGCAAGAACAGCATCAGCACAGAGAAGAAGTTAAATCATACTTTAAAGAAAAGATTGATGCGGGCGAGAGTTTATCGGTAGATGAACTGGCTAACCGACTTCCACAAAATGAAGAGACCAGCAGTAATTTTTCTGCGTTTACGCAGTCTATGGAAGTGCCGCTTGAAAAAGAAATTCAGCCAGACCCAGCAGCGCTAAAACAACTTGCTAAATTTACCGGTCAGGGCGGTGGTATCTCGCTAAGCTTCGAACGCAAGTTAATGGGTGATAGGGTGTTTTACGACCCGGCTACGGATACGCTAACAATTCGCGGAATTCCACCAAATTTAAAAGATCAGCTTAATCGCCAATCTTCAATGGACTAGTCGCTGCGAAGCGAAGATAAAAAACGTATACTAGTCAGTAGAAAATAAACTCGATTCAAGGGTGTTATGCAATTATTTGTAAATGATTTGACAGTGATGGACTTCTCTTACCTTTGCCCGAAGCGTGGCATGGTAGGAGAAAGCTGGATTGTCGATGTGATTTTGGACGGTGAACTCAACGAAGAGAGCATGGTTCAAGACTTTGGTCACGTGAAAAAGAACTTAAAGCGACTTATCGACGAGTATGTCGACCACAAGTTACTTGTACCTGCTGAATACAGCGGTTCACAAGTCATTCACGATGATGATTCTGAACAGGTTGAAACCCGTTTTATCTGCACTGATGGGCGTAGCATCATGTTACATTGCCCAGCCGAAGCCTATGCATTTGTTTATTCTGATGAGATAAACATGGAGTCTGTTGGCGTTTACTTAAAAGAAGTGTTGGCGACGCACCTTCCTGAAAACGTTGAAAACATAACGCTGCATTTACGTGAAGAAGTGATTAACACTCCTTATTATCACTATACTCACGGGCTTAAAAAGCACGACGGTAATTGCCAGCGTATAGCGCACGGTCATCGTTCGCGTATTGATATAATTCTTGATGGCAAAGTGTGTAACGAAAGTCAGCAATATTGGGCAGACCGTTGGGCCGATATTTATATAGCAACCCGTGAAGATGAAATTGCCTACAGCGATAGAAAGCTTAAAGGTGAGGTCGCTAATGACGAGGATTATCACTGTTTTGCTTACGAGTCATCGCAAGGCTACTTTGAACTATTAATTCCTAAATCAGATTGCGAAGTCATTGAAACCGATTCAACCGTTGAGTGTTTAGCGCAATATCTCTTGGAAGAGCAAAAGAAGCGTACGCCAGATGGTGTTTGCCAAGTCATCGCATACGAGGGCGTGGGTAAAGGCGCCACAGTAAAAGGTTAACGTTCGATTACTGCGAGTTATAGGGAAGGGAGTTAACGATGCTATTCACGCTTTCAAAAAACAGATTAGGCATTGTAATATCACGTATATTGAAATGTGCGATGGTGCTTAGCGCAGCTGCTTCTATGTCATTTGTTTCTGCGGCTGCAGAGTTAAATGACCAAACCAACGTGTTACCTAGTCACAAGCAAATAGACGTTGCGCTGAACGGCAAGTTTACGCAAGGTGCTTTGTTGCGCGGGCAAGCACCCGCAGGAGCCAAAGTAACGCTTAATGGAGAAAACGTCCAAACAAATAAAGACGGGAAATTTGTCGTCGGTTTTGAAAGAGAAGCAGCACTTCAGCAAACCTTGGTTGTTGAGTTAGCCGATGGAAACAAGTGGCAGCGTGACATCACCCTTGAAAAACGCGAATACAATATTCAGCGAATTGAAGGGTTAGAACAAAAAATGGTTACACCGCCTGCTGAAGTTACTGCGCGCATCAAGCAAGACAATATCAATGTAGCAAGCGCGCGAAGTGGAAACTCTGATTTGGATGCCCTGTTTACGCGGTTTGAATGGCCTGCTAAAGGTGTTATCTCAGGTGTATACGGTAGTCAGCGCATATTAAATGGTGTGCCAAAGTGGCCGCACTATGGCTTGGATATCGCAAATGAAACAGGTACGCCTGTGTATGCACCTGTTGATGGTGTTGTGACCCTAGCTGATGACCTTTACTATTCGGGTAACACGCTGATTTTAGATCATGGTATGCGTGTGTTTTCCACGTTTCTTCACATGGACACCATAACGGTAGAAGTGGGTGAAACCGTTAAACAAGGCGAGCAGATCGGTACAATAGGCTCGACAGGACGCTCTACAGGGCCGCATCTAGACTGGCGAATTAATTTAGGCAACATTCGTTTAGATCCTCAGACTATTATTTCGGGGTCGCCCGAACAATAACCATTAAGTTGGGTTAGTCATCATTCGTGAGAAAAGACGGAAAGAAACAGGCGCTTTAGAGGGAACTCATAGCGCCTTATTCGTTTTTACGTTACGGGGCGGCGTTACTTCCCCAGCCACTGGCTAAGCTTTTCTTCATTATTGATTTCAAAGTAAGCCATTTCTTTTCGAGCTTCAGTCACCTCAAGAGGGAGCGTTAGAAGTCGTCCATCTCGAATGAGGGAAATGTCTACCTTGGATGTTTGGGCATTATCTAATAGGCGCTGAAGTTTCTGAGTATTTACGATGTGGCCGTTTATCGCAATGATGACATCGTTTAAAAGAATACCTGCTTTCATTGCGGCAAGACCTTCAAATACCTGCATCACCGTTAGTCCAAAGGTTGCTGGCTTTAATGTGGCGCCAAGCTGATTTTTGATAACAGGCAGCGTGGAAATACCTCCTTTATCTTCACCTAAAACGCGAGCACGAGCGGCATAGTTTACGCCCATTTCAGATACTAACGAAGCCAGCTCCACATCGTCTGTGCCATACACCACACGGTTCAAGTATTCTGATACATCGATATCAAAATGCGTTTTGCACAAACGTTGAATGACATCATCGGGTGTGCCTTTTTCGTCTACCCCGTAATGCTTCCAAAGTAACTGCATAAGCGTGTCTAAATTAACCGCATTGTTCGATTGCTTTCGAAGCAGTAAATCGAGTCCTAGTGCAATGATGCCGCCTTTTGTGTAGTAACTCACAATGTTGTTCGTGGCGCTAGCGTCTTGCTTATAAAACTTTGTCCAAGCATCAAAACTGCTTTCTGCGGCACTTTGTCTAAAGCGCCCTGCATTTTGCAAAAGTCGACTGACATTTTGCGCCACAATATCGAGATACTTTTGCGGTTCGATTACGCCAGCTCTGGCAAGGGTGACATCGTCATAAAAACTTGTAAAACCTTCATATATCCATAGTTGATTCGTATACGTTTCCTGAGATAAATCAGGCTTTACCATCACGTTGGGTTTAATTCGCTTTACATGCCAGGTGTGAAAGAATTCATGGCTACACAAGCTTAAAAATGTAATGTAGCCATCCGTTTTCTTCTCCGGTTCGCCAACCTGAGGTAAATCAAAGCGCGGATAAAGTAGGGCTGTAGAATATTTATGTTCAAGACCACCAAAGCCATTGTCCGCTAGCAACGTCATAAACAAATAATTGTCGATAGCGCGAGGGGTGCCAAATAAATCGAGATGATGTTTACAAATCGGCGTTAAATCACGGGCTATACGCTCACAATCAATGTTGTTTGTGCCAGAAAAAAGCAAGGTAAAAGAGACGCCGTCAACATCAAAGCGATGGATATCAGCAACGCCGACATAAAGTGGGTGATCAATAAATTCGTCGTAGCTATTCTCAATAAAATGCCACTCAGAAACAGGGCTGTGATCGCTGCACTTTGGCATTGAAGTATACGCTTTCCAATCCGCGGTGGTTGGGTCTTCATCATTGAGTTTTACACTGAGTTCATGGCGTGCATTTTCAAACCCTGACACTTTTAGAAACGCACTTGTACCATTAATAAATGCGTACTGGTCGTTCATGAATGCCGAACGGATAGACAAATCGTTCGCATAAACAGTGTATTGAGCGGTACATGCGTGACCTCCGGTTTCAACACGCCACGTTTGCTTGTCAAGCTTGGTGATGGAAAGGGGAGTCAGAACCGCGTTCTTTGTATCTTCAAGGCTTATCACATCTAACTCGACAATGCTCTTTGCAAAATCTCTCACCATATAGCTACCTGGTATCCAGCTTGGCAATGAAAGCGTTAGAGTGTTTTCACTATGCTTGGGTATTTGTAATGTGACGGTAAATTGATGAGCGCGCCAATTTGAAATAGTTAACGTGTAATGAAGAGCAGAAGGCATAAACGTCCAATAGGGTGAAAAAATCTAATAATCAACTATACCAATCTATTGCCGTAAGCCCAATAGGATCATCGCTATCACAAATATCACCTCTTTTGACTCATAGTGTTGATAAGTTTTTGTTTGATGCGTACATTGAACCTATCATCACAAAGTCCAGCAATAACAAATACAAATGGCTGAAAAAATACAAAGCAGTTTATTGAGCGAAGAAAACTTAGATGCTTTGCGTACGTTAGTACCCGGCGATACAGTTGATTTACAAATAGCAATGCCTGCTGCCCCAAAGCGAGTTAAAACTGACTATATAGGCATGCTTATTGATGAGTGCTTGCTTTTTCACATTCCTACGTCGGCGAAATGGATAACGGTGAGAGACGCACTTACCGTAGGTAATGACATTGTTGTGCGGTCTGTACTAGAAGGCGATACGGGACAAGTCATTGCCTTTAAAGTGAAAGTGCTTAAGCTTCTGTCAAAGCCTTCCGGATTGCTTATTACTACTTTTCCTAAACGCATAGAGAGCATTGGCCTTCGGTCGGTCAAACGCGCCCAACTTGGTGTATCTATAACACTCAACGCAGAGGTTTACCCTAGCGATGAGAACGTAACGGGTATTATCATCGATTTGAGTCAGAAGGGCTGCAAAATTGCGTTGCAAGTAAAACCAAATTGGCCAATTTTGATTGATGAATCGGATGTGAAACTAAATTATTCGTTAGACGGTAAAGAAGTGGCTCTTAATGCCAAAGTGAAAAATCACAAAATTGAAAATGATGTGGTTTACTACGGGCTCGCCTTTACCTGTGACGAAAAGCTGATAAAAACGCTGTTATCCCGACATACACTTTTATCATAGTGTTCATGTTAAATTATGATAACGGATATGCAGTTATTGAACGTTAAAATGGCAGGCCGGGGGAATCCACATGAGAAGTATTGAGCGATTATTAATGCAATATGGCGAAAGTCACCAAAATAAAACAAACGTTCTTATCCACGCAATCGCGGTGCCCAGTATCTATTTTGTATCGATCGCATTGTTATGGAGTTTACCCGTACCCGATTTTATTGCGCAATTTGATATAACGTGGGCTCATATTATTGTTATACCGGTTCTGTATTATTATTTCCTTTTGTCTGGACCCATTGGTGCGGCAATGACCTTACTAACGATTTTGTGCTTCGGGGCGATTAATGTCCTTGTTTACTTCGGTATCACTGTGTGGTCTTTTTCATTAGTCCTGTTTGTGGCTATGTGGGGTCTTCAATTTATCGGCCATCATATAGAAGGAAAAAAACCGTCCTTTTTGGATGATTTACGCTTTCTGTTAGTTGGACCCGCGTGGTGGTGGGTTCACTGGCTTAAAAGAATGAACATTAGCTATTAGAACTTACCCCTTGGGATCTCTAGAAACTGACATCTTTCTTCAAAAGAGGCCTACTATCAGGATTTTGACCTGCGACCAGAGGCATAAGTCATACGACCAAGCTGCTTGGGTGATAGCAATGCATGCGTATAATCTTACTATAAGTCTTTAAAATGGTAATGTTGTGAGTCGCTTTCAGCGTGTAATAGAAAGTAATGAACGCTTATTTTGGATGCTGCACAGCGCGGGC
The DNA here is from genome assembly GCF_009811415.1 of Alteromonas sp. KUL106. Classification (GTDB taxonomy): domain Bacteria; phylum Pseudomonadota; class Gammaproteobacteria; order Enterobacterales; family Alteromonadaceae; genus Alteromonas. The sequence goes on along the minus strand of NZ_BLIG01000024.1, from coordinate 85,124 downwards.
TGGGCTGGATTCGCAATAATTTATTACATTGGATCGTTCCTCCACGATGTGAGGCCCATATGGGTGTTCATCATCATGCTCAATGCCTATGCAGGATGGTTGCTCACTATTCCTCTTCGCTATGTCTACAGGTGGGCTCGAAAACAATCGCCGCTTAACATGATCATTATCGTGATTGTTTCTTGTTACCTTGTCGCGTTGCTTTGGGCCGTGGTGAAAAACATCAACTACTGGGAAATCTACAAGCATGGATATCGCCCAGATGAATGGTATATGTACTTTACCAATACCATAAACTCATTAATCATGGTGGGGTGTTGGAGCGGCGTGTACTTCGGCATCAAAAACTTTCAGATGCTGCAAAAAGAGAAGCAGAATGCGCTTAAAGCAAGCACAATGGCGCATCAGGCTCATATTAAGATGTTGCGGTATCAGCTCAATCCTCATTTTTTGTTTAATACGCTAAACGCCATATCAACGCTTATTCTTTTGAAAGAGAACGATACGGCAGAAGCGATGGTTTCGCGCCTTAGTGACTTTTTGCGTTATTCGCTAGATAACGATCCGATAAAGCGGGTACCTTTGGGTCAGGAAATTAAAGCACTACGCCTTTACTTAGAAATAGAAAAAGTGCGTTTTGACGACCGATTAGAAGTACTCTGGGATATTGATGAGAGCTGCGAAGGTGCACTTGTACCGAGCATGATTTTACAGCCTATAATTGAAAATTCGATAAAACACGCCATATCTAAAATGGAGAATGGTGGCCGTATTTCAATTACAGCACGTACTTTTGGCAACGACTTGTTGATGGATGTTGCCGACAACGGGCCCGGCGCGGATATTAAAAACGGTACCCTTAGTCGGGAGAACGGCGTGGGCTTGGCTAATATCAAAGAGCGTTTGCAATCCCTTTATCATCGTAATTTTGCATTCTCTATAGAACACAATCAGCCTTCTGGAGTGCGCGTAAGAATTCGCATTCCTTATGAAGTTAAGGACGTATAGTATGACAAAGCAAGTGATTAAAACCATTGTAGTGGACGACGAACCTTTGGCTCGCAAAGGGCTTCGCGCCAGGTTAGAGCGCCATCACGATGTTCAGGTGCTTGCCGAGTGTCAAAACGGTCTGGAAGCGGTGAGCAGTATCTCGCAGCACCGTCCAGATTTAGTGTTTTTAGATATTCAAATGCCTGGTTTAAATGGGTTTCAAGTTATTCATAAGCTACGGGAGCTAAAGCAACCCATTCCCATGATCGTGTTCGTTACCGCCTATGACAGCTACGCGATAAAGGCGTTTGACGTACATGCGCTAGATTACTTGTTAAAGCCCGCAGACGATGAGCGCCTAGGCGCTGCATTAAATAAAGTACGAGAGTACTTCTCAACTCAGCATCAAGATGAACAGTCGCAAAAACTTGTAAGTCTGGTTGCTGAATTAACAGGTGACGATTGCGAAGAAATTCTGCGTAAACTTGCCAATGGTGAGCCGGTAGAAACCAATCCCTACCCAGACGTTCTTGCTATAAAAGACGGCTCAGAGGTAACACGAGTTAACGTGCAAGACATTCAGTGGATTGACGCGGCTGGAGACTACATGTGTGTTCATGCGCTGGACGGCATGCACATAATGCGTAAGACCATGAAAGAGCTAGAGCAAGAACTTAATCCCCAGTTTTTCGTTCGGGTACACCGTTCAGCTATCGCCAATATTCGATTTGTAAAAAAATTAGTGAGTCACATTAGCGGTGAATACCACCTTATTCTTCAAAACGACACCGAACTGAAAGTAAGCCGTAGCCATCGCGATAAAGTAAAAGCGGCAATGAAAATGTAAAGCGACTACTGAATAATCGCCAATCTAAAAGCCTTGTTTAAGTCATAAACAAGGCTTTTTTGCTTTTTAAGTAAGCATTTCGCAATGAGTCAACTATTTAGCAAATGGTCAAAGGGCGTAGGTCATTGACCCACGTACCTCTCATTCATTAACGTACGCATTGCCTCTACACGCGCCTCGTTGAGTGGCTTTGAATTTTCCCAAGTCATTGACAAAGGCACGGTAACGGGGCACTGATTTACTTCACCTACCATAACGTTGTTCACATCAGTGCCTACTAAACGTATGGCATGCTCCCCAAGGGTTGTTGCCAGTAGACGGTCCTGCGCAACAGGAGAGCCACCCCGTTGTACATGACCTAATGTAACAGGCCTAACATCACTAATGCCATGCTGCTGCAATGCTTGGGTAAGACCTGGTAAGCCGTTTGGCCACACGTTTTCCGCCACAACAGCAATAAAACTTACAGGACCTTTTAGTGCACGCTGCGCTTTTATCTGCGCCACTATCTTGCTTATTTCCACGTCGGGAGATTCAAAAAATTCAGGCACAATCACATAATCTGCAGCCGAAGACAACGCTGCATTCAGCGCCAAAAATCCAGCGTTACGCCCCATTACTTCCACGAGAAATATACGTTCAAAGGCATCTGCCGTGTCGCGAACTTTATCAATCGAACTCATCGCTGTGTCAATGGCGGTGAAATAGCCAATAGTTGCATCTGTTCCCGCTATATCGTTATCGATAGTGCCAGGAATACCGATTATTTGCCCCTCCCAATGTTCACTTAACTTGGCTGCGCCACGAAATGATCCGTCGCCACCAATCACTATTAGCGTGTCGACTTCCGCCTGCCTCAAGTTTTCTGCAGCCTTTATCTGCCCCTCTTGGTATTCAAATGCTTTGCATCGCGCGCTATGTAAAATGGTACCGCCTTGCTGGATAAGGTTGTGGGTCGAATCAAGAGAGAGTGAAATATACTCTTGATGCAGTAAACCATTATATCCGTGTTTATAACCGAGCAAGGTGAACTTGGCTTTTTGGCACGCAATAATTGCGGCGCGAATGCATGCATTCATACCTGGTGCGTCACCACCAGAGGTTAAAATTGCGACACGTTTTGACACAATAAAGTCCTTCTTTTTTCGGGCACTATGGATAAAGTACCGATAGGGTTTCGCTTCGTAAAGTTAACATTAACATTGTTCAAAAGAGTAGTTCCGTCACGAAAAATAGTACAGCCTCGCAATAGGGCGAGCTACCCTCTATTTATGCTCTTTGATTCTCAAAATAAATAAGCGGTTTTTCTGCTACTAACGTAGTTAACATAAAAGGAAGAGTTATGCGCGCACTGTTAGTATTGTTTTTTACCATGTTTCTTGCCTCATGCAGTTCTAAACTGGCCTATAACAACCTTGATTGGTGGGTTTATTGGTATATGGACGATTATATTGAGCTTAAGGATGAGCAAGAAGAAAAGTTCGATGATTATTTACAAAACTGGCTTCGTTGGCATAAGACATCGGAACTTAAACGCTATCAATCTCAACTTATCGATATTAAACGACAAGTGAAAGAAGGAAGCTTAGATTCCAGCTCTGTTTACAAGCACCTTGTCAATGCAAGATCGCATTGGGAGAGAGTGCGAGATGAGGTTAGCCCAGAATTGGCCGAAATTGCCAAAACACTGGATGATGAGCAAGTTGTCTCTCTTTTTGCTGCGCTTGAAAAAGACAACAAAGAGGAAGAAGAAGAGCGACAAGAAGTGCTCGAAAAAACAGAAAAACAGCGTTTAGAGGACCGCGTTACACGTATAGAGGAGACAATAAGTGAACGCATTGGGAAGCTTACTAGTGAGCAAAAACAAATAGTGCGTACATATGCATCCCAGTTCATACCCACCGGTGAGGAGTGGCTTAAATACCGCAGAAATATACAAGATGCAGCAAGAAAGCTCTTTGTAACGCGTAAGTTCAATAACGACTTTGAAAGGGACCTAGTGGCACTGATGCAAAACCCTGATAGTTATAAAACGGCAATTTATAAGCAGAGCAGTGCACACAATATGACAGTTACCGCTACGTTAATTTCAGAGGTCTTTTCTACCCTTACTGATAAGCAACGTGAGACACTGCTTGAAAACATAGAGGACCTGATTAAGACTGTAGACAACTTTAAGGGGTAGGCGTTACATTGCAAGTCAGTGCCAAGCGCATATGTAAAAAGAGTTTTATTAATGCACAGCCATTATCATTTTGTACGTAGAACTCGTCGGTTTAGTCTTATTGTGCTGGCGAATGCATGTTTGTTACCTGTTATATACTGGGCCTGCGAGAACTATTTGATCAAGGGCCAATTCGAGCCTATCGTTTTGATTCTAGTTGCGATAACTGAATGTCTTTTGCTGGGAATAGCAGCTTACTTATGGGTAATAAATAGACAGGTTGAGATTAGGGTTACCTCCGATACGTTTTACTACAACGACCCTTTGTTTGGCGGAAAAGAATTGACTGTTTCAACAGATAATATAGTTGAATTGGTCCAGGTACAAAGCGCTACTCATCGCATGTTACGTAATCTTATACGCCTAAAAGATGGTTCAGTGCATGAACTGATGTATCAGAACTACAGCATCAACAAACAGGCGATGTTCGACGCACTGAAAAAGGCTAATAGGAATATTAAATTGCCTGCCAGCATTTGGGATTACGAGCAATCCCGACCTCAATGGGCGAAAGAAGTAAGAAAACAAATGGGTTTAGATGAGTGAACAGGAAAGATGATTACAAGCTGCACTTTGTAACGCTATTTAAAGCACGTGGACATATACTTGATTAGTGTTTACTTCCATCACTGATCATTTTGCGTGCACGGGCGTCCGACTGTTTAATCATATCGTCAATTAATGACGTTTCAGGCATATTTTTCCAATATTTCTTAGGCATTTGACTTAACATTGCATTGGTTTTGATTCGAGCAGGGTTAAATATATTGGCGTAGTAAGTTAGCCAGTAACTTTCGATACGATCGCTGTCGGGGACAGCACTGGAGTCTGGGTTATCCTCAAGGATAAGTGTTTCCGTATCCCAATGAGCGGCGCGATAAGGAGTAAGAATAGACCATCGCATGTTCTTAAAACGGGTTTGGAAAAAACCAAGCTTCAACTCTAGACTATAGTGTTCCGGCTCGTACCATGCGACGAAGTGGGCTTTTCCGCCAACATTGATCTCTCTAAACCGTAAAAACGCGCTTATTTTATACGCGTCGCGCTTTACCGCCTTTGCCATGGCAAAAAGCTTGATAATATCGTCATCAGTTTTCAATTGAATAAGGTTTTTATTCTCATAAACAAGCCGCCACAAAACTCGGTAACACAGTGCGAAACGGGTATCATCGCTGTGACAAATTGCGTATTTAAAAAGCGCTAAGGCAGCTTTTGGAACGGTATGCTTCCTACCTGGCTTATTGAGCACTTCGGTTGCTTCTTGATGGCCAAAAAGGTCGTCTTGGATAGCATGCTGCGTATTTTGCCAAATCACATTTTCAGGACTGATTGATTCTGCTAAACACATTCTCGAGGCATCACGCCATGCTTCAAATCCAGGTACTGAGGTAATGGTTATCGCTTTCATTTTACAACTACCTTTAAGGGGAACGTGTCTACCCGCCAAATAGCTCAAACTGTTTAGGTTGTTTAAACTGAAGTTCAAAGTTGTTACTGTCGAGAAGATGAATATCCGGTCGGTAATCGCCTACGCTAATGAACGGTTTCAACTTTTTCAACGGGAGCTTCATCTTCGTCAGGTCTATCCAATTGATCTTCGTGTAGCGACGTATCGAGAGAATTTTTTGTACCGTGCGTGCACCGAGGCCCGGCACGCGTAATAGAAGCATCTTATCGGCTTTATTTAAATCGATAGGGAATATATGGCGATTTCGAAAAGCCCAAGCAAGTTTAGGGTCATGTTCCATATCAAGCATGTTGTCATGCACAATCTCATCGAGAGTAAAACCGTAAAAACGCAGAAGCCAATCGGCTTGATAGAGTCGGTGCTCTCGTATCAAGGGAGCCGGCTTTAACGGTAAAACGTCTGACGCATCAGGTATTGGTGAAAACGCAGAGTAATAAACGCGACGTAATTTTTGTTCACTGTAGAGCTTAACGCTTGTTCCTAAAATGGTTTTATCGCTGGAATCATCAGCGCCGATGATCATCTGCGTCGATTGCCCACCAGGGGCGAAGCGAGGAGGGCGTTTTCCTGTATATGTTTTTTCAACCCTATGCTCTGCGATTTTGTCTTTCAACGTATTCATCGCCCCGTGAATAGCGCCTAAGTCTTTTTCTGGTGCATATTTATTTAACGAGGGTTGGGTTGGCATTTCTACATTGATGCTTAATCTATCAGCATATAAACCAGCCTCCGCCTGCAATTCAGGCGAGGCATTGGGGATGGTTTTAAGATGAATATAGCCTTTAAATCCATGATCGAGCCGCAAGGATTTAGCAATTCGCACCATACTTTCCATGGTCAAATCTGGCGAACCGACAATACCTGAACTTAAAAACAAGCCCTCGATGTAATTGCGCTTATAAAAATTCAACGTAAGGTCTACGGTTTCCTTAACTGAAAAACGGGCGCGTCGCTCGTTGCTTGATACTCTATTTATGCAATAGTGACAATCGTAGATACAATAGTTTGTCATCAATATTTTTAATAAAGAAACGCACCGACCATCAGGTGTGAAGCTATGACATATCCCCGAACCACCGGTAAGTGAGCCTATACCACTTTTGTCGCTTTTGTCTGCCTGTCGTTTTCCTGCTGAACCACTTGCACATGAAGCGTCATATTTTGCAGCGTCAGAGAGTATTTCGAGTTTTTGTATAAGTTTATCGTGCATTACAGATGAGAGATTCCTTAGATTTAAAACGCAAAATGGAACAGTAATCTTATATCAAACCGCAGAGATGATTGCCCACTGAGAAGCTTGCCAAACCTTCCCTTAGGGCGAGTTTAAAACGTCCGTACTCTTTGTTGTGCCACCTTAATGTAGAACCACTATACCTGCGGTAACACGCCTCGATTACGAACAATTTAAGTCTCGCTGAGTGGGTAATTATCTCTGCGGACGGGTATTAATCTTCCCTGTGGCTTATTTGGTTAGGCCCTAAAACCTTGCGTGTTATATCACGATTTTTAAAACTGTACAAATGTACAGTATATGTGTTTTGTGAGGCAATGGGGTGTTGACATCAGTGATTGACAAACACCACGATGCAATTAAGTCCTTGCGAACTTTCGCAACGGCGAGAGGTGGGAGGATCATAATTAGACCGTCAAAAACCTATGTACTGAGAGAGTTCATCTCGAAGATTGACATACTTGTCTTTATAAGGAGCCCTAAGTGACATGTCGTCGATGAGCTTAAATAAACGCTTACATTCGTTGATTAAATTAACGTCTGCACTGTCTTTTTCTATCGCTATTTGAAGGAGACATTGTAGAAGGTTGAGTGCAACGCCAGTATTCACAGGCGCGAAACCCTGTGCGAGAGCAAATGAGGCCTTAGCACGCTCGTAGTCTTTTTGTTGATAATGCTGTATTCCTTCACGATTAAATTGCTGATAGCTGGCAAAACTTTTTTGTGCATTTTGAGTTTGAATTTTTAACATGCTTGCGCTGTTTTGGTCGAGCACGTCGCTACGGGTCTCAAGCAATGCGTTAAGTCTTACCGCATCATCGAATTCTCCCAATTTGAACATCACATTTATACTATCGGGAATATAAGCGGTAGGAACCTCGGTATATTTATCTTCAATTAAGTTCTGAGATGACGCTAAGTGACGCTTTGCATCTATCAATTTACCATCTATTGCACTTATTCTAGCGTTTACGATATTTCCAAAAATACTTACGTCAAAATCACGGTCAATTTTTTGAAGGTGTTCGTCAAACTTTCCCCGCTGAAGTGTAAGAAGGGCCTCTTGTTGATACTTATTACGCTGCTTTTTATCTTCGGCAAATTCGGCTATATCTAAATAGCTTCTAATAATTCCACACCAATGCAGGCTTGTTTTATGAACGGTACGTTTTGATAAATCCCAAATGGCTAAACTGGAATTAGCGGCGAGTAGCAAGTCTTCATTCTCTCTACCAATTTCACAGGCTTTGAAATGCCTTGGTAGCGAATAGGGCGAGAGTTTTATCGCTTCTTTAATGGCCTCCAACGCTTTATCACCTGCGGTCATAGCCTGGTAAGCGTGCGCAAGAATATCGTGAGCATCCGCGTTGAACCTGTTGCGCTTCAGCGTTCTCTTTGCAATTGAAATCGCTTTTTCATAATCTTTCAGCTGAAGGTAGGTTTTGCCAACGGCGATCTGCGCCCAGAGAACAGGCTTTCCATCAATATAGTCATTCAAAACATCAAGTGCTTTTTCTGGCATACCGATACGCCAATATAGCTCCACCAAAAGTTGCTCACAATGTCCTTTATAATGGGACGGCGAATCTAGTAGGGATTCTATATGATCGATTGCGCTGTTAATTTCACCTTTACTGATGAGTGTATATGCTTGCTTTAAAAATTTTCGCTTTTGAAAAGCGCGAACAATTCGCGACTTTAATTGTACCTGTGAAAAAGGTTTGATAAGAAAATCATCCGGACGGCGTTCGATGGAACCTAACACTATAGGACGCGCGCTATCGGCACTAATAAGAATAAAAACCGTCGTCGGTTGAATAAGGCTACCGGTGCGCAACTCCTCTACCAGTTCATACCCATTTTTATTTTCTGCCCCTAAATGCAGATCACATATCACGATATCGAATTTATGCTTTTTACAAAGTGATACAGCCTGCTCAGCAGACGACTTGGTGACTACATCCGAAGCGCCCATTGAATGCATCAGCCCTTTAAGAAGAAGTAGAAAAGGGCGTTGATCTTCCACAATCAACACTTGTTTGTTGCTAAATTGCATTTCGCATCCGTGAATGTGCCCTCAAAGGTTTAATAAAAGTATATCTAACTTTTAAAAATAAGCTTAAGAAAAACATTATCTTGCCGAAAACATAAGTATACAAATTAAGTAACAATGATGCATTTTGATGGATACACCTACAGCGAGTGACCAAACACCTATCGATCCCAGTATTTACTGGGAGCGAAGTGGGGTACTCGCGCGCGCATCAACACAAGGGGCGTTGTTTTCTCTATATCTTGCTATGCAGCAGCATAGCGTTGCTGAGCCTTTTGAGATAGACGCGGCACCGTCGGCCGGTGACAATAGAAAAAGTATAGAGTCTCAACTCGCTTCGCTTAATCACTATAGACGTCCTTCACTGGCGGCCAGCGAGAGTGAATGGGAAAACATGCATGCATTCTCTAGCTTAGTATCACAAAACTATGCGAGCGCAAGGCTACATCTCTGCATGAAGCCTCCGCCACTAGCGCAAATAGATGACGCCAAGCGTATACCCGATGACGTTATGAATAATTGCAGTCTAGCGACTCAGAAACGATTAAAGAAGCAGGTTACGAATACTCTGAAAGAGGACAATACATTACTGTACGATATTCTCTCTTCACACAATGGAAACCGTGATTCAAATGACGTGTTTAAAAAAGACGCGTATATAGATGTTCCTTCATTCGAAAATATCGCATAGCGTTTTATTGCAACCACGAAAACGTCTTACGGCATCAACCCTAGTTTTTAACATCCAATTTTGTTATATTGCGCGCCGCATTTTGCACTGGTCTTACGCTCCAATCAGCAAAGGTTAAACTATGTCCAAGTATATTGTATGCGCAATGTATAAATTTGTTGCGCTTGAAAACTATAAAGAAATCCGCCAGCCGCTTCTAGAGACGATGGAAGCAAATGGTATCAAAGGTACACTTCTTCTTGCCCATGAGGGCATAAACGGAACAGTTTCCGGTACGCGAGAAGGTATCGACGCATTACTCGCTTATTTAAACAGCGATGAACGTATGAATCCTATCTCAGTTAAAGAATCACTTCACGAAGAGCAGCCGTTCTACCGCACGAAGGTAAAGCTTAAGAAAGAAATCGTGACCATGGGCGTAGAGGGTATCGACCCCCGTCGAACCGTAGGCACCTATGTGAAGCCCAAAGACTGGAATGCGCTCATAAGCGACCCAGACGTAACGGTCATCGATACGCGAAACGGCTATGAAATTGAGATCGGTACGTTTAAGAACGCTATCGACCCTAAAACCGAAACCTTTCGCGAGTTTCCTGAATATGTGGCGAAAGAACTCGACCCAACTAAAAACAAAAAGGTCGCTATGTTTTGCACCGGCGGGATTCGCTGTGAAAAATCTACGGCTTACCTGAAAGAGCAGGGTTTTGATGAGGTTTATCATCTAGAAGGCGGTATTTTACAGTATCTAGAAGATGTACCAAAAGAAGAGTCCTTGTGGGAAGGTGATTGCTTCGTATTTGATAATCGAGTTGCTGTAAACCATGATTTAGAAAAAAGTCATTATGAGCAGTGCTACGCGTGCAGGCTTCCAATTACCGAAGAAGACAAGCAAAGCGATAAATACGAGCCTGGCGTGAGCTGCCCACGTTGCTATGGTACGCATACCGACGATCAAATCGCGCGATTTAGAGAACGTGAAAAGCAGGTCCAACTGGCGAAAGAGCGTCAACAGGAACATGTGGGAACCGAAGCGCGCTTAACCATGGAACAAAAGCGCAAAGAAAAAGCAGAAGCTCAACGTTTACGCGCACTTAAAGCGAAAGAAAATCAGGCGTAGACAGTCAGAAAGAAGGGCGTTACACTCGAACTTATTGCAGTTGAAATTAAGGAATGCGAGTGAGCACTCAACTTTCAGAATCTAAAATTGAAGAAATCAGAAAGGACTTCAGCTTTTTCGATCGTGATGGCAATGGCCAAATCGATTTACCTGAGTTCATTGAGCTTTTAACCGTTATTTCGCCAAAAACCAAAGTGAGCCACGTACAAGAAGGCTTTAAGCTTATCGATAGTAATGACGATGGTTTCATCGATTTCGAAGAGTTTTTGGCTTGGTGGCAAGAAGGATGGTGGGAGTACTAAGTTTATACTTAGTGAAGCACCATCACTACAGCTTTGCGCAAGCGCCGTTGATGGGTTTGCTTAGCGTCTTGCTAATGAAAGAGAAATCGTTAAAACGAGTGCTTTAATCAAGCGCTCGTTTTTTTTTGTCCGCAAATAACGCATAAACGTTGACGACGCTTTGGACGTATCAAAATCTGTTGAAGTCTAGGCTTCTTTGACTGCCAATGACTTCGGCTTCGGTGACCGTAAGAATGTCGAATGGTATCCTCAATGGTTACCATGAGCTTCAGATAGGTGCTGCTATAAAAAATCTAACCTTTTCTGAGGTGGACACCAAATATATTAGTGGGGAAAGAACACACTCTTTAATGCGTCAATGTGATAAAGCATTGTACAGAGCCAAACGCGATGGCCGCGGCAGGCTTTACGTTCATAACCGCTGAGCTTTTCCCCACGCTCAACATTGAATTGGGTTTCACTGGTGTTGGTATCCTGTCAACTTAACGCTACCGCATTAACGTAATGCAGATTTTTATTTCAGACAAAAAATAGCAGCCTAATGGCAGCTTTTTCATAAATGTCAGCATAACTCGTAGTTGGGGAAAGGTGTCTACTTCTCGCGTCGTTCATAAGAAAGATAAACGCTAAGTACCACCCACTGTGTTAGCCGAAGCTAAGGCTAGTTGAACATGAGTTAAATGAATACTTTTCAGGAATCATTGCCGTCCCCATTCTTTTCCCCCCATTTCTACCAACCGAGATGCGGCTCGTCGAAAGGAAAAGGCGAGATCATTGGCGGACGAAAATTGTGCCAGTGACACGCCAACTCGCCCCGTCGCCGACCACTCATAATATTCACCCTTTTTGGTGCGAATCATGGTCGTCGCAAAGGAACTCGAGTTTCCTCCCTTCTCACTGACAATTAATTCTCCATCGCCATCATTGCTTTCAACGTGCGCTTCAAAATCGACAAACAATTCGTTAAGCGGGACTTGTGACGTCAGCACTAAACGAGTGCGAGCTTCATAACACGCATCAATGAGGGTAACGAATCGCCGCGCTTCGTCGAGGTGATTGGCGTCTAGTTGGGGAACGCCTTCCATGATGATGACCTGAAATCGGTAGCAGAGGGAAATATAATCGGCCGCCCCGAGCGGTTGGTAGCACAACTCGGAAAAATCAAACCAGGCGCATCGGTCATTTAATCGAGCTACCTGAACGGTGCGACCAAACAAAACGGAAATGGTTTCGGTCTCACTTCCGGACGCTGTACCACCAAATATTGCCTCTAACTTCGCCTGTATGTTTTTATCAACATCGCCACAAACACCTGTGTCTGACAAAAAATAGGATCCACCATCCGCGCGAGTTTCGCGTCGATAATCTTTCTGGGAGTCCTCCATTGAAATAATGTCTGTCGTGTCTTTCAACATGTCGATGAATGGCAAAAAGAGCGAGCGGTTTATGCCTCCCTCATACAAGGCATCAGGGGATCGATTCGAGGTGGCTACCACCACGACATTACAATCCAATAAATGTGAAAACAGCTGCTTCAAAATCATGGCATCGGCAATGTCTGTCACCTGAAATTCATCAAAACAGAGGAGTTGGGCTTCTTGTGCCAATTGTTGCGCAATAACAGGGATCGCATCATCTCTGGGGTGCGTTTGTTTGTAGACAAAGATTCGATGATGGACGTCTAACATGAATTCATGAAAGTGGACACGGCGTTTGGTTATTTTTGCGTGCGTGTTGCTGTGGCTTTTATGACAGCGAAAATTATCATCAGGAACAGTAACCGACGCAAAAAAGAGATCCATTAGAAAGCTCTTGCCAACCCCAACTGGGCCATGAATGTACATACCTCTCGGTGGTGGACCAAAAGACCACAAATACCATTTCTTTTGAAAAAAGGACTGGGCGGATGCCAAGGAACGCGCCAATAACCGTAATAGCGGACTGCTGCTGATAGAGCTGCTCTCTGTCAGTTTTTCAGTATTTACTGGTACTGGTGGGAGCGAGGCAAGAGACGCGTGCAGAGCATCAAACTTTGCCGCTAGAGCGACTTGCGCGTCATCTCGTCGCACCTCCCTCGCATCCACTTTTCGTTCATATGCCGCTGTTACGGGGCCTTTTGGCAGGGACCGCCGAGCGTCGCGATGTTGTACTGCCATATTCTTCATCACCGTCTTCATCGTGAACCTGAAGAGTTTATCAACATGGTGGTTTATTACGCTTGATTTCCGTATGGGTATCAAATGAATTTGTATTAGAAGCTTATGTTTTCAACATTCAACGTGATATTGCAATGCCAAATTTAACGAAAGGAGATGTATAAATACGATGTATGCGGACTGGTATAAGATATTAAGGTGCTGTTGCACGGCCGAGTTTGGAAAAGATCGGAACCAAGAGCAGAGAGTCTTGAACGTCCGCTCCTCGTCTTAAGCAGAACGTTGAGATTTTTATAAATAGTAATGCACGCTGCTCTAAGCTGAGAAATACATAGGTAGCGTTATAAAAAGCACGCTACACACTACCTAGCAAAAGCTACCAATCAGTGCTGTATTTTTCATTTGCCTTTACTGCTTCTACTTCTAGCGGTGCTTTGTCGTAGCCATATTCCGCCATGTCAAAAAAATGTTGTGTGACAATGTCATCTAAACTGGTTCTTTCAATCTGAAGTACATGCACTAACTCGTGAGCCAACTTTGGCTTATTAAGTACAAAGTCTTTGCGCGCATAAATTGAATAACCGAAAACCTGTGCGTTGTTAATAATTCCTTCGCCAACGAGTCCAACAGCTTCACCAAATACCTTCAAAGCAAAATTTTCATAAGGGTAGGGTACTTGGTCTACATAAATTATTCTTACTTTTTCTGGGTGTTTAATGCCTATTTCTGATGCGAGCAATCGTTCTTTTTCGTTTAACGGAACACCATCATTAAGCCCTTTCTGATCAGTTTCACGCGCCCACTCGATGTATTGAGGTAATAATACACGCGCAATTATTTCCTGATAAAAAAGTGCGGCAACAACAATGACAGCGAAGAGTGATATTAATACGAGTTTACGTGCTTTCATGTTTGCAAAATCCGTTTTGAAGAAAGGCTTAAGAAGCTTTACTCATGTTTATATTAAACTCATAACGTTGCAGGTTAACGATATGTGCTGAATAGAGTACAACATAAACTCGCAAAAGATTGAAAAAGAAAATGTAAGAGAATGTTCGTTAAAACTAAATGTGATATTGCCCGCCGCTTATGAGCATTAGCGGCGGTTTAGGTATTAACTATTGCCTGTTAATTTCACTCATCATCCGAGAGCGATTTTCTTGGTTTGCGTTTAACAGGGACCATACCGATATCTTCTCCCGACATGGTATCAACGCGCTTTTTTGCGCCCGTCTTTTCAGATTTAGCGACACGCTTTTTACCATTATGTACACTGGCTTTTTTCGTCACTTTTTTCTTCGGTTTTAAACCTTTAAACGACGCAGCGAATTCATCATGTGCCGAACATTCTAATGCATATTGCAGGTGGCTTTTTAACGCTTCAAAGCTGTTCCAATCACGTGGGCCAATTAAAGAGAACGCTTCGCCTTTTTGCCCTGCACGTCCAGTACGGCCGATTCTGTGAATATATTCATCAGCATTCTTAGGAAGGTCAAAGTTAACCACTAAACCAACTTTTGACAGGTCTAGACCGCGAGATGCAAGGTCGGTAGTAACGAGAATACTATGCTGTCCACGGGCAAACGCGCTCATTACTGCAGCACGTTGGCTTTGCAACATGTCACCACGAAGCGCAATGGCTTCAAGATTCTGCGCATTAAGAAGCGCAGCAATTCTATCTGTGTCCTCGCGGGTTGCAGTAAAAACTATCGCTTGATTGTATTCACGATTTATCAATTCAAATTGTAAAATTTGGTCTTTATTTTGAACGTTATCAGCGAAAAAACATTGCTGAACAATATCACCGTGCTCGGCAGTTGAGTCGCCAACTGCTACCCTGACAGCCCCCTTAGTTAACTGTGCAGTCATGTGCTTGAGCTCGATGTTATCAAGCGTGGCAGAGAACAGCATAGTTTGGCGCTTTCTATGATCAGCATAGTCATTAATCATCTTAAGCTGTGCAGAAAACCCTAAATCTAGCATGCGGTCAGCTTCGTCAAAGATCAGAAGCTCTAAACCGTTTAAATACATACTTTTATCTAAAAGGTGATCCGCAACGCGACCAGCAGTGCCCACAATTATATGCGGGTTGCGGCGAAGCCCTTTAACTTGGTCATTATAGTTTTCGCCACCCACAATGAGTGAACACGTCAGATTTAAACCCGTACACATTGACTTCGTTTCAATGAAAACTTGTTTAGCTAGTTCGCGGGTTGGTGCGAGAATAAGTGCACGTGGATCCTGCCGACTGAGTGCTTTTTGCGATAGTAGTCGGTTAATGGCTGGTACCAAAAAGGCGAAAGTTTTACCTGACCCTGTTTTTGATGACGCTATAATATCCTTGCCTTGAATAGCAGGAAGCATTGTGCGTTCTTGAATTTCGGTTAGCGTCGAAATGTTCTTGGTTTCGAGCTTTGAAATAATTTTGTGGTTTACAGGTAAATCAGTAACTAGCAAGAAAATAAAGCCTTTAAAGATAATTGTTCGGGCGCATTATCCCTTAATGTAAAGCGTAATGAAAGGCTTATCGAACGGCTCGGTTAGAGGTTCTGGATGTTAAAAAACGTCACTGCTATTAAGCAGTGACTAAGCAAAAAGAGAACCACTGGTAGGGTTCACGTTTACCAATCAACTACTTAAATGTTGCTTGATAAGCGCGAACCAACGAAACCCAATCAATAGGTGGGTTAAAAATGCATTTCAGGTACGTTGTCTGGGACAACGAGTTTTCCACCCGTTTTCTCTTTAATCTCGTCGACGCTCACGCCTGGAGCACGCTCTTGAAGCACAAATGCGCCATTCTCAACGCTCAGTACTGCTAAATCGGTGATGATACGCGTAATACAATTTACACCGGTTAATGGCAACGTGCATTCGCTAAGTAGCTTTGGATTACCGTGTTTATCTGTATGGGTCATGGTAACGATGATGTTCTTTGCGCCGGCAACAAGGTCCATAGCGCCACCCATGCCTTTGACCAACTTGCCTGGGATCATCCATGACGCAATATTTCCCGATACGTCGACCTCAAAAGCGCCAAGCACCGTGAAATCTACGTGCCCACCTCGGATCATCGCAAAGCTTTCAGCGCTACTGAAGATAGACGCGCCCGTTATTGCCGTTACGGTTTCCTTACCTGCGTTTATCATGTCAGCGTCGATTTCACTTTCGCTAGGGTAGCGTCCCATACCTAAAAGGCCGTTTTCCGACTGAAGCATCACGCTGATATCATCGGGCACGTAATTGGCTGCAAGGGTAGGGATGCCAATGCCCAAATTAACGTAGTCACCATCTTTAAACTCTTGGGCTACGCGCATCGCAATTTGTTCTCTACTAAGCATTATACTGTCTCCTTGCTGACTACACGACGCTCAATGCGTTTTTCGAAAGACCCTTTAATTACGCGATTTACATAAATACCCGGAGTGTGGATTTCGCTAGGGTTAAGCGCGCCTGGCTCTACAATTTCTTCGGCTTCTACGACAGTGATCTTGCCTGCCGTAGCTGCCATAGGATTAAAGTTCTGTGCGGTATGACGATAAATACAGTTTCCGAAGGTATCTGCTTTCCATGCCTTCACTATGGCAAAGTCACCCGTAATAGCGTGTTCAAGAATGTATGGACGTCCATTGAATTCTTTTACTTCTTTTCCTTCGCCTACAGGCGTGCCGTAGCCCGTAGCCGTGTAGAATGCCGGGATGCCTGCACCACCTGCTCGCATTTTTTCTGCTAGCGTACCTTGTGGCGTAAGCTCTACTTCTAGCTCACCGTTTAAGAGCTGTTTTTCAAATAGCGCATTTTCCCCAACATAAGAAGATACCATTTTGGCTATTTGCTTATCTTCAAGGAGAAGACCCAGGCCAAAGCCATCCACGCCACAGTTGTTGGATACAACCGTTAGGCCGGTAGTGCCCATTTTTTTAATTTGACTGATAAGACCTTCTGGTATGCCGCAAAGACCAAAGCCTCCGGCAATGACTGTCATACCATCTTCAAGACCGGCCATCGCCTCATCGTACGACGATACAACTTTGTTAAATCCTGCCATACTTTTTCTCCAATATTATTTGTTAAAAATAAGTATCAGCATTGTTGCTAGATTTGTAAAATCGAATTAATCTTGCTATTAATAAATATAATTTATTAATAAGGGCGCGCTCGCTATGGATGTATCTTACCGTCAAATTAAAGCATTTGTAGAAGTGGCCAAATCCTCTACGTTTGCCGAAGCCGCCGTTAATCTCCACCTAACACAGCCTGCTTTGTCGTCTGCGATAAAAAAGATGGAGGAGCAACTCGGAGGCAAACTGTTTCAACGAAATACGCGCAATGTAAGCCTTACCCCTGAAGGCGAGGTTCTATTTCCCAATGCTGTTCGACTTCTTCACGATTGGGATAACACGTTTTCAGACATTCAAAATTTGTTTGCTATGGCGAAAGGGCAGCTAACGATTTGCGCAATGCCTTCATTTGCGGAGGCGCATTTACCGGAAATTTTGTGTAAGTTTCATCAGCGAGCCCCTAACGTTAACTTGCGAATTGTTGACGTCGTGATGGAACAAGTTATTCATGAAGTATCAACCGGACGCTCAGAAATAGGTTTTTCCTTTGAGCCAGAACGTAAAGACGGGTTAGTCTTTGAGAGTCTCTTCGACGATCAGTTCGTCGTAGTGACAAATCAAGAACAAGCCTCTTTGCTACCTACTAAGATAAAATGGTCTGACTGCTTAACGATGCCTCTCGTTATGATGAACAGAGGGTCAGCTGTGCGTCATTGGACCCAGACAAAATTAGCCATGCATGGAGATCTTAATATCGTTGCCGAAACAGGCCAATTATCCACCCTTGGTAAGCTTATACAAAACGGTTTGGGTATTTCAGTTATGCCGGCAATTTGTAAAAGACAAATGGAAGGACTGGGCTTAGTAGTAAAGGAGGTACCTGACGAGCCGCTTATTAAAAACATAGGCTTAATTAGAAACGCCAGACGAAGTCTTTCGCTACCCGCTCAGTCTTTGTGGGATCTAGCGGTAGCGTATTATGCGCAATAAAAAGGCTTAGACAATCCCTGAAGTACGTCAGGGACCAGCACTACCACTTCTTCTTAGGTGCAAATAATTCGTCTAGCTCGTCTCTTTCTTCTTCTTGTCTTCTTACCCGGTCTTTTTCGTTAACGCTTTTCAAGTTATTTTGTATATCGCTCAACCATTCATTTAGCGTTGCCAGTTTAGACATTGAGTAGTCATCTTGTGGATTTTGGTTTTCAAGGGCCGCTTTTGCCTTTTCAAAATACTGTCTTGCAGAACCTAGCATGTTCGTTTGTAGAGCTGCGCGACCGCGTTTTATCAGCGTTTCTACATTGACTTTAACCTGTAAACGCTCAAGCTGTTTATCTTCATCCGAAAAAACTTTTGAATCAATTTGACCTTTACTGTGCTCTGAACGAAGCATAATACGAAGCTTTTTCACTGATTGAATATACTGGATAATCATTTTGTCGTTATCCGGCAGTGTGAATTCGCCCAGTGAACCGCTATTGTCGGAGAGGGCTGCTGTCATTGCTTGTTCGCTGCTTGAAATTCGTTGCCTTAAATCCGCTGAACTCGCCAACTCATTCATGATTTTGAGCGCATTGTGCATGCGATTGTGCAAAATGCCCATAATGCGTGACGATACCGGCATATTTAAACTTGCAGTAATGACTTTATCGGTTTCATCAACAATCGCGCGCTGCTTAGCTAATTCTGCTCTACGCTCAGCTTCTTGCTTTTGACGATGCTGCTGTATTGCATTGATAAAAATCGCCGCGATAAGCAAAACAACAATTAAAATTATAATTATCACGTACATGCGTGTGTTTCCGTTTGTGTTCTATTTTTCATCACGCCACTCTCAACTTTAATGTAGGCGTTACTTTTTGAATTACTTCACTTTATTAAATAATACTACGGTATTTTTACTTCAAATACACTTCCACCGAGTGAACCACCGTTAAAAAGTGCGATAGTTCCTTCTTTATCGTCTTGGGAATGTGCGCGAGCTATTAGCTTTGCGAAAAACAAACCCAGACCGGTGCGACCTTGACTTAATTCAAAATCAGATAGCTCTTCATGACTTTTATTTAGCATAGATTGAGGGTAACCATGACCGTCATCTTCAATTCTAATTACCAAATTTGCGTTTTGGTCTACCTTTGCTGATATGTGTATCTTTGACGTTCCATACCTCATTGCATTGATAATGACATCGTTTAGCAGTAAGTAAATCAATTCACCGTCTAAATACCAGCTTAGGTCTTCATCTATAGAAGTGGAAATAGATATTTTCTTTTGTTTTATATACAGCGTATTTGAACCGACAACATCTTCTATTAAATCTTTTATAAAACTTTCATCAACGGTAATGGGAAGACTCTCTAACTCAGCTCGGTAGAGTGAAAGAATTTGAACCAGATTAGTATTTAACCTCGATGCTTCGTAGTGAACGCTGGCGACTTGTTCCTGTGCTTCAACATTTTCAACCGACACAATTGTGCTTAACGACTCAATAGCCTGAATGAGTAGAAACAGAGAATTTTTCATATCGTGCACTGCGGCGGCAAGCACTGAGGAGAAGTCTATTGTGGATGTTACTTGTTTACTACGCATCATAACCAGATTATTGCCGTGCATTACTTTTTACTTCACCATAATGTAGAACAAATTAACCTAGCGCAAAGAAATACTGCTTAAAATCGTAAGAAAATGAATGAAATGCAACTTTATAATGCCATTTTTGTAATAGCAACTAGTAAAAACAAGCAGTTTTGGTTATAACGGTGTCAGAACAATGTCAGTTTTTCGCATGAGAACGGTGTAAATATGAAGCTTCAACAACTACGGTATATCGTAGAAGTCCTTAATAACAATTTGAATGTATCGGCAACGGCGGAGAGTTTGTATACCTCACAACCTGGTATCAGCAAACAAGTTCGTATGTTGGAAGACGAATTAGGCGTTCAAATTTTTGGCCGTAGTGGCAAGCACCTCACTCATGTTACCGACGCAGGAAATGATGTTGTAAATATTGCGAGGGAAATTCTGGCTAAGGTTGAAAGTATCAAAGCGGTCGCCAGAGAACATACATTGCCTGATCAAGGTAAGTTGAACATAGCGACTACTCATACCCAAGCACGCTATGCGCTGCCTGATGTCATTCAGGGTTTTATGAGTAAGTATCCAAAGGTTTCGCTTCATATGCACCAGGGTACCCCGTCTCAAATAAGCGATTTAGCTGCCAAGGGGGAGGCGGATTTCGCTATCGCCACAGAGGCCCTTCATCTTTACAACGATTTAGTCATGCTCCCTTGCTATCACTGGAATCGCAGTGTCATTGTTAATAAAGACCATCCGCTTTCGCAAAAAGGCACGATTGATATTTCCGACATTGCAAAGTATCCGCTAGTGACTTACGTTTTTGGTTTTACGGGCCGCTCTGAATTAGATCAGGCTTTTGAAAGAGCAGGGTTGACGCCAAAGATTGTATTCACTGCAACAGATGCTGACGTCATAAAAACGTATGTCAGACTGGGGGTTGGCATTGGTGTGATTGCATCAATGGCGGTAAGCGAAGACCTAGACGATGACTTAGTCAAGATTGACGCGAGCCATTTATTTGATTACAGCACGACTAAAATTGGCTTTAGAAAAGGGTCGTTTTTAAGAAGCTACATGTATGACTTCATTGAGCGATTTGCGCCTCATTTAACAAAAGATAAAGTCGAAAAGGCGATGATGCTTAAAAACAATGAAGAAGTAGAGAAGATGTTCAAAGGGGTAACGCTACCGGTCAAGTAATCGATTTGTTCACGGTGCTGTTATCTCGCAATTTTAAAAATGGGGCATTTCGCCCCATTTTTTATAATATGCGTTAACATTCGATAATGTTTACAGCCAGACCCCCTCTAGCGGTCTCTTTATATTTTGTTTTCATATCGTTTCCTGTATCGCGCATGGTTTTTATCACCTTATCTAGCGACACTTTGTGCTCGCCGGTTCCGCGAAGCGCGAGGCGAGATGCGTTAATTGCTTTTATGGCACCCATAGCATTTCTTTCTATACAAGGTACTTGCACAAGGCCACCTACTGGGTCGCAGGTAAGTCCGAGGTTATGTTCCATGCCAATTTCAGCCGCGTTTTCTACAGATGCAGCGGTGCCGCCCATGATTTCAGCAAGAGCGCCTGCTGCCATAGAACACGCCACACCAACTTCTCCTTGACAGCCAACTTCAGCGCCAGAAATTGATGCATTTTCCTTATAGAGTATGCCGATAGCACCTGCTGTTAATAGGAACCGACTGGCTACTTCTTCGTCAACAGGACGAATAAACTTATCAACGTATTGCAGCACCGCGGGAATAATGCCAGCCGCGCCATTTGTTGGAGCAGTAACCACACGTCCACCCGCGGCATTTTCTTCATTTACTGCCAGCGCGAAAAGGTTAACCCAGTCCATAGTCTGCATTGGATCGTTTGTATGTTCTGTCTGAAGACGGCGATAAAGGCCCGGAGCCCGGCGAACGACCTTCAAGCCACCAGGAAGAATACCTTCACTTTCGATTCCGCGCTGAATACAAGCTTTCATCACCAGCCAGATATTGTGAAGCTGTTGCTTAACTTCGTGTTTCGGCCTAAATGTTGACTCGTTTCGCAACATTAGCGAGCTGATGCTAAGGCCGTTTGTTTTGCATAAAGCAAGAAGTTCTTCTGCGGTTTTAAACGGAAAAGGTACAGCAGCTTGCAGGCTGGCTGCGTGTGCTTTCGTCGCGTCGAAATCCTCGTCTTTAATGATAAAGCCGCCGCCAATGCTGTAATACGTTTGTTGTTTTACGAGCTCATCTTTGGCATAAGCGTAAAACGTGAGTGCATTGGCATGTTTAGGTAACGTTTTTCGGCGATGGAAGATAATGGCGTTTTTGCTTGGAAACCGTACGTATTTTTCACCGTTCAGGCAAAGTTGTTCGCGGTTTCGTATTTCTTCAAGCTTAGAGTCGATGCTGTCAACATCAATTAAATCAGGGAGTTCACCAAGTAAACCTAAAATGACCGCTTTTCCAGTACCATGGCCGACACCCGTTTGCCCAAGTGAACCAAATAGCTCAACTTTTACGCTATCTACGGAATCAAACATCTCTGGGTTTTGTGAGAGTTCACTGACGAACTCGGCCCCCGCTTTCATGGGACCTACCGTGTGTGAACTTGATGGGCCAATACCCACACTGAACATGTCAAATACACTGATCATAAACTTTCTAAAATTAAAACAAAGTAATATTGAGATCATGCATCTAGGAAGTGAAAACCACAATACAGAAAAGCTAATAGAATGATTAGTTTTGCTAATACGGTGTAAAGATTAATTTATAGCTGGTGAGTGGGGCGTAACCATGATGTGGCCAAAATGAAGTCGTATCCTGTTTTTTTAGCCAGACAATAATTATCTGTACGGGCTGATATTACTTAGGGGTGAATATGATGAGACAGATTCCGCAACATTGCTGCCGTTGCTCCCCAAATCATTCTGTTTTTCCATGGAATAAAATAAATAGGGAACGCTTTTTTGTCACGGTGTGTGGTGTGAACAAGATGATTTTTTCTATCTAATACGTGGGATAGAGGGACTTCAAAAGCACTTTCCACTTCGTTTTTATCAATGATAGGAGTGAAATCGGGGTTCACAAAGCCCACTACAGGTGCAATTTCATATCCGCTTATCGTGCGATATTTTGGAAGCATACCCACTACATCAACATTTGTTGAAGGCAAACCGACTTCTTCTTGTGCCTCTCGAAGCGCTGCGTCGAAAAATGAATTATCTGACTCATCAACGGCACCCCCGGGGAAACTGATTTGACCGGGATGATGTTTAAGGTGATGAGCACGTTCAGTAAGTAAAAGCTGAAGTGAATTTCCATAATCGACTAACGGAATCAAAACTGCGGCAGGCCGCCCTGTTTTTTTCAAAGGAAAGTCGGGTTCACTGTGGGTCTGTCTTAAATGATGAAATTGCGATAGAAATTCACTTCTTGTCATATATGTTTATCAACTCAACAGTTTAACGACGTCGCTCAAACCCTATTATTGGTTAATTGATTCAAGTACGGGCAGGATCTTAGATACTTTATCTAACGTTTCCTGATATTCCTCACTGGGTATTGAATCTAAAACAATACCACCACCTGCCCAGCAATGTAATTGACCATTTTCGGCTAACACCGTTCTAATACAGATACTTGAATCCATGTCCTCACGAAAACCCATATAAAAGATACTACCACAATAGATACTGCGTCGATGAGGTTCTAGCTCATCAATCACTTCCATAGCGCGTATCTTCGGTGCTCCCGTTATTGAGCCGCCCGGAAACGCTGAGGCCAAAAGTGCGAGGGGAGAAGCGTTATCATTTAATTCGCCTGTTACTGTACTGACTAAGTGGTGAACCGCTTCGTAACTCTCGAGCGCGAAAAGCGCCGGAACGTTTACCGTGTTAGCTTTACAATGTTTCGAAATATCGTTTCTAAGAAGATCAACGATCATGAGATTCTCAGAGCGGTCTTTCTCCGCAAAAAGCAGACTCTGAGCACTTGCTTTGTCTTTTTCAGCATCATCAAACCGTGGACGTGTTCCTTTGATAGGCTTTGTTTCAACTACACCATTCTTGACTCTTAGAAAACGTT
The DNA here is from genome assembly GCF_009811415.1 of Alteromonas sp. KUL106. Classification (GTDB taxonomy): domain Bacteria; phylum Pseudomonadota; class Gammaproteobacteria; order Enterobacterales; family Alteromonadaceae; genus Alteromonas. The sequence goes on along the minus strand of NZ_BLIG01000024.1, from coordinate 61,331 downwards.
CCGGCGAAATAGAGGCGATACTGCCTTGAGGCAAGTTGTAAAACGCAGAAAATGGCGCCTGATTTTGATCGCGCAAGAGACAATAAGCCTGCCATATACTTCCCTCAAAAGATGCACTAAAACGCTGCGCCATATTGACCTGATAGCAATCTCCTGCTCTGAGATAAGCGTTTATTTTTTCCAAACATTTTTCGTATTCTTGTTTAGATAAGTTTGATTCAAACGAGGATGTAAGCGCGAAATCACGAGCATTAGCGGTCGCGCTAGAAGAAGAAAAAAGTTCAGCTAGCGCGAGGTTCTCCGGCGAGCAAACATAGACATAGCCGGTTTGCGTGTCTTCAATGACTGAAGAGGTATAAAGGCCAACTGCGAAATCAGGTGTAACGTAGTCATTTTTAGCGATAGACGGAAGCGCCTCGTAAAAACGACCAGTGTCATAGCCAGCCATTCCTGCGACACCGACAATGAATGGCAGATGTTTGGTATCGAAACTCGCATGTACGTTTACGGATTTTACGCGAGCATGTAAATGTTCGTTGACTGCTTCAAACGGAAGCAAAGAAACCGATTGTTTTTTAGATGCTTCAAGGTCAATTAAGAAAACCTGGTCCTCGGACGCCTCAATAACCGCAGTGGGTGAAAACGCCATGATATTGAAACGGCCTTCGCTTTTGGTTGAGCCAGATGTATCGAATAAAATGGAATAGGGTAGCGTAGATACATGTGAGAATAATGCATTAAATATTGCATCGTCCGCCACATTATTCAGAGATAAAGCGTCCCTAATTTCGCTTTTGGTATAGCGGGATACATGTACATGGATAGGTTTTTCGTGTGACATAAATTGTTTCAATACTATTAACTGTAGGTGTCGCGCTCGCTATCGCTTAACAAACTGAGGTTTATTGCTTTCAAGTAACAACAAAACTTGCCTTGTTCATATTATCAAATTTACGATTTTTCGTTTTAAATTTCGCGATAGCGCTTCCTGATGGAGGTATCGATATCTATGTTCCAGGCATTGTTAAAAAAAATAACTAGAATTCGCTTCAAGCGAATGGTTTTACATGGTGCGTTGTCTTTAGATGCGCTAGTATACGCTTTTTTAGCTAGCTAAGACCACGAAAGCCAAATAAAAAGAGGATGTCATGACCGTTATCCGTCAACAAGACTTCATTGACAGCATTGAAGATGCCCTGCAGTTTATTTCTTACTACCATCCACTAGATTACGTTAAAGCCGTAGAAGAAGCGTATAACAAAGAAGAAAGCCAAGCCGCAAAAGACGCGATGGCACAGATTCTTATCAACTCACGAATGTCTGCCGAAGGTAAGCGACCTTTATGTCAAGACACCGGAATTGTGACTTGCTTTGTAAAAGTGGGGATGGGTGTTACGTGGGACAAAACGGATATGACCGTTCAAGAAATGGTTGATGAAGGTACGCGTCGCGCATACTTAAATCCGGATAATCCATTGCGAGCATCTATCGTTGCAGACCCTGCTGGTGCTCGTACCAATACAAAAGACAATACGCCAGCCGTAGTTCATCTCGATATGGTAGCAGGTGAAAAGATCGAAGTGATGATAGCTGCGAAAGGTGGCGGCTCTGAAAACAAGTCTAAAATGGTAATGCTAAACCCCAGCGATGATATTGCCGATTGGGTTGTAAAAACATTGCCCACTATGGGCGCTGGCTGGTGTCCTCCTGGAATGCTGGGTATAGGTATCGGTGGTACTGCTGAAAAAGCCGCTGTACTAGCGAAAGAAAGCCTAATGGATCCTGTCGATATTCAAGAGCTCATTGAACGCGGCCCGCAAACCACCGACGAAAAACTTCGTTTAGAAATCTTTGAACGCGTCAATAAACTTGGTATTGGTGCACAAGGTTTGGGCGGCTTAACGACAGTCGTTGATGTGAAAATTAAGTCTCTACCCACACACGCGGCGTCAAAACCAGTGGCAATGATCCCTAACTGCGCAGCAACGCGTCATGCGCACTTTTATCTAGATGGTTCGGGCCCGACAGAATTAACGCCGCCTAAGCTAGAAGACTGGCCAGAGGTTACTTGGGAAGTGAGTGAAAATACACGCCGGGTCAATCTTGATGACGTAACGAAAGAAGATATCCAAGAATGGAAAGTAGGCGAAACGGTACTACTGTCAGGTAAAATGCTTACTGGCCGCGATGCGGCACATAAACGCATCCAAACCATGATGGAAAATGGTGAGGGCTTACCCGAAGGCGTTGACCTCACTAATCGCTTTATTTACTACGTAGGTCCAGTTGATGCAGTAGGTGATGAGGTAGTCGGTCCGGCAGGCCCAACAACAGCCACGCGGATGGACAAATTCACCGATATGATGCTTGAAAAAACAGGCCTTATTGGCATGATTGGTAAGGCAGAACGGGGCCCTGCAACCGTTGATTCTATTGCAAAGCATAAAGCGGTGTATTTAATGGCAGTAGGTGGTGCAGCATACCTTGTATCTAAAGCTATTAAAAAATCCCGTGTTGTTGCGTTTGAAGATTTAGGTATGGAAGCCATTTACGAATTCGACGTTGAAGATATGCCGGTAACCGTTGCAGTAGACAGCACGGGCGCCAATGCACATAAAAACGGACCTGCCATTTGGAAGGCAAAAATTGAAGAGCTTGATGCTTCACTTTCTAAATAGTGAATGGGTTCAACGCTAGAAAATCTTGTGGTTAGCTGGCACGGGCCCATGCTAACTTTTTAGGCTTTACAGGGTTTAAAAACGTTGGACCTAACGAAAAAAACGGGTGCGCAAGCGCCCGTTTTATTCATTCATTTAAACCAACAGTAATACCGCATAATACCTCTTGAACGCTATTTGAATAGTAAACACCGATACACGTTGGTATATTTTTCTCATTTTGTTTATAGTGCTGTACAAAACAACAGTATGAATGTGCACTATGTTAATTACCCTCATTTCAAACGAACCCATCGCTTTTTTAATCGCTCTTATTAGCGTTTGTGTTTTTTCTGTTTATTCCTTTATTCGCGTTCAACTAAATTCAGCAAAATTTACGGAAATCACTCAGTGCAACGCGCAATTACAGAGCGAACTGAACAATGAACGCATTGCTAATGCGAAACTACAAGCGCAAAACGACGCGCATCAAGCAAGGATCCAAGCACTCCATGCGGCGCACGAAGATAAGCTGGCGTCTATGAACGCGTCTGAGCAACGTCTACAAACGCAGTTTGAAAACTTAGCAAATCGCATATTTGAAGAAAAGCAGCAGCGGTACACCCAACAGACAAAGGTTAATATAGAAGCTGTACTAGCTCCGTTCAAAAACGAGTTAGACGGCTTTAAGCGCCAAATTTCAGAACAGCACATCCGCGAAGGGCAAGAGCGAGCCTCACTTAAAACTGAGATTTTAAGCTTGAAGGCCCTTAATCAGAAAATAACCGAGGAAGCTGCTGCGCTGACTAATGCGCTAAAAGGTGATAACAAAAAGCAAGGAAGTTGGGGAGAAGTGGTTCTCGAACGTATTCTCAAGGAATCGGGTTTACGTGAAGGGCACGAATTTGAAACACAGGTGTCGGCAACATCGGAACTGGGCAAACGCTACCAGCCCGATGTAGTGGTACATTTACCTAACGACAAAGACGTAATAATAGATTCGAAAGTTAGCCTTGCGGCTTATGAGCGATATTATAACTGCGATGATGAAAGTGAAAAAGCACAGTTCTTGAGTCAACATGTAGCTTCTATAAAAGGGCATATAAAAGGGTTAAGCGCAAAGGATTACCAGACGTTAAAAGGCCTAAAAACACTTGATTATGTGTTGCTGTTCATTCCTATCGAGCCAGCATTTTTAATCGCTGTTGAACAAGAGCCAGATTTGGTCACTATGGCGCTAAATCATAATATTATGTTGGTAAGCCCAACCAACTTGCTAGTTGCGCTTAGAACTATTAACAATATTTGGCAATACGAGTACCAAAACCAAAACGCACAACTTATTGCTGAACAAGCCGCTAAGCTATACGACAAATTTGTCGGCTTTGTCGGAGATATGGAGAAGGTGGGTAAGTCGATGGATGCTGCGCAAGCAAGCTACGATCAAGCAATGAATAAGTTAACCAGCGGGCGAGGGAATATGGTGAGACAAATCGAAAAGTTCCGCGAGCTTGGAGTGCAACCGAGTAAACGCATGTCTCAACACTTACAGCAACTTTCCAGAGACGATTAAAAAAGGCCGCTATTGCGGCCTTTTTCACTTCACTTACATAACGTTATGAACGTTTCATGCGTCTACGTAGATATACCGCTGGCGCTAGAAGCAATGCAATCCAGCCCATTGAACCACCCGACTTATCGTTAACCGTAATAGTCACGCTTTCTGTCGTAGTGTCGATACCATCCGTTGCAGTAACCTGAACCGTTACACGATTGGCTTGCTCGTGGCTCGGTGCAGTACCAGTGAACGATGTTGTTTCTACACCGTTGATAGTAATGGTTACGTCATCACCATCAGCATCAGTTGCTGACGCTGTTACTGTGTACGATTCACCTTCATCAACGCTTGATGGTGCAGAGATTGAGATTACAGGTGCATCCTGTACGCCTGCAACCGCTACCGTTACCGTACCTTCGCCAATGATGTCACCTTCAACCGGTTCACCATTTTCATCAGTAGTGCCCTCAACCTGTACAGAGTACGTGAATGAGTCTTCACCGAAGAAATCAGCGTTTGGCGTGTAAGTAACCGTACCATCGTCATTAACTGTCACTGTACCGTTTGCTGCTTCAGTGGTTACTGCAACAGTTGACGGATCAAGTGGCGCTTTATCAATCGTAATCGGCGTGAACGTACGGAAGTCACCAGAAAGTGATTCCATCGTAAATTTATTGATGATTGTGCTGTCCATTTCGTTAGCTAGAATGTTAGCCGTGACCGACGCATCCTCGTTAACAGAAAGCATATCATCCATGTATTCACTAGAAGGAACAACAGTACCTGCGTAGCTAATTGTTACTTCGTCACCTGCGTTTGCAGTAAGTACGAACTCGTCACCTTCTACAGGCAGAGTGCCTATAGGACCAGCACCAGTAAGCGCCGCAAACGTAGTACCAACGCTACCCGATGAGTTTTCAGCACCAACAACAGTTTCATATACAGGTGTATCCATTGGGCCATAAACGAAGTTTACGTTACCTGTTTCGTACTCAAACCATAGCTGGAAGTTGAAACTTGTGCCATCTTCGTTCCAAATCTGCGCATTTTCCCACTCAACAACAAAGTGGCCTGTAGTCAGACTTACTGCATAAATGCTACCTGTGCCTGCACCACCACCAGCTAGGTCGAAGTCTGTCCAGTAAGGCGCTACAACGTTGTTAGGCTCGCTCAAGTTAGGAAGCACTTCAGCAAATGGCGTAGTGATGTTACCTGAGCTTGTACCCAATGAAACAAAACCATTCGATGAAATCTGCATGGTTGTGTACTCAGCACCTAAGTAGGTGATAGTACGTGGAAGGCTGATTTCGATAGACGCGTCATCGCACGAGCCAGAGCACACAAGTGGCGCTACGCCAATAGAAGACATAGGTACGTATCGACCCAAACCAAAGCCTTCAAGAAGGTCACCAATTGTTGTGTCTGCATTCATCGAGAATGACGCAGTGTTAAGTGCACCTTCCCAATAGACGGTGCCAGAGTCTGCATCGTAGCTCACAGGCTCTTGGTTACCGTTTTTCACAGCAGAGATAGTAGAAGGGTTAATCGCGTACTTGTGATCAATTTCGCCGGTAATGCTGATCATGCCAGTCACATCGGTGTTTGAAGCAAACGCTTCGGTAACAACAAGCTCACCTTCAGCAGCAAACTCATTGCTCACATCACTGTCAAACAGCGAAGGTTCATCGCTGCTGATTGGATAAACAGCTACAGGAATGAAGTAATCTGTTGTTGTATCATCTGTGTCAGCCCAGTTAATACCGCCAAAAGACCATGAACCCGTAGACGCTGTCGTTACATCTAACGAAAGCATGATTTCAGCAGATGCACCCGCTGGAAGGGTCGCCATTTTCGGCGTTACCGTCGCTGTAATGGCTGGGTCGTTAAACATTGCTGTCGCATCAACAGTCACGTCTTCGTTGCTGGTATTTGTGACTGTGATCGACATTTCACAGTTTAAGTAACAGTTGCCGTCAACAAGGCTGATATCACTGTAAGTAAGTTCAACTGAAGTTGCACGAGGCAGGTCTAAACGTCCAGCACCCATGTCAAAGTTGTCAGCACCAGTGGCAGCGTCTTCTTTCAATACATCGCGGATAGAAGAGGTAACAAGCGCACTCTTAATTTGCTGTGCAGTCCAATCTGGATGCATTTGCTTAATAAGCGCTGCAGCACCAGCAACGTGTGGCGATGCCATTGATGTGCCGCCTTTAAACGAGAAATTCTCGCCTACATGCCCCGGCGCGTCTGGTGATTCACCAGAGAAAATTCTAACGCCTGGTGCAGCAATGTTAGGTTTCAAGAACGTAGGGTCACCGTTAGGGCCACGTGAGCTAAAGTCGGCCATAATATCTGCTAAGCTGTCAGATACAACGCGAACTACTTCAGCGCCAATAGTGATATTTACTGCTTCTTCAGAACCAGAAATTAATGTTGCTAACTCCTGACCCGGCGTGGCTGGGATCATGAATGAAGGAACTGTTTGATCTGGGCTAAGGCCACCCATCAAAATGGGAGCTTCGCCGCGACCATCAACGTTATGAATAACAACGGCAACCGCGCCAGCAGCTTCAGCATTCTCGACTTTTGTTACAAAGCCACACGTGCCGCGGCTGATAAGTGCAATAGCGCCGTCAAATGCGCCCGCAGTAAATTCATCACAACCTTCTACGTTTGCCGCATCTAATTCACCCGCGTAAACAACAGGAGCGGTTAATGCAGTGTCAAACACAATGTTAGGGTTGCCAACAGAGTAGAGGGCAGGGATTGACCCAATTGAAGTATCGCCTTCAATGGTTAATTCGTTCGCAAACAATCGGCCTGTTGTTGTTGCTGCAACTGTCAATACATTTTCGTCACAACCAGGACAGCCAATTGTACCTTCACCTGGGCCGTCGTTACCTGCTGCAAATACGGTGACTACGCCCGCATCATGCATCGCTTCCAGTACGTCTTGATAAACAGAACCATTTGGGTTGCCGCCAGCGCTACCACCCCAAGAGTTGTTTACAACATCAGCACCATCTGTCAGCGCTGCTTCAAGCATAGAAAGCAACATTGATGATGCACCGCTTGAAGAGGCTGGGTTAGCTGGGGTTGCGTAGAGGCCCTTGTAAACCATCAAGTAAGCAGCCGGCGCGACGCCCGAAATTTCTGCTTCAGCGCCGTCGCGCTCTGCCATTACACCAAAATTACCAACGGCTGTGCCGGCAACGTGGGTGCCGTGACCGTTAAAACCAAGTGGGCTGTCATACTCTTCTTCTACAACAGTAAAGCCTTCAACGATTTCAGCTGCACGAGCAACGATTAATTTATTGTTACAGAAATCAGGAACTTCTGAACAGTAATCGTCAGTCGGGAGAGTATCTGCCGCAGGCGCTTCAAAGTTTTCACCGCTGAACAATGGGTTTTCAGGACGAATACCGCTGTCTATTATCGCTACTTTAATGCCAGCACCGGCGTTTTCCTTACCGCCGAATTGTTCCCATGTCTGAACGGCGCCAATCAAGTCTAAACTCGCGTCCATTTGAGCATGGTGAATAACGTCAGGATAGACCGCTTTCACCGATGACAAGCTTGATAGTTCATCAAGAGCGCTTTTAGAAACGATACCCGCGAACCCGTTAAATGCAGCAGTGTAAGATAAATCAGCTTTAAACGATTTATCGAATGCTTTAATCGACTTTATAACCGATTGTTGTTGAGTTTCTAGAAACGATTTGTACTCTTTCGCAGCGTTTGACTGAAAATTAATCTTCTGTCCTTTGTGAGCAGCCATGGTGCTCACACTTGGATTAACTGCGCTGAATTGTGCCATTGGCACATCATGTAGTTGAACGATAACACGTACGCTGTCGTTAGAGGCTTGAATCGCATTCGCAAGAATATTTTTCTTATCAAATGAGGCTTCAATAGCATTGCGTTGCTCAACGCCATGACCGGATAATTGATTTGAAATAGCTAACGCACCAAAAGCAGAGCCGGCTAGTGCGGCTGCAACTACGGTACTAATAATTGTTTTTTTCATAATTATTCTCGTGTGAATAGTTCCCTGGAGTCCAGCGATTTTTGGGGTACGATGCAAAGGTCATTCGCCTCTTTATAAACGTCCATTATCGCTGTGACTATTTATTACTAGCACACTTTTTACTGTTTTGTAACGTATGTTTCTGCAATACACAAATTACATATTTTGTTACATTTACACCGCAAGACAATTGTGAAAATTAACTAGACAAATGGGCAAATTCGCGTTGGATTTTTGGCAAAATTCAGTAATTAAATTACATGAAAAGTAAAATCTCGAACCAATAAAACTCAAAAGACCTCCCTTACATGTGAAAGGTTCATCCTATCCATTTATCATTAAATTTACATAAGTTTTACCTTTTTAGGACAGTTATCCTGCCTTGCTCGGTTAATTTGGTATGTCTGTTTCTCCCTTTCTGAAAAAATGCCTTTGAATAAGTAAGACGCTCCCGTATGTCCTCATCTAGCATAGTGTAATCACTATAAGTCGCTATCAACCCTCATTTTTAAGGGGAAAAAACGTGAAAGACAGAAACCATTTGGCCGAAGTAAAAACAACCAACAAGGTCGAAATTATTACTAAAGGGGTCGTTGATATCCCCATGTTGCAAATTCTTTCTGCACAAGGTGAACTCATCCAACAAGCAGTGGAGCCTGAACTGAGTAAAGAAGAAGCATTAAAAATATTTAATACCATGCATTACATTCGCGTATTGGATGAGCGTATGGTGGGCGCCCAGCGTCAGGGCCGCATCAGTTTTTATTTAGCAAGTACAGGTGAAGAAGCCGCGTCTGTAGCAAGTGCTGCCGCGTTGTCAGATGATGATATGATCATGTCGCAGTATCGCGAGCAAGGCGCGCTCGCATACCGCGGGTACACCACAGAACAATTCATGAACCAAATGTTTAGCAACAAAGACGACCCGAACAAAGGTCGCCAAATGCCTATACATTATGGTGATAAACCGCTTAACTTCATGACGATATCATCGCCATTGGGAACGCAAATTCCCCAAGCTTCAGGCTATGCCTATGGCCAGAAGATGTCAGGGAAAGATGTCGTCACTATTTGTTATTTCGGCGAAGGCGCTGCTTCAGAAGGAGACTTCCACGCAGGGCTCAACATGGCTGCGGTATTACATTGTCCCGTTATCTTCTTTTGCCGTAATAATGGCTACGCCATTTCAACTCCAGCGGAAGAGCAATTCGCAGGTGACGGGATTGCGTCTCGTGGCTTAGGTTACGGTATCAAAACTATCCGTGTTGATGGGAACGATGTGCTAGCTATTTATGCTGCTACTAAAGAAGCACGTCGCATTGCCATTGAAGAAAAATGTCCTGTGCTTATTGAAGCCATGACGTATCGCTTGGCTGCACACTCAACGTCGGACGATCCTACGGGCTATCGCTCGCGTGAAGAAGAGGATAAGTGGCGAGCCAAAGATCCTATAGCTCGAATGGCTAAATGGCTAGAAAGTAAAGGCTGGTTTGACGAAGCCGAGAACCAAAAGCGTGTTGATAAAGCCAGACAAGATGTATTGGCAGCGATGAAAAGCTGTGAAAAAACGGACGTTTGCTCAATCGACGATATCGTTGAAGATGTATATGACACGCCGCCATGGCATTTAAAAGAACAACTCAGTGAATTAAAAGCACATATCAAAAAGTACCCTAAGATGTACCCTAAGACAGCAGGGAGAGTAAAATAATGGCTAAGATGAATCTACTTCAAGCGATTAATAATGCACTCATCACAGCCATGACCGAAGATGAAAAAGTGATGGTCTTTGGTGAAGACGTGGGTCATTTTGGTGGTGTGTTCCGCGCAACCAGTCATCTTCAGGAAAAGTTCGGCAAAGCTCGCTGCTTTAATACACCGCTTACTGAACAAGGCATTATTGGCTTTGCTAACGGATTGGCATCTCAAGGCTCTGTACCGGTCGCTGAAATTCAATTCGGTGACTACATTTTCCCCGCATTCGATCAAATTGTGAATGAGACGGCAAAATGGCGCTATCGTTCAGGGGGACAGTTTGATGTAGGTACATTGACGATTCGCACACCATACGGCGGCGGTATTGCGGGCGGCCATTATCACAGTCAATCACCGGAAGCGTTCTTCGCTCACTGCCCAGGCTTGAAGATTGTTATCCCACGGGATCCATATCAAGCGAAAGGTTTGTTACTTGCGTCAATTCGCGATAAAAACCCCGTATTGTTTATGGAGCCTAAACGCCTTTACCGTGCTTCTGTATCAGAAGTACCGGAAGAAGATTACGAATTGCCGTTAGGTAAAGCAGACATCGTTCAAGAAGGAAACGACATAACGCTACTTGGATGGGGCGCACAGATAGAAATATTGCAAAAAGCCGCAGAAATGGCCCTAGAAGACGGTGTCTCGTGTGAAATCATTGATTTGCGCAGTATATTACCGTGGGATGTAGAAACGGTTATGCAATCGGTAATGAAGACAGGCCGCTTGTTGATAAATCATGAAGCGCCGCTCACAGGCGGTTTCGCTAGCGAAATTGCAGCAAGTATTCAGGAGCGTTGCTTCTTGTACCTAGAAGCGCCTATTGCAAGAGTGTGTGGTTTAGACACGCCTTATCCACTGGCACATGAAAAAGAATATATGCCAGATGAAACTAAGACGTACGAAGCCATAAAACGTACGCTTCATTACTAAGACCGGGAGACAATGAAATGACAATTGAGTTTATCTTACCGGACATTGGTGAAGGTATTGTTGAATGTGAACTTCTTGAATGGTTGGTGTCTGAAGGCGAGCACATAGAAGAAGATCAGCCTGTCGCAGAAGTAATGACCGACAAAGCGACCGTTCAGATTCCTGCAATGCATGCGGGTGTGGTCAACAAACTGCATTATGCTGTGGGCGATATCGCTAAGGTCCATGCACCGTTGTTTTCTATGACACCAGATGATGCCAATACAGACGGGCAGTCAGAAAACGAGCAGGCCGAGATAACAGGCAGTGCGTCTGAAAAGGTGCCAGAGAATGAAAATACTTCTTCTGCGTCAGGCTCGTCAAATGGTAAGCATATTGAAGACTTTATTCTGCCGGACATTGGTGAAGGGATTGTTGAGTGCGAAATTGTAAAATGGAACGTGGCAGAAGGCGATGTAATTGAGGAAGACCAGGCCGTTGTAGAAGTGATGACCGACAAAGCAGTGGTTGAAATACCTGCTAAAAATGCCGGCACCGTGCATCGTCTTTATTACGCTCAGGGCGATATAGCGAAGGTGCATAGCGCATTGTTCGCATTGGAAGTGGCCGACGAAGCCTCGGCTGCTAACAGCGCATCTGATGTCTCGTCATCGGCAAATACCAGCTCTTCTAACGTTGCTTCTCAAAGCTCGGTGCAAACCCAAACGAACGGTTCGAACCAGCAGTCAACGCACGTCGCACCTTCTAAGTTCAGCGACGGCGAATACGAGCCACCTATTGCTATAGAGGGTAAGGTGTTGGCTAGCCCCGCGGTAAGACGTGTTGCAAGAGAAAAGAATATCGACCTTTCTTCCGTTCAAGGGTCGGGTAAAAAAGGCCGAATCCTTAAGTCTGACGTTTTGAATCTAAAACATTCAAATGTTGGCACGTCGTCGCAAAAACCGTCTTCTTCGTCAAGCTCATCTGCCGCAGAAAAAGGCGCTTCAAACATTGCGAGCACTGCTATTGAAGGCAGCGTAAGAACGGAAAAGGTGCGTGGTATTCAGGCTGCCATGGCTAAGCAAATGTCCGCATCGGTTTATACTATTCCTCACTTCACAGTCAGTGACGAGTTAGTGATGGACAACCTGATCTCTCTTCGCACGTTGCTTAAGCCTGAGTTCGAAGCGAAAAACGTAAAACTTAGCTTTATGCCGTTTTTCGTTAAGGCAATGTCGTTAGCACTTAATGAGTTCCCTGTAGTTAACAGCCAACTTAACGACGACGCCACTGAGATCAGTTATTTCGCTGATCACAATATTGGCTTTGCGGTCGACTCTAAAATTGGTCTGCTTGTACCAAACATTAAGCGGGTTCAAAACCTTTCTCTGTTAGATATTGCTGTTCAAATGCAGGACATAATAGAGCAAGCCAGAGCAGGACGCGTGGCTGGTGAGCACTTGAAAGGCGGTACGATTAGCATCTCTAACATTGGAGCAATAGGCGGTATTACCGCAACGCCAGTAATCAATAAGCCAGAAGCTGCAATTGTGGCGCTTGGTAAAACGCAGAAACTTCCGCGTTTTGATAATGAAGGAAATGTTAGCGCTCAGAATATCATGGTGGTTAACTGGTCTGGCGACCACCGTATTATTGATGGCGCAACGATGGTGCGATTTAATAACCTATGGATGAGTTACCTAACGACGCCAGAGAAAATGTTAATGCATCTTAAATGATATTATTCAACGTCATTTGACTTGCATGAGCATGATACTAAAAGGGCCAAATTCAAACCGATTGGCCCTTTTTAGTTTTGTATACCTCAAAGCGCGATAACGTTATTATAGTGCATTATAAACAAACAAGAATTTCACCGAGGTTTCGTGCTTAGCTATCAACACGCCTTTCATGCGGGCAACCACGCTGATGTTATCAAACATCTTAGTTGGATTGGCGTTATCAACGCATTAAAGAAAAAAGATAAACCTTTTACACTTTTCGACACTCATGCTGGTGCAGGTGCATACGATTTAACCGACGAGATGTCGTTGAAAAACAAAGAATTTGAAACAGGTATTTCTCGTCTGCTTACCAAGGATAGTAGTACGCAAGATTTGCCACACTTGTTAGCCGACTACTTATCGTTATGTGAACCATTTTTGGCGCAACAGCAATATCCCGGTTCCCCTGCTATAAGTGCAAAGGCGAAAAGGGATTGTGATAACTTACATCTGATGGAGCTTCATCCAGCGGAGTTTGATAAATTAGATAAAAACCTTTCCCGATTACGTTCGTTAAATACCCATGTACATAAACGAGACGGTTATGAAGGGCTTAGAGCGCTCACGCCGCCGAAACCCAACCGTGGCGCAATCCTAATAGACCCGCCTTATGAGCGTTTGAATGAATATAGCGACCTTGTTAAGGGCGTAGAACAGGTATTTAAACGCTGGCAACAGGCACAAATCGTAGTGTGGTATCCGTTACTTTCTGAGAGAGCCGGCGCCAAAAGCGGCGCGAGTGAAGCTATGTGCGACCAGCTTGCAGCATTAGGTAAACCTTGTTTTAAAGCAGAGATCTGTGTAGCAGAAAACACGGTTGATGCCGGCATGTATGGGTCGGGTGTGTTTGTATTAAACCCGCCTTGGCAACTCGATGCAAATCTAAATCACGCATTGGAAAGCGTAATCGGTATGCTAGGCGCAGGTGAAGCGGGTTTTCATGCGACAGCGCATGTTTCCTGGATAAACGAAGATAATTAGTGGCCGAATTTACAGCTAAATTATAGTTTTTGCGTTACAGCTGAATAAAGCATTTTAAGCAGCAGATAAACAAATACCATAAGTGAGAAACAAAAAATGTCTCAACTTAAAGGCCTAAAACACTTCTACATACCTGATGAGCAGTCGATATATTTGCTTTCTCATGCAGACGCCAAAAAGCTCAAAGATTGGGTAAACCTGTGTATTTCACAGTTGGAGAGTTTAGGTTATAGCGACATTGAGCTTCTGGGCAAAGGAGCTTTTGGTTTTGCGTTCGCAGGGAATGCGCCAAGTGGTGAATCACGGGTATTCAAATTCTCACGCATTACGTTACCACAGCACGTGCAAGATAGATTAGAAGAAGAAGCATTTATGCTCTCTCACGTAAATCACGAGTTTGTGCCTCGCTTTATTGAATATCAGCAAATTCGTAAACAGTCTATTTTAGTAATGGGTCGTGCACCTGGCGAAGACTTAGAAAAAGTCAGCTTGAAAACCGGACCATTACCGCCCCGTATTATTGTGAAAATTGCGGTCCAAGTAGGCGAGCTTTTATCGAGCTTTCGTCAATATAGCGAGAATGGAGAAATAAAACCCATTGTTCATGGAGACATCAAACCCTCGAATTTGGTTTGGGATGCTAAAAATGAATCTGTCGGATTGATAGATTGGGGTTCCTCGGTATTTGCACAGACTGATATTACCGGACAGTATGTGGGTAATAACGTGATGGATTTAATGTCAGGAGAATTACATCAAACTAACGCCCGTCTTGGTGATGTTTATTTTATCGGCGAGGAACAGTTAAATGGTGCGCTTTCCAGCCCGCGTTTTGACGAACAAGGGTTGGCAAGTACGCTATATGCATTGGCATCTGGGCAGTCGTGTCGCTATGGCAGTAAAGTGATCACGCCGTCATCCCTAGGACTCCCCAAAATGCTTGCTAATATCCTAGAATACATGCTTAGCGAGGATCCGGTAAAAAGAAGGCAGGGGGGGGACTATTTATTTAATCATCTTCACGTATTGAAAAATATGGTGTTTACCCGTGATATCCCTCATCAATATACCCCGCTCATTCCTACATGGTTAACGCGAAATCATGCAGATATTGAGACAGTTGTTTACAGCTCTAGAAAATCTTATCTAAGGCAACAAGCTCGACTCTCTGACGCTATAGATGAAAAAGAAGTGGAAGAATTGCGCTACATAGACGATGCGCAGTTTGATCGCTACTACAAAAACTATTTACAGGGCATGGGCGATACCGAAAAAGCCTTTGTTTCGGCTATAAGCAGACTAGGCCGTTACCCTGTGGTAGGCGGTATGGCAGTGCGTTGGGAGCCAGAGGGTATATATGTTGATTCGAGCTTGAATTTGTATGATGAAACATTAAAAACCGCCTTTGATTTAGCCGTCAACAACGTTATTAACTTAGCAAGAGCTATACACAAACCAGCTGTATTTAAATGCTGTATGTTTAACGCAAAGAATACACTTCATATTGAACGGGACAGTGAGGATGAGGACTTTGTTCCAGCCAACGGCGTATCAATTCCTTACGAATTATCACGTACCTCCGCACAAAAAGACGATAGCCGCACCCACTCTTATTTTGAAGACGGCGACGATCCTGACGAATTATTAAAATTACCGCAGGACATCATCGATACTATCGTTCAACTAAACTCAATCCATCATACAGGCTGCATTATATTTGAAGCGCTTCCCAAGCATTTGAAGATCCATAACTATTATACATTGCTTGATCACAGCCAAGAGGAACGTTTCAAAGCATTATTAGCGCTGTTGGTACAACAAATTCCCGAAATAAAAGGGCTAGGCATTTCAGGGTTTATGAAGTTACCCTATAAAGATACGCGTTTTTTCGAGCATAAAGCAAAATTGCCTGAGAAGTATTATCCGCGAAACCCAAAAGCAGTTATTGAAGAGAATGCATAACATGTCTGAAATTAAACTATCGTCACTTTTTGAACTCGAAACAGTGGAAGCTGAAATTTATCGAGGTCAGAGTTGGGATTTAGGCTTTAGAGCGTTATTTGGCGGACAGGTTTTAGGACAAGCATTGGCAGCAGCCTACAAAACCGTGGCAGAAGATAGGGTGGCACATTCATTCCATACTTACTTCTTGCTGCCAGGTGACGCCAAAAAGCCTGTGGTTTATGACGTGGAAATAGTACGAGATGGACGAAGTTTCTCTGCACGTCGTGTAAAAGCTATTCAAGATGGCCGAAATATTTTTTATATGACAGCGTCTTTCCAAGTTCCACAAAAAGGAATGGAGCATCAAAATCCGACCATGCCAGATGTGCCTCCGCCGGAAGACGTACAATCTGACATAGAGTTTTATGAGGCGAATTTCAATAAAATAGCGCGCCCTATGCAAGAAGCATTGAGCTACCATAAACCGGTAGACATTCGCACAGTCGACGCGGCCAATTCATACCATTCTGCTAAGCGTGAACCCACTCGTTATATTTGGCTGAAAGCAAGAGATACAATGAATGCACAACTGTCTGTGCATCAAGCAGCGTTGGCGTATGCATCAGATTATCATTTTCTTAGCACTTCGCTGCAACCTCACGGCGTTGCGGTAACTGACAAGTCACTTCGTATTGCAACTATTGACCATGCCATGTGGTTTCATCGCCCAATTAATATGAATGAATGGATGCTATATGCAATGGAAAGTCCCTTTAGCGGTGGTTCACGAGGACTTGTTCGCGGACAAATCTTCAATCAAAGTGGTGAACTTGTCGCTTCAACTATGCAAGAAGGGTTAATGAGAAAAGTAGACGAATAGGGAAACGATTATGCGATACAGGTTAGGTTCTATTTCACCAGATATTCACGAGAGTGCGTTTATTGCACCCGGTGCGCATGTTATTGGCAACACAGAACTGAAAGCCGGCTCCAGCGTTTGGTTTAACGCGGTGCTACGTGGCGATATGGATAAAATAACTATTGGTAAAAATACTAATGTCCAAGACGGAAGTGTATTACACACTGATGCGGGAATTCCTTTGATATTGGGTGAAGGGGTAACGGTCGGCCATAAGGTGATGCTTCACGGATGTGAGATTGGTGATTTCTCCCTAGTAGGCATTAATGCTGTTGTGCTAAATGGCGCGAAAATTGGTAAGTATTGCATTATTGGCGCTAACGCACTTATTACTGAAAACATGGAAATTCCTGACTACAGTTTAGTCGTAGGTGCGCCAGGTAAAGTGATTCGAACTCTGGATGAAAATGTAGAGCCCAAACTCAGAGCTTCCGCTGCACACTATGTAGAAAACGCTAATACGTACAAAACATCGTTGAAGCCAATTGATGATTAACGTTGATTGTACGGGCGTGTTGATCTTTATCGCACCATAAAAAATGCCCAGAACGTAAGTTCCGGGCCTAGGGGAATGGCTCATTGCTGAGCCGTGCGCTAACTTTTACAGGGAGAGTTTAAATAAATACTTTAAACGAGTTGTGATTATAGAATATCTCTGTTTATTTTATAAACAATTTTTATGTGAAATTTATCTTACAATGGCACCATTCAATCGAGTTAATGATTATTACTCGATATATCAACAAATTAAATACTGGTCGGATGTGATGATTTTGGCCAAAAAATTTCAGAAAACTTTTCTCTCTAACTGCCGCATGTTGCCTTTAGCAGGTCGGATCTTATAAGTATATTAAAATTGCAATATACAGTTACGCTTTCATTCATATTAATTATGTTCAAAACAGCCTGTTGTTCCTTTTTATTATCCTTGTAGTATGACGTCAAAAGTCATGGTTTACATTCATGATTCCAAATATAAAAACAGGCCCTTTACAAAAATGAGGATGGATTATGCAATCGTTTTCAACATTTATACCCCCTGAACGTACCTTGATGGGACCAGGACCATCCGATGTTAACCCTCGAATATTGAATGCCATGGCCAGACCTACGCTCGGTCACCTCGACCCTTTATTCATCGAGTTAATGGATCAGACAAAACAGCTATTACAGTATGCATTCAAAACTGAAAACGCGCTTACTATGCCAATATCGGCACCGGGTTCAGCGGGAATGGAAGCGTGCTTCGTTAATTTAGTTGAACCTAGTGACAAAGTGCTCGTGTGCATTAATGGTGTGTTCGGTAATCGCATGGTTGAAAATGTTGAGCGCTGCGGTGGAGTAGCCATAACCATCAACAATACATGGGGCGAGCAAACCGATCTGAATGCTGTCGAGGATGCGCTTAAAGCTAATCCGGATGTAAAGGTGCTTGCTTTTGTCCATGCGGAGACATCAACGGGCGTTCGCAATGAAGCTAAAGCGCTTTGCGAACTAGCAAAAAAATATGATTGTTTAAGCATTGTTGATGCGGTTACCTCGCTTGGTGGAATTGAACTGGATGTTGACGGCTGGGGAATTGACGCGATCTACTCTGGTTCACAAAAATGCTTAAGCTGTGTACCTGGAATTTCGCCGGTCTCTTTCAGTGATAAGGCGGTTCATGTTATTCAAAACCGCAAAACGAAAGTCCAAAGCTGGTTTTTAGATATGAATTTAATCGTTGGCTACTGGGGGCAAGGTGCGAAACGTGCTTATCACCACACCGCGCCAGTCAACAGTATGTACGCGATGTATGAGGCGCTTCTTATTTTAAAAGAAGAGGGCTTAGAAAATGCGTGGCAGCGACATGCTTTAGGCCACGAAAAACTGGCGCAAGGCTTAAGTGAAATTGGTTTAGAACTAACTGTAGACAAGCGTTACCGTTTACCACAGCTGAATGTAGTTAAAATTCCAGATGGAGTAGATGACGCTGCCATTCGCAAGCAACTGCTCGAAGATTTCAATCTGGAAATAGGCGCGGGATTAGGTGATCACGCAGGTAAGGTGTGGCGAATTGGTCTCATGGGATATGCTTGCAAGCCTCGTAATATAGACCATTGTCTTGCCGCATTGAGCACTGTGCTCAAATAGGCAAAGCGCACGCATTCATAAGCACATTTTTTTTGAATTAGTTGTGGCCAAACCGTTTAACCAAATTGTCAGTTAAACGTTTGGCTTTTTAACTCCCCATACGAGCGGCTTAACCCGTTTCGGGTTTGCCGTGTAAAAACCGCATTTCGGCGAAGTAACCTCTCTTTTCATATCAGTTCAGTGCTAATCTTTGTGCATTGCTACTATTCATAAACTGTTCAGTAATCGACACTTATCCTTTGTATAACGAAATCAAACGGTATTAAACAAGGAATCTTTATGAAATCGTTCACGCGAATTAAACACAACATGATGGCAAAGACGCTGTTTGCTTCAGCTGTAGTCTTTTTTTGTTCAGCAGTATCTTCGGCACACGCTGCACAGGATGCTGTAATCAATGTTCAAGGAGTAGGTGCTGTAGAAGTTACACCCAATGCCTATTCGGTGACGCTTGTAGTCGAAGAAGAAGGCAATACTGTTAGCAAACTCAATACTCAGCTAGATTCTGATTTAAGGTCAATCGTAACGTTTTTACTCAGCGAGGGTATTGAGGAGAAGCATATTCAAAGTATGCAAGTGCGCCTCCAGCCTCGCTATATCAATTCACCTCAGGGGCGTCAGCAAGAAGGCTTTACTCTGTCTCGCGATATATCAGTCACCTCTACCGACCTTGAAACGTATGATAAAGTGCTAGATGGAGTATTGAAAAGAGGCGTTGACCGTATCCAGCAATTTAACTTTATTTCAGTCGCAGAAGGTAACGCATATCAAAAAGCACTAATCGCGGCGGTGAAAGACGCAAAGCAACGTGCACGCTTATTGGCTAAAGAATTAGGGGTTGAAGTAGGTGAAGTAGTTGCAATCTCTGAATCTGGTGGCAATATGCCGATTCCAGTAATGCGCGCGGAAGCCTTCGCCAAAGACATGTCTATGTCTCTCCCCGGTCAAGAACGCATAGAAGCGCGGGTTAGTGTGTCTTTTAACATTGTTCAATAGCAGGAAATACGTTTGAAAGAACAACAGTATACTCAGCTGGTAGCCCAAGCGAAGAGCTTGGTTTCTGGCGAGCACGATCTTATCGCTAATATGGCCAATATCAGTGCGCTACTTTTCAACAACCTTGAAGAGGTTAATTGGGCAGGCTTTTATCTTTTTAAAGAAGAGCAGTTGGTACTCGGGCCATTTCAAGGACAGCCCGCCTGTATTCGCATTCCGTTAGGAAAGGGAGTTTGTGGCACAAGCGCAAGCACTCGAACCGTTCAGCGCATTGCGGATGTTCATCAGTTTGAAGGTCACATTGCATGCGATGCCGCGTCAAATTCTGAGATCGTGGTACCACTCGTGCTCAATGATGTACTTGTTGGTGTGCTTGATATTGATAGCCCTGTGTTTGAACGTTTTTCAGAAGAAGACGAAAAAGGGCTTGTTGAAATTGCTCAAATTCTTATGGATTCGCAGAAATAATTATGAAATCCAGTGTCGATATACACGTTGTTTTATCTACGTTCGAGGATATGGAAGACTTTCATGATGACCCAGATGAGGCATCTGAGCGTTTAAATTTTATCCTGCACGCTATTTATGACAATGCGGAAGAAGATATTGAAACACAGCGTTTAGAACAAATTTTGCACTACGCATGGGAATCTTGGCAACAAGATAAGCATTTATTAGAAATAGATGACGACGAATTGCTTGAT
Organism: Alteromonas sp. KUL106; assembly: GCF_009811415.1. GTDB lineage: Bacteria > Pseudomonadota > Gammaproteobacteria > Enterobacterales > Alteromonadaceae > Alteromonas. The sequence goes on along the minus strand of NZ_BLIG01000024.1, from coordinate 40,961 downwards.
TGGGTTGACCACACGCTGGCAACTTGGGATGATGCAAGTAACGATGAAATCTCTTGAATAATTTAGAAAGTTAATGGAATCACCAGAGAAGTTTACCAACAGTAAGGAAGTAATAGCTTTCCTTGCAGAGACCTTTCCAAAATGTTTTAGCATTGAAGGCGAGGCCCGCCCACTTAAGATCGGTATTTTTCAAGATCTTGCCGCACGTTTAGAGGAAGAAGAACGCGTAAGCAAAACGCTTCTTCGTTCTACACTTCGTCATTACACTAATAGTTGGCGCTATCTTCATAGCATCAAAGAAGGTGTGAATCGCGTAGACCTAGACGGTGTAGAAGGTGACGCAATTGAAAAAGAGCATGCTGATCACGCGCATCAACAGTTAGAAGAAAGCAAAGCAAAGGCGGCTGAAAAGCGCAAAGCTAAGCTAGCTCAACAGCCAAAGCGCAAAGATAAACGTCAATTTAATCGCCCGAAAGGTGAAAAATCTGCAAATTCGGACCAAGCTGATACTAAGCGCGGAACTAAACCGAAAAATAGCAGACCAAACACTACACCACCTGCGAAATTGACAGAAAGCGATTTACAGCAAGGGACACAAGTTACTGTTAAGCTAGGTAAAGCACCGATGCCGGCAGTCATTACCGAAGTTGCTAAAGATGGCGTTCACGTACAATTAGACTCAGGTATGGTAGTTAAAGTAAACGCAGACGCTTTACGTTTGGCACGCTCCAAGAGGTCGTAAAATATGAGAGACATCCTTCGAATTTCCATTGCCAGTGCTTTTCTTACCGTTGGGGTAGGAGCAGGCGCAGTTACGTCAACACCAGATGTAGACGAGCTTCCTATCTTACAGCAGGAATCTCAACACAGTGTTGCGGCTAAGCGAGTAAGCGCGCTTTTTACTCGGGCGCACTACAAGGAAATATCGTTGGATGATGCGCTCTCTGCTAGAGTTTACCAACGCTTCGTCGACTCATTAGATCACAATAAACAAGTTTTGTTGTTGTCTGATGTTGTCAGTTTTGAGAAATACCGCACGTTGTTCGATGATGCCCTAAGTAAGGGTAACCTTTCAGTTGCCTATGATATGTATAACGTCAGTGCGAAACGTCGCATTGAGCGTTACGAATATGCATTATCACTGTTAGAAAAGGGACCATTCGACTTTGAGAAAGAAGGCGATAAATTCTTTTATGACAGAGAGGACGCAGAGTGGCCTGCAAGTGAGGCTGAGCTTGATGAAATTTGGCGTCAACGCGTTAAATACGATGCGTTGAACCTTATCCTTACTGACAAAACTTGGGAAGAGGCTAAAGAGCTTCTTACCAAGCGCTACACGAGAGCCATTAAGCGCACCAAGCAGGCGAAAAGCGAAGACGTCTTCCAGACTGCTATGAATGCATTTGCTCGTACCATAGAGGCCCATACCAGTTATTTGTCGCCTCGCAATGCGGAACGCTTTCAAATGGATATGAATTTGTCGTTTGAGGGCATTGGTGCTGTGTTGCAAAGCGAAGATGATTACACGGTAATTAAAAGTGTTGTGCCTGGCGGCCCAGCCGATGAGTCAGGTGCGATTAAGCCAGAAGATAAAATTGTTGGTGTAGCTCAAGACGACGAAGAGTTTGTCGATGTAATAGGTTGGCGCTTGGACGAGGTTGTAGAGCTTATTAAAGGGCCTAAGGGAAGTACCGTTCGTTTGCAGGTTGAAAAAGGTGCTAGTGACGCTAAGACAACCTCAGTCGTCAGCCTAACCCGCGATAAAATCAAATTAGAAGACAGAGCAGCCAAATCTGAAGTGTATGTGCCCGAGACGGGCCCACACGCTGGAGAGCCGCTAGGTGTTATTACCATTCCAAGTTTTTACAACAACCTTAGTATGGATGTTGCTAAAGAAATAGAAAGCTTGAAAGCGCAAAACGTTAAAGGCGTTATCGTAGACTTGCGCGGTAATGGCGGTGGCTCTCTTACCGAAGCAACATTACTTACAGGCTTATTTATTGAAAAAGGCCCGGTGGTTCAAATTCGATACGGCCAAAGCAAAGTTAGCGTTAACCGTGATACTGACGGCGAAGTGGCTTATGATGGCCCGCTAACCGTATTGGTTGATAGATATAGCGCATCTGCATCAGAAATTTTTGCGGCAGCGATGCAGGATTACAACCGTGCACTTATCGTAGGTGAACAAACCTTCGGGAAAGGGACAGTACAGCAACATCGCGGTTTAGGTAAAATTTACGACCTGTATGATAATCCTTTAGGCAGTGTTCAGTTTACTATCGCTAAGTTCTATCGTATTGATGGAGGAAGTACTCAGCACAAGGGTGTTATTCCTGACATTCTTTATCCATCTGCGGTAGACCCGGCAGAATGGGGCGAATCTCAAGCCGAAAATGCTTTACCTTGGGATAGTATCAATCGTGCGAACTATACAACGTTTGCTGATGGTACTGCTGCATTAGACGTGCTGACAGCTAAACACAACAAACGTATTCTACAAAATCCCGAGTTTTCATACATTTATGACGACATTAAAGAATACAAAGAAAATAAAGACAAAAATTTCATTTCATTAGTTAAGTCTGTACGTGAAGCAGAGAAGAAAGAAGCGGAAGAGAAGTCGCTTGCTCGTGCTAACGAACGTTTACAGCGAATGGGAATGGAAACGGTCACAACATTGGACGACCTACCTGATGATATGGAAGAATTAGATCCATTCTTGGATGAGGCAGCCAACATTACATTCGATATGATCGAAACAGGCCGTTACGCTATCACAAGAAATTAAGTGATTAGAGAAAAGGGCTGGTCTGTGGCCAGCCCTTTTTTTGTGTCTATAAATTATTAAAACAATAATAAAGGGAAACAACATGGCTATCAGAGGCGAATTTTCCTCTCGAATAGGGTTCGTGCTAGCAGCGGCAGGCTCAGCAGTCGGACTGGGTAATATTTGGGGGTTTCCCACAAAAGTAGCAAGTAATGGTGGCGCGGCGTTTGTTCTAGTGTACCTGCTTCTCGCTTTTGTACTTGCTTACCCCGTGCTCATGGCTGAACTCATCATAGGACGCAGTTCGCGTTCAAATATGGTTGATGCATTAGGCAAAATTTCAGGTAACTTCATTGGAAGGCTAACGGGTATTTGGGGCTGCGTTACCGTGTCACTTATTCTGGCATTCTATGCGATTGTTGGCGGATGGATGCTAGTTTATTTCGCCGATGCCGCCGTTAATATGGTGGGTTTAACGAGCGCAAGCGACTGGTTACTTACCTCTTCAGTTACGCGTAACATAATATTCTGCTTTTTATTCATGGGGTTAACCGCATTTATCGTGGTTGGCGGCGTTAAGTCTGGCATTGAAAAGTGGTCAGTGCGACTGATGCCTACTTTGGTCATATTGATTCTTGCTTTGATTGTTTATGTCAGCTTGCAGCCGGGTGCTATCGAAGGTTGGTCTGCTTACTTGGTGCCTGACTTCTCCCGTGTTCTAGACCCAGACTTATTAATTAATGCTATGGGACAAGCATTTTTCTCAATGTCGCTAGGTGTGGGTACCATGTTGGTCTATGGTTCATACTTGAGTAAAAATGAAAACCTACCTAGCATTGGCGCATCGGTAGCGCTTGTCGATATCGGTGTTGCGGTGATAGCAGGTATGCTTATCATCCCCGCTATGTATGTTGCACTAAACAATGGCGTTGAAATCTTCACACCAGAAGGCGCGTTAATCCAAGGCGACACGCTGATTTTTAAAGTACTACCAGCACTCTTTGACACCATTGGGACAGTAGGGCTTTTCGTTGCCTTCACGTTTTTCGCTTTAATGGCTATCGCGGCGGTAACGTCTTCAATTTCAATGTTAGAAGTGCCGGTAGCTTTCATGGTAGAAAGTAAAGGTCTTCAACGGAAAAAAGCGGTGCTGTTAATGGCGACAGTTATCTTTGCCCTGAGCTGCATCATTATTTTGAATTTTGACGCCTTGTTCGGGTTCGTCATCGCACTAACCACTGAATACAGTCAGCCGCTCCTTGGACTAGCGCTTTGCATTTTCGCCGGTTGGGTGTGGCGCAGAGATGCAATACTCGATGAACTTAAGCAGGGTGATGAGTTCGCAGAGCACAGCATCTTTTGGAAAATCTGGCCTTGGTACGTACGCTTCGTGTGCCCAGTGATCATCGCACTGATGTTTTACCGCTCAGTTTTCTAAACAGTCAATAAAAAGCGGACAGCACGCTTAACGCGTTACAAATACAATAATAAGGTTTTAAAAAACGACAATGACGAATAAAGAAATAAAAACGCCGTCACTTCTCGATGCAATGCTTCCTATTCTTGCGTTAGTGGTAATGATGGGCAGTGCGGTTTATCTGTTTGCGGATAATTCTTCATACGGCCCCAACCAGATTGCGTTACTTTTAGCCATGGGCTTAGCTGCCATCATTGGAATGAAAAATGGCTACAGTTGGAAAACCATAGAGAAGGGAATTGTTGACGGCATTTCTATGTCTCTTGGCGCCTGCTTAATACTGTTAGCGGTTGGCTCACTTATAGGTACGTGGATGCTGGCCGGAACCGTACCTACGCTTATCTATTTCGGTCTAGAACTACTTAATCCTTCATTTTTTTATGCTGCTGCGTGCCTTATTTGTGCAGTCGTTGCTATGAGTATAGGCAGTTCCTGGACAACTGCAGCAACAGTAGGTGTGGCGTTAATGGGCGTTTCTGCTGGAATGGAAATGTCGTCTGCTATTACAGCAGGGGCAGTGGTTTCTGGCGCGTACTTTGGTGATAAAATTTCGCCACTGTCTGAAACAACAAATTTAGCGCCAGCCGTTGCGGGAACTGATTTATTCGAGCATATCCGTTATATGCTTTGGACCACTATTCCAAGCTTTGTCATTGCACTTGTTCTCTTCACCGTTCTGGGTTTTAGTGAAGTGGGTGAGGCTAAGGCCGAGCGTATAGAACAGATGCAACTTTTGTTAAACGAATCATTCGACTTGGGGTGGCATTTACTTGTCCCTCTTATCGTTTTACTTACCCTTGCAGTTAAGAAGATGCCGGCGTTTCCCGCTGTTTTCATTGGTGCATTGTTAGGGGGCGTCTGGGCAGTCGTGTTTCAGTGGGACGTGGTGACATCTATGGCGAGCAGCGACGACACTGCAAATGTTGGCGCCCTTAAAGTGGTTTGGACTGCACTATTTGATGGCGTGAGCTTTTCAACGCCAGATGAGAACCTCAATAGCTTATTGTCGCGTGGCGGCATGTCTTCTATGCTCAATACTATTTGGCTCATTATTTGTGCGATGTCTTTTGGTGCAGTATTGGAGCGTGTTGGCCTGTTGAAACGTGCAGTATCAGCTATACTCATTGGCGCAAAGTCAGCTGGCGATATGGTGAGTCGTACCATCCTTACCTGTTTTGCGACCAACTTGGTAACGGCAGATCAGTATATTTCAATTGTCATGCCAGGGCGCATGTACAAAGAAGAGTTCAAAAAACGTGGCCTTGACCAGTTAAACTTGTCTCGTAGCCTTGAAGATGGCGGTACGTTGACGTCTCCGCTTATTCCATGGAACACCTGTGGTGCTTACATGCACAGCGTGTTATTGGTGAATCCATTTGATTATATTTTCTATGCGTTTTTCAATGTAATTAACCCGATCCTTGCTGTTGTTTATGCGTACTTAGGTATTAAGATTCTACGTATTACACCACCTACGCTTGAAGTAAACAGCAAAGAAACTGTTTGATAAAACGCTCCATTACATCCACGTAGGCTTTCTTTTAGGAGGATCTATGTCAGTTCAAGCTAAACGTCGGGCGGATTATCAGCCGCCCGCTTTTTTGATAGCGACAGTTGACCTACATATAACGCTACACCCCAAGCAAACAAAGGTTATCAGCACATTATCGGTTAGCCGTAGTGGGGTTCACGATGAGCCTTTAGTACTCGATGGCGATAATCTAGCGCTAGACTCTATTGCCATCAACGGTAAGCCACTCTCTAGCGACGACTACACAGTAACCGATAGTGTATTAACCATTAACACACACCTCAACGAGTTCGTTTTAAACATCACTAACACCATTGCTCCTGAACAAAACAAAGCGCTTGAAGGTTTGTACTTGTCAGGTGGAGCTTATTGCACCCAGTGCGAGGCAGAAGGTTTTCGCCGAATTACCTATTTTATGGACCGTCCTGACGTATTGTCTGTCTATACGGTCACCGTGGTTGCCGATAAATCAATTCCTATGCTGCTTGCTAACGGAAACCCGGTCGATAAAGGTGATATCGACACAAATACCCATTTTGTCAAATGGCACGACCCTCACCCAAAACCTTGCTACCTTTTTGCCCTCGTTGCGGGTGACTTCGATTTACTTACAGATAGCTATACCACAACAAGTGGGAAACAGGTTGCCCTTGAACTCTATGTGGATAAAGGGAAGAAATCGCAGGGTGTTTTCGCATTGGAATCGCTTAAGCGTGCCATGAAATGGGACGAAGATGTATTCGGTCTAGAATATGACTTAGACATTTACATGATTGTTGCCGTCGACTTCTTTAATATGGGGGCCATGGAGAATAAGGGCCTAAACGTATTTAACAGTAAGTTTGTATTGGCCGACCAGAAAAGCGCTACCGACGATGACTTCTTTAATGTGGAATCAGTTATCGCTCACGAGTACTTCCACAATTGGACGGGTAACCGGGTTACCTGTCGTGATTGGTTTCAGCTAAGTCTAAAAGAAGGCTTAACGGTATTTAGGGACCAACAGTTTAGTGCTGATATGACGTCGGCGTTAAGCAATCGCATAAAGCATGTCCGTGTCATGCGTGAGCATCAATTTGCTGAAGATGCCAGTGCAATGAGCCACCCAATTCGGCCAGATGAAGTGATAGAAATGAATAATTTCTACACAGTGACTGTATATGACAAGGGGGCAGAGGTGATCCGCATGTTCCATACATTGCTCGGCCCTGAAGGCTTTAGGCGTGGTATGGATGAATACTTTAGAAGACATGACGGTCAGGCGGTAACGTGTGATGACTTCATCGCTGCGATGCAATCCGCCACGGATTTAGATTTAACCCAGTTTACACGTTGGTACAGTCAATCAGGCACTCCCGTAATATCGGTTCAGCATAGTGCTGAAGCCGAGCATAACGGCAATGTTAAGCATAGCTTCACGTTGTCACAGCATACGCCTGCAACATCCGATCAAAAAGAAAAGCGTCCACTGTATATCCCGATAAACATTGAAATTGTGGATAACCAAGGGAATAGCTATACGGATAACGAATCGCTTATTCAAAATGGCATGATTATTTTAAAAGACGCCAGTGCGCATTTTACAGTAGATGCCAAAACAACTGATTTAACACCTGTAGTGTTAGGCAATTTCTCTGCGCCAGCGAAAGTTGAAAATCCGTTAGATTTAAATTCGCTACTTACCATTTTTAAACATGCGAGAGACCCGTTTAATCGTTGGGATGCGATGCAAACGTTGTATGACCGCTGTATAAAACAATTGGAGGAATCGCCAGGTTCCGCGATAAGCAACGATATTTGGAACGGTATCAGGCAAGCCATTGCTCTAGAACAGACTAATCTTGAATTATTAGGTGAATGTTTAGTTATCCCTTCTTTTGAAACTTTGTGTCAAAGCCGAAGTAATATCAGCGTTTCTGCGCTCTCTAAGGCAAGAAATGCATTTTGCGATCAATTTGCTCAAGCGTTAGAAGGCGAACTTTTGCAGGTGTTTAACAACATTGAAAGAAGCGCGTACCGCTACACACAAGAAGCAATTAATCAAAGGCGATGTAAGAATGTTGTCCTTGCTCATTTAGCACGGTTACCTCAACACGAAGGTACGGTCATTGCGCAGTTTGATAATGCGGACAATATGACAGACACACTAGGGGCGCTCAGAAGTGCTCAGCATTGCAGTTCAGCGGTGTTTGATAGTTTGATGGCGAAATTTGAAGAAACGTGGAACCACGACCCACTCGTGCTGGATAAATGGTTCGCCCTCCATGCAACGCAAAATCGCGATGACATTTTTGCCACTATCACAATGCTGTGTGAACATCCTCAGTTCGCAATGAGTAACCCAAATCGTGTTCGCTCAGTCATTGGCAGTTTTGCTTTTTACAACAGTGAAAGATTTCACGCGACAGATGGCAGCGGCTATAAATTTGTAACTGACTACCTCCTTAAGCTCGATGCGGTTAACCCTCAGGTTGCAGCCCGAATCGTTACGCCTTTAACCCAATGGCAAGGTTTTGCGAGCGAGCACCAGGTGCACATGAAGCAACAGCTAGGCCGGTTACTCAATCATAAGGGGTTAAGTAAAGATTTGTTCGAGAAAGTGAGTAAAAGTCTTGCTTATGACAAGCATTAGCCCAACAGACTCGGTTTTTTACTTCTCAATTAACGCACCTTACACACAATGTGAGGTGCTATATGTTCCCTCGATGCAGGATGTCGTGATGGTCAGTGAGTCAGGTCTGCGTGTTCAAGTTCCGACCAGCCGGCTCCGGCAATTTGTTACATCTAGCGGTATTAAAGGGCGTTTTCGAATGGTAGTAGATGCCAGTAAGAAAATTAAATCTTTTGAAAGGCTCGCATAGGGCCTTTTTGTTTGTTGATACCAGTAACGCACGTCTTAACGGGTTGCTATACTTCTGTATTGAAAAACGGTGGTCGGAAATCGATCCATTCCATCAAACACTTAGCAATAGGTAGCGACGTAATTTTACGATAAATTTGTTCAATTATTCTGCAAGTTTATAAATGCCTTTTATACTCACAATAAACCAATAACTATTTGATACGATTAATGTTGTAAATTTTGTTAACTGGTAGGATTAGTTCTTGCGGTTATGGCAAAATGATGTAATGATTTTGTTAATCGTTATGGTTGGTCATGATGTCACGTATTAAGTCACATCGACTTGGGAGTATAAAAATATGAAAAACGGGCCTAGCGCTTTTAAGATATCACCAGTAGCAGCGGGAGTTCTCTCACTGCTGGGTGCTGCTGCAGTTCCAGTTCACGCCGCAAACTGGCAGGTAGGTGATGTAAGTATTACCCTCGATTCTACCTTTACACTTGCTACAAGTATTCGTACAGAGTCGCGAGATTACAGTCTAATCGGTAACAGTAATCATCCTCAGTTTGACTGGAGTGGCTATCACGCTGCTTTTAATCCTTTATACCCGAGTGGCGATGTGTGGGGTTTGGCAGACGGTGGTTATTCAACGAATGGTGACTTGGGTAATCTTGCTCACGATCCAGGTGACGCTTTCGCAACACAAGTTTCTGGAACGCATGAACTAGATATTAATTTCGGCGACTACGGTTTCTTCGCTCGTGGTTTCTGGTTCTATGATTTTGAGCAAATGGACGGAGACCGTCCTTACTCCAACCCAATCACGGGTAACCAATATGACCTGTGTCAAGATCCTGAAGCCGAAGATCTTCTTTGTAATGACGTTCGTTTATACGATGCATTTTTCTACGGCGATTGGTGGATTGGAAACAAACCTCTAACGCTTCGCGTTGGTCGTCAGGTGATTAGCTGGGGTGAAAGTACATTTATCCAACACGGTATCAATACAACTAACCCTGTTGACGTAACGCGAGCTCGCGCACCAGGTGCAGAATTGCGCGAAGTATTTTTGCCTGTGGGAATGGTGTATGCGTCGTTAGGCCTAACAGACACAGTAAGTGTTTCCGGCTATTATCAATATGAATGGCAGGAGAGTTGGCTTCCTGTTGCAGGTAGCTACTTTGCGACCAATGACTTCGCAGGAGAGGGCGGTCAACGCAATAACATCCAGTTAGGCTTCAGTGGTAACCCTGATATTGATTTAGAGCACCTGTTGTCTGCTTTAAATGGGTTAGGCGATGCGCTTCGTTCAGGTGCTGACGCGTCCGCTCTTTCTCAGGCATACTTGGCATATCCTACAAAAGTGGCTGTGAGAGGCTTCAGCGATGAAGTGCGTAACGATGCAGACGACCAAGGTCAATATGGACTTCGTTTGACGTGGTTTGCCGAAAACTTAAACGAAACTGAATTTAGTTTTTATCACATCAATTATCATAGCCAGCGCCCGCTTATCTCAGGCGTTACGTCTGACTTCACGCAAGCGGGTATAGGTGCGGACCTCGCGTTTATCGCATCAAACGAGGTAACGCGAGATAACATTACCGATCTGCGTGCATTCACAAAATCTGAGTTTTTCTTCCCTGAAGATATCAAGCTTTACGGTATGAGCTTCAACACCAACATCGGCACAACAGCGCTTGCTGGTGAGTTCGCTTATCGCGTAGATGAGCCACTTCAAATTGACGATGTTGAATTGCTTTACATGGGTATGCCAGAGCAGCTTGCTAATGCAGGTTTACGTCCAGACCTCGAAGGTATTTCACAGCTAAACAACATCGGTCGCGCTGTAGGTCCGGGTGAGACCGCAGAAGGTTTCCTTTTCTCTGACACGTGGCAGATGCAGTTTACTGCTTCACATGTATTCGGGCCAAAATTTGGCGCAGATAACTTTGTCCTCTTAGGCGAAGTAGGGTACGTAAATATCGTAGATATGCCAGACCCTGACGTCATTCGTCTAAACGCACCGGGTACTTCACGTACACCGTCGCTAGAGCCTATCAATGGCAATGCGCGTCAAGGTTTACATCAGGCTTTGTCTGATGGTCCAGAGACAAACCCATTTGCTACTGATGACGCATGGGGTTATCGTTTACTTGCTGTTGCTGATTACAACTCAATATTCGCAGGTATGAATCTTCGTGTTCGCGGTACGTTCTCACATGATGTTGACGGTACAACGCCAGATCCATTATTCCTTTTCACAGAAGATGTTAAGTCAGCCGCACTTTCATTTACACTCGATTATTTGAGTAAATGGGAAGCTACGGCATCGTACAGTGCGTTCTGGGGTGGTATCGGAACTACCAACGCATTGGCAGACCGCGACTTCATTTCATTTAACATCCGATATGCAATCTAGAGAGTGGTACAGATATGATTAAAAAAGTAGGAATTATTGCTGCAGCATTGTCACTAGCCTTATCTGGTGCAAGCGCTATAGCCAAAGTGTCTGATGCAGACGCAAACAAATTGGGTAACGAACTCACTCCACTAGGTGCGGTAAAGGCAGGCAATGCGGACGGAAGTATCCCAGCGTGGACGGGTGGCATAACGTCAGCACCGGCCGGTTACACCATTGGTGACCATCACCAAGACCCTTTTCCAGAAGATAAAGTGCTCTTTGAAATAACAGCACAAAACTACAAAGAGTATGCGGAATTTTTATCAGAAGGTCAGAAAAAGCTTTTTGAAGCTTACCCTGATACATTCCGCATGCCGGTTTATCCAACACGTCGTTCTGCGTCAAACCCGCAGGCTATTTATGACGCAACAAAGGTAAACGCAACAAGAGCCGAGCTTTTAGATGACGGTAATGGTATTAAAGGTGCTGTAATCGGCATCCCATTCCCGATTCCACAAAATGGTCTTGAAGCAATTTGGAATCACATTCTTCGTTATCGAGGCGAAGCGGTTCAGCGTAATGGCGGTCAAGCCGCGGTAACGACTAGCGGTGATTACAACGTTATCGGTTTCGATGAACAGTTACTCATTAAATATGCAGAAGAAAACGCAACGCCAGAGAAGCTAACAGAAGATAATATTCTGTTTATGTTCAAGCAAAAAGTGACCCAGCCAGCACGTCTTGCGGGAACTGCATTGCTTGTACACGAAACGGTTGACCAGGTTAAAGAGCCACGAAAAGCATGGACTTATAACACCGGGCAGCGCCGCGTTCGTCTTGCTCCTAATATTGCGTACGACACGCCGGGAACAGCAGCAGATGGCCTAAGAACTACCGATGATTTCGATATGTTTAACGGTTCACCAAACCGCTATGATTGGAAACTTGTCGGTAAGCAAGAAATGTTTGTGGCTTATAATAACTATGCGCTACATTCAGATAATGCGTCTTATGCAGATATTTTGAAACCAAATCATGTTAACCCAGACCTAACTCGTTGGGAAAAACACCGTGTTTGGGTAGTTGAAGCCACACTTAAAGAAGGTTTCCGTCATATTTATCAAAAACGCGTATTCTTCATAGACGAAGACAGCTGGCAAATTCAAGTGGCTGATATGTATGATAATCGTGGCGAACTTTACCGTGTTGGTGTAGCTTATGGTGTGAACTACTACGAAGTGCCAACACAGTGGTCAACACTTGATGCGTACTACGATTTAAACTCTCGTCGTTACTTGGCTATTGGTCTTGATAACGAAGAGGAAATGTACGACTTCTCAGTACGACCTAAAGACGTGGAATTCACGCCTCAGGCGTTACGACGAGAAGGTATGCGCTAATCGCCTTACACAACAAACGGTTGGCAATTGCCAACCGTTTTTGTATGCAGACAATTATAAATAGGGGGAATGGTTAATTATGAAAAAAACCATTGCAGCGTGCATTGCCGCCACATTCGCAGTTAATTACTCTACAGCTGCACTTGCCGAAGAAGCATTCATGGCACCATTGGTTGAGCAATCGGTTCTTTTGGACATAGACGCTGATTCATTTGTCGTTATTGTCGGTGAACGCGGTCATGTATTAGTGTCAGAAGATGGCAAGGCATTTGAGCAGAAAGCCGTGCCAACTCAATCAACGCTTACAGCAACAACGGTTGTGGGCGAACACATCTGGGCAGTGGGTCACGACGCTGTCATTCTTCATTCTTCAGATAGAGGCGTAACTTGGGAGGTCCAAAATTATCAACCGGATCTTCAACGCCCATTTTTAGATGTTCTTTTCTTTAACGAACAGCAGGGTATCGCAACAGGTGCCTATGGCCTGTTTTACCGTACATTAGACGGTGGGAAGACGTGGGCTGCAGAACGACATGCCAGTCTTCTAGACCCAATGGACCAAGAGTACCTTGAAGATATCCGTAAGGAAAACGAGGAGTTTTATCAGCAAGAGTTGGAATCTATCTTACCTCATCTAAATAGAATCACACTTGACGGCGATACACTTTATTTAGCGGGTGAAGCCGGCTTGTTAGCAAAAAGTACTAACATGGGTGAGTCTTGGGAACGCTATTATGTAGACTACACCGGCTCATTTTTCGACATTAAACCCTTAGATGACAACACGGTGTTAGCGGTAGGGCTTCGCGGAAATATTTTTGTCAACAGAAACCAAGGAGAATGGGAGTACGTGCAAACTTGTTCAACCAGTACGCTCAATTCTATACTTGTTGGCTCTGAATCGAAGGTTTACGCGTTAGGTAACAACGGAATGATGGTGAGCGCACAGCGCCCACTTCCCACCAGTATGCGAGACCCATACGCCTCTTCTTCAGATTGCGAAGTTGACGAAGGCATTGTCGTATCACAGATAAAAGATAAAGCCGCGCTTCTAAATGCTACGCAGTTTAACGGTGTAAGCATCGCTGTTACCGCAAACGGCATTAAAACGTTGAATTTAAAATAGGGCAGTATAAAAACAATGACCCATTTTCTTGAAAAATTAGTGTTTGGGAACCGTAAAATTGTGGTGGCGCTTTTCGCCATTGCAACGATCTTTCTAGGTTACCAAGCCTCTCACATGCGCTTAGATGCAGGTTTTGAAAAAAACATTCCGCTAAACCATGAATACATGAAAACCTACATTGAGCATCGCCAGGATTTTGGTGGCGCCAATAATATTTTGGTTTCAGTATGTGACAAGAACGATAATATTTATAATCAAAATTTCTTTGATACTTTAAAGAATGTTCATGACCAACTTTTCTTCATAAATGGTGTGAACCGTTCACTTGTCATATCCCTTTTCTCGCCGTCGACCCGTTTTACCGAAATCGTAGAGGGTGGCTTTGCTGGCGGTCCTGTAATACCTGCTGACTTTAATTCAGCCAGCCCAGAAGCGTTAGAACTGGTTGCTGCAAACGTGGAAAAAGCCAATATTGTTGGAAGACAAGTATCCAGTGATTACAGCTGTGCGATGGTCACTGCACAATTGCTTGATATTGACCCGCAAACCGGCGAACCACTCAACACCCTGGCTTTGGCTGCAGAGCTTGAAGAACAGCTGCGCGGTCAGTATGAGAACGAGAACACGTCTATTCATATTATTGGCTTCGCAAAGATGATTGGTGATGTGGCCGACGGTGCGAAAGACGTATTACTGTTTTTTGCCATAGCAATCGCAATTACGGCAGTTATGGTGTACTTCTTCTCGCGCAGTATCATGCTTACCCTATTGCCGCTCGTATGTTCAATTATTGCGGTTATTTGGCAGCTGGGGCTCTTGACCTCTATTGGTTTTGGTATGGACCCCATGTCAATTCTGGTTCCATTCCTGGTATTTGCTATTGGTGTAAGCCATGGTGTGCAGATGATCAACGCAGTTGAAAAGCAAGCTGTGACAGGTATTGGTGCGAAACGTGCGTCGATGGCAGCATTCAGAAGCTTACTCGTGCCCGGCGGTATCGCATTGCTTTCGGATACTGTGGGATTCATGACACTACTTGTTATCGATATCGGTATCATCCGTGAACTGGCGATCACTGCGAGTATGGGTGTTGCGGTTATTATTCTTACCAACCTATTGCTGCTTCCTGTCCTGATGAGTTTCTTGAAACTCGACCAGAAATACGTGGAAAAATTTGCAGGTAAGGAAAGCGAAAATTCCAAATTTTGGGAAATCATTGCGGCATGCTCGCGTAAAAAGCCTGCGGCTGTCATTCTACTCGTTACGGCTATCTTGTTTGTGTTGGGTCATTTCCAAGCACAAAACATGAAAATCGGTGACCTGCATGCTGGCGCGCCTGCGCTTCATGAAACGTCTCGCTATAACCAAGATACGTTTTTGATCACTGATAAGTACGAGGTAACAGTAGACTATATTTCGATTCTGGTAGAAACCACGCCTGAAGCTTGTACGTCACACAGTGTCATGAAAGCCATGGACGATTTCCAGTGGAAAATGGAGAACGTCGAGGGCGTGCAGTCTGCCGTATCGTTAGCCTCTGTCGCAAAAATTGTTAACGCGGGCTATAACGAAGGTAACGTCAAGTGGCAGGTGCTTCCGCGTAATCAGCAAACGCTAGTACAGGCTATTTCCCGCGTACCTACTTCATCTGGTCTACTTAACGGCGATTGCTCTGTTATGCCAATTATCCTGTTTATGGAAGACCACAAAGCGGAAACAATTTCTCGCGTGGTTGATGCGGTTAAGGCATATCGCGATGAATATCAAACCGACGATATGAAGTTCAGCCTGGCTTCAGGGCCCGTTGGCGTGATGGCCGCGACTAACGAGGCGGTAAGTGCTGCGCAAGACCCAATGATGCTTTATGTCTTTGGCGCTGTGATTGCGTTATGTCTTATTAGTTTCCGTTCCCTGCGCGCAACTCTGGTAGTGGTGATACCGCTTTACGTGGTGTCTGTGCTCGCGCAAGCGCTAATGACATACCTTCAAATTGGCCTCACCGTTTCTACCTTGCCAGTTATCGCACTCGGCGTGGGTATTGGTGTGGACTATGGTATTTATATCCTCTCTACCAAGAGCTTAATGTTGAAGAAAGGCGCAACCGTTCAGGAAGCCTATTTCGCTGCCTTGAAAGAGCGAGGAAGTGCGGTTCTGTTTACGGGTATCACGCTAGCAATTGGCGTGAGCACATGGGTGTTTTCTTCGCTTAAATTCCAAATGGACATGGGGATATTGCTTACTTTCATGTTCGTCGTGAACATGCTTGGCGCAATAATCGTACTACCGGCGCTAGCGAGATTCTTGTGGTGGAACAGAAACGACCCTAATGCATAAAATATTTTTGCATAGCTAAGCATAAAAAAGGGCCTTTTGGCCCTTTTTTTTGGGTGTTTTCTGCATAGTTATCTATGCTGTTAATATAAGGTTAAAAATGGGCTTTCATTAGCGCCATTTATTAGAGAAAATAGTTAGGTACTCGGCACTTATACCAAATCAGATTGGTATTATGACATTCAAAAAGGTTAACAAATGACAGTCACCTCACAGCGACACTCAGTACTGCTAGATAACGTATTTGCACTTATTGATAAAAAGGTAGATACCAAGCAGAAGTCTCTTGTGCAGCAATTCGGACGTCTGTTGTATAAAAATATTTCAAGCGATGATTTAGAAAATCGCAACGACAGCGACCTTTATGGTGCAACACTCAGCTTGTGGAACGGTCTTGCAAAATTTGACAACAGCGCTCCATATATACGCGTATTCAACCCAGAAATAGCAAAGCATGGGTGGCATTCAAGCCACACTATCGTCGAGATAATAGTATCTGACATGCCGTTTTTAGTTGACTCTGTACGCATGTTGTTGAACAAGTTGAACATTACTGCACACTTATTTCTACACAGCCCCATTGGTATTAAGCGAGACGATACGAACAAAGTAGAGGCGTTTGTAGAGCCTGGCAAATCGATTGAAGGTGCCAAGAAAGAAACGGTAATTTTTATTGAGATTGATACCCAAACATCAAAAAAAGATATTGAAGCGCTAACAAAAGAACTTCATTCTGTGGTTGATGAAGTGTCGCTAGCGGTACAAGACTGGCAAGGTATGACTAATACCCTGAGAGACGTCATTGATAATTACGCGAAATTCAATTGGCCAGTATCAGCGGAAGCGAAAAATCAAACGAAAGCGTATCTGGAGTGGCTAAGCGACCACAACTTCACCATGATGGGCTATCGCTATTACGATGTAAAAGCGATTGAAGGCGATCATAGATGGATACCTAAAAATGAAACAAGTCTCGGGTTATTAAAAAATTCAATTAATGACCGTGAACGCCTATTGTCTCGTTTACCGGCATCTGCAAGAGCAGAGGCTTTGAGTAAGAATCCATTGATTTTAACGAAAACAAATTCTCGGGCACGAGTCCATCGCCCGGCCTTTATGGATTATGTTGGCGTTAAGGTATTCAATAAAGACGGTCAGGTAGTGGGCGAACATCGCTTCCTGGGCTTGTACTCGGCATCGTTCTACAACAATAGCGTGACGCAACTGCCAATACTTCGAGAAAAGATAAAGCGCATTTGTGAACTCTCTGGCTTTGAGCCAGGCACTCATGCTTACAAAGCGTTTGCGAATATTATAGAAACGTACCCCCGTGATGAGTTACTTCAAACACCGGCTGAAGAGTTAGCGCAAATTGTCATGGGCATCTTTCAGATGCAAGAGAGAGGTATCTCTCGTTTGTTTATTCGTAAAGATATCTTCGGACGTTTTTTCTCATGCATGGTATTTGTACCAAGAGAGCGCTACAACACTCAGCTAAGAAAAGAGACCCAAGCGCTTCTGAAAGCATCGTTAGGAGCGACTGAAGAAGTGGAATTCACCACGTTTTTCTCAGAGTCTGTGTATGCCCGCACGCACTACATTGCACGAGTCAACGATAACAATGCGGAATTCGATGTGAAGGAAATAGAGCAAAATATAATTGAGTTGACCAAAACGTGGAATGATAGATTAGCTTCTGCAATTTCTGCAGCTCACGGAGAGGCATCTGGCAAAGCGCTTGAGCGTAAATATAATAATGCATTCTCTCGAAGCTATATGGAACACAATCTTCCATCAGCGGCGCTTGTCGATATTGGCAAACTCGAAATGTTAAACGATAGCCATACGCTTGATATGCTCTTTTACCGTCCACAAGAAGAGGACGCTGATAGCCAAGTCGTTAAGCTTAAGCTTTTTCATCGTGCAGAGCCTATTCACTTATCTGACGTTCTGCCTATGCTGGAGAATTTTGGGTTACGCGTAATTGATGAAAGTCCCTACAAAGTGACTTGTTCAGAGGGTGAGCGCAATTGGGTGATGGACTTCACCATGCTGCACAAAAGTGGTCAGCATTTTGATATGGAGAATGCGCAGCTGTTGTTCCAAGACGCGTTTGCGAAAGTATGGACCAAGACGTTAGAAGACGATGCATTTAACCGCTTAATTCTCGGCGCAAACATGACCGGGCGAAAGGTGACAATTTTGCGCGCCTACGCTAAATACATGCGTCAAACAGGCAGTTCCTTCAGCCGCGATTATATTGCTAATACATTGTCGAACTATCCCGACATAGCCCGTTTATTAGTTGATTTCTTTGACCTACGTTTTAATCCCAAAAAGAAACGCAACGTCAAGAAAGAAGAAGCGCTTTTAGAAGATATTAAAGTGCAGTTGGATAATGTGAGTAATTTGGATGATGACCGCATTATTCGTCGTTATCTAGATATGATGTCAGCTACGTTACGTACAAACTTCTATCAGCCAGATGAAGCCGGTAACGAAAAATCTTACGTATCGTTTAAAATGTTGCCAGAACTTATTCCTGAGATGCCGCTTCCGCTGCCCAAGTTCGAAATTTTCGTCTATAGTCCTCGTGTAGAAGGTGTGCATTTGCGAGGCGGTAAAGTTGCTCGTGGTGGGTTGCGTTGGTCAGACCGTCAGGAAGATTTTAGAACAGAAGTACTGGGGTTGGTTAAGGCGCAGCAAGTTAAGAATACCGTGATTGTTCCTGTGGGTGCAAAAGGCGGTTTCGTTTGTAAAAACTTGCCTGTAGGTGAAGGGCGCGCGGCTGTTCAAGCGGAAGGCCAAGCGTGTTATCGCATTTTTATTACCAGTTTACTTGATATTACCGACAATATTATTAACGGCGAAATTGTTCCGCCAAGGGATGTCGTCCGCCTTGATGATGACGACCCGTATCTCGTTGTGGCTGCTGACAAAGGTACCGCAACTTTCTCTGATATTGCCAACGGCATTGCTGAGGAGTTTGGTTTCTGGCTTGGCGATGCGTTTGCTTCTGGCGGAAGTATCGGATACGACCATAAAAAAATGGGAATTACTGCACGCGGTGGATGGGAATCGGTTAAACGCCATTTCCGTGAAATCGGTATAGACTGTCAAACTACGGACTTCACGTGCGTCGGTGTGGGTGATATGGCGGGTGACGTATTTGGAAACGGGATGCTGCTTTCAAAACATACGCGCCTTATTGCAGCATTTAACCATCTGCATATTTTCTTTGATCCAAGTCCTGATGCGGCAGCCAGTTATAAAGAGCGTCAGCGTCTGTTTGAAAACCCAAGCCTGAGTTGGGAAGATTATGACAGTAAGCTGATTTCGAAAGGAGGTGGCGTATTTAGCCGCGCATCCAAGTCGATTAAGCTTACGCCTGAAATGAAAAAGTGGTTAGGTACGCGTCAACTTACCATGACGCCTAACGAGCTTATTCATAATATCTTAAAGATGCCTGTGGACCTTCTGTGGAACGGCGGCATTGGTACGTATATTAAGAGCAAGAAAGAATCTCATTCCGATGTGGGCGACCGCGCTAACGATGACTTGCGTGTAAATGGGCGCGATGTCCAGGCGAAAATTGTGGGCGAGGGCGGTAACTTAGGCTTAACGCAATTAGGACGTATAGAATATGCGTCTAACGGCGGCCGCGTTAACACTGACTTTATCGATAATGTAGGCGGTGTTGACTGTTCAGATAATGAAGTGAATATCAAAATCTTGCTTAATAGCCTCGTGAACGACGGTGAATTAACCCTCAAACAGCGCAATAAACTTCTTTACGATATGACGGATGACGTGAGTCGTATTGTGATAGAGGATTGTTATCGTCAAACTCAATCCATTTCCATCACTGAGCTTGCAGGGGTTAAACAGCTTAAAGAGCAACTACGCTTTATTCACGGTCTAGAGCGTGAGGGGCAGCTAAATCGTGAGTTGGAATTCATCCCAACTGATGATGAGATTTCAGACCGCGTAGCAACTGATCAAGGGTTAACACGCCCTGAATTGAGCGTGCTGATAGCCTACGGTAAAATGGTGCTAAAAGACGCGCTTAACATTCCTGAAATCACTGATAACCCTTATCACGGTAAGCTATTGGTTGAAGCGTTCCCATCAATTCTTCGCGAAAAGTTTGCTACGCATATGCAGCAGCATCCCCTGCGAAGCGAAATTATAGCCACTAAGTTAACAAACAATATGGTTAACGATATGGGCCTTAATTTTGTTTTCAGGATGCAAGAAGAAACCGGCGCAAGTGTGAGCGAGATTGCAGATGCTTACGCTATTGTCCACGGCATATTCAACATGAAAACCCTCTGGGCACGTATTGAAGAACTCGATAACGTTATTCCTGCTCAACTACAGTTGAAGATGCTGGATGAAGCGCGCAGAATTATGCGCCGTGCCGCACGCTGGTATATACGCCATGGCAACAAAGCGCAAACAATTGAAGAGGCCATTGCAAGCTACCGCGGTACTTTTGATACTTTGTCGAAAAACTTACAGCAATATCTTGTTAAAAGCGAATATGCGCAGCTTGAAGCCGCGACGCAAAAATATATCGACAAGGGTGTGCCGGAGGATATCGCTTATCAAGTGGCTAGTTTCTCAAACATGTTCTCAAGCTTCGATCTTGCGCAAATAGTGGAAGCTGACAAGCATGATACCGACGTGGTCGCAAAGCTATACTATCAGTTAGGTTACCGTTTAGAGCTTCATTGGTTCCTGGACCAAATAAACAATCAGGCGGTAAGCAACCACTGGCAGGCACTTGCACGTGCATCTTACCGAGAAGAGCTTGACTGGCAGCAGCGTTCCATTGCCGCTAATTTGCTGGCTTCACGGAAAGACTTAAGCGATGCTGACCAAATTCTAGACGAGTGGATTGAAAGCAATCAAGTTCTGCTTAAACGCTGGTATCACATGATGTCTGAGTTTAAGACCAGTACAACACACGAATTTGCGAAATTTTCTGTCGCTTTACGTGAATTGATGCTTTTAAGCGTGAAGTCTAACCATTAGAATACCCGTACCTTAATGATGTAAGCCCTGTTAATCAGGGCTTTTTATTGGCTGGGTGTTCAATGCTGCCAACTCTCGCAGCTGTGTTTATATAAAAGTACTGAATTTCGGTGCCGCAAACACAAACAATAATCCTAGCCCTTAATGAGCGAGTGTTAACACAAACATGCAATCTTTAGTGCAAAAACTCTTACTTCAGTGCGAACCTGAAAAAAGTCACGATTTCACCATTAACTGGTTAAACAAGACACAACACACACCGCTGAAATGGATGTACAGCACACCCACAATCAAAAAGCCCGTCACCGTTGCTGGAATGACATTTGATAATCCCGTAGGACTCGCCGCTGGACTGGATAAAAACGGCGATTGCATTGATGCCTTTGCTAGTATGGGGTTCGGTTTTGTTGAAATTGGTACCGTTACTCCGCGCCCACAACCAGGCAATCCGAAGCCTCGCTTATTCAGGATCCCTGAAAAACATGCCATTATTAACCGCATGGGTTTTAATAACAAAGGCGTTGATCATCTCATTGAACAAGTGAAAAAGTCACAATTCAAAGGGCCAATTGGGATTAACATCGGCAAAAATAAAGATACCGAAGAGGCAAATGCGCTCGAAGATTACCTAATATGCCTCAACAAGGTTTATCCTTATGCTAGCTATGTGACGATCAATATTTCGTCACCCAATACCCCAGGTCTAAGAAATCTTCAGTATGGCGAAGCACTCGATAAGCTGTTAGCTGGCCTAAAAGCGGCGCAGGAAACTTTGACGCAAACCCATGGCAAATATGTTCCGCTGTTCATAAAGATTGCGCCAGATTTAAGCGATGTTGAAATAGACAGCATTGCTGCATCTCTTATCAACAGTAAGATGGACGGTGTAATCGCCACAAATACTACGCTATCCCGTGATGCAGTCGCGGGGCTCAAGCACGCAGATGAAATGGGGGGCTTGAGCGGCTCTGTCATGACAGAAATGAGCCTAGATGTCACGCGCAAGCTAAGCAAAGCACTTGATCGTGCTATTCCGATAATCGGAGTGGGAGGGATAGATTCGCCACAAGCCGCAAAAGACAGACTCAATGCGGGTGCATCTCTCGTCCAAGTCTATTCGGCTTTTATTTATCAAGGCCCGCCACTCGTTAAACGCATTGTAAACGCGTTATAATACATCCGAAAACAATCTCTCGTGTGCATGGTTTTATATAAACGCATGCACACCAAACACAGGTAAATGAATGAATACTATTCTGGTTACGACCAGTCGCGGTCTTGACGAACTATTAAAACAAGAAGTGCTGAACCTCTGCCCTGAAGCGCAAATTAAACAGGGGCCAGGCACTATTCAGTTCGAAGGCTCAAAGGAAGACGCATATAAGCTTTGCTTGTGGTCGCGATTAGCTAATCGCGTTGTCTGGGTGCTCGCGTCTGGTAAAGCCGGTGATGCTGATGCGCTTTACGATACTGCTATGGGTATCGATTGGCAGATGCAAATGGATTCACGTCATACATTATCTGTACAGTTTATTGGAACCAACTTTGCGATTAAAAATACGCAATTTGGTGCGGTGCGTGTTAAAGACGCGATTGTCGATTCTTTTGTTGAGCAAGGATTAGCGCGCCCTTCAGTAGAACGTAAAAATCCAGATATCTCTGTGTATGCAAGGCTACACCGCGATAATGTGATCATAGGTATTGACTTGGCTGGAGCGAGTTTGCACCAGCGCGCATACAGACAAGAAACGGGTGATGCGCCGCTTAAAGAACACATTGCTAGTGCAATGTTAATGCGCAGCGGCTGGACAGAAAATACCGAAGCACCACTGGTAGACTTAATGTGTGGTTCGGGCACTATCGCTATTGAAGCCGCCTACATTGCGCGAAACATAGCGCCTGGTATTAAGCGTGTCTATTGGGGTTTTACTCAATGGCTTGGCCATGAAGAAAAGTTATGGGAGAACCTGGTTGACCACGCTATTTCTGTTCAAAAGGCAAGCTGTGGTGGCATTTACGCTGGCGATTACAGCCGTAAGATGGTGGCCATTGCAAAGGCTAACGCAGATTTTGCAGGCGTGTTTAACGACATCTCTTTTTCACAGCAAGACGCAACGAAATCGTCTCCTCCCGTAGCCACGCCTGGTTACGTGGTATCAAATCCTCCCTATGGCGAACGCTTAGGCGAACTTACGTCGCTTATTCCGTTGTTTAGCGATTGGGGCAAGCGCTTCAAAGAGGCGTGGAAAGGCTGGCATGTTTCCCTGCTAAGTAGTAATCGCGACCTGCTGCGCGTATTAAAACTTCGCGCAACAAAAGACTACGCCATGAACAATGGTAAGTTGGAATGCCGCCTCGCAAACTATGTGTTGAATGACGAGAACACGGTTCAGTTTAGTGAAGATGCTGGCAATCACGAGTTTGCCAACCGGCTTAAGAAAAACCTTAAGCGTATGAAAGGCTGGATCAAAAACGCTAATACCAACTGTTATCGTATTTACGATGCGGATCTGCCTGATTATAACGTTGCAATAGATAGATACGGTGATTGGCTCGTAGTACAAGAGTATGCTCCGCCGAAAACGGTATCGGAAGATAAATCGCGAAAACGTCTACAAGAAGTATTGCTTCATTTACCTGCAATAACAGGTGTTTCACCTAAACAAATTGCCTTAAAAGTGCGCGCCCAGCAAAAAGGCACAAAGCAATACGAGAAAATAAATCAGTCTGGCGAAATGATGGAAGTGTTCGAAAACGGCGCTCGCTTTTTGGTAAATCTGACAGATTATTTAGATACCGGACTTTTCTTAGATCATCGTAATACCCGTCAAAAGGTGAAGGCGTTATCACACGGAAAAGATGTGCTAAACCTTTTCTCTTACACGGGCAGTGTGTCTGTTTTTGCTGCCATGGGCGGCGCAAAATCAGTCACAACGGTAGATATGTCGAATACCTATCTGGAATGGGCAAAGAAAAACGTGGCACTCAACAAGCTTACGGGCCCTCATGCGTTTATTCAGGCTGACTGTACAACGTGGCTCAATACCCATAAAGGCAAATACGACTTAATTTTTATCGATCCACCGTCATTTTCAAATTCAAAACGCATGCAAAGCACGTGGGACGTTCAGCGCGACCACATAAAAATGCTTACCGATGCGAAAGCTTGCTTAAAAGAGCAGGGTACAATTATTTTTTCCAACAACAAGCGTGGCTTTAAGCTCGATGAGCAAGCAATCGGTGAACTTGGGCTATCGATAGAAAATATTACACGTGAAACGATACCTGAAGATTTTTCCCGGAAAGGAAAGATCCATCAATGCTGGGTACTGAGTGCATGAAAATCTATTTTTATACAGGCCCCGAATGTAGTTTATGTGATTTAGCCGATATGGAGATTGCTCGCACATCTATGTATGCATCGTTAACAATAGAAAAGGTTAATATTCGCGAAAGCACAGCGCTTTATCATTTATATGGCGCTCGTATTCCAGTTCTAAAGCGAGACGACAATAATCAAGAAATCGGCTGGCCTTTCAGTACAGCTGATCTAGAGGAGTTTCTTCAGTGAGCATTTTGCAGTTAAAAAACATCACTGTTATTTACGGAAATCCGCCCCTTTTAGACGGCGTCGAGCTTGTTGTTCAGCCTAAAGAACGAGTGTGTCTTGTCGGCCGAAATGGAAGTGGTAAGTCTACGCTGATGAAAGTCATATCTGGCGATATTATCGCCGACGACGGTCAGCGAATTATTGAAAATAACACGGTAATTGCACGCTTAGAGCAGGATCCACCGCAAACCACAGACGTAACGCTTTTTGACTATGTTGCAGAAGGGCTCTCGGATGTGGGAGAAACGCTTAAAGATTACTTCCATCAAACCCGTATCGTGGGAGAAAACCCCAGCGAAGCAAATCTCAATAAGCTACAGCGTTTACAAGAACAACTTGAAGCCAGAGACGCCTGGCAGTTTGAACAGCAAATAGAACAAACACTTACCATGCTCAAACTGGATCCAGATATTTCGCTTTCCACGTTATCTGGTGGTTGGCGTAGGAAGGCTGCGCTCGCCCGGGCGTTAGTTCGTCAACCAGATTTGTTACTCCTGGACGAGCCGACTAACCACCTTGATATAGAAATGATACGCTGGCTTGAAGCAAGCTTAAGTAACTATCAAGGTGCGATCGTCTTCGTGAGCCACGACCGAGCCTTTATACGAGCGATGGCAACGAGAATCATTGATCTCGATCGAGGCTCAGTAACCAGCTATCCCGGTAATTACGAAACTTACTTAGAGAAAAAACAACAAGATTTAGAGGTTGAAGCATCGCAAAATGCTGAGTTTGATAAAAAACTGGCTCAGGAAGAAGTGTGGATTCGTCAAGGTATCAAAGCGCGCCGCACACGTAATGAAGGTCGAGTACGCGCACTTAAGAAACTACGTGAAGAACGAAAAGCGAGACGTGCCGTTCAAGGTAACGCTGTAGTTAACCAGCACCAGGGTGCCCGTTCAGGCAAGATGGTTTTTGAGGTAAAAGACTTAAGCTATAGCATTGAAGGTAAGCCAATTGTTAAAGGCTTGAATTTAAACGTGTTGAGGGGCGATAAACTAGCGCTTATCGGACCTAATGGAAGCGGTAAAAGTACGCTGATCAAGCTATTGTTGGGCGAACTTAAACCCGATGCTGGCCACTGTAAGCAAGGAACCAATTTAGAGGTAGCCTACTTCGACCAGCACCGTCATGGCCTTGATTTAGAGCAGACTGTTATTGACGCCGTGGGAGACGGAAAACGTGACCTCATGGTAAATGGCCACCCGCGACATGTGATTAGCTATCTACAAGATTATCTTTTCACACCAGAACGCGTTAATGCGCCAGTTAAGTCTTTATCTGGCGGTGAAAAGAACCGTTTAATGCTGGCTAAACTGATGCTCAAGCCGAGTAACGTTCTAGTGCTCGATGAACCAACCAATGACCTCGACGTTGAAACCTTAGAAATGCTGGAAACGCTGCTTAATGAATACGCGGGTACAGTACTTCTAGTCAGCCATGATAGGGAATTTGTTGATAACGTGGCAAATAGTAGTGTGGTTTTTGAAGGACAAGGCCTGCTTCGAGAATTTATTGGGGGTTTCACTGACGTTGAAAACTGGTATAAAGACCAAGACAATAAACGTCAGCAAATTGAAAAAGAAGAAAAAGCCAAAATAAAGAATGAAACTAATTCAGATTCGGGCAGTCCTAGTGCTAAGTCTTCTCCCCGTAAGACGAAAAAGCTATCATACAAAGACCAGCGCGAGCTTGAGTCTCTGCCTAAAGAATTAGAAACGTTAGAAGAAGAGCTCGAAGCCATGCAAGAAAAGGTCAACGACCCAGATTTTTTCAAACAAGACAGCAATATCACCGCCAAGGCGTTAGCCGAATTAGCGGACAAAGAAGAATTACTTTCCCAGAAATATGCGCGCTGGGATGAACTAGAAAGTATGCTGGAAGATAATCAGCAGTAAATAGGATTTTAAATGAAACGAACTCAGCTTGCCGCCGCCGTTCTGTTGGCAACAGGAAGTGTTTCGGCACTCGCCGCGACCTATTCCGTAACGCCTCTTCCTTTACAGGATACCGGTAGAAACAATTTCGCTCGTTCAATCGATGACGCAGGTAAAATGTTGTCAGTTGTACAGTTTGAATATAACCCTTCTATTGATGTTGAGCAGCTTGCAGAAGATACTACTTTTTTTACCCAGTTCGCTGAAGTATTAGAGGAAGAAGAAAACGCTCGACAAGGTGTTTTTACTGACGTTGATTACACAACGATTGTAAATTACCTTCTGCAAAATAGTACAGCGTTACAAGGCCAGAAGCTTGCGAACTTCAGAACCTATGTTACTGATACTCAGGATGCCTCACTTGTTCCTGGTTTAGATGAGATTACCGATAAGTTCGATGACTATACGCAATCGGTAGAAGTTAATGGCCGAGACAGTTTAAATGGTAATTTTATTGTTGGTGATTCTACTGGGTTAGTCGTATTGGACCCATACGAAAACAACAGTGGCGATACGATTAACTACACGTATAGTGAGTCGGCGCAACAGGGGTTCGTGCAGGCGTCAGGTGTCACAAAAGTACTTCCTGCGGTTGATACCACCGTTGGCGGCTTTTCATCAGCCCGCGCTATTAATGCAAACCTTCAGGTTGCAGGGTTCAGTACAGTGAGCTTTCGTGATGACGTTAACCAGGCTGTAGAAACTTGTTTAGATGATGAACTTCGAGGCGACCAGTCAGAAGGGCGCTGTTTGTTTACCGTCTACAATGGTGATTTCGCAGTTCCTCGAATTTCGAATTATTTCATCAATACCTCGACGAACTATCTACCCGGTTTTGTTTTACGATCAGAAGTGAATGCCACTATCTGGCAAATCGATGTTAATGGTGACGTTGTTAGCACAGAAACCTATCCATTACTTTTTGACCCCAGCGAAGATGATGAACGTCACTATTTTACCTATGCTTACGACATCAACAGTCAGGGCATCGCTGTGGGCGAAGGGTTAACAGGTGACAGAGTTACAATTACTCGCCCTAATCAGTCTGGATTGGCTGAGAGTGAACGTGTTGCAACCGTTTTTAGAGATGGAGAAACTATTGAGCTTCTTCCACGAGATGAAAACCTGCTCAGCCAGGCCATTGCGATTAACGATGAAAACTGGGTAACTGGTGCAGTACTTCGTTCACAGAGTGGTATTGCTCGCTCACGCCTTTTTGTCTACAACCTAGACACCCAAGAGCAGCGTTACCCATCAGGTTTCTTCCTCAGTGCAGGCGTAACGGCTAACGCAATCAACAACAACAATATCGTAGTTGGTAAAGCTGATGTTGACGTGACAAGCGACACGCTGCGGGAAACTGCTGCTTTTATGTATAACATCGATACAGAAGAGTTCATTGACCTGAATGATCTCGTATCTTGTGACAACAGTTATGAACTACTTGAAGCCGTTGATATTAACGATGACAATGAGATCATTGCCAACGCACGTATTAAAGCGACGAGCAAGTATGTTACTGGCAACGATGTGATTAATTCAGACGGCGAGACTGATGAAGTCGATACCATTGTGGCAGTTAAGTTATCACCGATTGCCAATGGTTCCATTGACGAGTGTGAGATACCGGAAGATGAGCAACCCTTTGAGCGCAGTGGTGCCTCTACGGGATGGTTAGCGCTTTTCGGTCTGCTTACCACAGCATTTATACGCAGGCGTCTAAAAATAGTGAAATAGTTGCTTAATATTTGGATAGACAAAAAAGTCACATTCTTGTGGCTTTTTTTATATCTGAATATTGTAAAAAGTGACATATTTATGCATAAAAAATGTAACATAAATTTCATCGAAACTTCATTTATTTAAATAATGTCAAGCCCTTTAATTTTTTATTTTTCTTGAACCATTTTGATAATTGCACTATCAAAGTAGTGTACGCAATAACTTTTCCGGCACTATCAACCGAAATGATGTAGAGCGCTCGAGAAAATGATTTGTTGTACATTCAACAAACAAAAGAGGCTAATCAATGAAAAGACAAAAAAGAGATAAACTGACACGCGCACATGCAAAAGGCTATCAAGCTGGTATTAGCGGTCGCTCGAAGGAACTATGTCCATTTCAGCAAAACGATGCTCGTTCGCAATGGTTAGGTGGATGGCGTGAGGCAGTAGAAGATAGACACTTGGGTCTAAGTGTTAAATAACACTTCTCTTTTATGAACTGATTATGCAAAAAGGAAAGCCCCACTAGTGGGGCTTTTTTGTATCTGACAAACTCACGTATATGTCGTTACATGGGAAGATGTTAAAAGTTAGACGTGTCTTGGAAAAGTCCAACTTTTAAGTCTTTCGCGACATAAATCTCACGGCCATCGACCTCTACTGAGCCATCTGCCATACCCATAAAGAGTTTACGCTTGATAACCCGCTTCATGGTGATTTTATACGTCACTTTTTTTGCTGTGGGTAAAATTTGGCCCGTAAATTTTACTTCACCAACACCTAGTGCACGACCTTTGCCTGGGCCTCCGCTCCAGCCGAGGAAGAAACCAACCAATTGCCACATGGCGTCAAGACCAAGACAGCCTGGCATTACAGGGTCACCGGGAAAGTGGCAATCAAAGAACCACAGATCAGGTGTTATATCTAACTCAGCGATAATTTCACCTTTTCCGTGTTCACCACCATCTTCGGTAATTGAAACGACGCGATCCATCATAAGCATATTGGGCGCGGGGAGTTGGCTGTTCCCTGGACCAAACATTTCACCGCGACTACACGCAAGTAAATCTTCTCTATTAAAACTATTTTTCTTCTCTGACATTCCCAACTCGTTGTTGTTATTAAAGTGCTGCCGTTAATTTAGCGAACACTTGTAAGCTAAACAACTCTGAACAGTCATTTTTCTAAAGAAAAACGCATGTTACTATGACCATGGTCATCTAACTCGGACAAATACCGCTCTGAACGAGTGATATTTATACAGTCATTATCCTAAGATCTACTATAACGCAACTTCGTGTGAAAACTATGACAGAACAAAAAACAAAAAAACTCAGTAAAAGTAGTTCAACAGATAGAGCAAAAGCAAATGCTGATAAACAGCGCCGGTTTAGAGAAAGGCAAAAAGAAGCGGGTAAAAAGCTGGTTAGAGGTTACGTTAGCCCGGAAGCGAAGGCATGCTACGACGAGATTCGTGACAAGACCGGCTGGACAGACAGCGAAGCTATGTCGAATGCCATGCGATTGATGTACGCGGCATATAAGTGTGGTCAAATTAAACTACTCAACGAGTGGCTTAGAAAAAACAACCGCTAGGCATGTTTCTTCGCTTTAGCCTTTAACCACGTTCGGCTTGGACTATTGCTCAAAGTGTGACGTTGTATGATGCGCTTCGCTTCTTTGAGTACATCATCCCGTTCTCGATAATCCCATAAACGCTTTGCCGTAGACCGGTTGTGCTCTGTAATATCAATAATGGGCGCTACGTAGTCCCGTTCTAGCTCAAAGTCCAACATTAAGGCCTCAAGCGGCGGAAGTGAGTAAGGTGCATGAACGGTCTCATCTGGTAACGCTGAGAGCTCTGGTATCCACCTTTTTATAAACACGCCGTCAGGATCAAGTTTTTTTGACTGGGTTACAGGGTTGTATAAACGAACCGTATGTATACCTGTTACGCTTGCTTGCATTTGAATTTGCGGATAGTGAATACCGGGTTCAAAATCTAAAAACTGTGTTGCCAAATAATGCGCCGCTTTTAGCCAGTGTACATTTAAATGGTGACACAAAAAGCTAGTAACCATGGCGCGCATTCGAAAGTTAAGATACCCAGTTTGTTTTAATGCACGCATACATGCATCGACAAGAGGGTAGCCTGTTTTTCCTATACTCCATAAATAAAACCGACGTTCAGCTTCTGGACCATCAATATAGGGAAAGTTGTCGTATGCGCTGTTCATTGCGCGCCATTCAATACTGTGCTCGCTCTCGAACTTTTGAATAAAGTGACAATGCCAATGTAGCCGAGATGTCAAAGCAGAGAGGGCACGGCCCCATCGACTTCTCTCACTTTCCGAAAGCGACTTCTTTTTTTGCTTTTCTAGCTGTACGGTCTGATAAACCTGTTTAATAGAAATATTGCCCCATGCTAAATAGGGGCTCAATCTCGTGCACGCTCGCCTGGCATTTTCAGGCTTAGAAATATGTAGATGATAAAATTTGCCGCGACTATGGAAAAAATCTTTCAATACTTGCCATGCCCGACGTTCTCCACCAGGCTGCATTTGACGATAAATGAGATTGCTATTATCGGGCACAATATAGCAAGGAATTGGACGTTGTTGGCTATGACAGCATTCATTAGATTTGTATGATTCTAATAAATCAGTCAGCGATTTCTCAGCGACATTTAAATTAGAGTTTGCACGCCAATCTATCCAATCGACGTTATTTATATCGAAATCAAAGGTTTTCTCAGAGAAATGGCGTTCCCAATTTGACTGCCATTGTGAGCGGTGTGGCAACCCTCGCATTACGCCACCGTAGCTCGCCTCAATAAAGGGAATTTCTTTTTCGCTCAGGTGCTTAGAAACCTTCTTATCTCGGTTATGCGTAACCGAAAGTCCCACTTCTTGGTAACTCCTAACCGCAGAAATGGCGTAAAATTGCGAAATATACTCAAATGCGTCTACCGCTTCTGAATGAAGTGAGAGAACCGAAATACCCTCTGGTAATTGTTGATTAATATCATCAAGACTTTGCTCGATAAAGCGCCAATGACGCTCGCTCATATGGGGATCTTTAATAAGTGATGGCTCCCAGCAAAAGAGTAACAATACTTTCTCACTGGCCATTGCCGCTCGAAAAAGCGGCTCATGGTCACGTAAACGCAAGTCGCGTTTTAGCCACACTACCGTTAAAGGCGGCTTGATGTTGGAGGACGACATATCCGTACCGACTACAGCCACTTCTTTCGGAATTCGCCCTGCGGATCGTAGGTGTCCGTCTGTTTTTGCAAATTGAATTGTCTATGTCCACGAGGGTCACTGCCAACACCTGCAAGGTACAACCAGTTGCCCCAATTACTGCCTACATCATAGTCTACAAGCTGCTGTTCAAACCAAGCTGCGCCATATCGCCAGTCTTGACGGAGTTCATGAACAAAACAGCTTGCCACTAGCTGACGCCCTCGATTAGACATATAGCCAGTCTGTGAAAGCTGCCTCATACAGGCGTCTACAATGGGGTACCCCGTTTTACCTTCACACCAGCGACTAAAGGTCTCTGGATCATGTTGTGTTTGCGGTGATTTACCTTGTATACCACCAAAGCGGAACCATTTGGCGCCATATTTACACTGTAACCAATGGAAAAACTCTCGCCAGAGGAGTTCGAAATATATCCAATACGTTGAATCATTTTTCTCAATGGTTTGTTCGAATTGTTGAACTTGTCTAATTACTTCGCGAGCAGACAAGGAGCCATTTGCTAACCAAGGTGAAAGCTTGGTGCTATGTTCCCACGTGTCTAGTGCGTTTCGAGTCTCTTTATAGGTAGCGGCCGCATGCCACTCAAACAGATAGGTATTGAGATGAGAAAGTGCTGCAGTCTCGCCGCCAACAAAACCATGGTTTGAAGGTGGCGGTAATTCTATGCAGTTTTCATTGCAATATTGCTGCTCCACCTTGGGCTCGAAAGGTTTCGGCAGTTTGCGTATCGCTTGACTCACTGGTAAAGGTTCACAGTGCTTTTCCACTTTCCTTCGAAATGGACTAAAAACATCTGGCATGTCTTCAATACTGAAAGGAAATGCGTCAACATCGAAAAGGCCGTAGGTAGGTGTTTCTATTACATTTAAGGTATTAAAGAAACGTTTGACAGTATTGAGGTGGGCCGTCTCGTTAAAGCCACAATGCTGGCTAACGCCCAAATGCGTGTATCCACCGGTTTGCAAGAGGTTCACTAAACAATCTGCTGTTTTACCTTTAAGCACTAATAACTTGTGCCCAAGCTTACCAAGGGAATGACTCAAATCGCTTAACGTTTCTAAAAGAAATTTATGCCTGTGCTCGCCAAGTGGACATAAGCCGAACGCGTTCGGTTCAAAATTTTTCTCATCTAAAATATAGGTAAAGGTTACCTCTGTTACTTCCTCACAAAGCCGTAATATAGCAGGTTGGTCATGAAGTCTTAGGTCGTGTCGGAACCAAAATACCCCCCTGCGAACATTTTCTGTGCGCTCACTTTCTATTTGCTTATTTATCATACTAATTTGTCACGCTTTTTAGATTTTTTATCGGATCCAGAATTTGAAATAGTTCGTACTATGTAATCTACGAAAGTTAATCAAATTAAGTGCAGTGATTAAGGAAAAAATGTGACCGTTCCTACTAGCATTATGTGGTTCAGACAGGATCTACGCGTAAAAGACAATCCCGCCCTCAATGCGGCTTGTGATATGGGCAAAATAGTGCCTATTTACATCTACGACGACAGTGCCCCAGATGGGAGACTTCTTGGTGGTGCAAGTCAGTGGTGGCTGCACCATTCTCTTGAAGCCTTAAATGAAAGACTTAACGGTCATCTTCAGGTTTTTAAGGGTGATCCAAAAGTTATTATTCCTAATCTAATGAAGACGTTTGGCTCGAAAGCTATTTTTTGGAACCGTTGTTATGAGCCATGGCAAATAAACCGCGATAAATCGTTGAAGACGTGTCTTCTGGACGAAGGCTTTGAGGCTCACAGCTGTAATGGGAGCTTATTATGGGAACCGATGAAAGTATTGAAAAAAGACGGTTCACCATACCGAGTTTTCACTCCCTATTATAAAAACGGATGTCTACTTGCTGAAGAGCCACGCTATCCTAAAGCGCCTCCAGCGAGAATTACTTACGCAGATGTGAAAGATGAGAGCGATGGTTTAGCCTCATTAGCGTTACTCCCTACCATAAAGTGGGATGAAACAATTGCCAAAGAGTGGGCGCCAGGCGAAGAGGGTGCAGCGAACAACTTATCTGACTTTATAGAGAACGCTGCACGTAAATATAAAAATGGCCGTGATATACCGTCTTTGCGTGGCACGTCTCGTTTATCTCCACACCTACATTTTGGTGAGGTATCTCCGAATCAAGTCTGGTATGCGATTAAGGACAAATTCGGCAACAGCGAAGATGAAAGTATTGCAACCTACTTGAGCGAGTTGGGATGGCGTGAGTTTAGCTATTATTTACTGTTCCACTTTCCAACGCTTCCCAATAAAAACTTTAATGATAAGTTTGACAAGTTCCCGTGGCGTACTGATGCTAAAGCATTAAAAGCATGGCAAACCGGTAATACCGGCATTCCCATCGTTGATGCTGGTATGAGGGAATTATGGCAAACAGGCTATATGCATAATCGCATTCGCATGGTCGTTGGATCATTCCTGGTTAAAAATTTACTGCTTAATTGGCACGAAGGGGAACGTTGGTTTTGGGATACTCTACTAGATGCGGACTTGGCGAGTAACAGCGCTGGATGGCAATGGGTAGCCGGATCAGGCGCAGACGCTGCCCCTTATTTTAGAGTATTTAACCCTGTGCTACAGGGCGAAAAGTTTGACAAGAAAGGCGCGTATGTTCGCAAGTATTGTCCCGAACTTGATGGCTTGTCGGACAAATATATCCATAAACCATGGGAAGCGCCTTCGGCGATATTGAAAGATGCAGGCATAGAGCTTGGGAAGAACTATCCAAAACCCATTGTTGATTTAAAAGCATCACGCCAACGTGCATTAGACGCATTCCAACAAATAAAAGAGTAGGGTATGGCAGCACTTATATTAGTCTTAGGCGACCAGCTTACCGATACGTTACCCGCTATTGCCCACGCGTCTAAGGGCAGCGACACTATTCTGATGGCGGAAGTACGAGAAGAAGCGACGTACGTTAAACATCATAAGAAGAAGATTGCGTTTCTTTTCAGTGCTATGCGTCACTTTGCTAAACACCTAAAAGACCATAATTATAACGTAAATTATGTCCACTATGACGATGAAGAAAACAAAGGCAGTTTACTTGAACAAATAAAGCACTGCCTTACCACGCAAAAATTTAGCGAAGTAAAAGTCACCACCCCAGGAGAATATCGGCTGCTAAAAAGCATGGAGCAGTGGGAAAATGTCCTTGGCGTACCGGTGACGATTTGTGAAGACAATAGATTTTTGGCTTCGCCTGACGACTTTAGTGCATGGGCCGAGGGAAAGAAACAGCTACGCATGGAGTTTTTCTATCGCGAAATGCGGCGAAAACACAGCGTTCTAATGGACGGTAAAAATCCTATTGGTGGCAAATGGAATTATGATGCTCAAAATCGAGAATCTATGCGTGAAACCCACAAAGTCCCCAAACATACAGAACTAAAACCAGACAACATGACTCAAGAGGTAATTGAGCTCGTAAAAAACCATTTCGATGAACACTTTGGCGCACTCGATGACTTTCACTTTGCAGTCACACGTGAAGATGCGCTGGTCGTGCTCAATACCTTTATTGATGAACGTCTACCTAATTTCGGTCAGTATCAAGACGCAATGGTAGAGGGCAAACCCTGGCTATATCACTCACACATCGGTTTTTATTTAAATTGCGGTCTGCTTACGCCTAAAGAAGCCATTCAAGCTGCTGAGCAAGCCTACCATGCCGGACAGGTTCCTTTGAATTCAGCAGAAGGTTTTATTCGCCAGATTCTAGGCTGGCGAGAATACGTACGGGGCTTCTATTGGCATTTCATGCCAGGACTAAAAACTGACAATTATTTCGATAACCGTCGCGCTTTACCTTCGTTTTTTTGGAACGGGCAGACGAACATGAACTGTATGCGACAGTGCATAAAGGAAACCCAGCAAAACGCATATGCGCATCATATTCAACGTCTAATGGTTATTGGAAATTTCAGTCTGCTCACTGAGTTAAGCCCTGAAGAGGTGCAAGCGTGGTATCTTTTGGTCTACGCGGATGCTTACGAATGGGTTGAACTACCGAATGTGGCGGGCATGATCCTCTACAGTGATGGCGGCAACTTGGCAAGTAAACCCTATGTCGCTAGCGGCAGCTATATTAATAAAATGTCGAATTATTGCAAAAACTGCGGTTATCAAGTGTCGAAAAAAACAGGGCCGAAGGCTTGTCCCTTCAATTATCTGTATTGGCATTTCATTGATAAACATAAAGAAAAATTGAGTAATAACCATCGAATGGCAATGATTTACAAAACCTATAGCCGAATGAAGGAAGAAAACATAGAAGGTATGAAAAAAGACGCCACCATCTTTCTCTCAAAATTAACGAAAAATGAAGAAGTCTGATTTACCCACAAAAATGTGCCCGGTTTGTCAAAGGCCGTTTACGTGGCGTAAAAAATGGGAAAAAAATTGGGAACATGTACGGTATTGCTCCAAGCGCTGTGCGGGGAACAAACGCAGCGCGCAAGCGTAGCGAATCGTAGCTATACAACAGGGGCTCGACCTTTGGCCGCAAATTTCCGTCCCTAACTTTGGCTGTAGATTAACAAAGGTTAATCATTTACGTGTCATACACCGTATTAAATTCATTAAGTCAACAAGGAGTGTGTGGTGGAAGCACCGATAACCGTAGATCGCCTGCGATTTCTTATTTACAGTTTTAAAGAGAAGCTCTGGGTTAAACCATTGGGCTTTTGTTTGCTGTCTATTATGGTTGTGTTTGTCGCAAAAATTGCCGATAGCACTTCGCTTGCAGAACACATCCCTGAAATCAAACCTGAATCTGTTGAAACATTGCTGTCAATCATGGCTTCTAGCATGATGGTGATAGCAACATTTTCGGCCGGTACCATGGTTAATGCCTACGCATCTGCAAGTCAATCTTCAACGCCTCGCTCACTCAGTTTAATTATTTCAGATGACGTATCGCAAAACGCGCTTTCAGTTTTCATTGGCGCTTTTATTTATAGTGCTGTTGCGCTTACTGCTATAAGCCACACCTTTTACGAAAAAGCGGGCATATTTATACTTTTCGGCTTAACGTGCCTTACTTTTGCCGTTGTTATCCTGACCTTTATTCGCTGGGTAGATAGTGTGGCACGTTTGGGCCGAGTTGAATCAACGCTTTTAAAAGTGGAAAAAGCGACAGAGCGCGCAATTAAAAATAGAGTGAGCACGCCATGTCTTGGCGCGGTACCTCATAGCAATGTAAAAGAGCAGGGGACTTACGCTATTTATTCCCAAGAGGTCGGCTATGTTCAAATGATAGACATTGCCAAGCTTCAAAATTGGGCTGAATCCAACAATAGTTTCGTAAATGTTGTCATATTGCCCGGTGAATTCGTTACCCCAGAGCGACCGCTAGCCTACCTGAAGTCCAAAACAGAGGCTCCTGAAATTGTAAGTGCATTTTCTATTAGTGAAGCCCGCTCGTTTGAAGCAGATCCGCGTTTTGGTCTAATTGTGTTAGCGGAAATTGCATCTCGCGCGCTGTCTCCGTCAGTAAACGACCACGGTACTGCAATCAATGCATTGGGTAGTATTACGAGGCTAATTTTGCTTTGGCGGGATAAAAGTGAATTAGTTGATGGCACAGACGATAGCCCCGAAAAAAAACATCACAGCCAGCGCACTCACGAAGAAGACAGCAACTATAAATATGACCGTGTGTCGGTACCCGCACTGAACGTAAACGATTTATTTGACGATGCCTACACAAGCATAGCTCGGGATGGCGCAGCAAATATTGAGGTAGCTCTACGTATTCAAAAGTCACTCAATTCAATCAAAGCTTGCTTTAAAGCCTGCGATGATACATTCGTTGAAGCAGCATCCTTATTAGCAAAACAAAGCTATGAACGTAGTATGTTAGCGCTAGATTATGAAGAAGATAAAAAACGATTGAATAAGGTTTTCAATAAAGAGTAATCAAAAAAACGTTAGCCGCATAAACCGTGACTAAAAGTGGACGATTGACAGTACTGATCAACCTGATTTTAGACAATGGGTACATGCCGTACATTAATTATATGCGCTATAAACGTAGTTAAAATTAAAGACAATGAAACGACCAAAATGCCTTTAATTACTTCATAAGAGAAAGTTAACTTTTCAAAAGTCTATTTTTAAACCTGAGATTCAATTGTCGAGCTGTTTATATATTCTAAAACACCATTCCTACCAATCACACGCCATCTTAGCCATAATTTTAAAACGTGACGCTACGCAAATAAAATCAAAGTTTGAAGGGCCAAGTACAGTAGATTTTACGTAGCGTACGATTCAATTTAATACGTCTAAATCAAATCATCTGAGCGGTTTTAAATTAAAAGTACTGGCGTAAGTGCGATGTTC
Source organism: Alteromonas sp. KUL106 (assembly GCF_009811415.1). Lineage (GTDB taxonomy): Bacteria > Pseudomonadota > Gammaproteobacteria > Enterobacterales > Alteromonadaceae > Alteromonas. The sequence continues at coordinate 3,146 of NZ_BLIG01000024.1, read as the reverse complement.
ACGCACAAGCGTAAACACCAACACAGCATCCACGCATAAAAGTCTGTAAGTAATCACAGCCAGCAAACCGACCAAATAGAAAGACATCAACGCCCTAATCGCCCACATACCTAATTACGCATAATGTATATTATGTTAAATAGGATGTATGAGTAACTAGGAAAATAGTGTGTGTAGAAAACTTGCATGTCTCACTAGGCACAAATCTATACGAGGTGCCTGTATTCCCTCTTATTACTTTAATTACAATAACATTGCCGTACATTCTTATTTAAATAAACACCGTTAAATTTGCTGTTGAATAAATAGAACGATATTCATAATTAATTAACTAAACGACGTTATTGTTCAGCTACGTTATTAAATTAACTTTCAATACAGTCAATCCTAAACCGCTATTTAAACAGTAAAGCAAAAAAAATATCAGCGGTATAGATATAAGTTGGCGGGTCTATTCCTTATTTAATATCGTTTTATAAAGAATTTAACCTAATTATTTTCAACATAGTTGGCATATTGTTAGTTCTATTATTTTTTCAATTTAACGTTGTTTCTTGTGCATATTGAGTGCGTTCTAGGCTTTATTTATTGTGCTTATTAACGTGTTTTATGTGAGATATAATTTAAGCAGCCTGGCTCTTATGGAAGTGTTTACTAAATATTTATCGCTCAACTTATGTGATATTAAACTTAGCGCCACGAGCCTGTTTGACTTAATAATCCATTTCTTTTTTTTCGTCGATATTCCTTAATAAATAATGGCTAATGAAGTTAGTGGGAATAGAAGTCTATCGACTTTAAATAGGTAGCCAGTGTTTTCTCCACCGTTAACTCTCACCTTTCGCTGTCAATTCAGGCCCTCGTTGAATTGAGGTATCACTGATATCTCGAAACTCACGCTAGCCACGCATAGGAAAGAAGTTAGTTACCAAGAAAATGGAGAGGTTTTTTAGCTCATTTTTCAGGCGACGCTACGTGAAATCTGAGTAGGCATTAGAGGTATTGCCTTGTAGATTTCGCATAGCGCGCGATTTTTTACGCAACCAAATTGTACAAATAACCATCAAATCTGTGGATTCTTTCATTTATCCTATAAGCGCAATGGTGCAAACTGTTCATATATACAGTATTATGAAAGCCGCAGCCTTTATTATTGTTTATGTGCTTAGTTGAGTAGCTTAGTTGAGTAACAAAACATCAACTGTACACAATAAGGCTAAGGTATGTCGGTAGGTTCACGCATGATAATTACAGTTATCATGCGTGAATAATCATATAAATCAATGTTTTACGAAATTTCTTATAACCGTTATCGTTGAATCGTTATTTCCGTTTCTAGGCTCAATCATGTCATCAAAGCAACACATTCCGCGCTTAATAACTCAACATTCAACGGTTTCAAAAAGTCACTCGACGGCCCATCAAGCTGATGGGGCCAATCGTGTACATAAGAATCAGAACCAGCCTACCCATACACCTGCAACAACGACTAATAGTAACGCTTCTCGCACTTCTGGCGCTGAACTCTTAGTGCCAGGAGATACATTTTCTTCAAACTCTTTTGAAAACTACTATCAAGATATATTCATTAAGTTGCCTTACAACACGCAGCGAGCATATATCAGCGATTACAATGAGTTTGCCATTTTCTGCAAACAATCTGGTATGCATGGATTCACACATGATTTTGGTCATAATGAAGCTTGTATAAAGCGGTATGTAGAAGCGTTATGTCAGTCTCCCCTAGCCTACAGGACGATCAAGCGTCGCCTCTCTGCACTGAGTAAATTTCTCGGCGTAGCGAAATTGCCAAACCCCATCATTCGTTCCGCATATTTGAGAGATTTCATACGCTTATCGCTTATTGAAAACAGAAAGTATCGTTTATCTCACAAACAAGCTGTGCCTTTAACCATTGAAATGCTAGAACAAATCAACAACGCCATCATTCCAGATTCGCTGTTAGAGTTAAGAGACATTGCGATTATAAATCTTATGTTCGATGCATTATTACGCGCTGACGAATTGGTCAGGGTTTGTGTTGATGATATATCTGCTCGTAATAATACGTTGCTTGTTGTTTCATCAAAAAGTGATCAGTCAGGTCAAGGCCAATATAGGTTTGTCTCTTCAAGTACTATATCCATGATTCAAGAGTACATTAACGAAGCAAACCTTAACCCGAAAACCAAACAGCCAAGGCAACTCACAGATTTAAGAGGCCTACACAAAGGTATTCTTTTTCGCCGTCTCACAAACCATAAAACGGCCCTGCTACCTTTTGATGAAAATATTCCAAGTCATAAAGCAAACGTACTTAATTATTCGAGTGTATACAGGATTTGGCAACGAATAGCGCGTCGTGCCGGGATTGCAGAAAATATCACTCCCCACAGCGGTCGTGTTGGTGGCGCAGTGTCGCTTGCAGAAGATGGAGCTTCACTACCAGAATTACAGCTTGCCGGCGGTTGGCAGTCACCGGAAATGCCAGGTCATTACACTAAGCAGGCTAATGTAAAACGCGGGGGTATGGCTAAGTTATCAGCGAAACGGAAAAGATAGCGCTATATTCGGCAATATACGTCATTAGTTTTACGCCACTTGGTTACGCGTAAAAAAATACTGTTACCGCCCTATTGTTTCTTTTATTGCTTTTTTTACTACATCGTCCTGCTCATCTATTTATGCAATCTAAACAAGCGTTCTTTGCGTACCTAAGAGTATTAGTTTGTAAAGGTGCACTGAAATAAGTCACATGAAAACTGAACACGGTTTGCTTTTAAATAAAGGAGTTTTACATGAGCAGTGGAATAGATACTAAACACGGAAAATTACTCGCAGAACTGGTCGTCCCATCAACATCTTGGCATATCCAACCTGAAAAACAGGACCCTTTCAAGTCGAAAGAAGCTGCGATCGAGTACCTAAATTCACACAACGAACCACTATACCTCCATGTTCCGTTAGCGCAATCAGGGGACTTCGTTCGAATTTGCGTAACATCTCGCGACGATGACGTGGTGTTTACCATCAAAGACATGAGTAAAGGTGGTGAAACGTCTCTTCATTATTCACATATAAAAAACTTAGACAGTACCATTCGTACGTTGGTGAACGATTGTTGTGACAAAAAGATTACGTCACTC
>NZ_BLIG01000023.1 GCF_009811415.1 Alteromonas sp. KUL106 | reverse complement strand
TTTTAAGAGAACGTCTGAGGAGGCTCAATGTTTACTGAGCTGTTTAACGAGTTAGCTCAAACCAAATCGTTAAGCAAATTAACAGACTAACAAATAGCCTCCACCAGACGGACATTCGCGGCACGTGTTATCCGGTGCTCGGGTGATTTATGGAGTTATATCCGTAGACTCTTGGGCTAAAGGTTTTTTTTAATGTCTGTATTGATAAACTCCGCCATCAACTGCATTGAAAAATACCCAATTTTTAATGAAATCTTATACTTTTACCGCTAATACGTCAGTTTTGACGCCATGTAAAACCGCGTTAGCTGTAGAACCCAATAGCAAACGAAGTCCGCTCTGGCCATGGGTTCCCACCACGATAAGATCAGCATTTATTTTTTCAGCCATGTGGTGAATCTCATCGGCTGGCGATCCTATTTTAACATTTACATGGCTGTAAGGTATATCGTGTTTTGACGCTATGTCTTTCAACTGCCTTAGCGCTTGATCCCTGACTTCCTCTGAAAAGTCTCTTTCTAAAAACAATCCATAGGGTTCCATATTTGTTTGAGGATAAGCTACGTAAAGAAGATGAATTTTATGGCTGTTTCCAGCGACAGCGATAGCTTTTTCAACAACTAGCTCATAATCAGAGTAAACATCAATCGGTACTAAAATAGTGTCGTAGTTTTGCATGGAGTTTCTCCCTTATTTTGAGTAGGAAAACACCGCGCTGTAGTTATTCCCGCTCTATAATCAAGGTGTGATAATAGTATGAAAAATTGTGTTATACATTGCGCTAGGTCAATGTTTGAACGATAAGATGCGTCATACTGGTATTATCGAACTGTACATTCACTACGGTTACATTTAGATGTTAACAGGAGAGTTGATAATGAAAACTGCAGTAATACTAATAAGCGTATTTTTACTCTTTGCGTGTGATCAAGGTGCCGATTCACCAAGAGGGTTCAGTCTGCCTGAGGGTAATATGGAACAAGGCTACAATGTGTTCGTAAAGTATCGGTGTCAAGATTGCCATAGAATTGCGGGAGAAAAAGAGCCGGAAAACGCACAATATTTATTGGCAAAACCAATACCACTAGGAGGAAGTAGTGGTCGAATTAAAACGTATGGAGAACTGGTTACCAGTATAATCAACCCCTCACACAAACTCACTCCTCGCCAGCCAGCAAGCTTTACCAGTGAAGACGGCGTGTCTTTGATGCGGGTTGTGAATGATGAACTTACTGTAACCGAATTAATTGATTTAGTTGCTTACTTGCAACCTAAATATAAGGTCACTCCTTACAGAACGAGTGACTACCGACTTTATCAACTTCGAATTCCCGAAAAAACCGTTGAATAGTTTGCTCATCTGAGGCCCCATTTCAGCACATGGGGCCTCACATCAAAGCGTAAAGCTACTCTTCGTTAAGAAACGGCTTTTGTTTCTTTCTCTATTTCAGACAATAAACTACATGGCATAAAGCTTTTGGCATTCGCTTCTTCAAAATGCAGTTTAAAGCGGTCTGGCACCTCATCAGTCAAAAAGCTGCCTGTCTTTACGAGGGGAAAAATTTCGTCATAGCGCGCCACGTGACATTGGTTGACCCGCCTAAAGATGTGAGTCCTGTTAAGCTCGGTCGTACTTATGTGTCCTGTTGAAGAAAGTATGTCCATCAATGCAAGTACTGTTTTGTTGTGAAACCGATAAACCCTCTCGTACTTGTCTTCTACATTTAAACCTTTTGCAAGCCTTGGGTCTTGCGTCGCAACACCCGTCGGACATTTATTCGTGTTGCACGACAGTGACTGTACACAACCAAGTGCCAGCATCATGCCTCTAGCGCTATTGCATATGTCAGCCCCCAGGCTGAGGTTTTTCGCTAACTGGAAAGCAGTAATGATTTTTCCCGATGCAATAATCTTTATTTTGTCTCTGAGCCCAAATCCGGTTAAGCAGTCATCAACAAACGCCAGCGCTTCGCGAAGGGGAAATCCAATCGAATTTGTATACTCTAGCGGAGCCGCCCCCGTTCCTCCTTCTCCACCATCGACGGTAATGAAATCTGGCGTAACTTCCTTTTCTACCATGGCTTTACACATGGCAATAAATTCACTTTTTCTTCCTAGAGCGAGCTTGATTCCAACTGGCTTAAAGCCACTGAGTTCTCTCAATTGTGTTATAAAATCGACCATTTCTAGCGGCGTTGAAAAAGCGTTGTGTCTTGGTGGTGAGTCGACCTGTGTACCTGGCTCAACGCCTCTTATCTTGGCAATCTCAGGCGTGTTTTTATAGGCTGGAAGTATCCCGCCGTGCCCAGGTTTTGCACCTTGACTAAGTTTTATTTCAATCATTTTGACACTGTCAAGGTTGGCTTTTTCTTTAAATAAGTCAGGGTCAAAACCGCCTTCTTTATTTCTGCATCCAAAATAGCCCGTTCCAATTTGCCAAACAATATCGCCGCCGTTCTCAAGGTGATAGGGCGTTAATCCGCCCTCACCTGTATTGTGATAAAAACCGCCTTTAGCTGCTCCCTTGTTCAAGGCAAGTATGGCGTTTTTTGATAGGCTACCGAAACTCATCGCACTGATATTTAATACACTGGCGCGGTAAGGTTTCTTACAGTGTGGACCGCCTACTGTTATTCGAGGGTCTTCGTCCATATCCTCCACCTCGCGCGCAGACAGCGAGTGACCTATCCATTCATACCCATCTTTATAGGTGTCCAGTTGCGTACCAAAAGGTACCGTTTCTCGACTGTTCTTAGCTCGCTGATAAACGATTGAACGAAACATTCTGGATATGGGAGCGCCGCCAGTGTCGGTTTCAATAATGTATTGTTGTATATAGGGCCTCAAGCCTTCGATAGTCCATCGAACGCGTCCGATGAGCGGAAAGTTTTTAAGTATTGCGTGCTTATTTTGAAAAGCATCATATAACCCAAATATTAAAAGGGTTATTGAAAGTAACAGGAACCACCAAACCGGCGCCCACAGTACTCCCACTATTATGTTAAAGACCACAAGTAGCCCGAGTACTGTTAATATTGTTAATCGCATTCAAATTCCTTCTTCAATTCGGCGTGCCTCAACACATAATATGTTTCTGATACTTATCAGTACAGTCTAATGAGTGGAGGAGATTCATTTTTGAGTTAAATCGTTGAAATAAAGAGACAATCCTTTTTTCTAAAAAGGCGGGCAAAAGGTTACGCATAACGTATCGCAGTTTATTTTCTACCTTTTTTTAGCTGCGAAAACAGATCATTACGTGCTAGTCTAACGCTAGCGTTTTAATGAGGCAGCCTTTTGCTTTTCAGCGAGTTTATCAACATAGCAAGGCGTCACTCGGTGCGTTATATACTGTACCCTTATTAGAAAATAACAAATTTTACGTTCACCATATTGAAAGGTAATTCATGGAGTATGCATTTCTTCTTTTCGCATTCGTCTGCGGCTTAACGGTTAAACTCATCGGCATTCCTCCTCTGGTCGGCTACCTTGTCGCAGGCTTTTTACTCAATTTTGCGGGCTATTCATTAACCGAAGACTTGGTCCAAATCGCCAATTTGGGCATTACTATTATGCTTTTTACTATTGGTTTAAAGCTGAATATTAGGGATTTAAGTCGCCGGGAAGTGTGGGCCGGAAGCGTTACCCACACACTTTTATGGATAGGCTTAATTACCTGTTGTGTCTATCTTTTAAGTGCTCTTGCGGCAAGTTTTGTCGATGGTCTAACGTGGCAAAGTGCAGCACTTATTGCTTTTGCACTTAGTTTCAGTAGTACGGTGTGTGTTGTTAAAGTTTTAGAAGAAAGCGGTGAAAGCAAAACTCGTCACGGCCGGCTAGCCATTGGTATTCTGGTTATGCAAGATGTCTTCGCGGTAATTTTTTTGGTCGTCGCCACGGGCAAATTGCCGTCTATATGGGCATTAGCACTATTAGCATTATTTCCAGCCATGCCCATCATTAAGAAAATGCTCAATAAATCCGGTCACGGAGAGTTGCTTCCACTCACCGGATTTATTTTAGCATTGGGTGGATATCACCTATTCGAACTGGTTAATATCAAAGGTGACTTAGGCGCCCTTATCTTCGGCATCATGCTAGCCCAACACGAAAAAGCGTCTGAGCTTGCAAAGTCGCTATTGAGCTTCAAAGACCTATTGTTAATAGGCTTTTTCTTGACGATTGGTCTCACCGCACTTCCTGATTTGAGCATGATAGCGCTTGCTTTTATTTTCTGTTTATTTATCCCGCTCAAAGCCGCACTTTTTTTCGGCCTGTTTACTTCGCTCCGCTTACGGGGGAGAACGGCATACTTAAGCAGTTTGGTGCTGTCAAATTACAGTGAGTTTGGACTTATTGTGGGTGCCCTTGCCGTTTCATTAGGACTGATAGCTAATACATGGTTGGTAGTGATTGCACTTGCTGTATCTATCTCGTTTGTTGTAACGAGTGTGCTCTATCGCAATTCTCACTCTCAATACCACCGCTATAAACAGAGTATAAAGCGTTTTGAAAAGAAAGAGCGGTTAAAAGAAGACGTTTATCCCACGTTAAACAACGCGGAATTTCTAGTTCTAGGGATGGGACGAGTTGGACGAGGCGCCTTCAATGCATTATCGAAATTAAGTGATGTGAACGTATGGGGTATGGACGCGGACAGACTAAAAGTTAAAGAGATGTCTGGCGAAGGATTCAATGTCATTTGTGGTGACGGTGAAGACGTGGACTTATGGGATAATCTAGATTTAAAACACGTTCAGCTCGTTTTACTTGCCTTACCTTCTATCCAAGACTCCATCAATATTACTCGCCAGCTTAAAAATGCGGGCTATGTCGGAAAGGTTGCTGCCATCGCGCGCTATGAAGATGAGGTCTCTCACCTTTTAGAAAACGGTGTCGACAAAGTGTTTAACTTCTTTACCGAAGCCGGACTTGGTTTTGCTGAAGAAAGTTTAGCTTATGCTCAAACACAACGGTAATGCGCTTCTAAATGCGAACAATGAATGAATTGAGAAACATTATCGTTTGTAAACTCCTGTTTTAAAAGGAATTTTTGACTTCCCTATTCATTTAGGCTAAACTCCACACAAATACGTTAAAAGGGTTTTCACAATGAAAGGTGATAAACAAGTCGTTGCAAAATTGAACGAAGTACTGACATGCGAACTTACTTCGATAAATCAATACTTTCTGCACGCTCGTATGTTCAAAAACTGGGGTTTTTCTGAACTAAACGAAAAAAATTACAAGAAGTCGATAAAGGATATGAAACAGGCTGACGACCTGATTGAGCGTATTCTTTTCCTTGAAGGTCTTCCTAATCTTCAGGCGCTAGGCAAGCTTTACATCGGTGAAGATACGGTTGAGATGTTATCGTGTGATGCGCGTTTTCAAAAGGAACAGCTTCCTCTGCTTCGCGACGCCATTGCACTGTGCGAAGAAAAACAAGATTACGTATCTCGCGACTTACTAGAAGACCTTCTTGAATATGAAGAAGAACATCTAGATTGGATTGAAACGCAAGAATACCAAATTGATGCGATGGGTATTGAAAACTATCTGCAAGCGCAAGTAATGGGAGATGACTAATGAAAGGTAACCAAGCAATCATCAATGGCCTAAATGAACTCCTCTCTTATGAGTTAGCCGCCATGGACCAGTATTTCATTCACTCTCAAATGTACCTTGATTGGGGGTTGAATAAGCTTTACGAACGTATTGATCATGAGTTTGACGATGAACGTGGTCACGCTACTAAGTTAATTGAGCGCATGTTGTTTTTGGAAGGTACGCCCGATATGACTAAGCGCACAGGCTTCAAAGTAGGTAAAGATGTGCCTGAGATGCTTGAGAGTGATTTGCGTGTTGAATATGAAGTTGACGCAAAGCTTCGTGAAGTGATCGCACTTTGCGAGACAGAAAAAGATTACGTAACCCGTGACATGCTTATCGTGTTGCTCGATGATACAGAAATGGACCATGCTCACTGGTTAGAGCAGCAACTTGGTCTTATCAAGCGCATCGGTTTACCAAATTATCTACAATCACAAATGTAAACGGTTTAGGCGTACTATTAGCCGGTAAAAAGGGCTGCCATATTGGCAGCCCTTTTTGTATGCGTCTGAGAAGGCGCGACACGCTTCATTAATGGCGCTAATTAGCAGCTAGGGACATCACGCATCAATGCTTATCTGTCTTACCCGCATAATCAATCAATTATACTTAAAGTGACTTCGGCAATGTTTGGCGTTCATTAATTTTGGGTGACAAAATACAAGTAGTTAGGACTTTCTTTATCTTTAATATTTAACCGTAATTGCCATTTCATTAAAGGTTCACTGCAGCTTCCTAACATAAACCAGCCTGACCATTCTCCATTACCGTTATTTTCTAAAAGTACAGGTATCTTACCCATGTACATATTAACACCCTCGATCCATGCACTTTCAATCTCATGATCTTCAGGAATTAAAATCTTCAACGTTACTGACTCTTCTGGCAGTGGTGTGGATGAAAACGTGGCAATCGATAACTTCTCATCAATTAAGAATTCGCAAGCTTCATTGACAAAGTTGCAGCTTTTTCCTATTCCATTTATTACGTTCGCGTCTCTTAACGCTGATGACTGAAATTCATGGGCAAGGTATACACATGCGGCTACAACGATAATAGCCACTAGCGGAAGCTGGGAATGTAAAAATTTTGATCGTTTATTGTTATGGTTTTTTAGCATTTCTTAAATTTTGTGTATTTCTTCATTGACGGAGATCAAGCTTAGGTAGTTTATGGTATCTTTTTGTAATTAAAAACCTTATCATCCGCGTACCAACTGGCTTGGAGACAATAATTATTACTCTTTCCGAGCTCGGTGTGAAGCGTTATTCCTTGCTGATACACGTCTCGACCGTACTATTCCGGCAGTTGGAGACCATAGTTCATTTGAAGTGGAAGATTCATTAAAATGAGTGAAATAAGCCAAGCACAACCTGACTACAATTATAAAGTAGTTAGGCAATTTACCATCATGACCATAGTCTGGGGTATTGTAGGTATGGGCCTAGGGGTATTTATTGCCGCGCAACTATTTGCACCTATGCTTAACTTCGATACACCGTGGCTAACATTCTCACGTTTGCGCCCGTTGCACACTAATGCCGTTATATTTGCCTTCGGCGGCTGTGCGCTATTTGCAACGTCGTACTACATCGTTCAGCGTACCTGCCAGGTAAGACTGTTCAGTGACAAGCTTGCCGCATTTACCTTTTGGGGTTGGCAGGCCGTTATCGTTTTAGCTGTGATCACCCTGCCTATGGGTTTAACCAGCTCAAAGGAATACGCTGAACTAGAATGGCCAATTGATATTCTTTTGGCACTGGTTTGGGTCGCTTATATCATTAACTTCTTCGGAACCCTTGTTATCCGTAAAGTGTCGCACATTTATGTTGCAAACTGGTTCTTGGGCGCGTTCATGTTAACTGTTGCTATTCTTCATATTGGTAACAGCATGGCTATTCCGGTGTCTTTCACTAAATCGTATTCACTGTATGCAGGCGCAGTAGACGCAATGATGCAGTGGTGGTACGGCCACAATGCGGTAGGTTTTTTCCTTACTGCGGGTTTCCTTGGTATGATGTACTACTTCGTACCTAAGCAAGCTGGTCGCCCGGTTTATTCATACAGACTTTCAATTGTTCACTTCTGGGCACTGATTTCTCTGTATATCTGGGCGGGTCCTCACCACCTTCACTACACTGCCCTACCAGACTGGACTCAGTCGCTAGGTATGGTGATGTCTATTATCCTATTCGTTCCATCTTGGGGTGGTATGATTAACGGTATTATGACGCTATCTGGCGCGTGGCATAAACTTCGCACCGACCCAGTATTGCGTTTCCTTATTGTTTCATTGTCTTTCTACGGTATGTCTACCTTCGAAGGCCCAATGATGGCAATCAAAACCGTTAATGCACTGTCTCACTACACTGACTGGACAATTGGTCACGTACACTCTGGTGCTCTAGGTTGGGTTGCAATGGTTTCAATTGGTTCAATTTACCACTTAATTCCAGTGCTATTCGGTCAGCGCGCTATGTATAGCACCAAGCTAGTTAACGTACACTTCTGGTTCGCAACTATCGGTGTGGTTCTATACATCGTAGCAATGTGGATGTCTGGTGTACTACAGGGTCTAATGTGGCGTGCAGTAAATGCTGACGGTACGTTAACCTACAGCTTTGTTGAGTCATTAGAAGCGTCTAAGCCTTTCTATGTGGTTCGTTTCATTGGTGGTTGTTTCGTGGTAGCAGGTATGCTTGTTATGGCATACAACACATGGAAAACCGTTCGTGCACCTAAAGGCAGTATCGCTGCAGATCCAGCGACTCAGCCAGCGTAGTAAAGGAGACGAATTATGAAAAACGCACATGAGTTAATTGAAAAGAACGTCGGTCTGTTAACGGTACTAATTCTTATCGCTATCAGTTTCGGTGCCATGGTTCAAATTACGCCGTTGATGTTTCAACAGCAAGTAATGGAACCGGTAACAGGCTTACGTCCATATACCGCGCTTGAGCTTGAAGGCCGTGATATTTACATCCGTGAAGGTTGTGTAGGTTGTCACAGCCAGATGATCCGTCCATTCCGCGCTGAAACAGAGCGTTATGGTCACTACAGCGTTGCTGGCGAATCAGTATGGGAGCACCCTTTCCTTTGGGGTTCTAAGCGTACTGGTCCTGACCTAGCACGTGTGGGTGGTCGTTACAGCGACGAATGGCACCGAGTTCACCTGCTTAATCCTCGTAACGTAGTACCAGAGTCGAACATGCCAGGTTTCCCTTGGCTTGCGGAAAACACGCTTAATGGCGAGTTAACAGCTGAAAAAATGGAAGTATTCCGTGGCTTCGGCGTTCCGTATACCGACGAAGATATCGCGGGTGCGAAAGCGGCAGTACAGGGTAAAACGGAAATGCAAGCCCTTATTGCTTATCTACAATCTCTTGGCACACATTTGAAATAATATGGACCAGGGAATTGTAGGCAGCATTTTTACTGTCATCGTCTTTGTAAGCTTCATCGGTGTTGTGTGGTGGGCGTTTAGCAGCCGCAACAAGAAAAAATTCGATGAAGCTGCAAACCTAGTGTTTGCAGACGAAGAAAAAGAAAAATCAAAAGAAGATTAGCAGGAGTCTCGAACTCATGAGTATGTTTTGGACAATTTGGATTTCAGTGATAACCCTAGGGTTAATCATTGGTTGCTACTTCCTTCTTCGCTGGTGCTTGTCTAACAAGACTGGCGTAGCTGAAGGTGAGTCAATGGGTCACGAATTTGATGGTATTGAGGAGTTGAACAATCAACTTCCTCGCTGGTGGACAATTATGTTCTATATGACCATCGTTTGGGGCTTTATATACCTAGCGCTTTATCCTGGCCTAGGTGCGTATGAGGGTATTTGGGGTTGGAAGAGCTCTAACCAAAATATTCAATCACTAGAAGAGTCAGCTCAGGCGCGTATTGATGCAAAAGAGCAAGGCTACCTAGTAGAGTATGACCGTGAACTCGATTTTGCTGCTGAGAAGTTCGACCCGATCTTCGAAGCGTATGCACAAGTTCCTGTTGAAGAACTGGCTAAAGACCCAGAAGCAAACAAAGTAGGTCAGCGTTTGTTCCTACAAAATTGCTCTCAGTGTCACGGTTCTGATGCACGTGGTCAAAATGGCGGCTTCCCTAACCTAACGGACAACGACTGGTTGTACGGTGGTTCAGGTGCGAAAATCGTTGAAACTCTTACGCTTGGTCGCAAGGCAGCGATGCCTGCATGGCTTGATGCTATGGGTGAAGACGGTATCGAAGAAGTGGTTAACTACGTACTTAGTTTAAGCGGCCGCGATGTAGACCCACAGCTTGCAGAAGCGGGTAAAGCACGTTTCGCGGCTTGTGCGGCATGTCACGGTATGGACGGTAAAGGTAACCAAATGCTTGGTGCACCTAACCTTACCGACAATATCTGGCTTTACGGCGGCAGCCACAGAGCAGTGACAGAAACGCTTACTTACGGTCGTAACGGTGTGATGCCTTCATTCAAGAAAACCTTGGGTGATGACAAAATCCACGTTGTTGCAGCGTATGTTTACAGCCTTTCAAATGATTAATGATGTAAATCATTAAATTACTTAAAAAGCCTCGTTACTACGGGGCTTTTTTTATGAGAAAATACAGCCATATAGAGGGCGCAGTAGCGAGCAAAAATTTGCGCAATTTTTTCTGATTTAATTGACTCTCTATTTAAAGATATTACCCATGCAGAATGTGTCTTAAGGCAGTATCTATCTGAATGTTGTTAGCGAAGTAACCACGAGTAAAAATTCTAATGAATAGACCCTGGTATAAAGAGTTCTGGCCTTGGTTTTTGATTGCCGTTCCTATTATCACGCTCATCATGGGCGGCGTATTATTAAACCTTGCTATTTCTACGGAAGATAGCCTCGTAGTGGACGACTACTATAAAGAAGGGAAAGCAATCAATGCGCGTTTAGACAAAGAAGCTATAGCCCGGCGCATGAATATCACCACCGATTTAACCATCGAAGATGGCAGCATAGCGCTAGAGTTTCACTCAGGTATTCCCCAAGAAGGTAACGCCGTAAAACTAAGTTTCTACCACGTAACGCTTGAAGAGCGCGATGTCAGCATTTTATTAAGCCGCGATGCTAAGGGTATTTATCGCGGTTATGTCGAAGAAAACCTTGATGGTAAATGGCGCGTATCGCTAACACCTATTGATGATAGCTGGAAAATTCAGAATACCGTCTATCTGCCCCACTCTGGCAAAATGAAATTCAATCCATAATGGCCAAGCAAGACTGTTACCACTGTGGTCTCCCAATTGCGGGTTCCGACGATGGAAAATTTAATACCGTAATATTAGGGCAGCAACGCGACATGTGCTGTCCTGGATGTTTAGCCGTTGCCGAAGCCATCGTAACCAATGGTCTTGAAGACTATTACCAGTTTAGAACTGAACCGGCGCAAAAATCTGACGATGGCATTCTAGAGGCACTCGATAAGCTTAAAGTGTATGACGACCCTGCTCTTCAAGAAGAATTTGTGTTTGATGAGGGGCAAGATAAACAGATTCAATTAACCCTTGAAGGTATCACGTGCGCTGCGTGTGGATGGCTTATCGAAAAGCAGCTATCAAGAGTAGAAGGGATAAAGCAAGTCGCCGTAAACGTTCAAGAACGCCGCGCTTTAGTCACTTGGTCACCGTTCCAAATCAAGCTGAGTCAGATTCTTTCTACACTGAAACGTATTGGTTATGTTGGGTCGCCATTTCACCCCGATGAACACGAAGCCAGTTATAAACGTGAACAAAAGACCTTCCTGAAAAAGTTGGGGCTTGCGGGCATTATGACCATGCAGGTAATGATGCTGATGACGGGGCTGTATTTTGACTGGTTTGGCGCCATTGAGTTAGAGACCCGCCAATATTTTTACTGGGTTGCCCTTACGCTAACTACACCTGTAGTACTGTATTCAGGCAGTACTTTTTATGTGGGCGCCGCCAAAGCGCTAAGTGCAAGAACAGTAAATATGGATGTACCTGTTACCCTCGCCATATTTGGTACCTACATAGCCGGAATACGTTCGACGGTATTAGAACAGGGCGACGTGTACTTTGAATCTATTTGTATGTTCATTTTTCTGCTGTTACTCAGCCGGTTCTTAGAACATCGCAGCCGTCATCGCGCGGCCCAAATTTCTGCCAACATGATGCAGTATGTCCCGGTTTCCGCCACTAAGTTAATGCCAGATGGTAGCCTAACCGAGTGCCTAGCAAAGCAGCTAAAAATTGACGACGTGGTGCTGGTTAAGCCTGGTGAAACGATCCCTATTGATGGACTCGTTATCGAAGGCAGCGCAGCGGTCGACGAATCTATGCTTACCGGTGAATTTAACCCAGTGCGCAAGTCAAACAATAGCACCGTATACGGTGGTACAGTATGTCAAGACGGCAGTCTGACCATTAAAGTGACACAAACACTCAAAAATGCGTTGGTAAATCAAATTGTAAGGCTTCAAGCAAGCGCGATGGCCAGTAAGCCTAAGGCAGCGCAGACCGCAGATAACTTCTCTCGTTATTTCGTTGCCGCGGTATTGCTGATTTCAGCATTAACCTACGGCTTTTGGACATATAACGGTAGCGACAACGGGTTTTGGATCACCATATCGGTATTGGTAGCAACCTGTCCTTGTGCTTTAGGGTTAGCCACTCCATCAGCCCTTACCTGTGCCATGGCCAAATTAAATAGGCAAGGCATTTTACTTAAGCGCGCCGATGCATTAGAGCAAATCACTGACATTGATACCATTGCACTAGACAAAACCGGTACGCTTACACGAGGTAAGTTTACTATATCAAATGCGTGGTATGCTGATGGCGTAGATAGCGACAGTGCCTTATCTATTGCGCACGCGTTGGAGTCACGTTCTGAGCACCCTATCTCCAAGGCGTTTAGCGGTGACAAAGCCGTTGGCAGGAACACTGTTCACAAAGTGGTAAATTTTTCCGTAACGCCAGGTGGTGGCATCAGTGGTGAAATCAATGACACCCTATTTTCAATGGGCTCTGCTGCATTTTGCGTTCACGAGTCAGAGCACAAGTTCATAAAGAAATATCCTTCAGCTAACGTTTTTCTTACCCTTAAAGGGAGAATCATGGCGGCGTTTGAAGTGAAGGACACCTTAAGAGAAGATACCCAAGAAACCTTAGATATTTTAGCAGCAAGCCATACCCTTGCAGTCTTAAGCGGCGATACCCAACAAAATGTTGATGCGCTTACAGCGCACTTACCAATATCAACAGCCAAGGGTGGACTAACGCCCGAGCAAAAGTACGATGCCGTTCTCGCTATGCAGCAGTCAGGTGCAAAAGTTATGATGATGGGTGATGGTATTAACGATGCCCCTGTTCTAGCGAGTGCCGATGTGGCCATTGCGGTTGGTAACGCAACGGACGTTGCAAAAACGGCTGCAGACGTGATATTGCTGGGCGACCAACTCCTTTCAGTACCCCAACTTATTCGAACTGCACATCAAGTAAAGAAGAAAATAAGACAAAATATTGGCTGGTCTGTTGGTTACAACGTGCTTATTTTGCCTTTCGCCGTTTCTGGGCTACTCTCACCGTGGATGGCTGTTGTGGGTATGTCGTTAAGCAGTATTATTGTCGTCACAAACTCAACGCGACTTTTGAGCAAATAGCATGAGCATTATTTACGTATTAATTCCAATTGCCATCATCATCGTTGCTGTTGCTATCGTGATCTTTTTCTGGGCGGTTAAAACCAATCAATTTGAGGACTTAGACCGTCAGGGCTACAGCATTCTTTTTGACGACGACCTTCCTCCAGAAGAGAAAAAGCTAGCTGAACAGCGTAAGCAACTTCAAGACAATAAAGTAGATAAAAGCTAAGCGCGACATGGAAGGGATTAATTACTTCTCTGCTTTTCTTATCGGCCTAGCGGGCGGTGTTCATTGTGTGGGCATGTGCGGCGGCATCGTTGCAGCGTTAAGAATGGTATCCCCAAAAGGTGCTTCAGCAATACCCTACACGCTTGCCTACAACATGGGACGCATAGCAAGCTATACCCTGGCGGGCGCCTTAACTGGAGCACTTGGAAAAATTGCAGCTGACTACATTCCTCTAGCCAGCTATGCCCTTTCTTTACTTAGCGGAATCATGTTGCTTCTGCTCGCTTGTTATTTGGGTAAATGGTGGACAGGCCTAACGGTATTAGAAAATGTGGGCAAAGGCTTGTTTTCCAAACTACAGCCTT
>NZ_BLIG01000022.1 GCF_009811415.1 Alteromonas sp. KUL106 | reverse complement strand
TGTCAAAACGTTTTTTGCCATTTAAGACCCCTTTTAGCGCGATTCCCTACGGATTCATTTGGGGTTGGCTGCCTTGCGGCTTAGTATATTCAACACTAACATGGTCGTTAGCGGCAGGAACTGCACTTGAAGGCGCCGCCATTATGTTCTTCTTTGGTTTAGGCACATTACCCACCATGCTCGCCGCAAGCGCAGGAAGTCAGTATATTGTGCGTAGTTTTCAGCACAATTATTTTCGACAAATGATTGCAGCAATAATGACCATATATGCCGTTTATCTTATTCATGGCGCAATCGTTTGAAAATGAGTGTATCATTGACGTGTATTCTGTAACAGAGCATGCAATATGAGCAAAGGAAGCCAATTTTCTATTCACTGTCAAAACTGTAGTTTCAGTCACCTCTGTTTACCCGTGGCGCTAAACAAGACAGAAATTGAGTCTCTAGACGATATTATTGAACGTAAAAAGCCTCTTCATAAAGGCGATACGCTCATTCAAACTGGCGATACATTCCGATCACTGTTCGCAGTGAGGACCGGTTCATTTAAGTCTTTTGTAACTAATTCCGAAGGTGAAGAGCAAATTACCGGCTTCCACTTCCCCGGAGACATAATTGGTTTCGATGCCTTGCGCGAAAACAAACATCAAAGCTATACCTCTGCCTTAGAAACTGCAATGGTATGTGAGCTCCCGTATGAAACCCTTGATGAAATGTCGGTTCAGTTTCCGAAACTACGCCATCAAATAATGAGTTTTATGAGTGCAGAAATTAAACAAGATCACGATATGATCATGTTGTTAAATAAGCGCACCGCAGAAGAGCGCTTACTGTACTTTATCTCTCATTTATCTCAACGATTCGAGGAACGGGGTTTTTCTCACCGAGAGTTTCATTTGACGATGACACGTAACGAAATTGGCAATTATTTGGGTTTAACCATTGAAACCATAAGTCGTCTGCTAAGCCGCTTCCAAAAAGAAAATATCATTAAAGTAGATGGCAAATTGATCACTATTTTAGATTTTGAATTTTTAGACGGTAAACTGGCGGCACTCAATGGACCAAGCGTTGTATGTAACGGTTAACCCAGGTTGTATCATTTATTAAATCTGAAGAACGCGCATCATGCGCGTTTTTTTGTTTCTTCATTTCACATGACGGGTTATACCCATCCGAATAAATAATTACTTAATCAAATATCTCTCTTTGTCAGGGCGTAATTTGAAGAATCTTGACCTAAAACAACTAACGTTTTTCTAAATGTCGTTTATAGTTAACGAAGATAAGTAAAAAATAGCTTTGTTCATCTTCACATCAAGCTATGTGCTTTATAGGGGACGTTATGATTGAGTATAAACGAATTCTTGCCGTGGTAGATGCCGAACGCGATAATCAACCCGCATTAAGTCGTGCCTATGAACTCGCATCAAAAACGGGTGCAACGGTAACTGCCATGATGGTGGTATACGATTTGTCTTATGATATGACAACCATGTTGAGTCCTGATGAACGGGAAGCGATGCGCGATGCTGTAACGAAAGAGCAAGGAAAGTGGCTTGCTGAACAGTTAAAGAAGCAAGGCTTCACTCATACCGATATCGTTGTTGAGTGGAATAATCGCGCTTTCGAATCCATCATTTACTACACCCTTAAGAACCAAATTGATCTCGTGGTAAAAGCAACCAAAAAACACGATGATCTGGCTTCTGTTATATTTACTCCCACTGATTGGCATTTAATGCGCAAGTGCCCTCGCCCAGTATTGCTGGTCAAAGAACATGACTGGCCTGAGGGTGGTGAAATTATTGCGGCGGTTAATGTAGGTAGCGAAGATAAAGAGCATGCTGCGCTAAATGACAAGCTTACTATAATCGCTAATGACTATGCTGCCTTATTACAGGGCAATGTAAATTTGGTGAACAGTTATCCATCTACCCCTCTCAATATCGCGATAGAAGTGCCAGAATTCGACCCTGATACCTATCATGATGCTGTTAAAAATCACCATCAAAGCGAGATGCGTCAGCATGCGCTTAAATACGGTATCTCTGAAGACAGGTGTTTTGTAAAAGAAGGGCTACCTGAAAAAGTGATTCCACAAATAGCGAAGAAAATAGACGCCGAACTGGTCATTATTGGCACCGTTGGACGTGTGGGCATTTCAGCTGCGCTTATCGGGAATACGGCCGAACATGTCATTGATGAACTTAATTGTGATGTTTTGGCAATTAAGCCCGATGGTTTTGATTCACCGCTAAAAGTGTAGTGTCGACGCCTGCTATGAGTTAATCGATAACGTTATACAACCTTGCGTGTTGCAATATTGCTGAGCTTTTTCTGCTGAAAAGGCTCCATGCTTTCTTTTCGATGATTATCCGATAACAAACGCCATTTTTGACAGAAAACTTGCGCATCAAAAAGTCAGGTATACGCTGAGTAAAATTCACGATACAGGCATGGTCTAAAAAAGGCGCTTTATTGTATAATGTCGGCTTTATCACAAACCAAGCTAGTGAATTATGAGTTTAGGCACAAGCAGTGCAGATGTATCGGCATTGAGCGCTGCGCAAAGTAAGCAAAAATACAACTTCAATAAACTTCAGAAACGTCTTCGACGCAACGTGGGTAAAGCCATTGCTGACTTCGGAATGATTGAGAATAACGATAAAGTCATGGTGTGTCTATCCGGCGGTAAAGACAGCTACACCATGCTGGATATTTTGTTGTTTTTAAAGAAGATTGCGCCTATTCATTTTGACATCGTTGCAGTTAATCTCGACCAAAAACAGCCTGGTTTTCCTGAGCACATTCTGCCCGCTTATCTTGACGAGATGGGCGTAGAGTACAAGATTGTTGAAGAAGATACCTACTCAATCGTAAAAGATAAGATCCCTGAGGGTAAGACAACATGCTCTTTGTGCTCACGATTACGTCGCGGTATTTTGTACAGAACAGCAAAAGAACTCGGCGCGACTAAAATTGCTTTAGGTCACCATCGTGACGACATGCTGGAAACTTTTTTCCTTAATATGTTCCACGGTGGCAAACTTAAATCTATGCCGCCTAAGTTAGTGAGTGACAACGGCGAGCACATCGTAATTCGCCCCTTAGCTTACTGTACTGAAAAAGATATCGAAAAATATTCTCAAGCGGCAGAGTTTCCCATTATTCCCTGTAACTTATGCGGTTCTCAGGAAAACTTGCAGCGCCAAAACATTAAAGCGATGCTTCAGGACTGGAATCGAAGGTTTCCTGGTCGTATAGAGTCGATGTTTAGAGCACTTCAAAACGTTGCACCTTCTCACCTTATTGACAAAAATCTTCACGATTTTAAATCTATTACAACCCAAGATGGCCCCGTGGAAGATGGTGACATCGGCTTTGATCAACCTAGTTTTTCTACAGAAGATAGTTCGCTTTTTACTGATGATGAGCAAACTATTGAAGTGATAAATATTATGGAACCCAAATAGATGAAAATTGGACTTGCGTTAGGTGCCGGCGCTGCCCGGGGCTGGACACACATCGGCATTATTCAAGCGTTAGAAAAGTTAGGCGTCAAAATTGACGTGGTGGCGGGATGTTCAATAGGTGCATATGTTGGCGCGGCCTACGCAAGTGGCAGACTTGAAGGGCTCAAAGAATGGGCCTGTTCTCTTAGCGATTGGCAGGTACTTGCTCTGATGGGAGTGGGTTTACGTCGCGGAGGTATTGCTAGCGGCCAAAAGGTATTTGATAAGTTAGCGAGTGAATTTTGTGAGTCTTCCTACGAAGCTATGCAAAAACCCTTCGCTTCGGTAGCTACCGATCTTTATACCGGCCGCGAAGTCGTGTTTAACTCAGGACCAATTGGCGATACCATCCAAGCTTCATGTGCAATACCTGCGCTCTTCGCACCCGTTGCGCACGGCGACCGTTGGTTAGTCGATGGTGCAGTTGTAAACCCTGTGCCCGTCAACTTATGCCGTCAACTAGGTGCAGACTTCGTTATTGCCGTCAATCTCAATGCTGATTTCCGACCTCTTCGTCTTGAAAAGTTAAGACAGGATCACGAAGAAAACCAACGTAAAACGGAAGACTTCTTTACTAAAAGCCAGAATGTGCTGCGTCAGTGGTTTTCACCAGACAGCAAAAATGACAAAAATTCAGACGCCAGCGACGATGAGTTAGATGTCAATGCGTCTGATGAAGTGAAAAACGAAGAAGGAATTGCTTCTGACGTCATCGAAAAGGTTGAGGAAGAATTTACTGAAGTCCCCGAAAAAGTAAATAAGCGAAACCCTCCGGGTATCATGAGCGTAATGAGCAGTTCGCTTGAAATACTTCAAGCCCGCGTTACTCGTTCACGTTTAGCGGGCGATCCCCCCGATATCCTGATTGAACCGCAACTCACTGATGTTGGCATAATGGAGTTTCACAGGGCCGAAGAACTGTGCGCAAAGGGGGAAGAAACCATTGCGCGCATAGCCGAACAAATCAGGTATCAATTGTTAACGTAAAAGGAACGCCATAGCATCTAACTTGATGCCATGGCCGTAATGCGAAGTGGCGCGTGAGGCAATGTTAAACCTTTCGCGTCACGTATCCAGTCTTGCTCAATGTGCAATATGCCATTGTTTATCTGCAAGCCCTGAGGGGTAATAAAGTCTAAATTTTTATCTTCAAACTGAATCATAAGGCCTTTAACTGAAGGCATCATAAAAGATAAAAAACTGCCCATTTCGTTAAAAAAAGCTTCATACTGTTCATACAAAAAAGTCAGCTCTTCTTTCTTGTAGAACGGCTTAAGGTATTCAGGCTTGGTTTCGAGTTGAACCGACATATCACACACATTTGCTTGTTCGGCCAAATCAATACGCACCAGAGCATTGGCAAGCTTAAGCGCTCTCTCCGTCGGAACCGTAAAGCGGCCTTCCTTATTCACTTCAAGCGTCATGGTTTTCTTGTCGGTAACTATAGACGCTGCGTTCACACCGCATAAACGCCCCTCACCCACACGAACAAAGCCGAACGCGAATTGGAGAGCCTGGGTATCTTCATTGTCTAATTTTTTAACATGGCTGTAGAAACGGCTGTACTCGACGTCTATAGTTTCCGCAGTAATCTGTGTACTGACAAGGCTGGTGACGAGAGATGAAGCTAACATTAGTGCCGCGCGTATCATTCGGATAAAAACTCCTCGTTAAATAGGATCATGGTTTGAAGCTCTTCTACATAAGCGGCTCCTCGCTCGGAATAGTTCATTAGCCCTTCGGCTAGTGCAATACCTGAGATGGGTATCTGATTGGCACGTAGCCTACTGCGAATTTCTCTCAAATCTTCATAAGCATCGTGTCTGTTTAGGTTTCTCATATAGGTGTAAGTTGCTCGTGATAAGCTATCAAATTTAGCCACCTCATGAGACGCCCCGTCATTTCGACGGCTTGGAACAAAACCACAGCCTTTTGAAAAACACCACAAACCGAAGAAATTGTAGCCCTTTCTTGCGAAACGACTCGTTCCCCATGCGGATTCATTCGCGGCCTGAACAAGCACCAGTTCAGCGGGTAAAACATCAATTTTTTGAAGCAATGCCAACATTTTCGTTTTTATTGGCTGGGTAGGTTTAACCCGGTACTCTTCTTCAAGCCACTCAAGCCGATCCATATCTTCTTCAGACAAGGATTCGTTGGCTAATACTTTCCTATACAGGCTTTGAACATAATGCCGTAACGTTAGAAGATAAGCGTTTTGCTTATCTACCTCAGGGCGTAAATAGTTAAAAAATGCCTCTTTTTTCTCTCTAACATCAGTGAAAGCAGAGAAATTAGGGACCGGTTTTTTCGCTTCTACCGTTTGCGGTATGTCTAAAATGTCAGGTTCGTCCTCGGTAAATATAATGGCGTTGATAACGATAACCGCCAATACCCCTAATGTAATAAGAACAATTTTAAAGGTTTCTCGTTTATGCATCGAAGCTAGACTCTTTCACATCGTTTTCGGATGCTTCCGTGCTCACTCCTTGCTCGCCAATCAATTCCTGATAGAGCAAGCCCATCATACTAAAATAAAAAGGTAATACCCAAATAAGAGAAAAACCCAACGTTAATGGTACTGTTGCAAACAATAAAAAGAATACGCCGAATATGCTGGCGATTTGAGCCCAGTACGCGTTGAAGACGCGGCATGAAAGGATGATGGCGCTTATTGGCGTTAACTTTCTGTCTGCGACTAACATTAGTGAAAAAGAAGACGCTAAATAGAAGTACACCCCTGGTATTATCAATAGCATCATGCCTAATTGCACAATAATACTGTTCACAAGTTGCGTTAACGCGACCAAAAATAGAAGGGGGAAAAACTGAAATACGGTAAATACCGATGTTTTTGCGCCACGGGCAACAAACACGCCCATCATATATAAACCCGTCAGTAACGGTGCAACAATACATATGGCGACAATTTCAATGATAGACTGATGTTCAAATACGTAAGAACCGTCGTCGTTAATCGTAATATATTGCTGAGCAACGACGCCTAGCACGACAAAGGTCAAAAAGAGAACAACACTTCCTTGCAATAGTGAGGAAAAATTCGCTTTTGTTAATCCCGCCGCGCGGCGCAAGAGCCCCTTGGTGTCAAATTGATACTGTTTAGATAACGTAGTATTCAGGCGGTCTTGGTTTACGTCTTTCACAAAACTCTCTTATCTTTTTGAAAAATCGGCGCGATTATACCAATTCACAAAAACAAATGCCTGTTTGTATGGTAAACAAAAGTTAACCTAGCACTAACTTCGCTGCTAAACCGACCAACAGTACTCCCATAGCGCGGTCTAACCAATACCCTTTTTTGCCAATAAGTTCAGCTACTTTGCTGGTACTTAAGAGGTACGAAAGAAAACAGAACCACAGTCCCGTTGCTAAGGCTAAATAGAGACCATAGCCAAGTTTCACAGTAAATGGGGTATCAATGCTGATGATCGCGGTAAATAGCGAGAGGAAAAACAGCGTTGCTTTTGGATTAAGCCCGTTAGTAAGAAAACCCATCCATACTGCGCGTTTTGCAGAAATTTGTGCTGCTTTCTTCTCTATGTTTGCAGTGTTTTCCTGCTTAACAGGCCCACTTCTAAGCGCACCATATGCAAGAAAAAGTAAATAGGCCGCGGCAGCATAGCTAAAGGTAGTAAACAACCATGGCGTTGTTGCAATCACAACACTTAGCCCCACAAGTGAGTACGCCACATGCAGCAGTATAGCCAGACCAATTCCTATGCTAGTGTAAATAGCAATACGTCTTCCATAGGCTACGCTGTTTCGAACAACCACTGCGAAATCAGGTCCTGGGCTGGCTACAGCCACAAGATGCACCAATGCAATGGTAAGAAATTCATTCATATACTGCATGTTTTGCGCCTCCTACAGCGCATACATTGAAATAAGATTGTCCACCCATTGAGGAACAACGCTTGAGGCAGGCCCGGTCAGAGACTCATCGAATAAGGCATTCGTTGCACCAGGCTCCAAATTTGCCTCAATCGTGTGTGCACCACTTTCTTTAGCGATTTGCACAAAGCCTGCAGCGGGATAAACATTCCCTGACGTACCGATAGCAATAAATATATCAGCCTGTGCAAGCCTATTATAAATCTCTTCCATGAACATAGGCATTTCACCAAACCACACGATATCCGGTCGCAACGTTACTCTGTTGCAGCACGGGCACTTAGTAGTGTGATCGAAGCTGTCACGCCACTCAAACGTTTCTTGCGTTATCGCGCATCGAGCAGATAGAAGCTGACCGTGCATATGATAAACCGTTTCGCTTCCCCCGCGTTCATGTAAATCGTCTACGTTCTGCGTAACCAACATCACGTTGTTACCTAAAGCTTTCTCAAGTCTTGCAAGCGCCAAGTGCGCTGCGTTTGGCTTAATATCGGCTTGCTGCAATTGTGCACGTCGTGCGTTATAAAAACGATACACTAACCCAGGGTTTTGCTCGAAAGCTTCCGGTGTAGCGACCTCCTCTACTCGATGGTTCTCCCATAGGCCGTCATTATCGCGAAATGTTTTTAACCCAGACTCAGCAGAAATTCCCGCGCCGGTTAGAATAACAATGTTTGGTAAGGATTGATTAGCAGGCATTGGATTGTTTTTTACTCTATTTATATCAAACGATGTGCAACATTGACGCTGAAAGAGGCAATGCGATATAGCGAAAATGTCAGCTTTCCACTTTTGCGCGTTTCAAAACGATGTTCAATCTTCTTTAACGACAGGATATTGGGTATTGGCACCCCATTCAGACCAAGAACCGTCGTAAACAGACACCTGTGTTGCACCGCACATCAAGGCAGCGACGCCGATAATACACGCAGTAACGCCTGATCCACAGGTACAAATTATGGGTTTTTGTAAGTTAATATTCGCGCTTGTAAATACAGCGGTTAGCTGTTCGACAGGCAGGAAATGTCCATTTTTTAGCAACGTATCAAAAGGGATATTAAATGCACCAGGCATATGCCCAGACCTGACGCCTGCACGAGGCTCTGGCACTTCCCCTCTAAACCGCGGTGCACTGCGCGCGTCAACCAGTTGCGCTTCTGTATTTATTGCCTGAAGTACAGCGCCAGAATTTGCAAACCAACCGGGTCGTGGCGTAGCTTGATAGGTTAATTTTCCATATTGCTGCTGCTCTGATATGGGAAGTGCTGCTTTCTCCCATGCAGGTTGTCCACCATTTAAAATAAAAACATCCTGATGACCAAGTGCTTTTAACATCCACCATACTCTTGGCGCTGAATATATACCACGGGTGTCATACACCGCTATGGGCGTATTTGCGGTTATCCCTTGATTGCCGAGATAGATGGCAAGATCGTCAGCAGATGGCATGCTGTGAGGAAGACCTGTCGTGTGATCGCTTCCTTCACTGTCTAAATCGAAATCGACTGACGCAGGCAAGACCATAGCAGTGCGCTTATCCAGCGTTTTAGAAACGGGGTCGTCCATTAACGCACGTAAAAGTGTTACAGGCTTTTGCTGCATTGCGTTGGCTAATTCACCCACTGAGAGCAATACCGATGCCATTAGATTCTCCTAAAAGGTACCCACCTTCGTGAGTACCCTGCAATATTGCGATAAAGACTAACCGCTACGTATTTATACACATTGTATAGTTAGCTAATCGACTAACGTATGAATGTTGCAGACTTAATTAGCTCAGCGCAGCAATAGCCGCGTCATAGTTTGGTTCTTCTGTGGTTTCTGCCACTTGTTCGGTGTAAATCACTTTGCCTTCGGTATCGATAACAACAACCGAACGGGACAACAACCCTGTAAGCGGCGCTGATTCAAAGGTAACGCCATAGTCATCGCCAAAGCTTGATCGAAAAGTAGAGCCCGTCAATACATTTTCAATGCCTTCTGCACCGCAGAAACGGCCTGCCGCAAACGGGAGGTCGGCTGACACACAAATCACCGTAGTGTTATCTAATTTTGCAGCTGCTTCGTTGAATTTGCGCACTGACGTTGCGCAAGTGCCCGTATCGATTGAAGGGAAAATATTCAACACAATGTTTTTCCCTGCAAGTTCAGGCAATGTTACTTCGCCTAAATCCGCCTTTACTAGAGTAAAGTCTGGTGCGGATGCACCTACTTCTGGTAACTGCCCTTTTGTTGTAACTGTATTGCCTTGAAAAGTCACTGATGCCATTCGCTTTCTCCGTTTCTTGTTTAGTTTAAAATAGTGGATGTAAAACAATACTTTCGCAAATAAAAATACGGTTATCTAGACGTTATCTTTAACCTGCGATTCTGCAAGCGCAAGTTTATGCTGCAAGTGTGGCTTACCTTTTAAATATTCACGTCTAAAAACATTGAAGTAATTTGCCAACGTTTGTGCTCCCTGCGTTTGATTAGCGAGTGATAAGACGCTAACGCCAACCTCAGCAGTGCAGTGCTGAAAATCATGGGTGGATTCCCGTAGTAAATACTTGGAAGCGACGTCCATACTTACGCCTAGTACAGGAAAATCAAATAAATAAGGGCTCTTAGCAAACATTTTTTTTGCCTCGCGCCACGTTCCATCCAAAAAGATAAATAGTAACGTTTTACCAGTATTCAATGGTGGTGTGTCAATACAGCGTTCAGTCGCTGCATATTCGTGTGGAAATACCACAACAGGAAAGTATTTTTCGCTGCGAAGTAAATCCAGTAATTTTTCATCGGGATCCGTGCGCTTCCATAAAAACGCGTGGTTATCTTTTACAACATCAGCGATAAGTCGGCCTGTATTCGTGGGTTTATAATATTCCCCTTTATACATCAAAAACAAAACCGCCACGTCTGTACCCGCTTCAGGTTTAAACGCACAAATACAATTTGACATTGGAAGCAGACACGCATCACAGCGCAATACTCTACTACCACGGGCGTGGAATGAACGCTCAGCGCGAGATAACTCGTCTAAACGAAGTGACATGACAGAATTCAATTGATGTGCCTGGCGAGTAATTTCAACAGTGGTGAATTTATCATATCTGCGTTTCACAATTCAGCATTGAAAGAAAAATTATCTGAATAATCTTTGTCGGCTTTATTTGCGTACCAAGTCCCACACCTTGCTGAAATGGGCAGAATGGCGACATTAGCAGTACTTATTAACCGTTTTCAAGCATCTATGACCCGTCTTATTGCTTGCGCGCAACTGCTTCATCAATATATGAGATTGGGCTTCGTCCAGAAGATGTCGTGTTTGAGGTTACCGAAACACATCGTGCGACAGACCTTAATCAACTCAAAGGAATTTTGAGTTTTTATCGCAGTGCAGGCTTTAAAGTAGCGCTTGACGATATTGGTTCAGGCTGGTCAGGCTTAAACCTCCTGCAATCTCTGCGCCCCGATTACGTGAAAATAGATATGGAGTTAGTACGTAATGTTCACACCGATGAATACAAACAAAATATCGTTACCAATCTTATTCGCATAGCCAAAACTAACGGAATTGAGGTCATCGCTGAGGGGGTTGAAGTTGAAGAAGAAGCCCAGTGGCTTACCGACGCCAAAGCAGACTACTTACAAGGTTATTTATACGGCAAACCAGAACCCGTCAGTATAACCATGTCTAATGAAGAGAAAGAAAAAATTGAGGCATCTTTAAAGCCCCTCGATAATGCTGCAAAGGCGTAATTTGTACATCAACACATTCTATCCACTTTATAGGTTTAAAAATGAGTTACCAACACAGCGCTATTCATGAAGCGCTGTCACCGGCTTTATGCTTGTCGACTTCTTTGGAAAATCCATAAACTTTGATAGTGACAGAAAAAGGGCGTGCTTCCATAGATGAGGTGTAGAGTTAAACGACTTGCGCATTGAGGGATTAGACGGAGAGTGCCCTCTACCTACAGTAACCCCGTCACCCTGCAGCGTTAAGACAGTACCTAACTGTAGAACGTGTGCGGGGGTTAGCTGTTCGGACACTTAATATGTAGTAGCTAATATCTGAACTCAAGACAAGGAACGGACAGTCGATTTTTCACTTAGATACACTTCGTTTATTGAAATAGATCTAACCATTAAAAATGTAGATTCTTCCGCGACCATCGTGTTTAGCTTTGTACAATGCTTTGTCACACTGGCTAATTAGTGAGGATGTTTTTTCTCCATTGATACATTCGGTAACTCCCGCAGAAAACGTTTGATTTTTTATATCAGCAGCATCTATTTGAAGTTTGGTATAGCCATTAAGAATGTTCTCTAAAATTTTCTTTGCTTCCGAAGCGGAAGTCATTGGAAAGCAAACAACGAATTCTTCTCCACCATATCTTCCAAATACATCCGTTTTTCCGATGTTGCTATCAAAGTAACGAGTAAATCGTTGTAATAACTCATCACCGAAATCATGACCATATTTATCATTTATGGTTTTAAAGTAGTCCAGGTCGATCAATGCCAAAGACAGAGTTTTTTCATATTTCTTGGCTTTGTCCACTTCAAGATCTATTGCACTCATCACGCTTCTTCTATTACTAATACCAGTAAGTGGATCTGTTGAGGCAAGTTTCTCCTGCTCTTTTTTAAGTTTTCTTTGAACAATTAAGAGATAGCTGATAACTATCAGGGCCAATGTTAACAATACAAGCCCAGCTACAAATAAACTGTTTAGTTTGCTACTGCTCGCTAATTTGAGCTTAGACAATTCATGTTCTTTTGACAGCAACTGCAACTTCCTCTCCGCCAAGGCACTCTCGTAATAGTCGCTGAACAACTCTTTTCTTTCATCGGTCTGAAAGTAAAGAGACTGGTAGTAGTTTTTGCTTTCTCTGAGCGCGTTGATAGCGTTAAACATCTCGCCTTTTGTTTCAAATAGGTCGCTTTGGATAGCATTAAACTCTGCTAGTAACAAATCGCCATTTGGAATGTCCTTCAAGCGTTCACTAAGCTCAAGTGAAAGCTGTTCGGCGACTTCATATTGCCCTCGGAATACTGCTGCTTTGAAACGAGCAATATCATATGTGGCTTTGTCATATGATTCTGGCAGTGTTAACACGAATTCTTGAGTTCTTTCGATGAGATTTATTGCGTCAGCTATTTTCTCTTTTTGATAATAGTCTTCGATTTTTAGAACAAGACCATAAACAAAAGTTTCCCAGTCATTTATTTTCTCTGCATATGAGACATATTCTTCAAGAATCATATGAGCTTGCTTCGACTTGTTTAGCCCCTTAAAGCTGCGTCGTTGACAATCCATTGAAACTTGAAAATATCGATGGGGACTGCTCATCGGGCGTTCTTCGAAGAAGTTTTGAGCTTCTGAACAAAGCTCTATTGCCTTCTCATATTCGCCCAAGTAAGACATGCTAAGTCCTATTAGAAGCTCCGCATTCTGGATAGCGCCATTTCCAAAAAAGTCTTTATTTTTTAACGACGGTAGTCGGTGGAGTACACGTGATATTTCGTTTAACGATGCGCGAATCAATCCCATCCGCCCCAAAAACTCAGACTTTGTCACCACTGCGTCAAGGTAAAGCTCTTCATCGATACCAACAGAATTGGAAATAATGTTGTCTATAATACGGTGCGCTGCGTCCCAATCTCCATTGATACCTAAATTGTAAGCTTCAAGTATTTGATGCCTATAGTACAATGATGGATGAGTCGCTTTGATCTGAGCTGATACGTCTGGGGACACCGTTAAGTAAACTTCGAATCCTGTGGGGTGGTCAAACAGCGAGTCAAGCAATGCAATGTAAATTGAGGCGACTGGACTTGAGTCAGACAAAACTGGCGACCTATCTATCAGCACAGCTAATTCTTCTTTCTTTGTTGGTACGTCTTTTAAGATCTCTCGATAGGCATGAAAATACTCATCTTTTGTAAACGCAACTACTTCCTTTGTCGATAACAACGTCACCAGTATGCAAAGATAAACAAGCAACTTCACCAGTGTTCCTCTACTGTTTTTGTTCCCATATTAGTTGATCAAGATATTATCAGACTTAAGTGCTTATGTGTTTTTTGGTTACTAAAATAGTGCTTGTTTTTCGCTAAGCAGAGAATCTTTACTCTCTTAGTTGTTCGGGATTCAAAATGTTTGAAGGACCGCAAGACGTACTCTTCTGCCGTTTAATTACAAATATTCGAAGGCAGTTGAGCTAAAAAACTTTGAAAATTATCGAATAAGAGTGATGACCCATTGTGCTATGCCGGTTACCGGATGGGATGGGGTTATCAATCGTGTAAGGTGAATGCTGATCCCCCGTTTATGGGGTAGAGCCTAGAGCACGATACTTAAGGAATAAAATGGTGCCGGGGCCGAAGTTAAAAAATACGACTAGATTATTGATATGGCTTGTATTTTTTAAGGCCAACCTCCATTTATAGCACCAAATGTAGCACCATAAATTTAACCTAGCCCCCTTCTAAATAGGTAAGCTCTAACTTAATTCCATTATTCTAAATTAATCTAAAAACTTTCACTTTAGACAAGTGAAATAGATTAACCGATTATATTCAGAAGGCCACATTTACCACAGGTGAATGTATTGCCGTGCTTAATATCTCGCTGCCAGATAGAAACGGGATTAAGACAATCTTTGTTTGCACACGTAGCACTTACTTTATCGGGTCTGTAATTAAGCTGGTGGTTAACAGCATCAAAAGTAATTTCGTATGAAGCTGAACACTTAGAGTTTGAACAGTGCAGATTAAACTCACTAACTGTATAGTCAGGCTCACACCCAACACGCTCACCACACTTTTTGCAATCGAACGTAAAGAGGCCTGCTTTAGGAACGAGTTTAGCGATAGGGCTATTGATCACTTCATCCAGTAAGATGCTTAACCGTTCCAACGTTTTATTAACGCTGGTGGTATTAAGAGCGATAGGTTCTAAATCATTGTTAAAGCTAGCGTGAAGATAAGAGCCTATCTTATGGTAATGCTTACTCAATTCTTTCCGCGATAGAACACGTTCGGTCTCATCCATTATAATGTCGTTCTCGTCTTCCGTACTGGCCATAGTGAGCCTAACCCCCTTGTCAGCATATGGCGCAATCTCAAGCAAACGTTTAATAAGTCTGCTTGGCTGCCATTCTTTGAGGTCATCATTAGACAGCACACTTTTGTAGCACCATGCCCTTTCGTATATCAAACATTCAAGGCATTGCCTAAGCTCAAGGGCCGCATATCGTAATATCTCTTCGCTATTAGACGGTAGCATTGCACTAGCGCGAATTAAGCAGCCCCGTGCTACATCCCTATAGTTCATAGTAAATCCCTTCTAAATTTGCACTATCGTTCCTAAATTTGCACTTTACTTTAGGCGTTAACCAAGAGTGCAAACGTTTTATTTAGCTGATAAATATACAGTTATTTCTGTTATTTGCACTATTTGCACTTTTTGCAGTAGAAATATGCCTATCTAACCCCGTGCCCCTTAACTTTTTGCTTTCACGCGAAGAGAAGCCCGATTCGACACTCTATATTTTGGTGTTGTTGTATTGGGTATGAACAACCATAACGAGGTAAAACTCAGTTACCCTTTGAGTAATATTTATAAATTAGGTCTGGTATACAATACCTTAGTGCAAACGTTCAATTTAATGGTGAGATATGACCCCTCTTGAATACGAACAAAGCTTATACTTCAAGCTAGGTATGGATTTACATATCATTTAAACCAATGATTTAATTACACTTATTACACCTTAAATTATAACCCCCCTATGAAAATTCCTAGCTGTTAAAAAAACGCGGTGCCTTGAGCCGTATGAGGACCCCCTTCCAAAAGGACCCGTGAAATATTGTAGGCAAACATGACCATGAAGTGAGTTCGTTGGCAAAGGTTATGGTGGTGGGTGTACACCATTGCACCTCACTCGTGTGAAGTCTGTTTAGAAGTCTTTACAACTGAAAGCGCGTTATGCTCCGTTGCGCAGGGTAGAAGGGACAACCCCTGACCTAGTAAAATAGAGTGCAAATAGTGCAAATAGTGCAAACGGGAGTCGTAACCCTATGTTTATAAATACATATTTAGCATTTGCACTACTGCAAACGGCTATAAACAAAGTGCAAATAGGTACTGCATAGTGCAAATTTAATAAGATAAATGGTGTGTTATAGGTGCTTACAGAGAAAGAAATGAGCAGTTGGAACAATGCATTTATGTAGTTAATTGCATGTAACAATACTAAACCTGTATATCTAAACAGGCTTAGTATATTAGGCATTATCCATTGATATATATACATAGTCAGGCTGACTTAGCATGTTTAGCTTCGTCTTGTTCATTATCGCTTAAAGCCATTCTGTCTACAGCTTCAAAGAGTGAGGAAGCCTTGAACTTAATTACTTGTTGAGGCTTACCACCAGCATTAGGTAGAGTCTCAGAGGTGTTAAGCCTACTTCGTTTTAACTCTGACGGTCTGAGAATAGAAACGCCTAAATTTCTAAGCAGTAGAGCGGCCCGTTTACCATCAAAACCTTTACACATAACATCCATAAATATGTCTTTGTACACGTAATACATATGGTCTGTAGTAGCGTCTTTATCAGGGTGCCTAGTGGTAATTTGCTCTCTATATCCCCATGTTTCCAATTTGGCTGGTACATGCTCATCAATAATCATAGGGTCTTTGGCCCCACTTCTATCCCACCGTTTAAAGTGCTTTTCACCATAAAGCTTTATTTGCTTCGCCAGGTGATTAAGAAGCTGTATCTCTTCTACGTTTCCAGTACCGCCCCGAATATCTACCCACATTCTAAACAACGATATAGCCGATTGAATAGAATGGCCCTCGCTCCATCCAGTAATGCCAAAAGTAGAGGCAAGCTCACCAGCTAAGCCCACCAGCGCAAACTTTTGAAAGGCCCTTACTGCTTGCCCACCAGCATCATTACCAAGCACCCTTTCTCTGTACGTGGCAATCTCTGCATGATGCACTTTGATTAGTTCGCTTAAGTCGGTACTGGTTAATTGCTTGATAAACTCTAAGAACGGTTCACCGTGGTACTTTTCACACGCTTTGTTCAAGTGATCAGACAATGCAGCACCGTTAATAAAGTTATGTGTATTGGTGTATATGCCATTACGCTTTTTAAGTGCTTCGTCTTCGTGCTGAGAAGCTGGCAGAGAAAGAAAACGCATATGAACACCACCATTAACCGATTTGCCAATGCTGCCTAAGTAGTCATCTATAGTCTTTTCACCGTTTGATAAGAACGCCAGATTCCAACGTTGTGTTTTCTTCTTGGCATAGTCAGGGCCAGAGCGGTTCTTTCCTTTACCGTTACCAACCATGTATATGATTCCCTCAATAGTAAGGGGGTTAGCTTCGTTCAGCTCATCAAGCGCTAGTAGCATGTCTGAGTGCAAAGCTGCGGTATCTTCTAAAGCGTTATCAGTGGTACGCCATGAACCTTTAAATTCACTAGGCTTGCCATACACAGAACAAGCAACATTCATTAACGTGGACTTACCTAACGAACTATCACCGTAGAAGTGAAACCCAACATTCTCAGAAAGCCCCATCAAGCTAACTAGGGGGCCAGTAAAGGCCAGAGACACAGCAAGAGTAAGCAAGGGGTTTCCTTCGCAATATGACGCTATTTCACGTTGCCAATCTGATATAGCGCCAGCGGCCTTTAACTTACAATCACGGGCGTTTTCGTTGTCGTAAAGAAGCGGTGAATCTGTTTCACCTATTGTTTGGTCGGGCAAAATGAAAGCGTTTTTATGCCAACCT
The DNA here is from genome assembly GCF_009811415.1 of Alteromonas sp. KUL106. Lineage (GTDB taxonomy): Bacteria > Pseudomonadota > Gammaproteobacteria > Enterobacterales > Alteromonadaceae > Alteromonas. Next base: position 5,892 of record NZ_BLIG01000022.1, on the reverse strand, counting down.
AACTTTTTAACTAAACCTACTCTGTTGGTTATGTCAGGGCAGTTTAGGTAATCAATGAGTTTTCCTTTCTCTTGCGAGCGTGGCTCTATATGAAGCCCCTCTGAAAGCAATTGTTTTCTAATGTCTGAACCACCATCAGTAGCAAACAAGCGTTTAGGAATGTTTAAGCGCTTCTCTTGACCGTCATAGTCTTTAAAGCGCACGAGCACCCCCCAATCTTGACCAGAACCACCAGCATCACGGGTTAAGGCTAACAGTTCTAAAGGGGCGCAAATTCGCCTGTATTTCTCATTGCCTTTATCATCTGACTTGTAAAACGCTTCTACACCGTTATCCGTTAATTTAAAGCCTTGAGGTACGTTAGGTTTAATGTCGCTAGGGGCGTGTGTTACCGCCTCTTTTATGAATAGTTCACCACTTTTCTTTAACGCTTCTAAGTGTGCAGCCCCCCAACCTAGTTCAAGCGCGTCAGCGGCATCTGCTTTATCGGGCCACGTGCAATCTTCACCAAATAAAGGGCCACCATCGCTTTCAGAAAGAGGGGTTTTAGCTAAGCTGTCTAAATTAATAATTCGAATGCTTGCTGCATCTAGTGAAGTGAGTAAGTTCTTTAGCTCTTTAGCGCACTTAATGCCGGCATTATCATTATCGGGCCATATGATTACATTGCGCTTAGCCAATGGTGTAAAATCGGCCTTACTGATAGAATTAGAGCCGTTAGGCCACGTCATACAAACACAGCTAGGGAACAATGCTTTTGCAGCGTCTGCGGCCTTCTCACCCTCTGTAAGAACTACTGTGGCTTTAGGGCGCTTGGCTAGTTCATGTAACCCATATAACGGTCGGTCTACTTTAGGCATACGCCAATGCCACTTGATTTCACCTGTCTCATGATTTTTATATAGGGCTAAAGGAGCAAATTCTTTTTCTCTTTCGCCGTCTATTTGTTTATCAAAGCGCAGTACTTTAAGAATAAGCTGATTGTTAGCGTCCCTGTATTCCCATGTAAAAGTAGGTAAGCCATGTTTGTAGTGTTTTTTATAGCAACGTCTAACAAATTCGTTCGGCACAGGCGTTACGTGTAACCATTCTTCGCCATTCCTACGGGCATTTGTGGCGCTATTGTTAGTCTTTGTTGGAACTCTATTACCATAGTTGAGTAAGTCGCTAAGATCTTTGAATGCATCCCCTTGATGCTCGTAGCGTTTGACGTATGCCACCAGTGATATTATGTCTTGTCCTTTTACTTCTGGAAGCCTTGCAAAGTCAGCCCAAACACCTGTATTGGTATTAATGCTGAATGAACCAGGTTTATTGTCATCTCTTGCGGGGTTTAACGCCTTGTACTCTCCGCTTACTTTCTTTCCGTCAGGTAAGTAATAATTTAATACGCTATCGATATTGCTTAACGCATACTCATTTAAGCCTTTAAAATCTAACGTACCCATTAAAGTCTCTGCCTTATTGCGTTTTTCATTTTCGCTGCATTAATTTTCTCAACGCTTGTGTCTGATTCAATCTGCCAAGAGTAAATAGCATTGGTTTTTTTACTTTTAATTTTCCGTTTTAGGCCCTTAAGCGCAGTTACGAGACACACGACACAAGAGCCACCACAAGGAAGGTTCACAACCTCTCTAGGAAGATGCGCTAAGGGGCTTTTTTCTAGCGTTGCTGGTGGATATATGAGGTAAGTTAAACCATTTACTATAAACGGCTTTTTTTCCTGTGCCGTGATTTCTTTAGTAACCATTAATGCTAAATCTTTGGTTTTAGCAATAACGTGTTCTTGATCAGGTTCTAAGTTCTCTACGCTTAGTTGCTTCAATAACTTCATTGCTCTTCCCTCTTTTGTTTAGCTCTGTTTATTCTGCTCATTGATTGCGGTTTAACATGAGCTGAGAAAAGGGCCACAGGCTTTTGGGGTTTTCGTTTTTTTGCTTTGAAGGTTAGCCAATGCACCACACACGTAGCGCCACAAGGTAAGTTAATGACTTCCCTTGGTAGCTGATTGATTTCGGTTGCTGGTGGATAGCAGAGGTATATTAAGTTGTTAACTGTGAATTGCTCTATAGGCTGACTGGCCACGCGTAACACTTCAAGAAAACCGAGTACTCTATGCTCACTATCCCCAATGATATACACGTGATCAGGTTCTAGGTGCTCTTTACTCGTTAGCTCTCGTAATTTCATAGGTCTAACCCCATTTGCTTAGCTTTGTTGCTTACAGAAAGAAGGTTGAAAGTTTCGGGTATTTCGTACACCAGGCATTTGTCACCGTTAGCCAATGCATGGTGTTTAAACTTGAACTGAAGCTCTAAGTTGCTAGAGGGGACATATTCCAAATAATAGCCCTCGTTCTCTGTTTCCATCACTTCGCATGGGCCAGTACCGCGAGCAGCTCGAAAGCCTATAACTTGATTTACAGTAGAACCCAGAAAATAGAAGTGTTCAGGCTTATACGGGATAGTCTTTTGCATTACTGCCCCCGTGATATTGCTATACGTTCAGCTTTCCATTGGTTGATTTCAGAAAGAAGCCAGCCGCTTGCTCGACCGCCTAGATTGATAGGTGAAGGGAATTGAGATTGCTTTATAAGCTTGTAGATAGTTGGCTTTTTAAGACCTACGGATTTTTCAACGTCCCTCATTCTTAAAATCGGGTCGTCTTGTGGGTAATCGTTAGCTACATTCTTGTTCATAATTGTCTCTTAAGTACTGTCTCAGTTAATCAAGAAACAAATGTAATAGATTTGATTTAGGGGGGTCGCGAATCCCCTAAAATTTGTAATTCTGTTCAGCAAAAAAATAGGGGGAATCGCGTTCCCCCTTATTTCTTGGGTACATAAATCATTTAATCACTTAGCGTAACGAGCTTTTTATATTCTCTTGTATATGTAGGGTACGCTAAGCTCCACACTTCACCATCATGCGATGTTCTTATAAATAATCTCTTTCCCTTGCTGGTGGTTTCGCGCCATATCTCAGCGCTTAAGGGAGTGCTTATCGTAAGTGGTGATTGCTTGGTGTAGTTTTTTGCTATCATGTGTTTCAGAAGCTGCCCCTCTGTTAACACGTGGCCAGCTTCTCTACACAGTGCATTGAACAAGTATAGAGCTACTTGTCTTTTATGGCTGTCACCTTTCTTGCTTTGAGATGCCGCTTCCCTAACTCCTTCGAGCTTGCCAAAGTCGTAAGCAAATTTAAGTAACTCAGTATCAGGAATAGCTACCGTTTTAATTAGAACAGTGGCCAAGAGTAAAGAAGAGGCTATAGGTAACTCATTTTCACATGACACCTTTAAAGCATTTAACATTGAATCGATTTTATCGTTCGGTATCCAATGTTTGTCGTTATGAATCCGAAGCTTTTCGTTTAGTGTTTCTAGTAACCCTATATTGGCATCAAGTTTCTTCAATTTTGCTTTATCAGGCTGAGAATTGTTTTCATCAAATGCAAAATCAGAGAACACAGAGTTGAGTAAAATGTCTAACTCAGTTCTCAATTCCTGCCCTTTAATGCTTTCAGAGAATACATAGTCTTTTGTGAGATTAGTTTGTTTTGATTGTTGCTTAGATTTCACGTCCGTACCCCTACGGAATCCCATAAAGAGGAACTGGCACAGGTGATTGGGGTCACTTTTCGGGAGCTACCCTAGCGCCAGTTTATAAGGCTAAGCTGCGGTGATAGTCAGCACGTTATAGTCAGGGTCGATATACTTGTGAAGAATCGCATGATATTCGTGTGAAGCGTCACATATCTGAGAACTAACGCTATAACAGGCACTTCTAAAAGATTGATACTCTGTAGATGAATCTTTTTGTTGAAATACACCGTTTTCAAGAATGCCTAGCATTTCATCTGCAAGGGCACTTGACGCTTCTCTTGTCCTAATGATTAACGCTAGGTCTTTAGAACTATCACCCTTACCAATGCTTTCAAGCTGGGTTAACGTACTTCTAAATGCGGGTAACATTAAGCTGAGCGTTTCTGATAACGTCTGAGACTGTGAGTCTGTATAGCTGCGACCACCATCTATAACAAGCTGCATGGTGTTATACAAACTGGTGAACGCTAGTAGCTGACTCTCATGCTCACCTGCTTCTAAGTAACTCTTCACTCTGTTATTGATTTCCATATTAATTCCCTACCGTAGTTAATTGACCCTGTACGACACTCATCAGGCTTGTTTTTTAAAAATGGGCGTAACGTTACCGTTATTCTTAAGACTATCTAAGTAGTCACTCCACCATTGCATCATTTCTTTACGTTCTTCTAAATAACGAGCATGGTGGGTGTAAGCAGCTCTAACCCCATTCCTTTCCATATGTGAAAGCTGACGCTCTATTGCGTCTGGGTTAAAGCCAGTTTCATTTAGTATTGAAGATGCAGTAGCACGGAACCCATGTGGGTTAGCCTTGCTTTTGCCTTTGGTTTCACCATCGTAGCCCATGCGAAAAATAGCCATTCGCATAGTATTGTCAGACATTTGCTTAAACCTATCTCTTTCAGAAGGAAAAACGAACTCGAAACGAGCGCTGAACGGCTTGGTATTTTCTAATACTGCAAGTGCTTGCCTAGAAAGTGGCACGATGTGATCAGACTTCATTTTCATTCTATGCGCTGGTATGCGCCATAGCTTTTCTTCTAAGTCGAATTCATCCCAACGGGCACCGGCTAACTCACCAGGTCTAACAAAAGTGTGTACCAATAGTTCAATAGCTAGCTTGGTAAGTAAGCGGCCTTGCTGGTGGTAAGCATCTAAATCACGTAGAAACTGTGGTAATTCTTCCCTTGGTAAAGAGGCCCTATGCGATGTTTTACGCTTTTCCAGTATTCCAGATAACTCAGAAGCAGGGTTATGGAGTAGAACGCCAGTCTGTACAGCGAAACGACACACGCGCCTTATGTCTTGAAGTACTCTTTGAGCAACATCGAGCGCGCCACGCGTTTCTATTTTTTGAACGGTTCTGATTATGTCTTGAGGTGTGATTTCCCCAATAGGCCGCTTGCCTAGCGTCTTCAAAGCATTATCATTTAAGCGTGTCCAAATACGGGCGGCATGGCCCTCGCTCCACTGGCCCTTTTGCTTATTCCACCAAAGCCGTGCTTGAGTGTTAAACAGTTCTATTTCGCTTACAGAAGAAAGGTGCTTCTTTTCCTGCTTTATAGCGCTAGGGTCAATATCATCCCTTAATTGTCTTCTAGCTTCTGAAACTGCTTCTCGTGCATCCTTTAATGACACCTCTGGGTAAACCCCAATTGCCAATGTCTTTTGTTTTCCCTGAAAACGATACTTAAGACGCCAGTACTTAGAGCCATTCTTTTTCACGAGCAAGCGCAGGCCCTTCTCATCAGTGAGCCAAATATCCTTTGTGCTTGCTTGAGCTTGCTTTATTTGAATGTCTGTTAAAGGCATGTGGTGCTACCTATCGTCTGATTAATCGACTGGTGCTACCAACATGCTTACTTGCTGGTGCTATTTAGTCGTAATTGAATCTGTGTAGCACCGAATGTAGCACCATGTACCACGAGATGACAATAGACGACAATATACAGGTAGACACTGTAAATACTGATAAATAGGGAGTTTAGAGTGTGAAATTGACTGTAAGAAACTATTAAAAACTATGAAATGGTGCCCGGGGCCGGACTTGAACCGGCACGCTGTTACCAGCGAGGGATTTTAAATCCCTTGTGTCTACCAATTTCACCACCCGGGCATCGGGTTGCTTTTCAGCAAAGGTGTCAGGCGTAGGACCTGGTGCTGCGTTGCAGCTTATGGAGGCGGAACCCGGAGTCGAACCGAGATAGACGGATTTGCAATCCGCTGCATAGCCATTCTGCCATTCCGCCAGATGCGTCTGGCGCTTGATTAAAACGTCTCTTATAGAGA
>NZ_BLIG01000021.1 GCF_009811415.1 Alteromonas sp. KUL106 | reverse complement strand
TTGGAGCGGGAAACGAGATTCGAACTCGCGACCCCGACCTTGGCAAGGTCGTGCTCTACCAACTGAGCTATTCCCGCATGTCTTAATCGACTATTTCGTTTGGTTGATGTCCTCTCGAAATGTGGGATGCATTCTACCTACCCATTCAAAACTGTCAACACGAAAAAGCGTTTAAATTGAGATAAATGCGGTTTTTTATGATCGTTTGCTATTTTTTTATTCACATTGATTAAACCGCGATCAATTTCACATTTATGCGTCGCTGCGAAGGTGTGGCCATGCTGCTTTTGTATAAACAAACATTGACCAAATTGACAGCACCGCAGAAAAATATAAAAGAATATAGCCTAAAGAAACCCAATAAATTGGAATGCCCATGAAGGTTTCAAGGCCCGACAGGAGCCCAATTAACGCTAACATTTGTGCAGTTGTTTTTGCTTTACCGATAAATGACACTTTAACGGCGTCTCTAACACCGTTTGATCCCATCCACTCACGCAGTGCCGACACATAAATTTCACGGACCAAGAGAGCAATGGAAGGCAAGGTGATCCAAAGACTTGCATAACTATGAGTAATCATCAGCAACGCAGCGCCCACAATAAGCTTATCTGCGACAGGATCTAAAAATGCCCCAAAGGGCGTAGATTGTTGAAGTTTTCTTGCTAAATACCCATCAAACCAATCTGTGATTGCGGCAAGCCAAAAAATAAATGCACCCGCTTCATGCGCCCAACGCCAATCAAGAAAATATACAGTAACAAAAACAGGAATAAGAATTACTCTAAATAAAGTAATACAGTTTGGAACAGTCCACATAAAAAATACGTCTCAGTGTTATATGCCTCTATGGGCGTTTAGCGCACTCGCTTAGATGCTTAGCATCTCTCTACTTCGTTACACATTACCTTAAATTGCAAAGTATTGCTTGTTAGTCATTCATTTATTGGTGCAAGTGGTCATAAATGGTGTCCGCTAATTCCGGGCTAATTCCCGGCACGCTCGCTATTTCGTCTTTGCTCGCTTTTTTAAGGCCTTGTAGGCCTCCCATAAATTTCAGTAATGACTGCCTGCGTTTTGCGCCGATACCTGGAATACTCTCTAAACTCGACGTCGTTTTAACCTTTTGGCGTCGATTTCGATGCCCGGTTATAGCAAATCGGTGAGATTCATCGCGAATGTGCTGAACAAGATGTAAACCTGGTGAATGACTATCCATCGGCAGCACTTGGTGACTGCCAGCGAGGATAAGGGTTTCTAAACCTGGCTTACGAGTAGTGCCTTTTGCCACCCCTAAGAGCATGGGTTTTTTATCATGGGGCCAGTCTTCAAAGAATTGTTCTGCTTGCGCGAGCTGACCTTTACCACCATCAATAAGCAGTAAGTCAGGAATTTTTTGTACCTCTTTTACCGATTTATACCGGCGTTTAAGAGCCTGCGCCATAGCCGCGTAATCATCACCCGGTGTGATACCTTCAATATTGTATCGGCGATAGTCGCTTTTAAGTGGTCCTTCACGATTAAATACCACGCACGACGCCACGGTCTGCTGGCCCGAGGTGTGTGATATATCAAAGCACTCCATGCGCTGAATTGGCGTATCGACTTCAAGGGCGCTTTCTAAATCGAGATAGCGCGCAAACACGGATTTTTGTTGACTATACTGTGCATCAAGCGCAGTTTGTGCGTTTGACTGAGCCAGTTGCAAATATTTACGCTTCTCTTCCCTTGCCCCTTTAAAGAAATGAACTTTGTGCCCCGCTTCGCTGGCCAGCACTTCCGCAATAGCGTCTTCATCCGTTAACGTATTGCTCAATACTATTTGCTTTGGAATGACTTTATTACCCGCCAAATAGAACTGAAGGAAAAAAGATTCGAATACCTCTTGCTCGTCAGCGGTATTGGGCACTTTGGGAAAGTAAGCTTTACTGCCTAAAAGCTGCCCTTCGCGAATAAACATAACTTGAATACAAGCCATATTGCCTTTAAACGCAAAACCAAAAACATCCATTTCGTCTTGTGTACCGGCAACCCATTGTCGCTCCTGCACTTTTCTCAAGGCATTTATCTGGTCGCGATAACGGGCAGCCGCTTCAAAATTTAATGCCTCGCTGGCCTTCTCCATTTTTTCTACCAGGCCACCAATTACTTGCTGATTTTTTCCTTTTAAGAACAAGCGCGCGAAATTAACCTGCTCTTTGTATTCTTCATCACTCACATATCCCTCGACGCAAGGCGCGCTGCAGCGCTGCATCTGATATTGAAGACAAGGCCGGCTTCGCGCACGATAGTAGCTATCTTCACACTGCCGTACAGGAAATATGCGTTGCATTGAGCGTAAGCTCTCCCTGACAGACCATGCACTTGGATAAGGTCCAAAATATTCCCCTTTTTTCTTTTGGGGGCCACGATGGAAAGAAAGCCGTGGGTGCTCATGGTCTGATAAAAAGATAAAGGGGTAGGATTTGTCGTCACGCATCACCACGTTGTAACGCGGTTTGTACTTCTTTATGAAGTTGTTTTCTAGCAAGAACGCTTCGGTTTCACTGTTAACAACGGTAACGTCCATGTTCGCTATCTGGCTGACCAGCGAACGGGTTTTAGCGTTATCAAGGTTGGTTCGAAAATAACTCGATACGCGCTTCTTGAGATTTTTGGCTTTTCCTACGTATATAACCTCTTCCTGGTTGTTGTACATGCGGTACACACCAGGCTGGGAGGTTAAATTCTTAAGAAATGCTGCTGAATCGAATGCAGACATAATTACTTTGACATTGCGCCTTTAACAACGCTTAAAAGGTATTAGGGTTGATGAGCTTGTAACGATAGGCTAAATGCGTTAACTCAACATCAGAATTTACACCTAATTTTTGAAACATTCGGTAGCGATAGGTGTTAACAGTTTTAGAGTTAATACAAAGCTCTCGAGCAATATCTGGCACTTTGTGACCTTCGGTTAATCGCATGGCTATAGTAAGTTCTCTACTCGATAGTTCGTCGAATGGATTATCTGAACTAGGCAACAACTTACCGATAGCAATGCTATTTGCCACTTCACTATCGATATATTTTTGCCCTGCCGCCACTTTTCGAATAGCAAGAATCACTTCATCTGACTCTGCGTCTTTGGTAAGGAAACCAAATGCCCCTGCATCCATAACCTGCATAGGTATGGGGCTTTCCTTGTGCATGGAAACACAAATAACCCGCGTATTTTCAGACATGCGGACAATTCTTTTCGTCGCCTCAAGCCCGCCAATACCGGGCATGTTCACGTCCATGAGTACCACATCCGGCGCGTTTTTACGGCACAATTGCACCGCGTCTTCACCATTTTTCGCTTCCGCGAGAATAGAGAAATCATTCACGTCTTCCAGAATTCGGCGTATCCCTGTTCTGACCAAATCGTGGTCATCTGCTAGGATTATTTTTATCACTCTAGTGTCTCACTGACTTCAGTTTTATATATGTGGTATTCGGGCTGTTAATTAATATTTATAACAATAATTAATCGCCCTTAACCTCTTTTTAGCCATCATACCATGAGATCAAGATTCGTGAAGTGAAGATACACATTTTGAAAATAAATTGTTGATCTAAATTACTTTTAGCTAGTTACTGAGGTAAATCAAACCACAGTGCAACTAAATCGTCAGATGCAAGAAGGTTGATATTATCTTCCTCGTAAATACCCAGAGCATCACCAGCCCCAACTTCAAACTTGTCACGTTCACTTTGCACCGAAGCTACTGCTTTACCTGCAATAATATGAAGATAGCCTTTTTTGTCTTTCGTTTCCCGCTTCCAAGTCTCGCCGGTTTGCAGTGTTAAACGGCTAATAGCTGCATTTTGCTTGATCCGCAATGACCCATCCCTACCGCTGTCGCTTACTAATAATTCAAGTTTTGAATCTTCAGTGTTCCGTTCTGTCAAGTGAGTACCAAAGGTCTTTTGCGCGTAGCTGGGCTCACCGCCTTTCACATTAGGGACAATCCAAATTTGCAGAAAGTTAACTGACTCGTCACTGGAAGGATTGAACTCTGAGTGCATGATCCCTCGACCTGCGCTCATTACTTGAACGTCACCAGCGGGCACAACGTATTCATTACCCGTATTGTCTTTGTGCTTTAACGCCCCTTTAACCACATATGAAATAATTTCCATGTCTCTGTGGCCGTGGGTTTCAAAACCTCTTCCTGCTTGCACCACATCATCGTTAATCACTCGTAGCGCTGAAAAGCCCATGTGTTTGGCATCGTAATAGTGGCCGAATGAAAAGCTGTGTTGACTGTTAAGCCAGCCTAAGTTCACTTTTCCTCTTTCGTTCGATTTTCTCAAATATATCATGCTGGATTCCTTTAAACCTCTAGGCCATGTACCGCCCCTTTCACAACACATCAACACTTGTTCATCAGGGGTATGGCTTTGGCTAATTCTTCGTAGCACTATTTTAATTCTCTTTAGTAGAAATAAAATGCCATATATTTGAATCTATCGTTCTAAATTTTAGAAAATTAGTTAACGATAGCTTGCGATCTTATTATTCGCTACTGGATAAAGCATAAACGCTGCAAAGCGGTCTCGATAACGGCAGGGTGGCAGGCTAAATTGAGTCTTACATGATGCGGAGCGCCAAAAGGTGCACCGTCGTTGCCTATAACGCCCCGCTCAACGCATTCTTCTATACTCGTAACGGGACGGTAATCGAATCTGCAGCGAGAATCTTCACCTGACGTTCTTTCCTGGCGAGAAGCCATACGACCCAGCTCCGGTGATTGGGTGGTAAATGACGAAAGGTCTAGCCACAAAAAGTAGCCCGCTTTTCCCATGGTGTAGTTTACCGATAAACCGTAGTACTCAAAAAAGCGCACAACGAGCTTTCTATTAAAACTTAGCGCGCTTTTGACGTTATCTAACCAAGCGCTGCCTCTTTCGTAGGCGGCAATGAGTGCAACTTTTCCCAAATTACTCGCATTGAGATGTCTGGTATTGATCGCGCGAGCAAACGTCTCTCTGGTCTGTCTGTCTTTTATTATCGCAAACGAGGCACCAGGAATACTGGCGAGATTGAATGCTTTTGAGACGCTGTTGATGTGAATGATCTTTGGCAACGGCGACGAGTTATTGTGTTTTGTTTGTGCCTCACCCTTGTCATCTAATTCAGCACCAAACATGGGCATCAGCGTTGGTTCATTGTATGAATTAAATGCAAATTCACTGTGCACTTCATCAGTGATTAACAAAATATTGTGAAGCGCGCAGAAGTCCATAATGATGCCCTGCTCTTTTGCGCTTAATACTGTGCCAGTGGGATTGTTAGGGTGACAAATGACAAACGCCGACGCAGACTTATCTAAGGCAGCTAGGTCAATACTCATAGCCTTGTCACCATGTTGCTGCTCTCTTTTTTTGCCTATATCGCGTGACGAGATCTCGGAATGTTTTTCTCGATTAATATACGGTCGCTGAATGACTGGAACATATAGAGGTTTTAGACCGTTGTTAGTAATCGCGTCAGATAAAGGCGAATAGGTCGGTGTTAACAACATCACCTTTTCTCCCGACCTACAAAAGGTGCGTAGCGCGACGTCTATCGCACCAATAACACTGGCAACGTCTACTACATCAACGCTTTCTACCTTAAACCGTGTATTTTTAGGCGCGCTACGCTCAAAGCGCTTAGCGACTGACTCACCTATATCGAGTGACTGATACCCGTATGTAGTTCGAAGATTTCGCGAAATAGCGCTCAGTATGTCTTCGCAAGGCGGTATGTCCATGTCTGCAATCCACATAGGGATAGGTTCTTGCTGAGAACCGACTGTGGGTCCGTGGTCAGATAATGGGCCGTTAAAGCGACGAAAAATTGCCGAATACTTAAGTCGGTTTTGATCGAGCTTTAGATGAGATGGCGCTTGCCAGATGTCCCTGAACGGCTTGAACTCATTTTGAAGGGTGTTAAAAACCAAGAGATGGCTGTGCACCATGTTCACTTTCTCACTGTCCTCTTACCGGACTTTTCACTAGTGTACGCGCACGCATGATTCACGGAGAACACAACGTGCGCGGTTGTTATCGATTTATATTTAATAACATTATCGAGGTACGCTTTTCATTTGCCCTTTGAATTTCATAGCGTACCTTGGTATTTCTTATGCTCGTTTATTACTCATCTATTTTTTCAAACACGTTAAATTCAGAAAGTGTATGCTGATACTTACGCTTAGTTTCACGAATAACAAACGGCAACTCTTTAGGCTCACCCACTCGTTTAAAACGGCTGCCCAACGCATCTTCTAGCGCTTGAGTAGAACTTAATGTCTCGCCGTTTTCATCTTTATATCCGCCTAACCATTTACTTCTTTCGGTATACTCTTCAAGCCATGTGAAAGGGCTAGCAATGATCAACAAACCACCTTTATTAAGGCGTTTTGCCATATCGGCGAGCACCTTTTTAGGGCTGTATACCCTATCTATCAAGTTACCCATAAAGATAAGATCGTACCCTGTAAACTGAGGCTTAAGGTTACACGCGTCGCCTTGGGCAAAAGCGACCTTCCTCGTACAGTCTTCCAAACCCAGTGCAGAAAGCTTACGCGCTTTAAATGACGTCAACTCACCTTCTTCTATGAGGTTATAGCGGATCTCACCGCGTTCTTGCATATCAAATGCGGTTTTTATGAAGCGCGCAGAAAAATCAATGCCATCAACGTGCTCGAAGTGTTTTGCCAGTTCAAAGGTAGAACGACCAACGGCACAGCCTAAATCTAACGCTTTGGCATGCGCACGCCCTTGCATAGCTTCAATACAAAACTGTGCGCTGGCTTTAGCAAAATTGGGCACGCCGTAATATTCATCGCCGTAGTGAAATTCGCTGTATTGGGAAACCTGTGTATCGCTCTCGTAATCAAAATCGTTCACTGCTATAACTCGCTTTCCTTGAACATATCTAAACCCTGCGTGCTGAAAGAAGTGACGTCTGAATGCGTAACGGCTGTCTTTCATCGCCTCATTACCTGTAGACACCCAACTACCACCTTTAATGAGGTTATGCTTATTATCATAGGTTGGCGTCGTAAAGTCGTCGTACAATGGGTGAACTTTAAAACCTTCGAATGGATATATCGGTGTTTCCGTCCACTGCCATACATTGCCAACCACATCAAAAAATTCACCAGACTGATTCACATTCACAGGTTCACTCGATGCAAACTTCTGCAGCGCAATGTTAAATCCTTCGGCGTACACTGTTTGCGTAACGCCGGCCTGCTGACGCAGCGCTTGCCATTCATTTTCAGTGGGTAAGCGGATAAGTTCGCCGGTTTTCGCACTCATGTAATTACAAAACGCTTTTGCTTCGTGGTAATTTACATCGACTGGCCAATCTAGCGGAAGCGGAAACTCTTCAAGCATGCTGCGGTACGCGTAGTGATCTCCTTTTTTGACCCAAAAAACTGGGTGTTGTGCCTGCGTATATTCACGCCACTTGTTACCCTCGCTTTCCCAGAATTTTGCTTCGTTATAGCCGCCGTCTTTAACAAATGCCATAAACTCGCCGTTACTAACGAGGAACTTAGACGCGCTAAATTCGCTTACTAACTCCTGCTGAGCGCCGTATTCGTTATCCCAACCGTAATAGGCATTATCCCAAGATTTATCGTTCACTATCGTTTGGGACGGAACAGATACAAGCGTATTAGGTTCAAGTTCTTCAAAACGCTTTTTCATCGAACGGCAAGCGGGCCAGTCTGGATGAGTGCGGACTGACGTGATAGGTAACTGTCTGATGAGAACAGACGAGGTTTCTAAGTGAATACGTTCATGCTCTATCCCCATAATAACAGGCCACATAGGACTGTCCCAGTCAATAGGCATACTGAAAGACAGCGTATCAATGAGATCACAAACGAGTGTACGCACTTGGTTTCGATATTTACGCACTTCCTCAACGAGTGGCCAATCGTAGTTTTCATCATTGAGATCGTCCCAGCTCATCTCATCGACACCGATGGCAAAGAGCGATTCAAATTTGGGGTTAATTCGCTCGTTTATTGCTTTGGAAAGCACGAGCTTATTAATAAAAAAGGTCGCCGTATGGCCAAAATAAAAAATTAGTGGATGTCGCAACTTCTCGGGACGTTGATAAAAGACGTCATCATTCGCGAGACAAGAGAAAAGTGATTCGTATGTATCAAAAGCGTCGAGGAAGTACGTTTTGATTTCCTGCCTTTTTTGCTCAACGGTTCCTTCCCTTAGATTAAGTGTGGGCATCGCCTGCATAATGTCCTCTCGAATTCTTGTTATTACTACCAACTGCGTGGGACCAGCGAAATGCGCGTGCACGACAATCGCTTTTTAATGCCGTATTGAGTTCAGTTGATTGTTAACCTTTTATATATATCAAGCTTGTGTGAACAAAGCGCGACATAACTTGGTTTTTATGAAGTGTATTGTCATTACAAATTACAGACAGGATGAGATCAGAAAATATTTCACGCCTTCTTTGCAGGCGCAACAAATTAAACCGCAACATGTGCGGGCTATCGTATTTGGCAGAGAGTGAGTGATATT
>NZ_BLIG01000020.1 GCF_009811415.1 Alteromonas sp. KUL106 | reverse complement strand
AGGAGTGGCATCGGTGGTGCCTGAAAGGGTAGGCGTGGGGTCGTTATCCAAAGCTGGCGCGTTAATGGTAATGGTTGGCGCAGTGGTATCAATCACGCCTGTGGTATCAGCGCTTGCCGTATTGCCCGTAGGTTCAAGTACGGTGGCGTCAACGGTAAACTCACCATCAGCCAGCGCATTAGGTACGTCTACACTAAAAGTACCGTCGTCTTGCACGATAGCGGTGATAGTTTGAACATTTCCAGCACTATCCGTAACGGTGAGTATTACCGTGCTACCTGGAATGGCTGAAGTAATACCTGAAAGTGTTGGCGTTGTGTCGTTGGTTAACCCGATAGCATCAAGGGAGAGAAGAATGTCTTGTGCTTGCTCACCCGTTCCAGAAAACTCTACGGGCATAACATCGTCGTTGCCATTTGCATTTTGATTGAACTGAAAACCCACCGGCTCGACTTCTTCATTAATGCGATCAACACGCACAAAATTGTTTCCGCCTTCAGAACCAGCGCCGCCATCAAGGCCTGCCGCGGTTGCTTCCAAAGACGCTAAGATGTCGCTGTCACCAGCAAGCACATCAAGGAAGTCAGCGTTGCCTTCTTGTCCCTCTTTCTCGGCAGGATCAAGCCCGTCGAGCAATACCGCGAGGTTATCGACACCCTCATCAAAAACCGCAAATTCATCGTCAGAATTGCTATCTGTGAAGTCTAGTTGCAGCGGAAAAGTGATGCTTTGTCCTGCGGGAAGTGTACGAAGCTCTCCGTCTAAACTAACGGTAACAAACCCATTGGGTGGAATCGTTAATACATCACCTTGGCTTACATCTATCCCAACGATAACATTTAACTGCTCACCTGTTTCACCACGAACCAGAGTAGCCTCACCGTTCACTTCTACAACGATTACTTCAGCCATATTTTCCTCTTTGTCGATGATTAACTAGGCTATAAAAAAGCGTAGCAGAGCTTTTCTATCTTGTTACCGGACCGTGGTACGGGGGATTCGTATTCTTTAGTATGAAAACCTAGGTATTTCCCCCTAAATCATTAGCTTTTAGTTTAAAAGTTGAGGGGAGGATTTGCAGAAATAGGCGAAGCGACTATTTTCATCTTATACCTAGCTGCACTTTTGTCGCTTGGTTTCTAAATGATGAGATCTGTTTATGAAGTTTATGAATTCAGCGCTGCCCAAAGTAGTGATCGGAACGGCTTGCGCTGTACTTGCTAATGCTGCTATTGCTCAAAGTAATAATATAAACAATTCATCAGTCAGCTTGGAAGACTATGTTCGCAAAGTAGTAAATGAAAACCCAGAAGTACAAGCCAGCTGGCGTCAACTTCAAATAGCCATATCAGACGTGAACATTGCGCGAGGTGGATTTCGCCCTCAAGTCGACGTATTAGCGTCAAGCGCATATAGCGATAGAAACTATGGCTTAGATCGAGAATACATGGGGCATACCGCGCAAGTTACACTAACCCAAATGCTTTACGATGGTTTCTTAACAAGCAGTGAGGTTAAGCGGTTTAAACAAGCTCAAGTTGTCCGCTTTTTTGAATTGATGGGAGAAATCGAACAGAAGTCACTAGATACAGCACTTGCTTACATGGACGTTAGAATGTTTCGTGAACTATTGAAGCTTGCTGAAGAAAACCTGATTACTCACGTTGACGTGTTTAAACAAATTGAAGAGAGCGTAAAGGCCGGCGTTGGTCGTCGAGCTGACTTAGAGCAAATTAGCGGTCGTCTCTCTTTAGCCGAGTCGAATGTGCTGACCGAGCTGTCTAACTTACACGATGTTACCGCACGTTTCTTACGGATAGTAGGCGAAAAACCCGCTGAAACCCTAAAAACTGTAACAATAAACGCTGCATTTGTTGATACAAGCTCAGTGGATATTCAATCGCTGTTAAATAGTGCCTATAGCACCAACCCGCAGTTCAATGCAGCGATATACAACATTGACGCACAGCGCTATGGGTTAGACAGTGCTAAAAGCCTATACCATCCTCAGGTAAATTTAACCGCTAGCTATGGCGCACAAACGCGAGACCAAGCCGCGCTTAACAATACGATTACAGAAGCGAGTGTTGGCGTTAACTTCTCTTATAATTTGTACAACGGTGGTTCAGACCGTGCGGCCATTAAACAAGCGCTGTCGCAGGTAGACTTAGCAAAAGACCTACGAGATAAGGCCTGTATTGACATGAGACAAACGGTACAGATTGCCTTTAATGACATTATCAACATTACAGAGCAGCTACCCTCGCTCAATGCTCATCGTCTATCTTCGGACAGGGTAAAGTCTGCTTATATGGATCAGTTTACTATTGGTGAGCGCTCTTTATTAGATTTGCTCGATTCTGAAAACGAATACTATGAGTCTAGCCGCGCTTATTTAGAAGCTCAGTATACGCTAGAAAAAGCGCGTGTAAGACTGCTAGCGGCTTCAGGCAATTTAGCGCAAACACTGGGCATCACAAAAGAAGGGGTGCCTGACGTCTTAAGCAAAGCTGAGGAAAGAATTAGCTACGATCCTAACCACGTGTGTCCAGCTGTTCGAACTCATTTTGAAGACGAACTGAATATCCTTAAACGGGATACTGACGGTGACGGCATCGTTGATCTATGGGATGACTGTGACAACTCCGCGCCTGGCGCTATAGTCGATGACTTTGGTTGTGAAGCCGAAAAGCCTGAAATAGAGCCGGAAACAGCACCAAACGCAGCAGAATTCACATTAGATAATGCCAAAATCGTTGATTCTTTCAACATCAATATTGAATTTGCGTCCAATTCTATAGAAGTCTTACCTGAGTACGAAAATGCGCTTAAAGAGGTTATTAATGCCCTTAATAGTGACCCCAGTTTAGGCGTCATTATTCATGGCCACGCTTCTTTAGATGGCGATGCAACGTATAACCAGCGTTTGTCTGAACGAAGAGCAAAGGTTGTAGCGTCGCTTCTGATAGCGAAGGCAAACATAGAAGCCAGAAGAATTACTGCTGTAGGCTATGGCGAAACTCGTCCGCTTGTTGATGAAGAATCAGACGAGGCCAACGCTCGAAACCGCAGAATCGAGGCGGCTATTATTCAGCTTCCTTCAAAACTATAGGGATGAGATGGCCTAAATGAAGGGAAAAAAAGGGGGAGACGATATATCTTATTTAGAGAAACAGGGTGGTGTATTGATGGATTGCCTGATTACAATCTGTCGTGCTCACCATTTAAATGTGTCTCGCGTCAGCTTGCTAAGTGGGCTGCCTCTAGTTCGCGGTGAATTATCGCCCACGGCATTCGAGCGCGCTGCAAAACGAGCAGGACTAGCAAGCAGAACGGTTAAGCGAGATTTAGATCAGATCAATACTGCACTTTTACCCGCTGTTTTGGTGTTAAATGAAGAGCAAGCCTGTGTGCTTCACGGTTTGGACGGAACGCATGCGAGAGTCTCATACCCAGAATTAGATGACGCCGTTGTCGCGGTGCCAAGAGAAGCGCTAAACGCCAGTTATACCGGGTATATCATTTTTGCTCGCCCTGAAATGAATGCGCAAGAAACTAATGCTCAAATAGATAAATCATCAGTAGGACATTGGTTGTGGTCGTCTATCAGTGCAGCGAAAGATTTGTATCGCGATGTCATTTTAGCCTCCGTATTTATTAGTTTGCTCTCGATCGCCTTACCCCTTTTTGTGATGAATGTGTACGATAGAGTGGTGCCAAATGCTGCGTTAGAAACGATGTGGGCCTTGGCTATTGGGGTTTTACTTGTTCTGGCGGCCGACTTCCTATTGCGTATGCTTAGGCAGTATTTTGTTGAACTTGCGGCGAGTCGATTAGACGTCACGCTATCAGCAAAAATAATGGAAAAAGTGCTGTCTATAAACTTGGCTAGTAGGCCAGCAAAAAGCGGGTCATTTATAAACAGCTTGCAGTCTTTTGAGAGTATCCGGCAGTTTTTCGGCTCAGTAACCTTAGTGGCATTGGTTGATTTACCATTTGGACTACTGTTTGTCATGATCATTGCGATGATCGACTTTTATCTGATTATTCCTATTCTTATTGGTGCGACGGCTCTTTTTCTCTATGCCATGAAGGCGCAACGCGTTATGCGTACACTTTCTGAAGAGTCCATGGAAATCAGTTCCCGCAAAAGCTCGCTTGTAACGGAAAGCGTGATTTCGTTAGAGGACATCAAGGCCTTTGGGTATGAGAGTCGAAATCAAAGTGCGTGGGAAAAGCAGACAATATTTCTTGCCAAAGTAAATGCAAAACTTCGCTTGGTTTCCATGTCGGTGAATAACGCGGCGCTATGGATTCAACAATCAGTGGGGGTCGTCATCATCCTAACGGGCGTTTATCTCATCATTGAAGGTGTAATTACCCAGGGAGGATTGATTGCTGCCTATTTATTATCAAGCCGCGCCATGGGGCCGGTCTCTCAAGCAGCAGCGTTACTTGCTCAATATCATCACGCTGAGACTGCAAAAAACGCCCTTGACGACATTATGTCTTTACCAAGTGAAAGAGGCAGTAATAAGCAGGTTAAAAGCGATATCGTGCTCAAGGGAAATATTGATGCTATTCAACTAAATTTTAAATATCCAGACGAAAGCGTGCTAGCACTTAAAGACATTAATTTGTCGATTAAACAAGGAGAGCATGTGGCCATTTTAGGTAAAAACGGGTGCGGTAAATCAACGTTGAATAAATTGCTCATGGCCTTTTATCGCCCTGAATCTGGACAAATTTTAATGGACAACATTGACCTCCAGCAATACGACCCAACCCTACTTCGTAAACAAATAGGCTATGTGCCGCAAGACGTAAGCCTTTTTCATGGTTCACTTAGAGACAATATCATGCCAGCTGACTCGAATATTGATGATGCTGACTTGTGGGAAGTTATAACCCGATGTGGGTTGGCGCAACTGGTCAATGGCAATGCAAACGGTATAGATCAAAACGTGGGTGAACGAGGAAGTTTACTATCTGGTGGTCAGCGACAAGCTGTCGCTATGGCCAGAGCCATAGTGCGAAACCCTGCAATATACATCATGGATGAACCTACCTCTTCAATGGATTCAACCAATGAAGCTAAAATGAAAGAGACCATTAAAACAGCGACAGCAGGCAAAACTCTTATTATTAACACACACCGAACCACATTACTCGACTTGGTAGAACGGGTGATTGTTGTTGAGAACGGAAAAGTCATTGCTGACGGCAGTAAGGAAGAGGTGCTAGTACAGTTCAAACAATCCAGTCAACGATTGAAGAGAGCGCCATGATTTTAAAACACGGTGGTGAGAAGAAAGACTGGTTGCAGCGGCTAATACGAGGATGGCTTGCGCCGCCCCCTGGTCAAGATTGGGTACTAGAAGCTGAATGGTCGCGCATTATGCAAACTCCGGCCAAAGCGCGTGGACTCCTATATTTGGTCTCCATCGTGGTATTGCTATTGATAGTGTGGTCGTATTTTGCAGAAATTGACGAAGTAGCAAAAGGTGATGGGAAAGTCATACCGTCTCAACAACTGCAGGTGCTTCAGTCTTACGATGGCGGGATAGTTAAGGAAATTTTAGTACGTGAGGGACAAACGGTTAAAGCCGGACAAGTGTTATTGAAAGTTGATCCAACACGCTTTTTGTCGAATTTAGAGGAAAATACCACCCAGTTTGCTGCACTGGCGGCAAAAGTGCAGCGTTTATCCGCATTAACCCAAGGCGAAGTATTGCGGTTTAATCGAAACCTTCGGGAAAAGGCGCCGACTATTGTTGAAAATGAACGGAAGCTTTATAACTCAAATTTAGCTGAACTTGATGAAGTAGCGGCGGGATCTGACTCTCGTATTATGCAACGTCGACAAGACGTTGAAGAAGAACGGGCCAATCTTTCTCAATATCAGAGCGTGCTATCTCTTTCTAAGAAAGAGCTTGCCGTAACGAAACCATTGCTTGCCTCTGGCGCCGTGTCAGAGATTGAAATTCTTCGGTTGGAGCGCCAAATCGTAGAGCTAGAAGGCAACATTACCAAATCTAAAGTGGCTATTGAGCGAGGTCTTAATGCCATCGAAGAGGAGATTATTAAGAAAGAAGAGGCCCGTCTAAAGCTTGTTAATCGCTGGAATCAGGAGTTAACGGATGCTTCTGGTGAAATGGCGACATTACAGCAGTCTCAAACAAGCTTAGAAGATGTGGTATCGCAAGCTGACCTACGCTCGCCAATTAATGGAACGGTTCAAAGGTTACTTATCAATACAGTAGGCGGTGTTATTACGCCTGGCAGCGCGGTTGTCGAGCTGGTTCCCCAAGACGACCAGCTCATTGTTGAGGCTAAAGTTTCACCTAAAGACATTGCTTTTATTCGAGAAGGGCAGCCCGCCATTCTTAAATTCAGCGCGTACGACTTTACCATTTATGGCGGCATGTCGGCGGAAGTTAAGCATATTAGCGCCGATGCTATAACTAATGAAAAAGATGAAACTTACTACCTTGTCAGACTTGAGACAAAACGGAGTATTGCAGAAGCGTCTCTGGATATTTTGCCAGGAATGATTGTGCAGGTAGATATTTTGACGGGCAAGAAAACGGTACTCAACTATATTTTATCGCCTTTATTCAATGTCAAAGCCTCAGCGCTGAGAGAGCGTTGATGAGACATTTCATTGCCGAAAAGGGCTTGCAAGGGGCATTGACCCAGTATTCATGGAGTAGTTATAGCCATTTTAACCAGCTAGATTGTGACCAAAGCGATTGCATATGGATTTTGACAAATGATCATAATTGGCGTGAGCAGCTCATTGATGCTAGGCAAAAAGTCGATAATCTCGTTTTACTCACTTACACATATGATCGGTCAGAGATGCAAACGGCATTAATGTTAGGTGCTAGAGCATATTGTCATGCGCTAGCTACGCGCTCTCTGCTTGCCTCGGTAACACGTGTTCTTGAAGCTGGAGGAATATGGTTGCCTAATGAACTACTCTCTGAAGCTACATTCAATGTCGCCGCTAAAAAGCAAACACTGCATGTCCTTCCCTCGCTATCGGGGTTAACCAACAGAGAAAAAGATGTGTTAAATGGTATCTTGGAGGGCTTAAGTAACAAAGAAATAGCGAGGGAACATGGTATTACCGAGCGCACCGTTAAAGAATATGTTGGTACGCTTCTTCACAAGTTTGAAACGAAAGACCGGATAGGCTTACTGTTAAAAATCGGTGAGTTTAGTCATCTAAAGGATGCGCTATAACCTCAATATTTGATACCACTCCGTCGATGCCAAGGTCAATAAATAACGCCTTTTGATCTGTGCGTTTCACGCCGTCAGCATACACACTAATTCCAAATGCATGAGCTAACGTACAGAAGCCTCTAATAAATGCGTGATTAGCAGGGTTAACGTCAATGTCAGTCATAAATGCAGAATCAATTTTGACATAGTCTAAGCCCAACTCTTGCACGTTCAAAAGTTGTGAGAAAGACTCGCCCACACGCTTAAGCCCTACTTGGCACTCCCTAGTTTTCAGTGTGTTACAGAAATTTTTAAACTCATTCGGGAAGCGCGTGGCGGTAGATTCTCTCATTTCAAAGCATAGTTGCTTAGCAACCTGTCTATCCGAGTCTAATAGCGCGTACAATTTTGATAAAACAGTTGCGTCGAGTAAGAACTGCTCAGAGCAAAGAAACGCAAACTTTGCATTATTGCTAGAGTGTTTAATAACGTCCATCAGATAAGTAACTGTTGTTAACTCTAACTCAGGTAATAAGCCCAAATAGCGAGCCCAATGGGCATAGTAACCATTTTTTCTTAACTCGCCGTCTATTTCGACACCAGCCCAGCATTGGTAATGAACGAGGTTTCGGTTTACATCAAGAACAGGGAAGTTAAATGTTTCAACGTCCTTATTTTCAATAGCGCGTTTTAAATCATGCTCCCATCTTTTCTCTTCTACCAAAGCGCTTTCCCGCTGGAGAAGCGATTCGATAAAGGGCTCATTTCTATTCGTTATCTCTGCCTCGTTGAGCATAGCGTCCGCTCTCATTAACGCGTCAGAAAAATTATCGCTAGGGCGCAGTTTTGTAACCGACTGAAATACCTTCGGATCGTCTTCCTGACAAAATGCACTTAAGCAAGCACCGTGAATGGCGTCAGATATTTCGGCGGTATTATGTGTCTCAGTAAGAAGAACGGCAAACTCGTTTTTTTGCATCCTTGCAACTCGGCTATCGCTAAAAAAGTGGTGATGATGTGATAGGCAATCGCTTATTTGTCCAACAAAATCACGAATTCTCTTTTTGCGAATATTGGCAGGAGAGCGAAGGAAACCATTCCCTTCAGTAAATCGGACAAAGAACAAGCAGTTAACGCCCTCTGCATCACGAAAGGCGAGTTGACCTTTCAGGATAGAGATAAAGTACTCTCTGTTGGCAACGCCAGACTCATCATCGAATTGCGTTTTATAACGCATGAGATCGAGTCGCGTATTTTCTTCCTCCATGATTTTTTTCGAGTTCGCCGCTAAAAAATTCATGGCGCGAACTACCCGTTTTAATTCCAAGGTGCGCGGTTCGGATAGTTGGATAAAGCGCATTTTTTGAAACGACTCGGCTTGAGTAACTACACCGTTTAGTGGACTAATGATAAAGCGGAGTGCCCAAGCGCCTATAACTCCAGTAACTAGGCCAAGAAGCGACAAACCTAACATCAATCGTTGCGTGGCCTGCCACATAGATGCGACGGCAAAGCTGGTATCCGTTTCCACATAAACCGCACCATACTGTCCCCATCCTTCGCTTACTTGGGCGATACCTAACTTCACTTCAGGTGAAAAGTACTCGGCAAACCAGTGGGGCGTTTCTTCGCCTAATTGTGCTTCATGTTTGTGAGCTGATACTATTTCGCCATCTGCTTTACGCAACACGATTGATGCATAATGGCCAATATCAAATTGAGACATAATAAAAAGATCCAAGGAAACAGGATCTTTATCGAGACCGCTTAAAGTAAGCGCCAGCATGCTGGCGTTATCTACATTCTTAGCATAGAGCTGTTCTTCAACGTATTGCTTTGTGGTTACTGCATGAATGCTCACGCTACCCGCAATTGCAACAAGGACAACGACTATAATAGCTAGCCATAATTCTCTTGTTATCGACATAAATTCTTAGGACCTTCTGCTAATCCCTTCTTTTTTCATACGCTCAATAACGTCCCGCCATCTAGACAGTCTGCTGGTTGATGATGAAACTTGTGTTTTTTGACCAGGTTGCCAAATACCTGAATCATTAAAACTGAAAACGGGGATTAAATCAGTTCGTTGAGAGCCAGGTAAAACGTTAGACACTAAACTATCTAGCACCAAAGGGTCTGATGAAGGGGAGTCATAGTACCCTAAAACCATGTGCGCTTGTGTTATTCGGCTTCTACCGATTTTTGCTTTTACGTAAATCAATCGAAGTTTAGCACTATCAATACCTAAGTGTAGCAGAGCTACATATTTTGCAATGGCATAATCCTCACAATCTCCACGGGAATGGCCAAAAAGTTCAGATGGTGTAGCCCAATAGTCTTTTTCGTTGAATACGATATCGTCGGTAGCATACTGAATACGCTCGGCAAAAAAAGCATTCACGCCGATGAGTTGTTCATTGATACTTTTATTTTCAAGAAGACCAAGCGTTTGTTCGAGTGCGTCAACATGGAGGGCCTTATCAGCACCAAATTTTTCGTTGACTTCACGCTCTAGTTTTGAAAACTCGATGGTGTAGTGCCTTTCTATATGCTGGGCGGCCTGCAGCAAAGCGATAAATGCTAAACAACTCGATGCGAGAAGGTGAAAGGTCATAGTATTAAAAGCGAACCACTCGAAAGCCCTGTTTAAGGTATCTTTCTTACCCTGAAGATTAAGTATGCAAACGTATACTTTGGTATAGGTATACCATGAGGGTGACAAAAAGCCAACTTTCTAACGAGTTATCAATAATACCAATCCGAAGTGAAAACTATTTTTTGACTACAAAATCGTTGTGTTGAATATTGGCCGTTATTCCTGCGTCGGAAAAAATCACTGATGAGTTGCTAAATGCACTCTCGACGGTAAATGTGCCAGGGTAGAGAGAGTACTGAAGATATTTCCTACCTTGGTTATCTATGATTTCTTTAGCTTGGTAGAGATACATCTCATCTTTTTCAGAAATACCGTTATCTCGTCCTAAAGAGACTGATATACGGTTGTTCGCTACGTTTATTACTCTGCCTGTGACCGGCTGGCATGCGGCAGATTCTTTTACATCTTCTATCGCCTCGTTAATAACGTTATCAACTGCCTGTCCATATCTCGATTGCCAAAAGGTAGATGAGAACTCATCCACGTCCTCAAATCTATCAAATGTCCACTCTTCTTCGCTTTGATAAGATGACGTGAAAAGGAGTCCTCCGTTAATCCCGTCAAATACTTGAAGCGACATTGAAAAAACGCGCAGCGGGGCAGTATTACGCCATGGTAGAAATAATGAGGATGCTTTCTCTTCGCCCATACTCATGTCGTTGATAACGCCAATGATGACAAACTGAGTGTTACTTTGAGCCGCTAGCGTACGTATATTTTGATCGGTATAGCGATGTTCAAATTTTGCAGTATGAGGAGCAACATACGTTATCCTCAGGTTATCCGTGTGTGTTTGCATTGCCTGTGCAAGTCGCTGAGTAAATGCTTTATCAAAATGAGGTGTATTCCCTTGTGTCAACTGTGACCTGTCTCTTATTCTAAAGTGTGTTGTAGCAAAATGTTTTTCATCATGCTGAGCGGAACATAGCTTTTCCTTTGGAAAAATATCTGCACGGACCTTAACGGTCACCACATCACCACTGAATATTTCATCAACTAGCTCAAGCTGTTCAACCTCACCGGTAGATCGTATCGTCATTTCTTCGTTTTTGAGCAGTCCGTTCGTAAGCTTTGCAACACTTTGCACTGATGCGCCGGCAAAAAGCATTGCTTGTTTGAGGGCCTCTTGCGTTGCCGCCCGTTTAGCGGCTTCTTTATTGCCGTTAACGACGACGGCCTGTCCGGTCGCTTCATACCACGCGGCATGCGCTTGCCCAATGAAAAAAGCAAGAAGGCAAACAAGCGCCACAGCGATATTAAAGATTTTTGCCAGAGTCGTTTTGCTAATGTGTTGCACCGCACACCTCTATTGTTGCTAAGCTCATGCGCATGGTTGATACCAACTGTT
Organism: Alteromonas sp. KUL106; assembly: GCF_009811415.1. Classification (GTDB taxonomy): domain Bacteria; phylum Pseudomonadota; class Gammaproteobacteria; order Enterobacterales; family Alteromonadaceae; genus Alteromonas. The sequence goes on along the minus strand of NZ_BLIG01000020.1, from coordinate 49,602 downwards.
CTGCGTGTCATGCATAACCTATTATGCGAACGGAATATGCGAAAAAAGTGCCAAGTACGAGCAAGTACGAGAAATCTAATTAGTTAAAACATTATATCTTGGATGTCAAAATGGGCGCGTATCTTGCTAGCCTTGCTAATACTATGTCATATCAGCAACAGATAAGGCGTTCACGGCAAGGGAGTAAAACAGTGCGTAATTACTCAAGATGTCAACATAGATAGAACGTCTTGCGCGTAGATAAGAAGTTGCTAATTTATGCAAAAAGAATTTGAGTCATCACTCACTTGTTATTGATGCAAATTGAGGTTTAAGCGTATGAGCTTACGTAAATTGAAAAAATCTAGGTTTTTTGTTCAGGCCGTCATTCTCGGTTTCGCACTTAGCGCAAGTGGTTGTGGCATCGTTGATAAGCATGTTGAGTGGGAGACTGTGGAACCTGATAGTTACCCTATTTTAAAGGCCGTTGGCTATGCTCCGATTTCGTCACAGCAAGGAGAAAGTGACAGCATGAAACTTATCATGGCAATGAAAGCGTCAAAATTAGATGCATACCGAGAGTTGACTGAACAGGTCTATGGTCAAAAAATTGAGGGGAGTCAGTCTGTCTCTCGCCTAATTGTGGACAGCGAAACTTTGCGTTCTTCAGTTGAGGGCGTGATAAGAGGTGCAGAAGTGGTTAAGACATACCCTGTAGGAGATGACACTTACGTTACCGAGCTCTCTTTAGATATGCAGCAGGTGTACGACATTTATTTGTCTACGGCAAAGCCGAGACGAGTAAAAGACGTTAAATATTATTAGTAGATCTGCTTATATAGTGATAGGCAATAAGTGGGTTAAACAATAAGTGGCGTTGGCGCTGCTTTCGCTTTGTACAACAGATTCAAGCGCTCACGCCAGAACCTAGCGTACCGCCTTTAGGCTTGCCTTTTTTGTCATAGGTAAGCGACTCTTTTGCACGAACTTCCATCATCAAATTCCGTAGATGTGTGAGGCGTAGCTGTCCTTGCTCAACGGCTTTTTGATTGACTTGCGTGCGGTATTTACAGTCTTCCAGAAGCTTCTTAGCGTCAGCCATCAAGGCTTCATCTTCTTCCGACAATGAGTCATGATTGTCGACTATGTGTTCAATGTTGGCGTCGAGCGCTTGAATAGACGTCAACAGTGCGGTCTTGTCGTCCAACAGGTTCATTAACGACTCTGCGTCACGTGAGCTAATCAACTGCAACTCTTTATCAAGCAAAACCGCAAGCGACGTCATTTGATCGACTTGACGTGATAGTGCTTGTGTTAGTTGGCTCGCTTGTTCGGTCACGGTGTTTATCTCACTGAACGGTTTTCATGTATTAAATGCTGCTATTTGGTGCCAAAAATCTCTGATTCTAGCTTCGCTATCTTATTCGCAAGCACCTCTGGATTCACCTTATAATCACCGCTTTGAATCGCTTTCTTAAGGCGATCGACTTTTTCTTGATTCACTGGCGCCTCAGATCCTTTCTTTTGCACTTGGCTCAATTGCTGTGCTGATTGCGTCAAAGAAACAGAATCCTGACGCGGAGCAGGCGCGGTCTGCGCTGTTTGCGTCGATGCTTGTTGCTGAGATTGTTGCGTCTGATTTTGCTGCGCTACCTTCCCATTATCAACAGGTGTTTTAGGTAACCCGTTGTTTATATTGTTAATTGCCATTTTAAGTCCTCACTACCTTTTTTGCCTCAGTTTATATATCGGCCTTTTGGCAAATTTCTTTAGCTTAATTATGCACAAAAAAGTAGAAATTAACTGGATTCTTCACAAGTGTATCACGACTTCTTCAGGGCTTGCGACTCTTGCGATTATGGCTCTTTTACTACTCGCATTCAAAACCTTAATGTTATCGCCCAAAACGCCGTCTTGTTGAGCTATACCGGCTGTTTTAATTTCCATGCCTGCAACTTCAGCTGTAATTGTTATTCTATCGCCTTTACAAACAAAGCATAGCATATTTGACTGAATCGCCTGTCCGTCAGTTACTCGACGCATCATTCTCGCACCGACAAGCTCATCTAGGTCTGTAAATGCGGTATGGCGCAGTCGTCTTATGTCAACTTTAGCCAGTGTTAAGTTAGATGACGTGAGTACTGTACCAGGGCTTATTGCCCCCTGAGTTACGACAATTTCTTTTGTACGGGTTACTTGACCGCTGGTGAATAGATACCAGTCATTATTTTTGCAGCTAACTCGCACTGAAATGTAGGACTGGTTCAGCGCTTCTTGTGAAGAATGGTATTGGAAACCGGTTGGGCATTCGGGGATATTTATCCTATCGTCTATCTTCACAACCTCAACATCAATGTTAGTATCCTGCGTATTATCAGTTAGTTGAGATAGCAGATATTGCCTGGCGCCTTCTTCAACTTTTTCGTGCGTCGTCAGTGCCGCTAGGGCGTTTATTGAAAATGTCCCAAGCAATGCAAACGAAAGTAATCGAGAAAGCATTTGGTATGTTTTGTTGTTTATTCGTTTCATAAAGACTTTTCGTGTTCAGTTTACGAGTTTTTGACTATGCTTAATAGCATCAGTCCAGCGATACATCGGTTTTATTCGTAAAGCGCACATTAACGTTAAATAGGCGCTGATTTTAGGGCAGGTACGACAGCCCAACGAAAGTTGAGGTTGCCTAACCGACCGAAATGACACTTAGCGTCATTTTTCTGTCGTTTGACCTGCAAAAATTTAGTGATATTGTCTATCTTTACTAACAGAGGCAATGATCATGCCCAGTATTTATTAGAGGTGACCTATGTCGGGTATTTTAGATTCAGTAAACCAACGAACCCAGCTTGTTGGACAGAATCGATTAGAATTGCTGTTGTTTAGACTAAATGGCCGTCAGCGCTTTGGAATAAACGTGTTTAAAGTGCGTGAAGTGCTGCAGTGTCCTCCTTTGACAGCAATTCCAAAGCTCAACCCTCTGGTTCGTGGGGTCGCGCATATCCGTGGACAAACCATTTCGGTCATCGATTTAAGTATGGCAACCAAGGGGCGTAGGATAGAAGACCTTTCTAATGCTTTTATTGTGATCGCCGAATATAACCGCTCTGTCCAAGGCTTTTTGGTAGGGGCTGTTGAACGAATTATCAACACCAATTGGGATGCTATCATGCCTCCCCCACAAGGAACCGGCCGCGCGAGTTATCTTACGGCCGTTACCGAAGTAGAAAATGAACTCATTGAAATCCTCGATGTAGAAAAAATTCTCAACGAGATTTCACCTCTCAATGCAGAAGTGAGTGCTGAAGTGGCGGAAGGGTTAACCACCGAAGGTCAAGAAAACAAAATAATTTTCATCGCCGACGACTCGTCAGTTGCGAGAAATCAGGTTAAAAAGGCACTTACATCTCTCGGTCTTGAAATTGAGCTTGCGAAGAATGGCTTAGAAGCGTTGAACAGATTGAAGGAAATTGCTGAAGAGTATGGAGATGTGACCAATCGCGTCGGCGTTTTAGTTTCTGATATTGAAATGCCTGAAATGGATGGTTATACATTAACTGCGGAAATAAAAAATACGCCAGAATTACAGAAGCTGCACGTTGTTCTTCACACGTCATTGAGTGGCGTATTTAATCAAGCCATGGTTCAAAAAGTAGGCGCTGATGATTTTATCGCTAAATTCCATCCAGATGAATTGGCCACGGCAGTACAAAAATGGCTCATGACCAAGTGCGAATAACGGAGCAATACAGTATTGGCTAATAAAGACGTTTCGCCAGCAAGCTATTTGAAGTTTAGGGAATTTTTAGAGAAGCAATGTGGGATCGTACTGGGTGAAAACAAGCAGTACCTCGTTCGCAGTCGTCTAGCCTCTTTGCTCTACAAGCACAAATATGAATCAGCGGATGAACTGATTGATGTCGTGGTACGTGGTTTTGACAGAGCATTACTTCAAAGCGTTATCGATGCAATGACGACGAATGAGACGCTGTGGTTTCGAGATAATTACCCTTTTGATCTTCTCGTAAAAGACTTATTGCCCTCACTGTCGGCAAAAAATCAAAAGATTCGCATTTGGAGTGCAGCCTGTTCCTCGGGTCAAGAGCCTTACTCCATTGCCATGTCTGTTCTTGAATATCAACGTCAGCGACCAGGGGCTTTGAGAGCCGGCGTTGAGATAGTGGCGACTGATCTATCTTCTGAGATGCTTAAGAAATGCGAACTGGGTGTTTACGATGAATTATCCCTTGCCAGAGGGTTATCGCCGCAACGTCGACAAACATTTTTCCAAGAAAGCGACAATGGCTTAATGCAGGTTAAACCTGAAGTGCGACGTATGGTGAGCTTTCGAAGTCTCAACCTACTGACAAGCTATGCTGCGTTAGGTCGTTTTGATATTGTCTTTTGCCGCAATGTATTGATTTACTTTTCGGCGGACGTAAAGCAGCGCATACTGCAACAAATTGCCGGACAACTGCAGCCTGCAGGCGTACTTTTCCTTGGCGCTTCAGAGTCAATTAGCGCGGCTAGTGCGACTTACAGTATGGTCAAGTGCCATCCTGGTCTGTATTATCAAAAAAAATAATCGTACTTATTTGACTGATAAATAAAAGTTTTTTTACTTTCGATTTGAGTCTCAATTCTTTAGCTTCCCGTCAAAAAATCATTATGGCATTTGCCTTGCTAACTATTTTTCACAAACGACAATTAAACGAAAAATAGGCAGTGCCTTCTTTCCTCATATTGTCACCACGTAATAGTTTTTAAGTAAGTCAGAGGTCATGTCATGGCTATAAACCTAGATAAACTGGTTGGCTTTCACCAGTCAGCACTCAAGATACGCACAGAGCGTATGGAGGTGATATCAGGGAATCTAGCGAACGCGAACACGCCAGGGTACAAAGCGCGAGATATCGATTTTAATAAAGCGATGCAGTCGGCGATGCGAGAAGCGTCAAGCAGTTCACCCAGTCGTGCCTCATCAGGTTTAGTGCGGACAAATGACCGCCATTTAAGCGGCAATCCTTCGTCAGTAGCGGCAAACTTTGACATGCAATACCGCTTGCCGACTCAGCCCGACACCGGAGATGGTAATACGGTGGAAGTGCAGGCAGAAAGAAATCGATTTTTAGACAATGGATTACGCTACCAAGCTAGCCTTGAATTTTTAAATGGAAAAATTAAAGGCATGAAAAAAGCGCTTAGCTCAGGAGGTCAATAGTCATGAGTTTATTTAACGTAATGCAAATTTCAAGTACGGGTATGGAAGCTGAAAACGTCCGCTTGAATACCACGGCCAGTAATATTGCCAACGCAAACTCGGTTAGCAGCAGCTATGGCGAAACCTACCGAGCGCGCCATCCGGTTTTCGCTACTGCATTGCAAGACGCGATGCGCGACCAGTCAAAAGGCGCGGGTGTTCAGGTCAAAGGTATTGTGGAAAGTGATGCCCCACTTCAAGTGGAATACGCACCGAATAACCCAATGGCAGATGAAAACGGCTATATCTACAAGCCGAATGTGAACATTGTCGAAGAGATGGCAAATATGATGTCGGCATCAAAAGCCTATGAAACAAACGTACAAGTTGCTGACACGACAAAACGCATATTCCGCCGCGTATTACAGCTTGGTCAAGGGCAGTAACTTGCCGCTTGAATTTTGTGAGGATTAATCAGTGAATACCATTAACAACACCGGCTTAAATACTGATCTGTATTGGCAAAAAGAAACTGTCAAAATTGCCGATGGTACTGAGCAGCAGCTTACCCAAGAAGACTTCTTCTCAATGCTTACGGAACAGCTAGCTAACCAGGATCCCACTGCACCGGTTGATAATGATCAAATGGTGGCGCAGATGACGTCATTTACTATGGCTGACGGCATATCTCAGCTCAACGAAAAGTTTGAATCGTTTGCGGCGTCAATGACCTCGAACCAAGCGCTTCAAGCTTCCAGTCTAATAGGACAAAATGTGCTCGTTCAAGGCAATGTGGGCTTCATGGCGTCTGAAGGGGATGGTATATCGGGCGTGATTGTGAACGAAAAGACCGTTCAAAACATGACGATTAGCATTGAGAACCAGTTTGGTGAAGTTATTAAAACCATAGATGCTGGTACGCAAAGTGCTGGCAACATTGAGTTTGAGTGGGATGGTAAAGATAAACATGGCAATCAGATGGCACCGGGTGAATACATTATCAGTGCAACTGGAGAGCTCAATGGCCAAGGTGTTCAGCTTAATACCGCCGTTAATCGTCATGTGGGAAGTGTGAGTCTGGCCGGTAGTGGTCAGGGCGTAATTTTAAATTTGGATGGTGATGTCAGTATCAATCTTGATGACGTCATTCAAATCGGCAGTTAGTAGGAGAATCAATAATGTCTTTTAATATTGCACTGAGTGGCGTATCGGCCGCACAAAAAGATTTGGATGTGACCGCCAACAACATCGCAAACGTCAATACTGTTGGCTTCAAAGAGTCTCGTGCTGAATTTGGTGATGTGTATGCGGCATCTCTGCTTGCAGGTGGAAAAACGAAAGTGGGTGACGGTGTCTTAACACAAGAAGTCGCTCAGCAGTTTTCGCAAGGTAGCCTTCAGTTCACCAATACATCTCTAGACTTGGCGATTACTGGAAACGGCTTCTTCGCAACGGTGCCTGAAATTACCTCTCGAGATTTTTCTTTCACGCGAGCGGGTCAGTTTAAGTTGGACAGCGATAATTTCGTTGTAAACAGTAACGGTGACAACCTACTTGGTTTCCCCGTCAATGCGGACGGTACGAGTGCATCGGTTGCTTTAAGTACCACGGAGCCTGTGCGTATTCCAGATTCTTCGGGTTCACCGCAGCAAACGTCAGAGGTTGATATTCGTATGAACCTTCCTGCTGGCGACGCTGGTCTGGACCCACAAGATTTTAACCCTGATGACCCATTGACTTACAACGCCGCCACATCGGTAACGGTATATGACTCGCTTGGTGACAGCCACGTCATGACGTATTACTTCATAAAAGATGGTGCCGCAGGTGTGGATAATGAATGGTATGTGGCAACAGCAATCGACGACACATTAGTTGATATGACTGACTCTGCTGGTAATGATACCGACCCAGCTACTGCGGTTCACTCTGTCGGCGGCAACACAGGTAACGCAGTAACGGCGTCTAAGCTCATTTTCTCTCAAGGCGGCGACTTTTCAGGCATGGAAACACCCGATGGTTTGCCAACGTTAGACTTTAAAATGCAAACGGAAGCGTTAGGCGCAGGTATCCTGGCAAATGGCTCAGATCCCACGCAACAAATAAACATTGACTTCAATTTGGACGTTAATAATGCAACGCCTAATGAACCAACTCAATTTGCATCAGCGTTCGAGGTAACGTCACTTGAGCAAGATGGTCTTCCAGTAGGTCGTCTAACAGGTATCGATATCGGCCCTGACGGCTTAGTACGTGCTACCTTCTCAAACGGCACATCTGAGCCCATCGTGCGTGTTGCGCTAGTGCGTTTTTCTAATGAACAAGGCTTAACGCAAGAGAGCAGTACTCAATGGAAAGAAAGTATTCTCTCAGGTGAAGCGTTAGCGGGCGAAGCAACGACCGGTACATTTGGTGAGATTAATTCCTCAGCGCTTGAGCAAGCCAACGTCAACCTAACAACAGAGCTTATTGACATGATCATTGCTCAGCGTAACTTCCAGGCAAACTCGCGAGCGCTTGAAGTGAACAACTCATTGAACCAGACTATCCTTAACATTCGATAGTTAACGGCAAGCTTCAGTAGTTGAGGCAAGAAAACGGCAATATTCAGGCGTATGACATCGCTCGAAATTCTCTATTACACGACGGGCCGCATCACAGCGGCCTTTTTATTTTTCTTTATATTTCAATTTACTAACTTCCATCTGATCCAATTGCGCTAAATATCAACAGATTGGCATTGCCTTTGCAAAATCTTGTTTAAGGTTTAATCAGAGTCAAAAGTCAGTCATGGACAAACTTCTCTACATTGCAGCGAGTGGCGCATCTCAAGACCTATTAGGTACGGGGGTTCGAGCCAATAACTTAGCGAATGCACAAACAACCGGTTTTAGAGCACAGCTAGAGCAGGCCCGTTCAATGCCTGCATATGGTGAAGGCTTGCCGACCCGTGTTTTTTCTATGACAGAAAGTCCGTCAAATAACTACGAGTCAGGCCCGATGATAAAAACAGGGCGAGATTTAGACGTAGCTATCCAAGGCGACGGCTGGTTTGCCGTTCAAGATGAAAATGGTCAAGAAGCCTATTCAAGAGACGGGAACTTTAAGCTGGGCGACGACGGAATTTTGACAGACATTCACGATCGTGTAGTGCTTGGTGATAACGGGCCTATTTTTCTTCCAGTTCCTTTAGATAACCTAAATATAGCTGCGGATGGCACATTGTCGATGAGACAGTTAGGCGCGCCTGCGAATGTAATAGAAGATGTAGGACGTCTTAAGCTAGTCAGCCCCAATTATGCTGACATGGAGCGAGGCAATGACGGCCTGTTTCGTATGGAGGACGGCTCTGTTGCGCCAGCCAATGCCAACGTTAAAGTAATGTCTGGCATGCTTGAGGGTTCGAATGTCAATGCCGTGGAAGAGATGGTGGACATGATAAGTCTTCAGCGTCATTACGAACTACAAGTCAAGATGATGAAGCAAGCTGAAAAGCTTGATCAAAGTGGCAATGCGTTGTTACGCATACTGTAAATGAATTTATATCATCGTTGCCCCCTGAGCAACGTCGGAGGTTAACATGCATCCAGCATTGTGGATTAGTAAAACAGGCCTAGATGCCGCACAAACTGACGTGGCGGTGGTGTCGAACAATCTAGCAAACGCATCAACGGTAGGCTTTAAAAAAGATCGTGCGGTGTTTGAAGATTTGCTTTATCAGAACATAAACCAGCCAGGTGGCCGTTCGTCTGCCGACACGGAGTTGCCTTCGGGTTTAATGCTAGGCTCAGGTTCCAAGGTTGTTGCTACGCAAAAAGCGCATACCCAGGGTAACCTATTAACCACTGAAAATGCCCTTGATATGTCTATTCAAGGCCGAGGTTATTTTGAAATACTTCAGCCGGACGGCACCCTTGCCTATACAAGGAATGGTCAGTTTTCGTTAAATGACCAAGGGCAAATTGTGACCTCTGGCGCGGGCTTTTTACTTCAGCCTGAAGTCGCTATTCCCGAAGATGCTCAGCAAATTACGATTTCGCAAGATGGTGAAATTAGCGTAAGTATTCGAGGGCAGGCTGAACCGCAGGTATTGGGGCAGCTAAACATTTCAGATTTCGTTAACCCCACTGGATTGCAGCCCACAGGACAAAACCTATTTGTAGAGACGGCCTCAAGTGGAGCACCTATTCAAGGCATCCCAGGTCTGCAAGGATTGGGGTACATTTCTCAAGGCACGCTAGAGACCTCTAATGTAAACGTAACTGAAGAGTTGGTTAATCTAATTGAAAGTCAGCGTTTATACGAGATGAACTCTAAAGTTATCTCGTCGGTAGACCAAATGCTTGGTCAAGTTATTCAGCAACTTTAATGGGTAGCATAATGCGTATTCTAGGTTTATCTGTTGCACTGCTCACAATTGGTGGTTGCGCCAGTACAAATGAACCACCTGTCCAGGCAAACGACCCTTCATTTGCGCCAGTGGTCCCAGATTACCCTCGTGAAACGGTGGTTGAAGACGGTTCGCTGTTTCGCTCACATTTGGCAAACAACCTTTATTCAGATGTAACGGCGAGAAGAGTAGGCGACATTATTACCGTTACGTTGAGCGAGAATACGCAAGCGAGCAAATCTGCTGATACAAGCACAGCGAAAGACTCTAATGTAAATCTCAACCCCATTACCGGGCTGGCGGGTCAAGCAATCAATATCGGCGGCGAATCTATTCAGCTTGGAATAAGCTCATCTCGCGATTTTAGCGGAGACGCAACGGCAAACCAAAGTAATAGCTTAAATGGCGCTATTTCGGTAACTGTGGTTGACGTGCTTCCTAATAGCAACTTGGTTATTCGCGGTGAAAAGTGGTTAACGCTAAATCAGGGTGACGAATATATACGTTTAACCGGCATTATTCGTCCAGCGGATATCAGCCCTGAAAATGAAATCGTGTCAACAAAGGTCGCGAATGCTCGCATTCAATATTCGGGTACGGGTAGTTTTGCCCGAGCGCAAGAAAAGGGGTGGTTAACTAAGTTCTTTGATTCGGCTTGGTGGCCTCTTTAGGTTTAGGGTAGGAGAGTAAACATGCGTTTATTATTGGTTTTATTGGCCGTTTCCTCACTGCTTTTATCATCTCAAGTAGGGGCGCAGCGCATAAAAGACTTAGCGAGCATTCAGGGTGTGCGTAGTAACCAATTAGTAGGTTACGGCTTAGTCGTTGGTTTGCCAGGAACGGGGGAGCAAAGCCCGTTTACAGAGCAAAGCTTTCGTACCATGTTGCGCAACTTCGGTATCAGTCTTGACGCTAATACAAAACCTAAAATTAGAAACGTAGCAGCGGTGGCGGTTCACGCAGAACTTCCAGCTTTTGCCAAGCCTGGGCAGACCATAGATATTACAGTTTCTTCAGTAGGTGAAGCGGCTAGTCTTCAGGGAGGAACGCTGCTGCAGACGTTTCTTCGCGGTGTAGATGGTGAAGTTTATGCAGTGGCGCAAGGTAGCCTAGTCGTTAGCGGATTTGGTGCACAAGGCGGCGACGGTTCTAGGATTGTAGTCAATACCCCAACTGTAGGCAGAATTCCAAACGGGGCCATGGTAGAGCGCTCGGTTCCAAGCGGTTTTGCTAATGGCGATACGCTAACCCTCAACCTTCATTACCCTGACTTTTCAACTGCAAAAGCGTTAGCCGATACCATCAATGAAAGATTGGGTGCGCAGCCTGAAAATGGCTACATCATTGCGAAACCGATTGATGCGGCTTCAGTTCGCGTAACGGCACCGCGCGATGTAGGTCAGCGGGTAGGCTTTTTAGCCACACTTGAAAACTTTGAGTTCACACCGGCGGATGCGCCAGCAAGAGTTGTGATTAACAGCCGCACTGGCACCATCGTTATTGGTAGCGATGTACGTTTGCTACCTGCAGCGATTACGCACGGGGGGCTAACAGTGACGATTTCAGAGAACCAGCAGGTGTCACAGCCTAACGCCTTTGCAGACGGACAAACAGCCGTCACGACCCAATCCATTGTTGATGTGGATTTAGCCGACAGTCGCATGTTTAAGTTTGAGCCAGGCGTGACCCTCGACCAACTTGTACGTGCCGTCAACGAAGTTGGTGCAGCACCTGGTGACTTAATGGCAATCCTCGAAGCGCTGCGTCAAGCAGGTGCTTTACGTGGTGAGCTGATCATTATTTAACGGGTGTAGGTGGGATAATTACAATGGAATCACTCAGCACAAAAAATCAGCTTGATATGGCTCGCAATGTCCATGATATGGGCAGCATAAACAAGATGCGCGAAGCCATTGCGTCAGGCGATGAAACCGTATTGCAAGAGGCTGCTCAGCAGTTTGAAGCGATATTTGTGCAGATGATGCTGAAGTCTATGCGTAAAGCGCAAGACGCGCTTGCTGATGAGGACAGCCCGTTTAATTCACAGCAAGTCAAGTTTTATCGAGACATGCACGATCAGCAATTGGCAACAGATTTAACTTCCAACGGAGGCTTAGGGCTTGCTGACGTTATTGTCAAACAGTTAGGACAGACTGAGGACAGTTACACGCCGGCAAGCGTTATCAGAAGCGATGGTAATTTATCGTCACTCAATAGCAATCGCGTGCAAAGTGTTACACAAGCCCAAGCCGCCGCCCTATCCTCTGAATCAATAAAGAGTCAGTCTGCGCAAAAAGACGCTATGTTCGATACGCCTGAACAATTTGTTCAGAGTCTTATGCCTATTGCAGAGAAAATAGCAGAAAAGTATGGCATGGATCCCAAAGCTATCGTTTCTCAGGCCGCAGTGGAAACGGGGTGGGGGAAATTTGTCATTCATAAAGCTGACGGGAGTAGTTCTCACAATCTTTTTGGCATTAAGGCCAGTAAAGCATGGGAAGGTGAGCAGGCGGTAGTGGATACTTTGGAGTTTAATAACGGCTTACCGCAAAAACAAAAAGCGGCATTTAGATCTTATTCATCGGTAGAAGAGGCGATGGAAGACTACGGACGTTTTATTACCACACAGCCTCGCTACAGCCATGCTGTGGAAAATGCTTCTGACGCAGCGCGTTACACAAGTGCGCTTCAAGATGCGGGCTATGCTACCGACCCTGAATATGCGAGCAAGATAATGGCCGTATATAACAGCGAACGTCTTAGCGCGTTAATGCCGTAGTCGAGGGGCCATAGGTGAGGATAATACAGTGAGTTCTGTTGATTTATATTCATTAGCGACAAGCGGCGTAAACGCCAGTAGTAAACTACTACAGACGACCAGCAACAACATCGCTAACGTCAACACACCTGGCTATGTTCGCGAGCGAACCGAGCTTCAAAACAGTCAAGTTTTTGGTGTGGAGATTGGTAATACTGAGCGCATTATTAACGTTTTTGCGCAAAATCAGCTGCGTCGAGATATCACAGCAGTAGGAGAGCTTGAAGCCTTTTCTAGCAAAACAACGGCAATTGATAATCTGCTTGCAAGTGAAGCAAATTCAATTTCAAAAGGGTTGAGTGAGTATTTCTCGGCGTTACAAACCGCTGCTGATGACCCAACTAATTTAGCATCTCGTGAACAAGTACTCAGCAAATCCGAGTCTTTGTACAACCGAATGAGAACCTTGTCAGACTACATGCTAGAAAAAGAAGAGGAGCTTAATCTAGAGTTCACTTCAATGGTAAACAGAGCAAATACACTCATTGGTAACATTGGCGATTTGAATCGAAATATTGTCATTGCTAATGGTAACAATACCAGCGATCAGCCGAGTGCGTTGCTCAACGAGCGAGATCAGGCCATAGACGAACTGGCTTCGATAATGGGTATTACGGTTAAAGAAAGTACTACGCAAAATGGTGCTGTAACAATTAACCTGACGTCAGGCGAGTCACTCGTTCTTGAAAACGGAGCCTTTAATCTTTTTGAGTTAAGTTCTAGTGCTGACCTGACAACGAAGGAAATTAAGTTAGAAACTGACTTCGGTTCACAAACGAAAAACAACGCATCGTTGCGAATTTTGGAAAGTGATCTCGGCGGCGCATTGGGCGGTTTGTTTGAGTATCGCAATGAAGTACTAGGCCCGACGATGCGTGATGTTGGCCAGCTGTCGGTCGCTTTCGCAGATGCCATGAACACGCAGAATAAACTCGGCATGGACTTGGATGGTCAGATTGGTGGTAACATTTTTGACATTCCCTCTTTTAGAGGTTTAGCGTATGAAGATACCAATGGCGACTATGTTGTTACAGCGCAGATTACCGAGGGCAAAGGTGCTGAATTAACTGACGCCGATTATAAAATTGAAGTTACCGCAGTTGCCGCCGGCGTGCCCAGCGAAATAGAAATTACGTTTTTAAACCCCGATGGCACGCCCAAAAAAGATGGTTCAGGTAGCGACATCATTATTTCAAATTTTGCGGTAACCCCCGGTTTTAATGAATTACCCGGTGGCATTGAGATTGACTTTTCAGGAAGCGATCCTTACACCGTTGGCAATGAGTTTCTCATTCAGCCCACCAAAGACGTGGCATCAAAAATAAGCTTAGCAACAAATCGTCCTGAAGATTTAGCGTTTGCCAATCCGGTAAGAGCGGGGGCCGATAGCGCGAACTTAGGCAGTGCTAACGTTGTCGATGTGACCGTGTCAAATACGGAAGTGGGCACGTCTGCCTTTGACGGAGCGGGTGGCCTTTTAAATTCAGCGCCCGCTCAAATTAGCTTTACCGCCCCGGATACCTACAACGTTTTAGATGGAAGCGGCACTGTTTTAGCTACCGTTACTGGCACCACTAATTTAAATAATCTCATCAGCCAGGCGGGAATCAGCCCAGACCCAGGCTTTGACTTAAGCTTAGATGGCGTACCGAAGGCAGGAGATAGTTTCTCCATTGGCTATAATACAGATGGCTTTAACGACAATAGCAATGCGCTTAATCTAGCCGCTATCCAAAATGAAAACAAAGTACAGGTGAGTAGTGAAGCGACAAATAGGCCGCGAACCTTTCAAGACGCTTACGCGTCAATGGTAGGACGAATTGGTGAAGATGCCTCAATGGCCAGTGTTTCTCTAGCTTCTGCTGAGGCAATGAAAGTGCAATCTCAAAATTGGTTTGAGTCGGTGTCAGGCGTAAGCTTAGATGAAGAAGCGGCGAACTTGATAAAATACCAGCAAAGTTATGCTGCCGCAGCGCGAATTTTATCAACAGCGCAAGAATTATTTAATACCATTTTGCAGTCAGCAAGGTAGGTGAGCTATGCGTATATCAACGAATCAAATTTATGATCAAAACATGCGCTCCATTATGCAAAACCAGGGCGATTTGGCGAAGACTCAAGAGCAACTTGCCTCAGGTAAACGCATTATTACTCCCAGCGACGATCCTGTTGGTGCTGCGAAAGTTCTGCGCTTGACTGAAGAAATTGATGAGCTTAATCAGTTCCAGCGCAATAATGATTTGGTGACTGGCTCTCTTGAGCAGCAAGAGGCTGTGCTAACCAATATTACCGACTCTATCAACCGCGCACGAACGCTTATCGTCCAGGCTGGAAATGGGATCTTAGATGATCCTGATAAACGCGCCATTGGTGCGGAACTAGAGCAGATAAAACTAGAAGTGTTTGACCTGATGAACACACAGGATGCAGACGGCAATTATTTGTATGCGGGCTTCCAGTCGGGCAACCAGGCGTTTGAATACAATCCAGCGGCGGGCGCAAACGCCATTACGTTTGCAGGCGACCCTGGTGTAAGCTTTGTGCAACTATCTAATAGCTCAAAAATACAATCAACCAGTAACGGTTATGAAGTGTTTGAAAACGTTCTTTCACGCTTTAAGTTTTCAGTGAATGGCACAACGGGGGCAACGGTAACTACTGCCTCTGTGAGACAGCAGGGCACGTTTGATACCTTTTTCGACAAGAATTACGACCCTGTAAACGCAGGAAACAACGATTACCGCATTAATTTTCTAGCATCCGGACAAGCTGAGTTGGTCAACCAAGGTACTGGTGTCGTTATTGACACGGTGCCTTTTACGTCTGGTCAGCCGTTTACCATCAAGGGAATGGAATTTGATGCGACGGCTGCGCCTGGTGATAGTATAGATTTGTCTTTTAATGCACCGCAAAAGAAAAGTATGGCCCAGTCTATTCACGAAATTCAGACCATATTGATGGATTCCACAATAGACAATTCTGCACTTCAAGAATCGATAGCTGATGCACTAGTAGGATTGGATAACGGACTTGAGAAGCTTTCTTTAGAACGGGCTTCCATCGGTAGCCGTTTGAATATCGCTGAGAGTACTTATGAAAGTAATCTTGATATGGAAATTGCGGCAAAAGCGCAGCGCTCATCTATTCAGGATGTAGACTACGCAGAGGCGTCTACTGAGTTCGCAAAGCAGGAAACGGCATTGAGTGCTGCGTTAGCTACTTTTCCTAAAGTAGCCAACTTGTCGCTATTTGATTTTGTTTAGCCATTCTAATTAGTTAATTCACTAATGCCGGTTAAACATGCCATGTAAACTCGGGCTTCATTGTCGATGTGGCTGGAGTAATAAGAGACATAAAGGTTGTCGCCTTCAATTACCAAGCCCGGATAACTTGTGTCTCCGCCGCTTGGCAGTGTTTGTAGCTCAGAAAGTGTTTTAGTCTTGCTATTAAACAGCCAAATCTTGGTAGTAAATTGATGTGAGCTCCAATCAACATGTCTTCCTGCAACGATATATAGGTTTTCATTTAACGCCACAGTTGCGGGACCACCAATATAGATCCCCAAATCATGCCAGTTCCATTTGGTATAAGGCGGTTTTGACGTACCAAATTGCGCACTGAAAGTATCGGCATCTCGTCTTAAAAATACCGAGGCATTTCCCTCATCATCAAATAAGATTGTGCTTTCATTGGGATAGCCCTTGCCTTGCTTGTTTAAACAAAATGCGGCGTTTTTATGAAGCAGCATAGTTCGAGTAGGGTCGCCCTTATAAAGCGACAATGTATTTGATGACTGATTGTAAGCAAATCCGTAAGCCTCAGAACCAAACCAATCATGATTCCATAACCACCAGCCGTTTTTGCCAAAACTATTTTTTCCTGACCAAGATTGCCCCGTAGTGGAAAAGTAGCTCTGCATTTGAGTCTGAGCTTGCCCGCCCTCTATTTGAGTCTTTGCGTAGACTGTTAAAATCAGGCGGTTGCCATTTGAAGAAAATTTAGGGTCTCTTAGGTCGGCATTATTTTCACTAAGGACCGTTTTGCGACGGACTTTGAATGAATCCTTATCAATAGTCATTACCACAACTACTCCGTCAGCACTGACATGATTCGTTGCTTGGCGGTAGCAGCACAGTAACGTGCTTTGACTTTCGTCGAAAGGGTTTGCAATTAAATCTGTGAACGCACAATGCGATGCGGGCTTTGAAATGCGTCGAACACCTAATATTTTTAAACTTTTATTCAATCCAAATCCCCCTTAAAAATCCATGAGTTATAACTGATTTTCATTCCTGCGACGGCAATATGTTACCGCTTATCGGCAAAAATCGTAATTTTTTCTAAAGAGAACTTGTTTATTGTCGATACAGTTTCTGAGAGAGCCAGTTCGTCAATTACCCCTCAGTAGTTGATGACTACTAAAACAAAATAAGTCGGGATCCCCCGGCGGCCAGCAAACGCTGGACTGAGAGTGTAGGAGAGACTTTATGTCTATGTTCGTCAATACCAATGTATCCTCATTGAATGCCCAGCGTCAGCTATTTGATGTAAGCAATTCATTGAGCACGTCTTTTGAACGCCTGTCTTCAGGCTTTCGTATCAATAGCGCCGCTGATGATGCTGCAGGTCTGCAAATTACAGATCGCCTAACTTCACAAGTACAAGGCTTAAACCAAGCTGTTCGTAATGCTAATGACGCGATTTCGTTATCACAAACAGCAGAAGGTGCTTTGCAGGAAACAACTAATGCCCTGCAGCGTATCAGAACGTTGGCTGTACAAGCTCAGAACGGCATTAACAGCTCTGCTGACCGTGTTGCTCTTCAAGAGGAAGTCTCAGCGCTTCGCTTGGAAATGTCACGCATCGGCTCAACAACTGAATTCGGTGGTGTTAGCCTTCTAACAGGTGGCTTTTCAGCCACGTTCTTAGTTGGTGCTAATGCGGGTCAGAAAATTAGTGTGAACTTGTCTAGAGCGGGCGGTTTTGGTGCATCAGGTCTGGGCATCGACGGCAATATCTTATCTGCTGGTGGTGCTTCTGCAATGCTATCGGATATCGATTCGGCTTTATCGATAATAGGTAGTACGCGAGCAGAACTTGGTGCATTGCAAAATCGTTTCCAGTCGACCATCCGCAACCTGAGTAATATCGCAGAAAATGTATCTGCTGCCCGTTCTCAGATTAAGGATACAGATTTCGCGACGGAAACTGCAAACTTGACAAGAAACCAGATCATTCAGCAGGCAAGTACCACGGTACTCGCACAGGCTAATCAGCGCCCTCAGGCTGCGCTACAGCTTCTTGGTTAATCTGCGGAGCTAGCCCTATACGGCTGAAATATATTCAAGCTGGCCACCTCATTGGCCAGCTTTTTTGTATAACGCCAAAATTTATTTTGTCCTATCAGTAAATAACGCTTCTTCAAAGCGCCTTTTAAAAATCCTAAAGTATTGATTTTTATTTTAATTTTCCTTTACGCGCGCATATCTCAAAATCCCTAAAAAAAATACTAAAGTAAATTTGTCTATTGGACGATAACTATTACAAAGGGGAGATAAAGATAAAGAATCTTTCCAAGAGGGTGATAATAACAATAAATGCCCGATGATAGATGGTTTTTTTATTGTGTTAATTAATTGTCTATATTTTATTTTTGTTAGGAAAAATAGTGTCTTGTGATTGTTTTGTCGGTTTTAAAATAGTTTTAAAGTAAATACGTTTTAAGTCGATAAAAAGGAAGGTTTGCAAGGGCGGTTGGAGCTGCTAACCGGCGAGATTGAAGCCAGGAGGTAGTGAGAGGTTTGAGGTCTGGAACAACAAACTCACCGGCCAGCAAAGAGAAGTAAATTCTCTGTTTAGCAAGTTTCATTAGTAGTGTGCCAATGAAACGTCAGATTAACCTGACACCATATACAAAGCACAGGCTATGCCAAATATTTAGAATAATCGCGCAAATAATAAAAGCAATAGCGCAAAACTCGAAACTGTTAGGAGAGACCCATGAGTCTATTTGTTAATACCAATGTGTCATCATTAAATGCACAACGTCAATTATTTACCACTGGTAACAACTTAAGCACAGCATTTGAGCGACTTTCTTCTGGCTACAGAATAAACAGCGCCGCTGATGATGCAGCCGGACTGCAAATTACTGACCGGATGACATCTCAGATTCAAGGTTTGAATCAGGCTGTACGTAACGCAAATGACGGGATCTCTCTTGCACAAACAGCGGAAGGTGCCTTGCAAGAAACAACAATGGCACTCCAGCGTATTCGTACTCTTGCTGTACAAGCGCAGAACGGGATAAACAGTTCTGCAGACCGAGTGGCTTTGCAAGAAGAAGTATCGGCACTTAGATTAGAATTGTCGAGAATAGGTTCGACAACCGAATTCGGTGGCGTGAGCCTCTTGACGGGTGGATACTCAGCGACATTCTTGGTTGGGGCGAATGCAGGACAAAAGATAAGCATTAATCTATCTCGAGCGGCAGGTTTTGGAGCGTCTGGACTTGGTATCGACGGTAATATTTTATCTGCTGGTGGTGCATCAGCAATGCTATCTGATATTGACGCGGCCCTTTCTATCGTCGGAAGCACGAGAGCGGAACTAGGTGCTATCCAAAATAGATTCCAATCCACTATTCGTAACTTGAGCAACATTGCTGAAAATGTATCTGAAGCACGCTCGCGAATTAAGGATACAGATTTCGCTACGGAAACTGCGGAATTGACACGCAACCAGATTCTTCAACAGGCTACAACAACAATCCTGTCACAGGCTAACCAGCGTCCTCAAGCAGCTTTATCGCTTCTTGGAGGTTAATAGGAAGGCGCAGTTTTGGAAGGAGTTGAGAGGCCAGTCCAAAACAAAGAGGCGGTCAAAAGACCGCCTCTAAACAAAGCGCCGACTAACAGGACTGAGAGTGTAGAAGTGTTGGTTGAGAGGCCAGTTTATCCTACTTAAACCCTGCCAGCCGACATAAAACGAAATTTGCTCAATCTCCTAACATGGGCAAATTGACCGAGATTTTTGTCTCGGTCTTTTTTTATCTTTTATACCAACCTGTTTTCAATTTCAATCAGATCCCCAAATCGATATTTAATTCAAAGTATCTGTCAAACAATATTAGTACGATCAAATAGTAAGCATGTTTGATGCCATATTTTTAATTTATACCAATCCGCATGGATAATTGTCCACTCAGAAGGTGCTGGCAAGTTTCCTAGCGAAGCGTGGGAATGCAGGAATGGCTGTTCCCTTTCAAATTCCCAGAATGAAGCTAGAAAGCTTGCCAGACCATCCCGTAGGGCGAGTTTAAAATGTCCGTACTCTTTGTTGTGTCACCTTGATGTAGAACCACTATACCTGCGGTAACACGCCGCGATTACGAACATTTTAAGTCTCGCTGAGTGGCTAATTATCTATGCGGACTGGTATTGGTTCTGAATTATTATAACGCTCTATAAAATCGCAGTGCTTTCATTGCCAAGTGCCACGATTGAAACCTCATACCTCGTTCACCTTTTTCTCATCGATTACTACGGAAGAGCTGGTCGTTCTCAGTTGCATCAGACAATTATTTCATTCTAGAAGTGACGTTTAATTGCATTGCAATCAGCGAGTTAATAATTTTTTTAAAAAAATACGCAAAAAAAACTAAAGACTCTAAAGGAATGGTCGATACCTATAGTCGAGGGGTAATTTAATTTACTTTAAAAGAGGTGTTAGTTAGGAGTAGTGACCTAATTAACGTGAACTGGAAGGGTTTGATTTAACTCAGGTTGCAATCAAATCTCTAGGAGGTAATCCAATGTCTTTATTCGTGAATACAAATGTGTCTTCGCTGAATGCGCAGCGTCAACTTTTCGACGTAAGCAGTAAGCTTAACACTTCATTCGAACGTCTCTCATCAGGTTTTCGCATTAATAGTGCCGCTGATGATGCTGCTGGTCTGCAAATAACTGACCGTCTAACTTCACAGGTTCAAGGCTTAAATCAAGCTGTTAGAAACGCAAACGACGCAATTTCGTTGACGCAAACGGCAGAAGGCGCTTTGCAAGAAACAACAACGTCGTTGCAAAGGATTCGTGTGCTTGCTGTTCAAGCGCAAAACGGTATAAACAGCTCGGCGGATCGTGTTGCTTTACAAGAAGAAGTGTCAGCCCTACGCCTTGAAATGTCACGTATAGGCGAAACAACGTCTTTCGCTGGCGTCAGTCTGTTGACGGGGGGATACTCAGCCGTTTTCCTAGTTGGAGCAAACGGTGGTCAAACAATAAGCGTGAATTTGTCGCGCGCCGGTGGATATGGTGCTTCGGGTTTAGGAATAGATGGCAATGTCCTATCTGCTGGTGGTGCATCGGCCATGTTATCTGATATTGATGCCGCCCTGTCGGTAATTGGTAGTTCTCGTGCAGAACTGGGTGCTTTACAAAGCCGCTTCCAATCAACTATCAGAAACTTAAGCAGTATCTCGGAAAACGTAGCAGCAGCCCGATCGCAGATTAGGGATACTGACTTTGCAGCCGAAACTGCAGAGTTGACAAGAAACCAAATTATCCAACAAGCATCAGTCTCAATTCTTAGCCAGGCAAATCAGCGTCCACAGACGGCGCTATCACTGCTAGGATAAGCTATACTAACCTAAATTGGCTTAGTTAAAAGCTAACGGATGCTTGCGTAATTGTGAGTGTCCGTTTTGTCGTTTAATTAAGGAGGCATAAAGTGGATATTCAAAATACCGTTAATGGCCAGTCTCTTGCACAGCGTTCTGCTTTGCCAGTCCAGCCTTCGCCACCAGAGCGTACTGGGCAAGTGAATGCAGAGCAAGTTGAAACAAATAAAAACGATAGCCGGCAAAGCAATGCTCGATTGAATGCTGCTGACCTTCAAAATGAAGGGGGACTATCGCGAAATTCACCTCAAGGTTTACGCGAACAAGCCGATACCCAAGACAGAGAGGTGACGGAAGACGCAATTAGACAAGCGATTTCCAATGTTGAATCTTTTTTGAAAGTTCAAAATAGAGATTTGGCATTTTCTATAGATGAAGATACAGCGCGTTCAGTGGTAACAGTCATTGATGGGCAATCCGGTGACGTTATACGGCAAATTCCTTCCGAAGAAGTGCTAGCACTTGCCGAGCGGATACAGGAATTACAACAGGATGTGGGGGCCAGCGTCGGGGTATTTATCAATAACGAAGTTTGAGTATGAGGTGAGCTATGACAATTCGTTCGTTAGGTGTAGGTTCTGGTCTAGCTTTAGATGATCTAGTTCAGCAACTGATTAACGCGGAGCGAAAGCCTAAAGAAGATAGATTGAACGCACGTGAAGAAGCGGTTGAAGCCGAAATTTCTGCGTTGGGTTCTATCAAGTCAAAGCTCTCAGAATTTAAAGATGCCGTTGATGAGCTTCGAACTGACAGTGACATTAATGGTCGTGAACCTACTGTGACAAATCCGTCAGAGGACGATGATGTTCTATCGGCAGATGCGACCAGTTCTGCACTTCGTGGCGATTACGATATTATCGTTCAACAATTAGCAACAGGAAGTCGTATTACGACTGACGCTGCAGCCTTTTCCTCAAGCAGCGACCCTCTGCTGTCTGGCGGAACAGGGTCACTCACCTTTAGTGTTGGTGCGACTAAATCATTTACTATCAATATTGATGCAACCACAACACTTGCATCACTCCGAGAACAAATAAATAATTCAGAAGAGAATTTCGGTGTCACTGCAAACATAATTGAAACCGGAACTGGAGCCGGCCCCAGACTCGTTTTTGTCTCTGAAGAAACGGGAAATGGTAACGACTTGGTTATTAACAACGATACTGGAAATACTGAGTTAGATCGTTTATCCACGACCGGTGGCACAAACAATATATCTACAACAAACATTGAATCAGCAAAAAACGCAATTGCGTTGGTAGATGGTATTGAAGTGCAAAGCGAAAGCAATGAGTTTGATAATACTATCCAAAATGTATCGTTCACCGTTAATGAGTTGTCACCATTAGATAATGTTGGCAATCCCATCGCCACTAAGTTGAGTATTGGATTTGATAAAGAGGGACTCGAGCAGAAAATTCGAGATTTTGTTGAAAACTACAATTCTCTGGCAGATGAAATAGAGAAGCTGACTAAATACGGTGCTTCCGAACTTGAAGAAGATGGCGCACTAGCGGGTGATGCATTACTTCGCAGTATTCAGTCGGGCCTTGCCTCCATCGTTGGCGACAGTGTGAGTACATCTAGGTTAGGCGGCCTTTTTAGACTAGGCGTTGAGTTGGACGAAGATGGCCGATTGGAAATCGCATCTAATGACTTTGGTTTGGGTTCAGGTGAAGAGCGCTTAAAAGATGCTCTAGAAGATGACTTCGATGATATAGCGACACTTTTTACTGATGAAAACGAAGGTATTGCCGTTAAACTATATAACTTTGTAGACGAGTTCTCAGCTTCAGATGGTTTAATTAGCCTAAGAGAAAAGTCTGCGAAAGATGCGCGTGAAAGTGTGTATGCCGATAGAGAGACGCTAGAACTACGAATGGTGAGCTTTGAACAAATCGTCCGTGGTAAATATTTAAATTTAGACCAAACTGTCTCTCAATTAAATCGCACTGGGTCTGCGTTGTTAGCGGCATTGTAAAGATAGATAGGAGTAGATATGTCACTTAAAGGTATCAATGCGTACCGCAAAGGTAACTTAAAACAAGACGTGGCTAGTGCTGATCCGCATAAGCTTACTTTAATGTTGCTTCAGGGAGCATTAGATAGGATCGCTTACGCCAAAGGTGCAATGGAGCGCGGAGAGTTTGCATCTAAAAGCGAACTTATTTCAAAGGTGAGTGCAATACTTCTTCACTTACGCGATACCTTAGATATGGAAGCAGGCGGAGAAGTTTCGCAAAATCTCTTTGCTCTGTACGATTATATGATTACAAGAATAGGCGATGCTCACGTACAGAATGACTTGAATATTTTAGATGAAGTATCTAATCTTCTAACACCAATTCGAGATGCTTGGGTTCAAATTCCAGAAAGCGCAAAAGCTGAGGCTTATGAAAAGCAGCGTCAAAACCGTGAAGCAGTGTGATAATCGATAAAATACCAGAGTTAAACCACTCCTATACTCCCCTTTTTCTCAAAATACTCAATAGGCACATTACCCAATGCCTTAATGATGAAGAAGGGGATAACACATTTCCTGAACTGCTCCGCTGTATTGAAATTCGCCACAAGGTTATCATTCGTGAACTCGAACGCTTATCTGGCGATGAGCGTAAAGAATTTGCTAAAAATGAAAGCGAGATCCAGGCACACTTAGATAAAATGGCAAATAAATTGCTGAAGGCTTACAAAGATAAATTGCTAGAGTTCAAAAGAGCGAAAGCGGCATTAAAGAGATATGAGTAGAAAATGCGCAAAGCCATACAGCTTTTTTTAGATAAAGATGAAGAACACCAAGCCCACATCGAGCACGAGAAAGCCCCTGTTCTCTCGCGTAATGTAGACCTCAGCCTTCTAGCATTCAGACGGAATATGCCGTCAATCTATAGCCTGTTAAACAGAAATCGTCAGCAGAAAACCTCAATATACCTTAATGCTGATGGTGAATTTGACGTAGTTGACTACGGTTCGGGCAACGTTCTGTATGGGGCGAAAATCAATGACTCCATTAAGCGAAGTGTCGAAAGTTTTTTGGCTGCTCCCACATCTTTCTCATTTGCGCCAGAATTAGCCCTTACTCAAAATGACATGAGTTCTCCTAATGATACGCTTGTTATCATGGGGCTTGGACTTGGAGCGCACTTGCCTATGATCATGGCGAGTCACCTCTCTTTAAAACATATTATTATTTATGAGCCAAATATCGACTACCTGGTGTGCTCTCTTTACACCGGTGTTTGGCTAACCATTTTTGAACTAGCAAAGCGCAATAATATAGCTATTTATCTACAAATTGAAAAAAATGGTGAGTCGCTATTCAAAGATTTTTCTGAGTTCTATGAACATGTCAGTAGAGATAAGGCCTTTATTTATTTCCACTATCACTCAGACGCGTTCGACGGCATATATAACGCGTTAAAAAACACGGATTGGGTGCTGAGTAAAACCAGTACGTTATACAATCAGAAAAGGTCCTTTTTGGATTACATTGTCCCGTGGCCGCCCATTGTCAATCCTAGAGAATGGAACGAATCGAATCTCAATACCGCACTTTTTGCGTCAAATATTTCCGCCTTAGAGCATTACTTCCCCTCTATAGCTGCAGAGTTTGCTGACTATGAAACCTCTCATTGGGACGTGGTCGCCAATGAGAGTGGATTGGTGAACCTCGCTCATAAAAAAACGGGAAGTTTTCTCTACACGAGCAACCCTCAGGATGACTCCGATAGCGTAATTGATATGTTTAAGACAAACCCTAACCGTGATGGGTTGGTGTTGAGTTATACGGGTGGAAAATTGAAGCGATATTTCCACTATCAAACGGTTCTGCGAGTCCAGCAAGAAATGAAGAATATGGCAGAGGCGCAAGGTGCGCTGCCTGCAGTGATCAAATCTTTGATAATGTTTGGATTAGGGCAGGGCCTGCAACTCAAAAAGCTACTTGATGAATACGATGTTGAGAAACTGTTTTTAGTCGAACCTAACAGAGACTTTTTTTACGCATCACTTTTTTCGATTGATTGGGCGACGATTTTACAAAAGATTGACGAAAAGGAAGGCCGTCTATATTTAAACATCGGCGACGATGGAACACACCTAGGTAAAGATATATTGCGGCAGTTCCAAACTATTGGTACTTACAACTTAACGAACACTTATTTGTTGAAGGGGTATGACAATAGTTTATTAGAACCCGCGATTAATAAGCTTCGTGAGGAGCTGCGTTTAATCGTAGCCATGGGTGATTATTTTGAGCATTCAAGGTATGGCGTAGCGCACACCAAGTGGGCATTAGAGAATAAGGTACGGTTATTGTCTGAGCTTGATGACAAAAATCGCCATAAACTTTTAGATGCTGTTCCGGTACTGGTTGTTGGCAATGGGCCGTCACTGGATAATCTAATGCCTCTACTTCATGAAGAAAAGGAGCGAGCGATAATCATCAGCTGCGGCACCGCACTTCAAGCACTCCACAAAAACGGAATTGTTCCTGACTTTCATGCTGAGGTTGAACAGAATCGGTCGACATTCGATTGGAGTACACGTATTGAAGATCCTGAATACCTCAAAAAGGTACGTTTAATTAGTTGTAATGGTATCCACCCCGACACGATCAAGCTTTATAAAGATGCTTACTTGGCGCTAAAAACGGGCGAGGCTGCAAGCTTAATGATGAGTGCCTTGTTTCCCGAGCAAGCCTTCGCGGGTTTAAAAACTTCATATCCAACGGTGTCTAATTTTGTTGTCAATTTAATCTGTGAAATCGGTTTTAGAGAAGTGTATCTCTTTGGCGTTGATATGGGGTTTGTGGATATCAACCATCATCACTCGAAATCATCGGGATATTACCAAGCTAACGGAAAAGAACTCTATAGCTATCAACAAGAATACAATGCCTCCCTTATCGTTGAGGGCAATCTTCGGCCTTATGTAAATACAAAGTACGAGTTTAAAATGTCGAAGACCATAATGGAGCAAACCATAGCGGCTTATGACACCGAATTCTATAATTTAAATGATGGCGCTAAGATTGAAGGGGCGCGCGCACTACATAAAGAAAATGTCATCATCTCATCAAGTATTGAACAGAAGCGTGAGCTAATCGATTGGATTGAACGCGAAGCTTACGCGCTGGTTGATAAAGAGCTCTTTATTTCGCGCTATAACGAAAAGCATAAGCTTGAAAGCCTTCTTGAAGGCTTACAAAATCTACGTGCTATTGCTCAGCAAAAAATCGATTCTATAGAAGCGGCAGAAAAGTGTATTGATGAAATACGAATGGTGCTTATAGACGCTTATCATAGCGGATGTGCAACCTTGTTCTATTACATGAATGGCTCGGTCAACTATATTAATAGCGTACTCAATAAAATACTTAATTTCGAAGACCAAGATATGGTATTCGATGTGTTCGAAAGGACGTTAGGGTACTGGGAGGTATTTTTAGACGATGCAATTGATAGTATGACCCTTGCACCTTATGAACTTGATTTCGTAACAAGTTTTCCGCTAGAAAGACAGCGCGCCGCACTCAACTATTATTTCTCCCAAAATAAAATTATTGTTGATAGTGTTAGTTCAAAAGAAGCATTAACGTTGATGGGGACAACATTGTCGCTGCCTTTAGGAAAGAGCGCGGATGCGAGTAATACGGTATTTATTGAGCGATTTAAAAATCTAAAAACCGTGAAGGCAAGTGAAAAGCAATGTCTCATTGTTAGCGAATATGAAGATCTTCATCAATTTCTTGAAAATCCGTCGCAGCTAGATAATAAAGTGGTTGTTTTCGTTCCGTCACTCTTTGAATCCTTATCCTGGGGGGATGAGTATCGCTCCTCCGAAGAATACAGCTTCTACATTGCTGTACTTGCTTCAACGTGTCGCGACGAAATAAAGTTTGTTTTGCCCAAAATCCCTAGTGAACTTCCAAGTAGCGAAGTTATTAGTAAGTTCGATTTAGCTTGTTTTGATGATTTCTATATCTATGATTGCCACAACTTTATAGCATTTAGTGCATCGCCACTTTCTGAGAGCGCGTTAGTCACTGGGTCGGGTGATCGGTTGCGGTATCTTCCCACTTTACGCGATGAAAACTTTGCTACGATTGAAATACTGGTCAGTAAAAGCAAAGTTAAATAGTTTTTGAATCAGGTATCTAGGGCTTGCTGCCCTTTACGGTATCATTTTTGTTCTAAGACGAACCCAAAGGGCACTGTTTATACGTTATGCTGCATTATCGCCCACTTATGTAGAGAAACTACACTACATGGACTCTGCCTTGCCTAAATGACGCTCAATTCACTGTATAAATATACAGCAAAAGTCAGCAGCGCCTAGAGAAGACGGTTTGAAGGGACAGCGAATAGTTAAAAAGACACTGTGGTTTAACAACCCGATTGCGATTTACTTATCAAACCTCAAATGGTGGAGCAATGTATATCATTTACTGTTGTGGGTAATTATCTATGCGTACTGGTATTAAAGATGTTTCAGCGCTATTAAGCACAAGTAAGCCTGCATGAAAAGTGGTTGTGGCGGCATCAAAATACAAGAATCAGTACATTACGTTCGAAACGGCGACACTTGAGTTCAAGCGTCGCTTGCTTGGCACAAAATAGAGAGCGTGAGACTATGAAATTACGCTTTTCTTTTGAGCAACAACAGCTCTGAATGAAACCCGTCAATGGTTTTTAACCCGAAGGGGCGAACATTACTGGCCACTAACTCATAATTAGGTAGCATTCTGCCATAGTCATCGGTGAATATCGGATCTTTCACTCCAAAACCATGGGTTTTGATGCTTTGCTTACCTTCTCGTATATTTCTCAACAATACCCATTTTGCTTCGACTCTATCAATATGATTTAGATAGTTCTGTACAATTTCTGGTTCCATTTCTTGAAATGAAATGAAGTTAACAAATAAGTCAATCGGCTCATTGAGCTCCTCAATCTGCCACGCGCCAAATACATTTAGGTTGCGTGCATTTGAGACCACATCACGAGGTGTTTCACTTCGGAAAAAACCACCCACATTGTCTTTACCAAATACTTCTGACAGATAGTACTCTGCCACATTTAGAGTAGGAGCAATATCAAAGTCTAGGTATCGTATTTTATCGTTCGTTTTAACTAATACCTCTCCAAGCGTGCCATAGCCTCCGCCAATTTCTACGACGGTGCGTATATCGCTAAGCGGTGTATATTGGTTTAAGAAACATAGGCCGAGTAAATAATTAAGTGCGGAGCGACTATACCAGTTCCCATCGAAATCAAAATGTTCGATGGGATCACCCACTTTGCTTTCTGAGAAGTGCATTAAATTTGATTTGTTGTGAACGGAATGGCTGGCAAGTAAAACTCGATAGTCAGCTTCAGCTTGGCTTCTTCCTGAGAGCATTGCAGTCAAGGTTTGTTGTTGTTTTTCAGACAGCATTCCAGTGCCTAACATTGGCTGAATGAGCGCTTCGCTCGGTTTGCCTAGTCCATTCCCCGGATAGCCATAAGTGGGCACGAAGTAAGACAAAGGAAGCTGGGCGCGGCGAAAGTTGCTAATTCCCTCTTTTTTTATGTTATCAAATATCTCGATGCATGCACCGGCCCAAAAATCTGTGGGTTGATACAGCGTTGATTGCTTTTTCATCTCGTCAAAAGCAGATCTACACATTTGTTCAAAAGCATGTCGTTCCATAGTTAACCTTTTCTACGCTAGCGTTAAGTTCAATCTAGTTGAAAGTTATTAACCTTAGCGATATTAGTGAATATGAGTTACACCGTCTCGTCTTGAGTGTCTCGCACGGTATAGATTTCGAATATAAAAACGAAAATTACGATGATAAATTTGATACAGCCTGTCGAGACTTATCGATGTTATCTTCGTTGTGGTCGTCAAAATTTCTTTCAAAATATTGATTAAGCTTGCACTTCGCTTCTTTCAAAACGTCGGCCATAAAAAAGGCCGTACCTGAGGCTTTGCCTAGAGTCACTACGTTTGCTATTTTTGTTTCAACCAATTTCTCTTGTTCTCCCATTTCCTTTTTAAATGCCGGAGTCAAAACTGGAAACCCACTCGAAGCCGCTAAAACGTGAGTGAGTGAAGGGCGGCTTGTTACAGGCATGATGCCCATGTCGTAAAGTTCCTGACAAATGCTCTCACGTGATGGAGCTGGCGCTTCAATATCATGCATCACTTCAACGGTTACTCGGTGTTCATCAGTCGTTGTTTTTGCAAGATTGCTATAAAGCGTTACACGAAAACTAGAAAACGCGGGGTCGTGAACGTTGACATAATTCGACGAGATTTTAGGTGGATCGGGAAATACGAAATGATAAAGGGAAGAGGTACGAAATATTGGGCGTGTCGATGGCATATACGTCAATTTTGCTGATCGAATAAGCATAATAAGTGGGGCTGTCCAAACAAGCAGGTTACAATCGATACGTTGTCCTGAAGACAAAACGACACTTTTAATAACCCTGTCGCCAGTCATGTTGACTTCGCTAATGCCTGTCTGTGTGTATATGTTAACACCACACTTTTCTAAGTTGGCGACCAAACTGTCGATCCAAACACGAATGCCTTTATCTCCTTTGGGATAAATATTCTTGAATGGCGAGAGTCCCTCTTCCTGAGATGCAAAGGCAAGAATTTCATCTAGACGAGGTGAACCCTTAAGTTTTCGCATAAGTTCACCGTCGCCTAATATTAAGCGCTGAAGCCCAATAATCTTATGGCTATCGGTTGCCATCTCCGATAGACACGCGCCAAAACGCTTGTTCATCAGAGGCGCAAAAAAGTTTTTGGTTAGGTTTGGGCCGTAGGTAGCATCAAGCTGCGACTTCAGTGAATCAAAATTTTGTTCGTGGTATCTCGTATCATTATTTTCTTGTGTAAGCTCTAAAAGCTGTTGAGCAAGTTGCGTATTAGTTTTGCTACCTAAAAATGGATTTGGAGAATCTGTGTAGAGTGTATTGAAAGGCCCAACATTAGCCGCATTGATATTTTGAAACTGCCAATAGTCAGATAAGTTTATTGAAGAAAACAGGAGTGCATCTATATCAGAGTCTCCGGTATACCGAGGCACGTGGGTTCCATAGTCAAACCAATGGCCTTCGATTTTCGTCGATGACAGTAAGCCACCCAGCTGCTCACTTTTTTCCACTAAGGAAATATGCGCGTTAGGATATTTTGTCTTCGCAAGTAGGGCAGAATAAATTCCTGCAATACCACTTCCAACGATAACCACTGATTGACATGTCATAATACTACCTCACGAATTTAGCTTATTCGATGAAAGAAGCTGGAAGCGCGGTACCCCGCTTGAGGGATATGCGACTTTCTTTGCCCAATACAGTTTCATAGTGTTCAGGCGAAAGTCCGAAACCCGGCCTAATAATGCGAATGTTTTCTCTGGTTAAAAGCTCGCCCTCTTTAATGTCTTTGACAACATAGATTGAGCGACGGTAGTTCCGGCTGGCTTTTTCACCATCAGAGGGGGCTTTTTGAACCGTCCCCAACGCCTCAAAGCCATTCTTGACCAGGTCAACCATTTGCTTAAACTCGCTTGGCTTCATAGAAAAGTGGCTATCAACTCCCTCGTGTCCATCTAGACACAAGTGCTTTTCGATGACGCGTGCGCCGAGGGCCGTAGCAGCTACCGGTGAAGCTGCACCTAAAGTATGGTCTGATAGTCCTGTAAAACAGTGATGTTTTTCACGCATGTAAGGTATTGTCTTTAAGTTGGCATCTTCATACTTGGCTGGGTAAGCACTGGTGCATTTGAGCAAAACGACTTTATCATTTCCTTGTTCTCTTACAGTACTCATCGCGGCTTCAATTTCCTTTTCTGTAGCCATCCCTGTAGACATTATTATGAGTTTTTGCGTAGATGCGACTTTTTTAATTAGGGGGATATCCGTTAATTCAAACGAGGCAATTTTATAAATCTCATTATCAAGAGACTCTAGAAAGTCGACAGCAGTTTCATCAAAGGGGGTAGAAAATGGGATCATGCCATGTTCCTTGCACTTATCGTAGATCGGTTTATGCCATTCCCACGGTGTACTGGCCTCTGAGTACAAGTCATAGAGTGTTCGCTTTTCCCACTTATCACCGGTTCCTGTCACTAAGAAGTCGGGCTCATTAGAGTCAATAGTCATGGTGTCAGCGGTGTAGGTCTGCAGTTTGAATGCATCAGCGCCCGCCTTTGCAGCCTCTTCAACCAAACGCAATGCGACGTCTATCGAGTTGTTATGGTTACCTGATAACTCAGCGACTATAAAAGGGGCATCTTCGTCACTGATGGTATAGTTTGAGAGCTCAATAGGTTTAAGTTTTGTGCCGTTCATGGGTGTCCTACGATATGCTGCTTGGTTGCTTTCCATCCAATATTTGCCACTGCATCAACGATACTTAAATGGCTTACAAAACCACTGGCGTGATATTGTGGATAGGGTGTTGGACGAAAGTCTTGATAGGTAACGCTATGTAGCGCGTTTTGTAATATGCCTTCAGCTTCAATATAGTCCTGTGACCCCCTTGGGCTAAGGTAATGATTAGCGTTGACTGACTGACATATTTTTAAAAGATGATGTGACTTTTTACCGTCACAGCGAAGCGAAGACGCCTTGACGAAATTTGCATTGAAGCCGAGTAGTTTTGAAATGCTGCTGATTATATGCTGATTAAAAAGTGACAATTTATCTGAAGGCGCATGTTCAACGATTGATAGCAATTCGGAGCAATCATTAAAAAAAGGGGTTTTTGCATAGTTGTATGTGATCGTTTTTATTAGCTTATTTTTCCATTCTGAATTCTGGCTAATATCAACATCGCAGATCAGTGTATCTCTACTCGTTTTCTGAATAGGACATGAAACCCAGTTTACCGTTTGCCCCGTGAACAGTCTATTTCTAGTCTGCCATGACCTCTTATCTAATTGAACGTCATCAAGAAAAACAAATGTATCTACTTTGCTTATAAGATTGAAATACCCCAACCACGGTAAAAAAGTCGGCTGCATTATCGCGCACGATGTGTCTTGTTTGACGGGGTGAGTTGATATAGTCATCGTGATATGGCGCTCTACTAAAACCCTTGTTTATACGCGTAAATGGTAAATTCAAAAGGTATAGAATGAGACTTAACATCGTAATCATGTCTTAACGTCACATAGGGAGATAAGTTGCGTTTGCAATAATCAAACAGGCTCAAGGGGTCATGGTAATGAAGATGGGTATCTTGATAATCTACATAAGTCGACAATGCATTAAATGCTATTCCTTTTTTACAGGTCCGCCACATTGCATTAAGGGTGTTTTCAGTAAAGGCAGCATTATCCTCCATCTTATTATTCAGCATGCCGCTTAGAACGACATAGTCGGTCTCAATACTGGTGTTATCCTTGTTGACATCAAAGGTATAAAAAGAAGCGTTCTGGTCAGCATCATATTGGTCTTTCGCGCTGTGTATAAAATCCTCGACAAAATCGTAACCATGATAGGGGATATCGCCAAATCGCTCGCGGACAAGTGGTAATATGTCGGCTAAACCACAGCCCATATCGCTGATACTTGTCATTGAATCGGCAACATCAAGAAGAATTTCAAAGCGTTTTATCTGACTTTCTTTCGAAGAGTATTGAACAGAAACATGATCTCTTCCATGCTGTTTAAATAGATTACTGTAGTGCTCTTTAATCTTATCACTCACCAGTTTACTCCTGAGCATAGTGTTCATCAAAAATCGCCGCCGCGGTTCTTGCAGTGGCATTATCTTCAAAGTGTGTGCATGACGCCTGAACGAGATGTTTGCGCTGTTTCAACGCTTTATCGGCTGTTTCAATTAATTCTTGAGATGACCAGTTAAACGCAGAACGGTCTTTTTCTTCGACCTCATTTGCTAAGCTTATACTACGCACTGCCGTTGCAGCGCTTCCCACTGCATAACACAGGTTAGCATCCTGAAACGCCAGCGTTTCTGCGTATTGTTCAGGCGTTTGGGCAACCACAATATTTGGAATCCCACAATACGCACTTTCATATTTGATTAATCCACCTCCAGACACGACAAGATCAGCTTTTTCATAAAGTGACGCCATATCTTGAGTTCTAATTATATGTTGATAGCGCTTAATGTTTGTTAAAGAAGAATAAGCGCCTAACAACGTTACGGCATATTGTTTGTTTAGCGATAATAGGTCGGCGATATGAGGACCTATTGACAGCCTATCATGTCCTCCAATTGCTATAAGCACATTGGATATTTCCCTTGCCTTTTCGGCTTGAGATAGATGTATTTTTCGGACTCTGTCTAATGCGTTATTACACAAAAAATATCGTGGGCCTAACAGTTGTTGTTTTGCGGTGTACTTATATCGGTTTGCCGCAACAGTAAAATTTATTATCGTGTCTACGCTTGATTGAGAGGTATCACCGAAGTCATCAATAACACAGACTTTAAACTGTTGGTGCAATTTTTTTGTATGCTCTTCTGTCAGTTTATAAGTGTCACATAAAACCGCACGGGCAGACAGTGATAGGGTTTGCGCTATTGCACCGTCTATATCCACGGCATCAACTTTGAAATAGCCTCTATCACTCAATAACTCAGAAAGTGAAGCGTCGAAGTTTCCGACCCAGTAACTTGAAATTCCATATATCGTTCTCAACGCGTCCACTAAGTGCAAACATCGAAAAAAATGCCCAAAACCTACGTCGCTATTTGCTTCACACACAACGATTAAACGGCTAGTCGATGCTGCCCCTGTACTTTTGAAGGTTGTCATAAGTGTCGATCTTCACACTAAACTGATTGACGTTTCAATCGCTTGAAACACTAATCTTATAAAGTCGCTCGGCATAGTCCCAATCTTCGGGGGTATCAATATCCTGGGATTTCCATCGCGATAACTCATATACACTGGCTCGAGTGGAGTACACGACCCTTTCTTCCTGAAAAGCGTCTTTTCGTCCCCAATAGAACATGCCAGCATCGTGAAATGTATGGGTTAATTCCTGTGAACGCTTATTGAGGTTACTCTCGAATAACATTGCAAGTTCGTTTCTTTCGTTAAAGTAAAGGGCGCGTTGGATCGGTGAGGCGTAGGAAACAACAGAAAAAATGTAATCTTTGTCGGTGGTTATCCATTGAGAATATGCAGCATCAATATCGAATGAACTGATCAATGGAGCAGCAGGATAAATTAGGCAAACATTTTCTATGACATGATTCAGCGATAATTGAGACAACGCATGCGAAATAACTGGCATTGTCGGCGTATCGTCTTGGGCAAGAGAAGCGGGACGTAAAAAAGGCGTTTTAGCCCCGTATTGTTGCGCTATTTCGGCTATTTTTTCGCTGTCAGTAGAGACAATCACTTCGTCAATGGCGTCAGATGCTAGCGCTTGCTCAATCGAGTAAGCAATTATAGGCTTTCCGGCAAAGTGTTTGATATTCTTATGTGGTATGCGTTTACTGCCGGCTCTTGCTGGTATTATCGCTACGTTCATGGTGCAAAGCTCTTGTTTTAGCTTCTTTGATGTTTAGGGTATTGCCTAAAGCTCAGATGCTATTTTGTCTACTAACGTAGTTAAGTTATCGGTAACGAATTCAATTTCTGAAGGTGTTAGTTTTGGATACAAAGGTAGTGTTATGGCTTCCTGGTAGTACCGCTGCGCATTCGGCAAACAGTAATCTTGCGGTAACCTTGAACGATAGTAGGGCTGCAAGTGAATGGGAATGTAGTGAACGTGCGCGAAAATTCCCTCTGACCTCAAAGACTCGACCATGTATTTGTGTTGAGGTTGATTAATACCGTCAATACGTACTACGTATAAGTGATAACTACTATATACATCAGGCGCTATCGCCAAAGGGCTGATTAGGGCGTTCTTTGCCAATTGTTTATTGTACATCAACGCGAGTGAGTTTCGCGCACTTACAAAGTGGTCTAATTTGGAAAGCTGACTCGTGCCTAATGCTGCTTCAACGT
The DNA here is from genome assembly GCF_009811415.1 of Alteromonas sp. KUL106. Lineage (GTDB taxonomy): Bacteria > Pseudomonadota > Gammaproteobacteria > Enterobacterales > Alteromonadaceae > Alteromonas. The sequence continues at coordinate 14,551 of NZ_BLIG01000020.1, read as the reverse complement.
CATTCATTCTATAGTTAAAACCTAAGTCGGTCTGTTCATAATACCAAGGACCGTCAGGCGTATTTAACATTTGGCTGGAATCACTTGTTATTCCATGGCTACGTAACTGCATCATTTTACGCGCTAATTTTTCGTGAGGCGTCAATGCCATTCCACCTTCCATAGTGGTGATTATCTTCACAGGATGAAAACTGAACACACAAATGTCAGCGTATTCACACCGTCCGACCGGCATATTTTCGAAAGCGCCGCCAATGGCATGAGATGCATCTTCAATGACTTTAAAACCATATTCTTTTGCCAGCGTATGAATGGTTCTCATATCACATGACTGCCCCGCGAAGTGGACGGGTATCACTACTTTGGGAAGCGTATTGTTCGCTCTAGCATAAACCAGCTTCTCTTCTAGAGCCTCCACACACATGTTGCCATTCTCTAGCGAAATATCGACAAAATCTACGCTAGCGCCACAATAGACAGCACAATTTGCTGACGCGACGAAGGAGTTAGGTGACGTCCACACAATATCATCTTGCCCTACATCCAGAGCCAGACAAGCGAGATGCAATGCTGATGTAGCACTGTTAACTGCGACAGCGTGATTTACACCGCAGTAGTCGGCGACCGCGCTTTCAAATTTAGGAACGCAAGGGCCCTGGGTTAGCCAATCTGATTTTAAGGCGGAGATAACCGCTTCTATATCTTTGTCATCGATATCTTGTCGGCCATAAGGAATCACTTCGCGGATGCTCCGTTAAATTTCACTATTTCTTCGATTGAAAGAAAGTGTGGGTTAGTGTCTGAAACATACTCGAAGCCCTCTGAGACGGTTCTACCGTGCTCATTTAACGCATTTGACGTGAAATTATTACTCCGATGGAAAAAGCGTATTGCCGGCGCGATAACAAAATGATCATCATATTCGAATGTATGAAATGCCATGTCTCCTGGACACATCATTTCATGAAGCTTTTCACCAGGGCGAATACCCACAATCTTGATTGGAATGTGTGGCGCCATGGCTTTCGCTAGGTCGGTTATTCTGATGGAAGGAATTTTGGGAACAAATATTTCTCCACCAAGCATTCGTTCAAAGTTTTTGAGTACGAAGTCAACACCCTGTTGGAGGGTAATCCAAAAACGCGTCATATCCTGATGTGTAACAGGGATATGATCTGTACCTTCTTCAATAAGCTTCTCGAAGAAGGGGACAACAGAGCCTCGAGAACCCACAACATTTCCATATCGCACCACGGAAAAGCGAGGTTTGTCGGCCCCAACCATGTTATTTGCCGCGACAAATAATTTGTCTGATGCAAGCTTTGTTGCACCATATAAATTCACCGGGTTTGCCGCTTTATCTGTTGAAAGTGCTATGACTTTTTCTACGCCGTTGTCGATTGCTGCGTTAATTACATTTTCGGCACCATCAATATTGGTACGTATACACTCGGTCGGATTATATTCTGCTGCGGGAACTTGTTTCATGGCTGCGGCGTGAATGACAAAGTCTACGCCCTGCATTGCGCGCGCTAGTCTGTCTTTGTCACGAACATCGCCGATAAAATAACGCATACAAGGCGCGTTGAACTTTTGCTGCATTTCAAATTGCTTTAATTCATCGCGAGAATATATGATTAAGCGCTTTGGTTTATAGCGTGATAACAATGTTTCAGTGTACTTATGACCAAATGACCCTGTACCACCCGTTATCAAAATAGATTTGCCGTCGAACATGTTCCGCCCGCTTTTTTTATGGTTGTAAATTAAATATACCATGTGTCGGCAGTATTGCCATAAACCATTAGTTTTTAAAGAGTCTCTGCTGCTTAAGCTAACCAATATCTGGTCTTAATTTTTTACGTTTCTTAATAAGTATATTAAACGATACATCCGATAGAAACGCCCACTCGCGTTTTGATTGCCTATTTACTATACTATAGAAAGAGTAATTGGAGAGGATTTGGTAATGATCAAAGTTGGTTCTGATTCTGGAAATTTGCCACTTGGCCAGATTCAAGAAAAGCAGAATAATCTGCTTGAAAAGCTGGCTTCTGGTAAAAAAGTTAACAATGCTCTCGACGATGCAGCAGCCCAGCAAATCATCGACCGGTTAACTTCAGAAGTAGAAGGCAACCGCCAGGCTATTAATAACGTTTACGACGGAATTTCAGTGGCGCAGGTTGCAGAGGGTGGTTTAGGCAGCATCAATGACGATGTAAACCGCATTCGCGAACTTACCTTACAATCTGGTAATGGTGTTTTGAGCAGTGGCGATCGCCGTGCTATCCAATCTGAAATAACACAGCTACAAGAGAATATCTCCCAAACCATTGAGCAAACGAATTTTGCCGGCAAGCCGTTACTATCTGAAAATGGTTCACTTGAATTCCAGTCAGGTTCAAGTGCGGGTCAATCGATAAGTGTGAACACACAAGATATTGCGTCTCAATTGAATGATGTGCTGTCTATTGATATTACGTCAGGAACCAGTATTGAAGATGCGTTAGGAGCGACTGATGCAGCCATCGAAACATTGGGCAGTGCGCGCGGCGATTTAGGTGCCACACAAAACCGATTTGAAAGTGCGGCGCGTTCTTTGACGCAATCGAATGTAAATACCGCAGAAGCGCGCAGCCGCATTCAAGACTTAGATTTTGCCCAAGCAGCGTCAGAACGCGCATCCAACGATGTGTTGGGGCAAGCGGCGCTTACCATCCAAGCGCAAGCTAATCAGCAACAAGGGCAGGTTTTGTCTTTACTGAGCTAGGTAATGCTAACCGATTTCATCACTATTAATCGAAAGAAGCAGGGTAACCTGCTTTTTTTATTGATACATTTCCCAAATCAGCGGTTGCGCTGCGATCTTTTGTCGTTACAATTTAGAAATGCGCTAAACTGTAAATAATAACAAAGCGTCCTCGGGGAATTGATGAAGAACATTTTGCTGGTTAGTGACAACCAGGAACTTATTCAAAACTTAGAAACTATCGTTACCTTCATGGGAGAATCGTGTCAATCGCGAGGCTTCAGTGAATGCGAGCGTTATTTGTTAGACAGCGGTGCTGACGCAGTTCTTATTGAACATACTTCTTCAACCACAGTAAGCAGCTTAGTTGAAAAGTTTCCACATATACCGTTTGTTGCACTGGTTGAAAACAACAGTCAAGCGACGGCGAATTGCAACTTAGTTAGTGTTATTGCGACACCCCTAACGTATCCTGTTTTAACTCAGGCTATTCACCGTTGTCAGGAATATTCTCGGCGTAAACCTAGCTTGTCTCGCTCCGCGGGTACAAAAACGCGTTTGTTCAGAAGTCTTATCGGTAAAAGTGAACAAATTCAAATTGTTCGCCGCTTGGTAGAGCAAGTTGCCCCTACGGACGCCACCGTATTGATTTTAGGTGAATCTGGTACGGGTAAAGAAGTCGTAGCTCGCAATGTCCACTTTTTATCAGAGCGGAAAGACGGTCCGTTTATTCCCGTTAACTGCGGCGCTATTCCCGGTGAACTGTTAGAAAGTGAGTTGTTTGGGCATGAAAAAGGGGCGTTTACCGGCGCAATCAGCGCGCGCAAAGGCCGTTTTGAGTTAGCGGAAGGCGGGACATTATTTCTTGATGAGATCGGCGATATGCCGCTTCAGATGCAGGTCAAGTTATTGCGCGTGTTACAAGAGCGCACGTACGAGCGAGTAGGGGGGAACAAGCCCCTTCAGTGTGACGTTCGCATTATTGCCGCGACCCACCGTAATTTGGAAACCATGATCAGTGAAGACAAGTTTCGTGAGGATTTGTATTATCGCCTTAATGTTTTCCCAATAGACAGTCCTGCGTTAAGGCAAAGAAAGGAAGATATTCCCTTACTACTACAAGAGTTGAACAGTCGAATTCAAGGCGATGGCGTTGACGCTGTACGTTTTACTGAGCAAGCTATTGCGTCACTTATGGAGCATGACTGGGCTGGTAACGTTAGAGAGCTTTCGAACTTAGTTGAGCGTTTAACTATTCTTTACCCCGGGCAAATTGTAGACATCGCTGACTTGCCCGAAAAGTATCAGTACGGTGATGTGCAAGCTTACGAACCTGATTACCCTGAGGAAATTCTTGAGCGTGAAGCATTCAATGAGTTGTTTGCAGAAGCGGCCGCGCATGAGTCCGACGAAGAAATAGATCAATCAAGTCATCAACCGTTCAACGGTATGGTATCTTCTGAACTCCCTGAAGAAGGGGTTAATCTTAAAGAGTACCTTTCAGAACTTGAAGTCAACCTTATTCGACAAGCACTGGACAATCAAGAGTGGGTAGTAGCGCGCGCGGCCGATAAACTTGGAATGCGACGAACCACCCTTGTTGAAAAAATGCGAAAGTACGATATTCAACGGACCGAAGATGCGTAATGTCAGTTAATTGACGTTACGTTTATCTTCTGAAATTGCTATATCTTTTTGAAAAATATGCCAATTTTGAGTTGGCATGCCTCCTGCTTTAACCAAGTCATAGTTAACAACGTCTGCAATTTGACGAGGGTTATATGGCTTTTGACAGCTCACCACATTCTACTGATTACACAACGTCAGCCTATGCACTTAACGGTGTCGACTCGGCAATGTCTCGTGATGATTATCCTGTCTCGGGTAGTGATGATATTGAATCATTGCGATTGCAGGCAAGCCGATTAGAGCATTTACTTCAAGTAATGCCTGCTGGCGTCATTGTTATTGACGGAAAAGGCATTGTTCGTCAAGCGAACGAGCAAGCAAAAGCCCTGTTAGGAGAGCCTCTAGAAGAGGAAGTCTGGCGCAGTATTATTACGCGTTCATTCAAGCCCAGAGCTGATGACGGTCACGAAGTCTCGCTGGTTGACGGTAGGCGAGTAAAGCTTTCTATTACGCCATTAGAAAACGAGCCTGGTCAATTAATTGTGATTACTGACCTGACGGAAACCCGTCAACTGCAAGCGCGAGTGAGCCATATGCAGCGCTTGTCTTCTCTTGGAAAAATGGTGGCATCACTGGCGCACCAGATACGCACGCCGCTCTCTGCTGCTATGCTTTACGCCTCTAATTTAACGCGCAAAGGTTTAGGGGAAGCGTCCCAAACACAATTTGCAAATAAACTTACTGACCGACTTAAAGAGTTAGAAAGCCAAGTTAACGATATGCTGCTTTTTGCAAAATCCGGCGAGGAGCAGGTGGTCAGTACTATTAATTTAAGTGAACTGCTCGCTTCAGTTGAAGGCAGTGCGTTAACTATGACAACACAGGCACAGCAATCACTTTTGTTCTCAGGGTTTGAACAAAATGTTTCTCTGACGGGTAATCTAACCGCGCTTCAAGGTGCGTTATTGAACCTAATTCATAATGCCAGTCAAGTTACGGCGAAAGGTGAATGTATAGTTGTCAACGCATCGCTGAATAATGAATGCTTGAACATTGCCATTATTGACAAAGGGCCTGGCGTCCCAGACTCGCTAAAAAACAAGATATTTGAGCCGTTTTTTACAACTAAAACACACGGTACAGGTTTGGGGCTAGCCGTCGTTAAATCGGTAGTCAATGCGCACAACGGTAATCTTTATGTCTCGAACATACCACATGGTGGTGCCTGCTTCAGCGTCTCTTTACCGTGTAAAGCCCATACTCAATCGTCAAACACATTGACTCACGTAGCGTAAGTCATAGGAGAAAATCATGTCTAAAACTACTATTCTTATTGTTGAAGATGATGCAGGTTTACGCGAAGCACTCCTTGACACATTGTTGCTTGGTAACTACGACGTAGTAGAAGCTGACTGCGCTGAACAGGCGCTTTTGGTGCTCTCATCGCAATCTGTCGATTTGGTGGTAAGCGATATTCAAATGGGCGAAATGAGTGGGCTTTCACTCTTAAAAAATATCAAAGCAAAATACCCCAATTTGCCTGTGCTGTTAATGACAGCATATGCCACTATTGACGATGCCGTACAGGCCATGAGAGATGGTGCGACTGACTACTTATCGAAGCCCTTTGCCCCAGAGGTACTGCTCAATCTAGTGGGGCGTTATGCTCCTGCTCAAAAAATAATATCGCGTACGCCCATCGTTGCAGACCCTTCAAGCCTTAAGCTACTTGAACTTTCTCGTAAAGTCGCGAAATCTGACGCAACAGTAATGGTGATGGGGCCTAGCGGATCAGGGAAGGAAGTCCTTTCTCGCTATATTCATGACCAGTCGCCGCGCAATGACGCGCCGTTCGTCGCAATTAACTGTGCTGCTATTCCTGAGAATATGCTTGAAGCGACGCTGTTTGGTTATGAAAAAGGCGCATTTACCGGCGCTATTCAAGCGTGCCCAGGCAAATTTGAGCAGGCCCAAGACGGAACATTATTGCTTGATGAAATCACCGAAATGGATTTGGCACTACAAGCCAAGCTCCTTCGCGTATTGCAAGAGCGAGAAGTAGAGCGACTTGGTGGCCGTAAAACGGTAAAACTTAACGTCCGCGTAATTGCTACAAGTAACCGAGATCTGCGTAAAGCGGTAGACGCAGGCGAATTCAGAGAAGATCTGTATTACCGTCTAAATGTATTTCCAATAGAGTGGCGACCATTATGTGAGCGTCCAGGAGACATTGTTCCCCTTGCTGAACACCTCGTTCAACGTCACGCCAGTTTACAGGGCTTAGGCACAATACGTTTAAGTGCGTCAGCACGAAATAAACTTTCTCACTATGCCTGGCCGGGCAATGTGCGGGAACTAGAAAATGTGGTTCAACGCGCACTAATTCTTTGTGAAAATAAGGAAATAGATGCCGCAGACCTTATGATCGATGAAGATGTATCCTCATCCATCGAGACTGTTCAAGAGCATGCCGAAGATAATAGGCTGGGTTCTGAGCTCCGTTATCAAGAGCACCAAATTATACTTGATACACTTGTATCGTGTAACGGCAAGCGAAAAGATGTGGCGGAAAAGTTAGGCATCAGCCCACGAACGCTTCGTTATAAGCTTGCTCGCATGCGTGAAGACGGTATCGAAGTACCAGCCTAAGGCTAATGTCTTATACCAGTCCGCATAGATAATAATCCACTCAGCGAAACTTAAAATGTTCGTAATCGCGGCGTGTTACCGCAGGTATAGTGGTTCTACATCAAGGTGACACAACAAAGAGTACGGACACTTTAAACTCGCCCTACGGGAAGGTCTGGCAAGCTTCTGAGTGGGCAATTATCTATGCGGATTGGTATTAATACTCCTCTTCTCTTTACTATTTTACCGTCGCCTCTGCTGTATATTAGGCGGCGGTTTTTTGTTGTCGGTCTCTAGACCAACGTCATTAATTTGGCTTTTTGCCGTTTTATTTTCCTATCCTTATGATTTTAATGGCTTTTAAAAGTTGGCAAGCCACTTGCAAAATCGCTTCTATATTATGTATTTCGCCATCGTTTAGGCGGTTTTCAAAGAAACACTAGGAGTGCGTATGGACGTTAAAGCCAATAGTTTGTATCAAGAAATGCAAAACATGATTGGACAAACTCGTCTTCAAGTTAATGAGCCTCAACAGCAGTCGCTTACCGAGATCAATAGCTCTGCAAGTGATTTCTCGACCATGCTTAAAAATGCAGTGGATGGCGTGAATAATATGCAGCTAGAGTCAAAAGACGTACAGCAACGCTTTGAGATGGGGGATCCCAGTCTCAGCTTAGCCCAGGTAATGTTAACTAAAGAGAAATCAGGCATTGCCTTTGAAGCGACAGTTCAAGTGCGTAACAAAGTACTTGAAGCCTATAAAACAATAATGAATATGCCGGTGTAGGTGGAGTAGGTTATGGCTGAAGCAACAGGTACAAACCTAACGGTTCCTGATCAAAATCAAGCGGTGGATAACGAGCCGGAAAATAAGTCCGGCTTCATGGATACGTTAGGCAGCGCTGACATGATGCGTCAAATGGCGATGGTCGTTGTGCTTGTTATCTGTGTGGCCATCGCGATTTTTATTTTTATGTGGTCTCAGGAGCCAGATTATCGCCCCCTTGCGAAAATGGAAACACAAGAGCTTATCGAAACCCTTGATTACATGGACGCCAATCAAATTGAATACAAGCTTGAGGGGAATATTGTTTACGTAAGAAGCGATGAATTTCAAAATATCCGCCTGGGTATGACTCGACAAGGGTTAACCAAAGCCTCTGATGCAGGCACCGATATTATCATGCAAGATATGGGCTTCGGCGTTAGTCAACGTGTTGAAATGGAGCGTTTAAAACACGCAAGAGAGCAACAGATTGCTGCCACTATCGAAGATATCGCCAGTATTCAAAAGGCACGAGTTTTATTGGCTATGCCAAAAGAAAACGTATTTGCACGAAGAGAAAAGAAAGCGTCTGCGACGGTTGTGCTTACCGCTAAACGAGGTGCGGTTATCGCTGGTGAAGAAGTGGATGCAGTTGTCGATATCGTTGCTTCTGCAGTGCAAAACATGGAACCGTCAAAAGTAACGGTCACAGACAGTAATGGCCGTTTGCTTAACTCAGGTTCACAAGACTCATTAAGTTCTCGCGCTCGAAAAGAGTATGAGATTGAGCGTCAGCGCGAGCAAGAATACTTAGAGAAAATCGACGCGATTCTTATCCCAGTTCTTGGTATTGGAAATTATACCGCCCAAGCTGACGTGGCAATGGATTTCACTGCCATGGAGCAAACCCAGCGCAGCTATAACCCAGACCTTCCTGCTGTAAGAAGCGAGATGATTGTTGAAGAAAATAGCGTGGGCGGTGGCGTCGGCGGAATTCCGGGTGCGTTATCAAACCAACCTCCACTTGATTCAAATATCCCTGAGAATGCCGGTGGTGGTAACCAGCCAAGCATGCCAGGTCGTACAGCGAAAGAGTCGACCCGAAATTATGAACTCGACACCACGATTAGTCATACGAAAAAACAAACTGGCGTTATAAGAAGACTGAGCGTGTCTGTTGCTGTTGACTATACTCAAGTGGCAGGTGAAGACGGAACGATGACGCCAACACCGCGCAAACAGGAAGAGATCCTGAACATTCGCAGACTGCTTCAGGGGGGCATTGGTTTTGATGTTACCCGTGGTGATTCGCTAGAGGTAGTGAGTGTACCCTTTACTCGAATGGATACAGGTGAAACTGAAGATGCGCCGCTTTGGGAGCAGCCAGGTTTTCTCCCCATTCTTAAGCTAGTGGTTGGTGGCTTAGTTATAATAGTACTTATCATCTTTGTGATTCGTCCCATGCTGCGCCGTCTCATCAATCCTGATGAGTCTAACGAGGCTGATGAATTTGATGCAGATGAAGGTCTTGATTTAGGTGACGACACCATTAGCATGCTAACGTCTGACTTCGATGAAGGTCAGGTGGGCTTTGCGCCAGACGGCTCGCTTATGTTGCCAGACCTTCATAAAGATGAAGATGTGCTTAAAGCTGTGCGCGCCCTTGTGGCTAACGAACCTGAATTATCAGCCCAAGTAGTTAAGGGTTGGTTAATGCAAGACGAGTAGTGAGATAAGATTATGGCCGAAGAACTAGCCAATGTTGCAGAACCGTCATATGACGTCAGTAAATTAGAGGGCGTAGAGAAAGCAGCCATCTTGTTGCTGAGTTTATCTGAGGAAGACGCAGCACAGATATTAAAGCACCTAGAGCCAAAGCAAGTGCAGAAACTTGGTGCTGAAATGGCGAAAGTGGATGATATGACGCAAACAAAGATCACGTCAGTTCATAAGCACTTTATTGAAGAAATTCAGAACTACAGCACAATAGGTTTCCAAAGCCAAGATTTTGTGAAGCGAGCCCTGACTGCTGCACTTGGTGAAGATAAAGCGGCAAATCTTATCGATCAAATCCTAATGGGCAGCGGCGCTAAGGGTCTAGATTCACTCAAGTGGATGGACTCAAAACAAGTGGCTAGCATAATTCGAAACGAGCACCCCCAGATTCAAACGATTGTTTTGTCTTACTTAGAGCCTGAGCAAAGTGCTGAAATTTTGGCGCAGTTCCCAGAGAAAGTACGATTAGATCTGTTGATGCGTATTGCTAACCTGGAAGAAGTTCAGCCAGCAGCACTGCAAGAGCTTAATGAGATTATGGAGAAGCAGTTTGCGGGTCAAGCCGGAGCGCAAGCAGCGAAAATGGGCGGCTTGAAGTCAGCAGCGAACATTATGAACTACCTGGATACGGCGATCGAAGGTCAGCTTATGGATGCCATCCGCGAGCAAGACGAAGAAATGAGTCAACAAATTCAAGATCTTATGTTTGTGTTCGACAATCTAGTTGATGTAGACGACAAAGGTATTCAGGCAATATTGCGAGAGGTTCAGCAAGATGCTCTACTCAAAGCAATCAAAGGTGCCGACGAAGAACTTAAAGATAAAATTATGCGCAATATGTCTAAACGCGCTGCTGAAATGCTTGCCGATGACTTGGAAGCACTTGGTCCGGTGCGTATTAGCGAAGTTGAAACGGCACAAAAAGAAATTCTTTCTGTGGCCCGTCGACTTTCTGACTCAGGTGAAATTATGCTTGGTGGGGGCGGCGGAGAAGAGTTCCTGTAAACCTATGACAGGAACAGCTTTGCGCACCACAACCCATTGAGCCTAGGTAAACATATGACCGGTAACAAAAGTTTCAGTGAAAACGAGATAAACGAGGCTAAGAAGTGGGATCTGCCCTTTGTCGATGATCCTTCGTCATCAAGGGAAAATGAGCCAACCAACGCACTTAACAAACGTTCTGATTGGAAATACGAACCTCCCGAAATAGAAGAGGAAATAAAGCCACCTACTGCTGAAGAAATTGAAGCGATCAGACAAGCAGCATTTGATGAAGGATATCAAGAAGGTAAAGAAAAAGGCTTTGAAGAAGGAAAGGAGGAAGGACGTGAAGCGGGGTTAGCCGAGGGAAAAGAAAAGGGATATGCAGAAGGCCTAGAGCAGGGCTTAGACGAAGGACGTCAACAGATGGCAACGCAAGCCGAGGCATGGCAGATGCTTGCTGAGAAACTCCACGATCCGCTTTCTCAAGCGAATGACGCCACGCGTGACCAGCTCGTAAAACTAGCGGTTACCCTTGCTAAAGCAGTGATTAAGACAGAAGTAAGTACTAATCAACACGTCATTCTTCAAGCATTGAGCGAAGGCATTAAAGCGTTGCCTATCAATCAAGCCGGCTATCAGATTCATATGAACCCTGAGGATATTTCGCTGGTTAAAGCACATTTTGGTGAAGAAGAAGTTGCTAACAAAGGATGGAATCTTATCGAAGCGCCAGCCATGGAACGTGGCGGATGTGACATAACGACCACTCAAAATGCAGTAGATGTATCAATTGAACGTCGCTGCCGTGATGTCATTGATAAATTTTTATTAAACCAAGGGCTATCTGATGACTAGCCCTTGGCACAATCATTTTGAAGCGTTGACGAAACACGTCACTTCACCGCCTATCGTTGCAGCCGGAAAACTTGTCAGAGGTATTGGTTTAACGCTTGAGGCTGTAGGTTGCCAATTGCCCGTGGGTAGCCAATGTCTAGTTCAAACCATTGAAGGCGAAATAGAAGCTGAAGTCGTTGGTTTTGGTGATGATATTACTTACCTCATGCCTACTGAAGCTGTCCGAGGAATTGTACCTGGAAGTCGTGTTATGCCGCTTAATCGTCAAAGCGGGTTACCCGTAGGGATGGGGCTGCTGGGACGCGTCGTAGATGGAAACGGCCAGCCACTTGACGGACTTGGCGAAATCGATGCAGAAGCGCGGGCTCCAACGACACGTCCACCCATGAATCCGCTTATACGACGCCCTATTAATACCCCCATGGATGTGGGGGTAAGGGCTATCAACGCACTGAATACAGTTGGTGTGGGGCAGCGCATGGGACTTTTCGCTGGAAGTGGCGTAGGTAAAAGCGTTTTACTTGGCATGATGACGCGAGGCTGTGAAGCTGACGTGGTGGTGGTCGGCTTGGTCGGCGAGCGTGGACGAGAAGTAAAAGAATTTATTCATGAAATACTGACTGAAGAAGAGCGAAAGCGCGCCGTAGTGGTCGCTGCACCGGCTGATACTTCGCCATTGATGCGGTTAAAAGGTTGCGAAACGGCGGTGACAATTGCTGAGTATTTTCGTGACAAAGGCATGAATGTCCTATTACTCATTGACTCACTTACCCGCTATGCCATGGCGCAGCGTGAGATAGCGCTGGCAGTGGGTGAGCCGCCAGCAACAAAAGGGTATCCACCTTCCGTATTTGCGCGTCTTCCCGCCCTGGTCGAACGAGCGGGGAATGGCAGCGAAAGGCAGGGCTCTATCACTGCGTTTTATACTGTATTAACGGAAGGGGATGATTTACAAGATCCCATCGCCGATGCAGCAAGGGCAATTTTAGATGGCCATGTGGTCTTATCGCGTGCGCTTGCCGATAGCGGTCATTACCCCGCTATTGATATCGAAGCGTCTATTAGTCGTGTTATGCCTATGGTAGTCAGTGAAGAACATCAGCTGATGGCGCGCCGTATTAGGCAGGTCTATTCCAACTACAAACAAAACCAAGATCTTATATCGATAGGTGCGTACGCTAAAGGCTCAGATCCTCGCATCGATTTAGCTATTCGTGCAGAGCCAGCCATTAACGCTTTTCTCCAACAAGGCATGAAGCAAGTTTTGCCTTACGATGAAAGTCTAGAAGGCATGGCAGCACTAGCGAAAGGTTTAGGGCACGGGTAAATTGATATGGCATCTAGCACTTTGCCTCGGTAGTAACATAATTAGCTAAAGGAAACGTCATGTCTCAACAACTTGTTCGACTGGCTGAGTTTGAACGTGAAAAAGAACAGAGAGAAGCGCGTTATTTTCAACAGGCTCAGCAAAATGTTAATCAGCAAAAGCAAAAGTTAACAAGTCTTGAGCAATACCGAATTGATTATATAAAAGGTATCCAACAAACTGGGCAAGCTGGCGTTACCGCAACCTATTACCAGCAGCATTTGTCTTTTGTCGGCAAGCTGGACAAAGCCTGTGAGCAGCAAATGCAAGTTATCGCGCGTGCTCAAATGGCAGCCGATCAGCGCAAACAAATGTGGCTGAAACAACAGCAAAAGGTTAAAGCCGTGACTTTACTGCTAGACAAGAAAAATTTAGCTGAAAAGAAAAAAGAAGCAAAAGCAGAGCAGGCCATGATGGATGAATTTGCCACCCAACGATTTTTCAGAGCCAAACGCTCACCATTCTAAATAATTAATCCAGCCTTGAGCCACTTTGGCTCAACCCTTGCAAAACCTTCATACAATGTATCAACGCAGCGCCATTGTTTAGTCATAGTCATAATGGTTTATCAGCAATTCTTTAAGTTTTAATACGTAATACAGATTAAGACATGCGGCCCTCAGCAGGCATAAGCCTTAAAGAAGAACGATAGCGATATAGGCTACTCAGTTAAAGCTAAGTGATTGTTATGTATAAAGCGTTGATGGGTTTGCGATTAACTTCGCTTCAAGTATCTCAAGATGATACCAAGCGAGTTAGACGCATCACATAGCGTCTTCTTGGTGAAAGACGATTAAAATGTAGGACGGTAGGACAATATGCAACAAGTTGCCGCACATAAAACAGACATTGCCGCATTACCTTTTTCTGCTTCGAGCACGGCCAAAGCCGTTGAGACAGGGATTGGTACACAGCAAGAAACGAGCAGTGAAAACAACCAAGCATTTAATCGACTCTATCAAGAAGCGAAAACGAGCAAAGCGGATTTTGTATTAAATGATAATGAAGCCCAGCGCTCTCAGTCTCGGAACGTAAACCGTTCAGACGGCACTCATGCAAGCTCTCAAGCATCTAGTGAAACGGTGAAACGCGGGAAAGACCGAGATGCGGGTCATACTGATTTACCTGTTCAGGACGATTTGCCAGTAAGCAAAAACAAAGAGGATGCGTCTGCTGAACTAACAGCGAGACGTTCAAACGAGAATCGGGATGAATCGGCATTATCAAAAAACACGCATGTTAGTGCTGACGAGGAAACTACTGGTCTAGCGGTGGATGATGCAGCAGGTAACGTTGAGCAAAAGAGCGTAAATGACATAGAGTTCATCATTGGCGAAGGTGGCAAAAAAGATGCCCAGGCAGGCGTTATTGCCGCGCCAGGCACGCCTGACGAAAAGTCGAGCATAAATGAGAGAGAGCCAGACTGGGTCGCCTACGTTGAAACTGTTGCTAACCGTTTGGGAAAAAGTGAACAACCCTCAGACAATTCTGATGCAGGAATGAACAATCGCATCTCAGTAGTTGCTGGCGAGGCGGTTAACGTTATTTCTGTAAAGGAAAATGGAAAACTTTGGAAACTCCCTGATGATGTTAATGCGAGCGACGCGTCATCGGTCATGGCTCATCTATTGTCTCAGCTAGACAGCGAAAATAATAAGGGTGAGATAGCGTTTGAGTCCCTGTCGTCTGACGCGCAACAGACACTGAGTGCATTAACGTCGTTGTTGCTTGGAGAGAGTGCTAGAAAACAGCAGGCGAGCGACGATAGCGATGCGAATACTCAGCTTTCAAACGT
>NZ_BLIG01000019.1 GCF_009811415.1 Alteromonas sp. KUL106 | reverse complement strand
GCTTGCAGAAATGAATGCTAAATCAGAGACAATTACTGATAGTGACAATGGCCTGTCAGCGCTCATTGCAAAGCTGATGCAAAGCGAAAGCTCAAGTGACGCTGAACAGGCTCGTATCAATGATATGGAAGGCGTAAGTTTACTTAATGGGCTACCAGGAAGCACTGGCGGCACACACGCTGAAGATAAAGCGTCGGCTGATGAATCTCTTGTATTGAGTCTGCTATCGGATGAGCGTAAAGATATGCAGATATTGTCTTTAGACGAAGCCTCATCACAAGCAAGCGCATTGCTAGCGGAAATCACCGCTGCTGCAGGCGGCGGTGATACAAGTGCTACCGCCACAGAATCTAATAAGATAACGTCATCAGACAAAGGGCTGATGACGAATACTCTGAGCATATCTGAAAGTATTAACGCTGAAACAATCGGCGAAAAGGCGGTCGACCTGTTAACTGCCATAAATGAACTATCGCCACAGAGCGCACAAAAAGCGACGGAGGCGTTTGCTGAGCGTGTCGTTGCGGGTATATCAAATCCTTCGCAACAACAGGCCGTGAAGACCAACATTATCGCTGGTATAAATGAATTCCAGCAACAAGTTCAGCAGGGTCGAGAGCCCGGCATTGATTTGTCGGCTATCGTGGCCGATGCTGCAAAAGAGGCAGCAGTAAGTACCGAGGTTATTGCTTCGATGACGGCTCGACTAGATAGCCAAGCCAGTCAATTCCTGAATTTAATGACGCAAACCCAAGCCAGTGCTCAACAGGCATTTGCAAGTATGGTAGGGCAAACCGATACGGTAATGCAGGAAAATACCCAGCTTCGCGCTGAAGCGTCAAAATCTCAGCAGCAGTTTGAAGGCTTTGATAAAGCGGTCAACATTCATAAACCTGAAGGGCAGCAGCAGCTAAACGAAAAAATTCGCTGGATGGTCAATGCCCGAAACACCATGGCCGAAATTCGCTTGGATCCACCAGAACTTGGCAGTATGCAGGTTAGGGTAAACGTGGCCGGTGATGCAGCCAGCGTAAGCTTCGTTGTGCAGTCTCAACAAGCAAAGGATGCACTCGCCGACGCTATGCCTAAGTTACGAGACATGCTTTCTGAACAAGGCATTGAGTTAGGTGATGCGCAAGTGAGGAAAGATAACTCGTCGGGTAACGAAAATGGCCAGCAACTTGCACAGGATGACAGTAGAAGAAATGGAGCCGGAAACCGTGGGGAAAATGACGGTTTAGACGACATGGAAGGGACGCGAATTATTGAGCAATCAGTGACGCGCGCTGCCAAAGGCGGAATTGATTTCTATGCATAGCGCGTAATCGCACTATTTTTAGCAATAGGTTGAATGGTGAGATTATGCCAAGGCTGCTATGTTTGCATATGACGTCAGTGAGTGCATTTGTTTGTATTCATCCACAATGGCATTGCCATTTTTGACGGAACCTTGATAATACGTTTTTTCCTTATATTACTGATGGGTTACACATGGCAGATGAAGAGTTACAAGTAGAAGAAGGCGGTAAAAAGAAAGGCAAGATGATGCTTATTATCATCATAGCCGTCGTTCTTGTTGGTGGTGGGGCTGCCGCTTATTTCCTACTGTTTGCTGGTAGCGATGAGCCCGCGGCCGAGCAGTTGGCTGAGGCTGATGCTGCAGCAGCCGCTGCAAGCGCGCCAGCTGCAAGTTCAGGCAACGCTGAAATAGGCACTGCACTCTACGTGGCGATGCCAAGACCTTTTGTTTTCAACGTGCCGGGCTCTGGTAGAGATAGATTAGTTCAAATAAAAGTTCAGCTCTTAGTGAGAGGTTCTGAAAATGAAGAACTGGCAAAAACGCATATCCCCCTTATTGAGGGAACGTTGTTACAAGCGTTTAGTACTTCAAATGCAGATGACCTCGTAACAGAAGCAGGAAAAATTGAGCTTCGTGAGCAGGCAGTAAGTGAAGTGCAAAAGGCACTAAAAGACATTACGGGCAACGATGTGGTCGAGCGCGTATTGTTTACGGGTTTTGTCATGCAGTAATGCAATGACTTTGTAAGGTAGAAGACGGTGAGTGATTTATTATCTCAAGATGAAATCGATGCCCTGTTACACGGGGTAGATGATGTAGACGAGGATGAGATCGGCGATAGCGACTCAGATGCTTCTACGCTCGAGTACGACTTCTCCTCGCAAGACAGAATTGTGCGTGGGCGAATGCCTACGCTTGAAATTGTTAATGAACGTTTTGCTCGTCATATGCGGGTAAGTCTGTTCAACATGATGCGCCGTTCTGCTGAAGTCTCCATTAACGGCATTCAAATGATTAAGTTTGGCGAATATATTCACACCTTATTCGTTCCAACCAGTTTAAACATGGTGCGCTTTCGCCCGCTTAAGGGAACAGGGCTTATCACAATGGAAGCTCGGTTGGTGTTCATTCTGGTCGATAACTTCTTTGGTGGCGATGGTCGATATCATGCGAAAATTGAAGGCCGAGAATTCACGCCAACAGAGCGCCGAATTATTCAGATGCTGCTTAAGATAATCTTCGAGGATTATAAAGAAGCATGGGCGCCAGTCATGGATGTGTCGTTCGAGTATTTAGATTCAGAAGTTAACCCCGCCATGGCAAATATAGTAAGTCCAACCGAAGTGGTGGTGATTAGCTCGTTCCACATCGAACTAGATGGCGGCGGTGGTGACTTCCACGTATCGTTGCCATACTCAATGCTAGAGCCTATACGGGAATTGCTCGATGCGGGTGTTCAAAGCGATAAAGAAGATACAGACTTGCGATGGAGCAAAGCGCTTCGCGACGAAATTATGGATGTTAAGGTCGCATTGACCACCCATATGCTGGATGTTGATGTGTCTCTTCGCGATGTAATGGAGTTTAAGCCTGGCGATATCATCCCAGTAGAAATGCCTGAGACCATTACGGTACTCATTGAAGATTTACCTACATTCAGAGCCAAATTAGGTCGAAGCAGAGATAATTTAGCACTGAAAATAGTAGAAAAAATTGCAAGACCGACTTCAGTGAAGTCTGAGCTACAGTTATTAACCCGCGGTGGGCGCATTATTGATAATGACGCAGAACTGCAAGTACTCGAAGAAGACCTGTAAGGTAAAGGGGAGTTCCCATGAGTGAAGACGGTATGGACGATTGGGCAGCGGCGATGGCCGAGCAAGCCGAATCTGAAGCAGAACAAGAGGCTGGCGGTAACGAAGATGTACAGGTTGCCGAATTAGACGAGCTAACTGACGATGCGCCAATCACGCAAGAAGAAAAGAAAAAGCTAGATACCATTTTAGATATTCCAGTGACTATCTCAATGGAGGTAGGTCGTAGTCAAATAAGTATCCGAAATCTGCTACAGTTGAATCAGGGTTCTGTGGTGGAGCTGGATCGTGTTGCCGGTGAGCCACTAGATGTATTAGTTAATGGCACGTTGATTGCTCATGGAGAAGTAGTAGTGGTCAACGACAAATTCGGTATTCGATTAACGGATGTTATTAGTCAAATTGAGAGAATCAAGAAGCTCAGATAAAACTTCTTATAAACTAAGGGGTTGCGCGATGCTGCCCCTTGCATTTAGTCAACTTGCTGTCGCCCAGTCGACACAGTCAATTACTAACCCCACGTCAGTACTGTCAATTTTTCTGTCCTTGCTTGTCGTTGTAGCTGTTATTTTCGCGCTAGCGTATATCATGCGTCGATTTAATGTCACTGCTATGGGCAGCGGTCAAATGAAAGTGGCAGCTAGCATGGTCGTGGGGACAAAAGAAAAGATCATGGTTATTCAGGTGGGCGACGAGCAACACCTTATTGGCATTACCAGTCATAATATTTCCCACCTAAGCAAACTTGACAAAAATCTTGATATTCCGGTTAAAGGCATGGTTAGAGCAACCGGCGACAAACTGAGTAGTGCCGATGTTTTCAAGCAAAAGTTGGTCGAAGCAATGGCGGGAAAACTCAACCCCAATATAGAAAAGAAGAATACGAAGGAAGGGGCAAAAGATGCGTAAGCTTTTCTTGCTAACTCTTGTGTTGCCGCTGCTTCTGCTTGCAGAGCCAGTGTGCGCGCAACAAGGTATTTCCGCGGTCACTGTTACGACTAATCAAGACGGTACGCAAGATTATTCCATGACGCTGCAGGCGCTGTTTATTATGACAGCACTAAGCTTGATTCCAGCGTTTATTATGATGATGACTTCGTTTACCCGCATTATCGTCGTGCTATCGATTCTGCGCCAGGCAATTGGTTTACAGCAGTCGCCGTCAAACCAAATACTGATCGGTGTGAGCCTATTTTTGTCGATGTTTATTATGGCACCGGTGTTCGAAGAGGTGAATGAGCGAGCTTTGCAGCCGTATCTTAACGAGCAACTCACCAGCTTAGATGCCCTTGAGCAAGCCAAAGGACCTATGCGGGCGTTTATGCTTTCGCAAACAAGAGTGAAAGATCTCGAAACGTTCGTGCGCATTGCAGGTGATGAAGGAAAGTATGCTGACACCGACGAAGTTCCTCTTACCATTCTTATACCTGCCTTTGTTACCAGTGAACTCAAGACCGCATTTCAAATTGGCTTCATGTTGTTTATTCCGTTTCTTATTATCGACTTGGTTGTGGCTTCTATCCTGATGGCTATGGGTATGATGATGCTATCTCCAATGATTGTTTCTCTGCCGTTTAAACTGATGCTTTTTGTACTTGTTGATGGCTGGAATCTCATTTTCGGTACGTTAGCGACGAGTTTCGGTATGGGCGTCTAGGAGGGCTTATGTCACCAGAAGTCTTTGTTGAGATACTGCGCGAAGCCATGTTAATGGTCATCGTGTTGGTATCTGCAGTGATAGTACCAAGCCTGATTGTAGGCTTGGTCGTGGCTGTGTTTCAGGCTGCAACCAGTATCAACGAACAAACCATGAGTTTCTTGCCTCGTTTGCTTGTTACGCTTTTAGCGCTGAGTTGGGGAGGAAATTGGCTGGTACAACAACTCATGGATTTTACCTTTAGAATGGTTGATATGATCCCTCAGGTAGTGGGTTAAAAGGCGCATATTGTGGAAGTCGAACTGGCCACCGTCAATCAATTCCTTGCCGACATGCTGTTACCATTTATGCGTATTAGCGGCTTGTTTGTTGCCATGATTGGGCTGAGTGCTAAATCAATACCCCCACAAGTAAGAGCCTTATTAGGCATTATGCTTACGTTAATTATCATGCCGGTGGTTCCTCCGTCCCCCGTAGAGAACTTGGTGGACGTAGGCACTTTTTTACTCGTTATTCAGCAATTGCTGATTGGAATTGCTATCGGTTTTATTTCGATGATGGTGCTGAATACGTTTGTTCTTGCTGGCCAAGTAATTGCGATGCAAACCGGTTTGGGATTTGCGTCTATTGTTGACCCTGTCAACGGTATTAACGTACCCGCTGTCGGTCAATTTTATTTGATATTGGCAACATTATTGTTTTGGACGCTAGACGGCCATCTGTCTATGATCCAAATGATCGTAATGAGCTTTCAAGCATTCCCTATTGGCGAGGCGTGGTGGACTGGGGAACAGTTCCGCGATATCGCGCATTGGGGAGGCTGGATGTTTATCTCGGCTATAACGCTGTCTCTCGCGCCTATTGTGTCGTTGTTAATTGTAAATTTGGCTTTTGGCGTAATGACGAAAGCCGCGCCACAGCTTAACATTTTTAGCATTGGCTTTTCTATTGCTCAGGTTATGGGCTTACTCATCATTTGGATAACCTTAGATAACTTTACTGCACACTTTGAAACGCAATGGTTTAGAGCCGAACAGTTTATGTGTGAACTGTTGAATATTTGTCCGTAGGAAGTTATGGCAGATTCAAGCGAAAAAACAGAAGACCCCACGGGGAAAAAACTCGAAGATGCCCGAAAAAAAGGGCAGCTGGCCCGTTC
Source organism: Alteromonas sp. KUL106 (assembly GCF_009811415.1). Taxonomy (GTDB): domain Bacteria; phylum Pseudomonadota; class Gammaproteobacteria; order Enterobacterales; family Alteromonadaceae; genus Alteromonas. The sequence continues at coordinate 199,750 of NZ_BLIG01000019.1, read as the reverse complement.
TCGCGAGTTATCTACGACGCTGGTGCTGATAGTCAGCGCCTTTATGTTCATTTTCGTAGGCGGGTGGGTTGCTGAATCTGTTTTCAAGCTTACACAGCGAATGTTTATCCTCTCACGTGACGAAACCTATGATATTACTCACATGTTTGGCGCGTGGGGAGAGGCCTTATCAGCTGTAGGCCCTGCTGTTTTTTTATACATGGTCGTCGCGATGATTGCAGGGATTTATGGCTCTATTGCCCTTGGTGGATTTAATTTTACTTGGGAGGGTGCAAAACCCAAAGGTTCGAAAATGAGCCCTATCCAAGGGTTCAAACGCATGTTTGGCACGAACGGTTTAGTTGAGTTACTAAAGTCTATTGCAAAAGTCGTTGTCATTATTGGTATGGCAATTGGCGCGTTATTGTTTTTTGAAGACGAAGCGCTGCATTTAGATATGGAACTTTATCCGGGAAACATATTTCACGCACTCGATATGCTCAAGTGGGCGTTTCTTATTTTGGTGTGCGGCATGATCCCCATTGCGCTTATTGATGTGCCTTATCAAATGTACAAGCACAATAAAGAAATGAAAATGACCAAGCAAGAGGTCAAAGACGAACGGAAAAATGCAGAAGGCGACCCTATGGTTAAAGGCCGTATTCGCCGGCTTCAATATCAGGCAGCCACTAAGCGAATGATGCAGGAAGTCCCGAAAGCAGACGTAGTCGTGACAAACCCGACCCATTTCTCAGTTGCTATTAAGTATGATGAGCAGGGGGTGAGAGCACCGGTTGTGGTTGCTAAAGGGGCCGATGAATTAGCCATGCATATAAGAAAAATTGCGACAGCTAATGACGTTCCGCTGATACCTTCTCCGATGCTGGCCCGCGCTATTTTCTATTCAACAGAAGTCGACGATGAAATCCCTAACGCTCTATTCATGGCGGTAGCGCAGGTGTTAGCGCACGTTTATCAACTCAAGGCGCACAGGGCAGGCAAAGGTAAACGCCCTAAACCTTTAAAAAGGGATTTGCCGATACCACCTGAATATCGACGTTAAATTTTACCGCGAGAGTGAGTGAGATTATCAGAGACGAGATGCTGTTGTATTAGCCAACGTCTTGAAATAGATAATGCTCAAGTCTACCAGCGCGCCAGCGTCCCTCTAACATCTACATGAACAAAGGGGCCGTGCGCTGCATTCGCGTCATAAACGCCAAGCCCACCAATTCTCGATCCGAAAGCGCCTTGCTTGGACATGTTAGCAATGAAGTTGGCAAGCCAAACGGCGTCTTCACGGTTTACAACGCCGTCTTTATTCAGATCATCCATAACGCCATCCTTTGGTGATTGGTCAATGTAGAAATCTGCCGCACCACCCCAGACATGTCGGCTGTACTGAACGTTGCCAATAGCCTTGTTGTAAAATGGAGTGCGATATCCACTCATTATGGTCAAACCTTCAATGGTATACCCTTCGCTATTTAAGGTGTGCAAAATATTTTCCAGCTTCAGCAAAAGACCAGCGCGCAAATGTACATACTTGGGAAATCCTTGTTGTTGCTTAGACAAAAATTGTCCTAAGGTAAAGTTGGGCGATATTCTTATGTCTGTTTGTCCAGGCGAGACTTCAACAAACCCTTGTGGTGGTAAATAAATGGGGTTATTTTTTAAAGGCTTTTCAGGATACTTGCCAATGATATAGCCGTTTAACTTGCCTGCTTTGTCTACCTTCTCCAAAGGAGTCATGACAAACACGTTGAGCGTTGCAATCTCTCCTGTTTGATTGTTGGTAGTCTTAAGTACGTAGTGCCCAGATTGTTTGGGTGCGGTAATAGGCGTCTTGCCCACTGTGCCGCTGTTTGCTGGTAAGTTCGGACTAAGTTTAAGCGCTTCTCCATTAGCATCAAAAAACTGAAAGCTTCCAGTGTGGCTTTTCTCGGCAAACTCGACTGTAAAAGTTTTGCTTGGCATCACGAAAACAGAAAAAATAGGATAGGGAACAGTACTCCCGTTAACACTAAGCTTCGAGTTCAGTAGGGTTTTTTCAAAAGAAAAAACATCACCTGTGCGAGCTAAAGCCAAAAGAGCAAGCATAACTATCACACCCTTACGCACGGTTAAATTCCTTCAATTTTGCAATAATATGACCATCGCGATTGTATGCATCGCGGCGAAAAACTATGCTCCCTCGTTCATCTGCAAACGCGGTAAAGTACACAATGAGAACAGGAATGGGCTTTTTCAAATACAGCGTGGTGGTTTCTTCACTTTGAAATAAATGTTCTGCTTGCGCGATCGCCTCTGGCTGCCCTGAATGAGTGAGGACCCAATGGGATAACTTTAAAGGATTAGACACTCTGATACAGCCCGAACTAAAGTTTCTTTCTGATTTTGAGAAGAGACTGTGATCTGGCGTGTCGTGAAGATAAATGGCATGCTTATTTGGCAGCATGAATTTCACCTTTCCAAGGGCGTTATGTGGCCCAGGCTTTTGCCTAAGTGTGTAGTGAAACGTGCCTCGGGTTACGTTTTTCCAATCAAATACATCGACAGGGCTGAAGCCATCGACACCGGCGGGTTGGGCTTCATAGCCCTGTTGTGCTAAAACAGAAGGATCAGCTTTTAACTTTATAAGCTTGTCTTTGGTAGCAATGCTGAAAGGCACCGTCCAGTAGGGGTTAAATACCATGTATTTCATTGACTCCGTGAATACGGGCGTTTGTCTTACCGGTGTACCTACAATTACGGGCATATCTAATGTTTCTTCACCTTCGGAAAAACCTCTTAGTTGAAATGAGGCGATGTTGACACGTAAGTAGGTAGACCAGCTTTGGTGAGGCAGCCAGCGCCATCTTTCTAAGTTTGCATCAATCTTTTCTAACCAAGAAAAGGTGGTGGCATTTAATGCCTCTAACGTGGAACTTCCCACAATACCATCTGGCTCCAAGCCTGCTGACATTTGAAACTGCTTAACAGCGTCCAATAAGTCCCTATCAAATAATTCTGAATAAGTTCCAGGCCCAAAAAGACGAGACTTGAGCAATATCACTCTTTCGCTAGTTGAGTTCAGCTTAAGCGTTGGGCCAGCTGGAATTTGCGTGGTCACCGTAGATACAGCCGACAGCAAGCTACGTTTTTTATCTAGCAATAACTGATATTCGTGGTGAGTAGGCCACATCGCCTCAAGCGTTGATGATATGCCGTTAGCCAATGCTTGGTTGAGCGATGCCACAGGGGCTGCCTCCCTCTGCTTGAGAAACCACTGTTCATCTGCGTTGGCCGGACTGACCAGTCCATTTAATCGATGCAGAGTTTGACTGATAAAGGCATCTGTTGCCAATACATCCAAAAGTGCCGTGTTGGCATCGCGACTTTCAAGTATTGACGCGTGGTAATACTCGGGTGAAAAACCATGAAGTTCCGATTGTCTGATTTCATGAAGGAGTTCGCGAAGACGATTTTCAGTATCGTTAGTACCAAACCAAATTAGCTGATAGCCATTTTGAGCGTAAACCTCGCTAACCAATACCTTATTTTGTACTCGCGATGGGGTACTGTTTTGAGAACCGTATATCTCCACCGACTCAAGCAACAAGTTCTCTACACGCTGACGTAAGTTAGGCTGTTGAGATGCACTCGCTAAATGACTGAAAAACAGCATCATGATAAGGCCAATCCAATACAATTTTGCTGCACGGTTTTCTACTAGCACTATAAATAATCCTTTTAAAACGCCAAACAGAAACGGGAGGGAAACGTGAACGGTTTCGCGATTATAAACTGTCCATAGACCCATTGGATACAAAATATCATCGGCCTTTTTGATTTTACTGCAGTGAGTAAACATTCATGGTGTCACCTGTGACGGCGATAACTTTCTTCATAAAGCACAAAGCTGGCACGTTAGTTGAAAACCCTCTTAGAGTTTTACATGAAGCGTCAATTTTCTGATAGAGAGACACCAATCCATGCAGTTATCCGGTTATCTTCAGCGATTCGATAAAAATCAGCTGCAAAATTTCACCAGTGGTTTAGGCGCGCCTATTGTTCTCTTGGCAATTATGGGAATGGTGATACTGCCCATGCCGCCGTTCCTACTAGACGTCTTGTTTAGTTTTAACATCGCCTTGTCACTGGTGATTATTTTGGTGGCGGTGCTTACGCAGCGCCCAGTAGACTTTGGTATCTTTCCTTTAGTATTGCTTATCGCCACGGTTTTACGACTCGCGTTAAACGTTGCGTCTACTCGCGTTGTATTGCTGTATGGTCATGAGGGAGGCGACGCTGCAGGTAAGGTAATTGAGGCCTTTGGTGCGGTCGTTATTGGTGGTAACTATGCTGTGGGTATCGTTGTATTCGCTATTCTTCTTATCATTAACTTCAAAGTGGTTACGGCAGGTGCGGGTCGTATCTCTGAAGTAAGCGCGCGGTTTACGCTAGATGCCATGCCTGGTAAGCAAATGGCCATTGATGCCGACCTTAATGCAGGGTATATCGATCAAGACCAAGCGAGAAAGCGCCGTGAGGAAATCACCGCAGAAGCCGACTTCTATGGCTCGATGGACGGTGCGTCAAAATTTGTAAAAGGTGATGCGGTAGCGGGTCTTTTTATCATGCTCATCAATATTGTTGGCGGACTCTTTATTGGCATGATCCAGCACGACTTGTCTTTTGGAAATGCGATAGAAATTTATACCATTTTGACAATCGGTGACGGGCTCGTTGCTCAAATTCCTTCATTACTGCTTTCCGTTGCCACCGCCATTATTGTGACTCGAGAAAATGAATCTCAAGAAATGGGAAAAGAAATTCGAGGGCAGCTAGGCAACAACCAAGCGTTATACATTGCCTCTGGCGTGCTGTTTGTTATGGGTATCATACCGGGGATGCCCCATATCGCGTTTCTTGGGTTTTCTTTCCTCATTGCTGGCTTTGCTTACTTTCAAACCTTACAAGCCAGGAAGAAAGCCGCAGCACCGTCAGTGCCTGAAAATGTTGCTAAGAGCGAAACGCTTACTCCTGAGGTGAAAGAGCTAGGTTGGGACGATGTGCAACAAGTCGATACCATCGGATTAGAAGTGGGCTATCGTCTTATTCCACTTGTTGATAAATCACAAGGTGGTGAATTGTTGACGCGTATTAAAGGCGTGCGTAAAAAACTATCGCAAGAGCTGGGTTTCCTTATTCCGCCTGTCCACATTCGCGATAATTTAGATTTAGAGCCCAACACTTATACCATTGCTATGCTGGGCGTAACCATTGGTGACTCGGTCATTAGTCACGATGAGGAACTTGCAATTAACCCAGGTCAGGTATTCGGAAAATTGGAAGGGCGAGCCACAAAAGATCCCGCATTTGGCTTAGATGCAGTGTGGATTAAACCGAACAAACGGGAGCACGCGCAAACCTTAGGTTATACGGTTGTCGATGCGGCTACCGTGGTGGCGACGCATTTAAGTCAGTTGCTTACTAATAATGCTTATCAACTACTTGGTCATGAAGAAGCCCAGCAGCTACTCGACATGCTAGCCAAGCAGCATCCTAAACTGGTTGAAGGTTTGGTGCCCGATATTCTGCCGCTTAGTACGGTAGTAAAAGTACTGCAAACCCTACTCTTTGAGGGCGTACCTATTCGCGACATGCGCACGATAGTTCAAACCTTAAGTGAGTATGGCACACGCAGCCAGGACCCAGATGTTCTGGTGTCTGCTGTGCGTATTGCATTGAAACGACTTATTGTTCAAGAGATTACGCAAGGGGCTAAAGAAATACCCGTCATAACCTTGGCGCCAGAGTTGGAACAGATGTTGCACCAGTCACTTCAAGCAGGTGGCGAAGATGGTGCTGGTATTGAGCCAGGTCTGGCAGATAAGTTGCAAAAATCACTGCAGCAAGCCAGTCAGCAGCAAGAGTTAGAAGGAGAACCTGCGGTACTTCTTACCTCTGGCATGCTAAGACCTGTGCTGTCTCGCTTCTTAAAGTATTCCGTTGTTGGGCTTCATGTTCTGTCTTATCAAGAAGTGCCTGACGACAAACAAATAAAAATAGTCAGTTCGGTCGGTCAATAATCTGACACTGGGTGATTGGAGAGGTTGCAATGAAAATTAGACGTTTCTTCGGCAAAGATATGCGTGAGGCGTTAAGCCAAGTCAAAGCTGAGTTAGGCAGTGATGCTGTAATCATGTCAAATCGCAAAGTTGCTGATGGTATTGAGCTTGTTGCGGCCTATGATAAAGAACCCGATGCGAAACTTACCATTCCTAAAGCAGCGCCCAAAGCGCCAGGTCAGAAGACCATGCCTAGTCTCAGTGAAATTATTGGCGATGATGGTCCAGATAGCCTAAAAGCTTTATTAGAAAAGCAGCATGGAGTCGCGACGACCGCAACTAACCAAGCGCCAATTTCTCACTCAACGGAACAGCACACGCAGCATCGCTCTAGTCCTATCTCTGCTAATGCGAAGCACGCCAATGAGATAGCGTCACATCTCGATTTTTCCTATGCGTTTATTGATGATGTGGAAAGCCAGCAGCCTGCTAGTCGCAATGACTACAATACACCGTATCCTGATCATCAAGCGTCAAGCATAGGCGAGGCGCCGATGACACAGTCAGCAGAACTTGCTCAAATAAAAGAAGAACTTGCGTCGTTGCGTGATGTTTTGCAATATCAGGTTGCCGATCTTATGGAAGCAAAAAACAAGCGTCAAAAGCCAGTTCATCAGTATCTGACTACGCGTTTGGTTGACATGGGTCTAAGCAGTGCATTAGCTAATCAGCTAATAAACTACACGCCGGCGCACTTGAATGAGCGCGACGCGTGGGTGTATCTTCTTAACCTATTGGCTAATCGCATAAATGTGACGGGGAACGATATACTAAGTGCACAAGGTGCTGTCGCATTAGTAGGGCCAACCGGAACAGGTAAAACGACCACAGTTGCCAAGTTAGCCGCACGGTATGCGCAAAAATATGGCGCAGAATCGGTAGCAATGATCACCATTGATACGTATAGAATTGCCGCTTATGAACAACTCGCGACATACGGAAAGATCATCGGCTGTACAGTGAGAAAAGCGCAGACCAGTGAAGAACTTGCAGATTTATTGTTCCAACTTCGTCATAAGCGACTAGTATTGATTGATACAGCAGGCTTTAGTCAACGTGATAGTCGATTAATTAAGCAAATTAAGCAGTTTGATAACGGCCAAATGCCGAAAGTTAAAAAATATTTGGTAGCACAGGCCAATACGCAATACCCTGCTTTGCAGAGAATCATTCAGGCGTATGATGATGTTGAACTAAGTGGCTGTATTTTCACAAAGTTAGATGAGTGCTACTCTTTAGGAGAGGTACTTAGTGCAGCAGTTGAATACCAACTACCGGTTAGCTATGTCACCGATGGTCAGAAAGTGCCTGAAGACATTAAGATTGCAGAAGCGAAATCTTTAGTTTCCGCTGCTGCAAAGCTTTATAAAAAGTACGGTTTGAATCATACTAGTAGCAACAACGCAATTAAAACAGCATAAGCAGTATGATTGACGATCAAGCGAGTAGCTTAAGAAAAATGAAGCAATCACGGTTAATCAAAGTAATCGCCGTCACCGGAGGTAAAGGTGGCGTAGGTAAAACAAACATCACGCTTAACACGGCTATCGCGATGGCGAAGCAGGGTAAGCGAGTGATGGTTCTCGACGCGGACCTTGGTTTGGCGAACGTTGATGTAATGTTAGGGCTTCGCGTAGAGAAAAATTTATCTCACGTGCTCTCGGGTGAATGTACGCTTGACGACGTGCTTGTAACCGGGCCTCACGGTATAAAGATTGCGCCAGCCACTTCAGGCACGCAATCAATGGCAGAATTATCACCAACCCAGCACGCAGGGTTGATTCGCGCGTTTAGTGAGCTAAGAACGCCTATAGATGTCTTAATTGTTGATACTGCTGCCGGAATTTCTGACATGGTGTTAAGCTTTTCAAAAGCATCGCAAGACATCATGGTGGTTGTATGCGACGAACCTACCTCTTTGACCGATGCCTACGCCTTAATTAAGATCCTCAATCGCGAGCACGGTGTTTTTCGCTTCAAAGTAGTGGCCAACATGGTTCGAGATGTACGCGAAGGCCAAGAATTATTTAGTAAATTAAGTAAAGTGACGGGGCGTTTTTTGGATGTTGCACTAGAATTAGTAGCAACGGTACCATTTGATGAAAATATTCGTAAAGCCGTGAGAAAACAAACGGCTATTGTAGATGCCTATCCAGGCTCTCCCGCTGCAGTAGCAATAACGCAGCTTGCGAGTAGAGCTTTATCATGGCCCATACCTGCTCAACCGGGCGGGCACTTGGAATTTTTTATTGAACAACTTGTTGCAGAAAAAGCAGTAGGAAATCAGCGTTGAATAGTAAGGCAGCCGCTTATCGACAACAGACCGATAAATCGCAGTTAGTCGAACGACATGCGCCATTGGTTAAGCGTATAGCGCACCATTTGATGGCGAGATTGCCGGCAAGTGTTCTTGTTGATGACCTTATTCAATCGGGCATGATTGGACTATTAGAAGCGGCTCGAAATTTTGATGGCTCTAAAGGCGCAAGCTTTGAAACCTTTGCGGGAATTCGTATTCGCGGTGCGATGCTTGACGAAATACGCAAAGGAGACTGGACGCCGCGTTCAGTGCATCGTAACGGTCGCGCCATCTCGGAAGCCATATCTCAAGTGGAAGGCGAAACCGGAAGAGATGCAAGAGACTCTGATATCGCAGAAAAACTGAATGTAAGCTTGCAGGATTATCACCAAATGCTCAATGAGGTGAATGCGGGTAAGCTTGTTGGTATTGAAGACTTAGGCGTGTCGGAAGACGTTATTACTACTGAACAAAGTAGAGGCAGCGATGCGCCGCTAGAAGACTTAATGCAGGGGGCTTTCCAAAAAGCACTTGCGCAGGCAATTACAACGCTACCTGAACGAGAAGCGATTGTTCTGTCTTTATACTATGATGAAGAATTGAATTTACGAGAAATTGGTGAGGTTCTTGACGTAAGTGAATCAAGAGTCAGTCAAATTCATAGCCAGGCCATGTTAAAACTCAAATCACGAATGAAGTCATGGCAGGCTGATGAAGAATAGAAATTAATAACAATTAACCCCTCATTGGAGGCTATTTTGGACAAAAGTATGAAAATTCTTGTGGTTGATGATTTTTCTACCATGAGACGTATCATCAAAAACCTTCTTAAAGACCTAGGTTTTGCAAACATCCAAGAAGCGGATGACGGCAGTACAGCATTGCCTATGTTGCAGCAAGGTGATTTTGATTTCGTTGTCACCGATTGGAACATGCCTGGTATGCAAGGTATTGATTTGCTGCGCGCAATTAGGGCAGACGACAAGCTTAAGCATTTACCTGTTCTCATGGTAACTGCTGAAGCCAAGAAAGAGCAGATCGTTGCTGCCGCGCAAGCTGGTGTGAATGGTTATGTGGTAAAACCTTTCACGGCTGCCACACTTAAAGAAAAATTAGACAAAATTTTCGAACGTTTAGGTTGATCCAGACGCTCACCAGATAAATGAGGTTTACTGGATGACAACGAATGTAAACGTTCCAATTTCGTTGGAAGAAGCCAAGCAACTCGTTACTTATCTTGAAGAAGGTGATAACGCTTCAGCCAATGCCCTACTTGAAGCAGCTTCAATGAAAGAAAACGTTGAGCTGTTTGCTGAAGTGGGGAAATTGACGCGTCAACTTCATGACGCGTTGAATAACTTTCAAATTGATGATCGCATTAAAAACTTAGCAACCGATGATATTCCGGATGCTCAGTCCCGCCTGACTTACGTTATTGAAGAAACTGAGAAAGCTGCTAATACTACTATGGATGCCGTTGAAGCGAGTATGCCAATAGCTGAGATGCTTTCGATGCGAATGAATAAAGTAATGCCAGAGTGGAAAAAGTTAATGAATCGCCAAATTGAGTTAGGTGAATTCAAAGCGTTATGCGCAGACTTAGACGAATTATTAGAAGAAGGTTCGCTCCAGTCAGCTAAACTTACGCAACTGCTTACTGAAGTCTTGATGGCCCAAGGTTATCAAGATTTGACGGGGCAAGTTATTCGTCGCGTTATAGACCTCGTAAAAGAGGTGGAAGATAGTTTAGTCAATATGCTTACTATGTTTGGCGAGCGCGATGGGGAAGAACATACTAAACCATCTCGCGTTAAGGCCGATAAGGTTGATGGTGTAGAGGCAGAAGGCCCAATCATTGACGCCGATAAACGAGATGATGTCGTTTCAGGCCAAGATGACGTAGATGATCTTTTGTCTAGCTTAGGTTTTTAGGGGAGCGGGCGCATGTCGTTTGATGTTGACGAGGATATATTACAGGACTTTCTAGTTGAAGCTGGAGAGATACTTGAACAATTACAAGAACAGCTCGTTGATCTTGAAAACAACCCGGAAGACGCGGACTTATTAAACGCAATTTTCCGAGGGTATCATACAGTTAAAGGTGGTGCGGGTTTCCTTTCACTTACTGAACTAGTTGAAATTTGTCATGGCGCGGAAAACGTATTCGACGTAATGCGGAACGGGCAAAGAACCTTAACGCCAGAGCTTATGGATATTATTTTGCAGGCCACTGATGTGGTGGTGGAAATGTTTGAGCGGGTTAAGGCTCGTGATCCATTGCAGCCTGCAGATGCACAGTTAGTCGACAAGCTTCACAAATTAAGTCGTCCTGAAACGCCTGATGAAAATATTTTTGATACGCCAAGCGCCCCGTCTTCGACACCTGAAGCGTTAGCGGATGAGCCCGAATTTGAAATAGAAGAGCCTTCAAAACAAGCGTCGACTAGCAGTGATAGCGGCGGTGGTATTGACGAAATCACAGAGGATGAATTCGAAGCGCTTCTTGATGAACTACATGGCTCAGCTGCGCCCGGTCGTTCAGCAGCGAAGACCGAGGCTCCTTCGTCACCCGCCCCGAAGCCTGCTGCGGTAAGCGATAGCGACGACATTACTGATGAAGAGTTTGAAGCCCTTTTGGACGATTTGCACGGAAAAGGGCAGTTCGGTAGTAGCGAGACATCGGCACCTGAACCGAAATCATCGGTAGCGCCTGCGCCAACAAGCGCAAGCGGTGATGAAGAAATTACTGACGACGAATTTGAAGCACTTCTTGACCAGCTTCATGGGTCAGGACAAGGCCCCACCAAGTTAGGTGATGCACCTAAGCAGGTAGAGCCGCCCGTTGATAAAGCAGCAACCGAAGCTGTTCAAAAAGCTAAACAGGCAGCGCCAAAGCCAAACCCTGAACCAAGTGCTCCCACACCCTCTGCGTCAAGCTCTTCAGCGAAAGCAGCAAGCGCTGCGCCTAAAAAAGAAGAAAAGAAACCTGCGGCCTCTGCGCCTCAGGCCGAAACAACGGTACGAGTTGACACTAAACGCCTTGATCAGATCATGAACATGGTGGGTGAGCTTGTGTTGGTTCGAAATCGTTTGCTTAGTTTAGGGATAAACAGCAACGATGAGAGCATGTCTAAAGCCATTGCTAACCTAGATGTGGTGACTGGCGACCTGCAGGGTGCGGTAATGAAAACGCGCATGCAGCCGATTAAAAAGGTATTTGGTCGCTTTCCTCGCGTTGTTCGAGACCTTGCAAGAAGTCTTAAGAAAGAGATTACCCTTGAACTTGTAGGTGAAGAAACAGATTTAGATAAAAACCTGGTTGAAGCCCTGGCCGATCCACTTGTGCATCTGGTTAGAAACTCTGTAGACCATGGTATTGAAATGCCTGACGACCGCGCTGCGGCAGGCAAACCTCGAATGGGTACCGTTCAACTGTCAGCCTCTCAAGAAGGGGATCATATCCTCCTTACTATTGAGGATGATGGCAAGGGTATGGACCCTGAAAAGCTTAAAGAGATAGCTATAAATCGCGGAGTGCTAGACGCAGATGCTGCCGCTCGCATGTCCGATGTTGAAGCGTTTAATCTTATTTTCGCACCTGGCTTCTCCACCAAGACAGAAATCAGCGATATCTCTGGTCGTGGTGTTGGGATGGACGTGGTCAAAACAAAGATCAACCAGCTTAACGGTACTGTAAATATAGACTCGCAGCTAGGCAAAGGTACACGACTCGATATCAAGGTACCTCTGACACTCGCTATTCTTCCTACGTTAATGATTGTTGTAGGAAAACAGACCTTTGCGTTACCATTGGGAGCAGTGAACGAGATAATAAACATGGACATCAAGAAGACCAACACGGTCGATGGCCAGTTAACAATGATAGTTCGTTCAAAAGCAATTCCGCTGTTCTTCCTTGGCGAATGGCTGATTCGTGGCCCCAAAAATATTGAAAGAGATAAAGGTCACGTTGTTGTAGTACAAATAGGTACACAACAAGTCGGATTCGTAGTAGACGCGCTAATAGGTCAAGAAGAAGTGGTAATAAAGCCGCTTGACGCCTTGTTACAGGGTACGCCTGGCATGGCGGGGGCAACCATTACTTCAGACGGCGGAATCGCACTTATTTTAGATGTTCCGAGCCTGCTGAAACGGTATGCGCGTAAACCCATTAAGTAAGGCGATGAATTAATAGGAATAGTAATCCATGGTCTTTAAAGTCCTAGTGGTGGACGACTCGACATTTTACCGTCGTCGAGTGAGAGAAATACTCGACAGCGATAGAGAGCTTGAAGTTGTCGGGGAAGCGAGAAATGGTCGCGATGCGCTAGAGAAAGCAGAAGCGCTTAAACCGGATGTGATAACAATGGACGTTGAAATGCCGGTGATGGACGGCATTTCGGCGGTAAAGGCTATTATGGATAAAAGGCCTACGCCCATTCTCATGTTCTCATCGTTAACTTACCACGGCGCCCAGGCAACGCTTGATGCTCTTGAAGCAGGGGCGCTCGATTTTCTGCCCAAGAAATTCGAAGATATCGCACAAGATAGAAAAGAAGCATCTCATTTATTGTGTACTAAAGTCAGACTGATAGCGCGGCGAGGGGTAGGGCTCAGGCGGCCTCTGTTTAGAGCAACTGAAACGAGACACTTGCCTGACAATGCACCGAAGCAGGCTTTCTTTAAAACCTCCGGATTACTGTCTGGTCATAAAGATGCCGCAAAGCAGCCGACTGTATCGTCGGTCAGGGCTACGGGTAAACGGTATAAATGCCTTGCCATTGGTGCCTCGACTGGCGGGCCGGTAGCGCTTCAAAAAGTGCTCGCGCCTCTACCTGCAGATTTTCCGTACCCGATATTGCTTGTTCAACATATGCCGGGCACGTTTACTACCGCATTTGCGCAACGCTTGAACTCAAACTGTAATATAAGTGTGAAAGAAGCTGAGCATGGTGACATTTTAAAACCGGGCCACGCCTACTTAGCGCCGGGTGGTAAACAAATGCTTGTAGAAACCATCGGGCTTAATAAGAGTATCGTGATAACCGATGCAGGTTTAAACGAAAAAGTGAATTACAAACCGAGTGTTGATCTTACGTTTGGCTCGCTGGCGAAAGCTTTTGGTGGTGACGTTTTGGGAATAATTTTAACGGGGATGGGGGCTGACGGCCGTGAAGGGTGCCGTCTGTTGAAAGACAAGGGCGCCACTATTTGGGCACAAGATCAAGATTCTTGTGTGGTTTACGGCATGCCGCAGGCAGTAGCAGTTGCCAATATATCGAGTAAAAATATTAATATCGACGATATAGGTAGTTGCGTTCAAACCGAAATGCGCTAGCGATTTGGACACGAACGGAATAAAAATCATGAAAGTGTGGACGGTTGCAAATCAAAAAGGCGGAGTGGGAAAAACGACCACTACAGTAAGCCTCGGTGGTTTGCTTGCAGAGCAGGGTAAACGTGTGCTCATGATAGATACCGACCCTCATGCATCTCTGAGTTACTACTTCGGTATTGATGCCGAAGCCACAAGTCATTCCGTTTACGATATTTTTATTCAGTCTAATGCGCTTACTGCCGATAACGTTATGGATTGTTTAAGCCCAACTAAGTTAGACAATCTCTACGTGTTGCCTGCTACGATGGCATTAGCGACCCTGGATAGAACCATGGGTAGTGAGCAGGGAATGGGCTTAGTACTTAAAAAAGCCCTTGCTAAAATTGCTGATGAATTTGACGTGGCAATTATTGATTGCCCGCCGGTCCTAGGGGTGCTTATGGTCAATGCGCTGGCAGCATGCGACAAAGTTATTGTGCCAACGCAAACGGAATATTTGGCCCTTAAAGGACTAGATAGAATGATTCGCACTATGGAAATTATGGGGCGTTCGTTAAATAAGACCTTTGATACGGTGATCATCCCGACTATGTTTGATAAGCGAACAAATGCGGCATTGGCATCACGTAAAAAGTTGTTAAGCGATTATGGCGAGCGTGTGTGGCAAGGCGTAATACCGGTAGATACCCACTTCAGAGATGCTAGTTTGGTACAACTGCCAATCTCATCAGCCTATCCTAAAACCCGTGGTGTATCTGCATATGCGAAACTGTTAACTGTGTTGGAGAATGAATAAACAAATGAGCAAGCAGTCGCCTTTTGCCCGTGAAGAAGTCATGGAGGCCTACTTAGATAGCCTTCTTAAAGAGCCAGAAACACCGGAAGATGTGACTGCGCGCACGGCTAGATTGCTTGAGCAAGCGTCTCAACAAATGACTGAATCAACGCTTGTAAGTGTTGAAAAACAAGGTCTTTCCCAAAACACTGAAGAGGCTATCGCACAAGAGGTAGCGTCGATAATAGAGACGTCGAAATTCGAGCCTGTTACCGATGATAAGACAACAGAAACAGCTGCCCAGACTGAGAGTCGGGAAGAAAAAGAATTAAGTGCCGCCAGTAAAACAAAAGTTCCACTAAAGGATACTCTCGGTTTTCGTTTTCAAGCGCTATTCTTTGAAGTGGCGGGTTTAACGCTAGCTGTTCCGTTAACTACCCTAGGCGGAATTCATCAAATTGAAAAAATAGGTCCACTTTTTGGAAAACCCGATTGGTTTATGGGTGTAATGCTACACAGAGAGGCTAAACTGAATGTAGTTGATTCAGCAAAGTGGGTAATGCCAGAAAAATATGATGAAAACCTCGCACAATCGCTCAACTACCGATATCTTATAATGTTAGGAGAAAGTTTGTGGGGGTTGGCAAGCGAAAAGCTTGTTAATACGGTCAATTTGACTGCAGATGACGTTAAATGGCGCGAGTCCACAGGTAAACGTCCCTGGTTAGCGGGGATGGTTAAAGAAAAAATGTGCGCGTTAATTGACGTTGAAGAATTAATATCTATGCTTAACAAAGGCTTAAGCAGTAACGACCAGACGCCATAGTATTGGGAGCCAGGTTCATGACCGACGAAAGAACAAGTAATAATTCCACCGACAGCAATGACGAGGTCCTTCAATGGGTTACGTATCGCCTAGGAGATGAAACATACGGTATCAACGTAATGCAAGTTCAAGAGGTGTTGCGTTATACTGAAATTGCGCCGGTTCCCGGTGCGCCTGATTATGTTTTGGGTATCATAAATCTGCGTGGTAACGTTGTAACGGTGATTGATACCCGTGCACGATTTGGTTTGCCGCCAACTGAGATAACCGATAACACACGTATCGTAATCATTGAATCTGACGAGCAAGTCGTTGGAATCTTGGTTGATAGTGTGGCCGAAGTGGTTTATCTGAAGTCTTCAGAGATCGACAGTGCGCCTAATGTCGGTACTGAAGAAAGTGCTAAATTTATACAGGGTGTGAGTAATCGCGATGGCGAATTGCTTATTCTTGTTGATCTTAACAAATTGCTAAGTGATGAAGAGTGGGATGAGCTTAGCAACATATAAATAAATGAATAGGCAGTATTGTTCATACTGCCTAATTATCCCCAAGGGTTACGTCCATGGATTGGCAGCTTGCTGCACCTACCTTGCTAGAATTCGTCTTAATTGCCTTAGTCGTTATGCTCGCCATCGCGGTGTGCTTATTGTACTCGCGCATACAGAAGCTTCGTTACTCTCTCGACAACAGTCAGGCTGCAAACGTTGAATCTATTGCTCGAATAGAAGCACTGGCCAACAATGCGAACAATCAACAAACTGAAGCTCAGGCCAGAACGCTTGTCATTACGCGTCACCTTAAGGAGCTCGACGAAAAACAAGTCAGCATTGAAAATGAACTTCGTGAACTTAAATTGCAAGACCCTTCATTACGCTTGTATCAGCGCGCGGCAGAGCTTGTCAAACAGGGAGCCTCCACTGATGAAATTATTGAAGCGTGTGACATACCTAGAGCAGAAGCAGAAATGTTGGTCATGGTGCATAAGCAGCGTGGTTAACCGTAAAATTGAGAGACGGTAAAAATAACGTTTAGACGTCTAGACGTAAAGATGTTGACATATTCCCAGTTATAGACACAATACGAGTATTGTAATTTATCACTGGAGCCCCCTATGCCAATTCGTATTCCTGAGCAGTTACCCGCACAGAATGTACTGCAAGGTGAAAATATTTTTACCATGGATATGGATAGGGCTGCCAATCAGGATATACGCCCCCTCGAAGTTGGCATTCTTAACTTAATGCCTAACAAAATTGAAACTGAAGTGCAGCTGCTTCGCTTATTATCCAATACGCCTCTTCAAATTAATGTCGATTTGATCCGCATTGATAACCAAGCGCCCAAAAATACGCCACAGTCTCATATGGACGCCTTTTATTATGACTTCTCTGCGGTAGCAAATAAGAAATACGATGGTCTTATTGTTACCGGCGCACCTCTAGCGCTTATAGATTATGAAGAAGTGAAGTATTGGGATACTATGACCACGATACTAGAGTGGGCACAACGTCACGTTAATTCAACCCTCTATCTATGTTGGGCTGCCCACGCAGCAATGTATCATTTTTATGGTGTTACTCGAGAGATAAGGGATGAGAAATTTTCAGGCGTCTTCAAACATAACGTTAATGATCCTAATAACGAGTTGTTAAGAGGCTTTGATCCAACATTTTACGCGCCACATTCTCGGTACGGACATATCCATACATCGCAGTACAACAGTGTAGAGGGGCTTAATGTAATCGCAGAGTCCGACGACGTAGGGGCGTACATTGTCGCCTCTGATGACAAGCGTATGGTATTTGTAACTGGTCATCCAGAATATGATCCCGATACACTGAAAGACGAATATTTTAGAGATATAGCAGCAGGTCAAACGCCTGCAGTTCCAAAAAATTATTTTGAAGGCGATGATCCAGCCAACTCTCCAATTGTACAGTGGCGCTCACACGGCAGCCTGTTGTTTACAAACTGGCTGAATTATTATGTCTATCAGACCACGCCTTACGATTTAAGTCAGCTTGCTGAAAAGTCACAGCCAAAGAGGTAGCACGTGAGCCAAAGAACAAATTCTAGCGCGCAGGCAACGCTTACAGAAGCCGCTAAACAACGTATCCTTATTCTTGATGGTGCAATGGGCACGATGATCCAGCGCCACAAATTAGAAGAAGCCGATTATCGAGGAACCCAGTTTGCAAACTGGCACTGCGACGTGAAGGGTAATAACGATATGTTGGTCATTACCCAGCCCGACATTATTTATAAAATTCATTGTGATTATTTTGACGCGGGCGCAGATATCATTGAAACCAATACGTTTAACGCCACCACTATCGCTATGGCCGATTACGATATGCAGGCTCACTCTCGGGATATCAACCTAGCGGCGGCTAAGTTAGCCAGAAAAGCAGCGGATGAATTCACTGCAAAAACGCCGGATAAACCAAGATTTGTCGCTGGTGTACTAGGCCCAACGAACCGCACGGCGTCAATATCGCCAGACGTAAACGATCCTGGCAAACGAAACGTGACATTTGACGAGTTAGTTGAAGCTTACAGCGAGTCGACTGAAGCACTCATAGAAGGTGGCGTAGACTTAATTATGTTAGAAACTATCTTCGACACGCTCAATGCCAAAGCGGCGGCATTCGCGGTAGAGTCAGTGTTTGAAAAACTGGGTAAGTCATTACCCGTTATGGTGTCGGGCACAATAACCGATGCGTCAGGGCGCACGCTTTCAGGGCAGACCGCAGAAGCCTTTTATTATTCAATGCGACACGTAAGCCCTTTCTCTTTCGGATTAAACTGCGCTCTGGGTCCAGACCTACTGAGACAATATGTGGATGAGGTCGCCGCTATCAGCGAATGTCTCATTTCTGCACACCCCAACGCTGGCTTGCCAAATGAGTTTGGTGAGTATGATATGGAAGGGCCGGAAATGGCTGAGCATATCAAAGAATGGGCCCAGTCGGGACTCGTGAATATTGTGGGTGGCTGCTGCGGTAGCACGCCTGAACATATTCGCGATATTGCCAATGCTGTTGAAGGCATTGCACCGCGAAAAGTGCCGCAGTTTGAACCCAAAATGCGTTTGTCAGGCCTAGAGCCGTTTGTACACTAGGAGGCCATCATGAGCGCAGAATTTTCCACATTTATTAATATTGGCGAGCGAACTAACGTTACGGGTTCGGCTCGCTTTAAACGGCTTATTCTTGATGGTGATTATGAAGCCGCGCTTGATGTCGCGAGACAGCAAGTCGAAAACGGCGCGCAAATCATCGATATCAATATGGATGAAGCCATGCTCGATTCTAAGCAGGCCATGATCACCTTCATGAATTTGATTGCTTCTGAGCCGGATATCAGTCGCGTGCCAATCATGATTGATTCGTCTAAATGGGAAGTAATAGAGGCGGGGCTAAAATGCGTGCAGGGCAAAGCGATTGTTAACTCCATTAGTTTAAAAGAGGGAGAAGAGCTTTTTCTCAATCAAGCAAAGCTGATTAAACGCTATGGTGCAGCAACCGTCGTCATGGCGTTTGATGAAACAGGGCAGGCTGACACTCAGGCGCGTAAAGTGGAGATTTGCCAGCGCAGTTACAAACTGCTGACTGAGAAAATTGGCTTTCCACCTGAAGATATTATTTTCGACCCCAATATTTTTGCGGTAGCAACGGGTATTGAAGAGCACGATAACTACGCGGTAGATTTTATTGAGGCAACGCGCGAAATACGACGAACCTGTCCGTATTCTCATATTTCAGGCGGTCTTTCAAACATATCTTTCTCGTTCAGAGGAAACAATCCGGTGCGCGAGGCTATGCACTCGGTATTCTTATATCACGCTATTCGCGCAGGCATGGATATGGCTATAGTCAATGCTGGTCAGTTAGAGGTATACGATGAAATTCCATCAGAACTTCGCGAAGCCGTTGAGGATGTGATCCTTAACCGCAGAAGTGATGCCACGGAACGTTTGTTAGATATTGCCCCTCATTATCAAGGTGATGGTAAAGCAGCAGCGAAAGAAGATTTAAGCTGGCGTGAGCAAGATGTAAATAAACGCTTAGAACACGCCCTTGTTAAAGGCATTACCGACTACATCATTGAAGACACAGAAGAGGCCCGTCAAAAAGCGGATCGTCCGCTACACGTGATCGAAGGGCCATTAATGGATGGTATGAACGTGGTGGGGGATCTATTTGGTGAAGGAAAAATGTTCCTTCCTCAGGTAGTGAAGTCTGCTCGTGTAATGAAAAAGGCGGTGGCGCACTTGCAGCCATTTATCGAAGAAGAAAAGTCTGACGATGCTAAGAGCAACGGTAAAATTCTTCTGGCCACGGTAAAAGGCGATGTTCACGATATCGGAAAAAATATTGTGGGTGTGGTACTTCAATGTAATAACTTTGAAGTGATCGACTTAGGCGTAATGGTGCCTGCGGCAACGATATTGCAAACTGCCAAAGATGAAAATGTAGACATGATTGGCCTATCGGGTCTTATCACACCTTCCCTTGATGAGATGGTACATGTTGCCAAGGAAATGGAGCGTCAAGGTTTTGAGATTCCGCTGCTTATTGGTGGAGCCACGACATCGAAAGCTCACACAGCGGTGAAAATAGAGCAGAACTATCATTCACCTGTTGCGTATGTGCCTAATGCAAGTAGAGCGGTTGGCGTATGTCAGCGCTTACTTAACAAGGCATCCCGTGACATTTACGCGCAAGAACTTGCTAAAGAATATGACACAGTTCGTGAACAGCATGCGCGTAAAAAACCTCGTAGTAAGCCTGTCACACTAGCCCAGGCCCGTGAGAACGCATTTAAGCCAGATTTCACTTCACCGCCAATAAAGCCCGCGAAATTAGGTGTCACCCCTGTCACTGCTGATTTAAACACGCTTCGTAAGTACATTGACTGGACACCTTTCTTTTTAACGTGGTCACTGGCCGGAAAATATCCACGGATCCTTGAAGATGAGATAGTCGGCGAAGAAGCCCAGTCTCTATTCAATGACGCCAACGTCATGTTAGATAAAATTATTGCTGACAACACGCTTGAGGCCAAAGGTGTCATTGGTCTGTTTCCTGCTAACCGCGTTGACGATGACGTTGAAATCTATGGTGATGAGTCAAGAAGCCAGCTTCTTGGGGTCGCTCATCACCTTCGCCAACAAACGTTGAAAGACAAATTTGCTAATTATTGTTTGGCAGACTTTGTTGCCGAAAAATCAAGCGGTGTAGAGGATTATGTAGGCGCATTCGCAGTAACAGGCGGTGTTGGCGAGGATGAACTGGCTGATACCTTCATCAACGCCGGTGATGATTACAACGGTATTATGGTGAAAGCCGTGGCAGATAGACTCGCTGAAGCCTTTGCTGAATACCTTCATGAGCAAGTGCGTAAGCATTATTGGGGTTACGCCGCAGACGAATCTTTAAGTAATGATGAACTTATTCGGGAGAAGTATCAGGGGATTCGACCTGCACCAGGCTATGCCGCTTGCCCAGAGCATACTGAAAAGCAGCTGATTTGGGATTTATTATCAGTTGAGCAGCACACCGGTATGAAACTTACCGAAAGCTATGCCATGTGGCCTGGTGCCTCAGTGTCTGGCTGGTATTTTGCACATCCAGAATCTAAATATTTTGCTGTAGCTAAAATACAAGCTGACCAAGTTGAAGACTATGCTAAGCGTAAAGGTTGGACGCTAGAAGAGGCTGAGAAGTGGCTTGGGCCTAACTTAAGTGACTAATGGTAGCTAAAGGGTAGGTTGAGGATATGCAGCACGAAAAGCCGTTCAGTCAAGCATGTGAGAATAACAAGCGCGTTATCTTAAGCGTGCTTGAGCGTGTGTTTGCTAATTGTCGGCAAGTACTAGAAATTGGGAGCGGTACTGGACAGCATGCGGTATTTTTGGCTGAACATTTACCCCATCTTATTTGGCATACGAGCGATCAGCCTCAATATCATGAGGGCATTTCCGCGTGGCTTGAAGATGCATACATTGAAAATGTAAAACCTCCAATTGCATTCACCATAGGGCAAGATACGTTCCCTAACCTCGATGTCGATGGCGTTTTTACTGCTAACACTGCGCATATTATGCAGAAAGAAGAGGTGAGACTTCTGATGGAGTCCGTGGCGTCGCATTTACCCCAAAACGGCATTTTTTGCCAGTATGGCCCTTTTAAACATAGCAGTAAATTTACATCTGAAAGTAATCACGCATTTCATGTCTCATTGTTAGAACGCGGATATGGTGGTTACCGTGATATCAATGAGCTTAAGGCTTGGGCAGGCGAGTTAAGCTTAAACGATGTTATCGATATGCCTGCTAATAATCACATGCTTGTTTGGCAAAAACGCTAAATTGGCATCAATCTAAGGAGTAGCTATGAGCTTTAAAGTAAACCATTATTTCGACAACAAAGTGAGTTCGATTGCATTTGAATCTGCAAACGGCCCCTGTACCTCTGGTGTAATGGCTGCAGGTGAATATACGTTTTCAACGTCACAAAAAGAGTTAATGAAAGTCGTTGAAGGTGAGCTTGTTGTTAAGCTACCGGGAAGCGAAGAGTGGCAATCATTTGTTGCAGGCACCAGTTTTAATGTACCTGCTGATGCTTCTTTTGACGTCAAAGTGTCTTCACCGACGGCCTATCTTTGCTTTTACAGCTAATGGCTGTCAGCTTATAACCTGAATTCTTCAGGGCCTATTTCAACGCAATTTTCCACAACGGAATGTATTTATCTTGAAGCAATGAAAACGGGCCCTTCTATCCCATTGCGCGCTTAAACTTTTGTAGAACCAGCCAGCATGCCGAAGAGTTAGCCCTTGAAGCTGCACAGCTAAGTACCGTCTCTGGTGACTTAAAAGAATTGGTTGGACAATTTAAAATTTAGTGTCACCGACAGTTTTACGCTACGGCTTATAGGACTGCGAAAGGGCGATGAAATCGTCCACGAACCCTAATACGTCTTGCGCTTTTCGATGGCCCAAGTACAAGGTTTTTGACACGCCTAGTTTACCTAAAGAGCGATACTCTAGGGAGTCGCGCTCTTTCGACTCATCAATCAACCATTTGGGCAATGCCGTTACTCCGCGCCCTGCGGCGACCATTTGTAGAATAATCTCTGTGGTTTCAATCGTCTTATGCTGCTTGACCGTGCAGTTGGCGGGCGTGAGGAAATGCGTAAACACGTCTAAACGACTCAGTTCTACAGGGTAGGTAATAAGGGTTTCATTGCCTAAATCTTTCGGCATCACGAACGATTTTTTGACCAATGGATGATGCTTATTCATTACCAGAACTTGCTCGTACTCAAACACAGGTGTATACGTTATCGTTTCCAGCGAGAGCGGGTCTGGGGTAAGCAGAATATCGATGTCAAAACCGTGTAGTGCTTGAAGTCCCCCGAAGGAAAATGCTCTGCGCACATCCACATCTACATCAGGAAAGGCTTTCAAAAAAGGTGCAACGACTTTCAGCAACCACTCAAAACAAGGGTAGCACTCCATACCTATGCGCAATATACCTTGCTTGCCGTCAGCGAACCTTCTGAGTTGTGCTTCAGTGTGTTCAAACTGAGGTAAAACGCGATGCGCTAAACCTAGTACACTCTGTCCTGCTTGGGTCAGTGTGAGTTTTCTGCCCTCTTTTTTCCACAGTTGAACGTCAAAATGCGCCTCTAACTTTTTCATAGCGTGGCTTAACGCCGACTGAGTGAGGAAAAGCGACTTCGCCGCCTCAGTCATTGTACCTTCCGTCGCAATCGCTCTCACTATTCGCAAATGTTGCCTATCAATCATTATGGTCACGCATGGTTAAAGTTTTTGTACCGAACTTGGCGCATCATTGACAATAGCCACCGCGTCGGAAAGACGGGTTTCTATTATTTCCTTTATGATAACTGAGATTTCTCTGAAGGTTTTTCTGCCAGGTGCAGTATTTCTCCAAGCCAAAGCATGCTGACGTTCAATGGGCATATCTGCAATCTCACACACATGCAATGCTTCTGGCTTATGCAGCTCAGAGTGTATATAGAGACCAGGCAAAAAGGCTACTCCCATGCCCATAACCACCATTTGACGCAACGTATCTAGACTGGTGCCCTCATAATCACGTTGCAAGCCAGCGCCAATTTTATCGCAGATATGCTGTACTTGATGGTGAAAATGATGTCTGTCTTCTAGCGTAAGTACTTTTTCACCCGCTATATCTTCTGGTTTCACGAAGGCTTTTCCCGCTAACTTGTGGTCCGAAGGCATCACAAATTTTAAGGGTTCATTAAAAAGCGGCTGAGTGATCAACTGAGAATTTTCACCTGATAGTGGGGAGAGAATGAGGTCGTACTCTCCACGCAATAAACCATGTTGAAGCGCATTTGGCGCGCCCTCGCGTACATAAAAACGTAGTCCCGGTTTTCTCTTGTGTAAATCAGGAAGTACGAAGGGGAGTAAGTACGGCCCTAAGGTGGGTGGGATACCTAAACGGTATGTCACGACTTCACCTTCCGATAGATCGCGGGCAATCTCGCTGAACCTCTGAGACGCTTGCAAAACTTCTTCTGCCGCGTCTAACAGAGCTTTCCCTTGAGGTGAAAGGAGCGTGCCAGTGCGAGACCGCTCGAAAAGCGTTAAGCCTAGTAAATTTTCCAGTGCGCTGATCTGGCTTGTCAGCGTAGGCTGGCTTATTCCGAGAATTCCCGCTGCCTGCCTGAAGCTTAGATACTTTGCGACAGCCACAAAATAGCGGATTTGATTAATTGACGGTGTCTTTCCGTTAAATTGCATGGTGAGAAATGTCTTCTTTTACTAAACTTATACTATCACTGTAACTGAGGTGATAGCTTATGGCTATCGCGAGTTGGTATATTAAACTATTAATCTATCAAGTGAAACTGACGTATTCACATAATCATTACAATTATTAGAAATTGGGAGTTATATATGGATCACGTTATCTCAGGTGTTGCTAAATTCCAGAAGGAAGTTTATCCGAATAAAAAAGCAAAGTTTCAAAAACTTGCTACCGGCCAAAATCCTGAAGTTCTTTTTATTACGTGCTCAGATTCTCGCATCGACCCTAACCTCGTTACTCAGACTGATCCTGGTGAGCTTTTTATCTGCCGTAATGCGGGCAATATTGTCCCTCCTCACAGCAATCAAACGGGTGGCATGACGGCCTCTATCGAATTTGCAGTAGCAGCGCTAGGCGTCTCTCACATTGTCGTTTGTGGTCATACCGACTGTGGTGCAATGAAAGGCGCAATTAATCCTGAAGGCCTTGATTCTCTTCCTCACGTTAAAGAATGGCTGGGTCATTGCCGTGTAGCAACGGAAGTAGTGAAAGAACGCTGCGGTCATTCAGAGCTGTCCATTGAAGATCTTGAAGCCGTGACGAAAGAGAATGTAGTTCAACAAATTCAGCACCTTCGTACCCACCCTGCTGTCGCCGCAAAAATTGCGACAGGTCAGGTTAAGCTACATGGTTGGGTATATAATATCGGTTCAGGTGAAGTGCTCTATTACAACACGGATTCTGGTGAGTTTGATGTCATGGACGAGTCTACTGCTGAAGCCCAACTTGCACGCGGTAAATAAGGTCTATCACAATGGTAAACATTAATCTTTCAAATTTACGTGGCGATTTTACCGGCGGTTTGACTGCCGGTATTGTCGCATTGCCACTGGCGCTAGCCTTAGGTGTAGCGTCAGGTTTAGGCCCTATGGCGGGTCTGTACGGTGCTATAGCGGTCGGTTTCTTTGCTGCGCTTTTCGGTGGCACCCCAGCACAGATATCAGGCCCAACAGGGCCAATGGTGGTTGTTTTGGCAGGCTTGTTCGCAAGTCTTTCAGGCGACGCGAGCCTCATTTTCACAGCCGTGATATTGGCAGGTATATTTCAGATTGTTTTTGGCTTCTTGGGCGTTGGACAATACATACGCTTGGTACCGTATCCGGTTATCTCTGGTTTTATGTCGGGCATCGGTGCCATCATTATAATTTTACAAATTGGTCGCTTGTTAGGTCATGAGCCTCCTGGCGGTACAATTGGTGCGTTATCCTATCTGCCAACTGCACTTGCGGATATCGACTTTGCTACGTTGGCACTCGGTCTTGGCACTCTCGTCGTTGCTTATAAATGGCCACCTCAATTAGGTAAGTTTGTGCCAGGTGCACTTGCCGCCCTGATTATCGGCACGCTCGTTAGTCTTGCGTTGTCCGTTCCGGTACTTGGTGATATTCCTACTGGCTTGCCAAGCTTGCATCTTCCCGTCTTTGAGCAAAGCAAAGCGCTTCTCATTTTAGAAGCAGCGTTTATTCTCGCGGTACTGGGTGCAATCGACAGTCTGCTGACATCGCTTGTGGCTGACAACATGACCCGTACTCGTCATGACAGTAACAAAGAGCTTATCGGCCAAGGTATAGGCAATACGTTTGCCGGTCTTATCGGCGGTATCGCGGGTGCGGGTGCAACCATGCGTACCGTGGTTAATATTCGCAGCGGTGGTAAATACAATATCTCAGGTATGGTTCATGCGCTCGTTCTACTCGCTATTGTGCTCGGTCTTAGCCCGTTAGCAGCGCAAATTCCTCACGCAGTACTGGCGGGTATTTTGGTTAAGGTGGGTTTGGATATTATTGACTGGAGCTATCTAAAACGCGCACACAAAGGACCGCGTTGGGATTTTGCCCTGATGGTTATGGTTCTTGCGCTCACTGTGTTTGTCGATTTGATTACCGCGGTTGGTGTTGGCGTCGTATTTGCTGCTTTGGCTTACGTTAAGCAAATCGCACAGCTACAAATTGAAGAGCTTAAGAAAATTCCAGATTCTCTAAACGACCCTAAAGAAAACGAGCTACTGGAGTCATTAAAAGGGAAGGTATCAATCTTTAGCTTCGGTGGTCCGCTAAGCTTTGGTGCGGCAGCAGATCTAGGTCATCATGTCCGTGAGCGCGTGAAACCGGGTTCTAAGGTTACTATTCTTGATTTTTCTCGGGTTCCACTAATGGATGTTTCCGCTGCAATGGCGGTAGATACCGTTACCTCTGATGCACTAGCAGCAGGGCGTCAGTTGGTGATCTGCGGTGCTAATGCTGAGGTCAACAAGGTACTTGAAGGCGTTAATGAAGCGCACCCGGGTATTCCTAACTTCGAGACGTTGCACGACGCTTTGCTTTACGCTAAAAAGCAAGTAGCCGGAACTGAAAGCAAAAACACAAGTTTTCAAGCCGCAGTAAACTCCTAAAGAAAAGCCAATGTAATAAAAAGCTTTTCCCTTTTGTGCCCTCCTTCGTGAGGGCTTTTTTGTGCCAATTATTTGATGAGTGTCGACTGGGCACGCGATAACTACTTTGCTGGCTTGTCTACCAAATACGTCGATAGTCGCTACTTGGATATCGATAATGCCGCACAAGTTGATGACTATATTGTAAGTGACTTCTATATTAACGGTTTTATTGAAAACATTGGCCCAGATGTTGAAGAGTTGGAAGTGCGTCTAACAGTAAATAAGCTGTTTGACGAAGACTATGCGTCTACCATCGCACCGGGTGCATTTTGGATTGGTGCGCCTCGCGCTGTTGCAGTCAACGCACGCTTAACCTTTTAATCGTGATATCATGCCTGCGACGGTGTAGCGCTGTCGCAGGTTATTTTTTTAGATTTAAGGTTTGGAGTTGTAGCATGCCCAAGGTGGGAATGGAGCCAGTTCGTAAGAAACAATTAATTGAAGCAACGCTCGAAGTGATGGCAGAAGTGGGCTATCACGGTACAACGATCAGCTTAATTAGTAAAAGAGCCGGGCTTTCCTCAGGGATAATCAGTCACTATTTTGGCGACAAGCAAGGGTTAATTGAAGCAACGATGCGCCACCTTCTCGATGCGCTAAAAATTACAAAGCATATTGACGATCCGCTGGAGCGGATCGATTTTATTGTTGAAAATAACTTTTCTCAAACGCAAGGCGCGAGTTCTGCCACCAATACTTGGTTTAATTTCTGGGCGTTGTCACTTCACAATGAGGGCCTGCATCGTTTGCAGTGTATTAACCACAAACGCTTAGAGCGTAATTTAGCGTTTAGCTACCGCAAGCTACTTAAGTCAGAGCAGGTCAAAAACGCTGCTGCGTCTACCGCTGCATTAATTGACGGGTATTGGCTACGTTATTCCATGGGCAGTGTGGGTAACGGTGATTTTTCAGAAGCGGTAGCCCGCTGTAAACAATACGTTCGAGATTTAGTTGCCCAATACGGGAAATAAATAAGCCGTCGGGAGATAAACAGGTCTGCGCAAAATAAATTAGTGCTCGCTGCAGATACGTTAGAACATAGAAAAAACATTGAATTAAGCGTATAGAAAAAGGCGGTAAGACATAAGTCGTACCGCCTTTTTTATATATTGAGCAGTTGCTGCCGAATGCATTATGCTATCCAGCACAGTGAGCCAATATACGGCTCATCAAACTGTTCACTCATCCAGTTACCAAATTCTTACGCGCTCTTCTGGCGCAAGATAAAGTGCATCACCTGGTTTAACGTCAAACGCTTCATACCATGCATCATGGTTTCTTGGCGCTTGTGCACGATAACGACCTGGTGCGTGTGTACCTGCGCGAAGTTGGTTCAGCATGCTTTCTTCAGTGCGTTTTTCTTTCCACACTTGTGCCCACGCAAGGAAGAAGCGCTGGTCGCCTGTTAGGCCGTCGATTACCGGTGCTTCCTTGCCGTTAAGACTCAGTTTATAGGCGTGGTAAGCCATGGCCAGACCACCCACGTCACCAATGTTTTCACCCAAGCTGTTGCGACCGTTTACGAAGTTGCCTTCGATAGGTTCGTATTGGCTGTATTGCTCGGCTAACATATCGGCTTTTTCTTCAAACGCTGCGCGGTCTGCATCGGTCCACCAGTTGCGCTGAATACCGTTTGCGTCAGACTTTGAACCTTGATCGTCAAAACCATGGCCCATCTCGTGACCAATCACCGCGCCGATTGCACCGTAATTAACTGCTGCATCAGCATTTGGGTCAAAGAAAGGCGGTTGTAAAATGGCCGCTGGGAATACAATCTCATTGAACGAACTGTTGTAGTAGGCATTCACGCGCTGTGGTGTCATACCCCAGCGATTGCGATCCGTTTTCTCTAGCTCGCGCGCTACTGACTGGTCTTGGAAGAAGGTACGCAGGTTGCGAACATTGCCCACTAAGTCTTTGTCGCTAACGGTTAAGCCGTCGAAAGACTGCCATTCGTCCGGGTAGCCAATTTTAGGGTTAAACGCCATCAGCTTTTCTTTCGCGTTAACCTTGGTTTCTTCGCTCATCCAGTCTAGGTTGTCAATTCGCTGACCTAGTGCGGTGCGCAAATTTTCTACCAATTCTGCCATTTGCTCTTTTGAGCTTTCTGGGAAGTATTCATTCACGTAAATCTTACCGATAGCAAAACCCAGTGACTCAGTACCAGACATTTGGCTCACTGCGCGCTTCCAGCGAGGACGAGGCTCTTGTTGCCCGCTTAGTGTGCGACCGAAGAAGTCAAAATTGGCGAGATAGATGTCTTCAGAAAGGAAGTCCGCATTATTTGAAATCGTGTGGTACTTCAAATACGACTTCCAATCAGCCAAGTCAGCCTCGTTAATGATTTTGATGACGTCTTTCACAGGTTCAGGCTGAGTGATATTAAGCTCAGGTACTTTATAACCGGTTTGAGCAAAATAGGTGTCCCAATCAAAGCCAGGGTATTCGTCAGACAGCTTGCTACGCTCGATTTGATTCAGCGTAAGATCGCGGTCACGGCGTTTTTCGCGAGGCCACTGAATTTCTGCAATTTGTGTTTCAAGGGCAAGAATGTTTGCCGCTTTTTCTGCTGCGTTTTCTTCGCCTGCAAAATTAAGCATTTGCTCGATGTGTGCTACATAAGCTTCACGTATCTTAACAAAACGCTCGCTATCACTTAGATAGTAATCGCGATCAGGAAGACCTAAACCGCCAACACCAACACTTAACTGGTATTCATTCGGATCAAGGCGGTTGTACCACATGCCGCCGCCAATTGGAGTGTTTGAACCTACTAACCAGCTGTTACCAAATGCTTTGGTAAGGTCAGTTTTGTTTTCAATAGTATCGATGGTCGACAACACGTCTTTGATTGGCTCTATCCCTTTTTCGTTGATGGTGTCGGTATCCATATAAGCAACGAAAAAGTCGTGAACCAGCTTTTCTTCCGCATTTAGCGAAGACTTTTCCATTAGGCCATCAATGATGTTTTTTACTTGCTCTTCACTGCGCTCAGCAAGGCCAGTGAATGCACCGTAGCGAGTTTTATCAGCGGGTAACTCATAGTTGTCATACCATGTACCGCTTGCGTACATAAAGAAGTCGTCACCAGGTTTTACCGCTTCATTTCGCGCGGTTAAGTCTACGCCGAAAGAACCTAGCTCAGCTTCCCCCTTCATCTCTGGCGCTTCAACTTTGCTCGTTTGGTCTTTTGCTTGTTCAGGTTGGCTACAGCCTGCAAGGCCTAAAGATGCCGCAATCGCTACGGCAAGAAGTTTATATTTCATCGTTTTTCTCGTTGTGATTATAAGTGTCGTCGTTAGGTGCAGTGACACTTGTTGTTTTTAAAGTAGGCACAAATTCCTTGTTAAACGGTAAAGCATTCCGTGCCTGATTAAAATAGCTTGCGATATGTGGCGTTTCCCGCTGTAAAAAGTCTGCTACAGCAGTGTGAAACGACGCATGTTGTAATTTGTGATGTGAACGGCAATAAATGGGCTCGAAGCCTCGAAGTATCTTATGTTCACCTTGGGTTCCGGGATTAAAAAGTGGTAGCTTTTTCGCGATGGCAAATTCAATGCCTTCAAAATAACAGCAGGCAAAATGTAGCCCGTCTATTTCTTTGAGCGCTCCCCAGTATCTGCCGTATAGTCCCGTTTCATCATACAAAAACAGAGCGCTGGCTACTGGTATCTCATTGTCTATTGCAGTTACGATAAGCATCTTATCGCTTATTTTTTCGGCCAGTTGCTCAAAGAAGGCATCATTTAAATATCCCACGTGACCGCTTCGTTTTAAATAGGTTGCTTTGTAACATTTTGTGAAAAACTGCAGCGTCTCTGGACTAATTTCATTTCCCGTCTGATGAATAAATTGCACGCCTTTTTCGTTCAATTTGCGTCGACTTTTTTTGATATCTTTTCTTTTGCGGGACGTGAGCGCATCGAGAAAATCATCGAAATCGGTATAGCGGTAGTTATGCCACTGAAACTGAACCGCATAACGGGTAAGGTAGCGGCTGGGAACACTGGCTATATAATCGATTAAATCACTGGTCTTGTGGTTGTCGATACTGGTAAGTTGTGCCGATGTGCTTTCATTTGGGAATAGCCAGTGAAAAGAAGATAAGGTCTCACCAAAAACAGACTCTACATACGCTGCCAACGTATCTTCTAGTTCGTGTAAAAGCGCCGGAGTAAGCACAATGTGATCATCGCAAAGTAGCCTTGGGCCTGTTACAGGCGTGAAAGGAATGGCCGATATCCATTTTGGATAATAGTCGAGACCATGCTGTGCATAAGCGTTTGCCCATGCGTGGTCGAAAACGTATTCACCATAGCTGTGGGTTTTCAGGTAGCCAGGAATAATCATATTGACGGCTTCTTGTTGACCTTGCGATATAGCAATATGGCAAGGTTGCCATCCAGATTCACTACCACATGAGCCGCTGTGTTCTAAGGCATGCAGAAATTCATAAGATAGGAAAGGGCCCGCATCTTTTGCGAGTTGTTGCCAGTTCCCTTTAGAGAACTGTTTAATCGAATCTATTATAGTTATGCGATAGTCAGATGCTGTCATGCAATTTACATTATGTAGAGGTTTTGTGCGTAAAAAGCGAGATAGTCGCAATGTACGCATCTTTAGCGCTAAAATAACGCGGTTTCTACGTTTAATACAGAAGAGTAAGTTTACAAAAATGTCAGAGTTCGATCGAAAAATCATTACCGACGCGATTACTCGCATGCTGGCACGACGAGAGCATAGCTTTGATGAGATCATGCGAAAGTTGCAGCAAAAGGGAATTGCAAGTGATGCTTTCATGCCTATTCTAGAGGAATTTAAGAACGCTGATATTCAAAGTGACGCTCGATTTGCCGAGAGCCGAGCTCGTGCTCTGTATATGAAAGGGAAGGGGCCCCGCGCGATAAAATTAGACCTACAGCAATATGGTGTGGATGAGAGCACTGCAGAATATGCAATGAGAGAGATTGATGCTGATTGGTTTGAAAGCGCGAAAAAAGTCAAAGAGAAAAAGTTTGGTGAGTTCTATGAAACAGAGTTCGGCTTGAGGCAGAAACAGAAACAATTTCTTCAGTATCGCGGTTTTTACCAAGAACATATTGATTATGCGGTAAGCGCAAACGAATCTAGCTAAATGGCTTTAGCGCAAACACGCGGGTTTTCTTCTCTATGTCTGTTTTTGTCGATTCGTTTTGTGAATATTGGTTATTTTCGTCGATTTAAAGTGAAATTTGAGCCTATCTTCCCCCCGTTATACTTAACAAAATTGCGCTATCCATGGTATCGTTGCGCAAATTTGTGTGCATTTTAATTATCCAGAGAAGTATAGCGAGGATTGGCGTATTGCGTATTTGCAAATCGCCCCGACTATAAGGCTCATTAGAACAGGCAAATCGCACGTTTCAAAAACAGAATAAAGGAAGTTAGGTTTTCAATGACATTATCAACTGCTGACTTACGTAACAAGTTTATCGATTATTTTAAAAGCCATGGCCACCAAGCGGTAGCAAGCTCGTCACTGGTACCGGCAGATGATCCCACACTTCTTTTTACCAACGCGGGCATGAACCAGTTTAAAGATTGCTTCTTAGGTGCAGAAAAGCGTAGCTATACCCGTGCAGTATCGTCTCAGCGCTGCGTTCGCGCTGGTGGTAAGCACAATGACCTTGAGAACGTAGGTTATACTGCTCGTCACCATACCTTTTTTGAAATGTTAGGTAACTTTAGTTTTGGCGATTACTTCAAAAAAGAAGCGATAGAGTTTGCGTGGAATTTCCTTACCAAGGAAATTGGTTTGCCAAAAGAAAAGCTGCTAGTTACCGTTTATTCTGAAGATGACGAAGCTTTTGATATCTGGGAAAACCATATTGGAGTGCCAAAAGACAAGATTATTCGCATCAGCACGTCAGATAACTTCTGGTCTATGGGGGATACCGGCCCATGTGGTCCTTGTTCTGAAATCTTCTACGATCACGGTGCGCACATTTGGGGTGGTCCTCCAGGAACACCTGAAGAAGACGGCGACCGTTTTATCGAAATTTGGAACCTGGTATTCATGCAGTTTAACAAACACGCTGACGGTACCATGGAGCCACTACCTAAGCCTTCAATTGATACCGGTATGGGGCTTGAGCGTATCTCTGCTATTTTACAAAACGTGCACAGTAACTACGAGATTGACCTTTTCCAAAACTTGATCAAATCGGCAGCGTCGATTGTTGGCACTGACGATCTTGAAAACAAATCCCTACGAGTTATCGCCGACCATATTCGTTCGTGCAGCTTCTTAATTTGCGATGGCGTTATGCCCTCGAACGAAGGCCGTGGTTACGTATTGCGTCGCATAATTCGCCGTGCGGTTCGCCATGGTTATCAGCTTGGCGCAGACGATATCTTCTTCTATAAATTGGTCGCATCACTTGCCAAAGAAATGGGGGATGCGTATCCAGAGCTCGTAGACCAGCTGCCGGTAATTGAAAAAGTACTGCGTGTTGAAGAAGAGCAGTTCAGTAAAACGCTAGCCCGTGGTATGGCTATTCTTAACGATACGCTAGAATCCCTTGAAGGCGACACAGTACCAGGTGACGTGGTGTTTAAGCTTTACGACACTTATGGCTTCCCGACTGATTTAACAAACGATGTAGCGCGTGAGCACGACCTAAAGATTGACGAAGAGGGTTTTGAAGCAGCCATGCAGGCTCAGCGTGCCCGCGCACAGCAGGCAAGTAACTTTGGGGCAGACTACAACAGCAAACTTGCCATCGACCACACCACCTCATTTACCGGATATACCGATGTAGAAGGTCAGGCGAATGTCGTTGAACTTATCGCCGACAATGCATTTGTTGAGAAGCTTGAAGACGGTCAAGAAGGCGTTGTGGTTTTAGACAGCACGCCGTTCTATGCTGAAAGCGGTGGTCAGGCCGGTGATAAGGGCGTGCTTCGTGTCGCCAACGGTGAATTCATTGTGACAGACACCCAAAAAATGGGTAATGCATTTGCGCACAAAGGTACCGTTAAAGGTTCGGTATCTAAAGGTGATACGGCGACCGCAGCGATTGATTTAGCGAATCGCGAAGCCATTAAAAAGAACCACAGTGCTACACACTTACTTCACGCGGCATTACGTGAAATTCTAGGTGAACACGTAACGCAGAAAGGTTCACTGGTTGAGGCGCCTCGCATGCGTTTTGACTTCTCGCACTTCGAGGCTGTAACGGCAGAGCAACTTGCTGAAGTTGAAAGACGAGTAAACCAAGAAATACGTGCAAATCACACGTTAGCAACTGAACTAATGGATTTGGATGAAGCCAAAGCATCAGGTGCCATGGCGCTATTTGGTGAAAAGTACGACGAAAAAGTACGCGTGGTAACCATGGGCCCATTCTCTGTTGAGTTATGTGGTGGTACTCACGTTACGCGTACTGGTGACATTGGTTTATTTAAAATTACCAGTGAAGCGGGTATTGCATCAGGCGTTCGACGCATTGAAGCGGTCACTGGCGAGCACGCACTTGATGTCGTGCAAGCGCAACAAGCGACACTGTCTTCATTGTCTGCATTATTGAAAACAGATAGCCAAAATATTCTCGATCGCGTAGTTTCTCTACAAAATCAGACTAAAGAATTAGAAAAATCGCTAAATTCTGCTAAACAAAAACTGGCGAGTCAGCAAGGTGCTGATATGCTTAGTAGTGTAGTAGAGATAAATGGCACGAAAGTGCTTGTAGCGAATTTGGAAGGTGTCGAAGCAAAATCACTGCGTTCAATGATGGACGATATAAAGAACCGAATTGGCGAAGGGGTCGTAGTATTAGGTGTAGCGAATGAATCAAAGGTTAATTTGATTGCAGGCGTTACGAAGAGCTTAATTAGCAAGGTTAAAGCCGGTGAACTGGTTAACTTTGTCGCATCCCAAGTAGGCGGTAAAGGCGGTGGTCGTCCAGATATGGCACAAGCTGGCGGTGACAAGCCTGAAAACTTGGGCCAAGCACTAGATTCGGTTAACGTTTGGTTACAAGATAAGCTATAATTATTTTTGTATATAACAGTGAGTTTTTGAAGTGACGCGGAAACATGGAATCACTGTCGCTCCCGTCGGGTCGTGCCGATGGGTCTGCAAATCTTAGGGATGACGTTCAGTATTAAGGAACAGGAGCAAGAGAATGCTTATTTTGACTCGTCGAGTTGGTGAAACGCTTATGGTTGGTGATGATGTAACCGTCACCGTTCTGGGTGTAAAAGGGAATCAGGTACGTATCGGTGTTAATGCACCAAAAGAAGTCTCTGTGCACCGTGAAGAAATATATATGCGCATTCAAGCAGAAAAGGGCGGTCAGCCAGGTTCAGCGGAATAATTGCATTATATACTTTGCAGGGAAAGGTCAGCTTACGCTGGCCTTTTTTGTTTTACGCTTTTATTGCGTAAATGAAGTCATCACGATAAAAACAAATAGAACGTGCTTTTTTAGCTATACTTCATGTGACGTTGCTTAAATCTTTTCTCAGGTGCTTGTGAGAGAACTAATAAAAAATAGCGAGTCTTTTGTTTAATTGCTTGTATTGTGAACATATTACTGGTTTTTTGCTCGAATCGTTTAAAATGACAGCGGGCAAACAATTTCTTTATAAAAAAGGTTTGACTCACGCCAACGAATCCGTAAAATGCACCCCGCAGTCAAGGAGAGGTGGGTGAGTGGCTGAAACCAGTTCCCTGCTAAGGAACCATACGCATTACGCGTATCGAGGGTTCGAATCCCTCCCTCTCCGCCATTATTATTCGTTGATAGTGACGGTCGACAACAAGTTTTTGCGCGTGTGTAGCTCAGCTGGATAGAGTACCTGGCTACGAACCAGGCGGTCGGAGGTTCGAATCCTTCCACACGCGCCATCTATTTAAAGCGTCACCTTTCGGAGTAAAATTCGAAAGTATACAAGTTAACGCGTGTGTAGCTCAGCTGGATAGAGTACCTGGCTACGAACCAGGCGGTCGGAGGTTCGAATCCTTCCACACGCGCCACATTGAAAAGCCCACCTTTACGGTGGGCTTTTTCATTTTTATCGAAATATCCCGATAAACGCTACTCTTCGATACCCAATTACGTCATGGGTCGTTCACAGTCCCACATCTTTGTTCTTTGTATTATTTATGCGGACGTGTATTAGTCGCAATGCACGCGAAAGATTTCGCTAAACAGCTAGACAGTGACTTTACCGAGAATATCGGCTTGCATTAAAACCTGTTATTTCAATAGATATGAGCAACTCTGGCTGGAATTTGCGAATCCTGATCTAATTTCGTCGAGATTCTAGTATTGCAAAGTTATTAAAAAATAGTGCATTAAGTTTCATTGTGATTGGTTTTATACGATTTTAATTGGTTTTTTATGCTGGTTTATTGTGTTTTAAAAATCCACGTGATACTTATTCAGGTACAAAATAACAACAGGATTGAATATGAATTCGGAATCCGTCGCTAGCTTGCTTGTAGAAGCCGGCTCTCTCATGCTTATAGGGATGCTATTTGTTTTTTCGTTTTTAGGGCTTCTTATTGTTGGCATTCACCTCATCGCACGCTTCTGCGAAGCGTTCCCTGGTGAAATAGAAGAACCCGCGGCGAACGTAAAACGAAACCACCAAGCGGTACAACCAGGAATAGACGGAAATGTTATCGCAGCTATTTCCGCAGCCATTCATACCCATCGTCATAATTCAAAAAATTAAGCCTAATCAGGAGTTACCATGTCAAAGCCTCTGGCCCTTACTGAGCTGGTCCTGCGTGATGCCCACCAATCGCTTCTTGCCACGCGTATGCGTATTGAAGATATGCTTCCCATAGCGGAAAAACTCGATAAAGCTGGCTTTTGGTCGGTAGAGTCTTGGGGAGGAGCGACTTTTGATGCGTGCATTCGTTACTTGGGCGAAGATCCCTGGGAACGCATTCGAAAACTGAAGGCAGCAATGCCCAATACCAAACAGCAAATGCTCCTTCGCGGGCAGAATCTCTTGGGGTATCGCCATTACGCCGATGATGTAGTAACGCGCTTCGTTGAGCGGGCTCACGAAAGTGGCGTTGACGTGTTTAGAATTTTTGATGCCATGAATGACATTAGAAATTTGAAAACCGCAATTAAAGCGACCATAGAGAGTGGCGCTCACGCGCAAGGGACCATTTCTTACACGGTGAGCCCTGTGCACAACCTTAAGCTATGGCTTGAAATGGCGAAACAACTTGAAGATTTAGGCGTCCACTCTATTTGCATTAAAGACATGGCTGGGCTTTTAAAGCCTTATGAATGCGAGGCATTAATTAGTGGTTTAAAAGAAACGGTTGATGTGCCTATCGCCATGCAGTGCCATGCAACAACAGGATTAAGTACGGCGACGTATCAAAAAGCTATCGATGCCGGTATTGATATGCTGGACACGGCTATCTCTTCTATGAGCATGACGTATGGCCACAGCGCAACTGAAACCATGGTGTCTATTGTAGAGGGTACTGAGCGCGATACGGGCATTTCACTGCCTGAACTTGAAGAGATTGCAAGCTATTTCAGAGAAGTAAGAAAGAAGTACAGCCAGTTCGAAGGCAGTCTTAAAGGCATAGACGCACGCATTTTGCTAGCGCAAGTTCCGGGGGGAATGCTGACCAACATGGAAAGTCAGCTTAAAGAGCAAGGTGCTGAAGATAAGTTCGAAGAAGTATTAAAAGAAATTCCTAGAGTACGTGAAGATTTGGGCTTTATTCCGCTTGTCACGCCAACGTCACAAATTGTCGGCACGCAATCTGTACTGAACGTGTTAATGGGTGAACGTTACAAAAGCATTACAAAAGAAACGGCTGGCGTACTAAAAGGTGAATACGGTGCTACTGCCGCTCCCGTGAACAAAGCATTGCAAGAACGCGTACTTGATGGGGCTGCGCCAATCACCTGTCGTCCGGCTGATAATATTGCGCCAGAACTCGATACGCTAAGCAAGGAGCTTGATGCTTTAGCAGAGAAAAAGCAGCTAACTCTGTCAGAGCATAAGATTGATGATGTACTTACTTACGCGCTATTTCCACAAATAGGCCTTAAGTTTATTGAAAATCGCGGCAATCCAGATGCCTTCGAACCTGCACCTGGCGCGCAAAATACACTCAGTGCAAGTGCACCGAAGCCTGTTGACGCTAAATCAAACTCACAAACCTCATCCACGTCAGAGATTTATGACGTCAACGTAGATGGCAAGGTTTATCGAGTAGAAGTGGCTCCCTCTGGGAGCTTAACAAGCGTTACACCTGCTAGCGCACC
Source organism: Alteromonas sp. KUL106 (assembly GCF_009811415.1). Classification (GTDB taxonomy): domain Bacteria; phylum Pseudomonadota; class Gammaproteobacteria; order Enterobacterales; family Alteromonadaceae; genus Alteromonas. The sequence continues at coordinate 161,825 of NZ_BLIG01000019.1, read as the reverse complement.
CCAAGCCCAAGCGAGTGATGATAAAGCTCCGTTAGTTGCTGGCTCTTCTCATTCCATTGATGCCCCCCTAGCGGGCAATGTCTTCAAAGTATTAGTGAGAAATGGTGACAGTGTGTCAGAAGGTGATGTGGTGATTATCCTTGAAGCTATGAAAATGGAGACAGAGATCCGCTCGGCATTCACCGGAACGGTCTCTGAGATTAAAGTGGGTGAAGGTGATGCCGTCGCAAGTGGCCAACCTCTGATTATATTGGGGTAAAGCATGGATAAGTTAATGGTACTTTGGGATAGTACCGCGCTTGCGCATTTTGAAGCAGGCCAGTTGATCATGATGGCAGTGGGCTTTGGTCTTTTGTACTTGGCTATTGTTAAAAAGTTTGAGCCATTGCTTTTACTGCCCATTGGTTTTGGTGCACTGCTAACCAACATCCCTATCGCAGGGTTTTCGGAAGCGGGTGGCTTACTGCACTACATTTACAAAATAGGTATTGATACAGGCGTATTCCCGCTGCTCATTTTTATGGGGGTGGGGGCTATGACGGACTTTAGCGCATTAATAGCAAACCCAAAGATGTTGCTACTTGGGGCTGCTGCGCAGTTCGGGATTTTTGCGACATTGTTCGGAGCAATTGCGTTAAACCTCATCCCTGGATTTGAGTTCACGCTCAAAGATGCGAGTGCTATAGCCATTATCGGTGGTGCAGATGGACCGACGGCAATTTTCTTAGCGTCGCGACTTGCGCCAGATTTGCTTGGGGCTATTGCTGTAGCCGCCTATTCATATATGGCATTGGTACCTATTATCCAACCTCCAATAATGAAAGCTTTGACCAGCAAAGCGGAGCGCGAGATAACGATGGCACAACTACGTCCGGTGTCTAAGCGTGAAAAAATTATATTTCCCCTTGCGGTTTTGTTTATGACTATTTTGTTTTTGCCCGCCGCAACGCCTCTTGTTGGTATGTTTTGCTTTGGAAATTTAATGAAAGAGTGTGGTGTCGTCGACCGACTCAGCAAAACGGCGCAAAACGAGCTTATTAACACCGTTACCATATTTTTGGGTTTGGCGGTTGGCTCTAAGCTGTCAGCAGAGGCATTCTTGACAGTGGAAACCCTGGGTATTCTTGGATTGGGTGCCATAGCATTTGGCATAGGTACAGCAGCAGGTGTGCTAATGGCTAAGTTGATGAGTAAGCTGTCAGGCGGTAGCATTAATCCACTTATTGGCGCGGCTGGCGTCTCTGCGGTGCCTATGGCCGCACGTGTAGTGAATAAAGTTGGTTTAGAGGCCAACCCGCACAACTTTTTACTAATGCATGCAATGGGCCCGAATGTGGCCGGTGTATTAGGAAGTGCTGTAGCGGCAGGGATCCTGCTGGCTTTGGTTGGGTGAACAGCACTCAGTTCAATGAGAGGTGAGATGCCCCTTTTTTAAAAAGGGGCATCTGAGCTTTTCAACGCGATGGCGTACTATCGAATAGTGTGCTGAGGGACAAGCGATTGATAGGCCGTGACCAGCTTCTTCGTACACGTATGCTGCGGCCATCTGAAAATAGTTTCTGTTTTTCCTTCTTCTACAATTTCTCCGTTTTCCATCACAATAACCTTATCTGCGATATGTCTTACAATACCGAGGTTGTGACTGATAAATACAAAAGCCAAACCGAGCTCTTGTTGAAGTTGTAAAATCAAGTTGACCGTTTGAGAGCGAATTGAGGGGTCTAGCGCAGCAAATGGTTCATCGGCCACTAACACTTTGGGTTTTAGTACGATAGCTCTGGCAAGAGCGACCCTTTGCTGTTGTCCATCCGAAAGCATATGGCGATAGAAATAGTAATGCTCCCTTAAGAGGCCAACTTTGACCAACATGTCTTCAATGATTGGCTTACGTTCCGCTTCGGAAAGCCCCGTGTTTAATCGCAGTGGCTCATCTAAAATTTTTCCTACCGGTACAGCAGGATTCATAGATTCGCTGCTGTGCTGAAGGATCATCCGGATATCGTGAGTGCGTTTTTGCTTATTATCTTTTGACTGATACTTCGCTAAATACTTGTGGGTATTAATTTCGATTTCACCCGCATCGGCAGGTAATGCGCCAACCAAAAGTTTAGCAAGCAGTGATTTACCAGAGCGGTTTTCACCAATAATAGCGATAGTTTCTCCTCGCTTAACGCTTAGATTCACAGGACCAAGCTGAAATACTTCTGGGCGTTTTAACCAACGTTTCTTTTCATTGTGAATAAACGTGAGGTTTCTGACCTCCATAATATCCATTACAGTTTCTCCATATGTAATGGGAAGTGACAGCTGTAGCTGTGGTCATGAATTTTTCGTACGGCCGGTGTTTGAACACATGCTCGCTGTGCCCGAGGACAGCGAGGACCTAATCTACAGCCAATCGGTAAATGCTGAAGCGTTGGAATAGAGCCGCTTAATGTCGGTAAAAGCGATTTTGGGGGTAAGTCTTTTCTGAAACTTGGTGCGCTGTCGAGTAGCGCTTTTGTGTAAGGGTGAAGCGGGCGCTTTTTAATATGTTTCATTTTTCCCGATTCAACAGTCTGGCCGGCGTAGAGTACCGTCATAGAATGCGACATACTGGCTATGGCCAATAAGTCATGGCTTACGAATAATATCGACAGTGAACGGGTTTGATTCAAGCGAGTAAAAAGCTTCAAAATCTGAGTCTTGGTTGTGGGTTCCATACCGCGGGTAGGATCGTCAGCAATAAGTAACTTCGGCTGCGATACTAATGCCATGGCTATCATAAATTTCTGGCCTATATCCGCTGGAATTTGGTGTGGGAATGCACTTAAGTAATGTTTGTGGTGCTTAATCCCTACTTTGTGAACGGTACTAATGGCGATTTTTTTACGATGCTGTGCTCTCTGCCAGAACCAGCTGCCTTCTACAAATTCGTCTGGGATACTCTCTTCTAACTGCTCTCCGAGGGTGGCTGAGGGATCTAGACTCGACTGCGGGTTCTGAAACACCACGGCAATTTCACGTCGCATCACTTCACGGCGCTGTTGTGATGACATCCCCAAAAGGTTTTCACCATTCCAACTCATTCTATCTGCAGTCAAATGCCACTGATTGGGGAGAGCGCCACAAATCGCAGACACAATTAGGCTTTTACCTGAGCCAGACTCTCCCACTAATGCACGAATTTCGCCGCTACTTACAGATAAATTCACTTTGTCTAGTGCTTTTATCATGCCTTCACTGCTCTGCATTTCCAGCGTGAGATTTTTAATATCAAGCATTGGCATATTAATAACTCACTCTTTTTCTCAGTGCAGAACGTAATCCATCGCCCACAATGTTAATTGATAAGACCATGAAAAATACTGCCATACCCGGAACAGCCACGTTCCATGGGGCCAAATAAGTGACATCTAAACCATCGGCCAGAATTACACCTAATTCAGGAAGGGGCGATTGAGCGCCTAAATTGAGGAACCCCAACGCGGAAATGTCGATAACCGCAATGGAAAGCGCAAGCGTACCTTGTACCACTAACATCTCAGTCATATTGGGTAGAATAGAGTGCACGAATAGCTGCCATTTGCTCGCCCCATCTAGTTTTGACGCTATGATGTATTCTTTTTTCATCTCACCGCGTACAAAGCTACGGGTATGATGAACAAACTGGGGAATAAGAGCTAGGGTAATTGCCCACATACTATTGACTAGGCCTGTCCCGAGGATTGCCACAATGATAATGGCGATAAGTAATGTTGGAATAGCCATTAATGCATCTAAAAGGTGATTTGCTACGCTAGATCGCACGCCGCGAAGCATACCGGCAAAAGCCCCCAGGCTCACACCGACTAACATGGCAAGTACAACGGTAATAAAGGCTGACCCTAGTGTTACACGACAGCCATAAATGATCCGGGTAAATAAATCACGGCCTAGTGCGTCGGTACCAAAGAGATATGAAATAGAGCCATTAGCCATCCAGCTAGGTGGTATCAGCAGACCATCAATGTTTTGCTCTAATGCATCATAGGGGGTGATAATCGGGGCGAACAGCGCGAATACCACAAAAAGGGCCAGCATGATCAAGCCTAGCATTGATATATGGCTTGCCCTAAATGACGCCCAAGTCCGTTGCCACGGAGACGGATGAAACTCTTCGTCGTATAGACTAAACTGCGGCACGTTCGTATTTCTCTCTGCTGGGATCAATGACACGATTAAACAAATCAACAAGGATTGTTAACGTAATAACTACGGTTGAAACCGCCATCATTCCAATTCTTAGGGCGGGGTAGTCCCGCTGATATATCGCTTGAATAAGCCAATTACCAATACCGGGCCAGGAAAATAAGGTCTCTACAATCATGGCGTTAGTTATTAGCGTGGTAATTTGAATTGCCATTAACGGCAAGATGGGAAGCAATGCATTCCGCAAAATATGCCGAAAAAATATCTGCCAACTTGAAAGACCTCTAGAGATCGCCGCTGCGATATACGGACGGTGTTTTACATCTATAACAGAGCGTCTTGCCATTCTAGCCATCGAGGCTGTCGCAATTGCGCCAATTGCAAAGGTAGGTAATGCTAAATGTGATAGCGCGTCTTTCAATGCTAGCGATTTGTTTTCTGTGTCTGCCAGCAATATATCGATAAGAATAAAGCCCGATACAGGCTCGATATGATATAGCAAACTGATACGGCCAGATAAAGGCGCTACGTCTAGTTGTAAACTGAATATTAGGATAAGCAATAACGCAAACCAAAACACAGGGAAAGAATAAATCGTAATACTTGCGCTGTTAATCGCATAATCTGACGTTGAGTAACAACGAATGCCCGCATAGTAACCTAGCGGTATGCCAATAAATAACGCCATTAGCATCGCGTACGTTGCTAATTCTATTGTGGCAGGCATAGCTATGCCTACTTCTTCTCTCAGGGGAAGGCCGGAAGTAAAACTGTATCCCCATTCCCCCGTCAATAAATTGCTCACATAGTAGACAAACTGATGCACATAGGATTGATCTAACTTAAATTGTTTTTCCAGCGCCGCTCGCTGAATATCATTTTGCGGTACCAAGCCTGTTAAGTTTTCTAAAACGTCACCGGGAAACAGGTAAGCTAATGAGAACGAAATAATCGTCAACACAAGGAGCGTTAATATTAATAAAGTGCAGTATCTAACAAGAATTTGAGTCACAGTGCTTTTTTTACTCCACCAAAGCGTACGCCGCCAAAGGGGTTTATCTTTATACCTTCTAATTCAGTTCTATATGCCTGATAGCGATAGGCATGCGCAATGGGAACCAAAGGCAGACGTTCATACAGTAGTCGGTTTACTTGTCGGTAAATGGCCTTACGTGCTTCAATGTCGTCAGTCTCAAGGGCATCGTTTATTAATCTATCATAATCCTGATTACACCACATGGCTCTGTTAGTTCCAGAAGGGATCGCGCCGCAACTCAACAAAGGGCGGTAAAAGTTATCAGGGTCACCGTTGTCGGCAGACCAACCTATTAGTACAGAGTCGTGTAAGCCCTCTCGCAAGTGTCTCCTGAACGTGGTCCAATCATAGCTCACAATAGTTGCCTCTACGCCCACGTCCCGCAAGTATCGCTGAATCAGCTCAGCCATTTTGGTTGCATTCGGATTGTAGGCTCGCTCTACGGGCATGGCCCAAATTGTCATTGAAAACCCAGTTTCAATCCCAGCATCGGCAAGCAGTTTGCGCGCGAGTACAGGATTGTAAGCAGTATCATCGGCGTCATTTTGAAACGCCCAACTTGCCGCCGGTAGCAGTGTTTTAGCCCGAATAGCGCTATCAAAATACACGGCCTCTAACAAGGTGTTTTTATCGATAGCCGCCGCTAGTGCCCGTCTTACATCAGGATTGTCGAAAGGTGGGCGTTGGGTATTGAAAGCCCAAAAACCGATGTTTAATCCCGGTTTCTCTGCCAATATAAGGTCGTCTTTTGCACGAATAACTTCAAGCTCAGTTTGTGCAGGAAAAGCGGTGGCATCACACTCACCAGTCATTAATTTAGCCAACCTAAGCGAGCTTCGCGGCGTAATATCAAAGATGAGCTGTTCGACGGTCGTTTGTTCGCCATCGTTTGGTGTATTGTTACCGAATGCTTGGTTTTGGTCGTCTACACGTACTTCACTTTCTCTATTATTATCGGGAGGCGCCGTGTCATCTTCAGCTGTTGATAACGATGAACGCCAGTAGTTGTCATGTCGACGGTATTTTATGAAATGGTCTTTTCTATAGCTCTCAAATTTAAACGGGCCGGTGCCAATAGGGAGTTCGTCAATTTTACTTGGCGTTCCGGCTTGGGATAGCTGAGTCGCGTATTCCTCTGAAAGTATCACAGCAAAATCAGTGGCTAGATTGGCCAAAAAAGAGCTGTCTCTGCGTTTCAACGTGATTTCTACACGATAACCATTTATGCGTTCTACTGCCGCAATATTTTGAGCTAGCCCTATACTCTCAAAGTAGGGATAGCGACCACCTGAGATATAATGATAGGGATGAGAAGTCAGTCTCCACCTGTCTATACTGAAAATGACGTCATCAGCGTTGAAATTTCTTGAAGGCGTAAAGTATTTAGTTGTGTGAAACCACACATCTTTTCTCAGCTGAAAGGCGTAAGTCAGCCCGTCGTCAGACACTAACCAGCTACTTGCTAAGCTTGGCACTATGCGGCCTGACTCAGGATCAAAATCCAGTAACCTATCGTAGAGCTGGTGAGAAGAGGCATCTGATGTTGTACTTGACGTATCTAGCTGAGGGTTAAACGTCACTGGATTGCTTTCCGAGCAGTAAATAATGCCCGTATTGTAAAACGCCTGTTTATTCTGTTTTGCACAGGATGCAACAAGAAGCGCTGAACATAAACACAATGACAGACGCTTTACTAAACCATGGGACATGCTCTACGCCTCAACGTTTTCAGCGGAAGAATCAAGTAAGTTATATTTCTTGAGATAGCCTCGTAGCTGATGGTATGTCAGGCTTAATTTTTCAGCGGTTTTCTTTTGATTAAACTGACTGTCAGCCAAAGCCTTTTTTATCATATCTATCTCATATTGTTGAGAGCGTTCTTTCAAATCTATGGGATATTCTATTGTTTCTTGCTGATTATTTGGCCTCAAGCTGGGGGCGTCAGCGATTTCAGCAGCATCGTTCGTCGAAGTGACATCCTTTTGAATAGGCGGCTGAGGTGAATCCGAGTTATTCGCTCTGTCATTGGTTTTGATTCTGCCTTTTGGACGGAATGCCGATTCAAATGGGTCCAGAATAATTTCATGTACAGGTAGATGAGGGTTGTTCGTTCTGTAGACCGCACGCTCAACGACATTCTTAAGCTCTCGGATATTACCTGGCCAGTCGTAATCTAAAAGCGTACGTTTTGCTTTTTCCGTAAAACCGCTAAACAACTCCATTTCCATTTCACGGGCCATGTTGATAGCAAAATTTTCTGCAAGCATCATGATGTCTTCGCGACGCTCGCGAAGTGGGGGAATAGTGATTACGTCAAAGGCTAGCCTGTCGAGTAGATCAGCGCGAAACTCGCCTGCCTCGGCAAGCGCAGGCAAATCTTCATTTGTCGCTGCAATAAGGCGGACATCTGTTTTAACGGATTTGCTGCCACCTACACGCTCAAACTCACCGTATTCCACTACACGTAGAAGTTTTTCTTGTATAAGGCCCGACGTATTGGCCAGTTCGTCTAGAAAGAGGGTGCCGTTGTGCGCCACTTCGAATCGACCTTCTCGACGTTTAGCTGCACCGGTAAATGCGCCCGCCTCGTAACCGAAGAGTTCGCTCTCAAGAAGGCTTTCGTTTAACGCAGCGCAATTGAGCTTAATATAGTTTTGGTCCCAGCGTTTCGATAAGAAGTGTAGACGTGCTGCGATCAGCTCTTTGCCCGTTCCACGCTCACCAATGACCAGCACAGGTTTATCAAGCGGAGCTATCTGTGATATTTGCTCTAGTACTTCTAAAAAACTATTCGCTTGACCTAGCAAATTATCCTGTTGTCGGTACCTACTCATTAAATCCCTCAAAAGTTAGTCATTTCGACCAATTAATAGTGTAGTGCAAAACATGTTGAGAAACGAGTATTATTTGAAAGTGTGAAAAAGCTATTAAAAATAGCAGGTTAGCCGAAGTGTAAAGTTGGCAAGTATATTGAATACTACCTATACCAAGAGTAATCTATTTATCAAGAGTGGTGTTTTTAACACTGACTATTTTTAGCAAGAGGTAATTATTATGGGTATCTTCTCGCGTTTTACAGATATTGTGAATTCAAATATTAATGCGCTTTTAGACAAGGCAGAAGATCCTGAGAAAATGGTTAGACTAATCATTCAGGAAATGGAAGACACATTGGTTGAAGTGCGCTCTGCATCTGCAAAGACCTTGGCCAATAAAAAGGAAATCGTTAATCAAATTGCAAAGTATGAAAGCGACGCAAGCGATTGGGAAGCAAAAGCCGAGCTTGCTTTGAGTAAAGACAGGGAAGACCTAGCCCGCGCTGCACTGCAAGAAAAGAAAAAATCTGCAGAAGCTGCTGAGGTATTGAGTAAAGAGTTGGCGATTGTTGAAGAACAGATCAGCAAACTTCAGGATGAAATTGGCCAACTTCAAGAAAAGCTTGCTGATGCTAAAAGTCGTCAAAAAACGATTATCATGCGCCAGAAGACAGCCAGTTCACGACTTGAAGTGAAAAAGACGCTGGATAGCACTAAAGTAGATAGTGCGATGGGGCGCTTTGAGCAATACGAACGTAAAATTGATGACCTTGAGTCTCAAGTTGACGCTTACGATTTAGGTAAGAAGACACTGCAAGATGAGTTCGCTGAGCTTGAAGCAAGCGACAAAGTAGAAGACGAACTTGCCGCGCTTAAAGCGAAGGTTAAAGGTGCGAATAAAAGCACCGAAAAATCAGAATAATAAATAAGGTGGACCCTCCCGATGTTCCTATTGAAGGAGGGTTATGACATCAGAGTTTGTAGGAGAGATTGAGATGGATGAAGGTACAATAGCAGTGTTGGTCATGCCCCTTGTGGTGTTCTCAATATTTGTTGCTCCCATTTGGCTTATTTTGCATTACCGTAGTAAAAAGCAAGTTAATCAAGGGCTAAGTGCAGAAGAGCATGCAGCTTTACAAGACTTAGCTGAAAAAGCAGAAAAGATGAGCGAACGGATTGAAACGCTAGAAGCGATTTTGGATAGTGAGGCACCTGAGTGGAGGAATAGAGCATGAGAAATGGTAAGCAGCTCTATCGTAACCCAGACAACGCACGAATAGCCGGGGTGTGTTCAGGAATTGCAGAATACTTTGGTTTAGAAACGTGGTTAGTGAGAATATTGGTTGTTACTGGGTTCTTTTTACTCGCAGGCCCTTTCATCTTCGTCGCGTATATTGCCGCTTGGTTTATTCTTGATAAAAAACCTGCTGGATTGAAAGACAATACCCCTTCTCCTGTTTTTTCGAAGGGTAAAGGTTGGACAAATCCCAATGCGGGCCAGGTAAAAAGTGCGAAGGTAGAGGTAAAAACTAAAGTTTGGCAGGCTGGAGAGCCACCTAAACAAGCGTTTCACGATATTCGCAATCGTTTCGAGAAAGCTGAAGTGCGTCTTCGCAAAATGGAAACATATGTGACTTCTCGTGAATATCAGCTCAACAAAGAAATTAGTCGTCTCTAACAAGCACGTGATACCAACAGATAGACACATCCAAGCCGCTTCTTTAAAGCGGCTTTTTAGTATTTAAAACAATACCTTCTACAAGCATTGTAAAACTCTTGTTACAGCTAAATAATACGGCTCATTGGGTCCGCTGCTTTTCGCCGTCGCGAATTTCATTACACTAATAGGTAAGTTTTTTGAACACGTGTTGGTTTTAGAAGTTATGCCAAAAGCTACGCAATACCAGTCGAGACAATCTGATGACAATGGCATCATTCATTGGTCAGAAGAAGAGAATCAAATTTGGTCAGAGCTCTACGCAAGACAAATTCCGTTAGTGAGGGAAAGAGCGTGCCAGGAGTATCTGGATGGGCTTGAATTGCTCAAACTCGACGAAAAGGCCATCCCTCAATTGCCCGATATCAACAAAGTTTTATTGGAAAAAACGGGTTGGCAAACCGCGGAAGTTCCGGCATTGATCAACTTCGGTGAGTTTTTTCGGTTGCTGGCGAATAAACAGTTTCCTGTTGCAACCTTTATTCGTACGAGAGAAGAGTTTGATTATCTGCAAGAACCCGATATTTTTCATGAAGTATTTGGCCATTGCCCGCTATTAACGAACCCTGCGTTTGCTCATTTTACCCACACTTATGGAAAGTTAGGTCTTGCTGCAAGTAAAGAAGACAGAGTTTACTTAGCCCGTCTTTATTGGTTCACCGTAGAGTTTGGTTTAGTGAGAGCCAAAGATGAACTAAAAATATATGGCGGTGGGATCTTATCTTCACCGGGTGAGACAATCTATGCTTTAGATAGTGATACGCCCTTGCGCAACCCCCTTACAGCAATTGATGCGCTTCGCACACCGTATCGCATTGATATAATGCAACCACTGTATTACGTGCTACAAGAATTCGATTACCTATTTGAGCTTGCCGAAATGGATATAATGGCACTTGTAGAAAAGGCCAAATCTCTCGGTTTGTTTTCCCCACTTTTCCCTCCGAAAGAGAAAAAAGCAAGTTAACGATATTGTTAACGAAATGTGTTTTGTATAGGATGCCGCATGTTGATTGCGGCTTCTTTACTCCCGCTGTGCGATGACACGCATTTCAGCGTGTTTCTAAAATCTGTCTATCACGACCTCCAATTTTTAAACTTCTGTAACATTTTTCTTGTTATATTTTTGTAAAAGTATGATACTCTGTACATATATGTTTACAAAGTAGCTGTAACACTCTATGCGTCTAGAAATAAGCTGTCAGGACCGTCTTGGAATAACACAAGATGTATTAGATATTCTCGTCAATAAAGAAATCGATTTGCGCGGTATTGAGATTGACCCAGTGGGAAAAATTTTCCTCAATTTTCCCAATATTGAATTTGCCGATTTCCAGCACCTTATGCCTCAAATTAGGCGAATAGATGGGATTGATGATGTCAAAACAACGCTATTCATGCCCGGTGAGCGAGAGAAAAATCAGCTTTCTGCGATTTTACGAACTTTGCCTGATCCTGTCTTCTCTATTGACGCCAAAGGTAACATTTTGCTGTGTAACGAGGCCGTGTGTGCAGGTCTTGAAATTCCCTACAGTGATATTGAGGGCACAGAAATAAGCGAAGTTGTGAAGGGCTTTAATTTTACTAAGTGGATGGATGGCAAATCTCCTGGTCCCCAGTCTTCAAAAGTCAAATTTATCCAACAGGATTACCTCGCTGATATGCTGCCAATTACGGTCCCCGATGGCGAGCAAAATATGATCATGGCAGGCGCCGTTGTCATATTGAAATCAGAAATGCGATTGGGTCAACAGTTTACCGCGTTTCACCAGTCTCCGACAGACAGCTTCGACCGTTTCGTTGCGCAATCACCGCTTATGAAGCGTGTCGTGCATGAGGCGAAGCGAATTGCTGACCTTGACGCCCCGGTATTAATTTTTGGGGAAACCGGCACGGGGAAAGAAATGATTGCCCGGGCCTGTCATCAGTCGAGTCGTCGCAGTGAGGGGGCATTTTTAGCATTAAACTGCGCCTCGTTACCTGATAGTGTGGCTGAGACAGAATTGTTTGGGTACGCCGCGGGAGCCTTTAACCAGCCTAATGCAAAAATAGGTTTACTAGAACAAGCTAAAGGCGGGACGCTTTTACTCGACGAGATAGCCGACATGTCTGCTCAGTTGCAGGCGAAGCTATTGCGGGTCTTAGAAGATGGCGAGTTCAGAAGAGTAGGAGACTCAGAGCCCGTTAAAGTAGACGTTCGGTTTATTTGCACAACGTGCCGTGATCTTGGACAACTGGTGGAGGAAGGTAGGTTTAGAAAGGAGTTATATTATCGTCTTAATGTACTCAGTCTTGTTATGCCGTCTTTGAAAGACCGCAGGCAAGATATTGTTCCGCTGGCCGAATCTTTCATAGTTCAACACAGCACCAAATTGGGACGACGTCCCGCTAAGCTCAGCAAGTCGTGTGTAGACTTTCTTCAGCAGTATCCATGGCCAGGCAACGTGAGGCAGTTGCAAAACGCGTTGTATCGCGCTTTGTCACTGCTCGATGGAAAAGAAATTACTAAAGAAGATATACAGCTTCCAAGCTGCGCCCCAAGTGTTACCTACATTGATGAAAACTTTGAGGGGACATTAGACGAAGAGGTGAAAAAATTTGAGAAAGACTTATTGAAGCGACTGTATCCGTCTTATCCAAGCACCCGACAGTTGGCTAAAAAACTGGGTTTAAGTCATACCGCTATTGCTAATAAACTGCGAGAGTACGGGATAAACAAAGCCACAGTAAAACTCTGAGTTTGACAAGTAACGCGCTTTATTTGGTGCTTAAATAATACACTGAATAAAGCGCTACTGTCCCTCGCTAAGAGACCTTTATTACCGCATGGTTTTCCTGTTACGAAAAATTTACATCCTGTGCAGCGCCTGCCTGTTATGGCTATTTCTGCCCTACGCTCGTTCACTGCGTACACCCTTTATTACAGCGAAATAAAACTTCATTCCTTGAACGCTTCTCAATCTATGTCAACTAATGGCATAACTATGTTTACGTAAATGTAATGACTAATTGGCACCGTAAAGCTGTTTTTATCTTCCGACTGGGTAAGTCCCGAATGATGAACTAGCGTAAAGCCAAGCGATCGAAACTCTTCGAGGAAAATAAAATGAAACTAGCCACCTATAAAAATGAAACCCGAGACGGCTGCCTTATGGTGGTGTCGAAAGATCTTTCTCGAGCGTGCAGTGCGCAAGACATAGCGAAAACCATGCAAGATGCATTGGATAACTGGAAAGAAATAGCGCCTCTATTACAGATGAAGTATCAAGCGCTTAATGACAATACCTGTGAGAGTGTTCCGTTTGATGAATCCCGCTGTGAATCGCCATTACCTAGAGCGTATCAATGGGCCGACGGCAGCGCATATGTTAATCACGTGGAATTAGTAAGGAAAGCGCGCAATGCAGAAATGCCTGAAAGCTTTTGGACGGACCCATTAATGTATCAAGGTGGGTCAGATGATTTTATTGGACCCAGAGACGACATTATTTTGCCTAGCGATGATTGGGGCATTGACTTTGAAGGTGAAGTTGCAGTGGTCACCGATGACGTGCCTATGGCCTGCACGCCTGAGCAAGCCTCAGAACAGATTCGCCTTATTATGTTAGTTAACGATGTGTCGCTTAGGGGGTTGATCCCTGGCGAGCTTGCGAAGGGCTTTGGCTTTTTTCAGTCGAAGCCTGCATCAAGCTTTTCACCCGTAGCGGTAACACCAGATGAACTGGGCGATGCGTGGAAAGAGAGTAAAGTGCATTTACCTTTGCGTTCTACTTATAACGGCGAGTTGTTTGGAAAACCTGAAGCCGGACAAGACATGACCTTCGATTTTGGACAACTCGTTGCTCATGCAGCAAAAAGCAGAAACCTCGGCGCGGGAGCGATAATTGGCTCAGGAACAGTGTCAAATAAGCAAGGTACTGATCATGGCTCAGCCATTGCCGAAGGTGGTGTGGGATATTCATGCATTGCAGAGGTGCGTATGATTGAAACAATTAGAGACGGAAAGCCTTCAACACCGTTTATGCAATTTGGCGATCGCATTCGTATAGAAATGCTAGATAAAGAAGGCAATTCCGTATTCGGCGCTATCGAGCAGCAGGTAAAGCCTCTTAGCTAATTGTATAAACAAAAGGAAGTTTCAACGCTATCTGTCCGTGTCTGATGCAGAGACAAGATAGCGTGATGCCTCCATTGAAGCGGTCGATTTTTAGTTATTTCGGCGCGATGTTTCTAACCCATGCTCAGACAGTGAAGTGTTTAGCCAGACTGGCGCAACATTATTTAAGCACTGTGATGACTGTGTGATGAATAATAGGTGTTTTAATACCATGAGTATAAAACTTTACGGCTACTGGCGTTCAACAGCGTCTTATCGCGTGCGTATTGCGCTTAATTTAAAAGATGTTGAATACGAGTATGTGCCAATCCATCTTGTAAATAATGGTGGTGAGCAGCACAGCAGCGAGTATAGCCGTCTCAATCCTGCGCATTTGGTGCCAACCCTCGTCGACGAGGATGAAGATATTATCCTAAATCAGTCGCTATCTATTATTGAATACCTTGATGAGAGATATGAAAGTGAGTATCGACTTATTCCAGAACACCGAACAGAGAGAGCAAGAGTCAGAGCGCTAGCGCAGGATATCGCTTGTGATATTCAGCCAATAGGCAATCTTCGGGTGCTAAATGCACTAAAAGGAAACTTTGAGGCAAGCCAAGATGACGTTGCAAGATGGGCGGCTCATTGGATCACGCTTGGTTTTGATGGAATTGAAAAGCGCCTTCAAACTCAAGCCGGTAAATACTGTTTTGATTTTGATGTAACGCTTGCTGATATTTGTCTTGTGCCGCAAGTGTATAACGCGATGCGCTTTAATGTAGATATGAATCGCTATCCTCTTATCAGCAAAATTGCGAGCAATTGTAATGAGTTGAGTGCTTTTGATAACGCAAAGCCAGAAAAGCAAATAGATGCAATATGACTGAGTGGGGGCAGAGTATTTACTCTGGCCCTCTTATTCGCGTTATTGGCGTTTGATTGGAAGCTCAGTAGTGTTCTTAACCTGTTTCAGAGCAAACGTAGAGCTTATATGGTCAACCAAAGGCAGATGAGTCAATTTTGTCTTAAGTAAAAATTCGTATTCTTCGATACTTTCGACGATGACTTTTAATAAGTAATCCTTCTCACCGCTGGTGGTATGGCACTCCACAATTTCATCAATGTTTTGCACAGCATTTTCGAAATCGGTCAACGAGTCGCCATCGTGATTTTTTAGTGTCACATAGATAAACACAGAGACACCCAAGTTAAGCTTTTTACTGTTTAATAATGTGACCTTACCAAGAATAATGCCGTCCGCTTCCATACGCTTCACTCGTCTCCAGCATGGGGTATGAGACAAGCCAACACGTTGGCTTAAATCAGCCATTGACACCGTAGCGTCTTGTTGAAGAACGCGTAAAATTTCACGGTCAAATTTATCCAATTTCATTAACACTGCTTCCGTCGTTTTTATGATGTTTATTATATATCAAAAAAAATTCTAGGATAGCTGTCCTAGAAAAATTGTATTCAAATCTATTGCGTTTCAGTTTGTAAATTTCATTAACAAACTTTGCAAGGCCTGTCCTCTGAACAATCGGATACACTTGGCAAAATGTTGATGATCTTCGCGAGGCCGACGAGTGTATCGCAAAATATCATCAGACTCTCTTATCAGCTCAATATGTTAGCGTGTACTTTTCGTGACAGCGTTATATTGGGTAGGCTTTAACTCACCACAGTTTTAATAGGGAATATATGTCAGTGTTTGATCACCCAGAGTTCGATAATCATGAACATGTTGCGTTTTATCACGATGAAAAAGCGGGCTTGAGTGCCATTATTGCTGTACACAACACCAATTTAGGACCAGCGCTTGGTGGCTGCCGTATGTGGCCCTATGTGAACAGCAGTGAAGCACTAACTGATGTATTGAGATTATCTAAGGGAATGACCTATAAGGCGGCAATGGCTAACCTAGAGCTCGGTGGCGGCAAATCAGTCATTATCGGCGACCCTCGAAAAACAAAATCACCTGAGATGATGAAGGCAATGGGTAAGTTTGTAGAGTCATTAGGTGGAAAATATTTTACCGCAGAAGACTCAGGTATTTCAGTTACCGATTTACAAACCATGGCGACTGAATCGGACTATATAGCGGGTGTCAAAGCTCAGTACCATTATGCCGGCGAAGTACCAGATGGAAATCCGGCCCCGTCAACGGCATACGGCGTATTTGTAGGTTTGAAAGCGACGGTAGAGTATGGCTTAAAGCAAAGCCTTGATGGTGTAAGTGTGGCTATACAGGGAATGGGGCACGTTGGTTATCGACTTGCTAAACACCTGCATGAGCATGGCGCTAAGCTCTATGTTGCCGATATTTATCCGGAAGGGGTAGAAAAAGCCGTGGCTGAATTCGGTGCAACTGCAGTGGCGCCAGAGGAAATTCTAAGCTTGGATGTTGATGTGTTAGCGCCTTGTGCATTAGGTGCAGCAATAAACGATCAAACGTTACCGGCCATTAAAGCGAAAGTGATTGCAGGAGCTGCTAATAATCAGCTTGCACGCGAAGATATTGGCGAGTTGCTTCAGCAACGCGGCATCTTGTATGCGCCAGATTACGTCATCAATGCGGGTGGAGTTATCGATATTTTCCATCAACGTATGGAATCGAGTTCAAATGAAGCATTACGGGCGCATATCGAGAAGATTGGTGAAACGTTAAAAGAAATCTATGCTCGCTCAGAACAAGAGGGAGCAGCCACTAACCGTGTCGCAAACGTTATTGCTGAAGAGAGATTTAAGATAAAGGGTTGAAAACTCTGAGCCAAATGGTCATAATGCGCCCCGCACTCAAGCAGGGGCGAATGATTCTGCGCTGAATGCAATTTTCTATGGTGGGCTTTTGGTCCTCCCGCAATGATACTCTGTGAACTCGGTCAGGCCTGGAAGGGAGCAGCCGCAGCAGACGACTCATGTGCCGGGATGTGGCTGGAGGCCCGCCACCCAAATTACATCACTCTTCAGTGTTTTCACGCATCTTATTTTTTTCGGTCTCATCCAAGTATTTCAGTGCCTTGCTGATGGCATGTTCCACATTCATTTCCATTTGATTGCGCTCGCTTTGCGGTAAATAAAATGCCATATCTACTTCATATCGGATGTAGCGAGGCGGTACTTGATTCAAAGCCAGGCAGCATAGGTCAGCCAAGTAATCTGGGCTTTTAGTTTTATCAATTCCAAGCTTGCTAATTCTTTCCAATACAAGGTGTTCATAGTAGTTGTGGATATCGTCATCTAGCTTCATGATTTTCCCCCATTTAACGTTTAGCGCCGTAATAGTGGCTTTTATAGTTACGTTGCGACCATGAATTTCAGAACATAGTGTTCACTCGAACAAAATGGACACATTTTTATACGTACATGATGTCGCATCATAACCCATAGCCGTATATCCATATTATGTATAGCTTGTATTCTGTGGATGTCGAGGTGACGATGATAGAATTACAGACTTATATAACGGCAATAAGGCATTAACGACATGAAAAAAAATATAGAGCCCTGCTACTATGGCGATTATCTCCAGCTAGACAAAATACTGGGTGCCCAAGATCTACAGAGTGAAAAATATGGTGATGTGGCCCATGAAGAGATGCTGTTCATAATCGTACACCAGGTTTACGAATTATGGTTTAAGCAGGTCCTCCACGAATTAAACGCCGTCATAGATACTTTCAATCAAGAAACAGTGAAAGATCAGCAGCTAACGTTAGTTGTACATCGCTTACAGCGAATCATACAAATTCAAAAATTAATGAATGACCAAATTGCCATCATGGAAACGATGACACCACAGCAATTTTTATCATTTAGAGATTACCTCGTACCTGCATCCGGCTTCCAAAGTATTCAGTTCAAACGTTTAGAGATTTCTCTCGGCTTAAAACGTGACTTTAGAATCGACTTCGACAAACAAAGCTTTTATAACCGCCTCACTGATAAAGATAGAGCACTGCTTGAAAACCTAGAAAATAAGCCGAGTTTGTTTGAGCTTGTTGATAAATGGCTGTCGAGAATGCCGCTTTTAAAAACAGAAGGCTTCGACTTCTGGCAATACTATAAAGATGCGGCAGAGGAAATGTTGAAAGATGATCATCACACTATTTCAACGAGTGATATGTTGTCTGAGACGGAAAGGCGTCAGGAGCTCAAAGATCTCCAGGGTACTATGGAGAACTTCGATGCCTTGTTTGATGAAGCTAAGTTCGAAAAGCTGAGAGGCGAAGACAAATTCCGTTTAAGTCATAAGGCACTGCTCTCAGCCTTATTTATAAAACAATATTCGGAAGAACCCATTTTTAATCTCCCATTTCAGCTTATCACTGCGCTCACCGAAATAGATGAACAGCTAACTATCTGGCGCTACCGC
The DNA here is from genome assembly GCF_009811415.1 of Alteromonas sp. KUL106. Classification (GTDB taxonomy): domain Bacteria; phylum Pseudomonadota; class Gammaproteobacteria; order Enterobacterales; family Alteromonadaceae; genus Alteromonas. The sequence continues at coordinate 143,612 of NZ_BLIG01000019.1, read as the reverse complement.
CATGCAATGATGGTTCAGCGGATGCTGGGCACTAAAATAGGTACAGGCGGTTCATCTGGCCACCATTATCTTAAGAAAACGACCGAATCAAACCGCATTTATTTGGACTTTTTTAATATGGCGACTTTTTTATTACCGAAAAGCGCTCTGCCGGCGTTACCTGAGTCTGTGAGAAAGCAGTTAGGTTTCTACTTGCAGTAGTTTTAATATTCATAAAAATGCATATAAATTAGATATTTAGCTTGATATTTGAACGGGTTCAACGTGTTATCGCGCTAAAGCTTCCTTTCGTCGCAAGGGGCGCAAAAATTCATTGATTATTTTTCTTTGGTAAGTCAATTATCCTTTTGGGTAATATTTATTATCTTTAATAAATACAAAGATTTAGGTTTGCTTAATTGATTTTTTAAAAAAGTTTAACACTAGATTATGACTAACCAGGGAATACGTACATGTATCAAATCAAGAGAAGTGCAGTTGCGTTAGCAGTTGCACTGTCAATTGGTGCGGCTGCACCAGCTTTAGCAAATAACACCAATGGATCAATTCAGGGAACATCTGTTCAAGTGAATGGCAGCGCGCTTTCAAACGTTACCATTACCATCGAAAACTTAGAAACTGGGCTTACTCGCTCCGTTGAAAGTGATGAATCAGGTGATTTCCGTTTTCCATTGTTACCAGCAGGTAACTACAAAGTTACGGCAGAAAAGAATGGATTTCGCACCACAATTCAAGAATCTGTGAGAGTAGGGATTAGCGGCAAAACAAACTTAGATATGCGTCTTACTAGCGATGATGTAGAGCGCATTGAAGTTACAGGCACCACTATCGCTTTGGTTGATGTAACAAGCTCGAGTACCGGTATCATTGTAGACAGCGTTACGCTGGACCGAGTTCCGGTTCCTCGAAATCTAACTTCTGTAGCGCTATTAGCGCCAGGTACAACGCAAGGTGACTCAGCCTTCGGTGATTTGCCTTCAATTGGCGGTGCATCGGTTGGTGAAAATGGCTACTACATTAACGGTCTAAACATTACCAATTTCCGTACTGGTGTGGGTTCTAGCGAGCCACCGTTTGATATGTACGAAACGTTCGAGGTAAAAACAGGTGGATACTCAGCAGAGTTTGGGCGTGTAACTGGTGGTGTTATTAATGCGAAAACTAAAAGTGGTACCAATGAGTTCAAAGCTGGTGCTAACTTCTACTGGGAGCCTGATGCACTTCGTGAACAGCGAGATTCGTCTCGTAATAACAAAAACGGTTTGTATCGCATCGACAATACACGCGATGAGATAGACGAGTGGGACGTTAACGTTTGGGCAAGCGGTGCTTTGATAGAAGATAAGTTGTTCTTCTATGCACTATTTAACCCTCGTTCAGCTGAAAATAATTACGTGAGTGACCAAACGAACACCAGTGAAGGTGTAACACAAAATGGCTTTTTTGAAAAAGATGACGATGCATTTTGGGTCGCCAAACTAGACTGGTACGTTACAGAAAATAATATTTTTGAAATCACCGCTTTTTCTGATGAGCGCTCAACAGAAATCACCACCTATGACTCTGTTGACGGCGGTGAGTTCACTGATGGTCGTGTAGGCTACGAAGATGAAGGTGGTTTGAACTATACGGCGAAATGGACGAGTATCATTAATGATGACTTCTCAATCTCTGCTCAGTATGGCATTAACAAACAAGACAGAACAGTGAGAAGTGAGCTAGACGGCAACCCGGTCGTTTATTATCGCTATGACAGCACAGCAGCGTTCGTTCCAACAAATACATGGGCTAACTTCACTGCAGAGCAAGGCGATGATGAACGTGAGGTTATACGACTGGATGCAGACTGGTATGCGGGCGATCACTCAGTACGGTTTGGCGTTGATTATGAAAAACTTACTTCAAACAGCAATACCATAAACTCAGGTGGTGCATACTATTTGTACTATGTCGATGATAGCGACCTAGCCAACGAGGAAATTTATCAAGTCCGTTACCGTGATTATAACGTAGGTGGACAGTTCGATTCGGAAAATTTTGCTTTTTATATTCAAGACCAATGGCAGGTTACTGATACCTTGGTGATTAACGCAGGCCTTCGTAACGATACGTTTGAAAACTTTAACGCTGATGGTGAGTCTTTCGCTAAACTCGACAACCAGTGGGGCCTTCGGTTAGGGGCTGTTTGGGATGTGTTTGGTGACGGAGAAACCAAAGCATGGGCGAGCTATGGCAGATACTACCTACCTATAGCCGCAAATACGAACATTCGTCTTGCTGGCGCAGAAACTTACACACAAGAGTACTATGAGTTTGAAGGTTTTGCCGATGAAGCATTGGGTATTCCGAATCTAACGGGCGCAAAAACACAGCCCGATGATGTATTCGCAGATGGTACAGCTAAATCTCCTGATGAAATCGTAGATCAAAACTTGGATTCTATGTACTCAGATGAATTTATCGCCGGTTATCAATTCCAGTTAAACGACGAATGGAGCATGTCAATTCAAGGTACATATCGTGAGCTTTCTACCACTATAGAAGATATGGCGATTGATGCAGCTGTTATTGAATGGGCGGCAGCCAATGGCTACGGTGACGTATCTGATATCTGGGATGGGTTCCACCAGTATGTGTTAACTAACCCTAACTCTGATATGCGCATTGGTACTACAGAATTGCCGGGTGCAGAAGGTGAGTTAGTCTACATGGATCTATCTGCTGAAGATTTGGGCTATCCCGATTCTATTCGTAAATATGCTGCAGTCGATTTTATGTGGCAAAGAGCATGGGACGGCGTATGGATGCTCAACGCTGCATATACATGGTCACACAGTTGGGGTAACAACGAAGGTTATGTGCGTTCTGACAACGGTCAGGATGACGCAGGGCTAACAACATTATTTGATCAGCCGGGTCTGCTCGATAATGCTTATGGTGACTTGCCTAATGACAGACGTCATCAGGTAAAACTGTACGGCGCTTATGCAGTCACTGAAGATTTAACGCTTGGCGCTAACCTCCAGTTTTGGACTGGTCGTCCGATTAATGCTTTTGGTTATCATCCGACAGACCTGTTTGCTCAAGCTTATGATTCTGAGTCGTTCTTTGCCGGTGGTGAGCCAGCGCCTCGAGGTTCCCGTGGCCGCACCAGCAGTTACTATTCTATCGACGTTTCTGCATCGTACAATATTGACATCGGTGAAGACCAAAAGCTGGTTGTACGAGCGGATATTTTCAATCTTCTAAATAACGATCGCGTTACAGAAGTGAACGAAATATACGATGACGAGAGCTCAGCTGATCCCACCAATCCAGATGTTAACCCGAACTATGGACTTCCAACAGCATGGCAAACCCCGCGCTATGTTCGTTTCAGCGTAAATTACTCGTTCTAAAGAGCGTGTAGCAAACGATGTTAATAAGGGCGTGGGTAGACTTTATAGTGTGCCCTTGCCCCTTTATATTGATAGTACAAAAAACGAACGGATTGGTTTGTTTTAGGTGCTCCAAATGTAAAATGTAAGTTAATATTTACAAAAGAAGGCACAAAGACAAAAAAAAATTGAACTTTTACGGAACACCCGTCTGATCTCGGTTGACCCTATGCTTAGGATGTGGTTATTATCAAAGTGAGGCTTTGACCTTACTAATAATAATTCGTTATATAAACGATTTAAGAAACACACACTAAGAGTTTTAGTGGTCCAGGGAGACAATACATGTTTACAAACTCTAAGCTGGCTAAGTCAGTAAAGTTAGCGTGCGCATTTGGTGCGGTAGCTGCGACAGGAATTAGCGTACCAGCGTACGCACAAGAAGATGCTCAAGTTGAAGAAGCTGCAGTTGAAAAAGTGCAGGTTGTTGGTTCACGTATCCGTAAAGTTGATTTCGTCAGCAATGCGCCAGTCGCTACGGTTGGTATTGAACAGTTCGAGTTAACTAACTCAGTTAACACTGAAGCTCTTCTAAACACGCTTCCTCAAACAATTCCAGGTCTAGACCGTTCTTCTAACAACCCAGGTGGCGGTATCGCGACTGTTGACCTTCGTGGTCTTGGAACAAACAGAACGCTTGTTCTTATCGATGGCGTTCGTGCTGTTCCTACAACATCTGGCGGTACAGTTGATATCAACACCATTCCTGCTGCACTTATCGAAAACGTAGAAGTACTAACAGGTGGTGCGTCTGCGGTATACGGTTCTGACGCGGTAGCGGGTGTTGTTAACTTCGCACTTAAAAAGAATTTTGAAGGTGTAGATTTCAATACTAGTTTTGAAACTACTGAAGAAGGTGATGCTGAGATTTGGAACGGCTCACTAACGCTAGGTGGCAACTTCGCTGATGACCGCGGTAACGTAGTTGTGAGCATGCAGTACACTGAGCGTTCAGCGCTTTTTGCTGATTCTCGCGATATTTCTAGCATCGCACTAACAGACGCTGTTGGCGATGACGGCCGTCTATTCCTAGAGCCTTTCGGTTCATCGGGCGTACCTGGTACATCTATCTTCACTGCAGGCCTACCAGCTTCTTTCAATAGCGGTGCAATATTCAATCAGGACGGTACTATTCGTCCATTCGTTCAAGGCGGTGCTGAGAACGATTTTTATAACTTTGCTCCAGTAAACTACCTACAGTTACCACAGCAACGTCACAACATTACTGCAATCGGTCACTTTGAAATCAATGACACTACCGAAGTTTACATGCGCGGTAGTTTTGCTAACAGTGACGTACCACAGCAGCTAGCTGCGACACCTATTTTCCAGACGTCAACATTTACGCTAGACGGAAACCCGTTCATTGACCCAACAGCACAGCAGATCCTTTCTGACGCAGTTGGCGGTGACGTAGATACCGACGGTGATGGCATTGCTGATACAGGTACTGCGTTCCTTCGTCGTCGTTTGTTAGAAGTTGGTCCTCGTATTGTTGAAGACGACAACACAATGTTCTCTATGCTTGCTGGCCTACGTGGTTCGTTTGGCGATTCAGCATGGACGTACGACGCGTATTTCCAAACTGGCCGTGTAAACCAAAACTCTATCCAGTTAGGTAACGTTAACCGTGCACGTTTTGACCAAGCGCTTATTCTTGCCACAGACGAAGCTGGAAACGTTATCCTAGATGCAAACGGTGATCCGAGCTGTGCGAACACAGCGGCAAATGGCTCACTAGTAAGCTGTTCTCCAATGAATCTGTTTGGTGAAGGTAATATCTCAGCAGAAGCTGCTGACTTCCTTCGTACTCGCGTAAACTCTACCTCTGAGTACGAGCAGAAACTTTTCGGTTTCAACATTTCTGGCGACACCATGGACTTCTTAGAACTTCCTGGTGGTCCAATCGGAATCGCGTTTGGTTTCGAGCGTCGTGAAGAAAGCTTCTCGTTCGACCCATCACAAGACCTTGCTGCAGGTACAATCGCTGGATTTAACGGTTCAGGCCCTGTTGCTGGTAGCTTCGATGTAAATGAATACTTTGTAGAAGCATATCTACCTCTTGTTGAAGGTGTAGAGTTCGCTGAACTTATCGACCTTGAGTTAGCATACCGCTATGCAGACTGGTCAACAGTAGGTGGCGTAAATGCGTATAAAGTAGCCGGTTCATGGACTATTAACGATACACTTCGTTTCCGTTCAAGCTTCAACCGTGCGGTACGTGCGCCTAACATTGGTGAGCTTTTCTCTCCACAGAACGAAGGCTTCCCACCAGCGGAAGATCCATGTTCATCTAAAGCATCTAACCAATCAGATGCAGTTCGCGCAATTTGTACAGCGACTGGTGTTCCTGCTAACGCGGTATTCACTCCTACGCTAGACGCGGTATCTGGTCAGACTCGTCAGGTAAGCGGTGGTAACCCTAATCTTCAAGAAGAAACTGCTGACACAATGTCTGTCGGTTTTGTTATTACGCCAATGGACGACTTCAGTGTGTCTGTTGACTACTTTGACATTGAAATTGAAGATGCAGTATTTGGTTTTGGTGGCGGTACTAACAACGTACTTTCTACCTGTTACGACCCATCAAATGAGCTAGGCGGTGTTGGTTCTGCATTCTGTGATGTTGTAAACCGTCGCCCTGATGGCTCTATCGATTTCGTTGAAATCCTTAGCCAGAACGTAGGTTCAATCAAGCTTACAGGTGTGGATATCGTTGCTGACTACGCAATGGAAGTTGCGGGTGGCGATATGCGTGTTAACTACCTTGCTACTTACACCACTGAGAGCTCGTTCCAGTCATTCGCTGGTTCAGAGGTTATCGACTGTGCGGGTACATTTGGTAACACTTGTGGCGAGCCTACTCCAGAGTATGTTCACCGTATGACTGTTGCTTGGGGCATGGATGACTTTGACGTTCAACTTCTATGGCGCTTCATCGGTGCAACGGAAGATGACGACAACGGTACTGTTTTCTTCCAAGAAGATACAGGTTCATTCAGCTACTTCGATCTGTCTGGTACTTACCACATTGGCGAAAACTACCGTCTAAATGCAGGTATTCGTAACATTGCAGACCGCGAAGCACCTCGTTTCGGTGACAACGCTGAGCAGTCAAATACATATCCTGCAACATACGATGTATTTGGTAGAACTTACTTCGTAGGTATCTCTGCAAGCTTCTAATAGCTAATTGCTTTGTTAAAAAAGTGGGCGTTGCCCACTTTTTTTTTGCTTTTTCTAAGGAGTATCATGACGACAATAGACGATTGGAACGAGTATTGGAAAGAAAACCCTAACAGCAAAGTATTGTTCACAGGAGATGATGGCAAAACTATCGGAGATTTCGAAAAATTTTGGTCTCAAATTTTGCCATATCACACACAAAACCTGAGCGTCATTGATATAGCGTGTGGTTCAGGGGCGCTTTTTCAAACATTCGGTGATAAAGCGTTTAGCCGTAAGGCTGGGTTAGACTGCAGTTCAGATGCACTTAACTCATTACAAAAAAATGTACCTGATGCTGAGGGTATACTTAATGAAACGTCCGTGTTGCCAAAAGAAACGTTGATTGAGTTTGATTTGATTCTAAGTCAATTTGGCATAGAGTACTTAGGTACTGAATCAATTAAAGATATACCCGGGAAGATGAAGCAAGGCGCTGAATTTATTGCTCTTTGTCATTATAACGGGGGACACATCTATTCTCGATATAAAAGAGAGAAAGAGGGAATAGAAACCCTGTTTGCTATTGAAGCTTTTGAAAATGCATTGCAGATTGCAGAACTAATGAACAACGACACAATCGCATATGAAATTCGTGCAAGAGACTATCTATCTCATCTAGCAACATTGGACAAAAAGTGGTGTGCGGGAAGCCTTCATTTCGTCAATGGAATTCAGCAACTTTTTGTCGCTTATAAACAATATGATCATTCTGATATATTGGCTTGGATAAAAGGGTTCAAACTGCAGTTAGATATTATTTATCGCAGAGTAACTACTATATGCGATGTGGCTTTATCGGAATCTGACGTTCAACAGATAACAAGTGGACAATATTCTGATAGCTGGACTGCCAGCCCATTCACACTGAAAAATAGCAGTTTACCGGTAGCATGGAATTTAAGATTTAAAAAGAAATAGCAATGAAAAACCTACAAAGCGTAATGAGCCTGCATCAAAAGGGGCAATTGGCAGAGGCAGAAGCTGGCTACAAACAACTTTTTAAAAAATATGCGTCTGACATAAACCTCAATTATCTTTATGGCAAGCTACTTCTTGATACGCAAAGAGCCGCTCATGCTTTACCCCTTTTAGAATTCGCACATAAAAAGGTGCAGTCTAACGTACCGCTCCTTTGTGAATATGCTAAATGCCTGTTGGCGCTGAAGAAGTACGAAGCGGCTTATCGCTGTCTTGCGCCTCATAGTAAGGCAACAGTCGATACATCCAAATTATTTTTGCGGGCTGTTGATGGTTTATACAGCGATACGGATTTAGACAATTGGTATCAAAAGTTAAGAACCCCCCAAAACGATAAAGTGTTGACTAATTACGTTGCTGGTCTTTTCGATAATAGGGGAAACTTAACGAAGGCAGCGGAGCTATATGAAACTGTCATAAATTCGGATCCCAGCAATACTACTGCACTCCATAATTTAGCGACAGTAGCTAGAAGGTTAGATAAACCCGAGCTTGCTCTTGACCTTCTACAACGCGCTAAAGCATATGGCCTTGATAGTTTTCAGCTTTATCATAATTTAGGTAATGCGTACTCAGACTTAAATATGCTTGATGAAGCGGTAGCGTCATATGTAAAGGCTATTCAGCAAAATCCTTACTACGTCGATAGCTATGAAAACCTGTCATCCATATATAGTGAAACTGGGGCAATTAGCAAATCAGTTACGATTTTTGAGTCAGCCATAAAAAATGGCATTAAAAGCGACGACATGATTATCGCTTTAGCTCAAAAGTATTTACGCATGGGGGAAATTGCCGCTGCAGAAGCTTTGCTAGATAACCATCAACAGCTAGATCGTTCATCGGTTCCCTATTTGTCGTGTAAAGCCCGTTTGTATCATTTAAGCGGCAGACATCAGGACGCGTTTATGCTTTTGAAGGATCAATCTGAAGCTGCTTTAAAGCTAGAGGCGGCTCAGTACGCTTTGCAGATAGATGAGCCCAGCTATGTGCTTGAGACAATGCCTTCATTAGCACATTTTAACGATTCAGCGGTTATGTCTAAGGCTTATTTAACCGTGGCAGAGCGCCTTTCTAAACGCAATTTACATCGCACTAGTTACTGTGACTATTCTATGTTAACAAGAACCTATCAACTCCCTGAGGGGATGGCAGGTATATCACGTGATGAATTTATCGTGTCGCTAAAAAATCATGTTTCTCTTCTGCACAATGCGAAGTCTGCGCCACTGCAACAAACGGTTAACGGTGGTACGCAGACCCGTGGGAATATTTTATCTACAAATAACGAGTACTTAATTGCACTGCGTCGTTTTTTCGAAGAGTCAGTTCAACAATATATATCGGACGTCAGTGCTATTGAGGGGCTGCATGAGTTTGTTGTTTTGCCGAAAAACGAATTCAAAATCGTCGGAGCGTGGTCTGTTTTTTTGTCAGACAAGGGGTACCACACGAATCATGTCCATCCGGAGGGCAAATTAAGTGCGGTATTTTATATTGATATACCTTCAACGTTAGAACATGAAAAGCACGAAGGCTATCTGTCGTTCGGGACCCCAAATTTTAAACTAAATACTGACCTAACTCACGAATATACCGTTCGACCGGAAGTTGGCAAGCTGGTGATTTTTCCCTCTTACTTTTGGCACGGTACTATTCCTTTCCAATCGGACGAAAAACGTTTAACTATCGCGTTCGATATTTCATCCTATTGATTTTAAAAGAGATAAAAATGACAAAATTTTGGAACAAAGACCTGAACTTTGAAGAACTTAAATCTAGCTTCGCCGTAGACGGAAAAGTACGGGCTAGCAAAGTATTGGACTTTGAATTCGCTGCACACTCATTTCAAGCGTTAAATGAAAGAGTAGAATTCGATACTGCCATGTATATTGACGGTAAAAATGCAGTAATGAGCAAAAAGGAATGGAATAGCCTAGAAGACACACAGCGCCAACAGATTTATTTTCACTTGATGGAAAATGCCGCTTTGGGCAACGGTTTTTCGTATGGACGAAAATATATTACGGCCGAAGAGAAAGACCCATTTCTACTTAATTTTTACAACACTCTTAATAGTGAAGTAATTCTAGACACTATTCGCGAACTAACGGGTAAGAGCGATATTAACTATGCAAGTATGCAGGCGACAAAATACATACCTGGCCAATTCTTAACTCGGCACAAAGATGATGTGCAATCTGAAGGGAGAAAGCTAGCCTATGTATTTAACTTATCACCAGAATGGCATCCTGATTGGGGTGGATTGCTCCAATTTTTTAATGACGAGGGTGAGACCTTAGAAAGCTGGACACCATCGTTTAATACTTTGAGCTTATTTGATGTAAAGCACATACACAGCGTTACTTATTTGACACCGTTTGCCAAGAAACCGCGGTATGCGCTGACGGGATGGTTTGGAACTCGGTAAAAAATTAACCACCTACGGTATAGTAACGGCATCCACTGACTTAATTGATTTAGAAAAAGTCACTTTCTTGTGTGAATATAATTTAAGCGATTAATCTCAAAAGTTTAATATGTAAAGAGGTCGTTACTTGACTCGTTACACCGTTCCATGTGAGTATACTACGTTCGTAGTACTGGCCATTGACGTCAGTGCTACATTCCTGAAACAAAATTGTGAAAGTTTTATACGCCCCTTGCCCGAATATTTTCCTTATCGGCGAGGATTCAAATAAGAAATTTGGTTGGGAACTATGTCCAAAATGAGCAAGAGAACTCTTATTGCTTCTACTGTTATGGGTGCATTCGCACTAACAGGTAGTGCAGTCTCTGCAGATACGCTAGAAGATCTTCATAAAGAAGAAGCGAAAATCCACGCGGCTGCAGCGAAATCTCAAGAAAAAATCAACACGTTGTTTGAACAGTCTCAAGAACTACTCGTTGAGTATCGTCAAACAGTAGATGAGACAGAAAACCTTAAAATCTACAACGATTACATCGCTAGCCTTGTTGCTGACCAGCAGCGTGGTATTGATTCACTTCAGCGTCAAATCGACAGCATCGAACAAACTAAGCAGGGCATCGTTCCTCTTATGTTCCGCATGATTGACAGTCTAGAGAAGTTTATCAAGCTAGATCGCCCAATCCGTTTGGAAGAGCGTCTACAGCGCGTTGAGCGTCTTCGTGACCTTATGGCTAACTCGAACGTTACTGTTTCTGAGCAGTTCCGTCAGGTGCTAGAAGCTTACCTAGTTGAAGTTGAATACGGTACTAAGATTAATTCTTATCAAGGTACTATTGATGATGCAGGTACAGAAGTAACTGTTGATTTCTTTAACCTAGGTCGTACAGCTCTACTAGCTCTTTCTCTTGACCAGACTCACGCTTGGGTTTGGAACAATGAAAGCCGCTCTTGGGAGAAGCTAGGTGATGAGTACCTTTCTTCGACTATTGACGCAGTGAAAATGGCAAACGGAACCATTCCTGCGGCTCTTGTTAAACTACCAATTAGCGCAGCGGAGTAATTGTTAATGAAACCAGTATTCAAATCTCTTTTAGCCGCTGCGACAGTTGCAGTTGCGGCAACCGGAGCGCAGGCTCAGGAAGCAAAGAGCCTGAAAGATCTTCTAGACCAGGTTCAACAGAACCGTGTTTCTGAAGCTCGTCTAGACAAGCAACGCGAAGCTGAGTTCCAATCAGCTCGTGCTGATAAGCAAGCGCTTCTTCGTAAAGCTCAAGCAAGTCTTAAAGCTGAGCAGGACCGCGGTGACCGTCTACAGAAGCAATTCTCAGACAACGAAGTTACCCTTAATGAAAAAGCAGCAGAGTTAGACCAAGCAACCGGTACGCTAGGTGAAATGTTCGGTGTGGTACGTCAAGCATCTTCTGAAGCTTACGGCCGTATCTCTACATCAATTGTCAGTGCACAGTTCCCTGGTCGCGGTCAGTTCCTTGCTGAAATGTCTGAAGACTCTAAAGGTCTTCCAAACATCAAAGAACTAGAAGACCTATGGTTTGCGCTTCAAAAAGAAATGACTGAAGGTGGTGAAGTAGTTAAGTTCACTACAGAAGTTGTAAATCTTGATGGCGGTTCATCACAGCAAGAAGTACTACGTGTTGGTACATTTAACCTTGTTGGTGAAAACGGTTACTTAGCTTACGATGCTGAGTCTGAAGTTGTTCAGCCTCTAGGTCGTCAGCCAGACGGTCATTTTGTAGCTTCTGCAGAAGACCTAATCGACGCGACTTCAGGTTTCACGCCTTTCTATGCTGACCCATCTCAAGGCGGTATTCTTGGTCTTTTGAAACAGAAAGCTACGATGTCTGAGCGTTATCACGCTGGTGGTCCAGTTGGTTACACAATCACGTTGATGCTTGGTGTAGGTCTATTAATCGGCCTGTACAAAATGATCACGCTTACAATCACTGGCGGTAAAATGCGTTCACAGCTTAAGAACGTAAACAACCCTTCTGAAGGTAACCCGTTAGGTCGTATCCTTAAAGTGTATCAAGAGAACAAGTCTGCTGATGCAGAAAACCTTGAGCTTAAACTTGATGAAGCGATTCTTCGCGAGCTTCCAAAAATTGAAAGCGGCATCAACGTAATCAAGATTTTCGCAGCGATTGCGCCTCTACTAGGTCTACTAGGTACAGTACTTGGTATGATCGAGACTTTCCAAACCATTACACTATTCGGTACTGGTGACCCACGTATGATGGCGGGAAGTATCTCAATGGCTCTTGTAACTACGGCTCAAGGTATTATTGCGGCTCTGCCACTAATTCTTACTCACAGCATCGTAGCGTCTCGTAGCAAGTCAATCATCCACATTCTTGATGAGCAAACTGCGGGTATCATAGCTGCTCACTCAGAGTCGGAGAAAGCGTAATATGAATTACCTGATTGGATTATTCGAATCGGTCAGGGACTTTATCGCTACCGGCGGTGACGTACTTTACTTCGTTGCTGCCGCGCTCTTTCTTATGTGGGTTTTAATGATTGAGCGTTACTGGTATTTAACCTCGGTCTTCCCAAAGGTGAAGAAAAACATCATCGCGAATTGGGATGCCCGAGCAGATACCACATCATGGTATGCGCATAGAATCCGTGACGCGTGGATTTCTCAGGCGTCAGACGATCTAAACGCTAGAATGCTGATTATCAGAACCATTATTGCAATGTGTCCGCTAATCGGTCTACTGGGAACAGTAACCGGTATGATCAGTGTTTTCGAGACAATGGCAACACAGGGCACCAGCAACGCACGTCTGATGGCAGCTGGTATCTCTATGGCGACTATCCCGACAATGGCGGGAATGGTAGCCGCGCTATCTGGACTGTTCATCAGTTCACGTCTTGAAGCGAAAGTGAAGCTGGCAAGAGAAGGGCTAGTTGATAGCCTGCCACATCATTAGAGAGAGAGATTATGGCTCGAAAAGTCAGAACCGAGGAAGAAGATGCACAGATCGACATGACGCCCATGTTGGATATCGTGTTTATCATGCTGATCTTCTTTATCGTTACCACTGTTTTCGTTAAGGAAGCAGGTATCGAAGTCAACAAGCCAGATGCGAGCCAGGCAATACTTCACAAAAATGCAAACATTTTCATCGCCGTTACTGAAGACGGAAATGTATGGCTAGACAAGCGTGAAGTAGCGCCGGACAGCGTAAGAGCGAATATTGAAAGACTGCTTACCGAGCAGCCAACTGACTACGTGATCATTCAAGCTGATGTAAAGGCTAAGCATGGTTTAGTAGTTGAAATTATGGATCAGGTTAAAGCCGCTGGCGTTAACCGAGTCTCGGTAGCGGCAAGGGGATAAGATGTTACGTATACTTGTATCTATTGTATTAGGTGCTGCGGTCGCATTTGCCCTCTTCGTTCTAATGGCTAAGTTGATTGAAAATTCATCTAGACCAGCAGACGAAGTTCCGCCTGCACCGGTTATCGATATCGTAATGCAGGAACCAGACGACCAGACGCAAACGCGTACTCGTGTTCCACCACCACCGCCGCCTCCGCCTCCACAGCCTCCAAAAATGGAGCAAGTTGAGCCGGAAGCTGCAGAACCTGATGCTGATGGCTTTAGCCTAGCTATTCCATCTATCGATACAGGTGGTGTTGGTGTAAACATCGGTGGTGTTGGTGCAATGCAGCGTGATGGTGAAGCGACACCTATCGTTCGTATCGACCCGAAATATCCACCTGATGCTGCCCGTGACGGCCGTGAGGGTTGGGTAAGACTATCTTTCACTATCAATGAAGTTGGTGGTGTGGATGATATTGAAGTTATTGATGCTGAACCTAAGCGTATATTCGACCGTGAAGCACGTCGTGCTCTGCGTAAGTGGAAATACAAGCCTAAAATTGTTGACGGTAAAGCCGTTAAACAGCCAGGCATGTTCGTACAGCTAGACTTTAAACTGGAGCAATGATCATGATGAAACGTACATTCAAAATGTCAGCCGTTGCTTTAGTGTTAGGTGCAAGTGCGGTGCTTTCAGCACCCGCTGCCCTGGCGCAGACATCACCTGTTGCTTGTCCTGGTTATGAAAAGGGCAAAACGACACTTGTGGGTGAGCGTACCGGTAAGAAAGTTCAAAAAGCTTTCGAGTTTTACAATGAAGATCTAGTCGACGAAGCGCTAAACGTTCTTTACGAAATCGATCCGTCGGATGATTTTGATAAAGCGTATGTTAATCGCTTTATTGGAAACCTACTTGCGGCGCAGGAAGGACAGGGCGGTAAAGCTTACAACTACCTGGTCGATTCTGTAAAAAATAAAGTGCTAAACGACCTAGAGCACGCTCAAACACTTAAGCTTTTAGGTGACTTGAGTATGCAGGAAGAAAAGTATAACGACGCTGTTAAGTGGTATAACAGCTGGATGGACTTTACATGTAAAGAAGATCCGGATGTTTATACCCGATTGACTCAGGCTTACTATGAATCTAAGCAATTAGATAAAATGATTGAGCCAGCAGATAGAGCAATTGCTTTATATGAAGAGCCAAACAAGAATCCGTATGTACTGAAACTTACCTCGTATTATGAGCGTAAGATGTATAATGAAACGGTACTTGTTGCAGAAGAACTTGTACGTAAGTTCCCTGAAGAGCCACGTTGGTGGTCTCAGCTAGGTATGTTTTATCTTCAAGTCGAAAAGTATGATAAGGCGTTGTCGGCTTTCGAACTTGCCGACATGCAGGGCTTCTTGAAGAAAGAAAGTGAAGCAAAAGCACTTGCTCAGCTATATCAAAGTAATGGTATGCCATATCGCGGCGCAAAGACGCTGGAAAAGTTCATCAAAGCTGGTGTTCTTAAAGAAGATGCAGATCTGACGGCAAGCATAGCGAATGCTTATCATGCCGCCAAAGAGTTCAAGACTGCTGCTAAGTTGTATGCGAAAGCTGCTGCTCAGACTTCTGATCCAGAATATTATCGCAAGCAAGGTACGCTGTTACTGATCGCTGAAGATTATAAGGGTGCTGTCAAAGCTCTTGAAAACGCGCTTGAGCGCGGTATCGAAAACCCAGAGAAAGTTCATTTCACATTAATGGAAGCGAACTTCTACGCCGGTGATTATCGAGCTGCATTTAAGCACGTTCAGGAAGCGAAGAAAGACCGCTCACTACGCCGCAACGCTGCCGCGTGGGAACCTTATATCAAGGAAAAAGCGAAAAACCGTGGTATTAACATTTAATATCCGGGCATAGTTTAGAAAAGCCTCCTTATGGAGGCTTTTTTTTGCCTGTAGCTTTTGTTTTTGAGTTGTTAACTATCTATGCGGATTGGTAAGAAATGGGAGTAGTGGTGAATATGTATCGCCTAAAACTCTGGCAATAAGCGAATTTAGACGCCTTACGCATGAGTTACAGAGCCTACTGAGATCAATTGAAAGCGGGCTTTAATAACGTTCTAATTACAGTCGTTATCTCTTTCGCGCCACTTACTGTTATGCCGTGAGTTTTCAATATTCCTTTTATGCGCTCAATATCTATATCTGAGTCACTAAATACCGATTTTAAATATCTTTGCGAACTCATGATCCTCACCACCTTGCCTAGTGATATAGGTCGTTCAGCGAACATTTCACCGTTATAACTTTGATATTCGTTGTCACGGCAATGATCAATAAGGTTATCGTTAAATTGTGCTTCGTTCGTCAACTTATATAAAATAGGCCAAACATCATCCAACGTTCGCGTTCCATCAGTAAATTGGAATAGTTTGTTGCTATAGGTTTTGAGGGCATAGTCGGGTAGTTCATGTACATTGATATCGCGCTCAAAGCTGGATTTTAAGGTTTTTAAGTGAGTAACAAGCGCTTTTGCCCTTAACGTATTCGGTAACACCGCCAATGCGCTTGTTTCCCCACTGGCTTTATTTGGTTTGCGGCCATAGTCAACAATCTCAAATCCATTGCGAGACCAAAACCTGTCGAGTTTCGTGGTAGTTCCGTATGATGTGCATACTGCATCTATTGTTTGTTCACGTGCTTTGTTAGCCAACTGCCGAATGAGACAGCTGCCAGTTCCCCTTCCTTGAAGATTGGGGTGTACGGCAATACGGTTTATTCTCCAATATTTATACGTGGCGGCGTTTGCGTCTGCAGAGAGCAGCGTCAGTCGTTGTGCACCTAAATGACCCTTAGGGCGGCGGCTTCCAGACGCTATGCCTGACGAAGCACCCTTCAAGCAAGTTCCACCTTCGATATTAATTATTGCTGCTGCCAATACCACGTTATCGCAATGGAGTGTGGCAACAAGCACGTCTGGACTATCCATTAAACGCATAAAATCATCAGGGGTGGTTTGATAGTGCGCCAATGTGAGTAAAGACATGACTTGCTGTAGCATGGGCTCAGTCATTTTCTCAAAAGAACACATACAAAAATCGCATTTTTGATTTAAGTTGAGGTTATGCTCTACATCAAGATTGCTAATAGCAGCTTCAACGGTGTTGTCTTCAAACAAGCACGTAGCGTTTAAAAATGCTTCGATAGGGTCTTTGTCAGCCCACCTCAACGGCGTTGATAAGGTTAGGTGAGCAGTTCCGTTGGGTAAGTTGGGAATGAGTTTGTGGATAAAGCCGCTACCTGAGCCTTCGTAGCCTAATAATGTCGTACTTAACACCCACTGTGAATTATGTGCCATTATGCGTGCTATTACCGGAAGCGGTATCGATGCGGCCTCATCAACCACAACGAGATCATAAATTCCCTTCTTTTTGCAATACAACAACTCACTGTCTGATGGAACCCACTTAACAAAGCCTTTTGAGGCTGCGGGCTTCATAGCAGAGACTTGCTCGTTGTTCAGTGCTTTTGATTCACTCACCGGAGAATTCGACAAATCTATTTGTTGAAACCGCGATATTACGTTCGTAACGTTATCCTTCTGTTCACTGGTCAGTAATACGTTATTTCCTTCTTTCACTAGGCGATCAATAAAAATTCCCAAGAGAGATGATTTTCCCCTACCTCTTGGTGCAGTTATTAAGGCGTTCAAGCTATTTGACGAATAAGCCTGATACACAAGGTTGTATACATATTCTTGCTCGCCCGTTTTAAACAGTGAATTCTTTTTAGCGTCTTGTGATTGCGCTGGGTCTATTTGATAAGTTGCTAAATCGGGGAGCAAGGTTTCCGCTTCAGTGTGAAATGCAACATAGGCGTTTTTACGCAGGTGCTCAATAAAGCGTGCAAGGTATCGACTACGATGGAGTATAAACCCCTCTGAGAGAAACGACACTGACACGTTTGTAACCCATTCGCTGAACGCTGGGCAAACAAGTATTAAACAGCCGTTGCGCTTCACGATCCCCGCCACTGCCATTACATCACCGGGCTTGAAAGCATCACGGCAGTCAATTATGGCAATATCGCACTCGCTGCCTAAAATGTGTTTTCGCTTTTTCCCCTTGAGTGTGTGACCCGTAAAACTCTCAACGTTTATAGACGAAACTTCATCGGTTAAGGTTCGAAGCATGAATAACGCCGCTTTACAAAAATCATCATTGCCAGACACAACAAGCATTCTGCGGTGAAGAGGGTGTGGTATCTGTAAGCCTCTATTGCTAAAGGGAGCGAGAAGCCATTCGCGTAATTGAGTTAGCGCCATGAATTAGTTTTTTCGGTATAATCTAACGCTATAGTAGCGATTTATTAAGAGGAATTCGAATGCGCTTTCTTTCTCGGCGTCTAGTCATGCCAAACGACTTAAACTACGCTAATTCTTTATTCGGTGGCCGCGCGTTGGAATGGATAGACGAAGAAGCTGCCATTTGGGCAATTTGTCAATTAGAAACTAACTGCTTGGTCACCAAGCATATTGGTGAAATTAGTTTCGAATCTCCGGCGATGCAGGGTGATATTGTAGAGTTTGGTCTGGAAACTAAGGCCGTAGGCCGCACGTCTATCACAGTAAGCTGCCTAGTACGCAACAAAGCCACCAAGAAAACCATCTGCTTTGCGGACGACATTGTATTTGTGAAAGTTGACCCAGAAACTCGTCAACCAACGGCACACGGCAAAACGTTGGAAGGTCTAAAAGCGCAAACTGACGATGAGGTTCGTCGTCTAAATATGAATATTGACGCTGAATAGCCTTTGGACCTCAATACCTTATATCATATAAAAATTATGACGTTAGCTTAACGTTTTATCTGCTTGACGGTGTGTATCTAACTGGTAGACTCCGTCGCAGATGTCGAGTTTGCTAGTTTGAGCGGCTCAGCACAGTACCAAGGGGTGTCCGTTTTCGGTCTGAGATCCACACTTGTGGGAACCCTTAAACCTGATCCGGATAATACCGGCGTAGGGATGGTTTACAACATAGCCTTATCACCTGCCGTTAGACCCGGATCTTTTTTCTTGACTAAGAATAAGAGATCCTATGTATAAAACACTTTTCACATTATCACTACTTGCGAGTTCTGTAGCGGCCTTTGCACAAGAAACCGCCACGAGCGACAATATAAGTAGCGCCCCTTCTGACATTGAACGAGTCGTCGTATCTGGTGATTTTCGTCAAACTACCCTGGATCAGTTAAGCGCTAGCGCCACTATCTTGGATCAAGAGCGTCTTCGCAGTAGACAACCTAGTCATATCGACAGTGTATTAAACAGTATTCCAAACGTAAACTTTGCTGCGGGCGCCTCCCGTGGACGATTCGTTCAAATTCGCGGTATTGGTGAACGTAGCCAATTCGCCGAGCCTATCAACCCATCGGTGAGCTTTATCGTCGATGAGTTTGATTTTTCTGGCCTTGCTGCAGCAGGCATTATTTTTGATACAAAACAACTAGAGGTATATCGCGGACCTCAGGCTACGCTGTACGGCACAGGCGCATTAGCCGGCGCTGTGAAGCTTTCAAGCAATGAAGTAGGAAGCGACGCGCCAAACTACATTGAAGCCCGTATAGGTAACAAAGACAGCTACCGAGTTGAAGGAGCCACTGGTGATGATATCAACAATGATTGGGGTTACCGCGTTGCGTTGGTCCACAATCGTAGCGATGGTTTTGTAGAAAATACGTTTCTAGGTAGAAACGACACCAATAATATTGATGAAACCGCATTGCGCTTTGCCGTAGAGGGCAATGTAGATGAAAGAACCACTCTAGCTCTTACCTACCGCTGGTTCGATATTGATAACGGCTATGATGCGTTCTCGCTAGACAACGACAATAAAACCCTGTCTGATGAACCAGGTTTTGACGAACACCAGACCCACGCCGTCAGCGCGCGCTCTACAACAAATACAGCAGCGGGCGATTTTATTCTTATCGCAACCCATGCGTCTCACAACATTGCTTATGGCTACGATGAAGATTGGACATTTACTGGCTTTCACCCATGGGGTTATACGTCGTTTGACGCGTACTACCGTGATGTAGAAACCCAAACCGGTGAGATACGTTTCGTATCGTCGGAAGATGCGGCGCTTTTTGATGGCATGACTGACTGGACATTAGGCGTATTTTATAAAAATACGGAAGAAAAGTTACTGCGCCAGTACACCTATCTTGAGAATGACTTTGCCAGTGAGTATACGCCAACAACGACTGCTATCTACGCTCAGACAGAAAGCCGATTGAACGATAACTTAGTGCTTGTAGCTGGGTTGAGAGTAGAAAACTACGATTTTGACTATGCTGATAACAATCAACTTGCACGATCGTTTGATACGACTATGGTTGGCGGCAAAGTCGCGCTTCAGTATACACAGGGTAATCATTTCTACTACGGCAGTATTTCTCGCGGATATAAGGGCGCTGGTTTTAACCCCGACAGCCGAGTAAATGACAGCCAACGTTTCTTCGATGAGGAATACAACTGGAACTACGAAGTCGGTGTAAAAGGCCCATTGCTAACGCCTGACCTTATCGCTCGTGCTGCAATTTTCTACATGGATAGAAAAGATACGCAAGTCAGTGATTTTGATGTCATCACCCGCGATGACGGCACCGCAGGCTTCGTTGACATTATTGACAACGCTGATTTAGGCACGAATAAGGGTGCAGAGCTTGAGCTTAGTTGGGTTGCAAATGATGCATGGCAAATAGACGCGAGCGTGGGGTACCTCAGCGCAACATTTGAAGGATATACCCTGGCAGACGGCACTGAAGTTTCTGAGCAAAGACAGGCGCAGTCACCTAAGTGGACGGCAAACCTTTATAGTGAGTACGCACTTACCGATAACATCCTTTGGCGTGTAGATGTTGATTATAAGAGTGAGTACCGTTTTTCTGACGGCCATGATGTAACGGCACCAAGTACTACTTTGGTTAATTCAGAACTGGTGGTGCTACATGGAGATTGGCAGACCTCACTTTGGATCCAAAATGCCTTTGACCGTGAGTACTATACCAGAGGGTTTGGTGGTTTTAGTAATGACCCTCGCGATGAATATGCCTTTGATGAACCGTATTACCAAGTAGGTAACGGTCGTCAGTTTGGTATTACGGCTAAGTACGCGTTTTAAGAAAAGGATACGAGTATGCAAGTTATGGTTGAACTGTCTTTGTACCCCTTAGTCAACGAATATATTCCACCCATCCAAGATTTCATTGATAGGTTAAATAGCTACAGTGATATCACAGTTTCAACAAGTTCAACCAGCACACAGGTGACTGGAGACTATGTTGTGGTTATGAAAATACTGGGTGAAGAAATGCAAAGGACTCATGAAGAGGTGGGACAGGCTATTTTTGTGGCCAAGTTCCTAAACTTTGATGCCATGCAATCTAGAAAATCGTCTTGATGGCTAGCTTCTTTTCTGAGTTCACCTCGCAAATTGCCGCTACTTCACTGCTAGAGTGGGTAGCGGTTGTTCTGGCCATCGCCTATGTTCTGTTGGCTGCGAAACAAAATAGCTGGTGTTGGCTTTGCGCCTTTGTAAGTACTGCGATTTACACGTGGCTATTTTGGCAAGTGACTCTGCCGTTTCAGTCGGCGCTTAACTTTTTCTATATGATAATGGCGGGGTACGGCTATTATCAGTGGTCGAAAGGTGCGGAAGACGGTGATGTTAAGCCTGTACTTCATTGGCCGCTTTGGGCACATTTACTTATCGTGCCTAGCATGTTAACGCTAGCTTGGTTTCTGTCTACAGTGGCCGGATCACAATTTAATAGTGAGTACCTACTATTAGATGCGAGCATAAATTTATTGAGTGTTGTCACCACATTTATGGTGGCCCACAAAATCCTGCAAAACTGGGTTTATTGGTTTTTCATTAATTTAGCTTCCGCGTATTTATATCTACAAGTGGGCTATGCACTGTCTGCTTGTTTGTTTTTGGGCTATGTAGGCTTTGCGGTATTTGGCTACTATCAGTGGCTATTGCAATATAAGAAACAAGGTGAACAGGTTGGATATCATCACCAAGCTGCAAAAGGCGCTTAATCTGAGCGACAGGGCTAACATTTCTGTTCACCCTGCTGGCGCGGTAAATCGTGTTTACCGCGTTCGAGATCCTGGCAATGCTCAATTCCCTTGGAGGGTGAGTCATCTTCAAAATGGTGATCAACAAAACCGCAGGGATATCCCCATTGATTTGGCAGTCAAATGGATGGGCGATGACGATTTTAGCGGTGTCAATCGTGCGCATCAGTTTGCTTTGCAGCAACAGTTGTATGAGTTGGGTATAGCACCACAACCTATTTGGTTAAGTGATGATGAAACCATTTGGGTAGAACAATGGCTAAAAAACAGTGACAGTGCGACGCTTTCAATGTTTGATCTGGCCGAAACTCTCGCTCGCATTCATTCTCTGCCCGTTACCGCCAGGCCATTAGATTTAGCATCTAGATGGCGGCATTACAGTGATATCGCACAGTTCGACGAAAGTAATGACCTTTATTTAAAAGCGCAAACATTTCAGACTAAGGTAATAAAAAGCGAACAAGACGATGAAGATTATGTTTTGTGTCACAACGACTTACTCATCAATCACTTGTTGCTAAGCGCAGATAACACGCTCAAAATTATTGATTGGGAGTATGCAGCAATGGGAAACCGCTACTTTGACTTGGCAAGCTGCTGTCTCATCAATAAACTCGAAATTGATGACAGTAGAGAATTAGTTAAACATTACGCCAAGTGCATGGATATCAACGAGAGCGATGCGTTAGAGAGGTTTGATCTGCACACCGAGATCGTCGCTATCACGAATAACTTATGGTTTGCTGCGCTTAATGCGAATAAAGAACAATCGTTATAGATACCTCAGCGTTTAAAGCTGATACCAATCCGCATAGATATTTGCCAGCGCCTTCCCGAAGGGCGAGTTTAAAATGTCCGTACTCTTTGTTGTGTCACCTTGATGTAGAATCACTAAACCTGCGGTAACACACCGCGATTACAAACATTTTAACTCTCGCTGAGTGGGTAATTATCTATGCGGACTGGTATTAAAATGGCTCAAAAACGGGCTTGCTAAGACAAGCCTTAGAGTTTGATTAACGTATAAATGGAATTTTTAGATTGAAAAAACAGCGTATTGCGTGTTAATTAAGCATGCAGTGCATGGTAATGATAAAAAGGCTTTACCTTTTAAATGTCATCCGTATAATGCACAGCGCGCTAGGGGTGTAGTTCGAATTGGTAGAACAGCGGTCTCCAAAACCGATGGTTGGGGGTTCGAGTCCCTCCACCCCTGCCACTTTCCTTTCTTGTGAATACCCCCGTTCAATTCAGAAATAATCTTACATTCAATCATTGATACTACGATTTTTATACTTTATGTCTCATAAGTTTATGTAGCTATCGATTGACTTTGGCTGATTGCACTTAAAGCAAATGCCATTAAGGTAAAATAACGCGATAGTGATTCAACCAAGCCTATAACTTTAGTAAACTAAACAATCTCGATGAATTCTTCACGATAGGTTTTTACGCTATGGCTCTTACTTCATATCAGCAGGCGATATTACAAGAAATGGGGATCCCAGTATGGATCACCAAAGACGCCTACGCTGAGCTAAAGCAGGAAGACCAATCGAAGCAAAGCGACAACAGTGCAGCACAGCACATACACGGTGTGTCGAGTCTTTCATCAACCCAAACGTCTTTCAGTCAAACTGCTCAATCGAATACGCGGTCTTCAACGCCAATTTCTCAAGAAGAGAAGCAGTCTCGTCTTGCTCAGTTAAGGGCAAATGTAGGCAGTACCGCGAAAGATAAAATCCAGCCTAAAAACGCTGATACAGCAAAACCGCCATCGTTTAGCACGTCACGAAATAACGAAGATGGTGGAAGTAAAAGTGGCGTAGCGCAAAGCGAAGCAAAAGAATCAGTATCGCCAGAAGGTATTCCGTTAAGCGCCGAACAGAAAGCGAAATCACAACAATGGCTAAAAGATTTGCAGCTAGCTTGTGTTCAGTTAGGTATACCGTCACATTGGGCTAACACTATAATGATTGGTCGCGGGCTATCAGTAACCGAATCGGCCATAGTATTACCAGCCACACCGCTTAAACTTACCACAGTGCAAAAGCGGGCGCTCTGGGCCCAACTCATTAGCGCAGGGCGCATGATGAACAACACCGCTAACAGTCAGTAATTTCTGCGATGGAATTAAAAATCGTACCACCGGAAGGCTTCGAACGGCACATCAAACAAGCTCACGCTATTCATCAGCGTTCGCAAGTAGCTCCCTGGAAATTAAGCACTTTCGCTGATTGTTTTACCAAACCTTACTACGGCGTATTTGCTTTTGAAAATGAAGAAGTTATTGGCTATGCGATTATGCTTGAAGTCGTTGATGAAGCTACGCTCATGGATATTGCGGTGGACAATGCCGCCAGAGGCAAGGGGGTAGGTCGCGCTTTAGTCAATTTTGTCGTCGCTACATCGATGAAAAATAACATGTGTGAGATGTGGTTAGAGGTACGTGAAAGTAATCACGCCGCCATTGCGCTTTACGAGAGCTCTGGATTTGAGCACATCGAGACCCGCAAAAACTACTACACCACGAAGAATACGGATATCGCCAACAACGGAAGCAATGGGAATAGCACACATAAAGAAAACGCTAGAATCATGAAGTGGACAAACCCTGCGTAATAATCCCCCCGTATAATAAAGTTTCCACAAGGCTTTTAAAAAGTTGACCATTTGGTCGATAATTTGGTGTGTTTTAAGGCTTGGAAGGTTTTAATCCTCCACCAATTCACTTATATTTGCGCCACTAAAATTCTCCGCTCACAGGCTCCTTATCCGGCGGTGAAACTTCTCTTAACGCATTTCGTACAGTTGGATTTCTTAAAGCGCATGTCTTCATTATCAGAGGCGGAAAAACAGCAATCAAAAGGTATTAAAATGCTCTTGGTTGCGGTGTTGTGTTTAGGGCTTAATTGGCCCGGCATGAAGTTAGGACTTGAGATTGTAGGGCCTGTGTGGATGGTGTGCTTACGCTTTTTGTTAAGTCTCCCCGTGCTTGCGCTGTTTGTGCTGATCACTAAAAAACGTTTACCGCTATTAAATCGAAAAGATCGCTCGGTAGTTTTTGTTGTCGCATTTTTCCAGTTTATTTTATCAATGGGGCTTATTACTGTATCCCTACAGTTTATCCCCGCGGGCACCGCCAGTATTCTTATTTACACCACACCGCTTTGGATGCTGCTTATCGATACCTTGTGGTATCGACAACGTCCGCATTCTAAGCGATTAATCCTAACCGGTATTTCCACCGTGGGCTGCGCAATGATTTTACTTGCCTCTGGCCAACCGGGTGCATGGCTACCTCTTTTCGGAATGTTGCTGGCATCTGCATTGTGGGCGGTCGCTATTCGAAGAGTGTCTTTTCACAAGTGGAAAGGAAGCGTAATAGAAGCGGTGTTCTGGCAGTTTACTTTTGCGGGCTTCGCGATGCTTGCTATCGCACTAATGGTAGAGCCAACACCGAATTTTGGTGCTTACGCTGTAAGTGACTGGCTGTTACTGGCTTATATTGGTCCAGTGGCAACAGGTCTCGGTTTTGGCCTCATGGTAGCGGCGGGGCCTAAATTACCCCCAGATAAAATTGTTCTTATTAGTACACTCACGCCGATAGTGGGTTATGTCAGCTCTGTGATATTGCTTAAAGAAACGCTACTGCCATTGGTGATGGCCGGAGCAATATTGATGATAGCTGCGCTAATAGTAAATGGCCTTCCTCAAAGCACACTTAAAAGGATATTAGGTAAAGGCCACGCGAAATAAAGCTCAGTTAAAGCGTTAGTCGAGGCTGTATAAAATCTAAAAACGCAGAGTTACGAGACGATACGGCGCTATGTTGATGAAGGTAGTTAAATAGCCAATATGTATCGCTTTTTCGCCTTAATACTATGGCGCTGCAATTTTCAAAAGAAGACAAATGAAAGGCAGTGGTTACGTTGTCATAAAGCCGGAATGATTAGGTTTCTTCCCTTATCTTTGGCTACGTAAAGGGCTTTATCTGCGCGCCTGAAGGCTTCGACGACATCGTCGGAGCCTTTGCATAAAGTCCAACCTATACATGCCCCTAACTTCCTGTCACCAATGGATGCAATGGCTAACTGGCTAATGGCGCGGTGGACAGCGTTCAATTGCTCTGCAAACTCGTCTGCTTCACTTGGCTGTGCGGTGGGCTGCAGTTCGTTGTGTGTAATTTTGTCAATGTGCTCGCCTAGGTTTATTTCCCCATTCCGTTTTATACGCTTTGCTATGGCAAACTCTTCTCCACCATAGCGCGCAGCAACTTGATCTGCACTATTGAGGGGCGCGAGAATACCCGCTATTCCCTTAAGTACTTCGTCACCAACATCGTGTCCAAACCTATCGTTGATAATTTTGAAGTGGTCTAAATCTATTAGCGCAATGGCGAGAATGTCGTAATCACATAAGGCTTTATCAAACGTAGTGTCGACAAATAAATCCAGCGTACGACGATTAGGCAGCCCAGTTAAACCATCTTTGGAAGCCAGTTCCGCCAAGATACTGTTTGTCTTTTCGAGTGCAAGTGTGCGCTCTGCCACTAATGCCTCTAATCTGGTTGCTTGTTCGCTTTTTAATTGAGCGGTTTCTTTCTGCGCGTCTCTTTCTCTTTGAACAACCTTAACCATGTAGCTTGCGGTAAGCGCGACCATGAATAGACACGTCGTTACAAGTCCAGTCATAAAGGTTGCAATGGGCTCTAAAAAAAGATCAACCTCAAAAAGCGCAATGATAGTAAGGATGAGAGTACTAAACGTCACGGGGAACATAGCTGCGGCAAGCCACTTGGCCCTGTCCGAGCCTCGCTTGTGCTCTACAGTGATAACGATGCCCGCAATGAGTGTAAAAGGGAAAAAAAGGACAACGGGAAATTTTAAAGCTATATCTAGTCCCACGCCTAGCCAGAGTGAAATACCGATGAGAGGAAAAATTGCGCAAAATCGCTTTACGGCTTTTGCTCCATACACCACATGGTTTTCTCTGGCGAGTGTTTGAAACAATACCCAGAAGGCAGTGATCAAAACAGAATATACACTGATAGCATAGCTAATATCATTCAAACTCGGCGTGTTTGGCCAAAGCAGCTCAAATGCGTAACCAAAAACGCGAAAGAACCAAAAAGTGATGGCAAAAATAAATGACGCAAAGCTCAAAAAAACCAAATTACGGCTGGCAAAGTAGCCTAAAACACAAAGTACAGTGAGCAGGCCCATTGCGCCGAAAAACGCCATATCCCGCTGCAAGGTTTTCATATAAAGATTGCTGTAAAATTCGGGCGTCGCGACAGAGAAGCTGTATCTCAATATTTCACCTGACATAGTTCCGCTAAATTCAGTGTAAGACGAAGGCTTCAAGATAGAAGGGAAATGATAATTCGGGGCATTCACAGCGCGAGAGTGAAAGGGGGTATTGTCACCAGTTTCCCACCGGTTGTAACCATCTGTTACCGTTAACACTTTTACCGCAGGGAAGCCGATAGAAAACCATACGGGAACGTGTGTATCTAGCGGGTTATAAACACGAACTTTGAAGTGCAAATACTGTGAAGGCGATCTGTCGATAATGTTGTCGCTATAAAACCATTGCTCATCGCCCGTGAGTGCTGCGCTGTCGCTTACAGCAAATACAATGTCGTTGTCTAAAGAGAGAATAGTTTGTGGATCGTTGAAATTGGCCGCGCAAGCCGTTCGGAAAAAACACGCTATTACAAACCATGCGAGTAATAATCGCAGCATTCATCGTCCTTGTTTTGTTATACCAATTCTTATAGATAATTGCTCATTAAGAAGGTGCTGGCACGTTTCCTAGCAAAGCAGGGGAATGCAGGGATGGCTGTCCCCTTTCACATTTCCAGAATGTAGCTAAGAAGCTTGCCAGACCTTCCCTAAGGGCGAGTTTAAATTTCCGTTTTCTTTGGTGTGTCACCTTGATGTAGAACCACTATACCTGCGGTAACACGCCTCGACTACGAACGATTTAAGTCTCGCTGAGTGGGTAATTATCTATCCGGACTAATATTAATAATCTCTTGTTTAGAATGACTATAGCACAGTGTTTGTCAATTTAAGCTTTCAGTAAATGAAACAAAAGTTAAGGTACACGGTTTTTAAATACGGCGTGAGGTTTCTTCTCGATTAATTGGTGTAAGCGGGCGGCAATGATTTGTATAGGGTAAGACCTGTTTTCTCAAAGTCTCTGTGTTTTAAGTGAGTAAACAGGCCAGTTAGGTCACGTCGTGACGCCGAAATAAAAAAGCCGTTTACGAGAGTAAACGACTTTTTGCTTAGGTCCAAAGGGAGGTTTGGAATTAGAATTTTCCTCGGAATGATGCAAACCAGTTTGTGCTGGTGTCGTAAACTGTTGGATACGTGTTACCGTTACCAAGAGCGGGACCTGCACCAGAATAAATTGGAGGTTGCTCACCGAGAAGGTTGAGAACACCTAGAGTGAACTCTAGGTTCTCATTCATGAAATACGTAGCAGAGATATCAAGATAGTTGATAGCTCTGAATCCCGTTTCAAGTGTATCACCTTCATCATCGTTATCGGTTGTACCAAAGTGTCTCCAGGTAGCAGTAATATCAATGTCTAGGTTCGTATTCCACGTAGCCATGAATCTATGACGGTATTCAGGGTTTGGTGCGTCACATGCGTTACCAAAGAATCCTGCACACTCAATGGCATCACCACCAGGGAATGGTACAGTGCTTAATTCGTCTAGCATGGTTGCAGCGTAGTCGATTCTCATATTGCCTAGTTTAGTGTCGAAATTATATCCTATTTGAACGTCTACGCCTGATGTTTGAAGTGTAGCGATGTTCAAGTTTGTTTGTTGGAAACCAACACCAAATGTTCCCGCTGCAAGAGAGCCTGCTGAAGAACGAGTGATTAGACTACAGAACGTAGGATCGCCTGTTTCAAGACAGTTATCGAAGATAGTTTGCGCTGGGATACCCGCTGAAATTGCATCTTCTACTTCGATATCAAAGTAATCCACACTAATCGAGAGGCCTTCGATACTTGCTGGAGTGATAACGATACCGAAAGTGACGGTATCGGCAGTTTCAGGAGACAGTTGTGGGTTACCACCAGTAAGAGACTGAGTTTGGCCAGAGATAACGTCTAGGATGTTACCGTATTGAGCTGCTGTAACCCCTGTTCTTGCACAGGTTTCAAGTGAAGCAATTGGGTTTGCACCTGCACATGGATCATACAACTGCTCGCCGCTAGCGTCGGTTCCCGCAGGGCTTAGATTAGGTAGTCCTGTGTTTTGACCGGTGAATAAGTCGATAACGTTAGGCGCACGAACCGCACGTTGGTATTGAGCACGCAGTTTAATGTCGTCTATTGGTGTCCACGATAATTGGTAGCCATACGCATTGGTGTCAAAGCTGTTTGTAGTGCCATTTCCGTCTGCGTCATAGTCAGAGAAACGATACTGTGCACTCAACACGAGTTCTTCAGCAAATTCTGCACCCGAGACAAGTGGCACCTGAACCTCGGTAAAGAATTCACGCACTTCAATCTTGCCAGCAACAGCGAGCGTAGCGCCGCCGACACCGGTAAAACCGCCACCTTGTATTTGGCTAATTTCATCTGGAGAAGAGGCAAGCTCGTCTTTGCGGTATTCGATACCGAACAACACGCCAATACCATCACTCGCCGTAGGGATCTTAATACCGTAATCGCCTAGGTTAGCTTGAATATCAGCACCGAAAACTTTTTGCGAAGTTTCACCGTTTACTATACCAATGCCTTGAATGAAGTCTAACTGAGCTTGGGTAACAGAGCTTTCACCGCCAGGGCGTTGGAAAATATTGTAGGGTACACAGCCTCCTGACTGATCAATACATACTACATTGCCATTAGCATCCGTTGTTGCTAGTAGGGCCTGTTGAAGGTTTGCTACAACGAAATCGTTAGTTGCCGAACTCTGGTCACGGGTTTCAGACACTTGACCAAATACATTCCACGCCCAAATGTCGTCGATGAAACCGTTTAATCCACCAACAAAGCGCCAAGCGCTGTTTTCAAGACGTGAATTACGCGAACCACCTTCTACGTTACGGTGAGATGCTGTGATTCCGCTCACAATTACATCGTTCGCAATATCGTCAGCCGAGCAACCAAAAATATCAGTAAATGCGATGCCGCTGTTGCCTTGAATTAACGGGTTTCCACAGTTAATGTCATAGGCGCCGATACCAAACGAAGCACTTGGTGCAATCTGGGCATCACTGGTGTTGTTGATGTATGAAAAATCTGCATAGGCTTCTAGGTTGTCAGCTAGTTCATAGTCGCCTTTCGCGTAGAAATGATAACGTTCTGATGGACGCTGGAAGAAGTTGGTTGCACCGAAGTTATAGGTCTGTGTTGGACCACCAGCATAAGAGATGATATTGCCGTTTTCCTCTTGGAACGCAAACCCGCCAGGACCGCCAAATAACCGAAAGTTCGCTGAACCTACACAGCCAAAGCCTTCGAAGCTTGATGCGCCGTTACTTTGGCCCAAGGTACATGCAGAGAAAATTCTATCGGCCTGAACGATTTCTTGGCGATCCTCGTAAGAAGCGTAAATGGTTACGTTGCCTTTGCCGTCAGCAGATGATGCGCCAAACATCGTATAAATTAGCGTTTCGTCACCATCCATTGTTGACCCAGGGACGGGTTGCTGCGCCGCGTTTAGCACGCCCTCATACAGACCGTTATCGTTGTCAGCATAGTTCGTGCTGAACTGACCACCAAACTCGACACCTTCAAAGTCGTCGCGAAGAATAAAGTTTGCAACACCACCAACCGCATCAGACCCGTATACCGCTGACGCACCACCAGTAAGGATGTCAACGCGCTCCAACATTTGCGTAGGGACTAAGTCAACGTTGGCCGCACTGGTTCCTGAGGAGCCATATGGAAGACGTTTGCCGTCAATAAGCACTAATGTTCTATTTGCACCTAAACCACGAAGGTTCAGCGTTGCAGTACCCGTTGAACCATTTGAAACTTCCGATGCTTGACCTGCGAAAACCTGCGGAAGCACGTTAACAAAATCTTCTACACGTAAGTTACCGCGAGCCGCTGCTTCGGCACCTGATACACTCAAAACAGGTGTAGCCGCTGCAACATTGGGATTGGAAAGTAGACGCGAACCCGTAACTTCGATTTTCTCAACGGTTTCTTTTTCTGATTCGTCTTCTTCTTGGGCGTGGATATTGGCAGAAAATGCCATTGATGCAGCAGCGCCAAACGCGCAAGCCAGTCGTACCGACTTGGCCAGTTTGTGGTTTGAAAACATTCTAGTCTCCCTTGACTTTGATTTTTTTCTTTAATTATTTTTAGTGTGTTTTTTGAACACTTAATATTCTTCGCATAAAATTTGTACATTTTCAATAGAATGTAGCCCGAAAATTTAAGAAATTGTTTTTTGGAGAGTTTTGCTGGTATTGAAGGTAGCATTGGAAGTGATGTATCGGAGTTTTGTACTGAGAAGAATGGAGTGCTTAAAGAAATTCTCCATTTCAACACGAGCAATGTGTGTACTGTAATTTCGCTCTACTGTTACGCCCAGTAAAATGCTAAAATCCGCGCAATTAATTACCAAGCCGTATCCAGCGTTTTACCGCAATACTGAATTTGCGCGGAAAAGCTTTGCTTATCCGTTATAAAACGCGCCTGTAAGTAATTGGTTTACAGGGATAATAGATAACGAAGATAAGTATTGATGTCAGATAAGAAGCTGTTAGAAGAGATTAAAAAGCGACGCACGTTCGCAATCATATCGCACCCGGATGCGGGTAAAACCACCATTACTGAAAAAGTATTGTTGTTTGGACGCGCCCTGCAAACCGCCGGCACTGTAAAAGGTAAAAAATCGGGTCAGCACGCTAAGTCTGACTGGATGGAAATGGAAAAAGAGCGTGGTATCTCGGTTACCACGTCTGTCATGCAGTTTCCTTACAGCGATCACCTAGTTAATTTGCTTGATACCCCAGGACACGAAGATTTCTCTGAAGATACATACCGTACGCTGACGGCTGTTGACTCTTGTCTTATGGTTATTGACGCCGCTAAAGGTGTAGAAGACAGAACTCGTAAGTTAATGGAAGTCACTCGTCTGCGTGATACACCCATTATTACCTTCATGAACAAGCTTGACCGCGATATTCGTGATCCGATGGAACTGCTTGATGAAGTTGAGACAGAGCTTGATATTCTTTGCGCACCAATTACCTGGCCAATTGGCTGTGGGAAAAGCTTCAAAGGGGTATATCACCTTCACCGCGACGAAACTATTTTGTACCAAAGCGGCCAAGGCCACACAATTCAAGATGTACGTATCATTAAAGGGTTAGATAACCCAGAGCTCGATACTGCCGTAGGAAGCGATCTTGCTGGAAACTTACGTGATGAGCTTGAACTTGTGCGTGGCGCGTCTAATGAGTTTGACCGAGAGCTTTTCTTGGAAGGCCAACTCACGCCGGTATTCTTTGGTACTGCGTTGGGTAACTTTGGCGTTGACCATATGCTTGATGGGTTGGTGGAATGGGCGCCTGCGCCACTGGGTCGTGAAACCGAAGAAGGCACAATCGAAAGTACTGATGGTAAGTTCAGTGGTTTCGTATTTAAGATCCAGGCCAACATGGACCCGAAACACCGTGACCGGATCGCGTTTTGTCGCATTGTGTCGGGTAAATACGAGAAAGGCATGAAAATGCGCAACAGCCGTTTAGGTAAAGACGTGCGTATCTCTGATGCCTTGACGTTTTTGGCGGGTGACCGCTCGCTGTTAGAAGAAGCATATGCTGGTGATATTATTGGCTTGCATAACCACGGTACAATCCGTATCGGTGACACTTTCACGTCAGGCGATAACTATCGTTTTACTGGTATTCCAAACTTTGCGCCTGAGCTATTTAAGCGCATTCGCTTGAAAGATCCGCTTAAGCAAAAACAATTACTAAAAGGCCTAATCCAGCTTTCTGAAGAAGGT
This sequence comes from Alteromonas sp. KUL106, assembly GCF_009811415.1. Taxonomy (GTDB): domain Bacteria; phylum Pseudomonadota; class Gammaproteobacteria; order Enterobacterales; family Alteromonadaceae; genus Alteromonas. The sequence continues at coordinate 111,051 of NZ_BLIG01000019.1, read as the reverse complement.
GCGGTTCAGGTGTTTAGACCACTAGCAAACAACGATTTGATTGTTGGTGCAGTGGGTGTACTTCAGTTTGATGTGGTTGTTGCGCGACTTAAGTCAGAGTACAACGTTGATGCACTTTACGAGCATATTAACGTGAGCACTGCTCGCTGGGTTTATTCAAATGACGAGAAAAAGCTTGATGAATTCCGCCGCAAAGGCGAGCAAAACCTCGCGCTGGATGGTGGTGATAACCTGACGTATATCGCACCGACTATGGTTAATTTACAACTTGCGCAAGAGCGCTACCCAGACATCCAGTTTACGAATACGCGCGAAAATTAAAGAAAGAAACATTATGAATATACATGCACTACTAGTTAACCGTTTCACAGAAGCGCTACAAGAAATGGGCGTTGAAAATGCGCCAGTACCTGTTTCGCGCAGTGCTCGACCAGAGTTCGGTGAGTATCAGTTTAACGGCGCAATGGCGCTAGCCAAACAGCTAAAACAGAAACCGCGTGATATTGCAGATAAAATTGTTGAGACTGTTAAGCTTGACGATATAGCCAGCAAACTAGAAGTAGCGGGTCCTGGCTTTATCAATGTACACCTTAATGACGAATGGCTGTCAAACCAGTGTGAACTTTCGCTGACTGATCCGCGTTTGGGCATTGCTAAGTCTGAAGAACAAAATATTGTCGTAGATTATTCATCGCCAAATTTGGCTAAAGAAATGCACGTAGGTCACCTGCGCACCACTATTATTGGCGATGCAGTGGTAAAAGTGCTTGAGTTCTTGGGGCACAATGTTATCCGTCAAAACCACATGGGCGACTGGGGTACACAGTTTGGTATGCTGCTCGCGCATCTTTCAGACAAGCTTCAAGATGAAATGGCTGAAACCGCGCTGTCTGACCTTGAAGATTTTTACCGAGAAGCCAAAGTACGCTTTGATGAAGAAGAAGGTTTTGCCGACCGCGCCCGTGAATATGTAGTAAAGCTACAAGGGGGGGACGCTCAGTGTCTAGCGCTGTGGGAAAAGTTCATTGATGTGTCTATTGCCCACTCTGAAGAAGTGTACGATAAGCTAAACGTAAGCCTTACGCGTAAAGATATTATGGGTGAGTCTGCGTATAACGATGATTTAGCCAATGTGATTAGTGAGCTAAAAGCGAAGGGCATTGCTGTAGAAGATCAAGGTGCGCAGGTGGTATTTATTCCTGAGCTTGCCGATAAGGAAGGTAACCCTGCGGTTTACATCGTTCAAAAATCGGGTGGCGGCTATTTGTACGCAACGACTGACCTTGCGGCAATGCGCTATCGCAGCGGCAAGCTTAACGCTGATCGTACGCTGATCTTGACAGATGCACGTCAGGCGTTGCACTTCAAGCAAACGGAAATCGTTGGCCGCAAGGCTGGATTTATGAAAGAAGAGCAAACGTACGAGCATTGCCCGTTCGGTATGATGCTTGGCAGTGATGGAAAACCATTTAAAACGCGCACCGGCGGCACGGTTAAACTGGTTGAATTGCTTGATGAAGCGGTTGAGCGTGCGGGTAAACTCATTGCCGAGCGCGACAATGATTTAAGTGAAGCAGAGCTTAAAGAAGTTGCACGTAAAGTAGGCATTGGCGCCGTGAAATACGCTGACCTATCTAAAAACCGCACAACTGATTACATGTTCAATTGGGACTCAATGTTAAGCTTTGAAGGTAACACCGCGCCCTATCTTCAATATGCCTATACCCGTGTGAAAAGCTTGTTCAGAAAGGCTGATGTTGATATGGCAACTATGTCGGTAGATATCAATATTGTTGAGAAACAAGAGCATGCGCTAGCTGTGTTGCTGATGCAATTTGAAGAAGTGATTGGCATGGTATCGCGAGAAGCTACACCGCATGTCTTGTGTGCGTACTTATATGATGTCGCATCAGCGTTCATGACATTCTACGAAGCGTGCCCAATGCTTAAAGAAGGTATTGAACCAAATGTACGTAACAGTCGATTAGCGTTGTCAGCTCTGGTTGCCAAAACGCTAGAGAAAGGATTGACCTTATTAGGTATCGAAACACTAGAAAAAATGTAGTGTTCACTGTACAACAATACTTATTGAGATTGAAAAAGGCTGACATCGACTGTCAGCCTTTTTTTATGCGAGTTTAACATGTCCGTACTCTATGTTGCGTCACTTTGATGCAGAGCCACTATACCTGCAATAACACGCCGCGATTACGAACATTTTAAGTCTCGCTGAGCGAGTATTTAACTAAGCGGACTGGTATAAGTGGTTATTCTTACACTTCAATTAGAACCAAAAGAGCAACAGATTCTTATAAATTAATTAATAACAACATTTTAAATTAACGACAGGAAACACTCATGACTAAGATCCTTGCATTTGCAGGAAGTACCCGTAAAGGTTCATTTAACCAAGCCATTGTGAACGTAGCCGCTGAGGGCGCTCGCGAGGCCGGCGCAGAAGTCACCGTCATTGATTTGGCAGATTTTCAGATGCCAATTTTTAATGAAGACGAAGAAGCAGAGTTTGGTATGCCCGAAAAAGCGCAGGCGTTCAAAGAGTTATTAATAAGTCATGACGGCTTTTTGATTGCTTCTCCGGAATATAATTCAAGCTACCCGGCGCTGCTTAAAAATGCCATTGATTGGGCGTCTCGCATGGGAGAAGGTGAAAAACCATTACAAGCCTATCGCGGGAAAGTGGCTGGGATTATGGCGGCATCAGCCGGTGGATTAGGCGGCATGCGCGTGCTTGTGGTAATGAGAATGTTACTTGAAAACTTAGGTACAATGGTGCTACCCAATCAAAAAGCTATCGCAAAAGTAAACACGCTTATGGATGATGGCGAAATTACCGACGAAAAAACCATAAAACAGCTTAAAACCCTGGGGAGAGAAACTGCTGAGTTGGCTGGTAAGCTTGCCTGATACATGTAAATAAGGTAGCTAGAGTAGGCTGGCGGCACTCTAGCTATCTATACTGAAGATTTCGTGTCGATGCTAACTGAATAGGCTTTTTTAATTGCCTCGATTGGATATTGCTTTAGTAAATACTAGAAACAGATAGCACCATCAAGCCCCTTCATTGCCTCGCCTTAAAAATAAGCTTAAGTTCACAAAACAACGTAAAACCCAACTCATGGCCAGTCGTCAATGTTGCTTTGATGTCATAATCTAGCGAAGTGCATTAGCACGTTACTTTACTTTAAAAGGAGCTTATTTATGGAAGAACTGAGTATTAATGAACTGAACGAAGTGTCTGGAGCGGGGCTTATCGGCGATATTATGTATGGTATCGGTTACGGAGCTGGCTACGCGGGTGGATATTTTTACAGCCACGTAATGACATCGAACCGATGGCTAGATGATGTTGCTGACTTCGTTTTGCGTTGAGGAGTCATTTTATGGAAGAGTTAAACCTAGAAGAGATAAATCAATGTAGTGGTGGCTATTGGCAGCATGTACTGACTTACATGACGTTAATTGATTTCGCCTATGATATCGGCCGAGGACTCGGCAATGGGTTTTACGATGGGGCTCATGAACCACAAATTCCTTGATTGAACCCGGGCAGGCTTTGGGCCTGCTTTTTCACCTTTTAATTAAACATACAAAGTTAATCATCATGGATAGAAAAAAATATAGCTATTTCGCATTCTGGTTTCTTGTGATCCTCAACATTGTCTCTCTTTTTGATAGCATACTTTCAACAAAGGGTTTTTCTATTTTTAGTGAACCTGAGTTTCAGAATTTGCTTCTTTTAGCGTTAATTCATAAGTTGTCTAAAGATAGTTCTACAAAACAAAAAAATGCTGATGTCATTTCGTGACATAGCATTTGATGGGAAGTAAGTTTAGTTAAGATGAGTTTGTCGTTTTCGGATAGATAAATGCGCATGGCCTATTAAGTCTGCTAAAGTACAATGGTTATAATCGGGCTTTAAGTTATGATTCTAGATAGCGAAGACGACGCAAATAATAAAACTCACACTTAGGTTCCCATTTATTGATGTTAAAGCAAAACCGAGGAGCAGCCTTTCACTTATTCATGCTCCAGTTATTGAGCATAATAGTGTTTTTTTTCGCGTTATCTGCTTTTGTCGCTGCTGCAGAACCTATTGTTGCAACGCCTTCCTTTAGAGTACTTTCTACTGAACAAGGTTTAAGCCAAAACACAGTTAACGACATGCTCATAGATAAAGAGGGATTACTGTGGATTGCGACAGAAGCCGGGCTTAATCGCTTTGACGGAAGTCAAAATAAGCAATATTTAGGGCAAGACAATGAATTCGCTGATGATGGCATCTACACACTATTTGAAGACCAAAGAGGGGATTTGTGGGTAAGTACTTACAGTAGTGGTATTTATCGCATCAATCGGCGAACTGGAAAATCAAAAAGGCTGATAAATGTCCCCTATAAAGAACAGCCTTCGTGGTATCAGTATGCTTCCCACTTTATCTCTGCGCCCGGCGATGTCATATATGTGGCGCTTGACCACCTTATTATCAAATTGAATTTAGTAACAGAGAAGAAAGAAACCGTTTTTGACCTTTTTTCATCTATTGCTGACCTTTCAAATGATGATGTCATACGTTACATCCATCTGTCCGACGACGTGCTATTTGTTGCCACTTCTGTAGGGCTCTACGCTAAGAATTTGCAGTCGGGCGATATTAAGAAAATTGCTCATACGAGTGAAGATAGAGCCAATAGAAACAATATTAACACCAAGCTTATCGTCGTAGATGAGCATCAGAAGTTTTGGCTCGGCACGGTTGAAGGGCTCTATCAATTTGATTTTGCTGAATTAATAGATTTTGTGAAATATGATGGCGAACAGCCATCCTCAAAGCAAATTGTCGAATCCCTAAATATCTGGAATCTTGAGCGATTGGAAGGTTCTCTTTATTACATGTCGACGGATCAAGGGCTATATACCATTGACTTGTTATCCAATGAACTAAAGCATTTATTTAAACCGTCAGACTCTCGCCTACAGATAACTGACGATGATTTGTACAAAGTCGCAATAACGGCAGACGAGCAGGTGTGGCTCTCCACCGGAACGTCTGGCGTGTTACTGTGGTCACCTCAATCGACGTTATTTAAAAACGTTATGGGTGATGGGAAAAGCAGTGAGAAGTTGAGTAACAATACTGTCTACAGCTTTTATCAGGACGACGCCCAAAAATTATGGGTAGGAACAAATAACGGCCTTAATCTATATCACGCTAACACAGGTCAGGTAGAGCAATTTTTAGTGAACGAAGATAATAAAGCTGTTATTTCTTCGGGCACAATATTTACAATAAGGCCCGCCGAAAAAGGTCGGGTTTGGTTGCTTACGCACGGTGCCATTGTAAAATTTGATACGGCTACTAAACGTCCTATCTCTTACCCACTTGGAAGCCAGCAAGACAAATTATTAAATTCAAACAAAGCGTACGACTTAATCCGCATTTCAAAAGGCCGTTACATCGTCGCCGCTGATGGCAAGTTTTGGAATTTTAACGACGAGAAGGGAGAGGTGTCCCTCTCCGAAACACTTTCGTCTAACCTAGATTACGATCAGCTTTACACTTTTTTGCCTGACCACGGCACGACAGACAATTCAATACTCATAGCGATGATAGGAGAATTGTGGCGATTTAACGCGGCAACTGGAAACTTAGATAAGTTACATCAAGCTCGAAAGTCTCAATCGGAGTATGCCATTCATCCCACCGACACCGTGTTGGATGACAACGGTATTTTGTGGATTACTTACCCCGGTCACGGGCTTTATGGTATTGATGCGAAAACAAACGAGCAAAAATACTTTTTTGATACGAGCAACCTACTGCCAACTAACCTCGTCGTGAGTTTAGAGAAAGATCAAAAAGGTGATATCTGGATTGGGAGTCATCAAGGGCTCCTTAAGCTCGACCCGAAAGCCATTAAATTATCGCAATATAGCGTTACAGATGGCTTAGCTACAGGTGAGTTCATCTGGGGCGCCAAAGCAGGTCTGAACGATGGAAAAATAGTATTCGGTTCGCAAAAAGGTTTCACTGTGTTATCACCAGAACGGTTTGGTGAGCAAGACAACGTTGCGTCTTCGACGTTCATCACAGATGCAAGTTTACTCAGTCAGCCGCTGCACTTAGGCATTGGCAGCATTAACAACCGTTCTCTACTATTAGGTTACGACGATGTAGGGCTAACTATTCACTACTCTGATATGCGGTTTAAGAAGACCTCAGCTTCCTACTATCAATATGAATTAATGGGAGACGTTTCTGTCGTATACCCACCTACCAAGTCAACAGAAGTCACATTTCCTCAGTTGGAGCCAGGTGAATACGAATTTAGTGTTGGTCGAGTTGACCCCGTCAATAATGTGTATGGTCCTCGCGCAAAATTGAGAATCAAGGTGGCATATCCCATCTATGCATCACCTTTGGCTTATTCTGTTTATTTTCTCATTTTCCTTGTTGTTACCTTAGTGATTTATACACGCCGTAAACAAAACAGCGAAGCGCTTCGCGCTGCACATTTAGAGGCGCTAAAACATAAAAACAGATTATCGATGGCCCTAACAGCAAGTAACACCAAAGTGTGGGCTTGGTATGAAGATTCAGACAAAATTACTCAAGATCGTATTGTAGATGACCTTGGTTATTCAGAAACGGGAACAAGGTTGTCCTTTAGGGAACATATATCCCTCATCCATAAACACGATCTTAATGCTTTCTTAGAGCAGTGGGAAAACGCGACTAACGAAAGTGCTAAAGGTATTGATATCAGCTATCGCATGAAAGCGAAAGACGGTCATTATGAATGGTTTAGAGACGTAGGCTCTCTGGTTGTTAATAACCAAACAGATAGCTGTAAAAGATTAGTTGGTACGTACTCCAATATCACCGATTCGGTGAATGCTGAATTCAAAGCGCGATTATTCGGTGAAGCATTTCAGTATACTCGAGATTGGGTTGTGGTCTTTGATAATAACTTTCAAGCTATTGTTGTTAATCAGTCTTTCAAAGGTGCACTGGGCTTGCGCAAAGACGCGAATTTAATAGAAGAGCTCAATCGGTTATATCGGGAGCAGAAGCATCAGCTTGAAGAAGTCTATACTGAAATGCGTAGGCTCAATCCAAATGAACATTGGAGTGGTGAAGCTAATATAAGTAGTTTCACTGAGCAGCGCTATGTGGTCAGTATTAGAATCACCGCGGTTTCTAGTGAGCGCAATGGGCAGGAAATTGACCGATATCTGGTGATACTGTCCGATATAACACAGCAAAAAGACGCGCAAAATGCGCTTGTTCAGCTAGCAAATTATGACAATTTAACAGGGCTGCCCAACCGCACACTTTTACTCGATCGGCTGCAGCACGCCTTTTATCAAGCAGCGCAGCAACAAAGTAGAATTGGGTTGTTCTTCATTGATTTAGACCGTTTTAAACAAGTTAACGATAGTCTTGGACACGAAGCCGGTGACGAGCTGCTCGTAACGGTTAGCAAACGCCTGGAAAAGTTAATCAGAAAATCTGATACGGTAGCTAGACTTGGAGGTGATGAATTTGTCGTTCTTCTCGAGAGTGTTGGTAATGTTCAGGATCTTGGCCATATAGCGAACGACATTATACAAGCGTTAGGGCAACCTATTACACTTTCTAATCAGGAGGTAAGCGTATCGGCGAGTATCGGTATTTCGCTTTATCCAGACGATGCTCAACTTCCAACCGAATTGCTCAAAAATGCCGATATAGCCATGTACCATGCTAAAGAAGCAGGCAGCAACAATTTTCAGTTCTTCACCGAGCACATGAATGAGCAGGCGCGATCAAAACTTCAATTAGAAAACAAATTGAAGCATGCCTGTATCAATAAATCTTTTTCAAACTATTATCAGCCCATTGTGTGTTGTACTACAGGGGCTATCGAAGGCTTCGAGGTGCTGATGAGGTGGCAAGAAGGTAAAGAGATGATTTCACCCGATATCTTCATTCCCGTTGCTGAAAACATTGGCATGATAGCCGAAATGACAATACAGCTTATCGAACGAGCTTCGCAGGTTCACAAGCAACTTTATGCTGAAAACAATCGGACCTATTTATCCATTAATTTAAGTGCAAAACATCTGATAGATGAATTCTCATTAAATGAAATGTTGAGAATACTGGAGTCTAACGGTGTGCCAGCGCAAAACATATGTTTTGAAATTACTGAGAGCGCTCTGATGGAAGATTACCACAGCGCCATGCATGTTATTGGGACATTGAAATCGAAAGGATTTACGATAGCGCTGGACGACTTTGGTACTGGCTACTCGTCATTAAAATATTTAAAAGATTTTCCAATTGACGTTCTTAAAATTGACAAAAGTTTTGTTCAGGGCATTGGTATTAATAGTGGTAATGAAGCCATAATTCTAGCGACATTACGTATGGCCGAAAGTCTTGATATTGAGTGTGTGGCGGAAGGAATAGAAACCTCAGAGCAAGTCGAATTTTTTCAAAGAAACGGCTGCAGGTATTTGCAGGGCTTTTATTTCTCTAAGCCAATAGAGGCAGATAAATTACCAGGCCTCGTTAGCGCTATGAAAACCACTAGCTAGCCGTGGATTAGCTGCGGCTGGCTAACATCATGTTACGCTTATATCTTAGTGCATTAATTCAATCCGCGCTTCGTTTCCAAATAACTGGCAAAGCTGCCAAGCCAGTGGCTTCCCATATAGTGCATATCACCAAAGACTGCACTGAGCCCCGCTTCACGATGTGCTTTAAGTGCCTCTTCAAGCACAGGTACGCGTGTATCATTGTCTGGTAACGCCTGCATAATGCCTTCTATCATCCACGCTCGGCTAATGTTCAGTCCGTCCAAGTGAGCGAGTTTACCATCTGTTTTATCCGTTACCGTAGCAGGTAATAGCCAGCCTGAGGTGTTCTCGGTTAAATTGGGAAAGAACGCTTTAAGCCAAAGGCTATAGTCCTTTTTTGACATTACCCGACGCATTAAATCGGCTTCAGCTAAGCAAGGCGACAGAAAGTCTTGGCCAGAGGGCTCATAGATCAAAGGACATTGAGTGTCGGCCAGATAGTAGTCTTTCACCCTAGAAGTCAATAGCGCTTCAAATTCCTCGTTACGTACGATTTTTGCCCAATCCAACATTAAGCCAATGCAACTGCACAGCTAACAAAACTCTTTATTTTGGTCATAAAATTATGCGCTATATCAATGATAAGTAGTTCACTACTGTATAGCGATGATCGTCTTGAATAAAGTGCTGTGCGACACATCACGTTCCTGCACCTTAAACGTCAGTAAAGGGCTACTTAATCTTTACGCAGTAGCGCCGATGCCCTCTAGTTTGACGGTATATTCATCGAAGGAACCAATGGTCTTTGCTACCCAGGAAGCATTATAGTAAGTATCACTATATCTTTCTCCGCTGTCGCACATGAGCGTTACAATAGAGCCAGCCTCACCGCGCTCTTTCATGAGTTTGGCAATGCTTAATGCGCCCCATAAGTTAGTACCAGTAGAAGGGCCCGCCTTTATCCCCATGGTGTTGTTTAACCAATGCATGGTTGCAATGCTGGCCGCATCGGGAACCGCAATCATGTCGTCTATAACATCGTGTTGAAAAGAGGCTTCCACCTTAGGGCGTCCGATGCCCTCTATACGGCTTCCGCGCGCGGCGGTAAGCGTATGGTCTTTTCGTTTAAAGCTATCAAAAAAAACACTGAATTCCGGATCTACGACGACTAGCTGAGAGGAAAGTCCTTTATACCGAATGTAGCGTCCAATAGTGGCTGACGTTCCCCCTGTTCCAGCACTCATAACGATGGTATGCGGCACAGGGTGGGGCTCTGCTTTCATTTGTTCAAAGATACTTTCTGCAATATTATTGTTTCCACGCCAGTCTGTAGCGCGTTCGGCGAAGAGAAACTGGTCCATAAAATAGCCGCCTAGTTCGTCTGCCACCTTTGTTGCTTCGCTGTGCATCTGTGTAGGGCAGTCGACAAAATGGCAGCGTCCACCATAACGTTCAATCAAGGCGATTTTACTCTGGGCGGTAGATTTGGGCATTACCGCAACAAAAGGTACGCCAATCATTTTAGCAAAGTAAGCTTCTGACACGGCAGTACTGCCTGAAGAAGCTTCAACGACAGTGGTTCCCTCTACAATTTTTCCATTACAAAGGGCATAGAGAAAAAGAGACCGGGCCAATCGGTGCTTTAGGCTACCCGTTGGATGCGTACTTTCATCTTTAAGATAGATATCGATATCGTTAAACGCGATTTGCTCTAACTTTATTAAGTGCGTATCCGCCGAGCGTTGATAATCGGCATTAATAATATTAATCGCTTTTGAAACCCAGCTTTTCATAACTCATCTCTCTTTCACTTAAAATACGCCATCTTGAGCGGAATATCTAATAGACGAACGTTATGCGTAGTGTGCGTAACGTAAATTGAATAAGACAAAACGAGAATACCAGTGAAGAGCGAGTAATTGATTCTATTATTTTTATACACTTGGCTTATCGTGAATAATTAATTCTTTATTTTATCTTTTTATAAAATATTTTTGCGTGTTTGCGTGTTTGCGTGTTTGCGTGTTTGCGTGTTTGCGTGTTTGCGTGTTTGCGTGTTTGCGTGTTTGCGGAGAGCAAGAGAGATATTGCCTTGTCGATACAGCTCTCTAGCAAAACAAAAAGTTCAGATAAGACGTCGATGTTGCTATCTTTGGGTATCGCTTTTACTCAAAGGTAGCACCATGAAAAACAGAGGGCTTTTCTTCGCCATTGCTTTTTTACCCCCATTACTTGTATCCACCCCGAACAGTGCGCAAGAAGAACAGACGCTCAAAGTCGCTACGTTCAATGTCAGTATGGAAGCCACTAACTACAAAGCATTGGGTATGAAGCCAAGCGATAAAGTGCTTCAACACGTCCTATCAACGGGCGAGCATAGTCAGGTAAAAAATGTTGCTGAAATCATTCAGCGTGTTAACCCCGACATCTTACTGTTGAACGAATTTGACTATATAGCTGACAAGAGTAAAGGGGTAGAAGCGTTTGTTCAAAACTACCTGAACGTCTCTCAACGTGATCTTAAGCCGGTGAATTATCCCTATACCTATGTTGCGAGTGTGAATACCGGCGAGCCGACAAAATTTGATTTAGACAATAATGGAAGAGCAGAGGGCTTTGGTGGTGACGCATATGGCTATGGGCTTTACCCAGGTCAGTATGGCATGGCGCTTTTATCAAAATACCCCATTGATGTTGATAACATTCGTACTTTTCAGACATTCAAATGGCATCACATGCCTCATCCACAAGTGCCTATCGTTCCTGATGAAATGGGGCGTATTGACAGCGGTACACCCTGGTACAGTGTTGAAGAGTGGGCGGCGCTTAGGTTGAGTTCGAAATCGCACTGGGATGTACCTGTAATAGTGGGAAATAAAACCGTTCACATACTTGCAATGCATCCCACACCACCAAACTTCGATGGGAGAGAGGACCGAAATGGCAAACGTAATTTTGACGAGATCAGACTCATGGCAGATTACCTCTCTCCCGACAAAGGAGCATACATCTACGACGATAATGGCGACAAAGTAAGCTTGTCGGAGAACTCGCGGTTTGTACTCGTTGGTGACTTCAATGCGGCAGATATTGGGGATAAACATCGCGAGGGCGTAATCGAACAGTTAACCAACCACCCTTTGGTTAATAACGACATTATTCCAATTAGTGCAGGTGGTGCTGGGGCGTCAAGTGCCGAATTTAGTAATCGGTTTACTGCCTATTGGGGGGCCAGAGCCGACTACGTCTTGCCTTCTCGTTATGGCTTTAATGTCAATGATGCCGGTGTATTTTGGCCTGCTAAAACCAGTGAGTTGTATCGATTAGTCAAAAACCGTGAAGCCAGTTCAGACCACCGGTTAGTATGGGTGAGCTTGTCGCTGACGCAAGATGAGTAGAGGCCAAGTTTCGTGGAGTGAAAAGATAGAGAAATAACGTTTACGTCACCAGAAAAACGGATAAATAAGCTGAGATAGAAATGAAAAGAGTAATGGATAAAGCGGTTTTGTGTTTGAAAAGGGTGTTAGTCATTGGCGTGAGCGCATCATTATATGCCTGTGGTGCTCAGCCCATAGAATCTGTCGATACGCCTGTTGCGAGCGTTGAAGAGGTTGAAAAACTAGCGCAAGTTGTTGATACCTCCTTGCCTTTGGTACAGCAAGCTTATTCCATTGAGTCTGAAAAAGTGTGTGACAAACAAGGTGGTAGCTGGAAGAAAGTAGGTCGACAACAGGCATATGCTTGCGTGTTACCGGCAAAGGATGCGGGTAATGTGTGCAACGACAGCAGCGAATGCGAAGTGGCCTGTGTGACAGAGAACAATTCGGTAGGCGCCGAACAAAGGGCCAGCGGCGTGTGTTTAGAAAGCACCGACTTATTTGGGTGTAGAGCCTATGTGTCTAAAGGTGTTGTGGAGCATACTCTCTGTGTTGACTGAGTGTGTGATGACTTAAGCGCGTGCCTCCGGCCGTGCGCTTCATAAATCAATAGTCAATTAACGTTAGGGAAATCAAGCCTGTCCATTTTACTCGCCGTCTCATTACATTCACCTAATAGATGAATCCTATCTTCGGTTTGATGTGTATCTATTTCGATATAGCCAGATTGGCAGTAACTGGTTTCATCGAATTTTCTATCAAGCGATGCATAGAGTCGCTCCGCCATTCTATCGGCGTTATCTGACATTTTGCGTGATGAGCCTCCACGATTTTCCTGCCCTCCACGATTGCCACGTCCACCGCCATCGTTTCCTTGAGCACGGCTGCCTCTGCCGCCGTCTTTGGCGCCATCTCGCTGATGCATCAACGGAATGCTAAATGCGAAGAGCTTTGTACCATCTTGCTTGATCTTAGTTTCAAAAAGTATTTCATCCATATCTAAAGGTGGTGGTCGATGAGCGCATGCACTGACCATTAAAGACGTTGTTATCACTAAGAATGTTTTTTTCATTTTATTTTAGGCTTATTTGAACCACATTACTTTGAGAGTCGAAGGACCGTTAAGTTGCAACATCCAGTGTAAGTTTTAAGTAAAGTGTTACTGGCCTTTCTGTCACCTTCATTTTTGTTGAATACCAAAGTTCAATGGAAATTTTTAAATCAAGACATACTTTTAAAAGATACAAAATTGAAACATAGCTAATACCGTTGAATAAATTAACGATACTTACATACGCAATATTGCCATTTTTCGCATTTCATGTGAGTAAAGTTAGTGGTGACGATTTATCGAAGTTAAGGCATTACGATGAGGTAACGTATAGAGCTATTACTCTCTGGTCGAATAACAACGACCCACTGAATAAGGAGTTAAGCAATCATGTTTTAGCGTCAGGTCTCGCTAAAGATGATTCATCGCTGGGACTTATTTTTAAACATCTACTTTGGGAGGGGTTTAACGGAGATAAAGCAGTTGAAAACTGGTTTAGTTTTCCAGCCAGGCTAATCAATCGAAATGATTGGGATGTCCTTAAACGACTAGACTCTGAACTGTATGCTGGTGTTCGCTCTTACTATATTTACTCGAGCGCGGCTAAAGGAAATGGAGCGCACGTAAACACAGCGATAGAGAAACTTAGACGTTTAAAAGCGGAAATGCTAGAAGCGTCAGAGAGCGAGGCGGTCGCTCTTGTAAGTGCATGGTTAGGTAATGAGTTTCAATCAAAATCGCATATTGACGCATTAGTCGAATTTAAATATTCGTTCAACTATTTAAAGGTTGAGAAAGAAGATTCATTTAAGGCTATGTTAAGTCAGAGAGAGATTGCTGCTTACATAGCGAATATACTTTTAGAACTTCAGCTTTACTCTGAAGCATTACTTTACGCAGACTATATTTTATCAATAGTGCCGTTAACCGATCGATATTCCGTAGACTACATTGCCTCAGTTCAAGCATTGACACAATTAGGGCGCTTTTCGGAAGCTTTAGCAAGAGCAGAATCAGCTGTTAAGCTAGCAACAGATATGGGAAATGCCGATAATCTTATTGTTGCGCTAATTCTGAATTTATCCGTGTATACCCATAACATAAATGAAGCTGAAATCGATAAAATAAGAGGTTTGGTTGGACGAATAGAACAAGTGGTTGAAACAAGCATGAGCACTGGTTCTTCGCCAATGATTGAGGCATATATTCAGACTGCTTTAACGTTAATAGAAGCGCTAGATGGAAATGAGCCCATTAGGCTCGCGGAGGAGGTTGATAGTCTTACCCAAAAATATGAGGCGTGGGCATCGCAGTATCCATCGGCAGCGGATATTAACCTTAGGCTTTACCAAAACCTCCAGAGAATCTATGAAGCAAATGGAAACTATGAAAAAGCCTACCAATTTGCTAAAAAATATCGCTCGCTAAAATTGGATAGAAATCAGCTTATCTCGTCTAAAAGTCTTGATCTCGGTAATGACTTCCTTTCAAAAGAAGTAGAATTTAACAAGCTTAGGAATATAAAAATAAATAGGGAAAAAGACCAATTAACCAGCCAAGCCAATTTTCTTAAAAGTATATTATTTGGCGGGTTGGCTATTTTTCTCGGAATGACAACACTGTGGTACAGACGCCGTCACAATGTTGCAAAAGCATTGGCGGATGTAGATTCTTTGACGGGAGCTTATACAAGAAGAGCTATCAACAGCTGGCTAACCTTTATCTCACCTGAACAAGTTAATTGTGCGGTTCTTTTGGATATTGATTACTTCAAAAAAATTAATGATAACTACGGGCACAACATAGGAGATGAAGTGCTTAGAACACTAAGCCAAATCATCATAAAACGTATCAGGAAAATAGATCGCTTATGTCGGTATGGTGGGGAAGAGTTCTTTTTGGTTGTTCAAGCAACGGAGATCCCTGAAGCAAAAGCAATAATACATGCCATTCGACAAGAATTTGAAAGTATTGAACGGTGGGGGGAACAGGGCGTTGCATTTAACGTTAGTTTCTCCGCTGGTATTGTCACATTTAAGAGCACTGATAAGATAGACTCAGTATTAGAGCGTGCAGATCACCTTTTGTACGAAGCTAAAAAAACGGGAAGAGCCAAAACTTTGGTAGAATAGTGCTGCTAAGGAAGCTAACGCTACTTGAGCCGCACTGACTTTTATTTGATGAGAAAAGAGTAAATTCTTTAAAGCTACGCAACATTAACAGGGATAGGCCTCATGATTTCCAACGTCATTCGCTTCGCAAAAAACATCATCATATCGTTACTTGCAATCTTTGTGTGTTTTGGCGTACTCGATTTCTTGTGGCTCGGTGTCATAGCAGATGGATGGTACCAAAGTGAGATGGCACCACTGCTTAGACGTCAATTTATCACCTGGCCTTGGGTGGTGTTTTACCTTATGTATGGCGGTGTGGTGTTTGTACTTGCGGTTGTCGCAAACAGAGACAAGTCTTTACTTTACGCGGGTATAGACGGAGCCCTATTGGGATTAGCTAGCTATGGTGCTTACAATTTAACGGCGTATAGCATTATTGAAGGTTTTACTTTGTTCATCATGCTGATTGATTGGGCATGGGGAACTTGCCTAACCAGCGCAAGCGCTATGGCTGGCTGGTTAGGATTTCAAATGGTTAGGGGAAAGAGTAGCGAATAATTCGCTTTAACACGCTGGCGTATTGTTTTAAAAAACTTCCCGTATTGTAGTGCATGCCGTGTTGTTTAAATACGGCCTGTACTTTGGGTGCCATTTCCCGATAACGTTTGGCAGGGATGTCAGGAAACAAGTGGTGCTCAATCTGAAAGCTTAAATGCCCTGTAAGTACGTGAAAGAGTTTTCCACCTTTAATATTCGACGAACCTAGCGCTTGTCGGTAATACCATTGTCCTCGTGTTTCATTGACACAATCTTCCTCTTTAAAGGTTTCTACGTCGCCAGTGAAATGTCCGCAAAAGATAATGGTAGATGTCCATAAGTTCCGTAATAAGTTGGCAATGAGGTTGCCAACTAATACCCAAAGGAAAAACGGCCCTGCTAACAGAGGAAATAGCACATAATCTTTTACTAATTGGCGTGCACCTTTGCTAAAAAAGCGTTGTTTAAGTTCGCTATGAGTAACCTGATTTTTGCGGTTGTCTTTTTTCTTACCGAAAAAGACTCGCTCAGCGGCCATCTCGTGATAAGACACTCCCCACTGGAACAAAATACTAAGGGCAATATAAGTGGCGAATTGCCATACGTTTTTTACTCTCCACCTGAAATCGTTAGATAAGCGAAGCAAACCATAACCAAAGTCTCGGTCTTTACCAATGATATTGGTATAGGTGTGGTGCTCATAATTGTGCACGCGGTTCCAGCTTGCGCCATCACAGGCAATGTCCCATTCATAGCGCTTTGAATTTATGTTCTTATCGTTCATCCAGTCGTACTGACCGTGCATTACATTGTGGCCAATTTCCATATTATCGAGAATTTTTGCTGTAGCTAAACTCAATACACCGATAACCCAGAGCAGCGGTTGAATGAATCCCAGCATCAAAAATAAACGTCCGCTCCACTCGCAAATGCGCTGAATAAGAATAATACGTCGAATGTAAGCGGCATCTTCAGCGCCTATTTTCTGTTTAATGTCGGCTTTAATTTCATCGAGCTGAGCGGCAAGCAGCTCATAATTAGGTTTAGTTTCAGTGCGCGTTGCCGAAGTGTCACGCATTGGTAAGTGTGCTTGTTCAATCGCTTCTTCACGGTGTTGTTTGTCTATTGCAACACTGGTGTTCATAGTTGGATCTCCAAATCTGTAACGGCTTGTGACACGCATAACTGAATGAGTTGCTCTGCGCTATCTGAAAGTTCGCCAGTGCGGGTATCTCGCACCACGCCGCGTTTTTTGACGCATTGGCATTGGTGACAAATTCCCATTCCACACCCGTAGGTCACAGGTTGTTCTGCTTGCTGAAGTTGTAAAAGAAGGGTTTGCTGATTGTCGATAGTGAAAGATTGGCCATTGTGTACCAAAGCGAAAGTTTCGTTTTGGGTAAGGCTTGTATTGCTAACTACAGGGAGTGCTGCAAAGTGTTCGCTCGAGACGGGTACGTTGATCATCTTTGCACAACGCTCAACTTGGTCGAACATAGTATGTGGACCACATACTAACCAGTGCGCACTTGCAAAGTAAGACAAATATGCTTCTACGTCGCCATCTTTTTGCTTAGTTAAAACATCATAAGTGAAGTTTTCACAGCGCTTGCTGAAAGCTGATAACTCGTTAAGCAATACGTGTTCGTTTGGCTTAGCAAAGTAAAGTAAATGCACCGGTCTGTGATTTACCTGTGCATTGTTAATAGCGTCGTCAAGCATCGCAATAAAAGGGGTAATACCAGAGCCGCCAGCTATCATGAGTAAGGGCTTTTCCGTCGTCGGCCATACAAATTTTCCCATGGGTGCTGAAATATTCACCCATTGGTTGGGCACAAAAGAATGGAGATTGGGAGTTAGCACACCATGGGCTTTAACTTTGGTCACTAAACGAATGTGCTTGGTTCGTTGGTGGGTATTGGCCCCCGTTGCTATCGTAAATATGCGTGTGGTGAGCTTACCATCGAGTTCTATGGTCAACGCGATATGCTGACCTGCAACATGTGTTGGCCATGACACCTCAGGTTTCAGTAACACCTCAAGCATATCTGAGCTTAGGTTTTTCACAGATACAAGCCGGGCTCTGAAATAGCCATCGCGCCATGCGGGTTTAAATTGCTGCATCAGCACTTCCCAATACCCTTTCCAAGAGCCGTAGTGAAGAAAGCGATCAGCTAATTTATCAAGTAATAGTTTCAATGTAGAAATCACACCTAAAGGTTTGTCCAACTATCTTCATTTAACGAAGACGTAATTTAAGCGTACAAGTGTACGCTGTTACAGCGAACAAGTGTAAGCTTAAATTTATTCGCGTCAAGAGAAGAGTAGCGATAAATGTGTAAACGTCGGCAAAACGGTCGTTAAGTCAGTGAAAAATGGAGTTATTGAGACAGGCATAAAATTATTGAGACAGGCAAATGGTTAGTTAGACAGGCATAAAATAATTGAGACAGGCAATGAATCACTGAACTGCAACGCTTGAAACTGTACCTCTGTACACTTTTTTTAACATGAACAGCAATTCAGAATACTGATACCGTCAATCACGTTAGAGAGCCGCCATGCCTACAGCCAGAAAGTCGCAGATTAGTCTAAATGATACGCCTTATTATCATTGCGTTTCACGTTGTGTCCGCCGAGCGTTTCTTTGTGGTGAGGAAAATGGAAAAAGCTTCGAGCATCGCCGTCAATGGGTAGAGGACCGCATTCACTTTTTGACTACTGTCTTTGCTATTGATGTATGTGCTTATGCAGTAATGAGCAATCATACTCATTTAGTGCTCCATGTATGTAGAAATCAAGCAGTAACACTTAGTACAGAAGATGTTATTCGGCGCTGGCATTGCTTGTTTAAAGGTACCTTGCTAACACAGCGATACTTGTCACCAGCGACGAGAAAAGATTTGAATGAAGAGCATATCAATACGGTTCGTGGAATAGCCGAAGTGTGGCGTAAACGATTATTTGATATTAGTTGGTTCATGCGCGCATTGAATGAATATATTGCCAGAGCGGCCAATAAGGAAGACGACTGTACAGGGCATTTCTGGGAAGGGCGATTTAAGTCTCAAGCGCTTTTAGATGAGTCAGCGCTTGCTGCCTGTATGGCTTACGTCGATTTAAATCCAGTAAGGGCTAAGTTGGCGAAAACACCTGAAACATCTAGCCACACTAGTATAAGATATCGAATTCAGGCGGCCAGAGTAGGTAAAAAGCCTAAAAGATTAATGCCTTTTGCGGAGAACTCAGAGAGTGATAGGCCAAATAGTTTACCTTTTTCTTTTATTGATTATCTTCAGCTTGTTGACACATCGAGCCGAACGATTCAGTCGAACAAACGGGGCAAAGTGACTTCTAACGTGCCGCCTATTCTCACCCGTTTAAACATTGAACAGGAACACTGGTTGACGTTAACCACGCAATTTGAACATTGCTTCAAGCATGCCGCTGGAAGGGTGGTGCACCTTGAACAGTATGCGCATAATCAAAACCTTCAAAGAGTCCACGGTCGGCAAAATGCACTTCGTTTACTAGGTTAAGCCTTTAAGACACATCTTTTAACGTAACTACACTTTGTCACGATTGTTCATTGCATTCACTGGTTTTATCATACCTCTATCTCAGCGCTAAAAAGTTACTTTTTATTGCATTTCCGATTGCTGTATTCATTTTGGCAGATAACTTTTATCAATATTCGCTAATTTCACCACTTTCGAGCACATTTTTGGCTTTTATCTGAATAATGCCTGTCATGTTAACAGTCACTGTCTCGATAGGTAAATTACGGTGCCTGTCACGTTTATGAGAAGCCTGTCTCGATAAGTTATAAGTAAGTAGTAGTGCTTATTGGTCGCGATTTCGATATAGCCACATGGCTATTCCGCTTCCTGCTATCAGCATTGAAGTTACTACCCATAGCTTTGAAATCGGCGTGCCATTAGGGCATTGCAATGCCATCGTAGCGCCGGCTAAATTCTGACAGTCAACGAGTTGGCCTAAAGCCAGTACCAAAAGGCCAAGCAGTACGCCGATAACGGCATAAGATAAATTATTGAGCGACATACTTTTCCAATTGTTTTTCCATTTTTCCTTTAGAACCATCCCAAGGCTGCTCATACACTCTCAGAGAGAGCACAGCTGCGCTAAATCAGTGCAGGATCAAGGGACGTTCAAAGGCATAACACCCTACTTTTATACGTTTATGGGCATAAACTGAATAACCAATGCTTTTAGCAAGCGATTGAACCGCCAAATTGTCCACTTCATCTTTAGTGCTGAAAAAGTGTTCGTTAAATCAAGTAAAACGACTGTCGCAATATTTGCGCCAACCCCTATCAAAATTCCTTCAAATTCGGTACTATCCGCGGTCTTAAATTTTTAACGAAATAAGCGGACTATGTTTGAAATAAACCCCGTTATGAATGCGATAAAAGATATCCGCGAGCGCACTGAAGCGCTTAGGGGGTATCTTTGACTTTGATGCAAAGTCAGAGCGTTTAGAAGAAGTTAGCCGAGAGTTAGAGAGTCCTGACGTTTGGAACGAGCCAGACAGAGCGCAGGCCCTTGGTAAAGAGAAAGTGGCCCTAGAGCAAATTGTAGAAACGATCCACAAGCTCGACCAGGGCACCGAAGACGTTGAAGGTCTTGTAGAACTCGCTGTTGAAGCCGAAGATGAAGATACTTTCGTTGAGGCCCAAAGTGAACTTGAAGGCTTGATTGAGCAATTAGAAGTGCTTGAGTTCCGTCGCATGTTTTCTGGCCCGAATGATGAAAACGATTGTTATATTGATATACAGTCGGGTTCAGGCGGTACAGAAGCCCAAGATTGGGCCAATATGCTGTTGCGCATGTATTTGCGTTGGGGCGAAGCCCACGGCTTCAAAACCGAGCTCATTGAATTGTCTGAAGGTGAAGTCGCAGGCATTAAAAGTGCAACGTTGCGAGTACAAGGCGACTACGCATTTGGATGGCTGCGTACGGAAACGGGCGTGCACCGCTTGGTACGTAAATCGCCGTTTGACTCGGGCAACCGTCGTCATACTTCGTTTTCATCAGCGTTTGTATACCCTGAAATTGATGACGATATCGATATTGAAATTAACCCGTCTGATTTACGTATAGATACCTATCGCGCATCAGGCGCGGGTGGTCAGCACGTAAACAGAACAGACTCTGCGGTGCGAATTACTCACGAACCGACAGGCATAGTGGTGCAGTGTCAGAACGATCGCTCGCAGCACAAAAACAAAGATCAGGCGATGAAGCAGTTAAAAGCTAAACTTTATGAGTTTGAGCTGCAAAAACAAAACGCCGAAAAACAAGCGATGGAAGACAGCAAGTCTGATATCGGCTGGGGAAGTCAAATACGTTCTTACGTATTGGACGACTCTCGCATAAAAGATTTGCGTACTGGCGTGGAAACACGCAACACTCAAGCCGTGCTAGATGGCGACTTGGACAAATTTATTGAAGCCAGCCTGAAATCAGGGCTGTAAACCGAACAACGAAGTGAAAGGTTATGACTGACCAACAAACAGACGATAACAAATTGATTGCAGAGCGCCGTGCTAAGCTAAAAGCTATTCGCGAGCAGTGCCGTGCAAACGGTTTCCCAAACAGCTTCCGTCGCGAAAACTATGCGGATGAGCTTCAAGCTAAGTTCGGTGAATTCGACAAAGAAACGTTGCAAGAGCAGGGTAACAAGGTAAGCATCGCTGGCCGTATTATGGCAAAGCGTGGTCCTTTCATGCTGCTTCAAGATATGACTGGCCGAATTCAGGCATACGCAGATAAAGACACGCAAAAAAACCTTAAAGCAAAATATGGTGCTCTAGATATTGGTGACATTATTGGCGTGGCGGGTGACCTGCATAAGTCAGGTAAAGGCGACCTTTACGTGAACATGGAGCAATACGAGTTGCTAACCAAAGCACTTCGTCCATTGCCTGAAAAATTCCACGGTTTGAGCGACCAGGAAACCAAGTATCGCCAGCGTTATGTTGATTTGATCACAAGCGAACAAACCCGCAAAACTTTTATGATCCGCAGCAAGATCGTGAATGGCATTCGCAACTACCTCACGAAGCGTGACTACTTAGAAGTAGAAACGCCAATGCTGCAGGTTATTCCTGGTGGCGCGACGGCAAAGCCGTTTGTAACCCACCACAATGCGTTAGATATTGATATGTATCTACGTATAGCCCCTGAGCTTTACCTTAAGCGTTTAGTGGTTGGTGGTTTTGAGCGCGTGTTCGAAATTAACCGTAACTTCCGTAATGAAGGCTTATCAACACGTCATAACCCAGAGTTCACCATGCTTGAGTTCTACCAAGCGTATGCTGACTACAATGACCTGATGAACCTTACAGAAGATATGCTGCGCACGTTGGCGGAAGATATTCTTGGCACAAGCATCATCAAAAACACAACAAAAGACGCTGAAGGTAATGTCACGTCTGAAGTTGAATACGATTTTGGTAAGCCGTTTGACCGCCTTAGCATGGGCGAAGCTATTCTTAAGTACTGGCCAGAAGCGAATGAGGAAGCTATCCGCGACCCAGAGGCGAACCTTGACGCGCTAAAAGCAATGGCAAAACAGCTTCACATTAAAGAGCCTGACGTTGACGGTATATGGGGTGCGGGTAAGTACCTTTGCGAAATCTTCGAAGCGACAGCGGAAGAGAAGCTTATTCAACCTACGTTTATTACAGAATATCCGTGGGAAGTATCGCCGCTTGCACGTCGTAACGACAACAACCCATTCATTACTGACCGCTTTGAGTTCTTCGTAGGTGGACGTGAATTAGCGAATGGTTTTAGCGAGCTTAACGACCCTGAAGATCAGGCGGAGCGTTTTGCAAAGCAGGTTGAAGAAAAAGACGCTGGCGATGATGAAGCCATGCACTTTGACGACGATTACATCCGCGCTCTTGAATATGGCTTACCGCCAACGGCGGGTGAAGGTATCGGGATTGACCGTCTAGCAATGCTATTTACCGATAGCTCTACGATTAAAGACGTTATCTTGTTCCCGCACATGAAGCCTCAAGCGCCAAAAGAAGCGCAAGAAGCGGGTGAACAAGAGTAAATAAACAAGAGCGTTGACCTGCTTGTTAAAAAGTACGTCTGCGCCTCGTTTAGACGCTAAGGGCCTTAACACGCTTCACTAAAAGGGTATTCTCGGGAACGGGAATACCCTTTTTCATTGCCATATCTACGATGTAACCGTTAATGGCGTCTATTTCTGTCTGCCTACCGTGAGCCACGTCCTGATGCATGCTCGAGTAGTTCTCTCCGGTGGCGTTGGCTACCGACAGCACGTTTTCATGCACTGTTTGTGCATCAAAATCTAACCCATACGCATTCGCCACTTGGGTGAACTCATTACAGATTGCGTTGCGGCTTTGTTCAAATTCAGAGTTAACAATAAATTTATTTTGAATATTGTAAATCGCCGTCAATGGGTTAATTACGGCATTAATGGAAAGCTTCGTCCACAATGCTTTTAGAATATTACGTTGGTATTGCACTGGGGGAAGAGTTTTATCTAACGTAGCTATCGCGTTGGCAAGCTGAGGCGCTTCCTTTGAAAGGGCAGACAGCGTTTGAGATATAGGCTTGTCTAAATTAGGCGCGCCAATTTGCGTTGCACCAACGCCAGTATACTTCACATGAAAACCACCGCTCGATGTACTAACTTTTAACGCGCCGTGACTCGTTGTGGCAAGAAGCAGCGGATAATCGCCGCCTAATAGATCTTTTGCGACTTCGTGCCCACCCATACCATTGTGAAGCAGTATAACCGTAGGTTTCTGTGTGAGATGGGGAAGCCACTGCAATAGGGCAGCGTTAAGTTGATAGACCTTGAGAGGAAAGATCAGCACGTCACTTTGGGTTAGCAAACAAGGCGAAGGTGTGGCAGGTTTCAGCGTAATGGTTTGGCCATCTAGCCAGTGGGCGTAGGTAGGCATGGTTTTCCTATCTCTAGGGTAGCACTCATACGGAACGCCGTTTTTCTGGGCGCTCGCAGCAATTAGGCTACCTATGGCACCGCCACCGACTATGTGAAGTTTACCCATAAGTCTCTATCAAACACTATATTTGGTTATTATTTAATTGGGTTATTTACGTGTATCTGGCTAATCACAACAGAACACTTTCTTTTAGGAAACGAGCAAAAAGCGTGCGGGCAGGGAAGGCCATGGGTAAGTCTCTGGCGCATTGAGCCCGTGATACCAATCCTGCACCTCTTCATCGTTAATCACTTCACCTGTATCGAAAGGTGCAGTAACCGATACTTCACCAGAAGACAAAGGAAGGCGCATATGCCACGAATGAAGATACAATCTGTCTGACGTCGCACCGCCATAAAGCATATCACCTAAAATGGGAGCGCCAATGCTTTTAAGCGCAACACGAATTTGATGCGTTTTCCCAGAGTGAGGCTTAACGATAAAGCCTCGCGTTCCTGGTTTAGCCGCGCGACTAAAAAACTGAGTGATAGCCGGATTTTCTTGGGTTTTGAGCAAAATACGCTGGCCGCCTCGGCGATTTTTCATATCGCCTATTATTAAGCCTTGTTTCTTTTTCGGCTTGTGATTGCTTAGCGCTAAGTAGTATTTGCTGACACGCCTTGATGAGAACAGTTCGCCAATCTCTGCGGCCACGGTCGCGTTTTTAGCAAGACACAAACAGCCCGACGTACCGGTATCTAAGCGATGGCATAGGTGCAACTCTTCCAATGAAACCTGTTTTTTTAGAATAGACACGATGCCGTCTGTTCTGAAACCTGAGCGGTCGCTTTCTGTTGTATTCTTGACACCATCTTGATCTGCGCCGTTTTCATCAACGACGTCGTGCATAGCTATGCCTACAGGCTTGTTTACAATGAGAACGTTATTGTCCTCAAAGATAATAGGAATAGATTGCACTAGCTATTTTCTAACTCAGAAATGGCTTCTTCGTAGTCAAGTTCATCAACTGCATCTACGATGGCGGCGCGCTTTTCTTGGGGTAATGAAAGCGCGTCGAGCCACGCGTCCAGTTTATCTTGCGCAATGAATTCGCTAGCTTTTAAAGCCGCCATTAACTGTTTTCGAGCTTGTTCTGCAGCGGCCCCCGTTGCCGAAGTTTGAGAAGATACACCAGCCTCGGGTTCTTGAATAAGTGTATCTACAGCCGTGATGGTTTCATTGAGTAAAGCCAAAAAAGCTGGATACTCATCAGCCACGCGCTTTTCATTTCTAAAAGCGCTTTCTATTGGCTTGCTGGCGTTGTGCAAAGCAAATAACCCCAGATTACCTGTTACACCCTTGAGCGTATGAACAAGAGAGTAGGCCTCGTTGAAGTCGCCTTTAGCAATATGGGCTTGCAGACTAGCATCAAGAGTACGGTATTCATCGGTGAACTTGCCTAGTAAGGTAAACAAAAGCTTTTTGTTACCGCTTAACTGAGACATCCCGAAATCAATATCGAGGACTGTTGTTGACTGATCCATGCACCTATCCTTTTAAGCTGCTTGTTTTCAATTTCAAATGGAAACCATTCGTTATTCCATACCTACTTATTGCCTTGATAAAAGGGTCAAAACCTAAATTATGAAGACTTTGTCGCGCAAGTGTATTTCAGAAATACATAAATTAATACAATCATAGCAAAGTCCAAACAGGTAAAGCGCTAAAAAGTCTGGTAATCTTCGACAATTCGCGACAGCAAAAAAGTGGCTGACGTTATCAATGCCTCTAGCACTCAAACTGCTAATGAAAACGTGCCTAGCGAAAATACGTTGTTATTTTAAAAGGAATCATCATGTCAGGAAAACTGACCCTACGTACTCTTAGCCTTATTATAGGTGTTATGTTTGTCGCTGCATGTCAGCACGCGTCAATAGAGCGCGCACAGAGCGACGCTGCGACTCAGGACATCGCGTCAAATGCCGTTTCCATACCCTATGAAAAGTACAAATTGGAGAACGGATTGACCGTGATACTTCACGAAGATCATTCTGATCCCCTTGTTCACGTAGATGTTACCTATCACGTAGGTTCGGCAAGAGAAGAGGTAGGAAAATCTGGCTTTGCTCACTTCTTTGAGCACATGATGTTTCAAGGTTCGAAACACGTCGCCGACGAGCAGCATTTCAAAGTGATTACCGAATCTGGCGGTAACTTAAATGGGACAACCAATACCGATCGTACTAACTATTTTGAGACGGTGCCGGCTAATCAGTTAGAAAAGGTGCTATGGCTAGAGTCGGACCGAATGGGTTACCTTCTTGAAGCGGTAGACCAAACCAAGTTTGAAAACCAAAGAGAGACGGTTAAGAATGAACGCGCACAGCGGGTGGATAACCAGCCCTATGGGCTTCGTTTTGAACTCAATGGAGAGGCGCTTTATCCAGAAGGACACCCGTATTCATGGATGACCATAGGCTACGTAGAAGACCTTGACCGGGTAAACGTTAACGACCTAAAAGCGTTTTTTAAACGCTGGTATGGCCCTAATAACGCCGTGCTTACCATTGGTGGTGATATCAATGTCGCAAAAACGAAAGCATGGGTTGAAAAATACTTCGGCGAAATTCCAGCAGGTCCAGAAGTAGAGGAGCCCAAACCTCAGCCAGCGATGCTTGAAGAAACGCGCTACATTACCTTAGAAGACAAAGTGCATTTACCGCTCTTACAAATTACTTTTCCTACCGTTTATGGGCGCCATGAAGACGAAGCGCCGTTGGACGTTCTTGCCGATATTCTGGGCGGTGGAAAAACATCACTGTTTTACAAAAACTTAGTAAAAGAAGGCATCGCGGTGCAAGCGGTAGTGTCCCATCCTTGCCGCGAACTTGCTTGTGAATTTCAGTTACTCGCCTTGGCTAACCCGGCCAAAATCACTTCGCTGTCAACACTTGAGAATGTGCTGAATGAAACGCTAAAAGAGTTTGAAACTCGGGGTGTGACACCAGATGATTTAGCCCGTACTAAAGGGCAAATTGAAGCGCGAACGGTATTTGGTTTACAGAGTGTGTCGGGCAAAGTGTCGGCGCTTGCAGCAAATGAAACTTTTTATCAAACACCTGACTTGATTGCTGAAGACATTGAGCGCTATAACGCGGTGACGGCCGATGATGTAATGCGTGTATACAATAAATATATTAAAGATGCGAATAGCGTGGTGTTAAGTGTCGTACCCAAAGGGCAAGTTCAACTGGCTGCAGCTGAGCAAACCTTTGAACGCCCCGTTCGAAAAATTGAGATTGCACCGACTGAAGTGAACGATGAGGAGGTGTTTACCAGCGCGCCCTCAAGCTTTGATAGAAGCGTAATGCCTGAAGCGGGTGAAGCGCCAGTTGTTGAAGTCCCTGATTTTTGGGAAGCTGAGCTCGCTAATGGTATTGAGGTGCTGGGCGTAACCAGTACTGAGACACCCACCGTAACGCTTACCATAGGAATGGATGGCGGTATGCTATTGGACCCTGAAGGTAAAGCGGGTACCGCTTACCTTACTGCGTTGCTGATGAATGAAACAACGAAAAATTACAGTAACGAAGCGCTGGCCAGCGAACTTGCAAAGTTAGGAAGTGCCATTCGTTTCAGCACAGCAGGTCGATATTCACAAGTTTATGTGTCGACACTTACCAAGCATTTAGACAAAACGTTAGCATTGTTGAAAGAGAAGTTGTTCAATCCGGCGTTCAACGAAGAAGATTTCGCGCGTATGAAAGAGCGTGTGATACAAGGGCTACAGCAACAAGCCAAAACGCCGTCTAGCTTGGCGCGACGAGCACGAGACCTTATTTTATTTGGCGAAGAAAACCGTGTTAGCTTGCCTGACGAAGGCACGTTAGAGACGGTGCAAAATATTAAATTAGAAGATGTAAAAAACTTTTACACCAAATACTACTCACCAGACAAGGCGAGCATTGTGGCTGTTGGCAACCTGTCCAAACAAGCCATGGTGCATACGCTAGATTTTATTGGTCAATGGCAGGGCAACACTTATGATTTTGCTGATTACAGTGATTTTCCCAAATATGACGAAAATCAAATTTTCTTAGTCGATAGCCCTGAAGCGGTGCAGTCAGTAGTTTATATTGTTGATAAAAGTTTACCCTTTGATGCAACGGGTGATCACTTTAAATCTCGCCTCATGAACTTCCCGTTAGGGGGGGCATTTAATAGCCGTATTAATTTAAACCTGCGGGAAGACAAAGGTTTCACTTACGGTGCGAACAGTGGTTTCGTTGGCGGTAAAACGTTAGGTTGGTTTGAAGTCAGTACTGATCTTACCGCTGCCAATACAGCTGAGGGTATTGCGGAAATTTTAAAAGAGATTACTCGCTACCGCACCGAGGGCGTAACCGAGGATGAGATTGCGTTTATGCGCAATGCATTTACTTTAAGCGATGCACTTGAATTTGAAACGCCAACCAGTAAAGCACGTTTTTTAAGACAACTACTGAGCTATGGTCTAGAGAAAGGCTATCGAGAAGAGCAGCTTGCTATTATCAATCACATTGATAAGAAAACGATGGATGAACTGGCAAAGCAATATTTGAATCTCGACAAGATGCAAATTATTGTAGTGGGCGACAAAGCAAAAATTTTGCCCCAGTTAAACGCGCTATCAATGCCAATTATCGAGTTGTCAGTAGAGAATAACTCTCGAGAAACGTTAAACTGATAGATTAATTTTTGTTGAATTTATATTATTGCCCCCCATAAATGGGGGCAATATTGACATAACGGACCACCATTTTGACTGTAGACTCTTCCCGTTTTGAAGCGCGTGTTACCGCGCTAAAGTCACCCGAATTTCTCGCTGCGCTAAAAGATATTAAGCGTGGTGTTGAGCGCGAAGCCCTTCGTATAAATCCAAATGGTACGTTGGCACAAACACCTCATCCGAAGCCATTAGGTTCGGCGCTAACCCATGATTCGATCACCACCGACTTTTCTGAATCATTGCTTGAGTTTATTACGCCGCCAGAGAATAGTGCCGCCAAAACGATTTCTCAGTTAAAAGATATCCATAAATTCGTTATCGATAATATCGGCGACGAGCAAATTTGGCCTCTTAGCATGCCATGCTTCATTGATGATGAAGCACACATTCCCATCGCCTATTTTGGTGAATCAAATGTGGGTAAGATGAAGCGTGTATACCGGATTGGCCTGAAAAACCGTTACGGTAGCATGATGCAGGCAATTGCTGGTGTGCATTTCAATTTTTCTCTGCCCGAATCTTTTTGGAAGCTGTGGGCGGAATTAAACGGCAAAGAACATTCTCAAGAGCAAACTTCAGCCGACTACTTTGGTTTGATCCGCAACTACCGTCGTCTTTGTTGGCTTATTCCTTATCTTTATGGAGCATCTCCAGCACTATGCGGTTCGTTCTTAAAAGGAAAGCAGCATGCGCTACCTTTTAAGAAGGTAGGTAAAGGCACTGTTTATATGCCACATGCAACATCACTGCGCATGAGTGATTTAGGCTACACCAGTGCAGAGCAGTCGTCGCTTAAAATTTGTTACAACAAGCTAGACAACTATGTCACTTTATTGCGCGATGCGATGAATACACCATCTTCGCGTTTTAGCCAGTTCGCTGCTGGAGAAGAGGGGAACTATCAGCAACTGAGTCGCAACATTATTCAAATTGAAAATGAACTGTATTCACCAATTCGTCCAAAACAGCCTACTCAGTCTATGGAAAAACCAACAGACGCTTTAGTGCGTCGCGGTATCAGTTATATTGAAGTTCGTGCTTTAGACGTCAATCCGTTTTCAGCCATAGGTATTTCACAGACGCAGTTCGATTTCTTAGATGTGTTTTTAGTAACGTGCTTGCTGATGCCAAGTCCTGAATTAGATGAAGCGCAGCTTAAAGAAGCGAAAGAGAACATGAACAAAGTGGTATTAGAGGGGCGAAGCCCTGATTTGCTGCTGCAAAATGCCGGTGAAAATATTTCGTTACCTGACTGGTGTGGTTCGCTATTTAAGTCCTTCGAACAAGCGGCTGAACTACTCGATTTAGCTAACGAGACGTCTCGTTATTCACAAGCGGTTAAAACAGAATTCGAGAAAGTGCAGAACTCAGATTTAACACCTTCAGGAAAGCTGCTTGCTTCCTTATTAGAGGGTGATAAGGATAATGGCGCGTTGGGGTTAGAGCTAGCCCGTGCGTATCAAACGGAGATGAAGTCTTTTGCATATAACGATACAGATGCTGCGGGATTCACAGCGCAGGCTGAACGGTCATTTGCTGCTCAAAAAGAAATAGAAGCGGCTGATGTAAAAGACTTTGATACATTCATTCGTGATTATTTCGCGGAAGCCCCGGCAAAAAAAAATGCCTGACATAGGTCAGGCATCGAAGGGTTCCAGGGAAACACACATTTTACTAGAACATTAGTTAAGACAAGTTATGAACCAAAAGTTCAAAAAATTGGTTATTTTTTTATCAACTCTCATCGTTCTTTTTCCTCTGCTTATCGCAGGGTGTGCAACTACGCCTCCTAAAGACATCAGTAATTTGTGCGAAATTTTTCACGAAAAGAACGATTGGTATGATGCAGCTGCTGATGCCCGTGATAAATGGGGGGTCCCTATTCACGTGCCCATGGCCATGATGTATCAGGAAAGCTCTTTCCGTCACGATGCGCTCCCACCTCGCGATTACGTGTTTTTCGGGCTTATTCCTTGGGGGCGTGTGAGTTCGGCCTATGGGTACTCTCAAGCTAAAACGCCGACATGGGCAGACTATATGAGAGAGACGGATAATAGTGGCGCAGACAGGGATGATTTTGAAGACGCTATCGACTTTATGGGTTGGTTTATCTACAAATCACAAAAAGTAAACGGTATTTCGAAGTGGGACGCTTACGCACAGTATTTAAACTATCATGAAGGCTGGGGCGGATATAAACGCAAAAGCTATGAAAGAAAGCCATGGCTTAAGAAAGTGGCGGCAAAGGTGAAAGCGCGTTCGCTACGCTACGCAACTCAGCTTAAAACCTGCGAAGAGGACTTGCAAAAAGGCTGGTTTATGAAGTTATTTAGTTAGCGCATTATTCCCGACAAAAAGCGACGTTATCGTCGCTTTTTTTATGCGTTTAGAAAAATGAAAAAAAGCGATAAAAAAGGCTGGTTTTACAAAAAAAAAGAGGGATAGACGGGCGTCTATCCCTCAGCGACGCTAAGCCAAGACCGTTTTTTTAACTCACGTCGAACAGGCATACTCAAGATATTGCAAATGAGAATTATTTGCAATACTAAATTTAAAGTTTTTTGATATCAAAGAGCTCAGCAAAAAACGAATTCATGTCTTATACTTTTGTATGGAGGTAAGTATGGATAGACAGAAATTTTTGGCGCATGGAGAAGTTCACGCGCGATTTTCAGAGAAACAGGGAATTTTGTTCATCGACCTAGTCGGTCCGTTTAATCTTGAATTCATGCAAAAGTACGAAGACGTCGTTGGATCCGAAAGAGAGAAAATCGACATTCCATGTTGGGGAAGTTTGGTAAACGTACATGGTTTAGCGCTTGCTCCAATGGAAGCGACGAATTCAGGCAAAGCCATCGTCACAAAGGCGGTATCTGTCGGTTTAATTGCTACTGCGATTGTGCTCCATGAGCCGGAAGGAAAAGCAATGCAGGAAGTATTTTGGTCTAGAGTTTATGCATCTACTTCTCTTCCTTATCAATATTTTGACAATACTGAAGAAGCGGCAGAGTGGCTGAGCCGGAAAATACTCGCTTCTACGCAGGCCCATAAAATCGAGCAATTAGTTCAGGCTAAAAGGTAAATACGCACCCAAGAAACATAGAAAGACTCGATAAAACCAACAGATGTTGATCTTAGTTAAGATACACCCCTTAACTATTTTGTAGGCATAACAGGAGGTCGCCATGGTAGGAAGTCAGCACCAATATCGCTTTTTCAATGTCAATAATGTGCTATTTGATATACCGAGCAACACCTCCGAATTTCTCTATTCAAGTTAGTGAGTCGATGGAAGAGCTCTGTCGAAATGCTGAACTCCTGCTTGGCAGAGAAGGAAACCTGAACCTATTCAATCGTTATAACTAGTTATCCAATAACACATACAATGTTAGGGAGCGTGGTGCTCGTTTGGTTGTCAAAGCTCTGCTTGCGAATACACGTTTTTGACTTGGATCAACAAAACATCAGGCCTTTTGCACGCTAAAAATGGCTATTGATCTAGATCATCATGCCGACTTCAACTCTCTTTTACTATTAACTCAGTTTAAGAGGAGAACAAATTATGTTGTGGACTATGATGAAAGACCCAGTGGTATGGGGCTCACTGTTAGGCATTGGGATTATTGTAGCGATGATGATGTATTACACCTATTTGTTTATGCACAACAGTGCAGATGAAGACAAATAAACGGCGTTTTAGGGCTTCGCTCACATCGTTTAACGTTTGTTGTTTTGAAGCGGTATGTCGATAAGCACCAAAAGTGCTGCTTGTCCACCGTATTCAAGGGGAGCCTGATGAAACGCTCGTACGTGTGGATGTTGAACTAAATAATGGGGCAGGGCGGCTTTTAATACACCCTGTCCAAACCCATGCATTACGCATACACAATCAATCATTTCTTTTCTTGCCGTGTAAATAAGGGCTGCAAGTTCAGCCTTCGCCATTTCACGGGTCAAGCCGTGTAAATCAAGGGTCATTTCTGGCGAGTAGTCGCCGCGACGCAGCTGCTTTACTATGTGTGTCGATTCGCCTTCTTTACAAAAGCGCATAGGGCCTTCCTGGGGAAGTGCAGCTTGATACATATCGGAAAAGTCGAAGCTCGCCGCCAATTGCTTGCTGTGTTTGAGATGTTTGCCTTTAACCTGCTTCGATTTTTTAAATAACTCAACTTGTGTATCGGGCGCTACTTTATCTTGGGACAAAGGCGTAACCCCCTGCATAGCATCGGCAAAAGAAAGGGTATCTTCCTCATCAATGACATCACTTTTCCCCCTCAGTCTAGCCTGCCCTGTTTGACGTTTAGGTTCAGAAAGCTGTTTTTTTAATGCTTTGAGTTCTTTTTTGAAAGTTTTCATCAACAATAGCTAGGTAGTCAAACAAAGGTTGAACGAACTAAAACGCCTAATTTATAACGATTGGTGCGCTTCACAGGGTAGTTAATTATGTGAATCAGTATTAAGTTTGGGTATGATACCAGCTTTGAAATTTTTGATGTACCCAAACACCATGACTGATAAGTTTTACCTCGAAGAAGCCATTGAAGATCTACATACATTGCTAGATATGACGCGATGGGCGACCAGCCGTTTCAATGATGCTGCATTGTATTTTGGTCATGGTACAGACAATGCGTGGGACGAGGCGACGAGCCTTGTCATGCAAGCGCTTCATTTACCTCACCCGATGATTGAGCAGGTGGGCGAACATATGTTTAACTCGCGTTTGACCAAAAGTGAACGTGAGAAAATTGCTGAGCTTGTTTTGAAGCGAGTTCAAACACGTATGCCTCTGCCTTATATCACTAACGAGGCGTGGTTCTGCGGTATGCCATTCTATGTGGATGAACGAGTGCTTATACCCCGCTCGCCGTTTGCCGAACTTATCCAAAAAGAATTTGCACCTTTTGTTGAATCAACGCCAGCAAGTATTCTTGATATGTGTACAGGCGGTGCGTGTATTGCTATTGCCCTTGCCCATGCATATCCCCAAGCCCAGGTGGATGCGGTAGATATCAGCACTGATGCATTAGAGGTGGCTGACATTAATATTCAAGAACACGGGCTAAGCCACCGTGTTTATCCTATCCAGTCAGATCTGTTTTCAAGTTTAGAAGGGCAAAAGTACGATCTTATCGTGTCTAACCCACCTTACGTTGATGCAGAGGATATGGCTGACCTGCCAGAAGAATATCATCACGAGCCCGAGCTTGCTCTTGCCGCTGGTGAAGACGGCCTAGAATTAGTCGACATCATGCTTAAAGAAGCGCCAACTTACCTTAACGACGGCGGTTGGTTATTTGTCGAAGTGGGAAATAGTGAAGTGCATATGAGTGAAAGATTCCCTGGATTAGAAGTAATATGGCTCGAGTTTGAAAACGGCGGTTCAGGCATTTTCGCCGTGAAGAAAGACACGCTAGTACAGTATTTTAGTAGTAAGGATTAATAGTTAATTATGTCAGGTAACAGCTTCGGAAAACTTTTCACTGTAACCACGTTTGGTGAAAGCCACGGCATTGCAATTGGCGGTGTTGTAGACGGTTGCCCTCCAGGGCTTGAGATCACAGAGGAAGATCTTCAGGTTGATTTAGACAGACGTAAGCCTGGTACTTCTCGCTACACCACGGCGCGAAGAGAAGACGACGAAGTACAAATTTTATCTGGTGTGTTTGAAGGTAAAACCACGGGCACAAGCATTGGTTTATTGATTAAAAATAAAGACCAGCGAAGCCAAGATTACGGCAATATTAAAGACCGTTTTCGCCCAGGCCACGCTGACTATACCTACGATCAAAAGTACGGTAGCCGAGATTACCGCGGTGGTGGACGTTCGTCTGCCCGTGAAACGGCTATTCGCGTAGCTGCGGGTGGAATTGCAAAAAAGTACCTTAAAGAAGTGCACGGCATTGAAGTGCTAGGGTATTTGTCTCAGCTTGGCCCTATTGAGGTAGAGACTGTGGATCACAGCGTAACCAATACGAATCCGTTCTTTTGTCCGGACGAATCTAAGCTAGATGCGTTGGACGAGTACATGCGCGACCTGAAGAAGTCAGGCGACAGTATTGGCGCGAAAGTATCAGTCGTGGCAAAAAATGTACCTGTCGGTCTTGGCGAACCCGTCTTTGACAGATTAGATGCGGAAATCGCCCACGCCATGATGGGGATTAATGCCGTGAAAGGTGTTGAGATTGGCGATGGCTTTGATGTAATCAATCAAAAAGGCAGTGAACACCGCGATACGCTTACTCCTGATGGCTTTACCTCTAACCATGCAGGTGGTGTATTAGGCGGCATTTCTACGGGCCAGGATATTGAAGTCCATATGGCATTAAAACCTACGTCCAGTATTTCTGTGCCGGGTAAAACCATTAACAAAGACAACGAAGAAATTGATATTGTCACCAAAGGGCGCCATGACCCTTGTGTGGGCATTCGTGCTGTGCCTATCGCGGAAGCCATGCTCGCGCTTGTATTAATGGACCACTTGCTACGTCACCGTGCACAAAACGCAGGCGTGCTATCGACGACCAAGCCTATTGCAGGCCAAGCCTAGTCGTTATGTGTCGGCTTATCGTCATTGAGGTAAGCCTTTTTACAAGCGCTTGAGGCTAGGTGTTTTACGCTAAACACGCCCAGCACTTTAAAAGCGCAGCATGCTTGAGGCTCTGTGCTTACTACTTTAACGACTCGCCACTACCTATCTTGGGTAGTGGCGTTTTTGCATACGGAGATGGAAATTGTCACTGAAGGGCGCAACTAACACAGAAACTGCCACAAGCAGCAAAACCGCACTGTTAATACTCGCTATTACCTACTGGCTTTATTTCGGGCAGCTTGGCGTGCTTGTACCGTATCTTGGGATCTTTCTTGATGGGCGGGGATTTTCTTCAGCGGAGATCGGCGAGCTTTTTGCAGTTATAACCCTTGCCAGAATTTTAGGACCAGGATTGTGGGCTGGCGTCGCCGATAAAACAGGTAACGCGCTAGGCGTTATGCGTCTAGGATGCTTGCTTACCGTCCTTACTTTCAGTTCCGTTCTTTACTTCACCAGCTTTTGGGGACTGACGCTGGCTTTCGGCCTTATGATGATGTTTTGGACTGCGGTGCTGCCGCAACTTGAAGTCATTACCATGAATACAGTGGCGAAGAGTAAAGCCACGTACGGGCAAATAAGGCTATGGGGGAGCGTTGGTTTTATTTGTCTTACGGTAAGCGTCGGGAAAGCCCTCGATATTTTTTCTACCGACACGCCCGTTCATGCCAGTATTGGTGTGCTCGCACTGTTATTTATGAGTACTTTATTCATACGGGCACCAAAAGAAGCTGTTCATGAGAGCGCTGCGGCAGGAAGTATCTGGAAATACGCAAAGCAAAAGCCCTTCGCCGTATTTATTTTCTCTTCCGCGTGTTTGCAGATTAGCTTCGGTGCGTACTATGGCTTTTTCGCGCTTTACATGCGCGATCTTGATTACAGCGGTCAGCAGACCGGTATTTTCATTGCGCTAGGTGTCCTTGCAGAGGTGGGGATATTTCTTATCGCCCGTAGACTTATTTGCCAGTTTGGCGTGTGGAAATTATTGTTTGTGAGCATCGCGCTGACCGGAGTTCGCTGGTATGTGATGGCGGCATTTGCTGATAGTTTTATTGTGATCGTTTTAAGTCAGCTTATTCATGCTTTAAGCTTTGGGTTAACCCATGCGGTATCGGTGCACTTTATTCATCAGTTTTTGCCAAAGGCATATCAAAGCCGAGGACAAGCGGTATACATAAGCGTGGCATTTGGACTGGGTGGGGCATTTGGGAACTATATGGCGGGGCAGCAGTGGCAGCAGGGCACTAACGCCTATGAAACATTTGTTACCGCTGCCGTTTTTGCGACGATCGGTGCTTTATCTTTATTGCTGTGCTCAAGAAAAGACATGGAAAGCGCTAAAGCGCTTTCAAACAGTTAGCAAATGCTGAGCGCAGGCGTCAAGCCTGCGCAGCACGCTTGCATTCCGATATCACTTCAACGCCATCATCACCATTGTCTTGTTCTAATCGTACATCAAACTTCCATAGCCTGTGCAGGTGGCGCATCACTTCATCTTTTGATTCGCCAAGTGGGATACCCCGTTGTGGAATGTAGCGAAGGGTTAGTGAACGGTCACCCCTAACATCCACATTGTGTACCTGAATGTTAGGTTCTAAATTACTCAAATTGTACTGGGCAGAAAGCTTTTCCTTAATAATTTGATACCCCATTTCATCATGGATAGCACTCACCGCGATAAAGGGCTTTGTGGTGTCATCTTCGAGAGCGAACAACTTAAAATCGCGAATAACTTTGGGCGATAAAAACTGACTGATGAAGCTTTCATCTTTAAAGTTCTCCATAGCAAAGTGGACGGTTTGCAGCCAATCTTTTCCTGCAATGCTGGGTAAGTATTGGTAGTCTTCCTCGGTGGGAGACTGACATACCCGTTTAATGTCCATAAACATAGAGAACCCAAGGGCATATGGGTTGATACCTGAATAATACGGGCTATTGTATTCCGGCTGCATGACCACACTGGAGTGACTATGTAAAAACTCCATCATGAAGCGGTCGCTCACCAATCCTTCATCGTACATCTCGTTTAAAATGTGATAGTGCCAAAAACACGCCCAGCCTTCATTCATCACTTGCGTTTGCTTCTGCGGATAAAAATACTGTGAAATTTTCCTTACGATACGCACAATTTCACGTTGCCACGGCTCAAGCAACGGCGCGTTTTTCTCTATAAAATAAAGCAGGTTCTCTTGGGGCTCTTGGGGAAAACGAATTTTTTCTTTGTGTTTGCTATGTGGGTTATTAGGTAATGTTCGCCAAAGTTCGTTTACTTGTGATTGCAGGTAGGCCTCGCGCTCTTCCTGCCTGTTTTTCTCTTCTTGTAAAGAAATCTTCTGCGGGCGTTTGTAGCGGTCAACACCGTAGTTCATCAGCGCATGACAGGAGTCGAGCACATTCTCAACGTCTTCATAGCCGTATTTCTGTTCGCACTTGGCAATGTAGTTTTTGGCGAAAACCAAGTAATCGATGATGGAGCTCGCGTCAGTCCACGTCTTAAATAAATAGTTACCTTTAAAAAATGAGTTGTGACCATAGCATGCGTGAGCCATGACCAAGGCTTGCATAGTAATGGTGTTCTCTTCCATTAAATATGCAATGCAGGGGTCAGAGTTAATTACGATTTCATAAGCCAGCCCCATTTGCCCACGACGGTACTGCTGCTCGGTTTGAATAAACTTTTTACCAAAGCTCCAGTGCGTGTAGTTAAGCGGCATACCTATGCTGGCATAGGCATCCATCATCTGCTCAGCTGTGATCACTTCAATTTGATTGGGGTAGGTGTCTAGCTTGAATTTCTTGGCAATGCGGTCGATGTGCTGCTCATATTCTTCAATTAGCGGGAACGTCCAATCGGGGCCGTCGCTCAATAAAAAACGTTTTGGAGATTCTGGTTTGCGGCTTTCTTTTGCTAAAACGTCGTTTGTCATATTAGGCTCCTTGCTGCGCATCTTTTTCAGAGCGTTTGAATAGCTCTCTGAATACTGGATAGATGTCGGCCTGTGTTTGTATGTGCTTACAAACGAAATTGTCGTGGGTGGCTGCTACTTTTTCATATTCACGCCACAAGCTTTGATGCTGTCTCTCGGTTATTTCAATATAGGCATAATAGCGAGCGGCAGGCAGTAATTTAGCGGTCAATAAATCGCGACATTGTGGTGAGTCGTCTGCCCAGTTGTCGCCGTCTGACGCTTGAGCTGCGTAGATGTTCCAATTCCCATCGCTGTACCGCTCACGAACAACGTCATCCATTAATTTCAGCGCACTTGAAACAATGGTGCCTCCGGTTTCCTGAGAATAGAAAAACTCTTGTTCGTCTACTTCTTTGGCTTGGGTATGGTGACGAATATAGACGACATCCACATTTTCGTAGGTTCGTGTTAAAAACAGATACAGCAACACATAGAACCGTTTTGCCATGTCTTTAGTGGCTTGGTCCATTGAGCCAGACACATCCATCAAGCAAAACATGACCGCTTTACTTGAGGGAAGCGGGCGCTTGTCATAATTTTTAAAACGTAAATCGAAGGTATCAATAAACGGCACCCGCGCGATTTTTGCTTTTAGAGCACCTATTTCTTTCTCAAGTGCGACAATGGCGAGCGTGTTGTCATGCTTATCTTCAACAAGTAGCCAATGGCGAGCGTGTTGTCATGCTTATCTTCAACAAGTAGCGCGAGTTTTTCTTCAAGCTCCCTAAGTGCTTTTCTATCACTTCCAGTAAGGGCTATACGTCTAGCTACAGAACCTTTAAGTGAACGAACAATGTCTAAGTTACTCGGGACGCCATCGGTCTGGTAACCGGCGCGATAGGTTTCAAATTGGGTGACTTTATCAAACTGATTTTTCTTTAAATTTGGTAGTGCTAGGTCTTCAAATAGTAAGTCTAAATATTCGTCTTTAGATATCGAAAACACAAACTCGTCTTGGCCTTCACCTTTATTGCTGGCGTCACCTTCACCTGCACCTTTGCCTCCACCGCCCGGCGGTCTGTCAATTTTGTCGCCAGCAATAAATTGATCGTTACCAGGATGGATGATATCTCTGCTACCGCCTCGTCCGGTATGAAAAATAGGTTCGGAAATGTCTCTTGCTGGAATGCTGATTTGTTCGCCAGAATCTACGTCTGTGACAGAGCGGTTGCCCACTGCATCAGACACCGCGCGCTTTATCTGCTGTTTATAGCGTTTGATAAAGCGCTGGCGGTTCACCGTGCTCTTACCTTTGCTGTTTAACCTTCGGTCAATAAAATGCGCCATACCCACCTGCTTATCTTGTTGTGAATTAACAATACCCCTGCTAGAGCGCGAAGCGCGCTTTAGCAGGACGCGCCTTCTTGCGTCAAGACGCTTTACGGACGCGCAGGTACCATTCACAAAGCAATCGTACTTGCTTTTGCGTATAACCTTTCTCAGTCATACGATTAACAAAGTCGTCATGCTTTCTTTGCTCCTCTGCAGAGCCTTTGGTGTTAAAAGAAATAACCGGCAGTAGGTCCTCTGTGTTAGAGAACATTTTCTTTTCAATTACAGTGCGGAGTTTCTCGTAACTCGTCCACGAAGGGTTTTTCCCACCGTTATTGGCTCGGGCTCTCAATACAAAGTTAACTATTTCATTGCGGAAGTCTTTCGGGTTACTAATACCCGCAGGTTTTTCTGTTTTTTCTAACTCGGCATTAAGCGAGGCTCTATCGAACAGTTGACCTGTTTCAGGGTCTCGATACTCTTGGTCCTGAATCCAGAAGTCAGCATAGGTGACGTAGCGATCAAATAAATTTTGTCCATACTCAGAATATGACTCCAAATAAGCGGTTTGAATTTCTTTGCCAATAAATTCCACATAACGAGGAATTAAGTAACCTTTTAAGAATTCCAAATACTTATCAGCGGTCTCCTGCGGGAACTGCTCCCGTTCTATTTGACGTTCTAATACATAAAATAAATGAACCGGGTTAGCGGCCACTTCTTGATGGTCGAAGTTAAACACTCGAGAGAGGATCTTGAATGCAAAACGCGTGGATAAGCCTTCCATGCCTTCATCAACACCAGCGTAATCGCGGTATTCTTGATATGACTTGGCCTTTGGGTCGGTGTCTTTAAGGCTCTCACCGTCATACACGCGCATTTTTGAAAATAAGCTAGAGTTTTCAGGCTCTTTCAGGCGCGAAAGCACGGTAAATTGCGCTAAACACTCTAGCGTATCAGGAGCACAGGGCGCACCGTTGAGTTCACTGCTATCCAAAAGCTTTTTGTAAATTTTAATTTCTTCACGTACCCGCAAGCAATAGGGCACTTTTACAATATAAACACGATCAAGGAAGGCTTCGTTGTTTTTATTGTTCCTAAATGTTTGCCATTCAGATTCGTTAGAATGCGCCAAAATTAAACCATCGAAGGGTAAGGCAGAAAAACCCTCTGT
Organism: Alteromonas sp. KUL106; assembly: GCF_009811415.1. Lineage (GTDB taxonomy): Bacteria > Pseudomonadota > Gammaproteobacteria > Enterobacterales > Alteromonadaceae > Alteromonas. The sequence continues at coordinate 70,665 of NZ_BLIG01000019.1, read as the reverse complement.
CGGATTGTAGTTACCTTCTTGTGTAGCGGTTAATAGTGGATGAAGCACCTTAATCGGTGCTTTAAACATTTCAACAAATTCCATCAAGCCCTGATTGGCTTTACACAGTGAGCCGGAATAGCTGTACGCGTCAGGGTCATTTTGTGCATATTGCTCTAGCCGGCGAATATCCACTTTCCCCACGAGTGATGAAATGTCCTGGTTGTTTTCATCACCTGGTTCGGTTTTAGCAATACCTACTTGGTCGAGCACTGATGGGTACACGCGAACCACTTTAAACTGAGTGATATCACCGTTAAATTCATGCAGGCGTTTGCGTGCCCAAGGTGACATGATAGTTTTCAGGTAACGCTTTGGAATACCGTACTCTTTTTGCAAAATATCGCCATCCTCTTTGACGTCAAACAGGCAGAAAGGATGATCATTTACGGGTGAGCCTTTCAGCATGTATATAGGTACATGCTGCATAAGCTCTTTAAGCCTTTCCGCCAGTGACGATTTACCGCCTCCTACAGGACCGAGCAAATAGAGAATTTGTTTCTTTTCTTCCAAGCCTTGTGCGGCATGTTTAAGGTAGGACACAATTTGTTCGATGGCTTCTTCCATGCCATAGAATTCTGAGAAAGCTGGATAACGAGAAATAACGCGGTTTGAGAAAATTCGGCTAAGTGCCGGGTCATTTGCAGTGTCGATTAATTCAGGCTCACCGATAGCTTGTAGCAAACGTTCTGCTGCATTTGCATAAGCGGTTTGATCCTCTTTACAAATTTCAAGGAACTCCCCAATGGTGAACTCTTCCTGTTTTCGCTCTTCATAGCGACTTTGATAGTGTTCAAAAATACCCATGAATACCCCTTAAATACGGAACCCCGTAATTTCAGCTTAGTCGGTATTTGGGAAAAGGATAGTAATTATTGTGTATAGTTTTTAATCTTTTCGTCTAATGAAAAATGCAACTTTAATAAGAATTTAGTGTCACTTAATGAAGGTTTTTTGTAAACAAAAGCCCCGCTCGAAGGCGGGGCTTGTTATTTTGAAGCAAACGCTGCTGCACGCAAAAGTGCCTAGCGCTTAACCGTCCAACTTACGCAAAGTTGGCGCTTGCGAATTCCCAGTTAACCAGTGCCCAGAAGTTTTCTAGGTACTTAGGACGCGCGTTACGGTAATCGATATAGTATGCGTGTTCCCAAAGGTCAACGGTCAGTACTGGCGTTAGGTCATCACCAGAAATAGGCGTCTCAGCGTTGCTCGTGTTAACGATATCTAGGCTGCCGTCAGCAGTTTTTACTAGCCAAGTCCAGCTAGAGCCAAAGTTGTTAACTGCTTTGTCGTTGAACGCTGCTTGGAAGTCCGCAAATGAGCCCCACTTTGCATTGATCGCATCAGCAAGCGCGCCTGTTGGCTCGCCGCCACCATTTGGACTTAGGCAGTGCCAGTAGAACGTGTGGTTCCAGACTTGCGCTGCGTTGTTGAAAACACCGCCTTCAGAAGATTTAATGATTTCTTCTAGGCTTTTGTTTTCCATGTCAGTACCTTCAACTAGGCCGTTAAGCTTAGTTACATAAGTAGCGTGGTGCTTGCCATAGTGGTATTCAAGCGTTTCAGCAGAAATATGCGGTTCTAGTGCATTTTGTTCGTATGGTAATGCTGGTAATTCAAAAGCCATGACGGTCTCCATGTTAGTTTAGTATTGTAGTCTAAAGCACACTTATCTTCGCCTGTTCAATAAGTGCCTATCAACGCTTGGTTGAAAATTATCACTCTAGACCCTGAAGCATATCCCAAATGTGGGGATAAAGTCCTATAACTCAATGACAAAATTGTGAAATTTTTTAAAAAGTCGAATTCGTCATCGTAGATAATGATCTGATGTAATGGTAAATAGCAATACAGGGTATGAAAAGATCAATTTGGTGGTGAGTAATTAAAGGTAATTTTATGATACCCTCCACCTTGATAAATCATACATGCATTCCCATCTTAGGGGGAATACACTTTTGTGCTCAGAGGAATCAAATGGATAATACTGAAAATCAATCAACGCTGGATAGAATCAAGCAGCAAATCGAAGAAAACCCAATTTTGTTGTACATGAAAGGTTCACCAAAACTACCTAGCTGTGGCTTTTCTTCACAAGCATCGCAAGCGTTGATGTCATGTGGCGAACCATTTGCGTACGTAGATATTCTACAAAACCCTGATATCCGTGCTGAACTGCCTAAATACGCGAACTGGCCTACATTTCCACAATTATGGGTAGAAGGTGAGCTTGTTGGTGGTTGCGACATTATTATTGAAATGTTTCAGCAGAACGAGCTTCAGCCACTTATTAAAGAAACTGCAGCGAAGTATAAAGAAGCAGAATAAATACCGTTTCAATGCACAAATTTTAAGTTTGTGAAAATCGATTTAAAAGCCGGCTATTAGTCGGCTTTTTTCATCAAAAACCGCCAAAATCCACACACTTTTATTCCCACGAAATCTATATAGACAGGTCAGAAATCTAAATCCTCTACGGCTTGAAAAAATAATTTTATTTTGTCGAAAAAGGTTTGTTTTTTAATATCTTGCGATCTATAAACAATGCCATCTGACCACAAATGAGTCAGTGTTGAAGGTATAAAACAACAACTCCTCAAAATACTTTTTTATTGTGTAAATAGCGCTGAAAGTATTTTAGAGAAAATCCGGGAAACCACCATGAATACAACCTTGTCTTTATTGACCAGAAGCGTGCGCGGCGTTCTTGCTGCATCTGCCGCGTTTTCAGTAATGGCTACAGCACCAGTCTTTGCACAAGAAGCAGAAGAGAGTGCAAAAGCTGAAGATTTTGAGCAAATTGCCGTCGTTGGTTCACGCGCAGCGCCACGCTCTGTGGCAGACTCAGCGGTGCCAATTGATATTATTTCTGACGAAGAGTTCAAGCAGCAGGGTGCCACCGATATGGTATCTATGATGCAAACCGTTGTTCCGTCATTTAACGTGAACGACCAGCCAATTAACGACGCATCGACGCTTGTTCGTCCTGCTAACCTTCGCGGTATGGCGTCAGACCATACTCTTGTATTGGTTAACGGTAAGCGCCGTCACCGCTCTGCGGTTATTACCTTTCTTGGCGGTGGTCTTTCAGACGGTGCACAAGGCCCAGATATCTCAGTTATTCCTGCAGCAGCCTTGAAGCAAGTTGAAGTACTTCGTGATGGTGCGGCGGCTCAATACGGTTCAGACGCCATTGCAGGTGTAATTAACTTCGTACTGAGCGATGCCTCTGAAGGCGGAACGTTTGAAGCGCGTTACGGTTCTTACTATGAAGGCGACGGTGACATGGTTCAGTTGTCTGGTAATGTAGGCTTGCCGCTTTCAGAAAACGGTTTCATTAACTTGTCAGCTGAATATCGTACAGCTGATGATACCTCGCGTAGCGTACAGCGTGATGATGCTGCGGCACTTGTTGCTGCAGGTAACACGTTTGTGGCAGACCCTGCACAAATTTGGGGTTCTCCTGAGATTAAGCACGACATCAAGCTTTTTGCTAACGCTGGTATTGAGTTGTCTGCTACGTCGGAAGCGTACATGTTTGGTAACTTCGCTGAACGTGAAGTTGAAGGCGGTTTCTATTTCCGTAACCCACACAATCGCGGTGGTGTTAACGACGGTGGTACAAACGAAAACAATGAGCAACTACTTCTTGTCGGTGATTTAACTGGCGACATGTCAGGCAACTGTCCAACTGATATCGTGGTTGGTGATAACGTGCTTACTAATCCACGTTACATTAATGAAGTAGCAAACAACCCAGATTGTTTCGCGTTTAACGAAATTCTTCCTGGTGGTTTTACCCCTCGCTTCGGCGGTACGGTAACGGATATGTCTCTTGTCTTTGGTACCAAAGGCGAGTTGGATAACGACATTACGTATGACGTGAGTTTAAACTTGGGTCAAAACGAAGTTGATTTCGCTATCAGCAACACTATCAACCCATCTTTAGGTCCAGACACGCCAACTTCGTTCAGCCCAGGTCGCTACACGCAGTCTGAGCAAACCCTTGACATTGATTTTACCAAACCTTTCGATGTTGGTTTATATGAACCGCTATTCGTAGCAACAGGTTTCCAATACCGCAACGAGAGTTATGAAAGCGTTGCAGGTGACACAGCATCTTATGAAATAGGTCCGCTGGCGACACAAGGCTTTGGCATTGGCTCAAATGGTTTCCCTGGCTTGGCGGCCAATAGCCAAGGTCGTGTGTCCCGCAACAACATCGCACTTTACGTTGACGCAGAAGCCTATATCACTGAAAACTTCATGTTAGCCGGTGCGCTACGTTACGAAGATTTCTCTGACTTCGGCGATACGACGAAAGGTAAGATTGCGTTCCGTTGGCAAGCGCTTGAGAACATCGCGTTCCGTGGTGCGTTCTCAACGGGCTTTAAAGCGCCTACGCTTGGTCAAAGTAACGTCCGTAACGTAACCACTGCGTTCGGTACGGGTGGTCAACTTATTGACCGTGCGACGCTACCTCCAACAGACCCTGTATCTCAGCTGAAAGGTGGCGAGCAGTTAACGCCTGAAGAATCAGAAAGTATCACGTTTGGTATAGTTGCAGACTTTGAAAATGGCCTGTTCATTACTGCTGACTACTACAACATTGAACTGACTGATCGTATTAGTACGGCGTCTGGTATTGCCTTGACTGAAGACGATATCGCAGCACTACTTGCGCAAGGCATCAATGATGCGTCTAGCTTCCAAGAGATCAGCTTCTTCACTAACGACTTTGATACAACGACTGAAGGCGTTGACGTTGTGGCGAACTACTCAATGGATATGATGGGCGGCGAGACTAAGTTCTCATTGGCTTATAACTGGACATCAACAGAAGTTGACCGTGCATCACAAAACATTTCACCCGAGCGGATTCGCATGCTAGAAGATAACCTTCCAGCAGTTCGTTACAGTGCTACAGCGAATCATACGAACGGTGACTGGCGTTTCCTTGCGCGCTTGAACTATTACGGTAGCATTTTTGAAGATCACTTAGATTCTGCATTACCTATCGACAAGGTAGGTTCAGAATTTACTGTGGACTTAGAAGTGGCTTATAACTTCACTGAAGAGTTTACCGTAACGGTAGGCGCGAAAAACGCCTTTGATGAATACCCAGATGAGAATACACAGTATGCCGGTATTGCAGGTTCGTTGTATCCAACAACCTCACCAATCGGTATTAACGGTGGCTTCTATTATCTAAGAGGTGTTTATTCTTTTTAATCGCTAATACTAGCGAAAACAACTTTCACAATGTTTCGAAGTGGAGGGGAGCATTAGCTCCCCTTTTATTTGGATTTTCGAGCATCATTTGCGTGAAAAGTGACAAAGAAACAGGCATTATTATTGTCAATGTAAGTAAATCGAAACACACAACTTGTATTATTATGACGAGAAAGTCGACAGTCGCTGAAACCTTTTTAAAATACCGCTCTAAGTTAATGCGCGCGGTAGGTTCTATTGTTGGCGCCGACGACATTGAAGATATAGTTCAAGAAGCTTTTATAAAGAGCTATGAAGCAGAATTAAAACAAGAAATACAATACGAGCGAACATACATGCTCAAAACAGCGCGTAATTTAGCGCTGAATCATGTTGCGAAGGCTGAAAATAAAAACAAGCAGCAACTCGATGACATGGATATGTTGCCTTACGAGCTAGTGGGGCACAGTTTAGAAAAGAACGTAGAAAGTAAAGAGCGCTTTATTCATTTTTGCCGAGCGACAGACACCCTGTCAGCTGATGTAAAACGCGTATTTTTACTTAAAAAAGTATATGGCATGCGACAAAAAGACATTGCAGATCTTGTGGGGCTGAGCGAAAGCACCGTAGAAAAGCATGTCGCCAAAGGTTTAATGATGTGCGCTAAATATTTAGCTGAGCTTTCAAAGGACAGTGCATCCCCCCGAGTCACTGATACCGCGACTCAGGACATAAGCAGTAGTTAACATGAACAATATTCGCCAGTTTTCAAGCAAAGAAGATATCCAAGAGCAAGCTTGCCTTTGGATAAGCCGTCTCGATCGCGGCTTAAAAAGTGACGAAAAAATAGCGCTAGACGCGTGGTTGTCAGAGAGCAATGCTCATCGTCTTGCCTTACTAGATGCGGCAAGCTTGTGGGATGACATGTCGGTCTTAAATGAATTGAGTGGTTTGTTCCCGCAACCAACAGGTCGTCATTTTTCTAAAAAACGTGCACTGCCAAAAAACGTCATTTGGGGTATAGCGGCCTCTTTCTTAGTAATAGCGATAGCCGTAGGTGTGGTTGTCCAGCGCACTTGGCTAAACAGTACGCCTGAATTTGCCGCTGTGAGTCAAAAAGTGCAAACAGGGGTTGGTGAACAAAAAAATGTGACCTTAGAAGATGGCTCATTACTTCACTTAAATACGAACTCTATTGTCACGGTAGATTTCTCATCCTCGGCACGGAACATCGTGCTGCTGAAAGGTGAAGCGCACTTTGAGGTGGCGCATGATAAAACGCGGCCATTTTCTGTCACTGCTGGCAACAATACCGTCACTGCTGTCGGAACTGCGTTCAATATGCAATATGTCGACGACAACGCGTTTGAATTAGTGGTGACTGATGGAAAAGTGTTAGTTAAAGACCGTTTTAAAGCGTCATCATCAAACGAATCGCTGTTTGGAAAGCGTCCGGTAGCAGAAGAAGGCTTGCTTATGTTTGCGGGCGAAAAAGCGACGGTTCAAGGTAAAGTGGAAGCGCGAGAAAGTATGTCTCAAACTGACATTGATGATGATTTAGCGTGGCAGCAGGGCATGATAGTATTTAAAGGCGAACCCTTGGACGCTGTACTCGCTGAGATTGGACGTTATACGCCTGTCCGTTTTCATATTTCAGATGACAGCCTTAACAAACGTAGGGTGGCCGGATATTTCAAGGTAGGCGATATCGACGGCTTACTGTCTGCGCTGAAGAGTAGTTTCAACATCAACGCCGAGAAAGTCACAGAAACAACGATTGAGTTAAGCGTAGCGAAAAGTTAAATATTTTTGAAAGCGAGGTGCTTTCTATGATTCCTAGTTGGCATCAATTTATTTAATGTGACAATATAATTAAAATAATAAGCACATCGATTTTATATCTTGCAGTACAGCACTTTTGCGATAAGCAGGCTAATCAAAAAAAGCAATGAAAAACGGCACGCTCTCAAGTGTGCCGCTCCGTGTCTTTGGCTAAAAAGAACGGTTAAACCTTTCAGATTCAGCGCGCTTTTACCTGTTCGTATTGCTTCGGGCATTTTTCTACTCCTTGGGTCAACAGGCGTTCTGTTTGCGCAGAGTACCAGTGAATCCCATACGCATTCAGAATTGAATGCTTCTCCTGGCGCTTTTTCGTTTTCTATTCCCGCACAAAATGCAAATGAAGCGCTTACCGAGCTTGCTAAACAAGCCAATACGACGCTTTTGTTTCCCTTTGATTTAGCAAAAAAAGTGAAGACTAATGCCCTTGAAGGGACCTTCACATTGAACGAAGCGTTGGCTCAGCTTCTCGAGGGAACTGAGCTTGCCGTTATTACTGACGAAACAGGCGCAGTGAGTATTCGGTCTCGCTCATCACTTTTGGTTCAACCAAAACCAAGCGATGACAACCTGCAAAAGGTTGAAGAAGAGAGTAATGGACTTGAGAAAATCGCGGTAGTTGGTACCAGAAACTCACCTAGAAGCGCTGTGGATTCACCGGTTCCTTTAGATGTGATTGGCTCTGACGCGCTCAGTTCTCAAGGTAATACCGACGTACTTTCTATGCTAAGTGTGATGGTTCCATCGCTCAATGTAAACGACCAGCCTATTAATGACGCGAGTAGCTTAGTAAGACCAGCTAACCTGAGAGGTATGTCGTCAGATCATACATTACTGCTGCTTAATGGAAAACGCAGACACCGCTCTGCGGTTATTACCTTCTTAGGAGGCGGACTATCAGACGGTGCACAAGGGCCTGATATATCAGTTATTCCAGCTTACGCATTGAAACAAGTCGAGGTGCTTCGAGATGGCGCCTCTGCCCAATACGGTTCAGATGCTATTGCCGGCGTCATCAACTTTGTTTTGAAAGATGAAAGGGAAGAGGGCAGCATTGCTTTGAAGCTTGGTGGATACAGTGAAGGGGATGGCGAGCTGTTTCAATTTCAGGCGAATAAAGGACTTGCGCTAGGAGAAACCGGTTTTCTCAATTTGACGGCAGAGTATAGACAGCAAAATGGCACGTCTCGTTCTGTTCAGCGCAGTGATGCTCAAACTCTGTTCGAGCAAGGGAATACGTTCATTCAAACACCTTCACAAGTTTGGGGGGCGTTAGATGTGAATGAAGATATTAAACTGGCATTAAATGCCGGCGCTGACCTCTCTTCCTCATCACAATGGTACAGCTTTGCCACGGCTGCACGTCGGGAAATAAACGGGGGATTTTATTTTCGAAACCCACAAACCCGTGAAGGCGTGTTTAGTCGCACTGACCCTAATACAGGAGAAAGTCGTCTTATTGTTGCTGACCTAGATGGATTGGATAGCGGTATTGCCTGTCCCTCCATTACGCTTTCAAACAGCAATGTCCTATCAAATTCTGACTACCAATTGATAGCTGATAACTCAACGGACCTTGGTGCAAACTGTTTTGCCTTTAATGAATGGTTTCCCGGTGGCTTTACGCCCAGATTTGGCGGAACGATAACGGATGCTTCTCTTGCTATGGGAATAAAGCATGAATTACCTGAAGGCTGGGCAGTGGATGCCAGCGCCACATTTGGATACAGCGATATAGAGTACAGCATTTCAAACACGGTGAATCCATCGCTGGGGCCACAAACGCCAACGGCTTTTTCACCCGGTGGCGTTTCGCAAGTAGAGCGCACGCTTAATGTTGACTTTAACAAGTTAATTCAATCGATTTTTGAAGACCCTATTAGTGTCGCCCTTGGCATTGAATGGCGCAGAGAAACGTATTTTCAGAAAGCGGGCGATGAAGCGTCGTATGTTGCGGGCCCTTACGCACTTGAGCCTCCACTAGGTTTGTATCAAGGTTTTTCTATCGGGTCAAACGGCTTCCCTGGTTATCAGCCCCAGTCTGCAGGTCACTGGAGTCGCAGCAATTGGGCGGTGTATGCCGACGTTGAGTTTTTCGTTTCTGATGAGTGGCAGTTTGGCGTAGCGTCGCGCGTTGAGCATTTCAGTGATTTTGGCTCAACATTCGATGGAAAATTAAGTACTCGATATAAATTAAACGAAATGTTTGCATTGCGAGGCTCGATTAATACTGGCTTTAAAGCACCAACGGTAGGGCAAAGTAACGTAATCAATGTCACCACTGCTTACGGTATTAATGGCCTAGAGGACCAAGCAACGCTGCCGCCCACCGACTTAATATCCCTTCAGCTTGGCGCAACGCCACTGACACCAGAAGAGTCGGTGAACTTCAGTTTAGGTTTGGTGATGCAGACCAGCGAGACCTTCTTTGCCACGCTCGATTATTTCAATATTCGTCTCGCAGATAGAATTAGTACCACGTCAGCTATACCCTTGACCGAAGATGATATTGCTACACTAATATCAAAAGGCCGTTCTGATGCGGCCAAATATAATTCTGCTAAATATTTTACCAATGATTTCGATACGAAAACGCAGGGGGTCGACATTGTCGTCAATTATAACTTTTCGCACGAAGACTGGTTAAATGCTTTGCTCATTGCTTATAACTGGACAGACACGCAAGTTGAGCGTGTTACTCTTTATCCAACGTTTATAAATGACGAATTACAACTGTTACCAAACCTTACGCAAGCAAGAGTGAGAATGCTAGAAGATAACCTGCCGGGCCATCGAGGCAGTATTACTCTGGAGCAGTCCAAAGGTGATTGGGCATTTACTTGGCGCCTAAATTATTACGGCGAGTTTTACGAAGATCACCTTGATGCCTCAGCAGGCATGGACATTTTTGGGCGTGCTCTCACGACGTTTGATGCTCAAGTGGCATGGAAGATTCAGCCCCACGCTACACTGACCTTTGGGGCGCAAAATTTATTTGACGCACTTCCAGAGGAAAACCCGTTTCAGGGGGAGGTCGGGGCACTCTACCCACCTACATCACCAAGTGGTATTAATGGCGCTTTCTATTACGCGGGGATTGAATACGCCTTCAAGTAATTATTCACTAAAGGTATTAAAAGGGGTGGAAAGGCGTCATGCAAAATTGCGTTTATCTTTTTGTTCAAAAGAGTAGCGGGTGTTGTTGAGGAGCGCGGTAGGCCGTGCTGTCAGACTAACTGAAGTACTTAGCCAACGTTTTTGAACAACGTTTCGTCGACGATTGTTTGATCAATAATTTGCTGTGCCATAGTAATACACTTGCCGCACTGAGAGCCAAGCTCTAAATGTTGACGTAACTCACGCATATTTCCCACGCCGTTCTCTTCAACCGCCGCGCGAATGCTTTTATCTGTTACTCCGTAGCACATACAAACGAACATTAAACGTACTCCAAATGAATCTGTAAATGATAATAATTGTTATTCATTCTTTTGGCAAGGAGATAATTAAAATTTAATTTTAAGAAATAGCTTACTGAGTGAACGAGCTGGAGAGGTATCTATCTCTCATTGGTATGATCTGTTAAAAAAAACAATCATTAGTATTGTTATTTTAATAAACGTACCTACTTTCCAATCTATAGATATTTATCTTAAGTGATTGCGCAACGTAATCATTTTTATTATTACAATCCACGTATAAATGGAGAGACTCATGAGTGTATTAGTTGGGCGTCCGGCGCCAGATTTTACTGCAGCGGCAGTACTTGGTAGCGGTGAAATTGTAGATTCCTTTACGTTAAGCGAAGCCATCAAAGGTAAAAAAGCCGTTGTGTTTTTCTACCCGCTAGACTTCACATTTGTTTGCCCGTCTGAGCTCATTGCTTTTGACAAGCGTTTCGACGAATTCACAAAGCGCGGTGTAGAGGTTATTGGTGTGTCTATCGACTCTCAATTCTCACACAATGCATGGAGAAACACCCCGGTAAATCAAGGCGGCATAGGCCCAGTTAAATATACGTTGGTTGCCGATGTTAAGCATGACATCTGCCAAGCTTATGATGTTGAACATCCAGAGGATGGCGTTGCTTTCCGTGGCTCATTCCTTATCGACGAACAAGGCATGGTACGTCACCAGGTAGTGAATGATCTTCCACTTGGTCGTAACGTTGACGAAATGCTGCGTATGGTTGATGCACTCGCGTTCCATGAAGAGCATGGCGAAGTGTGTCCAGCAGGTTGGACTGAAGGTAAAGCCGGTATGGATGCGTCGCCTGAAGGTGTTGCGAAGTATTTATCTGAAGAAGCTGACAAGCTATAAGTCCGCTTTGTAAGGTTGAACGCAAAACAGCGCCAGATGGCGCTGTTTTTGTTTGTCCGATGCATTTTCAAAAAGCTGGCGTAACGTAAATACTTATACCAATATCTATATCTACCTTGGGGATTATTGCCCACTCTCAATCGGCCAGCCGCCCAACGCTTTATATCGATTCACCATATAGCAAAATAACTCAGTAGTTTTTCGCGCGTCATACAGCGCGCTATGCGCTTCACTCTGGTCAAATTCAATACCCGCTGCTCGGCAGGCTTTTACTAAAACAGTTTGCCCTAATGCCAATCCAGCGAGGCTTGTCGTATCAAATGAAACGAAAGGGTGAAAAGGCGTGCGCTTAATATTACAGCGTTCTATTGCCGCGTTGACGAAGCTTTGGTCGAAAGTCGCGTTATGCGCCACAATGACTGAGCGCTGACAATCTGCATTTTTCTGTGCTTTGCGAATACCTTTGCAGAGATCTTTCATTGCGTCGCTCTCATTGATAGCACCGCGTAAAGCACAGTTAGGATCGATACCATTAAACTCTAGCGCTGCAGGCTCTAAGTTAGCGCCTTCGAAAGGTTCGATATGATAATGAAATGTTTGATCCGGATGCAAAATACCGTTTTCGTCCATTTTTACCGTTACCGCGGCTAGCTCTAACATGGCGTCGGTACCTGCATTAAATCCGGCTGTTTCAACGTCAATAACGACGGGGAAATAACCTCTAAAGCGCTGAGATAAAAGAGACGGGTTAGCAGACATAAACACTCTTGTAGATTAGATTGGGAAAACTGGCTGGTGGCGTACGTGCACACCAACATACGAAATGTACGTGAGTGACGAATTATCGCAAGGATGCTACTTAGTTACTAGTTTCAATTTGAATACTGTCACTCGAAGTGTCAATGAGTTACAAAAACCACAAAAGTGGATGGTATTAGAGGCTAAACTTTTCTACACTTTGGACGATAACTACATTAAAGGTAGTAATGCACGCCGCCGCGTTACGTTTTGGCGTTAGTTATAGAACACGCACATTGTGCGGGGTTGTGCTTAATGGCTTACACGCATAGGCAGGTTTGCAAAAAGGTGGGTTGATGATAAACACAACCTGCACCTTGGTTAGTTTGATTTTCGTTATGGTGTCGAAATGGTGTCGAAATTAAAATTTATCGCGTTGATGGGGATTGTAGGATCACTCTCTTCCCATGCAGCTATGCGGCAATATTCTGCGACCATAGAGAGTTCTAATTGGCGAATCGGAACCGATACGCGCCTTCAGTGCACCCTTAATCACGAATTACCAGGGTATGGCGAAGCCATGTTCACAAGCAGCGCGTCAAAACAGCTGAATATGGAATTTGAACTGGACATGCATTTATTGCCCAGTAAATTTGATATGGCAGCGGTTTATTCTGTGCCACCTAAATGGATGCCAGGCGTAGCACCTAAGCCTATCGCAGATATGTCTATCCGTAAGCAATATAACGGTGACCTCCCTCAAGACGCAGCTTGGACAATGCTATCGGAACTTGAAAAGGGTTTTTGGCCCACTATCTACTATCAAGACTGGTACAACAAATACGATCAGGTAAGCGTCGCGTTAAACGCAAGCAACTTTTCTGGCGTGTACCGTGAATTCGTTAAGTGTGTATCTAACTTACTTCCTTTTAATTTTGACGATATCGCTTACACCGTGTTGTCTTATCAAAATAACAGCACAGAACTGACTAAATACTCACAAAAACGTCTCACTATGATTGGTGAGTATTTGAAAGAAGACAGCGAGTTAGAACTGGTACTCTTAGATGGCTATACCGACAGCTACGGAGGCCGTTGGAACAACGAGCAGCTATCGATACGAAGAGCGAGTGAAGTCAAAAGCTACCTAACGACCTTGGGTGTGCCTGAAGATAGAATTAAGCTAACCGGTCATGGTGAAAAACGTCATGTCGCGCCAAACGATACGCGAGAAAGCCGTGCTCAAAACCGGCGGGTAGTGGTGCGACTGTCTAAATCTTAGAGACGGTTTGCTTATTTTAGATTCACTAATAGCAGGATAAGAAGCGCATTTATGCCCTTGTCTCTATGGCTTATAGGCGCGCCATGACAATACAGGCACCAAGTGATCAGTAAAAACGCCGTCAACATCCGCCACGTTGTCTAGGGCTTCTAACACTTGTTCACCAGTCATGCCTTTTGGTAGGGCATCTTCTCGGTACGTATAAGGGTGAATGGTCAGTTTGTGACTGTGGGCGAAGTCAAGCCATGCTGCCGCCTCTATTTTCCCTTGGGCCATTGCTTCGCTATTGAAAATGTGTCCTAACCAAGGCCCAATACCATCAGCATAAGTGGCCACCTCTCTCATGCCATCCTCAGTGCGGATCCAGTCATAATTAGTATCACTTTCACCCCAGCTGTTCTCGCCTATGAGCATGACAATCTTGCCTTCATAGCCCAACGTTTCCCGAATACGCTTCACTTCTTTGAAATCAAAGCATTGAATATAGCTGTTGCTGTTCTTCTCGCCGAAGCCATACGTATTGAGGGCATAGATCACACTTTTACTTGCATCGACGCCTTCCTTGCTGTGAAAGGCTGGAGATTTAACTTCAGGATAAACACCTACAGAAGTGCCGAACTGACGGTTAAGTTCACTGATAAGCTCAAAATGCTCAGCTAAAGTAGCAATCTTAAAATTAGCATGCTGACCTTGATAACGATCTTTAAATACTGGCGTTCCATCGCTGTTTGTTCGTTCATGAACCCGCAACGTTCTTAACTCTGCAAGCGTAAAGTCTCGCGCATAGTATCTGCCATCAGTCCGGTGCCGTGTAGGAAAGACTTCTTCAACATCCGTAACGGTTTCCAAGTGGATATCATGTAAAACCACCGGTATGTCGTCTTTGGTTATAACCACGTCTTGTTCAATAAAGTCCGGCCGGAGAGAAAACGCAAGCGTTGCCGCTTCAAGCGTATGCTCTGGTAAGTAGCCAGATGCGCCACGATGTGCAATGACAGTGAAGGATTTTGGGGTATTAATTTCATTAATCGCTGCAAAGGGGCGACTTGATATAAAAGCACTCAAACACGCAAACAGCAAAACAGGTAATAGGCCTCTTCGCGAGATTTTACTCTTCATACTGTATGTCGAGACGACCTCTTTACATTGCATAATTGCTTCACTCCATGTGGTTATCATTACCTGCCTTTATCATTTTCTTTAAATAGCCTGTTTACTATCAGGCTTTCAACTTGTGAACTAAGTTGAGGGCTGAAGAGGAATAGCTTTGTTTTGAATGAGTTCAATCGCGTAGCCATCAGGGTCGCGAACGAATGCAATCACTGTAGCGCCTCCTTTTACCGGACCGGGCTCTCTGTAAACGTCAGCACCGTTTGCCGCTAAGTTTTCACAAAAACGATAAATATCATCAACCTCAATGGCGATATGCCCATAGGCATTGCCTTTTTCGTAGGTGTTTTCGCCCCAATTGTAAGTAAGCTCTAGGACTGTACTATCAGACTCATCGCCATAACCAACGAAGGCTAGGGTATATTCGTACTCTTTATTCTCAGACTGACGAAGAAGACGCATACCCATAAGCGAGGTGTAAAAATGAAGAGATGATTCTAAATTTTCAACTCGAAGCATAGTGTGAAGCATTCGCATAACAAACTCCTATGTTGCCGAAAGAGTGAGAGCACTGACTAACGGCCTACTTGTATGGTGTGTGCGTATTGGACGTCGCTCAATTCAAACGAAAACACCTTGCAGCAACCTATGGTTCATCGTGTTGTTTGGGCAAAGAAGAGAGCGTGAAAAACATCGCACCGTGACTTTAATGGAAGAATGTTAACGCTTTAAGACAGTATTACAATTTTTTATAAAAATCATTTAGTAGTAGTTGGAGTGAGGCGACTAAAAAATAAACGCGAAATGATTGGACATCGATGAGTTTTACCTGTACCTTCTGTCTCGCTCTAGATATGTTATATGCTTTACCTAATACTGCGCTGTACCTTTCTTTATTCCTTCAAATTGAAGTTCTATTTAGATATACAACTGCTTTACTAGCTTGGTTATGTCTATTGCTATCGGTGATTTTCACCACTACATCAATTTTTTAAAAAAAGGTTTTTATTATGTCTAATTCAGTAAACGGCACAGTTAAATGGTTCAACGAAGAAAAAGGTTTCGGTTTCCTAACACCTGAAGCTGGCGGCAAAGACGTATTCGTACACTTCCGCTCAATCACTTCTGACGGTTTCAAAACTCTTGCTGAAGGCCAAGAAGTTAGCTTTGAAGTTGAACAAGGCCAAAAAGGTCCACAAGCTGCTAACGTAGTAGTTCGATAAGCTCATAACGTTTATCTAGTAAATCGGGCTCTTTAACTCGCACAGCGAGGGCTAAAGAGCCTACTTTTCGTTTTAAAATTTCTTAACCCAACCTGCGAGGAATTCAAAACAAACAATATCTATAAAGAAGTACCTAATATGCAAATCCAACATTCTATTTCTACATGCCATAACGCCACGTCTACCGCGTTAATCTCAAATATCTCTACTAATAAAACAACGGTCGCTTTTAAAGAAGCAAACACGTACCGCCACGTTGTTCTTACTTCACGTCAAGAAGTCAGACGATTTGTTGCTGAGTTAGTAAAAGCTTCATAACCATATAAACAAAGCCAAACCTAGCTCTGTATTTTCTGGTTTTAACGTTATCAATATTGACACTCGTCATGTGAACTACATAAGACCATTTTTGAGTGGTATTTAGTCAAAGACAAAGGCCAGCATACCTATTGTGCATGCTGACCTAAAAGCGCATCGTCTGTTTGAAACGACGGACGTTTTGAGGCAATTATTTTGCCTTCAAATCTATCTCTGAATCTGCAAGCAAGTATATGCTCGCCGCATAAGCCGCGATGTTTTGCGCAAGCTCATCGGGATTGATTTTATCTAGCGTGTCGTCTGGCGTGTGGTGAAGATCGAAATAATCTCTACCATTCTGGTTCAGCCTAATTGTAGGCACGCCTTTCGCTGCAAGTGGAATAATATCCGGGCCGCCGCCAGCGATGTCTGAACCGCCACGAATAATACCTAGTGGAGATAAAATCTTTGCGATTTCATCAACTAGCACCGTTGCTTCGGTATTAACGTTAGACACCAGTTGCCAAATAGTTTGAGCACCAAAATCTGACTCCGTTGCCAGTACGTGATTATCAAGGTTGTTCTCATGCTGTTTTGCATAAGCAAATGCGCCCAATAAGCCGACCTCTTCTGCGCCGAACATTACGACACGAATAGTGCGCTTAGGGCGTTCGGGGAGAGAAGCAATTAGCGCTGCTGCAGCAGTGGTAATTGCGATGCCTGCACCGTCATCAACCGCGCCTGTGCCGAGATCCCAGCTGTCTAGGTGACCACCAATAAGCACAATTTCTTCAGGCTTTTCGCTGCCCACTAAATCTAAAATTACATTCCCGCTGCTTACTTCGCCTTTCCACTTTGATTCAGAGTGAAGTGAAAGTGAAAGTGGCTTACCCAGATTGTGTAGGCGTCGCAAGTGGTCGGCATCTGGATTTGAAATTGCTATCACCGGAATATCCGCCCAGTTTTCGCCGTCTGAGCTCATCATTCCTGAGTGTGGAAAGCGGTGTGAATCAGAACCTACTGAACGCACCACCAAGGCTTCTGCACCGCCGCGCTGAGCATGTTGCCAGCCTATACGTCGGCGTTGATTTGCCTGCCCATATCCTGCACCTGTTTGACTTTTTACCATCGCGTCGCCATCCACAAACGCAATTTTGCCTTTTAGCGTTCCGTCTTCAACGGCTGTTAAGGCATGGATATCTCTAAAATACACCACGTCTGCATTTATTTCGCTTTCTGAAGGGGCTGCACCGCCAAGTGCAGTTCCATAAAGCGGCTGTGCATAAGGCGAGGTGAGTGAAATATGTAAATGGCCTCTATCCCAAAACGGCATAGTAAATTCTTCTACACTGACTTTATCAAACCCTAGTCGTTTACCAACCAAAACACCCCAATCTCTAGCGCGTTTTTCAGCTTCAGAGCCGCCTAGGCGTGGGCCTATCTCTGTAGTAAGTGATTCTACAATGCGGTAGCCTAAGTCACTTTCCAGTGCTTTTTGAATTAATGCTTCTGCGTTTTTCTTTTGTTGTGGGGTAATAGGCGTCGTTTCAGCGAAAACGCCAAAGCTGCAAGCACTGACTAATGCACCCAACGCTAAGTTTTTAGCGAAAGTATTTAATCGAGACATGTGTTCTCCGTGGTTTATTTTTGTATTTTTATTTAATGTGCCCGGGCACAAAGATAGTGTAAACATCATAGCCAATTTGATAGAGGCTTACGAGGCAAACCACGAGCATAAGTCGTGCATTAATCGCAAAGACATTGTGCCACACGTGTTTATGCGAGAGAGTGAGACAGCAAAGGAGTCGATAGACTCCACTTTAAAAAGCGTCTAAGTACGCCTTTTCTTAAGGGCCAGTTTTTGTTTTTTCTCTTGTTCTTTTAGCACATCATTAATGAAACTCTTTCTGCCGAATTCTCGCGTGATGATGCATTTATTTAGGTCGAATCCGCGGGCAGGGCAGTACTCTCTGCCATAGAGTATTATTTGGAGGTGAAGATCGTTCCATCTTTCCTTAGGGAACAGACGCTTTGCATCTCGCTCGGTTTGCTCTACGCTTTTGCCATTCGAAAGGCCCCAGCGATACATGAGTCGATGGATATGGGTATCTACCGGAAATGCAGGAATGCCAAAACCTTGAGACATCACAACCGCTGCGGTTTTGTGGCCTACAGCGGGCATGGCCTCTAATGCCTCAAAGTTGGCAGGCACTTGACCGTTGTGCAGTTTGATGATCATGTCAGATAGGTGCCAGATGCCCTTAGATTTCATTGGCGATAAACCACATGGGCGAATAATGTCCTGGATCTCTTCAATGCTCATCATCACCATATCATAGGGGTTGTCAGCCCTAGCAAAGAGCTTAGGGGTAATTTGGTTGACCCGTTCATCTGTACATTGAGCTGATAACAGTACGGCGATAAGCAATGTGTAGGGATCTTTATGGTCTAAGAAAATAGGGACCTCTGGATAGAGTTCATCCAAAATACGCATGATTTCTTTGACTTTTTCTTGTTTTGTGATGGATTTAGTTACATCTAACATTAAAACAGTCTCTTACTCTTTTCTTGTGATCCCTCTACGGGCAGACTAGCTTTCGGCAGTTACACGCACTCGCGTAGCCTTTTCTTTCGGCATGGTTTGTTGAGCCGCTAGTTTTGCGTCAATAATATTTTTTATCGCGATGAGTAATCCCATTCCTAAAAACGCACCCGGCGGTAGAACGGCCAGTAGAAACGGATTTTCTGTATTGAAAAGGGCTATCGTCCAGTTTTCTGCAATAGGCCCAAATAGACGGTCTGCGCCGGCAAATAATGTACCTGCACCCAATACTTCACGCATACCCCCTAAAATGACCAGTACGGCGGTAAAGCCTAGGCCCATCATTAAGCCGTCGTAAGCAGAGGCGAGGGGCCCATTTTTAGAAGCGAATGCTTCTGCACGACCAATGATGGCGCAATTAGTCACAATGAGTGGAATAAAGATGCCCAATGCCAAATACAGTTCATAGGTAAAAGCGTTCATTAATAACTGAACAATGGTTACAAACGCAGCAATAATCATTACGAAAACGGGGATACGAATTTCATTTCTGACGAGGTTACGTACTAATGATACGGTAACGTTGCTGCCAATCAGAACTAGCATGGTGGCAAGACCTAGCCCCAATCCGTTGATAAACGTTGCAGTAACAGCCAGCAGTGGACAAAGGCCTAAAAGTTGAACAAGTGCTGGGTTATTTTTCCAAAGTCCTTGGAGGGACAAATCGCGAAAATCGGTCACGTTTAAAGCTCCTCTAAGTGTTGAGGGTGCGCCTTTTCAATATCTTTGGGCTCGGAAGTGTTTATGTCATCTTTGCGTTCACAGGTATTTGGGGCAGAAAATAACGCAGATTGATTGGCTTGTGCATACATTAAAGCGTTACGCACTGCACCGACTACCGCTCGGGGTGTAATGGTTGCGCCAGTAAATTGATCAAACTCCCCACCATCCTTTTTAACTTGCCATGCCGCCAAGTTATCCTTAGAAAAAGACTTGCCGGTAAACGAGGTGATCCAGTTGCTCACGGCAAGCTCAATCTTGTCGCCTAACCCAGGCGTTTCTTTGTGCTCGATAATTCTTACACCAAGCACGGTCATTTTATGATTGATAGGTACACTCTTATCTTCCTCAATCATACCTACTTCGTCATTGGTCGTTGAATCTGAATTGCTAGACGCACTGATATTCACACCCACAACAAGATCGATATCACCGCTATACCCGTCTGGGGCCGTTGCCTCTAGCACCAGCGCGCTTGGTTCACCGTTCAACGTTGCGCGGTATACTTTGTGCGCTTTATTAGCGCCTAATTCATCCGCCGTGACTTGGGTGCAATTTGCATAAAGAGCATTGTCGTGAAATGTACTCGGTACGACCTCATTGAGCACGCTAAGTAATTTTTGTTGCTTTTGCTGCTCAATCTTGTCTTTCGTACCGTAAAATGTCGCAGCGATAAGCGCGGTAGTCACAACGGCAAATGCACCTAACATAAAGCCATTTTTGGTTAAGCTTTCTTTCATCATTGCTGCTTACCTCGACCTTTGCCTACATTTTTTCCATACACCCGTGGGCGAGTGTAATAATCGATAAGCGGTACGGCCATGTTCATTATGATCACGGCAAAAGCAACAGCATCAGGATAACCACCAAATGTGCGAATGATAACGATCCAAAAACCGATCGCTGCACCAAAAATGACACGCCCTTTTGGGGTGGTTGAAGCTGATACGGGATCAGTGGCAATAAAAAATGCGCCAACCATAACGGCACCATTAAACAAGTGAAAGAGTGGCGAGGCATAGTAGTCAGCGTTGATTAAATGAAGCAGTGAAGCGCAAATCAACACGCTTATCAACATGCCGCCGGGTATGTGCCAGCTAATTACACGGGTTTTCACCAGATACAGCCCACCTAATAGATACACAATACTTACTATTCCCCAGCCTGCGCCAGCGGCTTCGAAGAAACCGCCGTCGAAAATGGGCTTACTCAGTGATTCTGTGTAGGTAACGCCTTGGGTTAGGTCGGTTTTTAACGTGTCTAGCGGTGTGGCCATAGTCACACCGTCAGCAATGGTTTTTAGCTGAGTAACGTCGTATCCACTTGTCGTAAACCCTGTGAATATCAGTGATACAGAATCAAAGAAAGTTGGAGTGATACCCGCGTGCGTAGCGGGAGGTAACCACAGGCTCATGGCCGCAGGAAAAGAAATAAGCAATACTACATAAGCAATCATCGCCGGGTTAAAAATGTTAAACCCTAGGCCACCGTAAACTTGTTTAGCGACGGCGATGGCGAAAAAAACGCCGGTTACCGTCATCCACCAAGGAAGAGTTGGCGGAATACTTATTGCAATCAAAAGCCCGGTGAGCACGGCGCTATAGTCGGTAAGTGTTCGCTCTATCGGGCGTTTTCGTAGATATAAAATAACCCCTTCAATAACCAGTGCACTCACGACAGCAATCACTGACTGAATTAACATGCCCCAACCGAAAAAGAAGGACTGCGCTATCATCCCGGGGATCATGGCATAAATCACCATGCGCATAACTTGACCGGTATCGCGTCTAACCCGCTGATGTGGTGAACTCGATAAACTTAACTTCATTGTGATTCATTCTCTTTATCAGCGGCCGCTTTTTTCGCCTTAGCTTTAGCAACAGCTGCGGCAATACGCGCTTTCTTTTCATCTTGAGGTGACGCGTCAGAATTGTCTCTGGTGCTTGTTTCTGTTTCGTCTTCCGATGATGACTTACTCTGCTCTCGCGTCGCAGTGCTCTCTGTCTCTGTGGTCTCTGTCGACGATGTTTTTTCAGTTTTTACTTGGGCGAGTTTTTTCGCCTTTGCTTTGGCCACCGCTGCCGCAATTCGGGCTTTTTTCTGTTCTTCAGCCGAAAGGTCAGCATTGTGCTCAGTATTGGAAAGTCCGGCGGATTTTTCTTCCTCTTTATCCCCGTGTTTTTCTGAAGGCGTTTCCACAGACTGATCGGCTTTCGCCGTTTTTTGGGCCTTTGCTTTGGCCACAGCTGCCGCGATTCGGGCTTTTTTCTGTTCTTCAGCCGAAAGGTCTGCATTGTTCTCAGTATTGGATAGTCCAGCGGATTTTTCTTCGTCTTTATCCTCGTGTTTTTCTGAGGGGGCCTCTACAGACTGATTGGCTTTCGCCGCTTTTTTCGCCTTAGCTCTGGCGATGGCTGCTGCGACTTTGGCTTTTTTCTCATCCTCTGGCGACGACACTTGGTCTACAGGCTGTGATGCTGTTGATGATTCGTCAGAGTTTTCATTTTGAGCCTGCGCCGCTTTTTTCGCCTTCGCTCTGGCGATGGCTGCTGCGACTTTGGCTTTTTTCTCATCCTCTGGCGACGACACCTGGTCTACAGGCTGTGATGCTGTTGATGATTCGTCAGAGTCTTCATTTTGAGCCTGCGCCGCTTTTTTCGCCTTGGCCCTCGCAATAGCGGCAGCTACCTGGGCTTTTTTGTCATCTGCGGCAGCGTTTGTTTCGTCGTTGTGTGAACTGGCACTTTCGCTATTGGACTGCATTGCTGCTTTCTTCGCTTTCGCTCGTGCCAGTGCTGCTGCCACTTTATCTTTCGCGTCGGTTGTGCCTGTGTCGTTGACGCTCTGCGCGTTATCAGCTGCGTTTTTCTCTTTCGCTTTATTCGCGGCTAGGCGTGCTTCTTTCGCTTTTCTATGTTTTTCTTCTCGTTCAAGCTTTTCTCGCTCTAGACGTTCTTTGCGCGCCTCAAAACGTTGCTTCGCTTTTTCTGCTTTGTTCTTTTCATCGCGCTGTAAACGAATTTCAGCTTTAGCTTGGCGATAATAATGAACTAAGGGTATTTCACTTGGGCAGACATATGCGCAAGCGCCACATTCAATGCAGTCGAAAAGATCATATTCCTCAGCCTTATCGAACTCTTTGGCTTTCGCGTGCCAGAACATTTGCTGTGGAAGTAATGATGCTGGACAAGCATCGGCACAAGCGCTACAGCGAATGCATGGACGCTCTGCGTTGTCATCCACCAGTTCTTTTTTCGCAGGCACGAGTAAACAGTTCGTTGTTTTAACCACAGGTATGGATGCATCAGATAGGGTGAACCCCATCATAGGGCCGCCCATAATGACTTTCGGCGTGGTTTGCTTTTTCGGGTTGTATTTCGCCTCTGTCAGCAAATGAGAAACAGGCGTGCCGATTAATGCTCGAAAGTTGCTCGGTGACTCAACAGCTTCACCGGTAACCGTAACAATCCGTTCAATAAGGGGTTTGCCATGCAGAATAGCATCAGCAATAGCATAGCAGGTGCCGACATTAAACATCATCACGCCGACGTCAGCCGGTAGACCGTTTCTCGGGACTTCGCGGCCGGTAATAACTTGTATAAGCTGCTTCTCACCGCCAGCAGGGTATTTAGTTTCGACACTGACCACCCGATACTCTTTCTTATCTTGGCAGGCAATATTTAAGGCCTCGAACGCCTCTGGTTTGTTGTCCTCTACAGCCACAATAATTGCGCTGGGGTCGATTAAGTGCGCAAGAATATCCAGTCCCTGGCGTATTTGCCAAGCATGCTCGCGCATAAGGCGATCATCAGAGGTAATGTAAGGCTCGCATTCAATGCCATTTAAAATGAGAAATTCAACGGGCTTCGACGTTGATGTCTTAATGTGTGTAGGGAAACCCGCCCCACCCATTCCTGAAATGCCAGACTGACAGATAGCATCAATGAGCTGGTTTTTATCAACATTACCGTAATTGGTGATAGGAGACAGTTCGCACCATGTATCTTTGCCGTCTGGGCGTATTGAAACACACATTTCTGTGAGCCCGCTTGGATGGGCGACAACGTGCGGTGCTATCGAAATGATTTCCCCTGATGTTGGGGCATGAACAGGAACTGAAAACGGCGACGAGCTTTGTGACAATATTTGTCCCTTTAAAACTGTATCGCCGACTTGTACGCAGCAAACGCCGTCTGAGCCAATGTGCTGTCTTAGGGGCACCACCAATAGGTCAGGCATGGAAGGCTTTTGTATCGCTGACTTATTGGAGATGGATTTCTTATCGTCAGGGTGTACGCCTCCAGGAAACGAGTACATTTTTCCCGCATTGAGGGTTTCTATAATTGAATCAAAGCTAGGGTACATCACAATTACGACACCATTTTTATTGGGATATCACCTTTAGGTGACGAGGAAAAATCCCACTTCCACGTAGAGGTTGTTTGCGTGATGGGAACCATATCAATACAATCAACAGGGCAGGGGTCTACACACAGATCACATCCCGTGCATTCGTCGGTAATTACAGTGTGCATATGCTTTGCTGCGCCCAAGATAGCATCAACAGGACATGCTTGAATGCATTTGGTGCAGCCAATACATTCGTCTTCGCGTATGAAGGCTACTTTTTTAACGTCTTCTTCGCCGTGCGCTGCATCAAGGGGTTTAGGCTCAACACCCATTAAGTCTGCAAGTTTCTTAATTGTCGCTTCGCCGCCTGGTGGACATTTGTTAATGTCATCGCCATCAGCGATTGCTTCAGCGTAGGGTTTACAGCCTGGATAGCCACATTGTCCACATTGAGTTTGTGGCAGTACGGCATCTATCTGCTCTACCAGCGGATCGCCCTCCACTTTGAAGCGTATACTGGCATATCCTAAAACGAGCCCAAAAATCAGGGCCAGCGCACCGATAGCGACAACGGCAAAAATAATGGCGGTCGATATCATCATTATAGTTTCACCAATCCGCTGAAGCCCATAAAGGCGAGAGACATAAGACCGGCAGTAATCATGGCAATTGATGCGCCTTTAAACGACACAGGAACATCGGCCGCCGCGAGACGCTCGCGCATCGCGGCAAAAAGTACTAGGACTAGAGAAAAACCTGCCGCTGCGCCAAAACCATAAATAAGGCTTTGCATAAAGTTATGCTGTTCGGTGAGATTCAACAGTGCAACACCTAGTACCGCGCAGTTAGTAGTAATCAGAGGAAGAAATATCCCCAAGAGTCTGTATAAGGTGGGGCTAGTTTTATGAACTACCATTTCTGTGAATTGCACGACTACCGCGATAACAAGAATAAAAGCAAGCGTTCTTAAATAGCCAATACCCAAAGGTGCAAGCAAATAAGTTTCAACGAGATAGCTTGTTGCAGAGGCGAGGGTAAGCACGAATGTGGTTGCCATAGACATGCCCATGGCGGTTTCTAGTTTTCCAGATACGCCCATGAACGGACATAATCCAAGAAACTTAACCAACACGAAATTGTTAACCAGTACTGTACCAATCAATAGCAGTAAAAATTCAGTCATGAATAATGCAATTCCTTTGAGGAATCTTCACGGACATTGCCCGTAGTTTAAAAAAGAAAGATAGATTGTGCCTATTATCCCTTTTTAGAACGGGTTTAACAACTTGATTGAATTAGGGTTATTTAATGTCTAAACGCGTTGTTTTAGGAATTAAAATAGAATGGTGCATTGAAATGCGATTGAGAGCCAACTAAGTGGCTCCCCGAGCCCTCCTTACTGGGAACTATTAACGTGCCAATGGTCGAATTTAGGCGTAAGTTGCCGCCACAATTGAGAAAAGTGGCATAGCTGTATATTTTTTAAATAGTTCCCCCTAATGTGAATTTGCCCTAACGCTGCTTTTTCTGCTGCACCAAAATGGCAGTATGAAAACGGACAAAAGCAAGTTCTTAGAGCCACGTAACCACATTACATTTAAATGTGATGTGTGTTTGCACGTGTGGGATTCAGAGCCCGAGGAAGTGGTTAGTGATGAAAATTTAGCTCACCCTTACCGTTATTTTGCCACTTGCCCGTCATGTAGATCGCATTCGCAGCAAATTCCATGGCAGCGCGGCTTATTCAGCAGCTATGTAAAATCAACAGGCCCCAAAACACTGGAAGGTAAAGCGGCCTCTGCAGCAAACTTGGACGGCCACCCTACGCCAGAGGAAGCGTTAAGAACGCGATTTAATGCGTTGAAACACGGCGCAGCGGCAAAGCAAGCGCTCTATTTTCCTGCGAAGCCTGGCAAATATGATGCGTGTGAAACATGCGATATCGATTTTGACTACTGCAGCCAGCAAGTGGCATGCATGCGCAAAACTGAATTATTTATGCGCCATCTGATCGCCATTGAAAGTCACGACCCAAAAATGCTGCGAGAGCACCAAGCGATGCAACAGGCTAACTTTGCTTCGTTAATGGATGACATGCTGATAAGCGTAATTAATAAAGGTGTCGTGCTAGAAACACCGGCATTCTCATTTGATAAAGACGGTGGCTTTCACCTTGCTCAGTACACTGATAGTGAAACTGGCAAGAAAACCACCATTATGGATACGAAAGCCAACCCGCTGCTTAAGCATATCTTCGACCTAATGAGCAAAAACAATCTTACCCTGGCTGATTTGGGCATGACGCAAAAAGTGCGTGAAGAGAATGAAATTCAAATGGGCCGCTTGCAGCAAGAAGGAAAAGATAAGCAGAGCTTGGCCGACTTCCAAAATAAACAGCATGAATTACTCGATAGCTTGCGCGAAAAAATAGTGAATTCTCAGAATGCGCTTAGCCAAGATGAAATATTGCTAGAACACAAGAAAGCGAACGGCGATGGCTGAACGTGTAACCGCAAAAGAAAGGCAGCGCCTGCAGCATTTGGCTGAAGCTGAAATTATGCGTTACAAGGGTGACCATTCCCTTTGGCATAAGCATGTTCACGACATAACACTAGACCCAATGCAGGTACTTAAGTGCTATGAAATGGATAGGTACCCAAACACCATCGATAACAGTTGCCGTCGTACAGGTAAAACCGCAGTTAAAGAAATGTGGAACCTTGAATACCTGGCAACGAATCCCGACCAAGAACTGGGGATTGTGGCGCCCAAAGAAGCACAAAGCCTGGTTAACCTTAACTACCACCTAGACGCTATTCGTCGGTCTGAAATTCTCGGTAACTTTATTGAATACCGTAATGGCCGTAAGCAAATGAGCGATACGTATTTTAGGTTCTGCAACCGAAGCATAGCCCGAGGTTACGGTATCTTCTCCCAAATCGACGGGGGCGATTTAACTTTAGCCTCTATTGAAGAAGTCGACGACTTAGACCAAGAGCGCCTTAATTCCCGTTTCCTACTTACCATGGGTTCGACACGCCGCTTAGGTGCAGATGAAAACGCCAAGAACGAACCAATAATTAGAATTACGGGTGTATTTAAAGGGGCGTCGGTACTTTCTAATTTGCTGGAAACAAAAAAATATCACTTGTTGCCCACTGTAGATTGTCACTTGGGTGTAGAGCTGGGGATCCTAAACGGTAAATTTATCGACGACATGAAAGTGCAGCTTTCACCCGAAGAGTACATTCGCCAGCTGCTGTGCATTAATACCAGTTCTACTAACCTAATTTGGGAAAAGTATATTCGTGCAGCCATTCAGATGGGCGCAAAAACCAACATTGAAATGGTTATCCCCGAGCCTGGTGCCAGATATAGAAAACGCGGTTTATTAAGTTTTGGTTACGATGCTGCAGGCCATGGTGAGAGCGCTACGGCATCAAAGCATGCATTCATTGTTACTGAGCAAGTGGGAAACTATGTTGTTTTTGTGTTTGCCAAGACATGGGCCGCAGGTACCGACGATTCGGTTGTTAAAAACGACTTGCTTGCGTTCTGGCGTTACTTTCGCCCCGACTACGCCATAGGCGATGCTTACGGCTTAGGTATGCTTACCCAGTTAAACCACGACCTTTATTATGAAGGCCTCACCCCAGTTGATATACGAGCGATTAACGATGGTGAGTCGAATGCTTCAGCATGGAATGACTGGGCCTTTGCACCTTTGCGTTTTGAGGGATCAATAAAACACAGTATGGCGCAAGCATTAAGAGGGGTTTTCCACCACGGCCACGCCGTTATTCCTTACGTCGAACATTTAGAGCCGTCCGGTTTAGATATCGATAGTTTAGCGATTTCAGATATGAAAACCTTTATTAAGCAGCTATCGAACATCAAGCCAGAAGAAACCAGTAAGAGTTATTCAAGTTACGTAATGGTGCTAAAGAAAATAGGCGATGACTTATTTGACGCAGCTATGGCTTCTGTGTGGGCGCTTGCTACGCGAGGACAACCAAAACCAAATACAGCCGTAATGTCATCTTCCCGAAGTCGCGAAGAGTTGCTAGGCACCACCATTTTATTACCAGGGGTATAGAGAGTATGGGAATTATTTCAACAATTAACCGAGCGCTTGGCCGCCATACTTCCTCGGTAGACGCTGTAAGTAAGAGCGAAGAAGCCCAGCACAAAGCAAACACGCGTGGTGGTACCACGGTTAACACTGAAAATTATGTAAGACGTTTATACAACGAACTTTATGTTTCTCCTGACTATAAAGCGGCAGTACACCACATTAGAGAAATGGACCGCACCGACCCTCGTGTTAAACGAATTCATAGGCGCATGGCCCGAGATGCAACAAAAAATGGTATTCGTCTGCAGTGGAATGGAAAAGAAAACGACCGCATTAGCCGGCTATTCAAGGTATGGGTTGCCCGTCTTGGCCTTAATAACCCTGAAAAACTTCGTTCTGATGCTCGAGGCACAGTCATGGAAGGTGCACTTGCCATGCAATGGGTTGTGAACGACCAGCGAAACATGGTATCAGGCCTTCGCATGCCAGCAGAAACCATTCTTGCTGATACCCTGCCCACAGGCCAACTTAAAAACATCGCCGCGGCGTATAAACAACTAGACCCCGTTGGTGGGTACCAAATTATTGCTGAGTTTGCTTTTTGGCAGCTATCTGTCGCAAGGCTTGACCCCGACAACTACGACGATTTTGGTTGTAATGGTCGCCCTTATTTAGATGCCGCACGAAAAACGTGGAAGCAGCTGCAAATGACCGAAGACGATTTAGTTATTCGCAGACGAACACGCGCACCCCAACGCTTTAGCCACGTTCTTGATGGTGCCACAGCGGAAGAGCTTCAGAAGTATAAAAACGGCATTGAAAACGAAAAGGGGTTAATGACCACAGATTTCTACTCAAACAGGAAGGGTGGGGTAACTGGGGTAAATGGTGATGCCAACTTAGACCAAATTAACGACGTTGTGCATTTGCTCGACACGTTCTTTAGCGGCGCCCCTGCACCAAAAGGTTTGTTCGGATACGCAGACGGATTAAATCGCGACATTTTAGAAGACCTCAAAAAAGACTATTTTGAAGAAGTTGAAGATTTACAGGATGTGCTTTCACAGGTTTACTTTGAGGGGTTTCGCCTGCAGCTGCTGTTATCCGGCATTAATCCCGACTCTTATAACTTCAATGTGCAGTTTACCGAGCGCAAAACAGAAACACGTAATCAGAAAGCAGACTTGGCGCTTAAGTATCAAGCGCTGGGTGTACCAGACTCATTAGTATGGGAGACGGCAGGCTTCGAACCTGCTTACGTTATGGATAAAATCAAAGACCAGAAATCAAGTGGTGATCCTTATCCTGGCGAACAAGACGATGATGACGGCACACCAACTAACGACAGCCCAAAACCTCGTGTTAAAGTTACACCAGGTAATGAGCCTAAAGGTGAGTCTGCAACCTATGTCCGAAACGCTTAAACCCATTGGTGATAATTTAGTTGTTACTGATGAAAAACCGGAAAATTCGTCGTCTGTCTTAGATGTTATTGACAGTCGCCCGTCAAACCAAGCCACTGTGTTAGCGGTTGGCGAAGGCCGCGTGCTTAAAAACGGTAAAAGGGCGCCGATGATAGTTAAGCCAGGGGATAGAGTTTTACTAGGTAGGTATGCTGGATTTAGGTATGAACTTGCTGATACCACGGTACGCCTGCTTTCTATTAATGATGTACAAGCCATATTATGAGTGAGTGATCATGAGTGAATTATCACGCAAGAAAGCAATAATAAAACGGGCACAGGCGTTGGCTTTAAAAGAGTACTTCGCCCTCGACCTTAGCGCTCTGGCTGAACTGCAAAGCTACTACGAGAGCAGCTTAGAAGAGGTGATAAGCATTCTTCTTTTCTACGCTGACAGTATTGGCATTATTCGCTTACAACAGCTTTCCGCACTACGCACCGACATAGAACGTGCGCTTAATAATTTGGCAAGTCTGCAAACCGAACTGCTAAACAGAAGTTTGTTGGCATCGGCTAATATTGGTGTAAAACCTTTTTTGTCGCATTCCGCTGCAGCGTCTGCGCTAGATATTGCCCAGCGAACAACGCGGTTCGTTAAGCAATTCACTGGCGAAGACGGATTACAGCTATCTGACCGACTTTGGATAATCAACGACAACAACAAGAATAAAGTGCTAAGAGCGATAAACAGCGCAGTTATTCAAGGGCATTCAGCCAGCGAAGCAGCGGCCAGTTTGGTAGCCAACAACGAGTTGCCCACTAAAGAAATTAAAAACAAAGTTAATAATGCATCTTCAGAGAAAATAGGAAACGTACTCAAAGCACAAGGTAAGGATGAAGATGCAGCTTATTGGCAAGCCAGGCGTTTGTTTAGAACAGAGCTAAATCGCGCTCATGGCATGGCGTATCAAAATAGCCTGGAAGAGGATGACGACATTATAGGTACACGCTTTATGCTTAGCCCTAATCATCCAAGGGTGGATATTTGCGACATGCATGCAAGTGTGAACCGATTTGGCCTAGGCAGAGGCGTTTATCCAAAAGGCAAAAACCCGTGGCCTGCTCACCCGAATACCCTTAGCTATGTAGAAGCGGTATTTACCGATGAAGTGACCGACGAAGACCGAGCCACCAAGCAAGACCGAATAGAGTGGTTAAGCAATCAATCGGGCAATATTCGCATTGGTGTGCTGGGTGTTTATAAGAACAATTTGCTACAAAATGACCTGTTAAAAGAAACCATGATCAGGTCAAAAGTGAAGACCTTGAAAAAACGTTTTGGTTAAAAGTTTGCCCTAACGCTGCGTTTTCTACACTGCCACACTCAAACTAGGTTAATAATAGTTGAGTGTGGACATGCCCCAACACAACCGAAAAATCCAATTGGAAGCACCTACTCATACGAAGACGGTGCGCTTTCTTGCCTCTGCAGTTTCGGTGGATGCCGAACAAAAGACCTCAGTGGTTACTATCACCCGAACGGGTAAATTCTTTGACCCTCGCTACGGACACTTTGAAATTAGCACCACAATGCTGCAAAGCATGGTGAATAACTTCAATAAAGGTGTTTATGGTCAGGACATTTTCATAGATAAAGCCCACAACCCGAGTGACGGTGCGGCAGGCACAATTACACGCTTATTCCTGGATGGGAACAAACTGCGTGGTGAAGTGGCGTGGACGCCTTTCGGTCAAGAACTGATTGAAAAGAAAGGTTATCGCTACTTGTCAGCGGAATTTATTGAAAATTTCGTCAGCAACGAAGAGCCCCATACCGAATTTGGCCCCACGCTTTTGGCGGCTGGCTTGGTGGTTCGCCCCTGTATTAAAAATCTAGACCGTGTAGAGCTATCGGAAGGTGAAGACTTCGATGGCATGCAGCTAATTTCACAGCAGCTGGCGGTTCAATTCTCTAAGGAATCAAACGTGGAAAAATTACTTAAGTTATTTAAAGAGGCGCTTGCGAATAAAAAGCTAAGCGAGTCGGCAATATCTAAATGGGTAGATACAGCTAAGAAAGTGCTTGAAGGCATTTCAGACGAAACCCAACAAAAAACGTTAATGGCGAGTCTTCAAGAAACGGCGTTAGCACTTGCTGAAACCTCACCAGAAGCAGTTCCTGTTGTTAACGTAAACAGTACTGGCCTGTCTGAATCTGACGTTAAAGCGCTATTCGAAAAGCTAGAAGCAGACAAAGCCAAAGTGCTGTCTGACGCTCAAACTAAGCGCGATGCAAACGTTAAGCTGTTCACTGAGCAAGTAAATGGCACCGAAGGCCTTTCTGATGGTGTAAAAGCGAAGCTGCTTAAATCGGCTGATCTTATTACTGCAGAGATGACAGAAGGCCAAGTAAAAGCACTGGCAACACAGCAAATTGTGCTGGGTGAAGAGCTAGAAGCGCAAACCAAACTGGCTGGCATGGGTTTCCAAGGCGGCAATGGCCCGATGGGCTCTGTTGTACTGGCTTCTGGTCACAATGCTAATGCAATGAAACTTGCTGAAGATGTGCGTAAGCAACTTAAACAAACGTCGTCATTCTCAAACGGCGCCATTCGCTTATCTGAAACGGTTGACCCGTTTGTAGATAAGGTACTTACTTTGTTCGATGGTCAGTATAACCAGCAGCTGAACCGTGAATACAAGGTGCTAAGTGGTGAAGAGGGTAGCGTTTCTGACACCTCACTACCTTATGCTTTCCGTCGTGAAGTGATTCGTGAAGCCCTGCACGACATGAATATTCTTCAGTTAGTAGCAGCTGAGACAGACCCGAACGCACAATCAACCACGCAAATTCCGTATGAAGAGCGTAAACCGTTCAAAGGCCGTAACGATGGCTTAGTGTTTGAACGCGGTGGCATTCCAAAGGCTGGTGTATTCCAAAGAATGGATTTAGCGTATGTGAATGCTATGAAAATTGCGTTCAATGTGTCTAACGAAATGATGCATTTTACTCGCGTAAGCGGCATTAACTGGGATGCATGGGGCCGCCATGTGGCATCTTGCTCACGTATTTTACGTGAGATTGTAGTCCGTCGCCTAGCCAATGAAATGCTACGTATTTCTGACAGCCTAGCGGCGGTTGAAGTTACTGCAGAAAATATTGCTTCACAGCTTGATGGTTCAAATACGGTGGTGAAAACCAGTGCGTTCCCTGTAGTTCGTCCTCACCAGGTATTTGACCTTCAAGGCAATACCGTGGGCAATGCTTCGAACCCAATCACGATCATGTTCGGTGCCACTGAAATTCTTCCTTTTGATGGGACAGGTAACCAGGCATCGGGTACGTATTACGTCTTGGCCAACTGTAACTTGGGTTACATTCAGTTTGTTGATGAAACGGGTGAAGTGGTTACACCTAACGAGACAAATGCAACAATTTCATACTCTCGTGCAACTAACGTGGCAATGTTCGACATTGACCTGCCAGCAGACACTAAGCTTGAACACCACTTAAACGGCCTGCTGCGTAAGATTGGTAACCGTAAAGCGGTAATGAAAGATGACCGCTTCCAAGCGCCTAACTTCCTGCTTATGAGCAACACGCTTAACGACATGTGTACTAACGCAGACCAATTTGTTGTTAGCCTTAAGCGTGATGGTAGCGACACGAACGGCATGGGCGATTTGGCGGCCATTAAAGCGTTGCCAGCATGGTCAACAAATGCGCCAGGCATCGACTTAGGTGACGAACGTATCCTAATGGGCCAGCGTGGCACTACGCACTATCGTGTAGCAAAAGCGTTTGAAATGAGCGAAATGCAAGAAGGCCGCGACCCTGCTACGGGTGAAATGAACGGTACCAAAGAAGCCTACGGTGAAGAATACAACGCTGTTCATACGCCTAAGCCACTGGCCGATCGTTATACCTCGGTTGTTGTGTACTCGGGCACTGGCCGCTAAGCCAGTCATGTAACCCAAAAAGGGCAGGCCACATTGCCTGCCTTTTTTATTAACTGGCTAAAAGGTAAAAACCATGAAAGTTAAAAAAGCGATTACCAATACCTCTGCAGCAATTATGTTTGTAGCTGGTAAAATGATTCCTCCTGGCGAAACACGTATTGTTGAAGTACCAAAGCAAGCAGCATCTAGCCAAGTGGTAGCTATGTCGTTTGATGCTAAGGGCGAACTGGCTACAACAGTAGCTAAATTGAAAGAAAAGCTTGAATCGTTCACCCAAGACCAACTTCAACAGCTTCAGGCTGAAGAGGAACAAGGCCAAAAACGTGCTAGCGCGATTGATGCGATTACTGATGAAATTAAGTCTCGTGAGTATAGCGTTGAGCTAGAGGAATTTTCATTAGCATTGTCTAGCGTTGAAGACTTAGATGCATTGCTGCTTGACGTTGCTAAAGATGAAGCCAAAGTGGCAATGGTAAACGATGAAATAGCAAAACGGGCAGAGCAACAAAAGCATGTCAATCAGTAAAGCGGATCTTGTAGCAAGCTTATTGGTATCGGTATCAAGCAGTACTAAACTGCTTGATACTGACGATATCACGATAACCAGCACCATTGTTGATA
This sequence comes from Alteromonas sp. KUL106, assembly GCF_009811415.1. GTDB lineage: Bacteria > Pseudomonadota > Gammaproteobacteria > Enterobacterales > Alteromonadaceae > Alteromonas. The sequence continues at coordinate 36,875 of NZ_BLIG01000019.1, read as the reverse complement.
ACGCACTTGATGCGCTGTCACGACTTGCGCCGGCAACAGGTATCGACACCATTTCTTTGCAGCCTGGCGTGCAGATTTACCCAGCGCCCTCTAACATTTGGGCGTACAAGGAAACGGCGTGGGGCTTTGACCAGCGCGTAGCACCATGGGAACCAGGCTATATTTCTCGGTTACCTGATGTGACGTATAACGAGGGGAATATCTACTTTAGCTTTGCACCTACCGCGCAGATGATTAGTAACTTAGGCAGCCGATTTACCTATTTCTACTATGCTCGCTACCAAGTGAATAATGGCGCTATTGAGATAGAGCCACGCAAACAGGCACTATTACTTTTACTCTGCCAAATGGAGTTTATGAAACTGTTAGTGCTAAGAGAGCCTGGCACGCAGGTTACAACCAAAGGGAATGCAGGCAAGATTCAGTATGGCAGCCCCAAATTAGCGTTTGAAGCGCTTCAAGAGGAAGCTGGCCGTATAGCTGAAACGCTATGAACGAAATTATTCTAGACCTTAATACTCGCGCTCTAATCAACTATTTAGAGCGCAGTGTTAACGCCATCGATGGAACTACCGCAAAATTACTTCGCCGTTTATCGCAAGAAGGTACCAGAGAAGCGAAGCGCCACACCCCTAAAGCAGAAAGCACCCTAACCAATTCAATTCGCGCTAAGCAGCAATCCGCTAGTTTTCATCAAGTGGTAGCTGGTGTTCATTATGCTAGGTATGTAGAAGAGGGAACGGGCCGCGGTGGATGGGTACCAGACCAAACTATTTTAGATTGGATGGACGTTAAAGGTATTACCCCCGACGACGAAGACATGAGCATTGAACAGCTGGCCTATCTCATACAGACCAAAATTTTCTATCAAGGCACCCCAGCGCAGCCGTTTATGAAGCCAGCGCTTGAACATATCAAAGCGAAAGCACCAAACCTAGCGTTGACTTACTTTAAATCTGCATTAGAGGTTAAAACAAAATGACCCCCGAACAGCGGCTTAACACGGTTAAAGATAACCTTAAGCAAATAGTTGGCATTCACCATGTCACACGAAATTACAGCGATTTAGACACCGAAATGGACAAGCACGAACGCATTTATGCCGTATTGTCTTCTGGCTTTCCGCAGTTCGGTAGCTTGTACGACACTGAAGACGAAGTGCACAACTTTATGATAGTGGCCCAGCAGCTGGTGAACGAGAGCACCACTGGCGAGCAAAAAGAAGCCATTGAATTTTCTATGCTCGAGGTAATTAAAGAATTAGTTGCCCAAGATGGTGAAACAAACGAACCGCTTAACCTTGAACTGGTTAGCGCCAGAACCTCGCGCCAGATGGATCCGATACACGCTTGGGTACTCTTCGAACTACGTTTTAACGATTTATAGCTATTGCGTTTTCAAAACAAAAAGCGCAATAGTTGACAACGCCACACACTCGCGCTAGTCTCTGCCTTGAGGTGTCGAAACCTTTTCAAGAAGCGGAACCCCGCCCCGACAGTATGCGGTTTTTTTGTGCCTGCTATTTATGGCTCAATGCGTTATCCTTACTACGTCGGGAGGGCGGTGAATATAATACCCTTTGGGAAATAAGCCCACCTGTCTTCTTGCAGGTTTCGAACCTCCTGACACCCAAGTCTTAATTCGAAAATATCAAGAAGGAGTCTTCCATGACTTATCTGCAAAGCAATACCCACGACAGCCTTGCTGCCTTTCAATGGGGCGACATTGCCTTATCTCAAACTGTTACCCTTGAGGGCGTACCTCACACAACCCGATTAGCGGTTGGCGAGTGGCTAGAATATGCTGTTCCTCAAAAGGCTGTTGATAAGATTATTGAGCGAAATCCGCACATCGAAAACTATTCAGTTACCGTCAATATGACGGCTACTGACGGTAAAAATTACCTTACAAAGGTCTATCACCCCATCGGTTTCTTGCTGATCGTCATGGAATCTTCTCAGGCAAAAGCGAAAGCCATGAAAGAAGCAGTGGCGCATTTTGTGTTCCACTACTCAGAGGCCACACGCAAACGTGCCGATATGACCACGTCACAAATTCTGGCCATTTCCAAAACCATTGTTTCTATTGCCTCGCAGTTGGCCAACACTAAAAATGCCATGGTGTATAAAGTGCTGGAAGCACGGCTTTTACACTTAAGCGACTTAATTGGCGATATGCAGCCAGACTTAAGCCTGCTAACTAAGAAGCCCGACCAGCTAGCGCTTGAGGTGTAACATGGCTAGAGACAACCGATACCAGACGGCTTTTGAGCTACAAGAGTATTTGTTGGGTTTGCAAAGCTTGTTCGAAAATATGAACGACGGCCCTGTTGAACACTTACAAGCCTTTCAAATGGTGCAGCTGTTAAAGCCAGCCACCGAAAAGATAACGGCACTAGTTCGTGCAGAACGCTAAGCCCACCACATTAAACTAAGCCTTTATATTAGCCCCTCAACACGAGGGGTTTTCTTTAACTTTTGCCCTAACGCTGCGCCCCCCTCATTGCGACACTGAGCACTACAGAAAAAGGGGGCGACCATGCCTATTACAGTAACCAATTCATCTACGAAGCCAGTGCGCAGCGCCGGCATTAACTTCGCACCAGGTGTAAACACTTTTGAAGACGGTGAGCTTTCCAGTGCCCAACTAGCCCAATTAGCGCCAGTTAAGGCACTAAGCGCAAAGTACACCGAAAAGCAGGCACCTGTCGCTAAATCAGCAAAGGAGCCTAAGCAATGAGTGCTAAGTATCAAAAGTATAAGGTGAAACGCCTTCTGCTCACCATGGCAGGGTTTAACGCTGCAGCGAATCCAGCCCTAGTCATTGGTGAGGATTATATTGCGGCAGGTGAAACGCCGAAGCACATCCAAACCAAAAACGCCGAACTTTCTTTAGAAGTTGAAACGCTTGACCGTGAACTGGACGATGCAACGTTAGGTTATAAGCCCCAAATGCTAGTGGGCCAGCATTTTACTATTTCAACGGAAGTTGAAATTGCTGGCTCTGGTACTGCAGGTAACGCCCCGGTCTATAACGACCTAATTAAAATTGGTGCGTTCTCAGAAACGGTGAATGCCGGCACTGATGTGCAGTACGAACAACTGGACGATGATAGTTGGCCTGATGCGACTATTTATTTCTATCATGCTGGCCGAAACCACAAAGTTTTAAGTGCACAGGCTAATGTAAGTGTTGCTGTTGCCAACGGCGCACTTCCTACCTACACCCTAACCATTACAGGTACCTACGGCGGTGTATTAGAAGAGGCTATGCCAACCCCCTCATTCAGCCAAATTAAGCCTGTAAAAGTGGGTAACCAATACACCACGTTCACGCTAGATGGCAGTGAATATGTACTGGTTAACTATTCTTCTGACCAGAACAACGAAGTGAATTACACCGATTTGCCTGGTTATGAAGGCGTGAGCATTGATGACATTGCGCCAGAAGGTGAAATTGAAATTCTTGTGCCGGCGCACAGTGACTTCGACCCGTTCGCCATTGTGAACAGCGAAGCGGAGGTATTCCTACCTTTCTCGCTTCAGCACGGTACCACAGCAGGCAATATCGTTACCTTTTCCAACCCCCAGCTACAAATTCTAGGTGTGGGCTACGGTGAATTTGAAGGTAAACGTACGTTTGTGATGCCGTATGGCGCCATAGGCAAAAACAAAATTACGGTGAGCTAATGCAACTAAAAATTAAACGAAAAGAAAGTGTCGTGTGGCCTGTATCTGTAAAGGTACCTGCAGACGGCGGGGCGCTTGAAGAACATAACTTCTTTGCTCGGTTTAAGCGCTTATCTGAAAAAGAGTTCGATGCTGCGGCCAAGGAAGGCCAAACCCCGTTACTTAAAGCTGTGATGCTAGAAGCTGGTGAAACTGAAGCCAATCTAGAAAAGCTAAGTGATGAAGACAAAGCAGAGTTGCTTTCAGATACCAACTACCGTGTTGGTCTTTATAACGCCTACTTAAAGATGGACGCAGGCGTAGCGGAAAAAAACTCCTAGAGGCCGCCCAGTTTTGGGTAGGCCCTAGCGTTACAAGTAGCGACAAACAGGAATATATAGCGCAATTAAGAGACGGCTACGGGATGGACGAAGCGCAGATAAAAGCGGTTCTCCAAGAAGACGAAGACTTCCAAGACCGAGTGCTAGAACTTCTTCCTGAAAACCAAGCTGCATTTTACTGGTTTTTAGATGTTGATGACCTATGGGTTTACACCGAAGGTTTCAGAGTTGCGCTAGATATCCCTGCAGTAATGGCCGATGCACAAGCAACAGGCCGCAAGTACAGCAAATTGGACTACCAAAAGTTAAGGGTTCTTAGCCGTCACGTAGTCTCAACACTTAACGAGCGTGCCAGTGAGCAGAAGTGACCTAGATATAATGATTAACTTACTTGCCAATACTAAAGGTATGCGCAAGGAGTATCAGCAGGCCATTGCACAGCAGGTAGCCCTTAATAAAGAGCTTACCCGTGGCACCTCGCAAGCCACTAGCCAAGCTGGCAGTTTTACCGCTTTGGAAAACGCGGTTGGTAAGTTGGATAACCATCTAAAGGAATTAGTGAGCCAACAGGCCGCACTTAACAAGGAAGTTAGCCTTTCTAAGCAAAACACGAATGCCGCCCGCGATGGCCTAGACCGTTATGAGCAAGTGTTAGAGCAATTACAGCGCGAAATGCGCGACGTTATTGCCAGCCAAAACAGTTTATCTCGTAGTTTACGTACTACTGATACGTCAGCAGCTGCAGCAACGCGAAACATTAAACAACTTGAAGTACAAAGCCGAAGCCTGGGCGCAGCCGTTCGGCCACTTGGTGGTTACATTGCCGGTGCTTTTGGTGTGCTTGCAGCGCAAAATGCCGCGGTAAATATCAAAGACACCCTTTCTGATTATCAGCAGTTCAGCACTCGCCTTCGTTTCTTAAGTGAAGACACAGCGGATTATGGACGCTCGATGTCATTCTTAACGCAACTAGCGGAAGAGCACGGCAAGTCTGTACTGGTTATGGGCGAAAGTTATGCCAGCCTCGCAGCGCTTCGCAAAGGCGATATTATTAATCAGCAGCAACAGTACCAGCTAATGACGGGCTTAAGTAATGCGCAAAGCGCGCTGGGTGTTAGCACCGACCAGCTGGGCAACCTAATGTATGGTTTGGGGCAAGCACTTTCACAGCCTACAGTACAAACCGCTGAATTTAACCAAGTGATGGAGCCAATACCTGGTTTAATGCAGGCCATTACGAAAGCGGCTGGCCTGCAGGGTAAAACATACCGTGATTTGGTCTTAGAGGGCGAAGTAACCAGCGCCATGTTTCGTGATGATCTTATTAAGGCGTTGGGAGAATACGACGGTGCTGCAAAAGCCAATATCGACAACATTACCGCACAAGAGAACGCGCTAGAAAATTTACGCGTTCAAACCATAGCGGCGTTTGAACAGCCTATTAGTGATGCCTACGGCACGTTGCTTGAAACCACAGGCGAAGCGTTAACGTTTGTAAGATACAACGCCGAAACACTTACTACCGCGGTCGAGACATTAACAGCCGTTGCATTAGTGCGTGGTGCAGCTGCTGTCAGCAATTATAGTATTGCGTTAGGCAGAAAAGCCGTAGCCCAACAGACTGCAACAGCAGCAACGCTAGCAGCGGCCAAAAAGCAGCATGAACATAATCTGTCTTTACAGCTAGCTGCGAAGCGCTCGCTGGAAGTTGCCGCAAATGACACATTGCGTGCCGGCGCATTAACGCGTTTAGCAGCGGCCAATCAGGCTGTAACTGCCAGCCAGACTGCCCTCAATGTGGCTACCGCGCAATACTCAATAGTAGGCCGCGCTGCAACAACCGTTGCCCGAGGTTTGTGGGCAGCAATTGGCGGTATTCCCGGTGTCGTTCTGCTTGGTGCTTACGCCATTTATGAGTGGGCGACAAATACCGAAGATGCGACTGAAAAAGCCACTGAATTGAAGGAAGTCAGTTTTCAGCTAGCAACAGAAATAAACAAACTTGTTGCAGAGTATAAAAGCCTTAATAAAGCTGGCAAAGAACTACGTTTAGACGAAATTGCTCAAAAAGAATACCGCGCAAGGGAACGCTTAGTTTCACTTACTCAGCAGTTAAGAGATGAAGAAGAAAAAACAGCCAAGCTTAGAAGGAAGCGAGCTAACCCTTTAGTTGGTGAGCTTCGTGAAGAGATAGAGCAAGTTGAAGAACTGCTGAACAGCTTAAGTCAAAAGCGCTCTGCACTTTTTGAGGCAGGCTTGCCTACTGACGGATGGCAAATGCCGACGTTAGAGCCAACTATTAGCGCAGAGGTACAAGGCCTGCTTGATAAGCTTGAGCAACAGCGAGCGCTATACGGAGAAGTTGGAGAAGCCGCTAGAATTGCTTACGAAACAACGCATGGCTCATTAAAGAACCTTAGCGAAGCGGAAAAAGCAGCGTTACTGCAATCAGCTAAAAAGCTTGATGCGCACAAAAAAGAGATAGACGCGAGAGTTGCCCAACGAGACGCGGTCAAATCGTTAGAGCAAGAGGTTGCTAGCTTAATTACCAAAAATAATGAAGAAATTGCGCTATACGGTGATACCAGCCGTGAAGCAAAAATTCGTTACGACATCGAGCATGGTGCACTTAAAGACATTAACGATGCGCTGAAACAAAAACTTATTCTACAAGCGAAAGAGCTCGATAACCTAAGTGAAGCGAAGTCACTGCAATCTCGTGTTGAAAGCATTGCCGTAGGTGTAATGACGCCTGCGCAACGCGAAGTTAACAATCATAAAAACAACATAAATGATTTAGAAACCTATCGTGACAGCTTACCTCAGCAGGATTTAGCACAACGCCAAGAAATAAACCAACTTATTGAAGCTGAACAGCGTCGCCATTCTGATGCAATGCAGGACATTCAAGACGGACTAGCAGCTGAATTTAGAGAAGTATGGGACAGCACAATTGATAACTTCTCTATGCGTATTGGGCAAGCTACCGCAGACGCGTTGTTTGAAAGCGAGAACCTTGGTGATGGACTACGCAATGTATTCAAAAGCACGGCTAAGCAAGTTGTTGCTAGCCTTATTGAAATAGGTGCTAGACGTTTAGTGCTGGCTGCAATCAACTCAAAAGCAGCAATTACCGAAAACACCGTGGCCACCACAGCGGCAACAAGTTCAGCAACCGCTATTACTGGTGCCATGGCCCCAGCTGCAGCGGCCACCACCTTAGCAACAGCTGGTACAAACTCAATAGGCTCAATAGCAGCCATTGCCGCAGTAGGCGCAGCCATGGCCGCAATGTTTGCAGGTTTATTCGATAAAGGTGGGCATATCCCATCAGGTAAGTTCGGTATTGCCGGCGAATATGGCCCTGAATTCGTGAAAGGCCCAGCGACCGTTACTAGCCGTGTAGATACAGCCAATATTTTAAACAGGCAAGCGGCCAACGATGGCGGTGGGCGCAGCGTTGTATTCAACGACAACAGAACAATCAATGTTTCAGGTGGCAATGCTGAAGAGGTAATGACGCAGCTAGCACCTATTCTTGAACGTCAACAACAAGAAACGCTAGCGAAAGTCGGTCAGCAATTTAAGACGGGTACAGGCCCAGTGTATTCAGGTTATAGGGCATCGCGATGAGTTTACCTATTTTTCCTCGGCATATTTTGCCTTCATCTCTGCAATTTAAAATTGTACCCAATTCAAGTGTATCGACTGGCCCTGGACGAACGTCTGAAGTGTGGACGCGACCAGGTGCTTATTGGACCTTTAGCGGTTCATGGTCGAAGGTTCGTTATGCACAAGGGCGAGAACTTTCAAACTTCATAGACGCTTTAGACGGTAGCCGCGGCGAATTTATGATGTGGGATAGTACCCATACTCAGTTAGGCGACTGGGCAGGTAACATCGTCGTTGATGGAAACGACCAATCAGGCACGGTGTTAAAAATCAAAAACGCCATTCCAAACGCATTGATAGCGCCAGCTGGCGATCGTTTCCAGTTAGACAACTATCTATACAAACTTTTAGAGGATGCCGTTGCCGACAACATCGGTGAATGTACGCTTCGTTTCAGGCCTCAATTGCTAAGTATTCCGATAAGCGGCACAGGTTTAGTCGTTAACGACCCAATGAATAAAATGATGCTGCCTGACAACCAGCAGGGGCCGAGCTTTGCGCAACGAAAACTGGTGCTGAATGATTTTTCTATCAGCGGCTACACGAGTATTCGCGCATGACCTATCACTTAGAACCGCAAGTTGAAGCCATTATTAGCCAGTCTGAAAAGTGCGCCTGCATTATGGGTACTATCGAATGGCCTGCTGGCATGGCGCGGTTTCACAATGGTGCAGGCCCAATCAAATCAGACGGCGAAACCTATTGGGGCGTAGCTAACAATGGAATGGTAAGTGTAATTAAAGAGGGTAGCGCTCCTCGAGTAACACTAACTCTGATAACCCCTGACACGTCGGTACTTGCTGAAGCGCTTAAAGATGATGCGGCAGGCGGCGAAGTACGCTTGTACCTTGGCGTCTTTAATGACGACCAGCAGCTGGTTGCAAAGCAGCTTATCTATCTCGGCATCGTTAACAATACCCCTGCTAAGTACAGCGCTCCACCGACTATTTCTGTCGAATGTGTTAGCTACACCCATCGATGGAGCCAACCAAAACGCTACACCACGTACAGCGCAGCGAGTCAGCGTGCAATTTATCCTAACGACAGTTTTCTAGATGACGTTGAAGCCGTAGCAAAAGGGCCGCTTAGCAGTTACAGCGGAAGTAACGCCGTGAGCAGTGGTGGTCGCGGTGGCGGTGGAACAACAACAACGAGGCAGCGATGATAAGACACACAGACTGGACAGTTCGCCTGACAGATTTCGTTAAAAGTAAAAAGCACACACCGTTTGAATGGGGTATGAATGACTGCTGTTTGTTTGTAGCTGACATGGCGCTTGCTATTACAGGTGTTGATCCTGCAGCTACGTTTCGCGGCAAATACAAGAGCGAACTTGGCGCTATGAAACAATTGAAAAAGCAGGGCTTCGATAGTGTAGAAGCGGTACTAACCCACGCATTTGGTTCTACCGTTTCAAGGCTAGAGGTGCGTCGCGGTGATGTTGTTTTATTTGAAAATGACGGCAGAGACATAGCAGGCGTTATGTTTGGTGAAGTACTCGCCCCGGGTGAATATGGGATAGAAACATTCTCTCCACTTTTAATTAAAAAAGTTTGGAGGGTTGGCTAGTGGGTAAAGCGGTTGAAGCTGTTGGTGGCGCATTGGTTGGCTTAGTCGGCGGCGGTCTAAAATTTGCCTTTGGGTTGATTAGCGGTGTGTTTGGCTCACTGCTTCAGCCAGAAATACCAGATACCAGCGCCCTTGGCACAGGCCACCAAGACCTGCGTACAGAAAGTAATTCACCGCGACTTATGATTGTAGGCAAAACAGTGACAAGTGGACCTATTACTAAGTACCAAAAGCGCACGCTTAATAAGAAAGAATACAACTTGTTCTTCACGCCATTGGCCGCACACCCTTGTCAAAGCGTAGAGCTTTACCAGCTTGATGGGAAAGACACGTCTTCACTAAGTGGTAACGGCTACAGAATTCAAGTGGCGTTAGGTGACCAAACAACAGCAAACGCTACTGCCCGTACAGAAATGACCAATGTAGATGAGAACTGCATAGGTTTCGGCATAACGTACGCTTATCACAAGTACGAAGTGAACCCTGATATCTTCCCGAACGGCGTACAGGACGTTAAATTTTTAGTTGCCGGCATAAAGTGCTACGACCCAAGAAAAGACAGTATCGTAGGGGGCAGCGGTGACCATAGAGCCGATGACCAAAGTACGTGGGAATGGACCGAAAACCCTGTTCTTATCAATTTGTACTGGAAGCGCTTCGGCGGTGATGAAGTATTACCCATTGAAATGTTTGACCTGGCTAACTTGGCATATGAGGCAAATTTATGCGATGAAGTTATTAGCTTCGAAGATAAGAATGGCGACACGTACACTGAAAAGCGCTGGACTTGTAACGGTGTAATAGACCTATCACAAGGGCAACGGATTGTTGAAGACGAGCTACTTAAAAGCTGCGGTGGTCGCTGGGTTGAAGCTGGCGGTAAGTATTGGCTTTTAACTGCGGCTTATCGAGGACCTGCAACCGTTACACTAACTGAAGATGATTTAAAGGCAGACGTAGACCGTCAGCCATACACTCCACTTGAAGACCGCTGCAATGCTGTTGTTGCCAAATTCATCGACCCTGATTCCTTTTATCAAGAAACGAATAGCACTGAAATCTTCAGTGAATATTACCGTGATACTCGCGATAAAAAATATCTGCAGCATGCAAGGCAATTGGCATTCACCAATTCTGACACCATGTGTCAGCGCTTAAATAGAGTCTACATGGAACGGTTAGCCGCGGGTGATACGCTTAAGGTCGTGGTTGGCTGGAAAGGTATTAAGTGTTCGCCTGGCAAAGTGGTGAATATTGAGTTCAAAGAGCACAATATTATCGGTAAAGAATACGAAGTTATCGACTTCGACTTTGACACTGAATCATTTACTTGGACATTGGTTCTACAAGAAACAACTGCAGAGATTTATAGCGATAGTGTTATACCTTCAGAGCGAGATTTAACGCCAAACACTGACATAGACAATACGTACGTGTCTGCGCCACAGAATATTAATTACTCGCCAACGCCAAACGATGCTTATCGGCAAGGGTTACTAACGTGGGAGCATAGCGCCCCAGATAGTGTTCGCCGTTACGTGGTGCTAATAACCAAACAACCTGCAGATAGTTTTAGCCAGGTCTATTACCCGACGCAACCTGCATTGGATATAAACAATTTAGCATTGGGTGACTACAGCGTTGCAATTTCTGCTCAGAACCGCTTTGAAAAAAACAGTGTGGCTACACAAAGGGCGTTTAACGTAGGAGCGACATCAACCCCGACCGATGACATTGGCATTAATATTTTGCCAGGGCGCGTAATAGTGAATGGCCCAACTCCACCGAATGGCCGAGCAACCTACGAATGGAAGTACTCATTTGAAGGTAGTACACAAGAGAACTTTGACGCCGCCATTAATGCTGGTCGTAACCTCACAATTACTATAACCAACACGCCGCACAACGGCACGGTAACGGTTTGGTACCGACTGGTAAACGACACAGCTGCAGACCCTAATTGGTTATCGGTGACTATTCCCAACCTGATTGGTATTGATGCACAAGATTTTGTGCCAGAAACCTTTGCTTTGGTGCAGTGGCCTGGCTTACCCGCAGCACTGGGTGATCACATTGAAGCGATTACTAATGATGTGTCTTATTGGAGTACCCAAACCAGTGAGCAGGGCGACCAGTACCAACAGCTTATTTACAACGTTACTGAAGCGGTAAGCGCAAACCAGATAAACAGCACGGAGATAATCGGGCTGAAGCAGAAGGTAGGTACCAAGACAGTTGAGGCGCAATTTACTGAGTTCAAGCAGGTGAATATCGGCTATGAAGATGAAAATGGTGAATGGATTGCCGGCGCACCCTTGGTTCGTTCGTTTGAAGAAGTAAAAGTAACGAACAGTGCGGGTGAAGAACTTTCTGTTATTAACTTCATGCAGGCTTTGGAAAATCAGCTTGGTGAGCTGGGCGGCACTTACTACTTAGGCGTGGTAGACGAAAACGAAGAGTTCACAGGCTTAAGTATTCAGGGCGGGAACAACAATTCATCAATTCACCTTTACATGGACAACCTTAAGTTCGCCAGCCAAGCAGGCGTAGTGTTTTTTAACCTCAATACAATTACTGGCAAGTTAGAAATTGGTGCAAACACAGAGTTTACGGGAACTATTAGAGCAGCTCGGGAAGTCACCGTTCGTGAGCATTTTATGCGTGTTCAAGACTACGACGGTTTTGGCCCAGATAATTTAGTGATATGGGAAGGCGATCCTATTTTAAATGCAGACGGTGAGCCAGACTACAGTCAGCTTAGCAAATCCAATGGTAAATATGGCTGGAAAGACAGCTTTGCTAATGAATATCTGGGAGGCTCGTTAACAACGGGTGAGTTAATTAACGGTGGTGACTCAACACTTCTAACTCTTAACCCATCTGTAGAAGTGGGCCCATTTACTACTAATGGAAATCCTAAAACGGTTAGTTGCAGTTTTGGGTGGGATGGAAACCATACATCTGATGGTGCTTGCCCCACAGATTCAAGCTTCGTACCCCAAGCCACACTAATTCTTGAACGTAGCCTTGGTGGTGGGGGATGGTCCGAGCTTCAGCGAAAAGTTATCACAGGTACAGTCGAGTACAATGAGTTTCGTCAGGATGATAGAAGTGAGCCCAGTTGTAATCAAAGAGATAGAACGGGAGGTTCATTCACTTATACAGATACTAATGCCTCACTGGGAACGTTTTCATACCGCCTGAGGGTTACAGGTCAACAGCGTGCTCTAATGCAGCAATTTATCGACTCTCAAAGATTGAGTTTAATTAGCGTAGAAGGACGTCCGTCATGAGCGTAGTGAGAGAGTTCCCAAGCGTTACGCTTACAAACAACAATAATCTGGTACAGATCAACACCAATGACTCAAATTTCTCAGTAGTGCCGGGGAGTGTGATTTTTATCGCAGGGGATAGGCCGAGAGTAGTTACAAGCGGCGATACAGTAAATCGTACTTTAACGCTGGCCATTGCTTATACGGGCAATGACATAGTAGAGAAAAGCGCGACCTTGATACCGCTTGGTCAGAACGATGCTTTATTGGCAGCTATCACTTCACTAACAGAGGCACAAAACGGACTTGCTGAAGCATACGGTGACGGTCCTGGTACCGTAGGTGAAATTAGCTTTTCAATGATTGTCGATCCCCCTGTGACCGCTACACAGTGGCCCACTTGGGTGCAAGTACAAGGCGATATAAATGAAGTACTGCCTGAGACAGCAAAGCGTTTCCCGAATTTTCCTGAAATCGGCGGCAAGGTGTCTGTCGAGCAGCTGCCCGATGATATCGACACAGATAACAAACGTACTCAGGCGTTAAGTCCACCAGTACGACAAAACGCCAGCTTAACTCACATCCTGAGCGATTATCCAACGCTTAAAAAGACCGTTGATATCCCTACGCAGTCACCAAATAACAAACGAGAAATGTTATTTGATGATGTTAGACAGGTTGCTTATGTAGCGTTAACTGATGAATGGTTACCAATATCAAACATTGTCGAAAAACGAGAGTTTCTTTTGACAACCAACGGCAAGCGAATCTGGTTTAACAGTGCGTACACTGGCAGTTTAACCCTCCGCGTTTACCCTATGGGCAATGGTGGTACCGGCTTACCCGATAACCCAGCATTGGATGATTACCAGTGGCACACGGTAACTACGACACTGACAAGCGTCACTTCATTTGGCAGCTCATTCGTAGGCCTTATCGATTACATAGAAACCGATGATGGTTTTGAAACCTTATCAACTGCAAGAAGTCGTTTCCCTTCTATTGATGCTTACTACGGTGAAAGTGATGGCAGCAAAGCGCCTAATCAATTCATGCGATTCACGTTAAGACAAGACGGTGATTGGTACAGCGAAGACGTTATGCCAGCCACGCCTTATTCGATGGGTGCAAGTTGGGCACAGGATGCACAAGATCCGCGCTTATTCAGTGTAAACGAAGCCAGTGGCGGTACTGATGCTTTACGGATTTTTAGTGATAGTTGGGATAAATTTGATTTTGAAATGCTGGTTGTGTCAACCGTTCCTAAGCCAATGGCGCTTACCAATAGCAACACTCCCGAATACACAATTCCATTTGAGGGTGTATATCGTTTCATCATCGAAAACGAGCGGCTTTATTTTAAGCGCCAGGCGGCATTTGCACCGCTTACAGGCGCAATAAGAATTGAGTCCTTAAGGCTGCGAGTAAAAGCTTATGAATAGATTGTTTGATATCAACTTACTTAGCCAACCTAATTGGACTGAAGGCGAGGACTGGGCGGAATGTAATACGCCCCAAGATTTCAATGAAGTTTTTCACCGCATTTACGGCGCTAGTGCTGAAGATGACATTCCGACTTATAGGGTGGAAGCCGGAGACAGTTTTTACATCGGGGCAGACAAAAGCCTTATTCGTGATTGGCACCCCGTTCGCGACCCTTGGATTCTTGATATACCTGGCACTCAAGCTGCACCGCTGTCTTTCTTCTTCGGTATTCAAAAAGGTGTGTCTGACATTGATATAAACCTTGAAAACCACGCGCCATACATTGTTAACAACGTTAATTCTTTCTTGGAAATAAGTGCGGATTATTACCGCATTTTTGGCCTAAAAATGAAAGACTCCGATCCCGCTATTGAGTTAACCGCGCAAGTTGAAGGTATCACCGTTCAAGATGCCGTGCTTATCAATACGCCGCTTATAAAAACTGAGGGCTACCGAATGATTGGGTGGGTATTGCGTAATATCACATTTATAGGCGTGATAGCCAAAATGCTCGATGTGCCACTATTTTCTAGCAATGTCTCTTTACAAGATATTCACGGAACGGGCGAGGGTGATTGTGGTTTAACAGTGGGCATTCTTCACAGTGAAGTTGAAGTTATTGCCCTTACTATCAATAACGAAGACCACCAATTTGACGACGATGCGATTCTATATCATGGGGTTTTTTTTAATAGCGGTGGCAAAGCAACGGTTCGCTACACCACTATAAATGGCTTTAGCGGCAACGCCTTTAAATTTTACTGCGAAGTCGACGCAAAAGGCTTGGTAATGGACAAGTGCGGCGCTGGCATTTACTTCGCCGAATACGCCACGGCGCGTGATTGCATGGTTACGTTCCTACGCCAAATCGAAGGCGATAGCTACGGTTATTACTTTGAAAAAGATGGTGAACTAAACAACTGCGGTTGCAACTTAGATGAAACGGGCGGGTTAGGTGTTGTTGTAATGGGTGAAGGCTCAACCGTTACCATTAACGGTGGGGATTATCAGTTAAATCTACCTTTACCTTTTGCTACTGCAATAGGTAATTCAACCGTAGTTTTAAACAACGTTACTATTAACGGTGTTCTCTATAATGAAACTATAGACTTGTTGTTGGGTGAAAGTTGGCGAGGTGAAAAGGCTGAATCTGTCACTGATCCTCTACCGATTTACGCCAACCAAGTGTTACAAATGCCTTATGAGCACATTCCTCGTATGAGTGAAGCAGTTTCAGTGCAAGGGAATAACGATCCTTTTATGAGTGAAGCAGTTTCAGTGCAAGGGAATAACGACCCTTTTAATAACGTGATTGCGTTACCAAGTGGCGCAAAGATAGCCCCAAACAAGTTAAGTGGTGTGAGATATAACCCCTGTGAAGCATTTCTTCATTTGGACCCTGGCGAAATGGCAACAGACTATTTTCGATATTCCACAAAAGAAAATATCTATACCCATCGCTTTGAAATTTACCCTTCACCTGAAGTGGGTGCAAAAGTAGTTCAGCCAGATAGCTTTAGTGTTAGTGGTAATGGTTGGGTTAAAGATGGTGCGCGTTATACCGCGAGCAATACCAATAACTCATTAAGCGCTAATTACGCTTTTGAAGAAGGTGAGATTTATCAAATCTCGCTAAAACTTGAGGGAAGGACTTCGGGTGGCGTATTGCCGTCTATTGGAAGTGCACAAGGACAGTACAGCCACAACCTAGAAGGTACAGAAGTTTGGCTAATTCGTGCGCCAGCAAACGCAACGGCTGTCACAATACTAGGCCAAAGCTACACAGGAGATTTGCTGAACGTTTACGTGCGTAAGTTGCTACGAACAGAAACCCCCGCCGTTCCTTTGCTCGAATACAACCAAAGCGGTTCAGATGTGACGCTCGAATGGTTTATTGAGCCGGTAGCAAGACTCAAAGATGAAACTACACCAAGAGTAACCAAGACAGGCGAGCTGGCCGAAAGCGCTAGGAATGGCTATTACGATAATAACGGCGGTAGCTACTTATTTGAAAATGTTTATTCAAATGGTCGTAAAACTGCAATTAACTTGCGTGGCGGGGATAACTTAGAAGTCTATCGGTTAACGGTTACTGGTGGTTACACTGGTGAGTACGAAAAGTGGCAGAACGCAATTTCAGCGGAAATGAACCAGGGCCCGTACTTCAATAAGATTCAGACGTGTTATGTAACTGGTGATTTGTACTTAGATTCTAGTCGCGGCAGTTACACCAGTCAGTTCGGCAACTCCGATATTCTAGTTTTCAACGGCTTAGCAAATGTCGCCACGTATGATGCAGAAGCATTTGTTTTAGGCATGAATGGTAGGAATGCTTCCGATGGCATTATTGATACGAAGAAAAAAACAGAGGTTAATCACTCACTATTTTACGCTGGGTATCGTCAGTTTCGTATTCATAATGTAGGTACAGGCTTGCTTACAAACTGCGAGTTTGTGCGCACTGATGGAACAAAAGAGGCCATCGCGCCTACGCACTCGTGGAGTCTTGTAAATGTGTGGAACTGCGTGGTTGATGGAGTTCGATGTATCACTAACGACCAGATGCGTAATCAAGTGAATGCTGACCATTCAGCATATTCTGATGTTGGAGTTATTCGTTTATATGCGCCAACAGTAGAAGTCTTAAAAACCTATCCAACAATCAGCGACTATTGCCGCGTTGCTATGACTGATATGCAATTTGAAGTTTCTAGCGACGGTGGTTCTAGTTGGTCACCACTTTCCGTTCCAAATGTTGGTCTTCCTGGCGTTGTGGGTGCATTTGAGCGAACAGTTAATTTTTCTTCAGGCACATATCAGATCAGATGCCGATGCCTTAACGGTGCGCTAGTCGGTAGTTGGTCTAACATAATTTCAATTACAGTATGAGAATAAGCGATGGCAATTTTTAATTTTACAGGGGCGAATGGTGATCCGTTACCAAGCGGGTTAACAGCTAGAAACGGAACGTTTGAAATACAGGATAATCATGCTGTTGCCACATCACCAGAGCCAGCAAACCCGCGCTGGGTATTTACGCTTGAGGGAACAGCAGATGGTAATTTATCTGCCCCTATTTTTGTTGGTGCAGACAGTGGCAGTGCTGCGGGTTTCGTGTTGCGGTACAACCCTGCAGATGGGTCACATATATTTGTTAACATGTCGTTAGGCAACGATGAGGTAAGAGTTTATACCTTTAGCTCGGGAGCTTATTCTCAAATTGGTGCGGGAAGTTTTAATTTTACTCAAAATAATTCTTATCTGCCTAGCGCTGATATGGATGGCGATAGCATAGTAGTTAGCATCGGGGGTAGCGCTGCTGTAACTGTAACCACTAACTTTAACCAGACGCAGACACATCACGGAATACGTCTTAACAAGTTAGATCAGTATGTTGATAGTATTGAGTTTACTGAGTCGAGTACAGTTGAGCCTCCTGCTGAAACAGATTCCATATCCATTGATGAAGCACCCAAAAACAACCATCCATATCAGCGCGACAGTGGTGGTACTGCAACTGTTGATTTTAATGTCACGTATACTGGCTCACCTACTTCATTGCAGTATCGTTTATTGGATGCGTCTGATGATTCAACTGTGCTTCAAGATTGGGCGACGTTCGATACTTCACCATCTGGCGTGTCATCTACGTTAAGCATTACCCGCTCACCATCATTAACGCCTATTCACGTTGAAGTTAGATTTTCAAACGAACCGAGCGTTAACGACTTACAAACAAACGATTGGTATGTTGCGGATATTATTTTAATTGGTGGCCAGTCGCTTTCTGAAGACATGAATACAGACGGCGTAGTAACCCCATTGGATGGGTATTTTGTCTACTCAAATGGCGGGTTTGTAACTCCAACTACCGGAGTTGGCGCTAATGCGATAGCGTCAGCAATCATCACAGCAGAAAATTGTCCAGTTTTTATTATTAATACTGGTGTTGGTGGTACTGCATTAACGCAAGAATCAGGGCAGACAGATTACTGGAATCGCTCAAGTGGTGGTTCGTTGTGGCCCGATACTGTAAATGCCGTAAATACGGCAACATCAGGCGCTAATGAAATTGCGTTTATGTGGTGGCATCAGGGAACAAAAGACAGCTTAGAAGGTGTGACTGAGACTCAGTATCTAAGCGCCTTAAATGAGTTCTTTACTCGCGTTAGAGGAACTTTTTCGGGTAAAGGCGGTAGCACACTTGAAATTATTATGGCTACATTTGGTCGCGATACCAGAGGAGGCGCTACTAATACAAGCCATCAAGCAATTCGTGACGCTCAAATTAACTATATTGTTTCAGATGATAATACCTACCCAGTTAATGTTTACACATCGCAAAATGAAGATGGAGTTCACGCAACTGACGCGGCTTATATTGAATTAGGTCAACAGGTCGCTACTCAGTATTATGTAATGAGAGGGCTGGTTAGTGGCTCTATCCCTTCTATTATCTCGGCCAATACAGGTGATTCATCTACTGAAATTGATGTTTCATTTAGTGCCAATCTACTACTAACAGACACCACTTATTCGACAGAAGGTATTTATGTAGAAGATAGTTCTGGTGCGCTCACGGTATCATCATTCGAAAGAAAAAATGCTAATACTGCTACGATTACAGTGAACGAGATACCAACAGGGACAGCCAAAGTTTGGTTTTCCTGGGGTAAAGGAAGTTCAGCGAGCAGTCTTACTTACCCACGAAGCCAGCCGATTTCATTACCAAACGGGGCAGGTGATTTTAGCTTAGTTGCCAGTGCTTTCAGTAATTATGAGGTTTCAGCGCTAGTAGCTAATACCCCCCCAACCGCAAACGCTGGCCCCGACCAATCGGTAGCTGCAGCAACGCAATTCACGCTCGATGGTGCAGGTTCGCAAGATACTGACGGCACTATAGTCGAATGGCGGTGGACGCAAACAGCGGGTGATACAGTAATCCTTAACCTAGAAGACCCTGCAAGGCCTACGGCAACGTCTCCAAGCAAAACAACAGCGCAGCGCTTAACGTTTCAGCTGGTTACTGTTGACGATGAAGGTGCAGAAAGTAGTCCTGGTACCGTGAACATCGATGTGGCCGCGTTCGCTGTTAGCGAAATGCTTAAACTATTGGATACACGTCAATGGACTGTGGTTAACGACGGTTCGGTGCAAGCATTTGAAGGGCGCTCTAACCGAGAAGCGTTCCGCTTCCTAGTTACCCCAAGCGATGGAATACAAACCTCTGCAGAGGGATATTTTTTGTTTGACCAACCAGGTGTACATGCTGTCGAAGTCATATCTACACCAACGTCAAAAATAAGCTCTATCGACGACCCTCACATGATACGTGGTGATGTTATCGCCGCTAGAATTGGTGATTTGCAAACGGATGAAAACGGTAATTTGACACTGACATTCGTGCTGTATGTCACCGACGATAAAGACGGTCTCGTAATGACAGCAAAAGTCATAGAGCCATATCAGAAAGCGTCTTATTTCAGAAAACAAGGTTAATGAGGACATAAGCATGTCTTATAAGGTAACGCAGTTGAACGATATTGAAGTTGAAGAATACATAACAGCAAGGATTGTGCGACTGAAATCACCAGAGGGCGTGTTTAAATTTATTGCTCAATCTGAAGGGGTTGATGGCGTTACCGTGTACCTAGGGCACGGTAACCTATCACTGCCTATAAAAGTCGCTATTCGTCAGTGGGCTGAACTACGAGGAATAAAGCACATTGATTGGGGCCGAGGTCGCGAAGCTGTTACGTCTATGAAGATGAAATAGACAGCACTATTGCCCTAACACTGCGCGTATTCAATTGTCAAAATGCAACCTGTTAACTTCTACTTTAGTTGAACAGGTAAGGTAATGGCAGACATAGACAAAACAGGGCCTACAAATTGGTTCTATCACAACTCGGGAACGTTAATACTGTCGTTATTAATCTTCCTGAGTAACTTTGTTTTTGAAGATATTCAGTCAAAAGATAATCAGCTGCAGGAAGAAGTTAAAAAACTCAATATTCAAATGGCCGAGCTTAAAGCTAGCATTGGGCCAATTATCACCACCTTTAATCTGGTTAATCAAAAACGCTATACCACCGAAGACGCAGCACGTGATCAAGAAATATGGCGTCGACAGTTTGAAGAAGTCAAAACGCAGATGCGTGAACAGCAGCTGGTGAACAAAGACATTAACGATCGCCTGGTCAAAGTAGAGTTGAAATTTTGAATATTCAGCTAATACGGCACGAGACCGACGACCAAGGTACACCAGGCAATATCTACATTGGCCCCTGGTCTGCACACACTCTTGAATTGCCGTGGCGCAATAACTTACCCAATCTTAGCTGCATTACTGCAGGCACGTACTCAATGCGTTTGGTGAAAACCCGTAAACCAATTGGTGGCCGCTCACACCTTTATCTTATTGAAGATGTGCCAGAACGAAGCGGTATTCTCGCTCATGCTGGCACGTTTGCCGGCAACAAAGAAAAAGGCTTTAAGACCAGCGTTCTAGGCTGTGTATTAATGGGTTACCGCGTCGGTACCTACCAAAACCAACGCGCCATTTTCGATACACGCAGGGCAATAGGCGACTTCAACAACATTCTTGCTGGCAAACCAGCACGCATAACAATTATCAATGCTTGGGAGAAACAGCATGATTGAGTGGATAGGTGACGCATTAATGGCGGTAGTAGGTGGTGGGGCAACGGGTATTTTAGGCTCTGCAGTGCAAAGCTTGTTTCAATACAAAACCCGGGCATTGGATATTAAACAAGAGAATGTGCGCCTCGCACACGACGCGAAAATGGTAGAACTAGAATCTACCGCAAATCTGCGTATTCTTCAGCAAGAAGCCAGCGCCCAAGCTGACAGCAACGCTTATACCATGCAAACCGTAAGCTACGAACACGACAAGCGCCAATACATGCCAGAGAACGGGGCTCCAACGTGGATTATTGGCTTACTTGGTATAGTTGATGTGATACGGGGGCTAGTACGACCGTCATTAACGGTTTACGTAGCTGTTGCAATTACTATTATTTTGGTAGAAGCCAATGCGCTGGTTGAATCAGTCGACGGACTGGGTGAAGACGTTCGTTTAGCGGCCGCAATGGAGATTTGGCGAATGGTGGCGTACATTGCCACCACTATATTCTTTTGGTGGTTTGGGCAAAGGCCACAAAAAAGGGCTTAGTGAACACTGGCCCGTAGCGCGAACTCTATTTCAGTGGGAGTAAGTTCAGATGCGGGCTTATGCATTTCTTCCAGCGTTTCTACCACTTCCATTTTCGTGGCTTTATCCAGTTTATCAGCAATATGATGCTCTTCGGCACACATGATCACCATATTGAGTACTTCCAATTTATCATCTATAGAAAAAGTAAAGTTCTTAGGCACAAGGTGGTTAACTGTCACACCTTCTTTTCTAGTCTGATTTTTTATTTCAGCAAAGTAGACGCTCTTGCCGTCTTGCACCATGAAGTCGACGCCACCACTTTTACTCACCAATCCCTTACGCTTGTCGTCGCCCAGTAGCTTATAGGTACCGAACTGCCCACGGCTAAATGCCATTGCATCAAGTTGCGTTAAACTGAAACTGTGAATGTCACACCCCTTTAATGCCTCGGATAATGCCAACGGGTTTCTGCACGGGCCATAGAGTGTTTCTATCTGCTGATATTCAATAGACTTGTTTTTAAATTCGAACGTAGCTGGCTGCATTAATACAACCGAAGCCATACCGCTTTGCATATCAACGGATAAATATGCAGTGTATTGGGCGTCTTGTGCGTGAATAGATAACATATTTTCGAAGGTGTCTGCGTTCGTATAGCTATCTAACATAAACGGCGTGCCTTTCCCTTCCAGCAACCAATTCAGGTTCACATGCTCAGTGCGCATGATAGCCGTTAGAATGTCGGTACCTGGCACCACGTTACTTAATAATCGTGCGGCCGTACCCGATGATAAGCCCAATTTTTTAGCCCATGGCGTTATTTTTCTGTCAGCCAACACCCATTCAAGACGCGGCGTAAATTCTTTTTCGTTTGGATAATTCATAGTCTTATTCAAAATCGGTATTAAAAATCCCAATAAATGAATTCAAATCCCAAATATTGAACCTATAATAAACATTGTATTCATTTGTAAACATACTAACTCAAAAAAGAGGATTTCGCAGTGTCTAGCGTAAAAAACAAACCTATGTGTTTTCGCCCCAGTGCTGAATTAGAAAAACGTATCAAGGCGGCCGCTAAGCGTGAAAAGCGCTCTAACTCGCAAATCATTGCGTTGGCTGTAGAGGCAGGTATTAGTAATTTTGAAGCCCCGACTTCAGCTGCTATTCAGGAGTAACCTGCATGCCTTCATTAACTGAAGTAAAGCACACACCCGCTAATTCGGCTGTAAGAGAAAAGTCTAAAAATTCACATGCCGACAAAGGCCAGCTGAGAGTCAGACTTTCTTGCAATGCCATCGTGGACAAAGACAACAACGGTTACAGCATCACGTGTATGGATTCTGGCCGTTATCAAATGGCCTACGGCTCGTCGCTAAGAATTAGAAATTTTAAAGTGAGTTTGCCTGATGGCGATGTAATGAAAGCGTCAATGTTCTTCATGTTTGATGGCTGCATTGCGTTCGTTAAATCCATTTCACTAAACGACTTCACAGCGTTATTTCACGCATTTAACCCCGAGAAGGTAGACGATGAACTGAATTTGCTTGGTACAAGCGAAGAAGAGGTGATTGCCACGAGCACGGACCAGGTGCCCATGGCAGGAACTAACAATGCATAACCATGAGGATGATCTAATGCAAAGTCCAAGGAATTATAACGCAGTTTTGCATTCTGCGCACCTGCTACTCAAAAGCCACCCCCATGCTGCAGAGGTGTTTGCATGCGCATTGGGTAAGACGGCGAATACAGTACGCAACGAACTCAACCCTAATTTACCCACTTATAAGCTAGGACTAATCGACGCTATTGAAATGATGGCTACCACCCAATGTTATTCGCTGCTTTATCAGATTAACGCCATGTTGGGATTCGTTGCTGTGCCGGTTGATGCTAGCCCTAAGACAGAGGGCAAATTGCTAGACCAGTTTTGTTCGTGGCAAGCGTCTGTAGGGCAGACCTGCCAAACCATTTACGACGCAATCGAAGACGACGTAATTACCCCAACCGAGCTCAACAGCATTACCAGGGCTGGCAATATCAAAGTTGCCCACTGGTTCAAAATGCAAATTGTGCTTCAAAACAAAGCGGAGGCTGACCATGGCTCATTCAAACGTTGAAATGTTACCTGTGGCTGCAGCTGATGCGACACAACGAGAGCAAGGCGAAATGGCACCACTTCAACTGCAGCTCATTATCAAACGCCAGAAAATGCAGCTTCAACTGAAAGAAACCATGCTTAAAGCGCTGCTTAATCTGCAATACGCAGAGCTTAACGAGCGTCAACGTAGAGGCCTGCACGAAATTGTGCGCATCAATGCTGGCATGTTGAAAATGGAGTTGCCCCATGAGTAATGAAACCAACATTCCAACCGCATTGCGCAAGGCTGGCATTCGTTCAGTAAGCACGAACTGTGGCGCCAGTCAAACTATTGCCCTTAAGCCTGGTGCATTAGGTTTATTTTTTGGCGATGAACTAGCAGAACGTTTATTGGCAAAGCAACAGCAAAAGGAGCGGGCACATGGCTGAGGTTAAAAGTTTCACCCGTGAAGAAGAAAAGGTGCTGTTTAGTACTATCCGTAAATTCAAAGACATTGAAGCAGAGCGCGACCTTAACTGGATGCTATTAATGCGCTATACGGCTCGTCGTGTTGAAACGGTGCATTTGCTGAACGTAGACGACGCACTGCTAGCGCTAGATAAAGGCTACCTGCACATTGCCTCACACATGCAAAAAGGTGGTAAGCAAGGCAACAAGCGCGGCTTAAATAAGAAGCAAGAAATTTACCTTGTCGATGCGGCCCGTCGCGCTCTTGAAGCGCTGCTAAAAATTCGCAAGCGTATGATTGCTGCAGCACCTGAAAAAGCGTACGACGATACAGCGCTAATTCTATCTAGACGTCGCCAGCGCATGAGTATTCGCAGTTATCAGGAGCGTATGACGCATTGGTGTAATGTTGCCGGCATCGTAAAAGCGTCACCGCATTGGCTTCGCCACACGTGGGCAGTTCGTCGTTTACAGAATGCATCAACCGGCGCAGCGCTGCGTGAAGTGCAAGAGGTGCTAGGTCACGAGCACATTACGACCACCCAAGTTTATACACAGCCCAGTCGAGACGACATGCGCAAAAGCATGCAGGAGGCAGCCCTATGATTTTCGTGAAAAAAGCATTTAAGCCACTGCGCGATGAAATAGCCAGTCAGCGTGAACGGTTGCTGGCCGATGCCAAGCGACGTGAGCAAGAAGACAAGTTATTAGAAAACCAGCGCAGCCAAGGACTTATTCACCATGAGCAGTAATTACATATACAACCAGCTTAAAAACCTGCGCACTACGTTTGCCAGGGTAAATTACTTCCCATTGCAAATGCCTGGCATGGGGCCTGTGTATTTAGCCACAGTGAATTGTGAAGACAAATGCGCCGGCAAATGGAATATGCAGAAAAGCTACACAGGCCTAGTCACTGAAAAACATAACGTAGAAGCGATTCAGCAAATTATGCATGCAGGCGCGAGTACTCGCACTGTGAGCGAATGGCTAAAGGTTGGGTGCTAAGCAACATGTCTAACAACAACCCTTTTACACAACAATATTTGCAACAGTTAGAAGAGCAAATTGCTGCGACCGAAGCGGAGTTGTCGCAGCAGCTGAAAATGCTGAAAAACAAGTCTGAAGGGGAGTGGTGCGAATTACTGCCTAATTCCGAAGCGCTAAGCGATTTCATTGTTAATAACACGGAAATCATCGAAAAGTTCGCTGAGCTCATTGTTATAACGGGTGTATTGAAGCTTGCCCGTCGCTTAGAAACGCCGTCACCACTTAATTAAAAAAACGAGGTAAGAAATGCTGACGTTAGATCAGTTAAGAGAACGTATCACTCTGCCAAACGCTGCCGAGCGTATGGGCCTCACAAAAGTGAGCGATAACGGCGAACAGCAGCTATGGAAACGCGCCCACGCAGAACGGCCAGAAATTACTATTGGCGTTAAGTTTGATGTATGGCGCGACCGCGATAATCAGAACGGCGGTAACATCATCGACCTAGCTATGTGGGTATTCGACTTAGACTACCCAGCGGCAAATAAAAAAGTGCATCAACTGTATTTTTTACCGTTTTTAACGCTGCCTGAAGAAACCGAAGAAGCCACCGACGACATGGCTAAGCTGTCATACATCGCTGGCAAAAGCCTAGAAGACCAAGAGCGCTGCAGGGTTTATCTAAAAAATGAACGTGGTATTCCCGATCACATCATTACTGAAGGTATTAAACAGAAAACGTTAGGTTGGACAAACTACACCAACCCGAACGTGGCCCAAGGTGAACCGCACTGGGGCGGCGAAGCGGTAAGCTTTATCACTTATCAGCCTAATACCAAAATGCTAGCCGCTGTTGACTATCGCTACTATGTGCCCGAGCTAAACGGCGGCATGAAAACCAAATCATTAGGCCAAAAAAATGGCGTGTTTTGGATGCTAGACCCCCGTGCTCTGCGCCAAGCGAAAACTGTTTATGTTGTTGAAGGCCCGTTAGATGCATTAAGTATTGAAGCGGCGTTTAGCAGCGACCCTACCACCTGTGCCGTGGCGCTAAGAGGAACCCAAGTACAAGTGAACTGGCAGCTATTCTTGGGTAAAACCGTAATATGTTGTTACGACAAGGACGAACCTAAGCCAGATAAAAGAAACCCCACCGGACCCGACCGTTGTTATTCTGCAGAGGCCGAGTGGCGCATTCACGAAGGTTGCCTTGCAGCGGGGGTGCCTTGTTTTTTTGTCGACCGCAGCGAGTGGGAATACGGGCAAGATGCTAACGACGTTTATAAAGACTCGCAAAGTAAAGAGCCCTTTAAGAAGCGTGAGCCGTGGTTAATACCAGGCTTAGCCGGCAACAGTGAAGATAAACCGCACAAGCCGCGCTTATGGTTGCCCACTCACGACTACCAGCAATACTGGAAGTACCGCGTAAAAGACGACTTTACCAGCATGGCTAAAATGTCGAGAGACGACGACGGCCAAGAAAAACTAGAATTTGTTGATGTGGCTGGCTTTAGAGTCGCAGGCTTAAGCCGTGTTGAAATAGCCAGTGCCAGCGCAACGACTACTGGGGAGCATGACGACAGCCCTCATGTTCAATTTGTTGCCATGTATCAAACGGCCAGACACGATGAAGCGCTGCAGCGAAGAGTAATGAACGACGAGCAGCTGCACAACTTAGACACCTGGCGTAAAAGCGGCCCTATCTATAACCCACGTGCGTTTTCTCGCATGCTGAACATATTCGAACGCACCATTGGTATAGGCAGTGTGCAAGCGGCAAACTTTGTAGGCCTGTGCTACTTGGCAGGTAAGCCAAAAGTAAACGAAGGTAAAGACTGCTTTTTCACTGAACCCGCACAGCAAAGCCCGTATCACAATTTTGCGTTTCCTCGTGGTATGCGTGGACATGCTGGGCAAGTGGTCGAAGCCTATCAGGAAACATTCAAGGACAACGCTGCAGCCAGAGCCCTGGTGTGGATAGTTGGCGCACAATTGAAACTTTATCTAGGTTTTTGGCCGCATTTTATAATGCAAGCAGGCAAGGCCAGCGGTAAATCAACGTTACTTAAGCGCTTATCACGTACCACGGGCATGAAAATTCTCAGTGGTCAAAGTATTGGTACCGAGTACCGACTAATGACGTCGGTATCAGGTACCAGCCACCCCGTAGGATGGGAAGAACTGAGCGCCAAAAAAGCAGACGTTATTGCACGAGCCGTCTCATTACTGCAAGAAAGCTACAACTACACCGAAACAACCCGTGGCAGTGCACAAACCCCGTTCCTTATCGCCGCGCCTGTATTACTCGCAGGTGAAGACGTGCCAGTAGAAAGCCTTACGGGTAAAACCGTGCGCACTGATTTAAGCAACCGTAAAGGCCCCATGCTTAACGAGAGCCTACCAAAGTTCCCAATGTATGAATGGATGGAATGGTTAGCGAAGCTGGGCCGTAAAACGGTGCAAGAAAATTATGAGATAGCACAGCAGAAGTGCAAAGCCTACAACCGTGCACAAGACAACGATAAGGGCGCCGATCGGATGGTAGATAACTATTCTGCGCTTATGACTGCATGGCGTTTGCTTACCGCGTTTACAGGTATCGAAGACGTTAACGGCGACTTCGAACGTGACCTAATTGCAGAAATGAACAGCCACATTTCAGACACCACTAACGACCGCGACCCATGGATTTGGATTGTTGAAATCATTATGGACGAAATTGCCGCTGGCCGTTACGTGTACCCCTATGTATTTGAGTGTGAGCCTCACAACGATAAAGAGCCACGTTACCTATGTGTGCGTGTTAAGCACATGATGGCGCATTTATCTACCAGCGTGGCCCTGCGTGAAAAATACAACAACATGCCCGTGAAAACAGCGCGAGTACTTAAGCACCAAATGGAGCAAGCAGGCGTTATTCACAACGACAGCGTAGTTCGCAGCATTAACGGTACCCGTAGCGGCCACATGCAACAGCTAGACGTTAAGAAACTTGAACAATACGGCATTAGCGTAACTGCACCAGAGACGCTACGTGCCCACAGAGAACCGATGTTATGAAAGCGCAATACTTCAACAAAACTTACCCAGTAGGTACCCAATTTAAATATTTCCCTGTGAAGGGGAATTACAACTTTGAAATTGTGCGTACCTCTTCGCCAGCATGGGACATCCCTAGTAGCCGCCATGCCCTTGTAAAACTATCTGGCCGCAGTGGGGGCGTCTGCGTGTCACACCTTAAAGTGAACTAACAACAACCATTGAGGATTTTTTTATGATGTCATTTTTACCAAATTTCGGGCAAATGCCTGTTAGCGAAGAGCAGAACGTAAGTGTGATCCTGCAAGACGACAGTTTTTTTGAAGGGCCAGCAAAGGATTTTGAGTGGGAAGGCAAAGGGCCAAACGTGGTGGAAGGGTGGCGCGAAATGTTACCAGGTGAAGTACTGCACAGTGAGCACCGTTTACCTCACCGCAGAACCCGTATTTTAAAGAGGGCTTACAAGTGAAATTGATTAACGCTCTGTTAGCGCTATTGGGGCTTGTAACAGTAGCGTCGGTGTACTTTAAAAGTGACGCACTACAAGCGTGTTTAATTCTATTAATTTTTATGATGCTGGTTGCAGAACGTCGTTCTCGCCATGTTCAACAAAGCAAAATGTGGAGGCGCATCAATGGCGACAAAAGGACTAAATAAGGTCCAGATTATTGGCAACTTGGGTGCAGACCCTGAAGTTCAATATCTACCAAATGGTACGGCTAAGTGCGTGGTTAACCTGGCAAATACCGAAATATTCAAGGACAGAAACGGTAACGCCAAAGAGGAAACCGAGTGGCACCGCTGCATCATTTGGGGAAAACGCGCAGAGATTGTCGGGCAGTTCAGAATGAAAGGCGATCAGTTGTATGTGGAAGGTAAGAAGAAAACACGCGAATACAAAGACAGCAACGGCCAAGAACGCTCGATTTGCGAAATCATAGTAGACCAAAGCGGCGACGTGCAGCTGCTTGGCAAAAAAGAAGCACAAGGTATTTAACACCCATGCCCGTGGACCAGACGGGCTTAATTTTCCAAGGAACTAATGATGCAAACTGAAATAGATACAGCCGAAATTGTTGTATGCACTGGCCTATTAGGTGTGTGCGTTTTAAGTGTCACCTCAGATTCGCCAGACACAATCACCGGCGACATTGAGAACTGGGGAACCGACGACTGGCACGACCGCTTACCAAAGCATGTTAAGCCAGAAGAAGGTGTTTACACCATCAAAGCCGAAGTGACTTACCTAGAAGATATCGACGAATGCAAATACAACATTCTCGAAACTTCGTGGAAAGGCAAAGCTAATTAACCCCGTGGACCAGACGGGCCAACTAATAAATAAACCAAGGAACTAGCAATGATTGAAGAAAACCCATTTTTACAAGTAGGTTCACTACGCAACCGAAACAACAACACGCTTCCCAAGCGCTCGAAAGAACGCAAAAAAGTAACTCGTGAACAGCGCCACCGCATTGAAGACTTTGAGATGGCAAAGCAAATGGGCTTAAAGGTGTGGGAGCTTTACGAATGAAAGATAGATTTTATCTCGCATGCTTTAGAGACAACGTAGGCAGTAATGTTGGATTTCATCGGAAAGATGGAAAAGGCTACACAACAAACGTCGAAGAGGCCCATGTATACACTAGAGAAGAAGCGCAGCGTGCTTGGGATAGTGGCAGAGAAATCGACCAGCCTATTTGTGCCGATAGCGTGGATGCGTTAACCGTTTATAAAGTCGACTGTCAGTACATACCAATTGAAACTTATATTCCAGAAGACGTAGACGAAAACACTGTCTTCGTAGCGTTTATAGCTCGGAAGTGGGACGGAAACGACGTTTATTGGTGCTCTGAGACAGAACATCTAGGCCGCTCTTTAGATTTTAGCAAAGCTATGAAGTTTAAATACGGTAGTTTGCCAACGCATGTAAAAAATAGGAATGTTTATATTCCTTTGGAAATGGCTGAAAAGAAAAAGCGTAAAACGTTCGATTTTTCTAAGTTCGACAGAAGGAAAATGGTTCAGTCTGCTGGACTCAAACAGCCAGAATGGCTTAAGCAGCAAAAGAGGCGTCGCGAATCTGGTAAAACACGTTGGAATTGTCCTTCGTGCGGGAAAATATCATGGCAGTACAACCCATACACCTTTGATGGTTGCAAAGACATGTTTTGCGAAGAATGGAGGGCACACAGCGAATGAAAGCCTACGTTCTCATTGGCATTTGCGCAGCGATAAGCTGCGCTCACGAACCCCAGTGGTTCAAAAACACAATGCAGCATTTATCAACGGGCTTATTTTACTCTGCATTGCTCGGCGTTCTATCGCTCATACTACTAACCTTAAGGAACTAACAATGAACCAATCAATATATATAAGCATTGCCTATGGCGAGATTTTACTTCCGGTTGTTCCGTGCCCAGATGGCCATGACCGGGTTCCACTTAAACCAATCTGTGACGAAATAGGCATAGATTGGAATAACCAGAAGAAAAAAATAAGTGGATGTGAATACACATCTGGTCGTCTTGGCTTCATCTTGGGGGATGAAAGCATCCCCCATATTCGCGATATGGGGGTAAAAAAAGACACGTATCTAATCAGAATAGACCGTGTAATGGCGTTCTTGAATGCAATTAACCCCCGCCAACTAAGAAGCCACAATAAGAACGATGCAGCAAACTGGCTCGAAACCAAACACAAAGAGTGGGATAACGCACTACACGACTACGAGACCAAAGGTTTTTCATTGAAGCCGGGGCGTGACCTGATATTGAAGCTTGTCAGAGAAGTGGATGCCATACGAAACCCCGAGCTTAAGCGGTGGGCGGCAGCGCATCTGAATAAAGAGTACGGCCTAGACATTCCAATCGGCAAACAAGGTGCACTTGATGTATGAGATTGTACTATTAACCAACAGATGCCCTCACAGGAGGGGGCAGTTGCTCAATAAGAACCCTTTAAAGGGTTCTAAACCCGCCACGAAACACCAAAAGTAGGGGCGGGAACGGAAACTTCGCACCCTTAAGGGTTCGAATAATTCAATGCAGGTGCATTTATCGTAAAGCGTGAGGTGAAACATGGCTAAAAACTTACCAAGCTACATAATCACATCGTTGAAAGTTGTCTGTGAATATTGTGACTCTGACGACACCTATATTGAAGCTGGCAAAAAACCTAATGGTGAACCAATGATTATAATGTCATGTTCGGGTTGCCATTGCGTTGCCGAATACGCATTAAGCGAATTAGAACAACAAGAGGAATAGGTTATTTGACACCCGAATAATTCAGGTGTAGTTTTACAGGCACTAGAAAACAATAGCGGTTATCCGCACCCGTTAGCCTTTGCGGTTTTTTTGTGCCTGTAAAGCAGTCGCACGCCATAAATCTATCTATGGCGGGTTGAGAGGCGTAATAAAACACCCTTAGGGGAAATAGGCCCGGAGCTACTATTGTTGCTCTAGTTGAGACCCGCCACCCAATGGTGGCAACACTTACTAAAAAACAATAGGAGTCAGTAATGACGACATTTCTCAATGCCGAATTAAAGGCAAACAACAACCCATTCTCGTATTCCAATACCGAAATAAATACCGCCATCGATGAAAATGGTGATGCATTTTTTGTCGCAAAAGAGGTATTTGAAGCCCTCGAAATTGCATGGAGAGGGACAAAAAGCCTGCAAAAATTGCCAGAAACGTGGCAAGTGGTACGCAATCTCCGTACTAGCTTTGGTGTAAAAGAGACCTTTTTCATTAACGAACCAGCGCTTTACATGATCGCATTTCGCTCTAACAAACCCGAAGCCGTTAAATTTACGCAGTGGGTGTGCGAGGAAGTATTACCCTCTATTCGTAAACAGGGGTATTTCGGCACATTACCAGCCAAAGACCTTATTGCGCTGCGCAACCAAAAAATCAAACTCATTCAGGAACTGGTGAATTGTCGCGACCAGTTTGCCAAAAGTGCCTATATCACTACGTTGCGTAACATCTGCAACCAGCTGGGTGAACCCATGCCAAACACCGAGCTACTAGGTCAGCAGCTAGAACTAGGGGTGTAGCATGAGAAATCAAAGCCGATATCAAACCGCCTACGAACTTAGCGAATATTTAAAAGGCCTTCAAAGCTTATTTGAAAACATGGATGATGGGCCAGTAGAGCACTTACAGGCGTTTCAGATGGTGCAGCTGCTAAAACCAGCCACCGAAAAAATAGAAATACTGGTAAAAGCCGAACGTTAAACAAACGAAAGCCCACAAATTAAAGTGGGCTTTTTTATTGCGCTTTTTATTTTTAACACATAGTTTAGTGCTTTAAACCATAAAAGGACTTTGCTTTGAAAGCACTCATCATCGTGACATTTTCTATACTATTAATATCATGCAGCAAAAAAAATGAGACAAATCAGCCAACAAAAAGTATGGCTATTGCCGT
The DNA here is from genome assembly GCF_009811415.1 of Alteromonas sp. KUL106. GTDB lineage: Bacteria > Pseudomonadota > Gammaproteobacteria > Enterobacterales > Alteromonadaceae > Alteromonas. The sequence goes on along the minus strand of NZ_BLIG01000019.1, from coordinate 4,673 downwards.
TTGCATGACCGCAATAGAAAATAAATTAAGTAACCCTTCATCAGCTGATTTTGACCATCGAAATACTACTGCAAAACATACTAGCGTTCGTTCAGATGGAAAACTGAGACAAAATACCTATCAAGTTTTGGGATTTGTTACAGCTGAAAATATGTTTGGGGGCCACGTCAGAACTAAATTTGGTTGTACTGTAACTGGCGACACCAATGGTAATTGGTCTGTTAATCAATCGGTCGTAATGTGAGTGCAAATCAACCGTTCGCACTGCTCAATAAGGCAGTGCAATGCTGCTGTGTGGTCTGTGCCGGTTTCTTCCATGTTGATAAGCATAGATTTGATAGAGGATAAAAGGCTGGATAAAAGAAAGGTGTTTTGCTGCATGTTTATTCCTTTAGTACTGCGCTGTAAACAATTCAATACTATCAGCCTAAAGTAGTACGATCTGTTAATTCAAATTCACATTACTAAACATTTAGCTATAAGCCAGGCTATTCATATTCTTTTTTGCTGACTAAGTTAAGTAAGTAATGGGTAAAACTATCCAACGTTCTATATCTCACGCTGGGCCTGCAGGCGCAGCACCACATTTGAATAGTTTTAAGTTTCAACCCCTCTATTGCCGACGGCTTGTTATTTTCAATAGCTACAACCGTTTCCCTGCTAATGCACAGCTTTTCTGCTATCTGTTGTTGAGTAAGCCCAGCTTCCCTGCGTAAAGCTCTTAATTGCTTACCGTCAAACGACGGTGGCAGGCAAATCATGTATACCTCACTGCCAAACCGAACCCTACGAATTGAAACAGCCAAACAGGCTGCTGACGCGCATTATTTACATTTTATACGGGGGCGCAACTATTGGACATTGGACATTTGAAGCATTTATCCTTCTTTTATCGCCTATGTTTATGTTTTTTATGCCTTATTTTTTATTGCGCTTTTTATTGTTGTCAGTTTTGTTGGTTTTTCTGTCCGTTTTCAGTCGTTTTCTGTCAGTTTTGTTTTTTTCTGCGTTTCATTGTTTCTCTTATTATTATTATTTTTCTTTAAGAATTAATAAGATAAAGAAATATAGATAAAAGGGAGATGTCCAGTTTTAAAATCGTCACTGGTCGGAACTGTCCGAAAAAAAAGAGCATGTCCGTAAATTTTGGACAGTTTTGGACAGTGCTTTGCCCTTGTTCTGCGCGGCCTGCATCGCTAAAAAGGGTTAAATGTCCAAATGTCCGTGAAAATATGCCCCTGGGGATCCTTTAAAATGCAGATATTGGTGAATGAGTGGTTGCAGTTTAAACAGCTGAATGAAGGCCGTTCAGCCGAAACTATTAAGAAGTACCGCTATTATCTAACGCTCTATCTCGCATTTTGCGAAAAGTCGCTAGTAGACCCTTACGAACCCAAACAGCTGCAGCTTGAACAGTTTACTGGGTTATTCCTGCATCAAATGAAGCTGGTACCGCAAAGCCGGCGAACTGCAGTGGCTGCATTGCGTGGATTTTATGAATACCTATTTAATAAAGGCCATACACACGTCAATTTTACCGCCTCATTACCTTACCCAGCATCTTCGCAAAAAATCCCCGTTGCTATGGGCCTGCGTTCTTTCGAGCAGCTGCTACAAAGCTGTGACCTGGAAACATTTATTGGTATACGAGACGCTGCGATTATTGCGCTAATGGGTGGCTGTGGTTTGCGTTTGGCTGGTATTGTGTCGCTAAACCTCTCTAACATTGTTTCTTATGAGCACGACGGTGTTGAACGTTTAGCTATTCGCGTTGTTGAGAAGGGGAAGAAAGAACGGCAGGTTCCTTTGCCTATGGAAGTGCAACTATTCCTGCGTGTTTATATCGGCCATCCTGATTTACGCCATATCGACCGCACACTACCCAATGGTGATCAGGTGTTATTCATCAGCACTAATAACCGTAGAGTTAAGCCCTGGGATTATTACGGTGAAAACAGAAGAATATCACCGCGCACTATTCAGAAAATGATTCATAAACGAGGCATTGCAGCTGGCGTTCCTACCAATCAGGCTCACCCTCATGCACTACGACACCTTACTGGTACCGAATACGCAGAGGAAGACTTAGACATTATTACCAGGCAAACACTGCTAGGCCACAGCGACCCCAAGACCACAGAGATATATACTCAACTCGCATTACGTAAGCTAACCAAGCAAGTCGATAAGGGTAATCCACTAGGAAAGATTACTACTGCAGTAACGCCACTTCTTAACGCCCTGAAGAAATAACCTCTCACTATCACTATAGCGCTGGGCCAATTACCCCAGCGCTAAAGCAAACCCCTCTCTCACCAGAACCTAAAATTTACCAGAAAGCTTTACACAGACACGCCTTTGGTTCTTTTCTGGTGCGTGGAAATTATATAGTCTGTACCACCAACTAATAGATAATGAATGTTTGAGGGTGTGCGCAGCAACCCTTGAAACTCTCTTTTTAAACGGACAATAGCACTTTGGTTCGCGGGAACTCTTACTGCGCTTTATATACAAAATACGCAATACATAACCGAACCCACACGATAGAACACAGCCTGTAGCCACACTCATTTAATAAAAAGCGCAATAAAAAATAGAAATACAACTTAAACACATACTTACTGTACGAATATCCTGCAATCTACCAGCATCATGCATTATCATTAGAAGGGGTGGGGGCTCGGCAAGTATAAGGGCTTTCTCAGATAGGGTAGGGTGGGTACCAGCATATCTGCACTGATTTTAAACTTCGTTATAAGGCAAAAATCATGAGTGAAAGCGCAGCAGAGATAAAGTCGCTGAAAATGGCCGAACTGAATAAGCTGAACTTACCTAAGTTTTGGCGAGAAATATTACAAATCGCCGGCCCTGATATGTTTATAAAAATATGGCGTGTCGCCAGCTGCCCCGAAAACCAGTGGAAGCAAGATAAAATTTATGTACCTTCCATTAAGAAGTACCAAGAGTTTCAATGCGTACAAATCATCAAATGCTTCATTGAAAGCAACATGTCCTGCACCGAGATAACCAAAGAACTAGAAAAACATGGAATGTCTCGTTCTCCTGATACAATAAGACGAATAGCAAAAAAGTACGAATTGGGGGAAGTACCCCTTAGATAGTGATTTTAGGAACTAACAATGACCACTTGTGTAATATATGCGCGTGTTTCCACTGCGAAACAAGCCGAAAAGGAACTTCCTGTTCAAAGCCAAATAGACAAATGCCTAGCCCACGCAAAATCGCTCGAGGCCGATGTGAAGAAAGTATTCACAGACGAAGGTATCTCTGGCGCCACTGACAACCGTCCTGCATTCCAACAAGCCATTTCATACTGTGAAAACTTCGACGTTGATTATTTTATCTGTTGGAGTACTTCACGCTTTGCCAGGAATGCGCTTGAAGCAAAGCTAAATAAGCGACGATTAGCGAATAGCAGTACCAAGATAAGCTATGTATCCCAAAACATCGACAAAGGCGATTCTGGCTTTATTTACGAGGGGATTTTAGAGCTATTCGACGAGTACTATTCTCGCCAAGTTTCACAAGACACTAAGCGCTCTATGATCGCAAATGCCCAAAAGGGCTATTTCAATGGTGGCTATCTGACATTTGGATACCAAGTTGAAAAAGTACTGGGAGAGAAAAATAAGACCAGGTTAGTTCCCAACCCGATGGAAGTTGGCACTGTTAACCGAATATTCGAATTAAAGCTTTCTGGCTATGGTGGAAAACAAATAGCTGAGCTACTTAACGCTGAAGGGCGTCTTAATCGTGGTAAGAAGTGGAATAAGACTTCAATTCTTGGCTTGCTGCGCAACGAACGTGTGGTTGGCCGTATCGCTTTCGGTAAAAAAGGCCGCGATGGTTCACTGCCTCGTTCTGAATGGATAGTGGTAGATAGCCACGAACCGATTGTTGCTTTCGAACTGTACGACGCTGTGCAAAAAACAATGGATAGCCAAACCCAAAAAGCGGTGCAAGAGGGCGGTTCACCCAAAAGCACTCGTTTCTTTACTGGCCTATTGAAATGCGGCAAATGCGGTAAGTCTATGAAGATAGAAAAGGCAAAAGGCGCAACGAAGACTTACTACTATTACAACTGCAGCACTAAACAGGCTGGTTTGGGCTGTGAAGACCGTAGAATTAATTCAGCCATATTCGACCCTTGGATGACGGATGTTATCTGCGCAGAAGTGCTTACAGAGCGAAATTTGAAAGATTTGCTATTGCAGCTTAACGACCTGTGCGGCTCTTGGGCGCAAAAAAAGCGAGACAGATGCAACGAAATCGTTCAGCAAATTAAAGAGTATGAGCGCAAGAATTCGCGCTTATATGAACTACTGGAAGACGATACAGGCATTTACAACGTGCAAGACCTTGCACCGCGTTTACGTTCTAACAACGAAACGATTAGGAAATTAAATACTGAATTAGCCGTGGCCGAAACGGAAAAACCACCACAGTTGGAAATTTCCGAAACTGACCTTACCGAATTGAGCGAATTGCTGGTTGATATCATCAAAACCACCAATAACCCGGGTAAAGTTCGTGAATTCTTTAAGACGTTTATTCACAGCATTACGCTGCAAGACAATGAAATTAAAGTGAAATACAGACCGGAGGCACTTATTACTGTGAACTCTGAAATAGTTCCCAGTGAGAGAAAGTGG
>NZ_BLIG01000018.1 GCF_009811415.1 Alteromonas sp. KUL106 | reverse complement strand
ACCTGTGCTTCAACGGAGGCGAATATTAAAGACGTACTTAAGAACTGTCAACAACATAAATGAAATATTTGTACTGACTGCGCAAAAAATAGCTTTTTGCCGCTTTTATGCTTATTTTGTCGTCAATGTTGTGAAAAGGATGGTTAATAAGTACACATCATTCATTAAATGTCTTCGCAAAACGTTTTTAAAGATTCAAGTTTTGCAATGAAATTCGGTTTTTCAAATATCTCTTTAAATAAATCTTCTATAACAAAATAGAATAAAAAATTGCTTCCATACTGTTACTATGTACAGTGTTTAATAAATCTGTAACCTGTACCCGAGGATTAAAAGGTTAGTCACCACTTACGTGCTGGAGAGATAACCGAGCATAAAATCGCGCCAAATATGGTCTGGCGTTAGTTATCCACTAAATCTGTGGATAACTATGTTGATAGCTCAAAATTGAAGGAAGCTTTTGTTAGATCGATGCGTCTACGATCAAACGACTTTATCTAATGTTATAGCTAATTATTATTTTATAACAAGTGTTTACGGTGGGTGTAGCGATCTTGTATATCGATCGTATTAGATCGATTGAACAAAAAGTAGCTTGTGTGTTAATTCAACGAATGTCTAAATGCTACCCAATGAAATCCATCTTATTTCTCAATGCCTTACATTTCATTAACATTTAAGAGGGTCTGCTTTACAACAGACAATGAGCTGTCATTGGTTGCGCTGACGCACAAAGTAGGTCGAAGAGGTAAGGCACAATAGAAGATAATCTGTTAGGAGGTTACAAAGGAGTAGTAATTTGTACTTTGCTAAAAAATGGTTGTTGGGCATTCATTGTGGGCAAAATTGATAAACTTACGTATTTTAATAAGAAAACAGGCGTAAACAAACAGCGCTCTCATTCATTGATTTGTTGGTCGAATTCACATAGCTATATATAGCTTGCTCTTTTACACTACCGAACGGTTAATTGCAGGATTTTAGTTTGCTGGAGCTCAAGTGATAAAAAATAACGGTAAACCACGTACTTCTGACTTATTAGAAGAGGATATCGGTGCCACGTTAAAGCGTATGACCATTCCTATGATATTAGGAATGGTAATGATGATGAGTTTTGGGCTTATCGATACTTTTTTTGTCAGTTTGTTGGGAACCGACCCGCTCGCTGCAATTAGCTTTACCTTCCCTGTTACGTTCACGGTAATAAGCTTAAACATTGGATTAGGCATTGGTACATCCGCGATTATAGGTAAGTTGCAGGGCGGTAAACAAATAAACAAGTCTAAGCACTATGCAACGGGCTCACTTATGTTGTCTGTCCTGCTTGTAGGTGCATTAGCGGCCATAGGTTTTTTCACTATTGAACCTGTTTTTACATTGCTAAATGCAACGGAGAACCTAATGCCGTATATCCACGACTATATGGGGTTGTGGTATTTATCTAGTATCTTTCTGGCTATGCCAATGGTGGGAAACAGCGTGCTGCGCGCCTGTGGTGACACCCGAACCCCCAGTATTGTTATGGCTGCAGGTGGCGGGCTAAATGCATTGCTCGATCCTATCTTTATTTTTGGTTTGGGCCCTATTCCGGCAATGGGGATAAAAGGGGCTGCTCTTGCTACCTTTATCGCGTGGATAGTGGGCGCATTTTGGATACTTTATATTTTGGCTGTTCGACGCAAATTGATGTTGCCCCGGTTACTCACTTTCACTGAATTACGTGATAGCAGTCGAGAAATTTTGAAAATTGGACTGCCCGCGGCTGGCGCCAATATGCTGACTCCTGTTGCAGGAGGCGTAATGACGGCAGTCGTTGCCGGTTACGGGGCAGAGGCTGTGGCAGCGTGGGGGGTAGGAAATCGTATGGAGTCAATTGCCAGTATTGTGGTGCTAGCATTGTCGATGACTTTGCCGCCTTTCATCAGTCAAAATGTCGGTGCGGGGCAAGTCGAGCGCGTTAAGAAGGCCTATTCACTGACGTTAAAATTTGTTCTTGTCTGGCAGTTCGCTATTTTTCTGCTTATGTGGTGGCTTTCAAGCTGGATTGCCGTGGCATTTGCTAATGAAGCGGAAGTCAGCGTACTTATACAGCTTTTCCTAATGATTGTGCCATTAGGTTACGGTATGCAAGGAATAATCATACTGACTAATTCGTCATTAAATGCGATGCATCGCCCCATGACAGCGTTACTGTTGAGTGTCATCCGCTTGTTCGTTTTCTTCGTACCCATCAGTATCGCAGGGAGTTTTCTTTTCGAGCTGAAAGGGTTGTTTGCGGGCACGGTTATAGCAAACATAGCGATGGCGTGTGTATCTTTCTTAGTTTTTAAACGCGCTGTCGCTGATTTTGAAGCTCAGGCGCCAAGTGCTTCTTCACAATCATAAGCCGTTGAACACGATTAAACGCAAAACTATCACAAGAGAAAAGCTTAACCATATACGAAAAGTATATTGGCGAGAATATTCAGTTTCATTAGGTAGCAGACGACATCAACGCGTCAGATAAAAGGTTAAATCAATGAGTAGAGGGTTCGAGCTTCATTCTAAATATGAGCCAGCAGGTGACCAACCAAAGGCGATAGAAGCTTTAGTTGATGGATTAGAAAGTGGGTTGGCAGGCCAAACACTTTTGGGCGTGACAGGGTCGGGTAAGACCTTCACGATGGCTAATGTTATCAACAAGGTCCAGCGCCCAACGCTGATTTTAGCGCACAACAAAACGTTAGCCGCTCAGCTATACGGTGAAATGAAAGAGTTCTTTCCCAACAATGCCGTAGAATACTTCGTTTCCTATTATGACTACTATCAACCCGAAGCCTACGTGCCTAGCACAGATACTTTTATAGAAAAAGATGCGTCGATTAATGATCATATCGAACAGATGCGGCTGTCAGCGACAAAAGCACTGATGGAGCGAAGAGACGTTGTCATTGTAGCCAGTGTATCTGCTATATATGGCTTGGGCGATCCTGAATCCTATATGAAAATGTTGTTGCATCTTCGTCAGGGCGACACCATGGATCAGCGTGATATTTTACGTCGATTGGCTGAGCTTCAGTACAAGCGCAACGATCTCGCATTTGAGCGGGGGACTTTTCGTGTGCGCGGTGACGTTATCGATATATTTCCAGCAGATTCTGAAAAACAAGCCGTTAGAGTTGAATTATTTGATGACGAAATAGACAAAATCAGCTTGTTTGACCCCTTAACAGGGGCGGTAGACAAATCAGTAATAAGAGCAACGGTTTTTCCTAAAACGCACTACGTTACGCCTCGTGAGAAAATTCTTAATGCCATTGAGCATATTAAAGACGAATTGGGCGATAGAAAGAAACAACTTCAAGAAGCAAATAAGCTGATAGAAGAGCAGCGTATTTCACAGCGTACACAATTCGACATTGAGATGATGATGGAATTAGGGTACTGCTCTGGTATAGAAAACTATTCTCGCTATCTGTCTGGAAGAGCACCTGGAGAGCCGCCGCCAACGCTGCTAGATTATTTTCCCGCTGATGGTTTAATGTTCATTGATGAGTCTCACGTTACAGTTTCGCAGGTGGGTGCCATGTATAGAGGCGACCGTTCTAGAAAAGAAACACTTGTAGAGTTTGGCTTTAGACTGCCTTCAGCGTTGGATAATCGGCCACTAAAATTCGAGGAATTTGAACAAATCTGCCCTCAGACCATTTATGTTTCCGCCACGCCTGGTGATTATGAACTGAAGAAAACAGAAGGCGAGATTGTCGAGCAAGTTGTGCGTCCTACCGGGTTATTAGATCCTATTATAGAAGTTCGGCCCGTTGCTACGCAGGTGGACGACGTACTCTCTGAGATTAAAAAGCGTGTGGACGTTGACGAAAGAGTCTTAATAACTACGCTAACGAAGCGTATGGCCGAAGATTTAAGTGAATATTTAAATGAACACGGCGTTAAAGTTCGTTATCTGCACTCTGATATAGATACGGTTGAGCGTATAGAGATTATTCGTGACTTGCGGCTAGGTAAATTCGACGTTTTGGTAGGGATTAACCTATTGCGAGAAGGCTTAGATATGCCAGAAGTATCTTTGGTTGCTATTTTAGACGCTGATAAAGAGGGCTTTTTACGCGCTGAGCGTTCTCTGATACAGACGATAGGTCGAGCCGCGCGCCACGTGAATGGTAGAGCGATTCTTTATGCTGACAGTATTACCAAATCAATGCGAAAAGCGATGGATGAAACAGATCGCCGCCGCGAAAAGCAAATAGCCCACAACAAGGCAAATAACATCACTCCGATGCGGTTAAATAAGCCTATTACCGATATTATGGATTTAGGCGAAAGTGCGCACCCTGCGTCTGGTAAAGTGAGACTAAGAAAAGTTGAGGAGAAGAAGAAACAACAAAAAGCGGCCAGCGCCACTGACTTGATGGACCAGATTACAGAACTTGAAAAGCAAATGTTCGAGTATGCTCGTGAGTTAGAGTTTGAAAAAGCCGCGTCACTGCGTGATGATATTGAATCGTTAAGAAAGCAGGTCGTTACTCTCTCCTAATTTTTGCCCTTTTGACCGAGAAGATGACGGTGGGTTTTTGTATAAAAACGAATAACCCACAGCAGCACTTTAATGATGCGAACCAAACTACACGCTGTCCTGTTATCGTGAATATAAGAAGGAGTCAGTCCGGTAGAATAAAATAAAGGTTTTTCGCTTAATATGAGATGAAAAGCCAAAAAATATCGTTGTAATAGCACAATTAGTTTCATATAGTTCAATGTAGAGTATCGAAAACTATACCTATAAACAGGTGCTAATATGCTTAACCGTCTTCAGGAATCAGATATAAAGCTATTGCGTGTGTTCTACGCCGTGGCGAGCTGCAATGGATTTACTGCGGCTGAACCCGTGTTGCGAATGCAACGACCAAATATCAGTGCCGCGATTAAGAAACTGGAAGAACGTCTTGATTTAGTACTCTGTCATCGTGGTCGCGGTGGTTTCCAAATGACAAAGGAAGGGGAGGTCGTTTTTCAAGAAACTAAACGCATCTTTAACGCCTTCGATAACTTTGTATTCAATCTTAAGTCACTCCATGATGACTACTCAGGTCACATTACGCTTGTGTTAATGGCTGGTCTGCCTTTGTCGATGCATTTGGCCGTAAGTAAAGCGGTTAAAAGTACCATGAAAAAGTTTGATGATATCCATGTTAATATCCAAACTCGCCTTTACAACGAAGTGGAACATGTGGCGCTGTCTGGAGAGTGTCATTTAGTGGTATCGACGTATGACATGGTTAAGCCGGAATCAGTGACATTTCATCCTATCGGCATCAAGACCGAAGGGCGGCTCTACTGCTCACCTACTCACCCTTTAGCAAAGTATCGCGATACTGAGTTACCAGAGGGAGTTAAAATAAGCGACTACCCAGCTATCGGTATTTCAGGCCTATCTTCAGCCAATTACATTGAAGATGAAACAAGATTATCGATACAAACGTTTTCTGATTCTTTTGATGCAGCGATGTCTGCCATCATGACCGGTGAATACATCGGTTTATTGCCTGATTATATGGCTAAAGAACAAGGCGCTGCACTGGGACTTGTGCCTATTGCAAAAGGAAGTTTGTTTAACTTCAGCCACGAAATGTTTGTAATGAACGGTAAGAACACACGCCTCAATCCAGTGTTGCGACATTGTATTAAAGAACTCAGCTATTTCATCTCTGAGAGCCAGAAATAAATATACGATCTGGTATTAAGTACAACAATAACCTCCCACTCAATGCACGCTTGCAAAAAGTAAGCGTGTTAAAGGTAGGAGGCTTTTCATCTAGAACGTTTTATTCATACTCGAGGGGATCGATCGCGCCGTTTTCTTTGAAAGCTTCCAGACGTTCTTCACAAGCGCCGCATTTTCCACACGCTTTTTCCCTTCCGTTATAACACGTCCACGTAAGTCCATAATCTAGCCCCATGGATAGCCCGTCAGTCAAAATAGCGGTTTTACTATCGTCGATATAGGGGGTCATGATGGTGACGGGGGTGTAATTCGCGATCCCGCATACGTCATTCATTTTATGAACAAATTCGGGGCGGCAGTCTGGGTAAATAGCGTGGTCGCCAGAATGTGCGCCGTAATAAACTTCGTTAGCGTCTAAACTTACCGCATAGCCTACCGCGAGTGAGAGCAGTATCATATTGCGATTGGGCACCACGGTCTGCTTCATGCTTGGTTCTTCATAATGACCTTCTGGTACGTCGATATCCGAGGTCAATGCGGAACCACCAATCAGCGTATTAATAGCGCTTATATCAACAATCTTATGCGGAACATTTAGTGATTCACACACTTTGGCAGCGTAATCGAGTTCTTTCTTGTGGCGTTGACCATAGTCAAAGCTCAAAGCGTGAACTCTTTTGCCCTCTCTTAGTGCTTTGTGTAACACTGTGAAGGAGTCCATGCCTCCAGAATAGATAACAACAACATTTTCTGACATAGTTTTTGAAGATTTAAGAAATTATGCCCGAATTTTATGTGATCCTTGGTAAAATCCCAACACACAATCGTTAAAGGGTATCAAATTGTCTGTAATGTCCACTCTTAACATCAATGAGATGTTTGAAACTATCCAAGGTGAAGGTGCTCATACCGGTATTCCTTCTATTTTTGTAAGGTTGCAAGGTTGCCCTGTCGGCTGTCCGTGGTGTGATACAAAGCACACTTGGGAGATAAAGGCTGAATTGAGCGTATCGCCAGAGGCTGTGATTAAAAAAGGCCAAGAATCTGAAACATACTTTATTTCTGATGAAGCGGCGTTATTGGCACAGTTTTCTAAGGAGGGATATGTCGCAAAACACGTGGTCATTACCGGTGGTGAGCCGTGTATGTACGATCTGCGCCCCCTCACTACATTGTTACATGACAAGGGATACACAACGCAAATCGAGACGAGCGGAACGTTTGAAGTACTTTGTGACGACCGCACTTACGTTACCGTATCGCCAAAAATTAATATGAAAGGCGGGTACGATGTATTGGTCAGCGCCCTTGAAAGGGCCAATGAGATTAAACATCCCATTGCCATGCAAAAACACATTGATGAGCTTGATGCGTTGCTTTCTAAAGTATCATCACTCGATGGAAAACAAGTGTGTTTACAACCAATTAGCCAGCAAAAACGAGCAACAGAGCTCGCAGTTAGTACTTGTATTGAGCGTAACTGGCGTCTATCTTTACAAACACATAAGTATATCGGTATCGAGTAAATGTTGGCTTTAACGACTAACCCGTGGCGCAGCGCCAATGCTTAATTTACGTCCATGTAAAAAGGTAAACCTTAGGATTCTTGTATTATGTGGTTTTCTGACTGCATTTTCAGCGCATGGCGCATTGTGGACGATTAATTATCCTCGCCCCATTGATGATACTGATGCGCGTACGCAATATCCTATTGCCTTGTTAAAATTAGCGCTGGATAAAACCGGGGTGAATTATGAACTTCGGCCGTCAGATCGCATACTCTTGACCGGGAAGGCAATGCGTCAACTTCGTGAAAATAGAGAAGTCAATGTCGTGTGGAGTATGACCGATAGTCAACGAGAAAAGGAACTCACTCCTATTAGGATCCCTATTGCGAAAGGACTTATCGGGCTTCGGGTTTTTGTGGTAAACAAAAATAAAAAGTCAAAATTTGAAAATGTTTTATCGCTTAACGACATGCGAAAGCTTGTCCCCATTCAGGGCGAAGAGTGGCCAGATACTAAAATTCTCCAGGCAAACGGCTTTAATGTTTTCACGGTACCTGAGTTTCGAGAAGCCTATGACCTTATGAAGCAGGGGAAGGGGGATATTTTTCCACGTTCAGTGATAGAAGTTAGCGCTGAGTTGGAGGCCGAGGGAGCAGGCAGCAACCTTTATCTTGAACCATCGATGGCATTGTATTATCCAACGGCCATGTATTACTTTGTGAGTATCAATAATAAAACCTTAGCAAACTTAATTGAAACAGGTCTGAAAAGAGCCATAGATGATGGTTCGTTCGATGAGTTATTCAATGCAACCTATGCGCCCGTTTTATCGTCTATAGATATGGAAGAGAGGAGGGTCTTCTCGTTAGAAAACCCTTTACTTCCACCTGAAACACCCTTGTCTAATTCATCGCTTTGGTACAAACCAAACGTAATTGAAGACTAGTTTTTAGCAGCGCGCATAGATAATACCAATCCGCATAGGTAGTTATCTAAGCGGACTGGTATAACTACCCACTCAGTGAGAGTTAAAAACAAATAGCCACAAATAAAAAACGCGGCACATATGCCGCGTTTTTCTACTATTTCTAGAGGGTTAGCTAGCGGTTAAGATTCACCCGCGTGAACGCCTTTCATTGAGCGACCCGATGGATCAGCATTGTTTTTAAAGCTCTCATCCCATTCAAGGGCTTCTGCAGTACTACATGCGATAGACTTACCACCCGGTACACAGCGCGCTGCGCTTTCTTGAGGGAAGTAGCTTTCGAAAATAGTACGGTAGTAATAGCCTTCTTTGGTGTCAGGCGTATTCACTGGGAAGCGGAACTCCGCAGTAGCCAGTTGTTGGTCGCTTACTTCGTTTGCAACAAAGTCGCGAATTGAGTCAATCCACGAATAACCTACACCGTCACCGAACTGCTCTTTTTGACGCCACAATACTTCTGCAGGCAAGGTTTCGCCATTATCAAACGCTTTACGAAGGATCCATTTCTCCATTTTGCCATCAAGACACATTTTATCTTGTGGATTTAAACGCATGGCTACATCGATAAAGTTTTTGTCCAGGAAAGGTACGCGTGCTTCTACACCCCAAGCTGACGTTGCTTTATTAGCTCGCGCACAGTCAAACATGTGTAGACGATCTAATTTACGCACGGTTTCCTCGTGGAACTCTTTAGCATTTGGCGCTTTATGGAAATACAGGTAACCACCAAAAATTTCGTCTGAGCCTTCACCTGATAATACCATTTTGATACCCATCGCTTTAATCTTACGGGTCATAAGGTACATAGGGGTTGCAGCACGAATCGTGGTTGTGTCGTAAGTTTCTAGGTGAAAGATAACATCACGGATGGCATCTAAACCTTCTTGAATTGTGAAATGAATCTCATGGTGAACGGTACCAATCATGTCCGCGACTTTTTTAGCGGCTTTAAGATCCGGCGCGCCTTCAAGACCTACAGCAAAGCTGTGTAGGCGAGGCCACCACGCATCGGTTTTATCTTCGTCTTCAACGCGCTTTGCTACATACTGTGCTGCAACAGCTGAAACCAATGATGAGTCTAGGCCACCAGATAATAGCACGGCGTAGGGAACGTCAGACATCATATGCGATTTTACGGCTTTCTCAAAAGCGACACGCAGTTCATTCAAATCGCTGGTGTTGTCTTTTACGTTATCGTATTCCATCCAATCACGGGTGTAATATTTAGTAACTTTGCCTTCTTTACTCCACAGGTAGTGGCCAGGAGGAAATTCGCTAATTGTTTTACACACGCCAGCTAGGGCTTTCATCTCAGATGATACATAGAAATTGCCATGTTCATCATAACCTGTGTATAGCGGTATGATACCTATATGGTCGCGAGCGATTAGATAGGCGTCTTGCTCTTCATCATAAAGAACAAAAGCAAACATTCCTTCTAAATCATCGATAAAGTCCACACCTTTCTGCTGAAAAAGAGGCAGGATAACTTCGCAGTCAGAGCGAGTTTTAAATGGATAGGGTTCGTCTAAGTTTGCGGCGAGCTGCTTATGGTTATAAATCTCGCCATTCACCGCTAGAATTTGCTTATCGTTTTGGCTGATAAGAGGCTGCGCGCCAGTGTCTACGTCGACAATCGCCAGTCTTTCGTGACAAAGAATGGTATTGTCATTATTCCAGATACCCGACCAGTCAGGGCCACGGTGGCGCAATAGTTTAGATAAATCGAGGGCTTGGGTTCTGAGTTCAGACACATCGGTTTTGATATCAAGGATACCGAAAATACCACACATATAACGGATTCTCTCTGTTCACTTGTTGAAAAAAATAAATTGAGGTTTTCTGTCGGTACTCGCGTACGAGCGGGCGAAGGATTGTTTTTATTCTTTTTCTCGCGTGCCTTGAATGTGCCAGTCTGACAGGAAATTGCAAGTACATTATGATGAGAAAATGGAAATTCTTATTCCTTTTGTCTCAAATTAGCGTTTTATTAACATTTTTGTCCTAATCCTCACGCTAGAAGCGATGTGCCTATGCTAAAAAACAGGTGGCTGTGTAATAAAAGGCTATGTAATGAAGGGCTATGTAACAAAAGAGCCTCATACGAGGCTCTTTGCAAAATATAAAATAACCTTACCCTTCGTAAGGCTAGTTTTTACGTTGAAACTCGCTGGCTTCGTTCCATTTTGGCCAAGCATCTGCATTTGCGACGCCAACGCCAACATCAAATAACATTTGGGTATCCTGCACAATACCGCCTAAATCCCAGTCGTCGCGATATTGGTCACACACTTGATGATAGCAACCCGTAACAATAACGTTCATACGTTTTCTGTATTTGGCTGTCTCTTCATCTGCGGGCTCGTTACCGCCCTCTGCATAAAGTGCCGGTACACCTTGTTTGGCAAAGCTGAAATGATCTGAACGGTAATAATAACCCGCTTCAGGTCTATCTTCTTGGGTCAATGTACGACCTTGTTTAGCTGCAGCGGCTTCAAGGTAATCTTCCATTTCTGATTTACCCATGCCTACCACGGCTACGTTTTTGGTTTTACCTAGAACGTTCATAGCGTCCATATTGATGTTAGCAACGGTATTCTCAATAGGAATAACCGGGTTACTTGCATAGTATTTACTGCCTAATAACCCTTGCTCTTCCGCGGTTACCACTAAGAATGATACCGAGCGCTTTGGTGCAGGCGTAAGTTCAGAAAAGGCTTTGGCCATGGCCAAAATAGCTGCGGTGCCTGTCGCGTTGTCATGGGCGCCGTTATAGATTTGGTCGCCTTCTTTGCTCTCATCTTTACCTAAATGATCCCAGTGCGCCGTGTAGATAATATGCTCATCAGGAAACTCGGCGCCCGGCAGTGTGGCAATAACGTTATTGCTCTCTGACTTTTTGAATGTGTTATTAACGGTAACCGATGCTTTAATATCCATGGCCCTGTTATACGGACCTTTCATGGCATTAGCTTTCTCGGTATCAAAATCCAGGCCTGCGTCAGCAAACACTTTTTTCGCAGCATCCAGCGTGAGCCAGCCTTCAACGGCCACTCGACTGGCACCTTTGTCAGCACTTACTAAACCGTATTGTGGACCGCTCCAACTGTTAGCAACAACCGACCAGCCGTAAGAGGCAGGTGCAGTTTCATGAACAATAATGGCACCTGCCGCGCCTTGTCGGCTTGCCTCTTCATATTTGTAGCTCCAGCGGCCATAGTAGGTCATTGTGGTGCCCTGAAACTTTCCGCTTTCCGGGTTTTCAAAGCCAGGGTCGTTGATCAGTATGACGACGGTTTTACCTTCAACGTCTAGCCCTTCGTAATCATTCCAGTCGTATTCTGGTGCATTCACACCATAACCAACAAAAACAAGCTCTGAATCTTCAAGTGATACTGAACTTTGCTCGCGCTTTGATGACGCTACCATATCCTCTTTATAAACGAAGCTGTTGTCGCCAATTGTCATTGTCATGTCTGGATCAGCGGTAATTTCCATAAGCGCCACTTTTTGCAAGAAGCTGTCACCGTTGCCAGGTTTTAGACCAGCTTTAGTAAATTCACTGACAAGGTAGTCGATGGTCTTCTTTTCACCTTCAGTCGTAGGTAAACGTCCTTCGAACTCATCTGAAGACAGTACTTTCAGTGGCTCACGAATATCAGCATCGGAAATATTGTTGTAAACACTGTCGAAGTTTGAAGCCACAGGCATGGCTTGCTGTGTTGACTCTTTTGTTGAGGTGCTGTCGTTTGAAGGTGTGCATGCACTTACGCCGATAAGGGTAGGTACAAGTAATGGCAAAAACATTTTTTTCATTGTTAGTCTCTGTTTGCTCTACAATACCTACCCAGTATAGAGAAAACCCCAGAACGAACCAATAGTTGATATGCAATCACACTCAATACCCTTCTGTAAGGACTACCTGCTCAAACATGCCAGTAAACCCGTGACGGCACTGCTAGAAGAGTTCGGCTTACTGAGTAATAATGAATTTCCAACGCCTGATTTATTGAACAAATTAATTGCTCAATATCACAAGCACTGGCAAGGCCCATTGTTTAAAGGGCAAAGTCAGTTTTTAGACGAAGACCAACGTTATTACGAAACCATCATCAGTGAAGACGGTGTTGTTCCCACCCGTGAGCAAAGCTGGCATGATTTATTCAACGCCCTAATTTGGCTTCAATTTCCAAAAACAAAATATTTGTTAAATGCGCTACATATCAATGATATTAAAACCCACGGCGTAAACCCCAGGACGGCACGGCGCAATCGCATTACACATTTCGATGAGTGCGGTGTGGTGCTTGCCATAGAAGAGCCTGCAACGAGAGTGCAAATCTCCAGCGAGGCGGGCATTTGCTTAGAAAACAAAGATAAGAGAAGCTCGCTATACGACGCTGAGGCGCTAGAAACCTTTTTAGCTGAGTTAGCGGCGCATGAATGGGAGCGGGTTTTCGTTGAAAAGCGAGCGCTGTGGCACGCGAATGTTAGCCCCATTATTTTTGGGCACGCAAACTTAGAAATGATGCTTAAACCGTTTGTTGGGCTCACGGGCAAGTGGCTGTCGGTGTCCGTACCTTATGGCTTTAGTAAACTCAATAAATGGCAGCAGCGCTCAATAGTTGACGATGCCATGACAGCGCGTATCAAAGCATTAAATTATTTTGAGTCTACACCGCTTTTAAAGCCGTTACCCTTGCTGGGTGTTCCTTTATGGCATAACAATCAAGATGCGACTTTTTATCAAAATAAGGAGTATTTTAGGCCGCTTCGCTCAGAAAGTAAGCCAACGATACAGCTTCCGCTATGGTCTTAGGTGTTTATCGTTGAGCACCAGTCTTCAGCTTTGTGTGCTCCGTTTTCTGTAGATAAGCGCTACACCAGTGATATCTCTGGTGAAGCGCCAATTGACAGTCAATCGGACAAAGACGTCGAGATAGAATAGGGGATGGTTAGAATATTGCCAAGGCAACTAACCAAATGCCGTAGATTACAACATAGGGGGCGACTGCAATGAGTGCTGCCTTTTTCAGCGGAAAAGACGTCCATTGCGAGATGCCTACCGTAGCTAGGTAAATTCCCCAAAAAAGTTCTAACCTTAGCGCTTGACCGAACGCGTACCACGGTGAGTCCATGGGGATATTTGCAATAAAGCCTAAAGAGGCGGGTGCCATTATTGATGGCGCCACTTGATGATCGCCTGTAAATAGCAGCAGTGCTAAGCCAACTAAACCTGTCAGAACGTACGGCATTGATAACCACCATGCAAAGCCATACCAGTCTGTAAAACCAAATACATGGGTGTCGTCTGAACGAGTCGCAAGATTAACGTACACGGCATAAACCGCATTCACGATAATCGGCACAAAAAAAGCGCCGATAATTGATGACCACAGTAAAGCATCTCGGGTGAAAAATGCCTTCATTTGCTCTTCTTCCGCAGGACTCATATCGCCTTGGGCGGCAATGTTCATCTGTGCGAACCACTCAATGTCGACAAAATTTACATAGAGATATTGTGATACCAGCGTGATGGCCATGATTAATATAAATGGCATCCAACTCCAATTATTGTTTTCTCCTATTGCCTTGAACACGCCATTAGGCTTAAAGAAAATATCATTACACGCTTGGAAAGGGTTCGATACATTGTGCATCCCTTGCTCCTTTTTTCATCGTTTTTATTAACTATCCATACACTGTGTAAAGCAATGACTGTATGTAAGTCATTGTTCATAAACACCCGAATAATAACTATCTGTGCGGGTGGATATTACATTAGTGACACAGATTACTGCTGGCTATAGGCGATGTACAGCACAAGATTCTGAACAAGCGCATTTTTTTGTAAGTGAAAGTGAATACTAATGGAATACATAACGTGTGTTAGAAGCCAGACAGAAAAAGGGAAGCAAAGCTTCCCTTTAGAAAAAGACATTAACCTGACTATAGATAAGTGATATTCAGTAGTGTAAGTACAATCGTGCTGTACATAACTGAAATTGGCAGTCCGATTTTTATAAAATGGGAAAACTTATAATTTGCAGCGTTGTAGACAAGCAAGTTAGTTTGATAGCCAAACGGCGAGATAAAACTGGCACTTGCCGCAAATGCTACTGCCAGTGCAAATGGCATAAGTGGCGCGCCAATAATTTGCACTAAACCATAGGCAAACGGAAACATTAGCGCCGCTGCTGCATTGTTGGTGACAAACTCGGTCAACACAAGCGTAAGCAAGTAAATGACCAACAGAGCGATGAACCAGTCGGTTCCTGATAACACCGGCATAAGTACTTCTGTGGTTGTACTTATTACGCCTGAATTCTCAAGCGCGGTGGCCAAGCTTAATGCGCCCACGATCACAACAATCAAATTCAGCGGCAAGTTTCGCTTCATTTCGCCATTTGACGTTACTTTGACCCCAATCAGCACCGCGGCCAAAAATAGCAGGCCAATAGCTAATGAAATGACGTTAGTTGCAGCCAAAAGTACCGTGGTAAGAAAGCCGCCAAGGGTGATCCATTCCTGATTATTGGTCAGTGGTCGTGCAATTTTTTGCTCAGACAAAATGAAAAAGTTCTTATTTAAATTTTGTCGTGTCGCGAAGTCTGGGCCAGTCGCGAGAAGTAAAAAGTCACCGGCTTGGAGCTTTATTTCTCCTAATTTGCCTGACAATTGTTCACCGTCGCGGCGAATTGCCACTACAGCAGCGTCGAACAAGGCTCTAAAGCCGAGTTTTTTTATCGTTTGCCCAATCACTTGAGCACGATTGGCAACAACGACTTCAGTCAAACTTTCGCGCAGCACGCCATCGGTTTCTGCAAACATGCTTAGCCCTTTAATATGGCTAAGGCTATCAAGTTTTTGGACATTGCCAGAAAATATCAATTTATCGTTTTCGAGAATCACCAAATCAGGGCCTACAGGAGAAATAAGATTCCCATTGCGCACCACTTCCACCAAAAAGAGTTCTGGCAGATTACGCAGGTGATTTTGTTCTACCGTTTTGCCGATAAGTTCTGAACCTGACTCCACTTCGGCTTCCACCATATACTCGTGATAGTTATTGCTCTTGTTGCCTATATGAGGCAGTAAAGGAAGCAATAAAAACATGAGTAGACCACAACTTAGCCCCGCAACGGTGCCGTACAGTGTGAAATCAAAAAAGTTAAACCCTGGGTGACCGTGTTCTTGCAAGAAGCTATCTACGATTAAGTTGGTAGACGTACCGATTAAAGTGACCGTCCCACCTAAAATAGCAGCATACGAGAGCGGTATTAATAATCGTGAGGCAGGATGATATTGGTTTTGCTTAATAGGACCAATGAGGCTTGCCACAATGGCCGTATTATTTAACAGCGCTGACGACAAAAATGTCAACGAAAACAAACGCCAGTAGGACTGAGTAAAGTTAGCACTTACTAGTTTTCTTCCTAGGCGTTTGATTAACGCGGTTTTATCTATTGCGCTGCTTACCAAAAGCAACAAAACAAGGGTAATAAGCCCCTTGTTTGTTAAATTTAGCAAGATGTCATCAAGAGATAACTGCTGGGTAACCAGTAATACTAACACTGCACCAGAAAACACAGTGGAAGGGCGCTGACTGGTAAAGATCAGCGCGCATATCGTACTGGCAAAGACTGCCAGTACGATGAACTGGGTCACATCCATTTTGCTCCAGTCCTGCTTATAGTTTACTGATATCCACAGAGTTCCAATGCGGGAAGTGCTTACGAACTAGTGCATTGAATTCAAGCTCGAACTCAGAGAAGTTTGGCGATGTATGCTGTGCGTCGCCAGCAATTTCATCAATGATCATACCTGCACCAACAGTGCCATTGGTTAAGCGATCGATAACGATGAATGAGCCTGTAGGACGGTTGCGTTTGTACGGGTCGCAGGCAACAGGCTGCGTGAACTTAACGTCAACCACACCAATCTCGTTAAGATTGAGATGCATAGCGTCGGTTTCTTCTAGCGTGTTCACATCAATTTGGTTATCAATATGCGCAACAACGCCCGGTGTTGACTTCGTCGCAAACTTAAACAAGTACTGCTTGTTTGGCATTAGCGGCTCTTCAGACATCCACACAAGGTGTGTTTTGAACTGCGTGTTAAGTAACGGTAAGTTGTCTGATTTAACAATCATGTCGCCACGCGAGATGTCAATTTCATCTTCTAGTGTTAGCGTTACCGCCTGAGGTACGTAAGCGCGTTCTTGGTCACCTTCAAAGGTAACTATTTGCTTCACCTTAGATTTTTTACCAGAAGGAAGCGCAGTAATTTCGTCTCCAGGAGCAATTTGCCCTGAAACAACCGTACCGGCAAAGCCACGGAAGTCTAGGTTAGGGCGGTTAACGTACTGTACTGGAAAACGGAAGTCTTCATGATTGTCGTCTTCACCAATTTCAATGTTTTCTAGCATTTCCATTAATGGCGTGCCGTCAAACCAAGGTGTTTTGTCGCTCTTACCTACTACGTTGTCGCCTTCAAGAGCGGAAATCGGAACAAACTGAATATCAGGAATATCAAGCTGCTCAGCAAACTTCAGGTAGTCTTCCTGAATTTGGTTGTATACCTCTTCTGAATAGTCCATCAAGTCCATTTTGTTGATTGCAACAATCACGTGCTTAATGCCTAGAAGAGAAACTAAGAAAGAGTGACGTTTTGTTTGTACTTTAACGCCGCCACGGGCATCAACAAGAATAATAGCCAGGTCGCACGTGGATGCACCGGTTACCATATTACGTGTGTACTGCTCGTGTCCTGGTGTGTCAGCGATAATGAATTTACGCTTGTCAGTAGAGAAGTAGCGATATGCTACGTCAATCGTAATACCTTGTTCACGTTCTGATTGAAGACCGTCTACAAGAAGAGCAAGATCAACTTTTTCACCCGTCGTTCCCACCTTTTTGCTGTCTTTTGTGATAGCAGCAAGTTGGTCCTCATAAATCATTTTTGAATCGTGAAGTAAGCGACCAATAAGGGTACTTTTACCGTCGTCTACGCTACCGCAGGTAAGGAAACGTAGCATGTCTTTCTTTTCGTGTTGCTCTAGGTAAGACAGAATGTCCTGTCTTAATAATTCGTTTTCATTGTTCATGTTATGCGCTCACAAGGAAAAAGGGGTTTAACACAGACTCTTTTTGGTTATACGTAAGAGCGTCAGCGTTATCATCTAATGGATTTTCGGGGTCTAGTACCGTTACGTTCGCACCAGCCGCGAGTGCGACTGCGTGCGCTGCACCCGTATCCCATTCAGATGTTGGGCCTAATCGAGGGTAAAGATGTGCTTCGCCCTCAGCCACTAAGCAAAGCTTCAGTGAACTGCCCATCGCCACAAGCTCGGTTTCACCTCTTAGCTGTGCCAATAAATTTTGAATCTCAGGGCTTTGGTGAGAGCGGCTGCCGACTACTTTCCACACTTCTGCACCATCGTGCTTGCGTGCAGAAATAGCGGTAAACTCGCCATTCACTTCGGTCCATGCACCTTCACCTACAATGCCTACATAGCTTTTGTTAAGTGCTGGCGCGTAAACCACACCCATAGTCGGTTTGCCGTTTTCGATAAGTGCAATGTTTACCGTAAACTCACCGTTTTTCTTAATAAACTCTTTGGTGCCATCTAGCGGGTCAACCAGCCAATATGACGACCACGTTTTACGCTCATCCCACGAAATATCTGCTGATTCTTCAGACAGAATCGGTAATTCAGATTCCGCTTCTAGGGCGCTAACAATAACGTTGTGTGCGGCAAGATCAGCTTCAGTTAGCGGGCTGGTATCCTGCTTTTCATAAATGGCAAAATCTTTTTCATAGATTGCCATTATTTTATCGCCAGCTTCTTTGGCGATGGCTAACACTTTCTGTGCAAGCGTATTTAAAGGCTGTGTCATTACACTAATCCCTTTTCTTGAAGCAAAGCATACAAACGCTCTGCGGTCTGCTCTGCAGGTTCATCCTGATAGGTTAAGTGTACTTCCGGCGCTTCAGGTGCTTCGTAGGCAGAATCAATGCCTGTGAAGTCCTTAATTTCACCGCTGCGCGCTTTTTTGTATAGCCCTTTAGGGTCGCGTTTCTCGCACACTTCAAGTGGCGTATCAACAAACACTTCTACGAACTCACCGTCTTCAAGTAGGCCACGGCAATAGTCGCGGTCAGCTTTGAATGGCGATATAAAAGCGGTAAGCACAATGGTACCGGCATCCACAAATAGCTTGGCGACTTCGCTAATGCGACGAATGTTTTCAACGCGATCTTTATCGCTAAAACCTAAGTCGCCGCACAAACCGTGGCGCACGTTATCGCCGTCAAGCAGATAGGTGTGCTTGTTCTGCTCGTGAAGCTTCTTCTCGAGCAAATTTGCCAATGTTGATTTACCCGAACCGCTCAACCCTGTCAGCCAAAACACGCGAGGCGTTTGACCCAACTTGTTAGAGCGAGTGGTCTTGTTGACTTCGTGTTTATGCCAAACAACATTGTCGGTGGCCATTAGAAGTACCCTTCCATTTTCTTCTTCTCCATAGAGCCTGCGCTGTCATGGTCGATAACACGACCCTGGCGCTCAGACGTCTTGGTCAGCAACATCTCTTGAATAACTTCAGGCAGGGTAGCCGCCTTTGACTCTACTGCACCAGTCAGTGGGTAGCAGCCTAGGGTACGGAAACGCACAGAGCGCATTTCTGGTACTTCACCTTCCTCAAGCGGCATGCGGTCGTCATCAACCATAATAAGAACGCCGTCACGCTCAACCACTGGGCGAGGCTTAGAAAGATAAAGTTGTGGAATATCGATGTTTTCCAGGTAGATGTATTGCCAGATATCTAGTTCAGTCCAGTTAGACATTGGGAACACACGAATGCTTTCGCCTTTGTTTACCTGAGAGTTGTAAATATTCCAAAGCTCTGGGCGCTGGTTCTTAGGGTCCCAGCGGTGGTTGCTGTCGCGGAATGAATATACACGCTCTTTAGCGCGAGATTTTTCTTCGTCGCGTCGAGCACCACCAAACGCAGCATCAAACTTATATTTGTTCAGCGCTTGCTTAAGTGATTGGGTTTTCATGATGTCAGTATGTTTTACTGAACCATGGCTAAATGGGCCAACGCCAGCTTTCACACCTTCTTCATTGATGTGAACAAGCAAATCAAAACCGTGCTTCTTAGCTTGTTCGTCACGGAACTTAATCATTTCACCAAACTTCCACGTGGTATCTACGTGTAATAGTGGGAAAGGAATTTTGCCGGGCGCGAACGCTTTACGGGCAAGGTGAAGCAGTACAGAAGAGTCTTTTCCTACAGAGTACAGCATTACTGGGTTTTCAAACTCAGCAGCAACCTCACGGAAAATCTGGATACTCTCGGCTTCGAGTTGTTTCAAATGCGTTACAGACGGGATACTAGCAGTCATTTTGAAGTCCGAATTTATGTTATATGCAAAAAAGTTATATACGGGTTATTTTTCTGCATAGAACGATAACATATTTAATTTCAAAAGTAGTATGCGATTTTGCTATTTAAAATAGCTATCTTATTCCATTAAATAAAAATGTCATGCAATTGAAGCATAAGCCAATTTTTTCAAGGGCTATAAAAAGAAAAAAGCCCTGTTTAATAATATAAACAGGGCTTGTTATTCACTACCTTTGCGAATGACTTATTTCGTATCCCTCGCTTACCTTTCACTCAATTTGGTCTGGAAAGCGTCGAACGTATCGACCACACCTTCTCTTGGCGAACCAGATTTACTTAAAACCATGATGGTTAAGCTAGATAAAATAAACCCGGGTACAATTTCGTACATCCAGTCACCAAGCTTTTGGCCGCCGATTTCAATAGGAAGATAAATCCACAGTAACACCGTCACTGCACCAACGATCATACCGCCTAATGCAGCACGGCGAGTCATTTCACGCTTAAACAGACTAAATAGTACAAGCGGTCCGAAGGCTGCACCAAAGCCAGCCCAAGCATTACTTACAAGTGTCAAAATGGTGCTGTCTCTATCATAAGCTAGATAGATTGCTACAAGCGCGACAACGACTACGCTGACACGACCAGCAATAACGAGCTCGCCATCTGACGCATCACGTCTTAGGAAGGCTTGATAAAAGTCGCTGGTTAGTGAACTTGAGGTTACCAACAGCTGAGAAGAAATCGTACTCATGATCGCCGCTAAAATCGCAGCGAGCAGGAAGCCACCGATAAGCGGGTGGAATAGAATTTGAGATAAGTAGATGAAGACTGTTTCAGGATCAATGTCGTTGCCGTTTCCTGTTACATAAGCCAAACCAAAAAGGCCTGTCATCAATGCGCCAATAATCGACACTATCATCCAGCTCATACCAATATTTCTAGCGGTTGGAATATCTTTAACTGAGCGGATAGCCATAAAACGAACAATAATGTGGGGTTGCCCAAAATAACCTAGGCCCCATGACATCAGTGAAACAATGCCTATTACGCTTAGTGCTTCATTGGTAGACGCGTCCATAAATGCATCGAAAAGCGCCGGGTTTATGGTATCTAATGCGTCAATTGACGCGCCGATCCCGCCCAACTCATTAATAACAACGGCAGGCACCATAATAAGCGATACAAACATGATGCAGCCTTGTACGAAGTCAGTCATGCTCACTGCCATGAAGCCGCCCACCAATGTGTACGCTACAACAACGCCAGCGGTAACATATAACCCAGTTTCGTAGGTTAATCCGAAAGAAGTTTCGAACAATTTGCCGCCTGCGACAACGCCAGAGGAAGTGTAAAGCGTAAAGAAGACAACGATAACCACAGAGGCTATAACGCGCAATAAACGCGTGTTGTCGGCGAAGCGATTTTCAAAATAGTCGGGGAGGGTAATAGAGTTGTTGGCCACTTCGGTATAGACGCGAAGGCGTGGAGCAACCAACATATAATTAGCTAAAGCGCCCAATGTTAAGCCTACTGCAATCCAACCCGCGGACAACCCTGATACATACATCGCGCCGGGTAAACCCATGAGCATCCATCCACTCATGTCTGAAGCACCTGCTGAAAGTGCGGTTACCGCGGGGCCTAATTGGCGGCCGCCGAGCATATAGCCCTCTACGTTGGTGTCTGTCTGCCGATAGGCAAAAAGCCCTATTCCTAACATTACAATAAAATACAAACCCAACGAGATTATCGTGCCAGTAGCCATATAAATTCCCTATGATTTTTTTCTCATGCTAACACCTCTGACTCAGAGTCTCTACGTCAGTCAGTGACCTTGCATATTTTCTATACGGTTACGTGTAAATAAAGTTTGGCCGACAATTAAAATGATAGAGAGACTACGCGAGCTCGCCCCTCGCGTTTTGCTCTGTAAAGCAAATCGTCACACGCTTTAATAATCGTGTCTAAGTTGGTCTCACCCTTTACATCCAGAATCCCAGAAGAAAAGCTGACAGAAAACTTCTCATCAGTGCCGTTCCAATATTTTTGACGGGAAAGCGCAACATTGAGCTCATCAAGGATCCGTTTGGCTGATTTTTCATCAGTGTCAGAGAAATAAACTAAAAACTCCTCACCACCATATCGGCAGAGCTTATCTGATTTGCGAATTCTATTTTGAATGATTTGGGTAAATGTAGTTAGCACTTCGTCGCCCACGATGTGGCCGTATCTGTCATTAATCTTTTTAAAATTATCAACATCAAGAAGGGCGATACACGAGGTTTTGTTACTTTTTAGCGATTTCTTCAAGCTGTTCAACATGGCCCGACGGGTGAGGGCGCCAGTAAGAGAGTCCCGCTCAGCAAGTAAATCGCTTTGTTTTTTAGCGACCCAAAGCCACAGGGTGAGAATAAGTAGAATCACTAATATCAACGCGAAAATCGTGGTTTTCATGGCTTCTTTATCGGTAGAAAGACCGTTTCTTTCATTTCGTAGTGTAGTTAACTCTTTCTGCCGATAGTGCGCTAATTCAATATCTTCTGCCAAATTATCTGTGAAGTAAGATGAAGAAAATTTAAATCGCTCCGTGTTTTTTGCAACGAGCAATTTATTGTAGGACTGAGAGTGCTCGTACGCTTTTTCATAATTGCCCGCAGCATCGTAGAGTCTTGAGAGTTCGAGCTCCATTTTGAGCTTAATCTTCTGTTTAAAACCTGAATCGACGGTTTTTGCTAGAACGATATTTTTATATTGCTGAACTGACTCATTGAACTTTGCTTCATCATTCAGTACCGCTGAGTAAAGTGCATCTGCGTAGACAGAGAGTTCTTGAGTTTTTTCCTTCACTTTTGAAGTATCGAGTTGTCTAATTTGCTCCATGACTTTTTGTGCTGCGTTCTCATAACCTTCACCTTTCTGAAAAACAATAGCACGAAGCTTTTGAACATATATCAACAGCTTCTCGTGTGATGAATTTACCCTAGATACATAATCTACGGCGTCCTCTACCAAAGCTAAAGCATCGTCAAAACTGTTTTGAACAAGTAATGCGTCTATCGCCGAAAAGAAAGCCCAAGTAGTGACTACGCTGCTTTCAGCCTGTTCTTTACTATCAAGAATTTGCTGGGAGTGGTAGAAGGCTCTACTCGGAACGAAGAGCTCGAGGTAGGCATCTCTGAGCCAATCATGCGCGATAGTTTTTGATAGTGCATTTTGTAAGTTTTTGTCTGGTGAATAATGAGGAAGGTGCGCCAACGCATATTCAAGTTCATTAATGGCCTGAATAGGATTGGTTAAATTAAGCTCCATAGCCAGCCATATACTCGCTATTGCGGTAGCTGTTTTACTACCCGTATCCAGAGCTTCAAGTTTCAAACGTCTCAATGCAGGCACAGTTTCGTTGATACGCAGAGAAGAACCGTCAAAGTCGTTAACCGCCCTTGCATATATGTAATACGCCTTTGCAGCAACGAAGAGTTCAGGCATAAGCGCTTTTAGCTCTTGCCAGTGTTTATCTAATAACGGCTCTTTAACGAAAATCGGAACTCGTTGGGAATCAACATCATTTGCGGTAGAAGTGGCTAATAAATGTCTAAAAATCACTCCTTCACTTTGTTTATCATCCTGTAAGCCTGATTCTTCAATCATTAAAGTAATATCAGTATTGCTCACATTACTTGGTGTGTTCCAATGATAGATGGTTGTGGCTGCAATGTGACTATAGCCGTCAAGTTTCTCTAACCTTAAAGCGTTTTTGATATCGGAGCTCTGTGCGCGTAAAGAAAAACAAGTCGTCAAAGGCAACAATAGACACAAGATTAGCCTTGTAAAACGACACCAAGCGGTCATAGTATTTGCTACCTCTATACTGCGGATAGGCTGAAAAGCGAATTCATTTTTGAAACGAACGTTTTAATTCCAAAATTATAAGTTTTATTGGACAGGTTTTCACCTTAATTTTAGGCAAAAAAATCGGCCACAGTGGGCCGATAAAGTGAAAAGTCTATGGTAAAGGATCATTGGAGCGGGGGGCCAATTACCGTAATCGTCAGGCTGAAAATTGAATTCTCTCTGACACTGCCTTTTTAATCCCGCTGAGATCGGCGTCTTTATCACCCACAATCATTATATTGGCACGCTTCATTTTAATGCTCTCGCCGCGGTACTGACTATCTTTAAATTCGCTAGGTACGCGAATATCGCCGCGCTCTGGTACCACAAATACTGACATCTTGCCTTGAGGTGTATTCACTATAAGGTGGAGGCTTCTCACTGTGCTCAAATGGCAATAGTTCGCGACTTCTACGCCATCTAACATTTCACTAAAGCTGCCGCCGAAGCTTGCGAGTTTTGCGTTGACCATATTCAAGTCAACTGGAAGCAATGAGTGTGCGTGTTCCATTTCTGCATACTGCATGTGCGCAAGCGCTTGCCCACCAAGGCTAAGCGGCTGGTGATACCACATGGTAAGCCCAATGCCCACGGTAAAAGCAACGGACGCGGCCATGGCTAGATACCAGCGGCTTCTGCGTTTATAACGGGTGAATTCGTCTGCCGACTGTTGCCAAATGAGTTTACTGGCAAGGTCCTCCGTAACATCCACTTTTAAAGCTTGCTTTAACTGTTTGTCGAACTGCTTTTGTTCATTCCAGAAACTGCGCTTGCTTTCATCTTCTTTTGCCGCTTCTACAACATCACTGTCAGTCGTTTCTGGATCGGCGTAGATTCGACGCCTAAATTCTAATTCATCCATTTACACGACCTCTCTGTTCATTTTGTTTCTCTAATGCCTCTTTGAGCTGATTCCTTGCCCTAAAAAGGCGAGTCATCACGGTGTTCTTGTTGAGCCCGAGTTGATTGGCAATCTCTTCGCCACTAAACCCAAAAAGGAGCTGAAGTATTAAAGGTTCGCGATATTCAAGACTCAATCCGCCTAGTAGTCGCTGAAGCTCTCTATCTTTTAAGTCGCCGTCTGCGTGCTGGGTATCGTCTTGTATATGGCAGTCGTCAATATCTACCGTATCGAGTTGCTTGCGCTCAAACCTACGGGCGTTTTCACGGCGAAGAATGGTAATCAACCACGACTTCGCCGCCTTTTCATCATTAAGGGCGTCTAAAGAGCGCCAAGCGCGTAAGAAGGTTTCTTGAACGACATCCTCGGCAATGCTCTGGTCTTTAATAAGCCAGAATGCATAGCGGTAAATATCGGCATGGAAAGCCTTTACAAGCGCTTCGTATCTTTGGTGTTTTGCTTTCATACCCGATAAGACCTGACCGCTATCGGATTTATTTCGCCCAAGCATAAAAAAAATCCAAAATCTGAAACTTTTTTCACTATGACATAAAAAACGCGCCATTTCGTTACTCAAAAGACGCGTTTTAAACTAACTGCTAGTTTTCAAGCTACGAAGACGAACTTGCTATGCTTTTTTCACAGAGGCGATCCAAGCGTTTATGTTTTCTTCTAAGATAGAAAGAGGCACTGGACCGTATTTAAGCACTTCGTCATGGAAACCTTTCCAATCAAATCTGTCGCCAAGCTCGGTCTGAGCATGTTCTCTCAGTTCCATGATTCTAAGTTTGCCAATCATATAAGCGGTCGCTTGCCCTGGCATGGCGATGTAACGCTCAATCGCTTTTTGCGCGTCATATTCAGGGTTCGGTGTGTTTTCAACAAGATAGTTTACGGCCTCTTCGCGGGTCCATTTCTTCGCATGAATACCTGTATCAACCACGAGTCTGCATGCACGCCAAAGCTCCATAGCCAAACGCCCGAAATCAGAATACGGGTCTTCATAAAAGCCCATGTCTTTCGCGAGTTCCTCGGTATATAAGCCCCAGCCTTCTGTGTATGCCGTGAAACTCAAGAATTTCTGGAATTGAGGTACACCCTCAAGCTCTTGTGCAATTGCGCGCTGCATGTGATGGCCTGGAATGCCCTCGTGATACGCGAGTGCCTCTAACTGATAAGTTGGCATAGCCTTCATATCATACAGGTTGGCGTAATAAATTCCCGGACGGCTGCCGTCCTGTGCAGGGCTTTGATAAAACGCTTTGCCTGCCGATTGTTCACGGAACGCTTCAACCCGTTTAACAATCATAGGGGCCTCTGGCAGAATACCGAAGTATTCAGGAATAGCTTCTCGCATGTCGTCTATGGCTGTTTTCGCCATATCAAGGTATTGCTGTCTGCCTTCATCGGTTGAGGGCAGATAGAATTGATCGTCTTCACGCATGAAAACAAAAAATTCTTGGAGCGTGCCTTCAAAATTCACCTGTTTCATAATGTCGCGCATGGCGTTATGTATGCGTTCTACATTGTCTAAGCCAATTTGGTGAACTTCATCAGCAGTAAGGTCAGTGGTGGTGAACCAGTTAAGGCGATTTTGATACCATTTATCACCATTTGGCAAACGCCACACACCATCACCTTCAGGTGTTATTTCACGCTGATGGGCTAGTGCTTCAATAAACTTTTCATATGAGGGTAGAACCGAGGTTACTAGCGCCGCTTTGGCTTCACCTAAAAGGGTAGTTTTTTCGGCCTCTGTAATATCAAGACGGTTTACTTTGTTTTGAAAATCTTCCCAGATAGTAGAAGACGTTTCGCTTGCATCAAATGGCGCGCCAGTTATTACGTTTTTCGACGCGACAATCATTTGGTCGTAGGCCCATGCAGGTGGGAATACACCAGCTTGTTCGCGCACCTTCATTTGGTCAATAACCTGGTCGAAGTAGGTACGCACGTTGTCTAATCGACCAATATAGGCCTGAGCGTCTTCCGTACTTTTTACACTGTGAATATTGATAAGGAAGCTGGGTACCTGAGTGTGCGCAGCGCGAAATTGATGCACAATATAGCGGTGATGTCTAAATTTGTCGTTAGCTAAGTCACGTTCAATGCCGAGTTTGTAAAGGCGTAAGCTCAACTGTTCTTGGTCAGTTAACTTGTTGGTGTCAAAGCTATCGAGCGTTTCTAGTCGGTTTTTGGCGATAGCAATACGGGCATCAGCCTCTTCATCACTGATATCATCCCACTTGTCGTAGTCCCATTTTTTGCCTAAGTAGCTTTGAAATAGCGGCGACCGTTTGAGATCTTCTTCGAAAGTACGTTCGAAAAACGCATTAAGGCGTTCAGACTCAGACTGTCCAGCAGGCTGTTCTGTTTTAATGGGTTCCGGCGCAGTTTTAGCGGTTTCACTTGCTGGAGAGCAAGCGGTTAATGTAGTGATCGCTAACGCAATTGGCGTAAGCTTTAACAGTGTTTTTTTCATTTTGTTCCCCGTCGCGTTTTATTGGTTGTTATTGTTGCCTACAAGCTTCGAGCTTCAAGCTAAAAACTAAAAGAGTGATAAATCTTCAGAGGGCGATAGAGCCCGTAGCTCCGCTGTTTACTGAACATCGTCAATGTTTAAGCGAACCCCCTGCCACTGTGATTTATTTTAATGCAAGGGGTTGATTACGCTAATTTCAGTGTATTCGCAAATGAAATGCGTTTTATGAAGCAGGATACAAGTTGGACAGCGTGTGGCGGTTCTTTGTGTCTTTTTGCTTCCACTCGCTCCGTGTTTGCTCAATTTCATGTGAAAGTTTGTCTAGAGCCTGAGTAACTTGTTTAGATTGAGCGCTCGTGTCTGCTTTATTGGCTGAAAAACGCAGAGCATAAAGCTCATTAATCACACGGTTGATACCTTCAAACTGTGAGAGCGGCGCGTTACCCGACGTCAACACATTTAACCATTGCTTAAGAACAGGTGAGAGTGAGCGCATGTCCTTCGCCTTTATTGCTGCCATTAAATGATGAAAGTGTGCTTTTTCATCCATCTGTTCCAAAGGATGAAGGCGTTGTCCGGTGCCTATGTTCTGTCCAATTAACTGTGACTGTTTAAGTTTTCTGTAGGTCAATAACCATCCTGTAAGTGCAATAACAAACAGCGCAAGTAGTACACCACTTACCATCCAATTAAGTTGCGCGTTTTCGCTAGTTTTTAGGTCACTTGAGTCACTATTTAACGGCTTGTTCTCATTGCCCGCATTCACGGTTGGTTGAGCTGCAGTTGACGGAATGTCGTTTTTAATATCTTCTGCGGTTGCACTGCTCGTTAGTGGCGTATTCGGGGTATTGGCATTATTTGCTCCCGTCGCTGGTGCTACCGAAATCGAGCGGGCAGGAATAGTGGCATACTCTGTTTGCTGAGTGAGCGTATTAAACCAAGGGATAGTAATTTCAGGTAAAACAAAACTTCCCGGCTGCGTTGGAATAATCGCCAGCGACGTTTGGCGTTGCGAAATTAGGCTTTGGTCTTTTTCGACCGTCGTTGTATTAGATTGATCTGGATATAGCTTAAAGTTTGGCGGATAAAACTCAGGAATATCAGGAAGCTGTTCTTCTACCACGCCGAGCGCAGTTAGCGTAATAATACGCGTAACTGGCTCACCTGCGACAAAGCTATCACCTTGCGGCCATTCTTCATCCACGCGCACCATTTCAGAAGGGAGCCAAGGGTAATCTATACCTTGAGGGATCGGTTTAATGTTCACCGTTATATCAGGCCCAACGCGATTGATTTGCTGGGTACGGTTAAAGAAGCCAAAACGTTGGTTAGTATTGGCAGCCATAACTTCGCCAGTAAAAATAGGGCCTCTAAGCGTGAACTCACCAGATGCTTGAGGCACAACAGCAAATTGACGCTCAATGATCTGATACCTTCTGCCGTTTACGATATCGGTATATTGTTTATCTTCTCCCAGCTGGGTAATTTCCGCATTTTGCATTTCTGGCGCTTGTAGACTGCCGCGCTCAATGTTACTGGAAAGAAAAAGCTTAACCGTATAAAGAAGCTGCTGATTTAGATAAGCCTCTTTCAAGTCGATATCTGTCGTAACAAAATAGTCTCGTGCCACGTTATTGTGTTCTTGGACCGGAATAACTCTAACCTGAATAGGCTGGGTAGATTTTCCCTCAATGGTTAGTGAAGGAATGGTAAACGTGCCTTCCTTACGAGGAAATAGTGTGGTGGTCCAGACGGTAGTGCGCTTAGTGTCGAAATTAACGATTGAAGTTTGGCTACTTACCGATGTTCTGCCGACAACAAAGTCTTTGAGTAGGGGAGAACTGTCAAAGGCATCTCTGTCTGCGCTGCCGTCCGCCGTAACGGTTAAGCGAATAGCTTCGTCCAACATGACAGGGTTTCTATCAATGGTGGCTTCCAGAGAATTTACATCGGCATAAGCCGCCGTATTTACGAGTAGGGTTAATAAAAAAACTATACGTGTAGATTGTAATAAGGCTCTCATCTACCAATCACTCCGATTTGAAGGCATACGTTGACGCTGACGTTTTTGTGCTTCTAGCTGCATTTTTCGTTTTAGTAAGAATGCTGGGTCGTCTGGCACGCGACGCATTAAACTTTCCATTCGCTGCAGTTCTTCTTTTTCTGCATCAGTGAGCTCGGCTTCTTGACCTTGCATTGTCTGAGCCTCACGTTTTTCTTGCTCTTTGTCATCTTGTGCTTGCGCGCTGTCTTGCTGTGCGCTATCACCTTGGTCAGACTGTTCTTGTTCTGCATTTTGCTGCTGAGAGTCTGATGGCTCGTTTTGGCCGTTCATGTCCGAATCATCAGACTGTGGCGAGTTATTTTCGCCATTTTGTTGTTCATCGTTAGCTTGGCTTTGGTCAGACTGCTGTCCCTCAGTGTTGTCTTGCTGATCATTCTGATCATTTGAACCTTCCTGATTGTTCTGGTCCCCTGATTGTTGTTTGCTATTAGGGCTATCAGAGTTGTCAGAGTTATCAGGGCTATCTTGGCCATTATCTTGCGAGTCACTCTGTTCGCCATCATCACCCTTTTCGCTCTGATTTTGATCCTGATTTTGCTGTTGCTGCTGTTTCAGCAAATCTTCGACAATCTGTTTATTGGTTCTTGCATCGTTAAAATCGGGTGCTTCGTTTAACGCTTGATCATATTTCTTAATCGCGTCTTCAAGCTTTCCGAGTTTTGCCAGTGCATTACCTTGGTTGTAAAGGCTCTCGGGACCAGGAATATTTTTGTAGGCACTTAATGCACCTTCATAGTCACCTGATTTATAGAGTGATGATGCTTTCCACTCGTCGTCATTAAACTGGTTAACGGCGTCTTTATATTTACCTCTCTGGTAGCTGTTCAATGCTTCCTGATTATCATTCATAAACGGCGTTTGCCACCATGAAAGTGAGTCAGGTTTATTTGCTGTCTCTTGGACGCCTTGAGGTGCGCGTGTGCTTTGTAAGGTTTGAGGGCTCTGTACGACACTGTTTTGCAAAGCATGGGCGTTTTTCATCATAGCGGGGCTAAGTAGACCCACCAACACGATGAACACTAGACCGCGTTTAAATGCAAAGGCCGCAAATGGAAGAAGTAAAAGCAACAAGTAGGGACCAACTTCCTTCCACTGGTCTCCTTGTAAATTACTTTCTTCTTCGTTCTCTTCGCTGTCGCTTTTATCAAGCAAAGATACCGAGGCGAGGGCATCAATGTCGGCGTCGTTAGAGGTAAAGGATTCAAAGCGTCCGCCGCTTGTTTTTACTACGCCTTTTACTGCGCTTTCATTTAGCTTGGGTATGACTATGCTGCCGGTGAAGTCTTTTAAGAGCTCACCGCTTTGCTGGCGAATTGGCGCGCCTTCTGACGTTCCAACGGTAAGCGCATTTACGGTAAAAGGAATAGAGGCCACGTATTCTTGAAGCTCTTGTTGTTGTTCCAACTCTACACCGTCAGTAATCCAGTAGATCATACCTGAGTTATAGCCTGCATTAGTAAGAAGCTCAGACGCACTCTCTATTCCAAGGAGAGGGTCGCTTCCTGGCACAGGCATAATTTCAGGAGAAAGACTTGGGATAAGGGTTGTGATATTGCCAGCGTCTTCGGTTAGTGGGCTAATGACAAATGCATCGCCAGCGTAAGCAACTAGGCCCATTTCACCTTCGCCAATAGCGTTGACGAGGTCTATCGCTTTATATTTGGCACGAGTGAGCCTGTCTGGCGTCATATCGGTAGCGCGCATGGATAGCGACATATCTATGACTATAACGTGCCCCATTTTTAACTGGTAAACTGGCTGCGGCAGACGCTCCCACGTTGGGCCAGCGAGCGCTATCACACTGACAATCCACACAAAAGCAAGCATCCACATTGGCGGTTTTGCGCCCATTTCGGTTTTTCCAATCACCATGTATTGATATAGATGAGAAGGGATCACTGATTGCCAGCCCGATTGTTTAGCTGTGGTTTTTCTAATTAAAACCACAAGCAATATAAGCGGAATTAGTGCAATGAACCATTCGGGGCGTAAAAAATGAAATTGATTTAAGAAGTCGAATTCCATTATTTCGTCTCCTTATTTGTTTGAGCGGCTTGAGTCGCTTGTATTTCATCGGCTGACATCGGTTGTTGCGTGGAGAAGCTGTTTCGTCTTTGTGTAAACCAGCGGAATGAGGACACAAGAATCGTCACAAATGCCCACAGTGCTGACAGTAAAATCGCCGCCGCAAGAGGATAATAAAAAAGTGCGCTCAATGGACGCATTTTGCGAGTTTCACCCTCAATAGGTTCAAGCGCATCAAGTTGCTGATAAATGGCTTGAAGCTCTTGGGCATTTCGAGCCCTAAAATATTGGCCGCCAGTGGACGTTGCAATGTCAGTTAACATGCCTTCATCAAGCTCTTGCGATGGGTTTATTTGTCGGCTACCAAAAAAGCTTTGGATCAGCATTTTATCGGCACCTACACCAATGGTGTAAACCTTCACGCCTTTACTTATCGCCAACTCTTTCGCTTGTTCAGGCGTAATATTTCCTGCGGTATTTTGCCCATCGGTAAGAAGAATTAACACGTTATTTGACTCATCCCGTTCGTCAAAGCGCTTTACCGCTAAACCTATCGCATCGCCTATGGCCGTTTGCTCACCGACCAATCCAATGACAGCTTCACTCAGGAGTGTTGAAACAGTATCTCTGTCATAGGTCAATGGCGCCTGAACGTATGCGGTATCGGCAAATAAAATAAGACCAATTCTGTCGCCAACGCGACGCTGAATAAAGTCATAAACAACGGACTTTGTCATGGTTAAACGATTCACTTGCCGGCCGTTGAGCTGCATGTCATCTATCTTCATACTGCCCGATAAGTCTACCGCCAACATCATCTCTCGACCCTCGTTCGGTATGCTTACAGGTTCCCCTAACCATTGAGGGCGCGCGGCAGCTGTCACCAGCAATAGCCATATCAAGCTACTGACAATGAGCGGTATTTTGGTTTGTTTCAATTGGGTTTGCTCTGACACATCACCAGGTCGCAAGCTCGGAACCCGTAGTGCAGCCATGGGCATATCTTGCGCTTTTTTAGAAAGCAGGCGTACGATGATAGGCAAGGGAAGAGCGAAGAAGACCCACCACCAAGCGAAATTAAGCATGATGCGCCTCCGTTACTTTTTCATCAACGAGACTGTCGGAGGTATGTTTATCTTTTGGCAATTTCGCTTTTGAAAGCCAATTTTTCACTGCCCCTTTACAGGTTTCAAAATCACTTGGATTCGGGGTGGCTTGATAAATATTGCTTACTAATTTTGCTAATCCACCTTCAAGCTCTTTATCGCTGCTTTTTAAGGACGACGTTAAGAACGCTTGCCACTGTTTTCCGTATAACGCAGCTACTTGCTGAGTTGGGTAATAGCTCATAGCCGTGCGTTTTAGAATAGAGTTTAACGCCACAGGCCAATTGTTTTGTTTTTCTGAAATGGATTCTACTAATGCTAGAGCTTGTTTGCGGGCCTTATTATGACGTATGTGAGCAGTAATAGCTTTATAGAGACCAAATAGGACTGATAAAACTACAGCGATAAGTACCCACCATCCCCAATCTAATGGCCAAATATTCACCTCTTCGGGTACGTGTATATCGCGAAGCTGAGCAAGCGGGTCTGGCTGCTGGGGAGGCATTGGCATTTGATTAGCCGATGGCATCGTTTGAGCATAACGAGATAAAAGACTCGATAAAACATTGGATGAAAGATTGTTGCTCTGCATTAATTAAGCTCCAATCGTTGTTCTTGTTGCATACTCTGAAGCTGTTCGTCTAGTGGAAGGCCAGCAGAGACACTGAATCGAGCGATGTTGTTTTTACGCAATGTTTCGTAAATCGCGCTGTAGTGTTCGCTTCGCCATCTTTGATATTGCTGTTGCTCGGTATTGTCACCTAAAACCCAGCGCTGTTGATTTTCACCGTCTGAAACACTGACGGTTTGCAGTGAGTTTGTCTGCGGTAAGGCATGTTCTATGGGGTCGTTAATCATGATAGCCCTGACTTCACAATGCCTCGTTAAGTGACTCAAGTGCTGGATAGCTTGGCTACTTAAATGCTGAAAGTCTGACACGAGATACACCAAACTTCCCGGCCTGGCTAAACGCCTTGCCCGCGCGCATGCATCGGCGAAGGCTTGTTCGTCCTTTACTTTGTCATGCTTCGATTGCGCACTTTGTTCGTGTAGCGCAATAAGTTCATGGCAAACGTGCAGTACGGCTTTTTTGCGAGTAAGCGGTTTAATTTCTTTGTGCTGTTGCTGGTTGAATACCAGCGCGCCCACCTTATCGCCGCGAGCGGCAGCAGACCAGCTAATTAATGAGGAGACGTGCGCAGCCTGCACTGCTTTAGTGAGTAATTGCGTGCCAAAAGCCATTGAAGGTAAATAGTCACAGAAAAGAAAAACCGGGCGCTCTCGTTCTTCCCGATACACTTTGGTGTGAGTTTTACCTGTGCGCGCGGTAACGCGCCAATCAATAGCGCGAATATCGTCACCAGGTTGATAATGACGTGCCTCATCAAACTCCATGCCGCGACCTTTGTGCTTGGTAAGGTAGCTCCCGGCAAGTTTAGCTTGTGGCATACGTTTTGGCGCCAAGCTAAACAGTTTGGCTAATTGCTGATAGCGTAGCAACTCCCCAGTAGACAGCGAGACACCGTTGCTTTGCAGCTTACTTAGCTGCGTTTGTACGTTAACCATAGCTTAAGGAACTGCAACAGTGGCAACAATCTTATCGAGTACGTCGTTAATCGTTACGCCTTCTGCCTCGGCCTGATAAGACAGAATAATTCGGTGGCGAAGCACGTTGTGCACCACGGCTTGAATATCGTCAGGGCCAACAAAATCTCTGCCGCTCAGCCATGCATGAGCGCGAGCACACCGGTCTAGGCTGATCGTTGCTCGAGGACTTGTTCCCATTGCAATCCATTGTCCCAAGTCAGCGTCAAACTTTGCAGGCTGACGTGTGGCCATGATCAATTGAACCAAATATTGTTCTAATTCGGGCGCCATATACAAGGACAACGCTTCTTTACGCGATGTGAAAATATCGTCTTGCGTAAGCGTAGGCGGCGTAACCGGTGGCTCTGAGAGCGCTTCACCTCTGGTTAAACGCAATATTTCTAATTCTGTCTCGGCGCCGGGATAATCAATGTCCACATGCATTAAGAATCGGTCTAGCTGCGCTTCAGGTAGTGGATACGTTCCTTCCTGTTCAAGCGGGTTTTGGGTTGCCATTACCAAAAATAGCGGAGGAAGAGGGTAGGTCTTACTGCCCACCGTAATCTGACGCTCTGCCATGGCCTCAAGCAGGGCCGACTGCACCTTGGCCGGCGCACGGTTAATCTCATCAGCTAACACTAGGTTGTGGAAGAGCGGCCCCTTTTGAAAAACAAACTCGCCGGTCTCTGGGCGGTAAATATCCGTTCCAGTTAAATCCGCGGGTAGAAGGTCAGGAGTGAATTGCACGCGATGAAAGTCACCGTCTATACCGTTAGCGAGTGCGTTGATTGCCCTTGTCTTTGCAAGCCCCGGCGGACCTTCTACCAGTAGATGGCCGTCGGCCAAAAGAGCAATAAGAAGGCTTTTGGTTAACGCATGCTGACCAATGATCTGCTGGTCTAAATAAGCGTGTAACTGTTGAAACTGCGCTGCTGCCATAATGCAAAATTTCCGTTTGAGTTCTCGTTATCAGGAAGTGTCAGTTGGACGAAAGCGTTACGTAATATCAAATCTTGTGATCGCTTAGATAAAAAATTAAACGACTTAGCTGAAAATAGATTGCATATCTAATTTAAAACGCTTTTGTCCGTCACAATGACACAAAACAGACTTTCATTTCCATATAAGGTTCATTTCATCTTTCTTCAAGTCGTCAAACAGTAATAAAAATGCGATATCTGGTAGGGCACTCAAAGCGTTGGTTTCAATTTCGTACGTTATTAAGGCGCGAATTCAACGAGAAAGACAAAATTTAGGTTCATTTATGTTGCCCTTACCCCTGCATTATTTGCTATTTTGTTCATAGTTTGTAAAAATCGGGTTTATTACAGGTCAGACCACTTTGCATTCGTAGAGTTAAAAGTGAAGTTGGTCATTAATTTAGGTGCATTATGGCAACAAAACAATCAGTTACTACCCGAGAGGGTGATCGCATCGCCATTGTCGCAGGGTTGCGTACTCCGTTTGCGAAAATGGCTACATACTTCCACGGCGTTCCAGCTGTTGATTTAGGTAAAATGGTCGTAAACGAACTCCTCGTTCGCCATGGTGTTCAAAAAGAATGGGTTGATCAGGTTGTTTATGGTCAGGTAGTGCAAATGCCTGAAGCACCAAACATCGCGCGCGAAATCGTGCTTGGCACGGGCATGAATGTTCATACTGACGCTTACAGTGTATCTCGTGCATGTGCGACGAGCTTTCAGTCAACGGTCAACATTGCTGAAAGCATGATGGCAGGGACGATACAAGTAGGTATTGCTGGTGGTGCGGATTCAACGTCAGTATCACCTATCGGTGTGTCTAAGAACCTTGCACGCGCTTTGGTTGATTTGCAGAAAACCAAAACTCTTGGCCAAAAGCTAAACATCTTTAAACGTTTAAGTTTAAAAGACCTAGCACCAGTTCCTCCTGCTGTCGCTGAGTACTCTACAGGTTTGTCCATGGGACAAACGGCAGAGCAAATGGCGAAAACGCATCAAATTTCTCGTGAAGAGCAAGACAAGCTTGCACATCGCTCGCACAGCCTAGCGGCGGAAAGCTGGGAAGCTGGCAAACTGTCTAGTGAAGTGATGACCGCTTATGCTGAACCGTATAAAGGTGCACTTGAGCGCGATAACAACGTACGTTTCGATTCAAAGCTTGAGGGCTACGCGAAACTTCGCCCAGTATTCGACAAAAAGTACGGCTCTGTAACTGCGGCAAATGCCACACCTCTTACCGATGGTGCTTCTGCAGTGCTTATGATGACAGAGAGCCGAGCAAAAGAGCTAGGCTACACACCATTGGGCTACATCAAGAGCTACGCGTTTGCTGCAATTGACGTGTGGGAAGACATGCTAATGGGTCCGTCATACGCGACACCTATCGCGCTAGATCGTGCTGGCATGACGCTAAACGACTTAACGCTAATAGAAATGCACGAAGCGTTTGCAGCGCAAACCTTGGCAAACGTTAAGATGTTCGCAAGTGACAAGTTCGCCAAAGAGAAACTAGGTCGCGACAAAGCCACCGGCGAAATTGATATGGACAAATTCAACGTAATGGGTAGTTCAATTGCTTATGGTCACCCGTTTGCTGCAACCGGTACGCGTATGATCACGCAAATGCTTAACGAACTAAATCGCCGTGGCGGTGGTACAGGTCTACTCACTGCATGTGCAGCGGGTGGTCTTGGTGCTGCAATGATTGTGGAGACAGAATAATATGAGTCAGGAACAAGAAATGACAAATGAAGTTCAGCCAACATCAGGCGCATTTACGCTAACTAAACAAGATAATGGCGTTGCTATTCTTAGCATGGACGTACCTGGCGAAAGCATGAATACGCTTAAAGCTGAGTTTGGCGATGAAATATCTGCCATGCTTGATGATATTGAGCGGGACAGTAGTATTAAAGGTGTAGTTTTAACTAGCGGCAAACCAAGCTCATTCGTAGCAGGTGCCGATATCACCATGCTAGCAGCGTGCAAAACCGCTGAAGACGCCACAACTATCGCTGCGGGCGGCCAGGCAATTTTCGATAGAATTGAAAATATGAAGGCGACCTTCGTTGCGGCTATCCACGGCCCAGCGTTAGGTGGTGGTCTAGAACTTGCCCTGGCGTGTCACTATCGTGTATGTACAGACTCACCTAGCACCCAGTTAGGTCTGCCGGAAGTGCAGCTTGGCTTATTGCCAGGCAGTGGCGGTACGCAGCGTCTTCCTCGCCTGATTGGTATCCAGCAAGCGATGAAAATGATGCTTACTGGCTCACCTGCACGTGCCAAGCAAGCTAAAAAATACGGCATCGTAGATGACGTAGTACCTCACAGTGTTTTGCTTAAAGTCGCTGAACAGTTTGCGCTCAAACGTAAGCCTGAACGCGAAGCGCCGCAAAAGAGTGTCATGGACAAAGTGTTAGAAAAAACTGGCCCAGGTCGTAACATGATGTTCAAAAAAGCGCGCGAGGCGACCTTTGCGAAAACCAAAGGTAATTATCCAGCACCCGGTTATATTATTGACGTTATCGAAACAGGCATGAATGAAGGAATGAAAGCGGGGCTTAAAGCCGAAGCTGAAGCCTTTGGCAAGCTTGTTATGACGCCGGAATCTTTCCAACTACGTCAGATTTTCTTCGCTACCACAGAAATGAAGAAAGAAAATGGCGTTGAGGGTGTTAAACCTGAAAAAATGAAGAAAGTCGGTGTGCTTGGCGGCGGTTTAATGGGCGGTGGTATTGCTTTTGTAACGTCGACCAAAGCCGGTGTGCCTGTGCGTATTAAAGACGTGCGTGCTGAAGGTATCGCAAATGCAATGAAGTACAGCTATGACATCTTAAACAAAAAGGTGAAGAAGCGTTTCATGCGTAACAGCGAAATGCAGAAGCAGTTAGCGCTTCTTACCGGAACGCTGGATTACAGCGGCTATCAAGATGCTGATATCGTGGTTGAGGCGGTATTTGAAGATTTAGATCTTAAGCAAAAGATGGTGGCGGATATTGAAGAGAACTGTAAAGAAAGCACGATCTTCGCGTCTAATACATCGTCTATTCCAATCACACAAATTGCAGCTAAAGCGGCACGCCCTGAAAACGTGATTGGTCTGCATTACTTCTCACCAGTAGACAAAATGCCACTGGCTGAAGTTATCGCTCACGACAAAACGTCTGACCAAGTTATTTCGTCGACGGTAGAGTTTGCTAAGAAGCAAGGTAAAACGCCGGTTGTTGTTAAAGACGGTGCGGGCTTCTATGTAAATCGTATTTTAGCGCCTTACATGAATGAAGCGGCAAACCTTATTCTTGACGGCGAGCCAATTGAGCATATTGATAAGTCATTGGTTAAGTTTGGCTTCCCTGTGGGCCCTGTGAAACTACTTGATGAAGTAGGCATTGATGTGGGTACTAAGATTATTCCATTCCTTGTAGAGGCCTTTGGCGAGCGCTTCACTGCCCCAAGTGCTTTCGATAAAGTACTGGCCGATGGCAGAAAGGGTAAGAAAAATCAAAAAGGGTTTTATTCTTATGAAGGTAAAAAGCCAGGTAAAGAAGTGGACGAGTCAATCTACGAACTACTGGGTCTTTCACCTTCTGCCAAGCTAAG
Source organism: Alteromonas sp. KUL106 (assembly GCF_009811415.1). Classification (GTDB taxonomy): domain Bacteria; phylum Pseudomonadota; class Gammaproteobacteria; order Enterobacterales; family Alteromonadaceae; genus Alteromonas. Next base: position 27,352 of record NZ_BLIG01000018.1, on the reverse strand, counting down.
CGAGAAAGAAGTAGCGGAACGCTGCGTACTAATGATGCTTAACGAAGCGGCACGTTGTCTAGACGAAGGCGTGATCCGCAATGCTCGCGACGGCGACATTGGCGCTATCTTCGGTATTGGCTTCCCGCCATTCCTAGGGGGACCATTCCGCTATATGGATACACTCGGTATAAAGCATGTTGTTGCGCGTTTAAATCATTATGCAACCGCCGTGGGTGAAAAGTTTGCACCTGCGCAAATGTTAGTGAAAATGGCGGAAAACGATCAAAAGTTTTATAGTTAAGTTTATAAAATGTTAAAAGCCGGGCTTTGCCCGGTTTTTTTATGTCTAACGCTTATTTTTGCTGGTTTATTGTTCTATTTTGGGTAAAATTCGTGCGGTTAAAAAGCGGGCGTGTCAAATTATTGACATGCGTAATCAGTGGCTTAAGACAAAAAACTGACTAGCGCCGGCTTTTAAACGTATTTTGTTACCATTAATGGGGGCCATGTGATTTCACTCGTAGTATTAAGCGTTATCTTTTCTCTGTATTTTTATGTAGAGGCGTTTAAATGGGGAATGAATGCGAAGAAGTGGGCCATTGCCGGCTTTGTGTTGGGCCCTATTTTGCTTCCTATGTTCTCAATATCTCGCCATATCCACTGGCGCAATGCGGTTGGGTTTAACAATCTTTATATTGCGGCGTAAGTATAGAGATGACGTTAATTCAGTAAGCGTATATTGGCTTATCATAGATATAAAAAAAGAGAGCAATGCTCTCTTTTTTTTTGAAAATCGTTTCAACTTCACATTAGAAGCCTACACCGCTTCCACCACCAGTTTTAGGTCTTACATACTCTGGTTGAGTAGTGGTTTCTTTTTGCGACTCAGGAGCCTGTTTAGCGCCTTCTTGATTGTCGGCAGCAACTGGGGTAGCGGTAGAAAGTACTAGTGCAACGGCGTACTCTTTTAACATGTTAATTTCCTCTGATTTTTTTGAACGAACAAACAAAGCCGATTTTTTATATTTGTTACCGGCATAGTATTAAAGCGAATTGCGTGCCAACATTGCTAAAATTAATTTACTTCAATAAAAACAATGCCTTACGAAATCTTGTTAACGTTTAAAGAATAGAAGAAAGTAAGAGCGCCATAATAATGGCACTAAAGTCTAATAGACAAAGGTTGAAAGGGAAGGGGATTGCCTTAGTTTGCCGTATGAAGGAAGTCTTTGTGGCAATTAACGCCCCTTAGACGGGGCGGCATTTAAAACTGGCTATTGCCAAGAAGGGTGTGTAACTTTTGATTTTCGGTAAGCAGCTTTTCAAAACGCTCTGCATTTAGGGGGCGGCTATAGAGAAAGCCCTGTAGCATCTCGCAATCGTAGCGACGCAATATATCTAACTGGGCCTCTTCTTCTACCCCTTCTGCAACCACTTTAAGCCCTAGGTTGTGGGCAATATTGATAATTGCTGCGGCCATATGTCGATCCACGTTACTTTTCGCAATATCATCAATAAACGCTTTATCAATTTTTAAGGTGTTTAAAGGGAAGCGTTTTAAGTAGGCCAGCGATGAATAGCCGGTACCAAAATCATCTAGGGCTAAGTGAATACCCCGTTCCCGAAGGCGAGTCATCATTTGAAGGCCATTTTCAGGGCTTTCCATTAACGTACCTTCAGTAATTTCACATTCAAGGTGCAGCGGTGATAGGCCTACATCGCTTAATATCTTATTAATTCGGTCGTCTAGGTCTGGCAACTCGAACTGTTTTGCCGATATGTTGACGGCTACACGGCCGCTAAACAAACCTTGATTGACCCAGCGTTTGGTATCGGCGCAGGCTTTGCGAAGCACTTGCTCACCAATTTCAATAATTTGACCGGTTTGCTCTGCTAACGGAATAAATTGGCCCGGACTCACGATGCCTTTTTGCGGGTGCTCAAAACGCACTAGCGCTTCCATACTTACTAATTTACCAGAAGCGATATCCACTTTTGGCTGGTAATACACAGTGAACAAATCGTCTTTTATGCCTTGGCGGATCAGATTTTCAATTTGAAGCTGTCGCACTGCATTCTGATTCATTTCGCCACTGAAAAACTGATAGCTGTTGCCGCCGTTATTTTTTGCAAAATACATGGCTGTATCCGCATTTTTAAGCATTTCTTGAGGCGATTCACCGTCATCAGGGTAGAAGGCGATGCCTATGCTGGCGCCTAATACAAACTCTTGCTTGTTAATAATGAAAGGCCGTGACAAGGTATCTAACAAGCTTTGTGCGTAGTGAGTTACCGTATGAATGTCAGCGTTGTCTTCCATTAAAATGCTGAACTCATCGCCACCCAGGCGGTAACAGGTCGCATTTCGACCTGTAATGCGCTGCAGCCGCTTGGCAATTTGTTTTATTAAAATGTCACCGGTTTGGTGGCCAAGTGAGTCGTTTATTTTCTTAAAGTTATCCATATCTAAGCAGAGCAAGGAGTGTGCGCTTGATTTGCGCACTAAATTTTGATGGCTCGCCTGGAAAAACGAACGGTTTGGCAGCTCTGTTAGCGGGTCGATATTGGCTAATTTTAACAGCTCTTTTTCCGTACTTTTACGGGACGTAATGTCGCTGAAAACACCCACAAAGTGACTGATTTTACCGTCTTCGTCGTGCACAGCATCAATATTGAGTTCCATTTCATAACGTTCACCGTTTACGCGAACACTTTCTACTTCTCCAGACCAGTTGCTTTTAGACTTAAGGGTTTTCTTAATTTCTTCGGTAAACGCATCGGGGTATAAGTGAAAATGCATGTAGCTTGCAAGGGCTTGGTCACGGGTTTCACCGGTGTAGCGACAGTATGCATTATTAACGCTAATAAATTTAAACTGGGTATTGGTAATAAATACCCCTTCCGAAATGTTTTCTATCGAGCGCTTAAACAGGTTGAGTTGTTCTTCTGCTTCTTTTAGATGGTGAATATTTTTGAGCGTACCCGTCATGCGTACAGGCTGGTCGTTATGGTCACGCTCTACCACTTTTCCGCGATCGAGTATCCAAATCCACTGATTTTTAAAGGTCTTGGCGCGGTAGGCAAGCTCATAGAAATCACTGTTGCCCTCTAAATGTTCTCTTAGCGCGGATTTAACCCGGTTAATATCATTAGGATGAATGTTAGCATCGTAAGCGCCGGTAGTGCGTATATCGTCTTGAGGAAAATCTAGGGTTCCCCACGTGTTTGCGCGATATACTTGCCCGCGATAGACATCCCAGTCCCATAATTCATCACCAGAACTCCATAGCGTCAGCTTTAACCGTTCTTCCGATTCTTTAATGGCAAGCTGATTTGCCTTTCTTATTTGGTACTGGCGCAAAATAAAGGCAAGAATAGCCAAGATGATTAAACAGTAGAAAACAAGCGCGACGGTGTGGAGCCAAGGAGGGCGCGCAATAGTAATTTTTAAATCTCTACTGTCTGACCACGCTTTTCCTGGCTCTTTAGCTTGTACGGAAAATGTATAATTGCCAAAGGAAATATTGTTAAACTGCGCGCTCCGTCCTTTATCTACGTAAATCCAATCATGCTCGAATCCAGTGAGCTTATATCTATAGGTCACTTGATCAGGGTAAACTGGATTAACCAGGCCAAAGGAGATACTAAAGCGGGTTTCGTCGTGTTTGAGCGTTAACTCTTCTTCGTAAGTAATATTTTCTTTTAACGATAAGTAGTTTGAAGTTTCATCATTTTCAATTTGTTTTTGTCTGGCTTTTGCCAATGAGCCAAACACGCTAACTTGATAAAGCTGCGGAGCAAGGGTTTGCTCGACTGCTTCACTCGCGCTCATTGCTTGCTTTGAAATTTTCACGAAGCCCTTATTGCCACCAAAATAAATGGTTTTATCTGCAGTGGCAATCACTGCGCCTTCGCCAAGGGAGTTAAATTCAAGCTGAGCATTGGGAATGCTGTCCGCTTCTCTCAGTGTCGGTAGATGGACTTTGTGGACGCCTTTAGCATCGGAATACCATATGCTGTTACCTACAGCTACTGTTGAAGTTATAAAACCACTTTGGTTGTCTCTGTTTTGTTTTTTGAGTACAGCAAAGCTCTTTTTATCCAGCTGGATAACGCCGTCTGAGCGTGTTGTTAACCATAGGCCTGAAGGGGTTTCATGTATGCCATAGACCAAAGAGTTAATGCCGTTGGATGAGTCCAAGACTCGAATGATTTCACCTTTGTCGACAGAGTATATAACTAGTTTTTCACTAGCTCTAAACCAAATGTTATTCCTATCATCTTCGAAGATAGCCACCATGTGCCCTAATTTTTCAGGCACCGCAGTCTTCGTTACCTCGTTACTTCGTGTATTAGAGGCGATTGAATTCATATCTATTGAATACACATGTCCCACTGCAACCTGTAACCAAATGGCTGATTCGCTCTTGAAGATATAATCAATAAATGAGCCTTTAAAATATTCACCGACTAAAACTAAACCGTCGTCGGTCTTTTTGAAAACGAGCAAGCCAGCTGAAGAAGCAATCCAAATATTATCTTGTTCATCTATTTCAATATCCCAGTAGTGTATGGCGGGGTCCATATCTTCGAAAAAGTCGAAAAACGAAACATTTCCCGTCTCCCGGGATATTTTGCCCAGCCCTTTTTGCTGAGAAACAAGGTAAAGAGTCTTATCGCTACTTTCTGCAAAGCCCCACAGGGTTGAAAAGTTATCGTCGCTATGGCGCTCGGAATTATAGACTGGCTGAAAATTCACGCTGGCATACTCAGGGTGATATTTAAAAGCGCCGCGATGAAAGGTTGCTGCCCACACAACACCGGTGCGGTCTTCGATAACTCTCATTACGATTGCAGAGGGGATACCTGTTGCGCTGTAGGTATCTGAATTCAAATGTAAATAATCAGGTTTATAGTCGGGTGATATGGTGCTATTGACAGCATCTGACAATAAAAATAACCCAATATACGTGCCAACCCATATATCTTTACCGACAACAGAGATTGAAAAAGAATTAACTTCTTCCGTGACCCCTAAATCATCGCTTTGAATTTTCGTCAAAATACGGCCATTAGAGGCTAAAACGATGAGGCCCTCATTGGTCGCTAACCAATAGTTACCGCTAATCACGGTGATATCGTGAAGTGCGCGTATATCTAAAGAAACGCCCCAGGGGTTAACTTTGCTTGCGTTGTGAACTTCCAGTGTTTCAGTCTCTATTAGGGCAGCACCGAATTGGTTAGACCCAACCCATATACGATTAGCTTCTTCAAAAATCACCTTGATGTAGCTCTCTTCTTTGAAAACTTGGGTGAGAACGCTGATTTGTGAAGTTTGTTTTGAATATCGGTAGAGAAATTTCTTATCGGAAAATAGTACATCACCGTTTTTGGCTTCCGAAATGGCCGTAATTAAATCTGTTTTTATAACCGAGTTTTCTTTGTTGAAGACTTTAAAACTGTCTGACTCTGGCTGATACAGCGCCAACCCTGAATGAGTTCCAACCCATAATTTTCCCTCTGAATCAACAAATAGCGTTTGAATATAACCTGAAGGCAGGGAGTTAGGGTCGACATCTGAAGGGTGATACTGTTTTACGTCGTAGCCCGAATATCGATTAAGCCCGTTTGACGTTGCTAGCCAAATGAAGCCCATATCATCTTCGACAATGTCCAATACCGCGGTGTCAGACAGGCCATGTTGCTTGTTTAACGCTGTAAAATGAAGATCAGAAACTTCTATCGCCTTCGCCGAGGAACAAAACATTCCTGGCAAAGCCAACATAAAAAGCACGATTAAATATATTAGGGTTGAGCGCACCTAAACACCTTTGGCATACGCCATTTATTATTTATTATTTTTTACTGGCAGCATCCCTAACAACCAGAATAATAAATATGCCGAATTAAAGAGGCCGCTACAAGGACTTTTTAGAAATAACGCTGGCGGTGGATTACTTATTAACCAACTTGAAAAGAATGAATCGATTAAGACGACTTTTAAGCGCAGATGCCGACAGATGCCTACAAAACATCGGTTATTTAGTAATAGGGAATTTCTTGTTTAAATTGAGAAATACTGTTGATGGTCCGCTTCTCTTTGGTGGAAATTGCTTCAAATTTTCCTTTTGAAAACAGCACAAGCTCTCCGCACCGTTCACGCTTTGCTAGTTGATGTGCGAAATCTTGAATCTCTTCAAAATTTAACTCTTTTACTCTTTTTGCCAGCTTGATATTTCTATTAAACCCTAAGTCTTGGGTACCTAAGCTGACCCACAATCGCTGAGACTTCATGGAAAGCGTTAAGTCTCTTTCTTCTAATTGCTTTATTAAATTTTGCTGGATCGTAGGCCAATAGAAACGATAAAAATCAATCTCATTCAACTGTTGGAATAAAAATTCTGTCATTGCGTCCAATAAATGTTTTGGGCTGCACTGCGGACTTTGAATATAAAAAGCCATACCAGGGTGCTGGTTATGTGGCACATAGCCCGTTCCTACTATGTAGCCCAGTTGTTGTTCTGTTCTTAACGAATTGAAAAACGGGGCCGCTAGCATTTGCTCCAGCACCATACATAATGCTGTATCGGTCAATCCGGGGGATGGCGCTTGAAGATATAGCACAACCGCTGAATCATCGTGATTACACAGTACCTCGTGGTAAAGCGTCCCTCCTACAGGCAGTTTAGAGACTGCGCGTGAAAGCGGTGCGCCACCCGCATTTTTACATTGCTCACGAAGCGTTGTCGAAAACGCTTTCGCTTCTTCGCTAGCCCAATTACCGTGCATAAATGCTTCAATAAAGTAGCGTTCAAAAGCATGGTTTCTGCAATTTCGCATTTGCTCATAAGAAATGCTGTCTATTACGTCTAGAAGTTCAACTGGCGCCTGAGTGTTTCGTTGTATGAGTACACTTAGTCGGGAAAATAAACGGTTTGTCGGCTTATTCAATAACGAGTTGTGAAGGCTCTGAATCTGGAGCGCTTTGTGATGTTCGAAGGCTCTTTCGTCAGGCTCAAAATCAAGTACGGCACGCAAGAGCTGACTGGCTAACAGTGTTTGTTGATGAGTAAATCCCCGGGTATGAAGAGTAAACCCCGCTTGATGCCCGTATATGCGATAATGAAGGCCGGCAATTTCTGCGCGGTAGTATTTTGCCTGTAGGTGGTCATTCAACGCGCCAAGCCAGATGCGTTTGGCCGCAACAGAAAGTAGAGAGTCAGAAAAGTTAGCGGCGTCAAATGAGATATAAATATCGCCTTTGGGACTATGAAATTGTTGGTCCTGCGCGAACCAGAAGCGATAACCGCCATTATCTACCAGCTTATTGGGAATATTAAATCCGGTTTCAGGCAGTATCAGACTGTATTCACTTGCCAAATAAGGGTTGGGTGGCGGAAGTCGCAAGTGAGATATTACTGGCGGCGATGCAAGTTCATTTAATAGCGCTTTGTCAATTTTCTCTACGCTATATTCTGCTTCGTAGAACGCACAAACTTGTGTGGTTTTTACATCGTTCGAGATCACCTTTAAACGAATGTTATCCGGTGTGAAAAACGACAGGGCATGTTCAATCACATCTCTGTCATAACTGCCAATTGTAGATCGCAGTTGATTCAGTTCTTTTGGCTCAAAAATAAATTGGTGCTGCGCGTACTCGGTCACCAGACTCAGTGGCTTTACATTTTCTTCGTACTCAAGCGCGAGGGTATTCAATTGGGCTTTCTCGTTAAAACGCCAATCTTCGCTTGACGCGTCTCTAATTAGCGCGATGTAGCTAAAAAGCGCCGCTAATACGCGGGTTTTGTTATTTAGACCGTCTTGTGTGAGCTGAAAACTCACATTGAAGTCTTTAAAGCTGTCACCCTCTATCCCAGAGCCCGCAATAAGATTTAATGCCCAATCTTGTTCTTTTAAGTAAGCGAGCAAGCTGCCTTCACCTTCATCACCAATTAAATGGCTAATGTAGTTAAGCGGTTTGGTGACATAGTCGTTTTGTAAAGCGGGTAGAGCAAATGTCACAATCATTCTTCTTGCTGACTGTAACGGGTTGATATTAATTTGAATGCCTAGTTCATTTTCTGTGTAAAGCGGAGGCCAACAATCGTTAGCTAATTCTCCCTGATTCAACGAACCAAAACATTGGTTTATCAATGCTTCAAGCTGAGGGAGAGGCATTGGGCTGGCCACACATAGCCGCATATTTTGAGCACAATAGAATGTTTGATGAAGCGCTCTCAAACGCCGCTTTAACTCTGCGCAATGATGCTTCGAAAAAGTATCGCTGTTACCCACAGAAAATTTCGCGAAAGGGTGTGCTGGGTTGCAGGTTTCTTTATGTATCTGATAAAGCCTACGTAAATCGTCTTTCTTTTTAAACTCGAACTCAGCATGAATATTCTTAATTTCATTTGTGAGCGCGTCTTCTTCGAACAGTGGCTGTCTCAACATGTCTGCAAAGGCGGGCAGCGTTTGCGCTATTGCGTCGCCGCTGCAACTATAATGGTAGTTAGCGTATTCTGTGCCTGTCCACGCATTAATAGTTCCCCCGTGTTGCTCAATAAATCCGTTGATCGCGTTTGGCTTGGGTAGGTGACGGCTACCCATAAAAAGCATGTGTTCCAGAAGATGGGCTAAACCTTGACAGTCAGTGGGGTCGTAAAAATGCCCAGCTCTGACAGCCATGGAAACAAAGGACTCATTCGCTTCTGGTGTATGACATATCATAACACCCAAGCCGTTAGGCAAGGTAACGTGATGTGCATTCTCTAAGTTTATGATGTTATTCACATTGTCTCGTTATTGGTCAAGGGCACCTTACTGCTGGAGCATTGGTCTAGAAGAACTTCACAGAACGTGAATATTGATCAAAAATTTTCACTATTCACTGTTTAGCGCTAGGCGTTGTATCCGCTCTCTGATATCTTACGCATACTTTCATTAATACTATGCGCAATGTTATGTCAGGTCAAAGTAGCAACGACGACATTTATCTTTTCATTATGCGTCACGGTGAAGCAGAAGCGCCCAGACTCGATGATAAAAGCAGGCAGCTTACTCCTTTAGGGAGAGAACAAGCAAAATCTGCAGCTTTGTGGTTGAGAGAGCAATATTGTGAAAAAGGTGTTGTTGACCTTGCACTTGTAAGCCCTTATCGCAGGGCTAAACAAACGCATGATATGGTGTCGTTAGACATCATTGCAGATAAAGTAGAAAGTAATGAAGACATCGTCCCTGATGGTTCTCCTCGGCTGGTCAGTGATTATATTGACGCGCTTCTCCACGCGGCCGTTAATTCCAAAAAGCCCATCAAAAAGTTGCTGGTAGTGAGCCACATGCCGCTAGTCAGTTATTTGGTTGATGAACTCTGTGATTCCTATACAACCAGCTTATTCTCTACGGCCTCAATTGCGGTAATAAAGTATTCATTGCGAGAGCATAAAGGAACCTTGGTTACACATTATCAGGGCTTGTAGTCTGTTTTTGCGAGCCCCCGTGGCAAATAAAAAGAATTCTTCAAATAATAGTTAAGGATCTCTTCACCCGGTCGATAGCCTCTTTGAGAGTGTCAAAGTTTATTCTATTGAAGGGTTGGGAAATGGATAGCAAATCTATTCCTGAGCTCCTTAAGCGTTCATTGCAATCGCATATGGCGGAGGCTGATTTACGTGAAGATAAGGAGACGCAGGATATTATTGCCAAATTATCTGAATTATCAGATAAAGTTGCTGCTGCTAAAGCTAGAGCACTGGCTAATCGAGCGCAGCGCCTAGCTGACGAAGCAAAAGGGTAATGGGCTTACCTAATTCTTTTCGTTCCCTGATTCTTTAGGCGGGACATAATATTCCGGCATAATTCTGACCGTTTTTATCATGCTCTCAGAGATGTCTACAATTTCCAGCGGGTAACCCGCAAGTCTCACGCTCACCTTGTTTTCAGGAATATCCTCCAGATACTCAAGTAAAAGGCCGTTCAATGTTTTTGGACCTTCAGTGGGTAAATTCCAGTTCATTTCTCTGTTCAATTCGCGTACGTTGGCGCTTCCGTCCACTAACACTGAACCATCTTGCTGTACATGTGCTTCTTTACTGTGATCGGGAACCATACTTGTCGTAAAGTCACCAATAATTTCTTCGAGTATGTCTTCTAATGTCACCAGCCCCATAATGTCGCCATATTCATCGACAACAAGTGCGATACGCTCTTTTTCTGCTTGAAACTTGTACATTAACGTATGAAGAGGCGTCGATTCTGGTGTGTAGTAAATTTCACGGACCGCACGAAGCAAGCTAGACTTGGTGAACTGATCTTTTGATAGCAGCCTCAGTGCATCGCGCACATGCACAAAGCCTACTGCATCGTCAACACTGTCACGATATAAGAGCACGCGTGTGTGTTGAGCATGGGTGAGTGCTTTTTGAATTTTTTTCCAATCGTCATTAATGTCAATCGCAAAAATTTCAGCTCGTGGCACCATAATGTCTTCAGCGGTAACGCTTTCTAAATCTAAAATGCTGACCAGCATGTCTTGGTGTCGCTTAGGAATCATCGCGCCCGCTTCAAAAACCACGGTTCTTAATTCTTCGCGACTCAGCGAATCATCGCTTCCACTCGCCGGGCTTATCCTTAAAAGTGCAAGAATTCCATTTGTGATACCGTTTATAGCGGCGACGAAGGGATAAAGCAGTTTAAGCAGCGGCAATAATATTATAGAACTTGGAAACGCCACTTTCTCTGGATAGAGTGCTGCTAATGTTTTTGGCGTGACTTCCGCAAAAATGAGTAATACCAAGGTTAAGCCAAATGTAGCGGCAAACAGCCCCCAATAATCACCAAATAATCGAATGCACAAAATTGTCGCTAACGATGACGCAGCAATGTTAACCAGATTATTACCAATAAGGATAAGACCAATTAAGCGGTCAGGTCGGTCGAGAAGCTTTGCAACACGTATAGCCGAGCGGTTGCCTTCACCCTGTAAGTGCTTGAGTCGATAACGGTTTATCGACATCATGCCAGTTTCAGAACTAGAAAAATACGCAGATAGTAATATGAGTACGCCGAGCGCGATAAACAGCGTACTCGTTGATATGTCGTCCAATTAATGGGTTCCTGTCTAATCTTAGGGTTCAAATGTATTGATTTGGTGGCTTGGTTTCAAGGAGAAATTGTGGATATTTGCCTAGAAAACAAAAATGCTCTAACGCTAATGGCTGATACCATTGATGTATTCCCACGTTTTGCTAGGAAACTTGCCAGCGACTTCTCAGTGGGCAATTATCTATGCGGATTAGCACTGTGTATTTAACCTAAGTAATCTAGCTCTGAATTAAATATGAAACGTTTAGCACATTAACTCACAAAAGGAACTCGCGAACCAGTTTGCTACCGAAGTAAGCAAGCGATAACAGCGATACCCCTAATACGGTCATGACGATAACTTGCCGTCCGCGCCACCCTCGTACTTTTTGACCAATTAATAGTATAAGAAAAACCACAAGTGCCGCCCCAGATAAAACGGTTTTGTGAGCGTAGGTTTTGTTAAACATGTCATCTAGGAAAACAAAACCACTAATAAGAGAAACCGTTAAAAGCGACGTGCCTGCTAATAAAAGCTTAAATAAAATGTTTTCCACTAACATCAAAGGGGGCAGCGAAGAGTGAAGCAGCGCTGCGCCTTTTTGTTTTAGCCGATAGGTAATGTAGGACATTTGCAACGCATATAAAAACGCGATGACCAAGGTGCAATAAGCAAATAAAGACAAACTGATATGGATAACGAGCCCAGGCTGTAATTCTATATGCATAATATACGATACAGGAATAAACCTTGAGGCCATTACTGTAAGTGCTGCAAAGCCAAAAACGACCGGCAATAAAATCAGGTTAGGAATGGCGCGAGCAAAAACGAGCATGGAAACGGTGATAATCCATGAAACTAACGACAAAACATTGGTAACGCTCATATCCTGACCGGGGGCCACAATGATGACGTTAGTCAAAAATGCAATATGCGCAATGACTCCCACACTTGCAAGAGACAATCCCAAGCGTTTGTTAGGCCCGTCTTGATGCACAAATTTGCCAATAAGCACTGCAGCAGCGAGGGCATAGAGTAAAGCAGCGGATATGGCGAAAAGGGTGTTCATGATGCTTCCTGTAATGCGTAGGTGATGAGTTCACCAATCGAGTCGGTATTGATACTGCAACTTGCAAGTAAATTCAACCATCTCCTTGATTTTGTTTGTTTCACACCCACTTCTCTTATGCATCTATAAACGATAAAAATGTTTGAAAATTTAACCGCAATTGTGGGTACGTTCATATGCGCTTTTGCGATACAATGCAGGCATTACGTCTGAAATAAAAAGAAGTTTCATACTATGTTTGAGAATTTATCAGAACGCTTAGGCCAGACATTACGAAATGTCAGTGGTAAGGGGCGTCTTACTGAAGACAATATTAAAGAAACACTACGCGAAGTGCGCATGGCATTGCTTGAAGCCGATGTTGCGCTTCCCGTGGTCAAAGCGTTTGTCGCGCAGGTCAAAGAGCGTGCCGTTGGTACTGAAGTTACCAAAAGCCTAAAACCTGGCCAAGTATTCATAAAAATAGTTCAGTCTGAGCTAGAGTCGGTAATGGGGGAAGCAAATGAAAAGCTAAACCTCGCTACTCAACCTCCAGCCGTTGTGCTTATGGCTGGTCTTCAAGGTGCTGGTAAAACGACCTCTGTAGGAAAGCTTGCTAAGTATCTTACTGAGCGCGAGAAAAAGAAAGTCATGGTAGTGAGCGCTGACGTTTATCGTCCAGCCGCTATCAAGCAGCTAGAAACGCTAGCCAGTGAAGTGAACGTTGCCTTTCATCCGTCTACGATTTTACAACAGCCTATCGATATCGTTAACGATGCGATTGTTGAAGCGAAGAAGAACTTCTTTGACGTACTGCTTGTAGATACCGCGGGTCGTCTGCACGTCGATAACGACATGATGGATGAAATCAAAGAGCTTCACGCTGCCGTTAAACCTATTGAAACTTTGTTCGTGGTTGACGCCATGACGGGTCAAGATGCGGCGAACACAGCAAAGGCCTTTAACGATGCGCTTCCACTTACCGGTGTCATTCTTACCAAAGCTGATGGTGACGCCCGAGGTGGCGCGGCGCTATCCGTGCGTCAGATTACCGGTAAGCCAATCAAGTTTATTGGTATGGGTGAAAAGGTCGATGCGCTTGAGCCGTTCCACCCAGAACGTATTGCCTCTCGCATCTTGGGTATGGGCGATGTATTAAGCCTTATCGAAGAAGTTGAACGAAAGGTCGATAAGTCTAAAGCCGAGAAGCTGGCCAAAAAGGTCCAAAAAGGAAAAGGTTTTGACCTTCAAGACTTTAAAGATCAACTTGAGCAAATGAAAAACATGGGCGGTATGATGGGCATGCTTGACAAGCTACCCGGCATGGGCGGTATGTCTGACAAGATTAAAGATCAGGCAAACGATAAGCAGTTCAATCAAATGGAAGCCATTATTAATTCAATGACACCAGGCGAGCGCGCGCGCCCTGAAATTATTAAAGGGTCTCGTAAACGTCGCATAGCGGCTGGCTCTGGTACCCAAATCCAAGACGTAAACCGCTTGCTGAAGCAATTCACGCAAATGCAAAAAATGATGAAGAAAATGTCTGGCGGCGGTATGAAAAAAATGATGCGCCAAATGAAAGGCATGATGCCTCCTGGTGGCGGCTTTGGAGGCCCAGGTGGTCCGGGTGGACTCGGCGGTGGTGGCTTTGGCGGAGGCGGCGGCTTTCCCCCCCGTTAATATCACACAAAGTGTTAGGAAAAACCTCAATAGCAGCAATGCGTTGAGGTTTTTTTATTTTTTTGCATCTAGTTTCTTACTTGGCACGTTTGGCTTGTTGAACAGGACGTGAGCAGTAACTATCGCACTCGCTGCCGATAAGCAACGTCTCTTCGCTAGACAACAAGTATGGAGATGATGATGGAACTTAATAAAACATCACAACAAAAACTAAAATTATCGCTTTTAGCTACGGCTATTGTTTTTACATTAAGCGCCTGTAACGGTGACGACGGCTCTGACGGATTGAATGGTGTTGATGGCGCACCTGGCCAGGATGGCGCCCCCGGTCAGGACGGAGCACCTGGTCAAGACGGAGCACCAGGCTTTGCTGCAGCGACCTTTCTTGTGGCCAACAATGGCGATGCCAATCGCAATACAGTGACCGCTGTCGATCAGAATGCAAATGCGTTAAGCACGGTAACAACAGGTGCAAACGAAGGGATTGTATTTACCCAGAACGGCTCGCTAGTGCAGGCTGGAGACAGCGACTTGCCTCTGCTTAGAAGTTTATGCGGTTTTGATGCCCAATCTAACTACATGATGAGTAAAGGACACGAAATCACGGGCGCAGCTACCGGTTTGGTTAACCCTAAAGGCATAGCGTTTGCTGAAAAAGCTGGCCTTATCATGGTTGCTGATTTTAATGGCCAAAAAGTCAGTGTGTTTGGCGGCCAGGCCGCCGGTGATGTTACACCTATCGCAGAGATCATGACATCCGCAAAACCATGGGACCTTGCTTACGACGAGCAGAATGACAGATTATTTATCGCGCTAACCGACGGTACACTGTCTGTATACGATAATGTGGCGGGCTCTGGATTTGCGCCTTCTGTCATGCGTTCAATCGTGCCTTCTGACGCTGATGGAAATCAAATATCAATAAACCTTCATGGTATTGCTTATGAGCCGATGTCTAACCGCATGGTGTTATCAGATGTGGGTGATGCTGCCGTAGCTGACGATGGTCAGATTTTTGTTCTGGAAAATGCTTCTACTGCAGACGGTGCCGTTGTGCCTACGCGAGTCATTGGTGGTGCATCAACGCAGCTAGGAAACCCAGTAGACATCGTACTTACAGGTTCTGATTTACGGGTTGCTGAGAAATCAAACGACGCCATTTTGGTGTTTTCAAATATCTTCAATGGTGAAAGTGGTGACGTAGCGCCAACGTTATCTTCGCCTTCAGTCAAACCTGAGTCACTAGCAGAATTGACAGACATCGCGGCGATGACCGACGCATCGGATGATGGAATTACTCCGATGCCAATAATGGGGATTTCTGTCACAAGCAACCCCTCTGCAGCCAGCGGAACCACGGGGCAGGTCGCTCAATACAGTGCCGTATTGTCTAGCGAACTACGTACTTTTAATAGTGCAATGAGTATTGAAAGTGCAGCGTATACGGCAAATGGTGATGGCGTTATCACATTCGACAATCCAGCTACATCCACTGGGGGGTTAATTGTTGTAAACCGTCTTAAAACTGAGCGAGACGGTATGATGTACAGCGACAGTTATGACCACATGATTGTAGGAAGTGAAACAGGATTGATTGCGCCTAAAGGTCTCGATATCTCTTCTGAGAAGGGGATCGTATTTGTCGCAGACGTGAACGAAACAACGCCAGCGGTGCGCGTCTTTTCTCCCTGTGCGTCAGGCAATATTGCGCCATTATTAACCCTCGAAGCTTCAAACGGAGGCCGTCCGTGGGATGTTGATTATGATCCAGCGACGGACAGTGCTTACTTAGCGTTAACAAACGGCTCTGTTGCCGTATTTGAAGAAGTCGTGCGAAGAATGGAAAGCGGTGAAACCGTCATTACCGGCGAAGACAGGCTTATTGTGCCAGCAAGCGGGGGCACCGCTTTTGCTGCTCCAACTAACCTTCACGGAATCGATTATGATAGTCAAAGTGATAGCTTGGTGATTTCTGATGTAGGTAGTGCAGCTGATGCGACTGACGGCAAACTTTATGTAATAGCTGGTGCCGACAGTGCCAATGGCTTAACCGATGTATCGGTGAATATTGCGGGCCCCAACTCCCTGTTAGGAAATCCAGTTGACCTTATGCTAAGTAATGGGCATGTTTATGTTGCTGAGAAGTCAAACGGTATGATCCTTCGTTTCGATAACATTTTAAATTCAGTATCAGGAGATGTCGCGCCAACCTTCAGCACGATGTACCCAGCACCTGAATCGGTCTACGTGTTGTCAGTGAAGTAAATGACGTCGTCGAGATAAGCTTCGCCTTTGGCGTTGCTTATCTCAACGTTATAGAAAGACACGCTTACATTCTCAGCAAAAGGTCCTCAGGTTGACCAGATGCTCCGTACTGGTTTGTATTCAGTTTTGTCATTTTTCTCTAAACCCTCTTTTTTCTCTAAACCCTCTTTTTTCTCTACAGCCTCTTTTTCTCTACAGCCCCTTATGACGACGTGAGCGAACTTTTCCCGCTCTTCTTGTTCCTGAAGCTTATCCATTTCTAGCGTGGAGCAATACATTCCCCATTTTGAAAGAATAAAGTGGTCGTCTGATAAGCCGCGCCTCCTATCTACATGTGTCTCGTAAATATCAATGAGTATCGCGTTATCACCCGGACGAATCATTTTTAACCCTTTGCCTTTATTCTTTTTTGAATACCAGCAAGTGTATTTCTTACTCTTTTATAAAATAGACTTGATTGATGATTTTTAGGTACGGAAATATGCCGTTCTTACTATACCGTTTTTATTTTGCCGTTTTCATTATGTAGAGGTAAGCGAGAAACGTTATTGTAATGGACCGGCAATAGCACGCTTTATAACCAACAAATCACTCGGCATCTGTGCAAGTTAGCCAATTCATAATACACTGACAGGCTACATCGTGCGCGCGTGCTCAACCGTCAAAGGTAAGCAATTATCTAAAATCAACGATAAGCACAGTTTGACGCTGTGTGAGCGTTCATGCAGCAGAGTTTTTGATACAGGAACACTATGGCAGGCTTAAAACGTATTATTCTTATCGACACGCATTTACCGGGCGTAGTCGAGCTAAAGCTTGATGGCCACACCAATATTTGTGGTACGAATGCGTCGGGTAAAACTACACTTCAGCGACTTATTCCCGTCTTTTACGGCGAATACCCAAGTCGTGTTGTACCGGCAACGCGAGACAGCTTCGAGCGTTGGTACTTACCGCGTCTATCAAGCTTTATCATTTACGAATACGCCCGCGCCGAGGGTGACCTGTGCCAAGCTGTCCTAAGCTCAAATGGTACTGGTGTAAACTACCGCCTTATCGGTAAGCCATTTGAAATCAGCGACTACCTAATAGAGCAAAAGAACGGTAAGCACGCTAGCGTGAGCAGCGCCGAACTGGCCCGTGCTATGAAGCGCAATAACGTCATGGTTACTAGCTTGCTTAATACCAAAGATTTTCGCGCAATTATTCAAAATGACCACGGTGTGCTTAATCAAAGCAACAATGTTCGTGAACTGCTAGGCTATGCCAAAATTTTTAGCCTGTGCGAGCCTTCCAAGCACATGCGTCATATAGAGAAACTGGCAAAAGCGGTTCACTCTAAAGAAGGCAAGATGGAAACCATTAAGGCTATGATTGCTGCTATTTTAGAAGAAGACGGCGTGACGCCGCCGACTTCGGGTCTTAGCCGTCATCGCGTTGATGACTGGATAAAAGAATGCCACCTTATTAAGCAATTCGACAAAATTCGCCCCGAGTTTTCTAAACTTGAACAAGCTGACATGGCATTAACAAGTACAGAGCAAGTACTTGCTAACCTTAAACGTAGCTTCGAACTTGATAAGACCTATCTGGCCGCACGTGTTGAAACGACTAAAAATGAGCTTGACGAAAACAGCTTTCAGCGTAAACAAACTGACAGCGAGTGGGGAGATACTCGGGATCATTTAAACCAAGTTATTTCTTCTGCTCGCGCCGATGTGGAGAAGTTTACCAGCGAACTTGACACTGTAGAGCGCGAATTCGATAAATGGCAAGACGAAAACATAGAACAGCTTAAAGAAGACGTAGCCAACTTAGTGCAGTGGCAAAACGAAAAAGCAATGGCAGATAGTCGCTATGTGTTACTGACTGAAAAGCATCAAGATATAGAATCAGCGTACAACAAACGCTTGGCTGAGCTGGGTGAGAAGCTGTCAATCACGTTGGAGGAAATGTCTGTCGCTCGCCAAGAGGCCGCTGAGAATAAAGCTGAGCAGCAGCAAAGCGAACGTGAGGCACTCAGCCGCATTCGAGACGATTACAATGGGCAGCTAGGTGCGCTACAAAATGATTATCAAACAAGCCTCAACGCCCTAAAGGTGGCTGAAGCGGAGCTTAAGGCATCATTAAGTAATGCGGGGTACAACGAGTTTGAACAATCTCAACTTGATATTCTTGATGCAGCGATCAAAGAGGCATCAATCAATGAAGATACCGCCCGTGGCGAATTAAGACAAGCTCAGCAAGCTCACAGTAAATCGGTAGAATTTCGTAAAGAATGTTCCAACGCATTAGATAAAGCGCGCAATGCATTTCAAAACGAAGAAAAAGCGGTAAATAAAATAAACGCGCTTTTATATCCTGGCGAAGGCTCGCTGCTTGAATTTCTGAGAGCCAATGTTGACGACTGGGAGTTGTCGCTTGGTAAAGTCATTCGTCCTGAATTATTGGAGCGTACAGATCTCGCTCCTACTATGGCAGCCGATAAGACAAGTGATAGCGATACGTTCAATGGCGTAAAGCTAGCGCTCACCGAGTTGGATACTCCCGAATATGCTTTCACCGAGCAGGCGCTAAAACAGCAGTTACACGAGGCAGAAGTACGCCAGGCGGCGGCACATGCAGCGCAAAATGAATGCGAACAGCGCTTGGCAAAAGCGAACGAAGACGTGCGTAACGCTGAACTTGTGGTTACCCAAAAAGACAATGCTGTAAAAAGTGCGGAAGCCAGCCGTAAACGCGCCCAGCAAGACCGTGATACGGTACTGAGTGAATACCAGCAGGCGCTTTCTGCACGGAAACAAAAGGCGAAAACGAAGCTCGAAGCCAACCAGCAGTCACAAAAGCAAGCGAAAGCACAGTTTGAACTTAGCCGTGACGAAATTAAAGATCAGCAGCGCGAGGCAGAAACCGAGCACAAGTTCCATTGGCAGCAGCTTATTGCCGATAGTGAAGCGAGGATTTCTCAAGCAGACAGCGATATGCGCAAAGCAAAAGACAACGCTGCCCAAGACCGTAAAGATATGCAAGATTGGCTAGAAAGCGAATTAAGCAATCGCGGTGTAGATGTCGATGAAATAGGCCAGCTTAAAAAGCGTATTAACAAGCTTAAAGAAGACATTACACGCACCGAAACACATCGTCACAAAGTAGCA
Source organism: Alteromonas sp. KUL106 (assembly GCF_009811415.1). Taxonomy (GTDB): domain Bacteria; phylum Pseudomonadota; class Gammaproteobacteria; order Enterobacterales; family Alteromonadaceae; genus Alteromonas. The sequence continues at coordinate 8,139 of NZ_BLIG01000018.1, read as the reverse complement.
GACTACGAGCGTTGGTACACCAATGTTTTCACTAAGCAAAAGGTCGTTTGGCAAGAAGGCTTATCTAAAGCCCGCAAGTCATTAGGTGAATCAGAACGTAATTTGGCAAGTAAGCAAGCAACCTATAAAGCGGCGAGAGAGCAGCTTCAAGAGCAGCACGGGCAGCTAGAAGCGACGCTTAAAACAGCTAGCGAACATCTTGAACAGGTTAAAACGTTAAGTAAGTCGCTTGCTAAGCTTACATTGCACGCCGGTGATGAAACAGCAGAGATCAAGCATGACGATGTCAGCATTGGTCAGCGAATATCAGAGGTGCAAAGTCAACTTCAAGAGCGGGAGAACCTGCTTAGCGATATTCGCGCCTACGTAGAAAGGTTCGATCAGCTTATTGCCGCGCAAGCCGGTACAGGTTTATCAGATACGTGGGAACGTGCCCGTGAGGAATGCGCTACCCTGAATGCCCACGGTGTGAAAAGCTTTGATCACCGCCGTATGGTGTCACATTTAGCACAGCTTCTTAATGTCATTGTTCCTCAGAAGCTTCAAGGCCTGCGTGAGCAAGGCCGTATTTTCGGGGCTGACCTTTCACAATATTACTTTGTGCTTGCCGACATCGACAAACGCATTGTGTCGCAAAGCCGTCGTATTACCCAAGAGGTTGACGGCGATCTGTCTCTTGATGGTGTGTCAGACTCAGCCGTTAAAATTCGTTCACGTATAAGCGAGCTTGAATTTTGGCCTGAGCTTGAGCAATTCAGAAAGCTTTACGAGCATTGGATGGAAGAGGGCGCCAACGAGCTACCGGAAGAAGAATACGGCCAAAGTATGCGTCGGGTTCTTGATATCCTAGGTCGTGCCGCGCTTACCGGCGGTATTAGCAAGCTACTTGATATCGAGCTACATCTACGTGAGGGTAAAAGTGACCTTGTCATTCGTACCGACCGCCAGCTAAATGAGTCTTCAAGTCATGGTATGGCCTACCTTATCTTGTGTAAGTTCTTACTCGCTTTCACCCGGTTACTGCGCGGTGATGCTGATGCCACGGTGCATTGGCCTATTGATGAATTAGGTACACTCCACCAAAACAACGTGAAGAAAATCTTTGAGGCATGTCAAAACAATAACATCAGTGTCGTCGGCGCGTTTCCTAACCCAGAGTCGGAAGTACTGACGCTATTTGAAAACCGCTACTTGATAGATAAGGTAACTCGCCAACTGCAGGTGGTTCAACCTAAAGCAAGCTCAATCGGCGCACGCATTAAACTAAAAAAAGAAGCAGAAAAGAACGGTGAAGTAGCAGGTGAGGAGACATCAGCATGATGACAGAACAAGGCCGTGTACTGAGTGCACTTTTACAAGGCGCGTTTATTTGTCAGGTGACTGATGAAGAGGCGTGGCGCTTTCTAAAATCTAGAGATAATGCTGCTCAGTTAGAACCTCATTTATCGCTACTCAATCGCACATTATCGACTACCGCTGAAGGTGATGTGTTTTTTGCCAGTTTCCTTACCATTGGTGAAAGCGAACGTAAGGTGCTAACGCAGCAGTTTCAAGATACGGCGTCGAACCTAGTCCCTCTGGTAGAGTGGTTGTTGCTGGTTCAACAGGCTAATGAATCTGACATGCCAATTACCATGGGCAGCGCCATTCGTTTAAACGAACTGCAAACCACGATAGAAGACACGCCCGCTTATGCTGAGCAGCTAGAAAAAATATCGCGGTATCGCATGTTCGGCTCTACCAGCGTGAATTTAGACGGCCAGTTAAAACAGGTTTTTAAACGCTTAACCGAAATGGGGTATTTGATTAAGCCAAACCCAGATAAACAGATTTATCTAGGCACGGGAAAAATAGAACACCTGTATGAGATGCTACGTTTTATCGACGAAACCGAAGCGCTGAGTTTATCTGAGCAGGCGGAGGCCGCCATTTCGCAAGGTAGCTTAATATGAGCCAAGTCTTAATTCAGGCGGGCGCCAAACTATTAAATGCGTTAGGCCGTCACAGCGACCTTATTATGCAAGCGTATGTAAACGGTTCGGTGAGAGAGCGAGACCACAGCCCAAAGGTATTAGAACAGCTTGTTCAACTAGGCGTGTTGTGGCGTCCGGAAGCACAAAGCGAACTACGTTTAAAAAGCGCGGTAAGAATCCTGTTAGAGGGCAGCTTACAAGACGAACGCAACCGTACCATAAATGCCAATATAGGTGCGTCGCTGGCAAGCCTTAAAACCCTAACTGAGCACTATAAAGAAGCCCTTCACTACAACAAATACAACGAAGCGGCAGCCCATATGGGCGATTTAACCGAGCATGTTTATCAGCTTTCTGAATCATTGAGTAACAGTGTACGTGTCATGTTTGGCCGTATTAACAATGAGTTTGGTTATGTATCGTCGGTTGAAGCCAAAATTCGGGAAAACGAATTGGCACAAGGACAAGTGACCGACTTGCTGGCTCAGCTTGAGTGCTTCCGCTTCGATGAATTAAGTGAACTGGCTGGTTCTAACCGTGAACTTCGTCACTTACTGGTAGTGTCGCTACAGCAGCGTTTTGCAAAAGCAGCACAAGAGCTGTCAGTGGTGCAAGCGCGCTTACTTGATTTGCTAGGCCGATTCAGAGAGTTCCAAGGTCGTACACGGCTACTTAAAGGTTTCTTGCTACACATGGAGCAGCAGCCTGATTTTGCCCCAGGCAACTACGCTAACCTGACAAACGTACCTGTGTTGTTTAACCAATCGGACGCTATTATTGCTAATGCCGCTCCAGACGTTAATAACGTTGAGCATGAAAACGATTATCAAAATATAGTGGCGTCGTTAACCCATGTACACAAACGTCAGTCTAAACACGAAGACACTAAACCCGTAGACATTGATGTGACTGAGCAATCAACCTTATCCTTGGAGAAAGATCCACTGCAAACAGCAGTAGAGGCATATTTCTGTGAAGTGATAGACTCAGGCCAGCCTAAAACCGCCTTGGATTATTTTGAAGAACACGCTCTAGAATTCGACCCCGAAGTGTGGATCTATCAGGTTATCGGTGGTTATCAAGCCTTGGACGATCAAGATAAGCAGTTTTTTGCATTAGAGCCTCATGGCCAAAATGATAATATCTACACAGGGAACTTTTATATCAATGACATCACCCTAGGGTTAAGATAGCCTTAGGTTTTTACCAATCTGTATTATGCCTAGCGGCAACCTGTTAACGTCCGCTGGGCGTTCACGTTTTTAAAATCACAATAACGAGAGCCGACACGGTCTCAGTTGATGCTTTTCTTTATACGTGGATTTCTCATCACAAATACCGACAGACATTCTCATATTTTGACAGATTCAAGACTTGGAACCTGTCAAAAAGCACCTATAATATGTTTAGTGTTTACACTTATTTAACATGATGAACTAAAAGTTTCATTGCGGCGTAACATTACGGTCAATTCAATGGTCTATGTTATTGCAAAGTAGTGCGCAGTAATTGCGAGCCATGTTAAATAGCAGTGATGTAAGCACAAAACTATCGCGACTGCAGGATGCAGTGCATGTTGTGGTACTGCCGCGTACAGTACGAAGAGGAAGATGTTATGCAATTATCAGAACAACAGAGCTTTAATCAGGCCCTAATCAAGTTATCAGTATTACTTTATCAAGTTGACGGTATGGTGACGCTATCAGAACAAGACTATCTTAGTTCAATGGTAGAATCGCTAGATTGGCAAAGCCCAATTTGCCGCGAAGCTTTCTTAAACGACACAATTTATCAAACTCGAAAGGCCATCGACACCGGTGATGCAATTACCTATTTGCGCGGTTTAAAAAACGACTTGTCATTTGATGCTGAAAAAACATTGGAAGTCGCTATGGCTATAACCGGTGTGGACGGTGAGCGCAGTGAAGAAGAAACCGAACTACTTTCGCTTCTTACTCACAAATTATTGGCGAAGGCACTCGTCTCAGGAAAAGATACTCTGCAATAAATTAGCGTATCGAAAATAGACCTATTATTTATGCCAAACCTTGCTATGAAAGCGGTATGCACCTGTGCCGCTTCTGTTTCACTTTTCGCGCTGAGCGGTTGCCTTTCTTCACACAGTTCTCAATTCAGTGCCAGCGAACAGCAGTTTCCTGTCGGGGTCACACCCTATAGTGAATATTTGAGAGAAGTCGACGCCTATCTTCACAAGCATAGAGCGTTTATTTCTAATGACAAAGCGAAAGAAGTATTCATGAATATGCCGTTTGAATGCGGTACGCAATATACGGATACAGGTGTGCTTCTTGTTCATGGGTTGGGTGACTCGCCTTTTTTCTTTCGAGATATCGCAAGCGCTTTGTGCCGGGAGAGGGTGCATGTGAGGACGATTTTGTTACCAGGCCATGGCACCAAACCTGGCGATATGCTCAACGTAAGCTATGAGCAATGGCAAAAAGAAACCGATCATCATATTCGGCTCTTTTCTGAAGACGTTGATAATCTTTATATTGGTGGTTTTTCAACAGGAGCAAACTTAACTACCATCGCCAGTTTTTCCCTGGCTGACCCACTGGGCATAAAAGGGCTAATACATTTTTCGCCCGCGTTTAAGTCGCGCTTTTTTGTGTCTCGATTGGCACCGTATATCGATTCATTGTTTCCATGGCCCAATGTTGAACAAGAGGATAATCCCAGTCGATACAACTCAACCGCTATGCCAGGTTTTGCAGCTTATCAAGAAAGCGTGAACGTGCTGCAAGATTTGTTTTCTGCGCCAGCAGTTGCAGATAGCACATTGAATCTTCCAATATTTATGGTGGTGGCTGAAAAAGACAGTGTTGTTGATACAGTAACGATAGCCGAGCAGTTTAGAGATAACTTTACGCACCCTCGAAAGTGTTTATTGTGGCAAGGAGAAAATACGCCTAGTGCGCCTTCAAGCACATACGTCATGCAAACCATGAAAATACCAGAGCAGCGCATCAGCGCTGCATCACATATGAGTACACTGTTTTCTGCGGATAACTCATTATATGGCACACAAAGTGATTTTCGAATTTGTGACAACGGTCAAAGCAGCGATAAAGAAGCGCGCTGTAACGCGGGTGAGGAGGTGTGGTTCGGGCCGTGGGGTTATGAACCTACAGAGGGAGAAATGCCTCATATTTACGCCAGACTGACGTATAACCCTTACTTTGAAGATATGGTAGATCAGCTTGTTGCATTTATCGGAAAAGCAGAGCGGAGCGCGCTCTGCAAAAGCGATTAATTAAACCTTTAAACACATAATCTATGCATTGTTATCGCAGTCTGAAGCGACGCGCACCGTCGCTAACAGACCGGATAATGGCGTTGTTTTTCTAATTTATAATGCACAAGAGCTCGGCATCTAAACACCGTGTGTTTGCGCATCCTCCATCTCTTTCTCTAGTTTTGCGCTTTCATCTGCACGAGGTTTGGTGAAGCGAGCGAGTGCTAAATAAAGAACAGGAGTAAGGTAAAGCGTAAATACAACGGCAATGCCTAAGCCGCCAAACACAACCCAGCCAATCGCATTACGCGCTTCTGCACCAGCCCCCGTGGAAAGAATGAGCGGCAATCCACCAAGAATAGTTGACACTAACGTCATCATAATGGGGCGTAAACGTACTTTGCCTGCTTCAACTATCGCTTCGTAAACATCAAAACCTTTGTCGCGAAGTTGATCAGCAAACTCAATAAGCAGAATTGCGTTTTTGGCTAGAAGACCGATAAGCATTACCAGACCAATTTGCGAGTAAATATTAATACTGGTTCCCGTTAAGAATAAGGCATACACCGCCGCCGCTATCCCAAAGGGAACGGTAAGCATTACAACAATCGCGCTATTTACGCTTTCAAACTGTGCAGCAAGAACTAACAGCACAATCACGAAAGCCAGAATATAGGTCAGTGCTACCTGCTTTGAAGTTTCTTCGAAAGTCTGTGCTTCGCCTAGAAATACCAAGCCAATACCATCAGGCAAAGTATCAAGGGCCAACGCCCGGATTTTCTCAACAACATCGCTAAGCGCAATATCTTCGGGGAGTTCCATTTCGACCTTTATTGCTCGTCGTTGTGCCTGACGTTCTAACTCAGCGGCAACGCCTTCTTCGCTGATAAACGCAACACTGGAAAGAGGAACAAGATTACCGTCATTACTTTTCACGTAAAGACTGGTGAGTTCAGACGGGTCAAGCGTACTGCGATTATTGGTTTGAAGCATAATTGGTATCGCTTGGTCGCCAACGTTCAAATCAGCAATATCATCGCCATTTACCGCAGCACGAAGGGTACTAGCAATATCGGTAAGCGGCACGCCTAGTTCTTCAGCGCGACGCCTGTCGATATTGACGCGCATTTGCGGTTGCGTGGGATCGTAGCTTATTCGCGGCCGCCCCAGTTCAGGTAGGTTTTCTTCAAGCTGGCGAGAAAAGTTTTGCGCTGCGCTGAAAATGTTTTCGTAGGTATCGCCGGTAAGCGCTATTTCAAGACCGCCACCTTGTCCTCGAAGATTCAAGCTATTGCCGCCAAAAGCATTACCGGGGGCTCCTGGAATCTGCTGTAATTTTGGACGGATTTCATTGACCACATCTTGAAGGGACTTGTCTCGTTCATCCCAATGCTTAAGTGGCGCGGTGATAAATACGATATTGGGGTCCCAAGAGCCAACGACAGTGTAAATAGAATCGATGGTGCCGTTTTCCACATAAGGCATAAGCAATTCTTCCATTTTCTCTGCTTGCCTGTCCATAAAGTTTAAGCCAGCGCCATCGGGCCCTCGAGCAAATATACGGATGGTGCCTCTATCTTCACTCGGAAGTAACTCATTATCGATATTTTGCGCCAAGATATAGGCACCACCGCCTGCAGCCAAGCTTAAAATACCCACAACCCAACCGTACTTGAGGGCTTTAAGTAACGAGGCTTGATAAAGGCGCAAACACGCATGTCCAAATCTGCCGAAGGTTTTACTAAATAAGCCATCTTTACTGGCCGGTTTTACCTTTAACCGAGCAGTTAATGCAGGAACAAGGGATAGGGCAACGAAAGATGAGATGACGACTGCGCCGGCCAGTACACCACCAAACTCTCTAAACAACCGCCCTGCGGTAGAGGGCAAAAATGCGATGGGTATAAACACAGAAGCAAGTACTGCGGTGGTGGCAACTACTGCAAAAAACACCTCTCTGGTACCGACGACGGCGGCAGCGCGAGCGCCCAGTCCCATACTTCTGCGTCGCTGTATGTTTTCAGAAACCACAATGGCATCGTCGACAATCATACCTGTGGCGAGCACGAGGGCGAGCAGGGTAAGAATGTTAATCGAAAAGCCCATTCCCCAGATGATGGCTAGCGCACCTGCCAGCGAAACAGGAATAGACAGCGCGGGTACAATAGTCGCGCGCCATGAGCCGATAAATACGAGCAATGTAACAACCACTAGAGCGACGGTAAGACTTAGCGATATAACCACTTCTTTTACTGAGTCTCGAATAAATTCTGCATCGTCAGCGGTGACCACAATGTTCATATCAGTAAAGCGTTTGTCGAGGTCTTTTACCATCGCAAGAACTTCATCTGATATCTCAATGGTATTTGAACTGGCTTGACGAATTACGCCTACGCCGATAACGGGTGTGCCGTCAAGACGAACTACGCTGGTGGTGTCGGCAGGGCCGAAGAACACACTGGCCACATCATTAATACGGATATCACCGGTTACAACAATATTGCCAACATCTTCAGCAGAAACAGACGTAGCATCAGCGCGAACAATCAGAGCTTGCTCTGCAGACTGAATGCTTCCTGCGGGCACATCAAAAGGCGCCAACGACAAGGCATCGGCAATGTCGCTCATTGACAAACCAAAACTGGTAAGTCGCAGCGGGTCAACAGAAACGCGAAGTACGCGCTCTCTGTCGCCATTTAAGGTGACATCGGCCACGCCCGGAATACTCAGAAATAACGGAGCGACATCGGTATCAACTCGTTCGGTTAGGGTTTCCATATCCAGCGTGTTGCTTGATATCGCCAAGCTTACAACCGCTTGGGCATCACTGTCTGCGCGAATAATGGCTACCTGCTCAACGTCATCGGGAAGCTGTCTTTGTACACGACTTACCGATTCTCGCACTTCATT
>NZ_BLIG01000017.1 GCF_009811415.1 Alteromonas sp. KUL106 | reverse complement strand
GACCCGAGCGACCGCCCCTTCAAGCCGGCCTGTTACTTCTGCGTCCACCGTTTCGGGCGAAGCGCCAGGGAACTGAGCGGTGACAGTAACGCGGGGTGTATCGACGTCAGGAAGTTCACGCACCTCAAGCCCGCTAAGCGCGGCAAGACCTGCAATGGCAATTAATAAATTCAATACAACAATTAGAACGGGACGTCGTATTGACAAAGAGGGTAAATCGTTCACCGAAGAAGCTAGATTAGGATCACTCACCTTGAGGCCCTCCGGCCAATTCAGTCGTTATTTCCTGACCAGTGCGCAAACGCTGGACACCTTCAGCAATGAGTTTATCGCCTTCTTTAATTTCACCAGAAACTAATATCGTGCCTCTTAACCTTTGATGAACGCTAACGTCTACCTTTTTGGCTTTTCCATCCTCAGCGAGCCAGATATATGCGCCGGTAGCGCCCCAAAGTAGCGCAGCTTCAGGGATGGCGGCATAGCGATCGCCTTCGATGCTTAAGTTCACGCGAAAACTCATGCCAGGACGAAATTGATCAGATGAATTATCCAGTAGTGCCCTTGCACGAAGGGTGCGGTCTGCTTCGTTAATGCGAGAGTCAACCTGAGCAATTTCAGCATTGACAAGCGTCTCTCTATCACTCCATGGCTCGAGGGTAACATTGGGTGCGTTGAGTAACACCGGCAACGCCGCTTCGGGCGCTTTGAAGTTAATGAAAAGTTTGCTCCTGTTATCCAATGTAGTGATAACCGTTTGCTCGTTAATGCGATCACCCACTTCAATATCAGTAATGCCGACAACGCCATCAAACGGAGCAATAATATGTCTGTCTTCCAAGTCGGCCTGAGCTTCTTCCAATGCGACTTCTGCAAGGTCACGCTGTGTGCGAGCTAGATCCAGTTCACTGATAGGCACCGCGCCTTGCTTATAACTAGAAGCAAGCCTTTCTACCGTGCGTTGTGCATCTTCTAAATTTAATCTGGCGCGTTTTAGCGACGTTTGCTGACGTCGGTCATCCAGACGAACCAGCACTTTACCTTTCTCAACCGCTTGGCCGGGAACGAAATTAATTTCAGTTACTTCGTCAGAGACAGCAGGATACAAAATAATCGAGCGCACGGCTTCAGCACTGCCAACAGCCTCGACTTTGCGGGATTCGTTCATAAATTCTATGGGCTTAGTGACAACAAGCTTTGCTTGTCTATCGCCCATAAACTGAGCATTGGCAACTGGTGTTATTAAAAGAAGAGCACAAAGACCTATCGCTGTCTTCATTGCACCGTTTACAGAATTTTTCATTTTAAACCCGAAGCGTTATTGAACTCGCCCATCGTTGTTATTTTTTTGACAGCGAGCTCTTTGTTGTTTTCTTACCAACGTGTCTAATTATTAGACTATTGGTTGACCTTACATTTGTACCGTATAGCACCATAGGCGGTTCAGCTAAGCAATTGCAGTTCAGCGTATTCCTTATACAAGGTATCGCTTTTCATCAAAGACGCATGATCACCACTTCCCACCACCTTACCTTTATCCATCACTAGTATTCGATCTGCATGTTGCACGGTTGCTAGCCGGTGGGCGATGACGATACTGGTTTTTCCAACCATTAACCGGTCTATAGCTTGCTGAACCATACGTTCACTCAAGGCATCAAGCGCGCTGGTAGCTTCGTCTAGAAGTAAAATGGGTCGGTCTGCCAAAATAGCGCGAGCGATGGCAATGCGTTGCTTTTGCCCGCCTGAGAGTTTTACACCTCTTTCGCCCAGTTGTGTGTTGTAGCGATCGTCAAGGTTATCGATAAATTCGTGGGCGAATGCTTGCTTGGCCGCGTTTATTACAGCGTCATTGGTTGCTTGTGGATTACCATAGCGAATATTTTCTAAAACCGTATCTGCGAATACCACCGGTTCCTGTGTCACAACTGCAATATGCTGGCGTAGAGTGTCTAGTGGCATCTTATTGATGGGGTGGCCATTAAATAAAATTTGCCCAGCGGTAGGGTCGTAAAAACGCATTAATAATTGAAAGAGGGTGGTTTTACCAGCGCCACTGGCCCCAACTAATGCAAGGCGCTCTCCGGCCCGTATATCAATAGTCAGGTTAGTAAATAGCGGTTTACTATTTGGGTACGAGAAATTCACATTTTCCAACTGGATCCTTGGCGCTGCTTTAGGCACGTCAACGTTTGCTGAAGATGACTCTGACGTCATTTTCGTGCCAGCATTAACGTGTTTAATTGTAGATTCAGTGGTCATTAATTCAAACAAACGCTCACTAGCGCCAACGCCGCGCTGCACTTCGCCTATGACTTCGCTGATAGTGGCGACACTGCCACCCGCCATAACAGCATAGAAAAGAAAGGCTGAGAGCTCGCCTACTGTCATGGTCCCATCAAGTACTTGTCTTGCGCCTACCCAAGCAATGAAAATAATAGCGGTCATACTGATGCACATAATGCAGCCGATAAGCAGCGAGCGATAGTGAATACGCTTTTTGGCCACGTCCATGGCAAGCTCGACCTTTTTAGAGAAATGCAATCGTTCGGCATTTTCAGCGGTATAGGCCTGTACGGTCATTATTTCGTGAAGGCTTTCATCAATTCGTGCACCTAAGTCTGCCACTTTGTCTTGGCTTTCCTTTGCATATCGACGCACCTGAGGCGCCAGTACCTTGATAGGAACCAATACAGCTGGAACGGCGACAATGACACAGAAGGTAAGAAGGGGACTGGAAAACGTCATAAGCGCCAACGCGCCCAAGAAAGTCACTACAGAACGCAGTGTCATCGACAAACTCATTCCCACCACGGTTTGAATAATGGTTGTATCACTTGTGAATCGAGAAATAACTTCGCCAGTTCTCAGCTCGGCAAAAAATGAAGGCGGAAGAGACAGCAAGTGCGCATATACTTGGTTTCGAATATCAGCACTAACGCGCTCGCCAAGCCAAGTCATTAAGTAGAAACGTGCGTATGTTGCCAAACAGGCCACGATAGTAATAGCGAGCACTAATACTGTAGCTTCGTTTAAGGTATCAGCTGCATTTTCAACGAAACCGCTGTCGATAGCGTACTTAATGCCTTGCCCAAGTAAAAGCCATGCAACGGCTGCGGTAAAAAGGGCTATTACTGCGCCAACAACTCGCGCTTTATACTGAAGTAAATGTGAGCCAATCCACTGTAAAACTTGCTTTGTTGATACGGTTGCTAGCGGTGTTGTCAAAATTACCTCGTTGTGCGCGTGACTTCTTTATGGCGTTGTTTTTACAACGTTACTTATCATTCATGCTTTGATTATACGTTAAAGGACGTGCATTGGACGTGAGTAATGCGATTACAGTGACAGTATTTACGCTAAGATGTGAATCGAGTAGCGCTTCTCAGGTTTATTGTTTATGAGTGCGCAGTTCGTGCTCAGCGTTAACGCCTGTTTGGGTGCAAATACAGCGCGAATTACCCAACTAAACAAAGGATAAATCAGGTTTTTACTTGCATTGGGCGGTGATATCCGTATAATTCGGCGGCCTTCTAGCTGGCGTCTATTTTTTAGACGTTGTTTGAAGGCTTAAGTTAACGGTAACGCTACAACGAGTTTGAGGCATTTATGGTTACTATTCGTTTACAGCGTGGTGGCGCGAAAAAGCGTCCATTTTATCAACTAGTGGTGGCTGATAGCCGTCGTGCAAGAAACGGTCGTTTCATTGAAAACATCGGTTTCTTCAACCCAACTGCACAAGGTCAAGCGGAACGTCTTCGCGTAGATCTAGAGCGTGTAGATTACTGGGTTGGCGTAGGCGCGAGCTTATCAGATCGCGTTTCTAGCTTGGTAAAAGAAGCGAAAAAATCTGCAGCGTAAGCTGTTATTAACTGGTGGTATAGATGAGTCTAGCGTCTGACAAAGTGATTGTTGGCAAAATTGGCGCACCTTACGGTGTTAAAGGTTGGGTCAAAATCAACAGCTATACAGAAACGCCAGAAGGTATATTTGAGTACTCGCCGTGGTTTCTTGGCGAAGAAAATGAATACCAAATTGACCAGTGGCGACCGCACGGTAAAAACCTCGTTGCAAAAATTGTGGGCGTTGATAGTCGGGATGATGCCGAGCGCATCAAAAACTTGGATATCAATATAAATGCTTCACAGCTGCCTGATTTAGGTGACGAAGGAATTTATTGGCGTGAGCTCACCGGCATGAAAGTGGTAACAACGCAAGGTTACGACTTAGGTGTGGTGAAAGAAGTGTTTAATACAGGTGCTAATGACGTGATTCATGTCAAAGCGAATGTGGGCGATGCTTTTGGTCAAAAAGAAAGACTATTACCTTTTGTGTTCGACGACGTCGTACAAGAGGTGGATAAGGAAGCGAAGGTCATTAAAGTTGACTGGGACCCGGGGTTTTAAGTGACTCCGGAAAAGTGGTTCGGTGTTGTTAGCCTGTTTCCAGATATGTTTGCCCCATTTACCCAACAGGGTGTTATTGGTCGAGCAGTTAAGTCTGGAACCTTATCGGTTGACACCTTCAACCCCCGTGACTTTACTCATGATCGCCATCGTACAGTAGACGATCGCCCCTACGGAGGCGGACCCGGTATGCTTATGATGGTAAAACCGCTAACTGACGCAATACAAGCCGCCAAGAAAGTGGGCGGCGAAACAAGTAAGGTGATCTACTTATCACCACAAGGGAAACCCTTTGACCAAGCTGGCGTTCAGCGCCTTGCTAAGATTGACCGCACTATTTTAATTTGCGGTCGATATGAAGGTATCGACGAACGGGTAATCGAAAGCCATGTAGATGAAGAAGTTTCTATTGGTGATTACGTGTTAAGCGGCGGTGAACTACCCGCAATGGTCCTTATGGACGCAGTTGCACGGTTGGTTCCCGGTGTGTTGGGGCATAAAGCTTCAGCGGTTGAAGATTCTTTCACTGACGGTCTTTTGGATTGTCCGCATTATACGCGGCCCGAAGTACTTGATGGTCAAAAAGTTCCTGATGTGTTGTTAAGTGGGGACCATGAAAAAATTAGGCAGTGGCGATTGATGCAATCAATAGGTAGAACCTGGCATCGTCGCCCTGATTTGTTAAATCACCTAGCTCTGACTGAGGAGCAGCAGCGTTTGCTTGAATTATTCCAAGCGCAACTGCAGCAAGATGACAGTTAACTAGGACGAGAGGATATGATGAGCAAAGTCAGTCAAGATATCATCAAAAAAATCGAAGAAGCACAGCTAAAGACTGATGTTCCTGCGTTTGGTCCAGGTGACACAGTAGTTGTTAAAGTTCGCGTTACCGAAGGTGACAAAGAGCGTCTTCAGGCTTATGAAGGTGTTGTTATCGCTAAACGTAACCGTGGTCTGCACTCGTCTTTTACCGTGCGTAAAATTTCTAGCGGCGAAGGCGTTGAGCGTGTGTTCCAAACACACAGCCCGGCAGTTTCTTCAATTGAAGTTAAACGTCGCGGTGCGGTTCGTCGTGCTAAGCTTTACTATCTACGTGAGCGTTCAGGTAAATCTGCACGTATCAAAGAGAAGCTTAACTAAGATTACTAATCCTTGCGTTATTGTTAACTTCGAAAAAGCCCGCATTAAGCGGGCTTTTTTGTGGCCAAAATTCGATCCTTTTAAACCGTTTATACCCATTCGCATAGATAATTGCCCACTCAGAAGGGCGAGTTCAAAATGTCCGTACTCTTTGTTATGTCACCTCGTTGTGGAACCACTATACCTGCGGTAACACGCCGCGATTTCGCACAGTTTAAATCTCGCTGAGTGGCTAATGATCTATGCGCTATCCAGACTGGTATGAACTATTACAAATGTTAATATTTTTTAATAGAGAAAGGGATGAGTTCAGAATACTTTGTGGTGCTGGGAATTATTGGTGTCGCATTTTTCGCGGTATCTGGGGCATTACTAGGCCATGACAAGAATATTAATGGTTTTGGCATCGTCGTTGTTGGCGTAATGACGGCATTAGGCGGTGGTACGTTACGTGACCTATTGTTGGGTAAGCCTATCTTCTGGGTTGAAACATCTGAGTATTTAATTGCAACCTATACTGCTATTTTCGCCACTGTTCTGTTAATTCGATACTTACCTTCTCCTTCAAACTTCTATTTCATTATTATAGATACAATAGGCCTTGCCATCTTTAATGTCATAGGTATAGAGAAAGCATTGATAAGCGGTACGGGCATGATAGTCGCATTAACCATGGGGATGACGACGGGCATTTTTGGCGGCTTGATGAGAGATGTGGTCTGTCGAGAAGTGCCTTACGTAATGCGAGGCGACGTATATGCGAGTGCATGCTTTGCGGGAGGGCTTTCTTATGCCGCGCTCTTTGCATGTGATATCCCCTATATTTGGTGTATTTTGGGCTCTATTTCTGTCACCGTTTTACTGAGGGTGTCGTCTCTACATTGGGGGCTGAAAGTTGACTTGTTCAGGAAGCGAACGCCTAAATCTAAAAAGAAAAGCGTCACCGAGTCGTAGCGCGCGTAATAACGGTTTTTATTTGAAGGTACCAAAAACAGTGAAACCTAGAATTACAGCTTCACTGTCAATATTTTTTGCGTGCTATGCCATGAGAGATAGGGCTTCTATCAATGGCTTATTTTCGCTATCGATTGTGTGGATAATATGTTTGTGCAGACGCTTTTTGTGTTCGCCAAAAATACCTCGCTTTTTATCAAAGGTTTTCGCGTAATTCAGCGCACCTTCTAGCAATGTTTCTTGTGTGTCGTACGCCTTTTCTACGACATGGTCTTGCTCTAACTCTTTACCTGACACACGTCTTCCGGAAAGCTTCATTTCGTTGAACCTATGGTATGGCATTGCTTTTTTAACAAATTCAATCATGCCCGGGAGGAAAGGAATAGACAGGTCCACTTCAGGGAAGCAGAAGAACCCTTTGTCAGCCCGCATGAACCGAAAGTCGCAAGCGCACGCTAAAATAGCACCGTTGCCGAAGGCGTGACCATTGATGGCGGCAATGACAGGGAGCGGGTAGAGGAGTAGGGTTTTAAATACGTCGTCCATATCGTGCATAAACTGCTTGATCTCGTCTGAACGTCCCGCTTTCATAGCTGGCATCAACCAGTCGGTATCAATACCTAAGCTAAAACACTTCTCGTTGTTGGATGTGATGACCAAGGCCTTGCAGCCTTCATTGCTCTTAATGGTCTCTAATGCAGATAGCATCTCTTTTGCGAAAAGCGGATTATGGCGGTTTTCACCATTTTGCATGGTTAGTATGGCAACGTCGCCAGCGTAGGTAATGGCTAAATTTTGCATTATGTTCTCATTATTGTTTCGTTGTCACAATGATACAAAACCCAGACAGCGAATGAAAAATTTAGCTTATTTATGTTGGTCAATTATTAAAGCGGAATAGGCAATAAAATTTATTCAACATAATGTCCGATCATGCCTTACTGACAGTCTTCGCAAATGGAAAGTGAAGGTGCATCTTTTTTATGAGGAAAAGCAATACGTAAAATACCGAGTAAATTTGTCGCCATTGAATGGAACTAACGGCACAAAGGGTTGGTAAGTGATGTATAGGCAGTAGCCTTAAGGTCGCTAACAAAAGGCTCTTTGAAATAGCTGTATCGCTATTTATGATAGCGCGGTAATTCGCGTGTGAGGCCCAGATTAAACTCAGGCAAAATGGCGTATAGAAATTAAACCTCACTACCGATTAAAAATTGTGCAGGCCGTGTTTTAGGTTGCAATTTAGTCATGTTCATTCGCTTCGAATATACCCTAGATTAAACTATTATCCGTTAATGCTTGCTTAGCTATGCTTTAATTGTTAAAAAGTCAATGACGTTAAAGAAATATAGAATAAGCTTGCTGTATAATAAAGTTTACACGCAGATTGGAAACTCTTTTGGCGTTTTATTTTTAATTTTTATTTGTAGTTAAGAGAGTAAGAGAACTCCCATGATCAAGGACACTGTTAATAATGTTCACGTAAGTACAGAAGATGTGCTTATTACACCTGACGCGCTAAGCGCTGAATTGCCTGTTTCGGAAAAAGCACTCGCCGCTATTTCTGATTCTAGAAAAATTGTTTCTGATATTATTCATCGTCGCGACCATAGATTGCTTGTCGTGTGCGGCCCTTGCTCAATACACGATGTGGAAGCGGCAAAAGAGTACGCACTCAAGCTTAAAGAGCTGCATGAATCATGCAAAGATACCTTGTTTATTGTAATGCGCGTGTATTTTGAGAAGCCGCGCACGACAACAGGGTGGAAGGGGCTTATTAACGACCCGCATATCGATGGTACCTTTGACATTGAAACCGGCCTTCGCAAGGCAAGAGAGCTATTGATCTGGTTAGCTGAGTTGGAATTGCCTGTAGCCACTGAAGCCCTTGACCCGATAAGTCCGCAATACTTGGCTGAGCTGTTTAGCTGGGCCGCCATTGGTGCGCGTACGTCAGAATCTCAAACTCACCGAGAAATGGCCAGTGGTCTGTCGATGCCTGTCGGTTTTAAAAACGGAACAGATGGTAGCCTGGATATTGCCATTAATGCACTTAAATCTGCGGCCTCTGGGCACCGCTTTATGGGTATCAATAAGCAGGGCCAAGTAAGTGTAATCGGTACCAGTGGAAACCCTGACGGTCACATTATTCTGCGTGGTGGCAAGCAGCCTAATTACGACTCTGTTTGTGTATCTGAGTGCGAAATTGAATTGCAAGATGCCGGTCTTACTGCAGGATTAGTTGTTGATTGCAGTCATGCGAACTCTTCGAAAGATTACCGCCGCCAACCTCTGGTCGCACAGAATGTAGTGAATCAAATACTTGAAGGCAACCAGTCAATTATTGGCGTCATGCTTGAGAGTCATTTGAAACCTGGAAACCAAAAAGCCGAAGGTAAAAAACCTGAAGAGCTTGAATACGGCGTTTCTATTACCGATGGATGTATCGACTGGGAAACTACAGAAAACTTAATTGCTCAAGCCAGAGATAAATTAATAACTGTGTTACCCTTACGTCAAAATAAGCGCACGGTGGCATAAGCTAACTTAAACCCGTGCCATTTGATTCAAGGACAAGACATAATGGCCGATTTTTCGCAGCACTTAAAAAAGCTAGATACGCTGCGTGAAGGTATTGACGAGCTGGATTCCCAGCTCGTCGAATTACTCGCAAAACGCAATCAAATTACGACCCAAGTAGGACAAATCAAAGCCGAAGCTGGCATGCCCGTTTACGTGCCAGAACGAGAAAAGGCGCTAATCGCATCTCGTCGCGCGCAGGCTGAAGCGCTTGGGGTTTCTCCTGATTTAACTGAAGATTTACTGCGTCGTGTAATGCGTGAGTCTTATCATACTCAAAACAACAAGTATCGCTGCGTAAAGCCAGACTTAGATAATGTGGTTGTTATCGGTGGTGCAGGCGCCCTCGGCCGGGTTTTTGTCAGTTTATTCGAACGAAGTAACTACCATGTTTCGGTTGTCGAAAAGGACGACTGGGAAAATGGACGTGCTGCGTCAGTGTTAAGCGCAGCTTCCTTGGTTATTGTCGCGGTACCTATTAACTTAACCGAAGCGGTAATCAGTAGGCTTACCATGTTGCCTAAAGACTGCGTGCTTGCGGATATCACCAGTGTTAAATCTAAGCCGTTGGAGGCAATGCTTGCGGTACACAGTGGCCCTGTTGTAGGGCTCCACCCTATGTTCGGTCCTGATGCGCCTGGAATGATCAAACAGGTTGTTGTGGTATGCGACGGTCGGCATAATGATAAGTATGGCTGGTTGATTGAACAAATGCGGATCTGGGGGGCCACTATTCATGACTCCAGTGCACAAGAGCACGATCAAGCCATGGCATATATTCAGGTTATGCGCCACTTCAATACATTTGTATATGGTCAGCACCTCAAGGGTGAGGATCCGAGCTTAGCGTCTCTGACCATGTTTAGCTCACCGATTTATCGGTTAGAGCTTGCGATGGTAGGGCGTTTGTTTGCTCAGTCTCCGCAGCTCTATGCGGATATTATTTTCAACAACCCTGATAATTTCGCGCTTTTGCGTCGTTTTCATGAGCGATTTGGTCTCGCGCTGTCACTTCTGGAAAGCGGCGATAAGAAAAGTTTTGTTGAACAGTTTATGAAAGTCGGGGCATGGTTTGGTGATTACGCTAAAAAGTGCTTGGTCGACAGTAAACAAATGTTATTGAAAGCGGATGATGGACAGCTTTTGAGAGATAAGTAACTAACTCCATTCCCCCCTAACCAGATAAAGAATGGCGAGCATATAAGCTCGCCTTTTTGATTTAGTTGGCAAGGGCGCTTGCTGCTGCCACTTTTGTGGGGCTTATTTCTTCGCTTGGATAGCAGCCAAGCACCTTGATGTAGCGAGTGATCCCGCGTAGCGCGTCCAGCGCGTTTTGTACTGGACCATCTTCAACGTTGCCTTCTACATCAATATAAAACATTTCTTCCCACGGGTTACCCGGGATAGGGCGAGACTCTAACTTGGTCATGTTAATACTGTTTTCTCGAAGTACTAACAAGGCTTCAACCAATGCGCCAGGCTTTTGAATAGTCGACATGACAAGTGTAGTCTTTGCTGGAACCTGAAGCGGAACCACAACAGGATTGCGCGCCACAACGATAAAGCGGCTGTGGTTTTCTTTTTGATTTGCCAAGTTACTTTTTATGGCCATTAAGCCGTATAGATTTCCACCGGCCTCACTTCCTATTGCCGCCACATCATCTCGCTTAAGCTCGCTTACCGTCAGCATCGCAGATGACGTGCTGTCCATAGTTTTTACCTCCACATTGCCTAGCTCAGCGAGGAAATGGCTGCATTGGGTGAAAACCTGTGGGTGGGCGTACAAGGTTTTAATTTTATCTATGCTCGTATTAGTCCCTACCAGTAGCGTATGGCGAATAGGGTGCGTGAGCTCACCAATAATACTTAATTGGGTATGTTGCAGCTGATCATACACTTCGTTGATACTACCGGAGGTCGTGTTTTCAATAGGTAGCACCGCATAGTCAGCTTCAGTACTTTCTACTTTATGAATAATTTCAGCAAAACTTTGGCAGCCAATTTCTAAAAGCTCGCCAGGTCGACGAGAGAAGTATTTTTGCGTTGCAAGGTAGGAATATGAACCTTTGTCGCCTAAAAATGCAACACGGTTAAGCGGAAGCGTGCTGCCAGGGTTAGCGCGCTCTGCTAGCATAGCTTGTTGATTTAATACCGAGTCTTCAATAATGACATGGAAGATTTGCGTTACGTAATGTGGGTCTAAACCAATGCCTTGACCCTCTTTAATCAAGCGAACTAACAGTTGCTCTTCTCGCTTCTGATCTCGCACAGGTATATGGTGTTTTATTTTTGTTTCAGCGACTTCGTTAGTTAGCTTTCTGCGCTCTGCAAGTAAATTAAGTAATTCACTGTCCAACGCGGTAATCCGCTCTCTAACAGTATCTAATGCATTGTCTGACATAGTGTTCTCGTGCGTAATCAGTAATAAAATTCTGTTAAAAAAAAACCTCCCGAATGGGAGGTTTTGTGCATGTAGCTGCGCCTCCCTAATTAAAGGATGTAAACGCAAAAAAGAAAATTGCTACGTGCTTTATATTCTGTTTCATAGGTTGAATGTATGTTGAACACTCATGTGTGTCAACCCATTTTTACATATGGCCTATAGCTTTTTGTTATGTGGGCTTGAAAAAGTAATGAAAATAAGCAAGCCGTAAAAATCAGGTGAGCAAACTTTTACGGCCTAAGCAGGGGGTAACAGCTTTAAATTGGCGACCTAATTGCCTAAAAGAGCAGAGAGCATTTGTCTGACTTCATTTGGCTCAAAGGGTTTGTCGCATAGCGCATTTACCCCTGTTTGCTGAATATTGGCCATATGCGCACTGTCTGCCGATTCAGATGTCACCATGATGATGGGGATATGTGTAGTTTCCGGATTGAAACGAATAAATTCAGACAACTCACGACCATCCATCTCTGGCATGTTGTAATCGGTAACAACAAGGTCAAAAGCTTGGTCTTTAATAAGCGTCAATGCGGTCGCGCCATTTTCTGCTTCTTGAATGCGTTGGAGGCCCATTCCCTCCAGTACACGCCTTATGTGGTTTCTTGCTAACTTACTATCGTCTACAAGTAATACACGCACATCGTGAACATCGAACAGCTCAAGGTCTAACTCGTCGTGATTGATTAAATCTAAGCTTGCATTCAGTGCACGAGATAAGTGAAGTGGCTCGAAGGGTTTGGGTAGGATAGCTGCTACACCTGCCTGCTTAAATTCTTCCAGTTTGCTCAATCGGTTTTCACTCGAAACAAGCATAAAAGGGATACTCTTGAAATCATCGTGTTCTTTGATGAATTTTAATAACTCTAGCGCGGTTCCGTCTTCGTAATACATGGCACTAACGATAAGATCGGCGCCATGAGCTTTCACTGCAGATCGGGCTTCAGAAAGGGTACTGACAGGGTCAATTTCCTTAACGTTTTCCTTCAACAACAACGTCGTAATAATTTTCCGCTGAGTATCAGAGGGTTCAACAAGAATAATATGTAAATCAGAAATTGACAGCTTTTCCATTTCAGACTCTTTTTGTTATATGTTTATGAAAAAGGGCACACTCGCAACTATTGTGACCAACTAGCCACCTGCAAGCTTAACTTTGTAACCCTTGTCTGTAAGTAGTGAGCGCAATTTTTCTCTGTCATCGGTTTGAACTTCGATTACACCGTCTTTGACCGCGCCACCACAACCACATTTCTTTTTAAGCTCTGAGCCAAGTTTTTTCAGCTCATCGGAGGGGAGATCTAAGCCCTTAATTAAGGACACGCCTTTCCCTTTTCGCCCTTTGGTTTCTCTGTGAATACGGACGATACCGTCTGAAGATACCGAGCGTTGCTCTGTTTTCTGCTCAGGCTTTATTTTGCCGCTTTCAGTACTATAAACTAAAAGTGCGTCTTGCCAGTCTTGCATAAATACCTCAATAAAATTCGTCTTTCCATCTTAATTCGGCCTAAAACAACTTAATTATACAAAAGTTGTAGACACCAGTGATGGCGATGTAGAAAACTTCAACTAAGATAAGGATAGCAAAGATAAAAGCATCAGATGAAGCATTTATGCTCACATTTAAGGGAACGCGTATGGAAATAACGTCACGATTTGAAAATCAAGGGAAAACATTAGTCATCGATGTAGGCGCTAAATTTGATTTCAGTAAAGTAGAGGTCTTTAGAAACGCCTATCGCGACCTTGATAGCAATGTTTCGCACATTAGCGTCGATTTATCGCGGACAGAGTACATGGACAGCTCTGCATTGGGCATGTTGCTTAATATGCAAAAATCATTAGCGGGCAGAGAACTCAGCTACAGTATCGAAAATGCGCGCCCTCAAGTGGCTAAAATTCTGCAAATATCTCGTTTCGATAAGAAATTTGACATCAAATAATCACTAAGAGATCCACACCACGTGAAAATTCTTATTGTCGATGACGAGAGTATAAATCGTACTTTGTTGACAAACATGCTCTACAGCGCAGGCTATAAAAATTGCATAGAAGCTGTGAATGGTATTGAAGCCATCAAGCTGTTTGACGAGGAACAACCTGATCTGGTGCTTCTCGACGTTGTAATGCCAGGGCTATCTGGTTTCGATGTTGCACCAAAAATTCGAAAGCGTGCGAAAGGTACTTATCTCCCGATTCTTTTTATCACTGCACTTGAAGATAAAGAGAGCTTAGTTCGCTGTCTTGAAGTGGGTGGTAATGATTTCGCCACTAAGCCTTTCGACCGTCATATTCTCATTGCAAAAATAAGGGCGCATCTGCAAATACGAGCATTGAGTGAGCACGTTGAGCAGCAAAACCAAGCGCTGCGTTTGTTCAATCAGCGCGTCGCGCGTGAGCACGCTATAGTCGAGCATATATTCAGTCACGCTATCGTTAATCGTCCTGAAGTTTTGTCGCATTTTGACTTTTTGTTACAGCCTGCTGAGACCTTCAATGGCGATCTCTTTTTGTGTGAAGCCAGTCCCAGTGGCGGAATTTATTTTGTCGTCGGGGATTTCACTGGCCACGGCTTAGCATCAGCAATAGGGGCGTTACCCGTAACGCGAGCATTTAGAGAGCTGGCTCAGCAAGGTGTTTCCATTGCCGAAATTACCTCTGAGCTAAATCGAATTCTCATTACTTTTCTTCCCAACGACATGTTTATGGCTGCAGTTATTGGCGAGATAAATGCTTCGGGTAATCGTGTCCACCTTTGGCAGGGAGGCATGCCTGAGGTAATCGTCCCTGCGAAAACGGATATCGCCATGCGCAAAGTACCGTCTCGGCATATGGCGCTTGGGATCTTAGACGAGAATGAACTCAATACTGATTACGATACGATTAACTTAGGGCACAATGAACAGCTCGTCATTTGCAGTGATGGTTTGATTGAAATAGCAAATAAGAACGGAGAAATGCTGCTTGAAGAGGGGTTAGTCAATATTATCAAAGTGCAGATGCAAGAGCAGGGAAAAGTAGATGCGAAATCGCTGTTTCGTCAAGCGAAAGCACACGGTTTCTCATCGTCTTTAGATGACGATGTTACCTTGGTTATTTTCAATGCTAAGCCTGTCAATATTTCCACGGTTCGCAAGGTTGATGAGGGCTTACCTTCTGTCCATGAAATAGCTCTGAGCGCCCCACATTTAAAACAGCCTGATATTCTTCAGCGGGTTCTTCAGTTGGCAGGTCAATGCGAAGGGATACAAAATATCCGTTCGATTGTCTATACCGTTCTCTCTGAGCTTTTCAACAATGCGTTGGATCATGGCATTTTAAAGCTTGAATCTAAAGTGAAGACGGATAGTGCTGGTTTTCATCAATATTATACAGAGCGCGAGAGGTCATTAAACGCGCTCAGCTACGGCCGAATCAACATTCGAATCGAATCGTTACCCATAGATGGTAAAGTACTCTTACAAGTTGAAGACAGTGGCGAAGGATTTCGTTGGGATAGAGGCCGAACCTTAATTGGTCACGGCAATGCGAAAGAAGAGAGTCATGGGCGCGGATTGCCGCTAATACATGCTTTGTGCGAAAAGGTATGGTTTGAGGACGGGGGCAAAAAGGTGCTTTGTCTTCTCGATACCCAAAGCTAAGCTTACTCTCTCGTCATTGTGCCTAGGGTCAAAAGCTCTTAGCAGCGCATATGTCATCTAACGAATTGGTTAACTAATCGAATTTCTCTTTCCCTCAGTAAAAAAATAAAGAAACTATCGCTCAATGTCGCTGCGCATTTTATTACTGAGGATTTATGCTGAAATCGTTTTTAAAGTTTTTTGAAGATTCACAAAAAAATAGAGAGTCGACCTACACAGTGGAATTGGCTACGGCGGCTTTACTCAGTGAAATTGTTAATGCTGACAGCGAAGTAACTGACGATGAAAAGCGAGAATATGAAAACCAGCTAAAAAAGCACGTGAATGTCGATGAAGATGCAATGGCGGCTCTACTGAAGCGAGGTCAAGAAACATCGGAAGAAGCGGTAGATCTTGTCCATTTTACGCAAGTCTTGAATAAACACTGTAGCGCAGATGAAAAGGTCAGCGTTGTGAAAAGTTTATGGGTGATCGCGTATGCAGATGCGTCGCTCGCTCCGCTTGAAGAAAGCACAATTAGACAAATCGCAGATCTACTATACGTGTCGCACAGCGACTTTATCAAAACAAAGCTCTCTGTTGTCGAGGGCATGACGGGGTGAATATATAAAGATAAGTGATAAACGCTTTCTAAAAAATCCATTTTACTTTCTTTGCGCCTGCCTTACTATTGTGAAAAAAAATGTAAGCGACAACGCGGTGGCGATGATATTTTCGTGTTGCCATGTGTTTGCTAGAGAGAATTAAGTAGTAAGCAAAGGACACACGAGTGTTTAATACCCTGAAGATTTCTATCGGTCTTGTGATCGTAGCGACAATGTCGATATTGACCCTGTCTATCGGCGTTGTAAACAGATTAGATAGCAATGAGTCAGTTATTGATATTGTAAAAGATAACACTGCTGCGTTGAGTAATTCTATGGCGCTTCAAATTGCGGTGTTAATGGAAAGAAATCCAGGGAACCATGCGCTTCTTTCCTCAGTGTTCCAGCCCCTAAAAGCGCATGAACATCTGCTATCTGCAACGCTTTACGACAACGACTTTAACGTTATATCGACTATTTATGGCGAGCGTGTCAATGAAATAGAGGCTGAGGTTGTTCCCCGGTTGCCAGAAAATACACCTTTTGGCATTACGCAATATGAAAATGTACTGGTAGCCCATCAGGTTGTCGGAAGTAGTCTTTACCCGATGGGGCATGTTGTCTTGTACATAGATGTCGCGCGTATAAAATCAGAAGAGGCGACTCTCGCCATCCTGAAGCAATTACCCATTATTCTTGTCGTCTGGCTTTTATGTACAAGTGTCTGCATTTTTATCTTATATCGATTAGTGTCGCCTCTCACATCACTTTGTCGGTTTACTCAAGAAGTCTTTGAATCGAAAGACTACGCCTTGAGAAACTCGTTAAATGCATCAAATGAAATAGGTCAGCTAGCCCGCAACATAAACAATCTATTAGATGCGATCGAAGTAGAATTACTGGTTAATTTTGAGCAAAAACAAACGCTGGTTGACCAGCAAGAAACCATGTCGCGGCTTGCTAATTTCGATAGCTTAACCGGGTTACCTAATAGACAATTTGTACTCGATAATTTGAGATTGGAGTTGGCGAGAGCAAAGAGAAATGAAGAAGATCTCCTTCTATTGTTTTTCGATTTAGATGGTTTCAAGGGCATTAATGATTCGCTAGGGCACGAAACAGGGGACCTGATTCTCATAGAAGTGGCCGATAGAGTGCAATGTTTACTGCGAGACGGTGATCTGTTCGCACGATTAGGTGGTGATGAATTTCTAGTTCTTCCTGATAGAGATGCCTCTACTAAGCACGCGCAAAGTTTAGCAAATCGCTTAATTACCGCTTTTGACGAACCTTTTGAGCTTCGTGGTCTTTCTTTAACGGTAGGATTGAGCGTTGGCATTGCTAAGGCGTCAGATGCAGCATACGACCTTAGTGAACTGATGAGTAACGCAGACCTTGCCATGTATCGCTCTAAAGCTAGAGGTAGAGGAAGCTACACCTTATTTACGCCGGATATGGTGGAATCGCATAAG
Organism: Alteromonas sp. KUL106; assembly: GCF_009811415.1. GTDB lineage: Bacteria > Pseudomonadota > Gammaproteobacteria > Enterobacterales > Alteromonadaceae > Alteromonas. Next base: position 26,100 of record NZ_BLIG01000017.1, on the reverse strand, counting down.
CGAAAATTACTGCTGGCTAATGGAATTGAAAAGGGCCTAACAAACGATGAATTTGTGCTCTACTATCAAGTGAAAGTCAATAATGGCGGCAGGGTAATAGGCGTAGAGGCATTGATTCGCTGGCAGCACCCTGAATTTGGACTTGTCATGCCGAATGAATTCATACCTATCGCTGAACAGGGGGGCAAGATAACGGCAATTACGCGCTGGGTTATAAAGCGTGTCTGCATTGATATGCCTTCCTTGAAACAGTGGGCTTCAAGGCCTTTTAGGGCTTCAATAAACTTGTCTGGGCACGATTTACGTAGCACTCAGCTTTTTGACTATATCTACAATACCTTTACATCGCATAACGTTAATCCAGAAAATTTTGAGTTCGAGGTGACAGAAAGTGCTTACCTTGAGAACTTTGCGCTGTCGAACAAATTTTTTAGACGGATAGGAAATATGGGGTGTGCAATTGCTCTTGATGATTTTGGTACGGGTTACTCATCGTTAAGCTACCTCACCCAAATCACCATAGATACGTTGAAAGTCGATAGGCAATTTGTAATGGAACTTCAAACGTCAGAGCGCAGTCGATTAGTTACAGGCGCTATAATCGATCTTGCTAAACGTCTTTCGTTATCCGTATGTGCTGAGGGAATAGAGAATGTTGAGCAATGGGATTATCTAAGAGAACATGGATGTGACAATGTTCAGGGCTTCCTATTCAGTAAACCGATCCCTTTATCCGCACTCATAGACTCTCCTTGCCACTTTACCACTGAAGAGTTCGTCTGATTTTCAAAGCCAATATAGTAATACCAATCCGCATAGATAATTACCTTCTCAGAAGGCGCTGGCCAGTTTCCTAGCCAAGCGTGGGAGTGCAGGAATGGCTGTTCCCTTTCACATTCCCAGAATGAAGCGAGGAAGCTTACCAGACTTTCCCGAAGGGCGAGTTTACAATGTCCGTGCTCTTTGTTGTGTCACCTTGATGTAGAACCACTATACCTGCGGTAACACGCCGCGATTACGAACATTTTAACTCTCGCTGAGTGGGTAATTATCTGTGCGGACTGGTATAGTGCTAACCCCCAGTACTTTTACAAAAGAAGTGTTTCTTATTTGCAACATATTGTCTGTTTGCTCAGCGATGATACTTCAATTTATTTGAAAAGGGATTGATTTATATAGGCTTTGTCTTTTTGGTCTGAAAATCGCATATTTGTCATCGCGAGTATGTTTGTTATCGCGAAAAAGAAACATTGGCAATTATATTACGTGGTTAATTGAAGACGAGTGGTACTATTTACACACTTTTTCTACTCTTAGTTATAGGAAGTTGAAGATAGAAGAAGTGTTTAGAGAAGGATTTTATAAGCATTTTGCGGAGGATTCATGATGAAACGTCTCGAAAAAGTTTTCATAGCACTGTGTGCTATAGCTGCAGTACAAGCTATATCGGTTGCGGATGCACATGCCAACCCAGCACTCACGCTCTTACAACAATTAGACACAAACAAAGATGGTCTTATTTCACTTAAAGAGGCGGTGCGTCACACCGGGCTTCTAAGAAATTTTGGGTTGATTGATGACAACGAAGACGGGAAGCTTTCGGAATCTGAATTAGCGAAAAGTAAGCTGACGCCCGGAAACGAAAACCTCACAGCAAGTGAGTAACCAAAGTAGATAAAGTTAGAGAGGAAAAAGTTCTGATAAACAAGGTTTCGTTTAGCAAGCGAATAGTCCAGCTAGGTTCGCTAAGGCAGTTGACGTTAGTTAGCTTTTTACTGGCCCTTATTCCTCTTATCGCCCTACTTTGGCAAAGTCAGAGTGACTTGGCCAAAGTAGGGCAAATGACAACGCTAGAAACCCGGTTTGTAGTGGATGTTGTAAGTGATATGCAGCGACTTGACAATGCCGTTGTAGACGTCGAGCGCAGTATTCGTCAGTTTGCGGTTTTGAGAAGCGATCAAGTCGCCTCACTTTCAGACAATGCAATTGAGCAGTTCACGCTTGCTGCCGATAATTTATGTCAAGCATTGTCGGTCCCCGCAACGTGTTCACGTTTATCTGGTCAGCTCAACCAATTAGCTGATTATCGGACTATTGAAGATCAATTACTGTTAAATGCCTATTTGGCCTCGATTGGCGATAGCGTGGAACAGCTTCGCGACGATGTAGAAGCGGTGATTAACCAACGGGTTCAAGTTCAGCAGGACGATCTTAATGCCATGCAAGCTAAACAGGCTTGGTCTACTGCCATGCTGGTGAGTGTGTCTTTGCTTCTTATATTGTTGGGCAGTCAGCTGATCGTTAATCCCGTCAATAATCTCAAAAAGATCATCAGGATAATGGCTCATAGCGACGGCGAACTGCCGCCATTATCAAGTCAAGCGCCAAGAGAGCTCATCGACGTCGAAAAAGATCTACACTGGCTCTATGACCGTCTGCAGCAGTTGGAGCATATAAGAACGGCCCTATTGCGTCATGCAGCGCATGAATTGAAGACGCCACTTGCCAGCATTAAAGAGGGCTGCAGTTTACTATCGGAAAACGTGGTAGGGGAATTAAACACCGGTCAGAGAGAGGTACTCTCATTATTAACAGCAAGCACCCAGCGTTTAAATACGCTGGTGGAGAAGTTACTCGATTACAACCTGCTTTTGCAGCAAGCTCAGCCAAAAATGGTAGAAAGCGACGCGAAAAAGTTAGTTTCAGCCTGTTTAGAAGATTATGCATTAGCGATTCAGGATAGAGAAGTAGATGTAAATATCGTGTCAACTAAGGTAAACGTCGACGAGGAGTTATTTAGACGAATACTTGATAACTTGGTGTCTAATGCCGTGGCTCATGGCGCCGTTGGTAGGCCAATCAACGTACATCTTTACAAAGAAAAAGAAAATTTAGTACTCGATGTTGCAAATCGCGGTAAGCGAATCGCGCCAGAATCGGTACCGACCTTGTTTGAACCCTTTATTCGAGGGCCTGAGCCAAGAAATGACAATGTCATAGGAACTGGTTTAGGGTTATCTATCGTTGCCGATTGCGCTCGACTAATGCATGGTGATGTACGCGTGGTAGATGTAGACTATGCAGATGTTTGCTTTAGAGTGACCATTCCGCAGCAGGAAAAATAAAAAATGAGAATAAGTGGTTTAATTGTCGCCTTACTGGTGCTGACAGGATGTCAGAGCTTATCCAGAAACAACGACAGCACAGGTGAACCTGAAAAGGTAACATCTGTCGTTAAAGTAGATCGCGGTTTTTGTCTGTTTGATGAACCGCCCCCAACCTTTGAAAATAATTGCGATGCGACTTATTGGGTCAATAAGTGGATTGAGGCGGCCAATCAGCCATGGTTAGACCGCAAGCAAACGTTGAGTGTCTTGGGTAAGTCGTATTTCGATACGCTACACGCATACATACTAACGCTGCCAAATGATACTCCTTATCAAGATAGACTAAGAGCACAACTGGCGTTAGACGACATCGCGGGTGATTTTACTCCATCGGCACAAGAATTAATTAAGGTCGTTGCGAGCACGCAAAACAATCAGGTTATGCAGTTAGAATCTGCGATGGTTGTACTTGAGCAAGAAAATACATCTAGGGGTGAGAAATTAAAAGCGCTCGAGAAGGAAGTGCATAATCTACGCAAAAAATTAGAGGAATTGTTGCAAATAGAAGCGACATTAATGGATAAAAACAGGAGTACACAACAGTGAGCGAAAAGGCGAGTAGTAATCCTAACTTATTGTTGGTTGATGATGATAAAAGTTTATTGCGCTTATTAACCATTCGTTTAGAAGGCGAAGGGTATGAAGTCACGGCGGTTGAAGATGGTCAATCGGCACTGCGAAAACTTCAAAACGAAAGTTTTGATGTGGTGTTAAGTGATTTGCGCATGCCTGGCTTGGATGGTCTCAGTCTGTTTGAAGAGATCATGGGAATCAGAAAGGACATTCCGGTAATTCTCATGACCGCTCATGGCACAATTGCCGATGCAGTAGCTGCAACACAGCGTGGAGTCTTTGGTTTCTTACCTAAACCGGTGGATCACGACGAATTACGCGCCTTATTGCAAAAAGCGCTTAGCCAATCCCAAGCGGCACAGCCAGGGGACTGGGCGAAAGATATCATCACTCGTTCTCCTGAGATGTTGAACGTATTAGATCAAGCGTTTCGCATTGCGAAACGGGAAGTGTCCGTGCTTATCAGTGGAGCAAGTGGAACGGGTAAGGAATTACTGGCTAACGCAATTCATAAAGCCAGTAACCGCAGCGATAAACCGTTTGTCGCGATAAACTGTGGAGCATTGCCAGAAAACTTGCTTGAATCAGAGCTTTTTGGTCACGCGAAAGGTGCGTTTACAGGCGCAGTCGCCGCGCATCCGGGACTATTTAGAGAAGCTGATGGTGGTACGTTGTTTCTAGACGAAATTGGCGATATGCCAATGACCTTGCAAGTGAAGTTGCTGAGAGCACTACAGGAGCGTCAAATACGACCAGTGGGCAGCAGCAAACACGTCGATATTGATGTACGTATTATTTCAGCGACGCATAAAGATCTGCATAAAGAGATGGAAGAGGGGACCTTCCGTGAAGACTTGTATTACCGACTAAATGTCGTGAACTTAAAGCTTCCATCACTTAAATCAAGAAGTGAAGATATTCCTCTTCTTGCCAGGTCGTTACTTCAACAGAGTGCTCAGCGACACGGCGTAAACGCAAGTCAGTTCTCTGATGATGCGATGCAGCAGTTAGTCACCTCATCTTGGCCAGGTAACGTACGTCAGCTGGTTAACGTGGTTGAGCAGTGTGTTGCATTAACGCAGACACCGGTAATACCGCTGCATTTGGTTGAGCAAGCCCTTTCTGCTACCAAGCAAAGTTGGCCAACGCTCACAGAAGCGCGCGATGCTTTTGAACAGCAGTATCTGCACAAGCTTCTTAAAATGACCGATGGGAACGTAACCCGCGCGGCGGAGCTTGCTGGTAGAAACCGCACAGACATGCATAAATTGATGAAAAAGCATGAGTTAGATGCGGCCGATTTCAGATAGCAAAAGCGAGTATTGCATGTAACAAAACGCATCACTTTTCGTGATGCGTTTTTGTTTGGTCAACATAAAGTTGGCGTTTTACAGATAGGCAGGTGAATACTCTGAAAATATTATGGTTTCAGCGGTGCAAGCATGGCCTTTCAAGGTTTCTATTTCATCCTTTGAGAAGTCTCTTGGCTCATCAAAAAGAAGGCATAGCGTACCCAATTCATAGCCGTCCTTGTTTCGTAAAATGGCACCTGCGTACGCTCTAATGAAAGGGGGACCAGTTACCAATGGATTATTGGCAAACAATTTGTCAGCTTTCGCGTCAGGAACAATCAAATACTCTTCTTCAGCAATCGCATAGGTGCAAAACGAAATATTGCGTGGTGTTTCTGTTGCATCCATACACTGGCGAGATTTAAACCATTGACGGTCTTCTGCAACAAGACTTACCAGGCACGTTTTAGCATTGAACTCTGCCTGCACGGCTTTGGTAAGTTCATCAAGTTGCACGCTGGGAGCCGTATCTAAGATATCTAACGATTCCAGCGCAGCAAGGCGCGCTTGCTCATATTCATGCTTCATTGAGGTCATTTCACGTTAAAATGGTGCAATATCAAGATTATTAAAACCAACAGTTTACCGTTAAATTAGAAAATTTCTATCCATATGAAAAGTAATCCAATATATCAGTCCGCATAAATAATTCTCCACTCAGCGATATTTAAAATGTTCGTCATCGCGGCCTGTCAACCCAGTCCGCAGATATTTGGCTCTTCATCAAGGTGACACAACAAAGAGTACGGATGTTTTAAACTCTCCCTTCGGGGAGTTCGGGCAACTATCTATGTGGACTGGTGTTAGACAGCTGTTTTATTAAAACAAAGGGTTTTGTGCTGGCTGGTCTCTAATAGCAAGGTTGTTGATGACAGGAAAGGGTTCGCCACGATTGTATAAATCAATAAACTGCTGAGCTAACCAGGGAGCGTCTTTGTTGTCTGGGCGGTGACAAAAAAAGTACACGTCTTTTCCTTCACTTTGCCACTGTTTCACTTTTTTCACCCAAGGTAACAAACAGCGTTGGTTGTCATCGTCTACATCGTTGCCGACAAAACGCACAATGGGCGTATGACCTGTAGCGATAACGTTTACTGGTACCCGGGGCTTTTTCTCTCGCACTTCCTTTAGCATTGCACGTCTATTTATTCCCCCTGCGTCTAAAGACCCAGTAAATAGTGCCCGCGTATCCATAATGATTCTATTCGCACCATGGCGAATCAGAAGTTGGTTTAGTGCTTTTTCCTCATCACCCTTAGCGAAAAACGCCAAGTGACGCACTTCAACCGCGACGTTTAATTCTTGGGGTAACGCCGCTAAAAAGGTATCTAGAACGGACAGCTTTTCTGGCCCGAAGGTAGCAGGTAGTTGCAGCATCATGGCCCCTAACTTTTCTTTTAATGGGCTTAACAAAGCGAGCTGTTGGGCAACCTCGTCGTCACAATGCTGTAGTTGATGTACGTGGGTAATGTTCTGGTGAAATTTAAAGGTAAATCTAAAGTGATTGGGAACTGAATTGCACCATCTCGTTACCGCGTCTTCATGGGGAAGGGAATAAAACGTGGTATTCCCCTCTACCGTATTACACTCCTTGGCATACAGCGACAATCCATTGTCAGACTTGGGGTAATTAGCAAACCATGTGCTTGACCAATGGCTGTGTTGCCACATTGGCAATCCAATATAAAGATTTCCTTGTGATATGGCGGATTTGTGCATATTTGTCATTGGGCTTTATCAAGCATTTGTTTATACTATGCGGCCTTTAAATCATTACATTATGCATGTTGTGGGCGGGCCAGCTAATTGGCCAGCAAGTTTACGCGATTTTTGGCAAAGTCTTAAGTCTAAAAAACGCGGTTTTGAACGCCAATTCACTGCATGCGAAGCAAGAAAAAAACATCAGGGGTCAAGGACCATGCGCACAGATTACTGTGGGAATATCGATTCATCATACATTGGACAAGAAGTTACCCTTTGCGGGTGGGTTAATAAGCGTCGCGATTTAGGCGGTGTTATTTTCATCGACTTACGCGACCGCGAAGGTATCGTACAAGTGGTGTTCGACCCAGATTTACCAGACGTGCTATCAGTAGCTAACACGCTACGTAGTGAATTCTGCGTAAAGCTAACCGGTAAAGTACGTGCGCGCCCTGAAGGTCAAATAAACAAAGACATGCGCACTGGCGAGATTGAGATCCTAGGCACAGGCCTTGAAGTGATCAACAAATCTGACGTACTTCCACTGGACTGGAACCAAGAAAACTCAGAAGAACAGCGCCTTCGTTACCGTTACCTAGACCTTCGCCGTCCCGTAATGAGCCAACGCTTACAATTCCGTGCAAAAGTAACCGGTGCTGTACGTCGTTTCCTAGAAGAAGAAGGTTTCCTTGATATCGAAACGCCTATTCTTACTAAAGCAACGCCAGAAGGCGCTCGTGACTACCTAGTGCCAAGCCGCACGCACAAAGGCGAATTCTTTGCTCTACCGCAGTCGCCACAGCTTTTCAAACAGCTTCTGATGATGTCGGGCATGGACCGTTATTATCAAATCGTTAAGTGCTTCCGCGATGAAGATTTACGTGCCGACCGTCAGCCAGAATTTACACAAATCGATATTGAGACCACGTTCTTAGATGCCGACGGCGTAATGTCTATTACCGAGCGCATGATCCGCGACTTGTTCAATAAAATGCTAAACGTTGACCTTGGCGACTTCCCGCGCATGACGTATAAAGAGGCCATGACGCGCTTTGGTAGCGACAAGCCAGACCTGCGTAACCCGCTAGAGTTAACAGACGTTGCTGACTTGCTTGCGAACGTTGATTTTAAAGTATTCAGCGGCCCAGCGAACGACCCGAAGGGGCGCGTTGCGGCTATTCGCGTACCAGGTGGGGCATCACTTTCACGTAAGCAGATTGATGACTACACCAAATTTGTAGGTATTTACGGGGCGAAAGGCCTAGCATGGGTCAAAGTTAACGATGCTGGCACTGGGCTTGAAGGTCTGCAGTCGCCAATCCTTAAATTCCTAACGGAAGACATCACTAATGCCATGCTAGAGCGCACTGGCGCACAAAGTGGCGATATTTTATTGTTCGGTGCAGACAGCTACACAGTAGTTACCGAGTCAATGGGGGCACTTCGTCTTAAGCTTGGTGAAGACTTTGAGCTTCTTGAAGGCGAGTGGAAGCCTCTTTGGGTTGTTGACTTCCCAATGTTTGAGGAATTTGACGGTCAGCTTCACGCTATCCACCACCCGTTCACTGCGCCACGTGGTTTAACACCAGAAGAACTGAAAGCTAACCCTGCTGAAGCCCTATCTGACGCTTACGATATGGTATTGAACGGTGTTGAATTAGGCGGCGGTTCTGTACGTATTCACAATGAAGACATGCAGTCTACGGTATTCAATATTCTTGGCATTGACGATGAAGAAGCGAAGAACAAGTTTGGCTTCTTGCTTGACGCACTGCGCTTTGGTGCGCCGCCGCATGCAGGTCTTGCGTTTGGTCTAGATCGCCTAGTAATGCTTATGACTGGCGCAACATCTATTCGTGACGTGATGGCATTCCCGAAAACGACCACCGCAGCGTGCCCGTTAACATCGGCGCCTAGCCCTGCAAATCCACAGCAGCTTGAAGAGCTCGCTATTGCAACGGTGAAAAAGCAATCGTAATTTATGGCGTATAAGAAGCCTGAATCTGCACTGGTAGTGTTGTACGACCAACACTACCGAGTGCTGCTCTTACAGCGACAAGACGATCCTACCTTTTGGCAGTCGGTAACGGGCGCATTGGAAGAGGGAGAGTTGCCTTTAGAAACTGCGTACCGTGAAGTGTCTGAAGAAATTGGCATCGATGCCAAAGCGCACGGGTTTGTGGTTAACGACCACAATAAAAAAAACCAATATGCAATTCGTAGCCGCTGGCTACATCGCTATCCTCCAGGAACTGTGTACAACACAGAACACGTATTTTCCCTTCAAATAAACAGCGATTTGCCCATTATTTTGACCGAACATTTGAAGTACGAATGGGTGTCGAAAGACGAAGCGCTCGCACGTTTATGGTCTCCTTCTAATAAAGATGCGGTATCTTTGTTTGTACCGAGTGTGCCTTAATGGTTATACTGGGTATAGATCCAGGTTCTCGGATTACAGGCTACGGTTTAATTGCGCGTAAGCAAGGAAAACTGGTGTATGTAGCAAGCGGATGCATCCGCGTTGGAACGGCAGATTTGCCCTCTCGTCTTGCTAATATTTTTACCGGCGTTGGCGATATTATTCGTCAATATAAACCCGACCAGTTTGCTATTGAGCAAGTATTTATGGCGAAAAACCCTGACTCAGCATTAAAGCTTGGTCAGGCCAGAGGTGCCGCTATTGTGGCAGCCACGCAAGCGCAACTACCAGTTGCTGAATACAGTGCAAGGCAAATTAAGCAATCAGTAGTAGGCAAAGGTGGCGCAGATAAAACGCAAGTTCAGCATATGGTTAAACACCTGCTTAACTTAAGCGGTACGCCACAGGCAGATGCAGCCGATGCATTAGCCGTTGCCTTGTGTCATGCGCACACCGAGCAGAGCCTGATTAACATGGCAGGGCAAGCCCGAAAAACCGTTCGTGGCCGTTTGCGCTAGCACTGCCTAAAGCTCACGCTTTAACAGAGATGACTCATGATTGGACGAATTCGTGGTACGTTGGCTGAAAAGCAGCCACCAGAAATTCTTGTAGATGTAGCCGGTGTCGGTTATGAAATTCACATGCCCATGACCAGTTTCTACCAGCTTCCCGCTGTAGGGGAAGAGGTGGTGGTGTACACGCACTTTGTGGTTCGTGAAGACGCCCAGTTGCTGTTTGGTTTTGCTGATAAAATGGAAAGGGGACTCTTCCGCGAGTTAATTAAAGCCAATGGCGTCGGCCCGAAATTAGGCTTGGCGATTTTATCGGGCATGTCGGCAGGACAGTTTTTGACGAGCGTGCAAAATGAAGACGTATCTGCTTTGGTTAGCCTGCCTGGTATAGGCAAGAAAACCGCAGAACGTTTAGTGGTAGAGCTCAAAGACCGATTGGCTAAATTTGGTAAAACGCAGAGCATTGTTATGCCACCCCCTAGTAGTGACTTGTTATCGGGGAACAGTATTGTAGCGTTGAATGACGTCCGTAAAGAGGCGCAAAGCGCGCTTATTGCGCTAGGTTACAAGCCTGCCCAAGCAAGCAAGTTAGTCGACAGCGTTTACAAAGAAGGCATGGAGAGCGAAGCCCTTATTCGCGAAGCATTAAAGGCGGCCCTATAATGGCGCTTAACGAAGACAGACTCTTTTGATCAGACTGTCTTCACGTTACCGATTAAAGTAGAACTATCATGATTGAAGCCGACAGACTGATTACGCCTGAAGCCAGTACCGAAGACGAGGTCATCGACCGCGCTATTCGCCCTAAAATGCTGGCAGACTATACAGGGCAACCTCACGTATGTGAGCAGATGGAGATTTTTATTCAAGCGGCGCGCAATCGCGATGATGCCCTCGACCATCTTCTGATTTTCGGCCCACCAGGACTGGGTAAAACCACCCTTGCAAATATTGTGGCTAATGAGATGGGCGTAAACATTAAAACTACGTCTGGCCCTGTGCTGGAAAAAGCCGGCGATCTTGCCGCACTCCTAACGAATCTTGAGCGCAACGACGTATTGTTTATCGATGAAATACACCGTTTAAGCCCCGTGGTTGAAGAAATTCTTTATCCTGCTATGGAAGACTATCAGCTGGATATCATGATAGGCGAGGGGCCAGCAGCTCGCTCAATAAAACTAGACCTACCCCCTTTTACTTTGGTGGGCGCAACGACGCGCGCAGGATCCTTGACGTCGCCATTACGCGACCGTTTCGGCATAGTGCAGCGTCTTGAGTTTTACAATGTAAAAGATCTCACAAGTATTGTCGCGAGAAGTGCAAGCTACCTCAATTTAGAAATGAATGAAGAAGGTGCACAAGAGGTTGCCCGTCGCTCAAGAGGTACACCACGTATCGCAAACCGCCTGCTTAGACGAGTGAGAGATTATGCAGAAATCAAAGCAGACGGTACGGTAGGGGCTGACACGGCTGCGAAAGCACTGGATATGCTAGATGTAGACAGAGAAGGGTTCGATTATATGGACCGCAAATTGCTTACTGCTATTATCGAAAAGTTTGATGGTGGTCCAGTAGGCTTGGATAATTTGGCGGCAGCCATTGGTGAAGAGAAAGAAACCATAGAAGATGTCATTGAGCCGTTTCTCATTCAACAAGGTTTTTTGCAGCGTACGCCCCGTGGTCGTATTGTTTCGCAGCGTGCCTATCTTCATTTCGGTTTCGCACCGTCTGAGTAATTTATTGCTCTCTCGTAAGACCATAAGATTTGTTTTAGAGGCCTAGCTGGAACGCTGGGCTTTTTTCGGTTGAGCAGGCGTGCTTTCGAGCTGTAAAAATTGCGTCCTCATTAAGAACCCATAGGCGTAACAGCCCGCTTGACAGTACGTACCGAGTTTTTTAGCGCGAGACGCGAACAAGTGGTCGATGTAAATTGTTAGTGTCAATGCTCAAGTAAGTGTCGATTACAGGTGCTTAATTGTAGGCAAAAAAAAGCCCGCTCAGTGAGCGGGCTAAAACAACAAGTGTTGAAGGAAATAAATCCAGGGAACTCATGTCTAACAGGAGAGTTACTCTTGCATGACCGTGCTTTGCACCATCACGCTCTGTACGACTGATGCTGTGCATTATAGGGAGAGCAAAAAAAACTACAATTGAGTAAAATTGTGTTTTTAAATTAGAAAAACTAATGTGTTAATCGAGTGTTTAATATTGGTATAATTTAGTTTAAAAGTTAGCTTTATTGGGCTTTGCGGGGTGTTTTTGTTCTGCATTTTGTCGCGAAAAATAGTTGCTTTGACCTCGGTATGGATTAATTAATTTAAAGGTGAAGGAATAGTTATGCATTTACATCAGGTAAGAGTGTATTACGAAGATACTGACGCAGGCGGTATTGTGTATTATGCGAATTACCTAAAGTTTATGGAGCGGGCCCGAACCGAGTGGCTTCGCGAGTTGGGCTTTGAGCAAGATACATTGATGGAACAATCCATCGCTTTCGTCGTCAAACACGTTGAAATGCATAATTATGCGCCCGCGCGGTTTAATCAGCTGTTGAGTATTGAAACTCGCGTTGTAGAATTAAAAGGCGCTAGTATGACGTTTCAACAAATTATTAAAAATGAACAAGGCGTTATCTTAGTAACAGCAAATATTAAGGTTGCCTGCGTCGATTTGGCCATTATGAAGCCAAAAAGATTACCACGTACTTTGTTAGGGGAAATTTCGCGTGTCATCTGATCTCACTTTTATTGGCTTGTTTTTACAAGCAAGCTTTATTGTTCAACTTGTTATGCTTTTACTGCTTAGCGTGTCAATCGCCTCTTGGACGTTTATATTCCAGCGCAGCAAAGCACTTTCAGCGGCACGCAACGAAATGCGTCAGTTTGAAGATAAGTTCTGGTCAGGCGCCGACTTAAATCGCCTTTATCAAGAGCTCTCTGCGAGAACAAACTTAACAGGTATGGGCAGCATCTTTTGCTCCGGTTTTAAAGAGTTTGTTCGCCTGCGCAAATCTAACACTGCCACCAACGGCATTGTTGACGGCACATACCGTGCGATGCGCGTTTCTATGTCACGTCAAGTTGAAGAATTAGAAAGTCGTTTACCGTTTCTAGCCACAGCAGGCTCTATTAGTCCCTACATCGGACTGTTTGGAACCGTGTGGGGGATCATGAATGCCTTCATCGCTCTTGGTGAAGTGCAGCAAGCGACACTGGCTATGGTAGCACCTGGTATAGCAGAAGCACTTATTGCAACAGCGATTGGTCTATTCGCAGCCATTCCTGCAGTAATCGCATACAACCGTTTTAGCCATCAGGTTGAAAAGTTAGAAAATAGCTACGGAAACTTTATGGAAGAATTCTCAGCAATTCTTCATCGCCAAGCGGTTGCTGCGCAAGCACAACAACAAGCCTAAGCGTTTACATTCCAAACGGAGGACTTGTTATGTATGTAAGAAAACGCCGCAGGCCGGTATCAGAGATAAACGTAGTGCCCTACATCGATGTGATGTTGGTATTGCTCATCATCTTTATGGTAACGGCACCGCTTATTTCTCAGGGGGTAAAAGTAGACCTGCCGAAAGCCAGTGCTAACCCGATTGAGCAGGAAGATACACCGCCGATAATTGCGTCGGTAGATGTGAAAGGCCGCTATTTCCTCAACGTGGGAGAAGATCAGGAATCACCAATCAGCAAAGATGAGCTTGGCGCTATTGTAAAAGCACAATTGACCAAAGAGCCCAACACACCCGTTGTAGTTAAAGGCGATGGACAAGTAGCCTATAACGAAGTCATTCAGCTAATGGTGTTGTTGCAGCAGGCGGGTGTACCTTCAGTAGGGTTAATGACGGATCCGGTTGAGTAATTTAGATATGTCGAAACCCGAAGTGTCGAGAAACACGTCAAGCGCGAGCCAATCTAACGCTTCATACAATGGCGCTAAAAGTGATGTGAAGGAGACAAAATCAAGCAGCATAAGCCCAGAGCAAATGGGGTTATACAAATCTATTGGCCTGCACATCTTTATCGCTGCGCTGTTGCTAATTAGCGTCAGTTTTTCACCTGATCCTTTGCCGAGCATGCCGTCAAATGCGCCGGTGATAGAGGCGACTTTTATTGATGCGCAGGCGATTGCAGATCAAAAAAGAGAGCAGGCACAAGCCGAAGCACAAGCAAAGGCCGAAGAGCAGGAAAGGCAAAGAAAAGCACAAGCGGCGGCAGAGAAAAAACGTCAGCAACAGCTAGCGGCCAAGCGTGCTAAAGAGAAGCGTGAAGCTGAGGCTGCCGAAGCGAAGCGCCAAAAAGACTTAGAACGTTTGGCTGCGCAAAAAGAACAAGAGCGCAAAGAACGCGAAGCAAAAGCGAAAGCTGAAGCCGAGCGCAAGAAGAAAGAAGCGGCTGAGCGCGCCGAGATGGAAAGGATCATGCAAGAGCAGCTGGCGAAAGAGCAAGCGGCTCAGCAAGAGCGTAGGCGAAAACAGGTATTGACTGAAGTTGAGCGCTATACAGCGCTAATCCAGCAAACCATTAAGCGTAACTTGTATTCAGACGACAGTTATCAAGGAAAAACCTGTCGGTTGAATATTCGGTTAGCAACGACAGGGTTTGTGACGAGTATTCGTGTGTTAGGCGGCAACGACGCGCTGTGCCGAGCGGCTGAAAGTGCGGTTCGCAGGGCCGAAAAATTACCGGTATCTGATGCGCCAGACGTTTACGAGCAGTTAAAAGACATTACTTTAAAAGTGGAATTATAGTGGTATGAAAAAACTAGGTTTATGGATAGCGCTCATTGCGACGGCATTCAGTGCCAACGTGTTTGCATCCTTAGAAATTGTGATAACCGAGGGCGTAGACAGTGCACGCCCCATCGGTGTTGTGCCATTTAAATGGAAAGGTCAGGGCAGTATGCCTGGTGATATTTCTAAGGTGGTAATGGCTGATTTGATGCGAAGTGGTAAGTTTAACCCAATAGCTGTCGACAAAATGCCACAGTATCCAGAAACGGTGGAGCAGGTGTCTTTCACTGCATGGGCAACCTTAGGTGTAGACACGGTTTTAGTAGGAACTATTGAGCCACAAGGGGGCGAGCGTTACCTTGTATCCTACGAGTTGATTGATGTACTTAAAGGGCAAGTTGACAATGGGCAGGCCAAGGTACTGAAAGACGGCAATTTAGTGTCGAGTAACGATCATGTCCTCGCTGCCCGTCAGGCGGTGATAAACGGCCGTGACTTTCGTCAATATGCGCATCGAATTAGCGACATTGTTTATGAAAAATTAACCGGTGTTCGCGGTGCGTTTTTAACGAAAATCGCGTATGTGATTGTTCGCGACCGCGACACAGTAGAAAAGCCTTATCAGTTAGTGATAGCAGACTATGATGGTGAAAATGAGACGCGCCTGCTGTCTTCGCCTGAACCACTCATGTCTCCCGTATGGTCGCCAGACGGCGAGCAGCTTGCCTATGTAAGTTTTGAAAACCGCAGACCGCAAATATTCATTCAAAATATTTACACCAGCGAGCGTACGCGCATTACAGATTTCCCCGGAATAAACAGTAGCCCAGTGTTTTCTCCAGATGGCAAGCAACTTGCTATGGTTTTGTCGAAAGATGGAAACCCTGAACTCTATGTGATGGACTTAGCAACGAAAAATCTTCGCCGAGTCACTTGCAATAGAGCGATTGATACGGAGCCTGCGTGGCTTCCAGACGGCAGCGGTTTAATATTTAGCTCGGAACGGGGTGGTAAACCCCAGATATATAGCGTAAATTTAAATTCTGGGAAAGTAAGGCGAGTTACCTTCGTAGGTGAACAGAACCTTGGCGCAACAGTTTCCCCAGACGGTAAGCAAATGATTATGGTTAACCAAACCAATGGGAACTATCACATTGCGAAGCAGTCTTTGGATGGTGGCTCACCTCAAGTACTGACACGGACGTACTTAGATGAATCACCGAGTGTAGCGCCGAACGGAAGCATGATTATATACAGCACCCTTCACGAGGGAACCCAAGTGTTGTCGTTGGTTTCTCTAGACGGGCGTTTTAAAGCTAGGTTACCAGCAGCCAATGGGCAAGTTAAATCGCCAAGTTGGTCACCATTTTTGTTCTAACAATTTAACGACTAAACAATAAAATTTAAGGATTAGTAGGATGCAAATGAATAAAGTGATGAAGAGCTTCATTATCGCATTGCCAGTAGTGACAATGATGGCATGTTCTTCAGGCCCTAGCGAAGAAGAGTTGGCAGCAGAGCGTAACCGTCTTGCGCAAGAACAAGCGGCAGCAGAAGCCGAAGCGCGTGAAGCAGAAGCGCAACGCGTTAAGGCTGAAGCGGCTCAGCGTATGAAGCGTCAAGAAGAAATGGTTCAGCAAGAAATGGAAGCGCTGAAAAACGAACAAACCGTTTACTTTGACTTTGACCGCGCAAGCATCAAACCAGAGTTCCAACGTGTTCTAGACAAGCACGCGGCGTTCTTGGTGAAAAATCCAGGCACCAAAGTGACTATTGAAGGTCATACTGACAGCCGTGGTACGCCAGAATACAACATTGCGCTTGGAGAGCGTCGTGCACAGTCTGTTGAAACTTACCTACTTAATGCTGGCGTAAGCAGCAGCCAAGTAACAGTAGTTTCATACGGTGAAGAAAAACCAGCAGTGATGGGGTCTACTGAGTATGCATTTGCTCAAAACCGTCGCGGAGTGGTTGTTTACCGCTAATGACTTTTCTAACGAATAAGACATTAAAAATGGGCGTCACGTTATGTGCCGCCCTTGCTGTTTCTACCGCATTTGCCCAAGCGCCTGTGGTAGACGCCAACGGCGGCAGTGAATTAGAACAGCGCATTGTTGTGCTAGAGCGCATTGTTAAAAGCCGAACAGAAATGCAGCACAGGCTTCAAACGCAGCTAGACAACATGCAAATGGAAGTCGACCAGCTTCGCGGTGCGGTTGAAGTCAATACCAACGAACTTCAGAAAGTACTTGAACGTCAGCGTGAGCTCTATCTTGAGATAGATAAGCGGGTAGAAGCACTCAAGCAAAGCGGAACGTTCCAAGGTAGTGCCATGCCTAGTGCAGGTGTTGACTCGGGCTCTGTGAGCTCTCCAGCGCCAACTACGCCACCGTCAGTCCCCCAAGCTGGAGAAGACGAAGCCTATGAAAATGCGGTGAATCTGATCCTTAAGTCTCGTGAGTACGATAAAGCCATTCCTGCGTTTCAATCGTTCATTTCGCGCTTTCCTAACAGTGGTTACGCCCCCAACGCCCACTACTGGTTAGGGCAACTGTTGTTTAATAAGCAACAGTGGAGTGAAGCAAGTGAGCAATTCAACATTGTAGCTAATCGCTTTACCGATTCAACGAAGCGTCCCGACGCCTTGTTAAAACTTGGTGTTATCGCTGAGCGGACGGGAGACAGTGCGACAGCGCGACAGCTGTTCCAGCAAGTTGTCAATGATTACCCAGATTCTTCGGCGAAACGCCTAGCTGAATCTCGGTTAAATAACTTGTAATGAATAAAGCCTCTTTTAAAGAGGCTTTTTTGTGAGTTAACGAAAACTTTTTCTCGAATAATTGCGTTTAAACCGCGAGAATCTTCTGCACCAAATCTTACTTTGTGTCGTAGAAAATCGACCAAACTTAGTTGGTACTGGTATAAATACCCAGCGATTTGTTTTCATTTTGACCGTTTAGTCGTAATTTGACAGAAAAATGAAAATAAAAAGACGTTATGGGTTGCGTCGAATAAAAATCTGAGTATTATATGCCGCCGTTGCCAAGACACAGGCAACAGCAGGAAAGAAAGGGTCGTTAGCTCAGTTGGTAGAGCAGTTGACTTTTAATCAATTGGTCGCTGGTTCGAATCCAGCACGACCCACCATCAAGTTGATAAATCTAAAAAATTTCTTTCTTGTATTTTCACCACACACTGTCCACATCTTAATTTAAAACAACGTTCAAGTCTGAATCTACACTGAGTTGAAATACGCTTTGATCCGGTTTGCCTAACCCTCGGTACTAGTACAATTGAGCACAACTACGACTATTTAATTACGCTTAGGTTGATTAGGTAGTGTGTAATTTTCATGACAGTTGGGTATAATTCGCCCCCTTGTCGCAAAAGAGATGTAGGTAAATGTCAGTAGCATTTCGCGTGGATCAGGTAGAATATCCGTTCCCAGCAAAACCACAGCCATTATCAGAAGCAAGAAAAGCGGAGTTAAAGGCTGAGATTAAAGCTTTACTAAAGGCCCGTAATGCCGTGCTTGTCGCACATTATTACACCGACCATGAAATTCAAGCGTTAGCTGAAGAAACTGGCGGTTGTGTCGCTGACTCGTTAGAAATGGCGCGCTTTGGTAGAGATGCAGGTGAGCAAACCCTAATTGTTGCTGGCGTTCGTTTTATGGGCGAAACGGCAAAAATCCTTAGCCCAGAAAAAACGGTGCTAATGCCAACGCTTGAAGCGACGTGTTCACTTGACATCGGTTGCCCGGTAAAAGAGTTCAGTGAGTTCTGTGACCAGCACCCTGACCACACTGTAGTGGTGTATGCGAATACATCAGCAGCGGTAAAAGCGCGCGCTGATTGGGTGGTAACGTCAAGCATCGCGCTTGAAATTGTTGAACACCTGGATAGCCAAGGCAAAAAGATTATATGGGGGCCTGATAGACACCTAGGCTCTTACATCGCAAAGCAGACCGGTGCTGACATGTTAATGTGGCAGGGCGAGTGTATCGTTCACGACGAGTTTTCTGCGCAAAAACTTGCTGATATGAAAGCCTTGTATCCTAACGCGGCTGTTTTGGTTCACCCTGAATCACCAGCGAGCGTGGTAGACATGGCCGATGCAGTTGGCTCAACCAGTCAACTGATAAAAGCTTCGCAAACCATGGATAACGATACCTTCATTGTTGCTACCGATAAAGGCATCTTTTACAAGATGCAACAACTCACCCCAGAGAAGACCTTTATAGAGGCTCCAACGGGCGGTAACGGCGCTACGTGTAAAAGCTGTGCTCACTGCCCTTGGATGGCAATGAACGGCTTAGAAGCGATTAAGGCGTCTTTAACGGGCGAAAGCGAAGGCCATGAAATCTTTGTTGATGATGCACTGCGTGAAGGTGCACTTATTCCGCTTGATCGCATGCTTAACTTTTCAGCTGAATTAAAAGCGAAGGGTGGGCTATAAGTGCACGTTTTATAAGCACTTGCTGAATATTTTCAAGCAAGTTCTTGATTAAGCGCGCCGCTTTACCTACTATACGCGCGCTCGAGGGATTTCGTAGTTGAAATCTCCTAGATACAAAATTTGGAGAGGTGGCTGAGTGGCTGAAGGCGCACGCCTGGAAAGTGTGTTTAGGGTTAAACCTAACGAGGGTTCGAATCCCTCTCTCTCCGCCAAATACAAAGAACCGGTTTAACGCCGGTTTTTTTGTGCCTAATGCTTTGCGCGTATTAATGGTAAAAGCTCACAACGCTTTTCTATCGCACAAAAAAAGAAACCCGCGTCTAAGCGGCGGGCTTCTCTTCAAACTCTTTTTAAGCAACGTTCACATCTTAACTTTTGTCACCTGTGAAGTCGCATTGCACCATTTTACTTCGCAATTTGCTGATGAAGCTTGATTAAGTCGGGAAGCTTTTTCGCATAAATCGCTTTCTTTGTGCCAGGGTGAAGTAACTGACTTACAAACGTGCGAAGGAAGCCAAGCACAAACGTTTGAACGCGGTCGGCATCTGCTTCACTTGGGTTAGCAATGAGCTTCTCTGTTTCTGCCTGTACCTTATGTACAATTGGGTCCATGGTGTCTTTACCTGCAACCAGATCGTTGCCTGTCACCGCGCCTTTACCTAGTAGGTCGCGCACTGCGTTATAAAGGTCTGCAGAAACCGCATTAGACTGCCCCCAGTTCGCAATATTGTACTCTTCAGAAATCTTGTCTAGTTCTGCGGTAGGGTCGCTTGATTTCAAAAGGCTTTCGATAAGCTTGTGTGCTTCAGTTTGTTTCGTGGGTGTTGATAGTTCTGACATGGTTTACTTCACTTAGTACTAAAAACGCGCTTTATAATTTTTTTAATACGCACTGTCAAGGTTGTTAATTTATAGTCTAATATAATCAATTGCTTATCGATTCTGCTTTAATGCGCAAACTTCAAGAGCGAAGATGCGAGAGTGAGTTGCAACTCCCTAATGGCGGAATGAACGCTAACTCATCGATTTCACTAATTCCTATATATTAAAATATTAAATATTTCCCCATATATTCATTTTAAACGGTATACATCCCCCTACATGACTGCGCTAGACGAACTTCTCATTATGTTATTTAGCGTCATTAAAATTAACGTGTTTTATACAGGCTATTTACATATGGAGAGCTACTTAGTTATTGTAAATTCGAATAAATTTTGAGCCATGTTGAATTTGTTGTGTAAGCAGAGGCTTTTTGATAACAATAACTAGCAAGAGAACACTAAAAAATGAGTAAACGCTTACCCTCGCGCTTTAACGCAAATCGGACTGCCACATTAGTTGCATTATGCCTTGGATTACAGTGTCAAGGTGTGATGTCACAGGAAAACAATGCGCAATCGGAAGACGAGCTATATGAACAAATACTGATAACCGCGTCTAAGCGAAGTACGGGGCTTCAGGAGACGCCCATAGCAGTATCGGTAACAAGTGGAGAAGCTATTGAGCAAACTCAGGTGCTTGATATTCAGGATTTACAGGCATTAGTCCCGACGTTAAGAGTAAATCCTTTACAACGTTCAGCAAACACTAACTTTTCAATCCGCGGGTTTGGTAATGGTGCCAACAATACCGGCATTGAGCCTTCGGTCGGCGTTTTTATTGATGGTGTATACCGCTCGCGGGCCGCAGCGCAAATTGGCGACTTACCCCGTGTCCAGCAGGTTGAGGTATTAAGTGGTCCTCAAAGCACGCTGTTTGGAAAAAATGCATCGGCGGGAGTGATAAGTATAAGAACTCAGGGCCCGTCGTTCTCCGAGGAGGGTAAAATTACACTCGGTGTAGGCAATTACAATCAGCGGTTGTTAAAAGGCTATTATACAAACGGTATCACTGACGAGCTTGCTTTTAGTTTATCCGGTGGAGTGAACAAACGTGATGGTTATACGGAAAGTGTTGTTGATGGAGTAGATAATTTAAACAATCGCGATAGGTGGAATATAAGAGGTCAGGCTCTTTACGAACCCACTTCAGATGTTAAGTTTAGATTTATTGCAGATTACAGCGAAATAGATGAGCGCTGTTGTACAGTAGCAGACGTTATCAACGGGCCGACAACGGCTGTTGTGCGCGCCTTAGGCGGGACTGTGTTAGATACCGATGATCCTTTTGCTTTTAAATCCGCACTAAATTTTAATCCTACTAATACTGTTGAAGATGGTGGCGTATCGCTGCAAGTAGACGTTGACTTTGATACGTTCGCACTCACCTCAATTAGCGCATACAGAAATAACAAATCGAACTATTTTGCCGATGTAGACTACACAACACTTGATATTTTGTCGGAGGAAGGGCACACAGATATAGATACCTTTACTCAGGAGTTACGTCTTACTTCCATTGGTGATAATACATTGGATTGGATGTTCGGTATGTTCTATTTCTCTGAAGAAGTAGATACGGGCGACACGTTGTTTTATGGAGAAAACATTCGGTCTTATTTTGACGTTTTGTTGAATTCAGGTGTAGCACAGGCCCTCGCATCGCTCCCGACGCCATTGCCGTTTGACGCTGTTTTTCCTAATGGATTTCTCGGTGCCTTTGAACCCCTCTATGGGCAAGCACCCGGCACTTTTTTTAATGCAAATCAGTTCGTAAATAGCGAGTTTTTACAAAAGAACGATGCTCTATCTGTGTTCTTTAATCTTGATTATCATATTTCAGATAAGCTTACGACAACGGTCGGCGTTAGCTATACGGAAGATGAAAAAGACGTATCAATTGAACAGATCAATAACGAAGTACTGTCATCTATCGACATCATCAATGGTCCAACTGTTTTTGGTGTGCCGTTATCCACAGCAGTGCCAGCGCTAGCTGGCTTTATACCTACTCTTCAAAGCGTTCAGTTTTTGCCGCCTCAGCTTATCTTTCCTAATGCGGTAGAAGATGGCAATACTAACGATGATAAGATAACGTGGAGTGCGCGTTTAGCATACGAGGTCAACCAAAACATTAATGTGTTTGCTACCGCCGCTACAGGCTTCAAAGCCTCGTCATGGAATCTTTCCCGCGACACGCGACCATTTGCTTATGACCAATCTGCACTTACGTCAGGAAATTTAGCCCGCGTCAATCAGACCTACGGCACCCGCTATGCAGGGCCTGAAGAATCAACGGTTTATGAGTTAGGCCTTAAGGCAAGGTTCAAACGTGGTGCATTCAACGTGACGTTATTTGATCAAACAATCGAAGGTTTTCAGTCAAGTACATTTGTTGGCACAGGATTTGTCCTCGCAAACGCGGGTAAACAATCCACCCAGGGAATAGAGTTCGATTCAACCTTGGATGTGACAGACAATTTAGTATTTACTTTTGCAGGAACAATTCTAGACCCCGTATACGACTCATTTGTTGGCGCAAATGGCATTAATGGGCCAACTGATCTATCGGGAGAGCAGCCATCAGGTATTCATGAACGAAGCTTTGTTGCAGGTCTGACTTATCATCTAGAATTTGAAAATGGTATTACAGGCTTTATTCGTAGCGATTATTTGCACGAAAGTGAAACTCAACTTGTTGAAAACGTTCCGCCCGAGCTCACCCGTGAAGTAAATATGCTTAACGCTAGTGCGGGCCTAACCTTTACCAATGGAATTAGTGTTCAACTCTGGGTGAGAAACTTAAACAATGATGAATATTACTTGTCATCATTTCCACCGCCTATTCAAGCTGGTAGTTTCAATGCTTACCCAAGCCAGCCCAGAACGTTCGGCGCAACCGTGTCTTACATGTTTGACTAGTATTGGGATGTTTTAAAGTGTGGAGCCAGCTATTACGAGTGAGTAGCTGGCTTTTTTATCGCGTGTTCTATTGTTTTCAATAACATTTTTATAGTCGCGAAGGCTTAATGAAGCGGCAGCTGATTTTGCAGTAGATAATTGCATAAAAGAGCAATTTTCTGGCCATGTTACCCTCCTCAGAAATTTTAGCTATCAGTATATAAGTAGCGTTGTTTTATCTATCTTTTTAAATTCATACGGTCGAGATTGTTCTTGTACTCTCCCTATGATTCAAATCAGGTTCGATATCTTTCCGTTTTTCTGCCTTTAAGTCGCTTTTTTTGGTTTTTTCACCTTGATTTTGAACAAAATAATCAAAATGTCGCAAAAGTCACAATAAAACTAAAAGTCATTATACTAATTGGCAATATGGTCGTTTTCTCCCCGGGAGTACACTTAAGGTACAAAAAAGTCAGATAAGTACAGAATGTTTACTATGAAAGCAGCAAAGGTTTTTGCGATAGTATTTTTGTCGTTCTTTAGTTCTTTAATTCATGCAAAGTTAAACGCTGAAGCGACTTTCAGCTATGGTGTAGTAGGTACATACACCAATAATGCACATCAACCCCAGGGAATTGTTTCCTTATCTGACCTAGATATTACTCATGTCAAGTTGACTGCCAATAGTGACGATGGAACATTTGGTGGAACCCAAGGTAACGATACCTCAGTTATTGCCCAATTCTTTTTTAGTAGCAGCCCAAGCGTTACAGTTGATGGTGCTATTAATTGGCGCCAATCGGACAACGGGCAAACCAATGGCATAGGGATTATTCTCGATAACGATGCTACTGTGATGGACGGCAGTGTTTACTATTTCAACCCGCCTGCTACATATTTACTCCGTCTATCTTCTTCTACCAAAGAATATACCAACGACAACTCAGCTAAAGGAAACGCCGCGAGGGGAGCCTTATCTTCTGTGATGAATGACTTGAACCTTGAAGCGGCATCGCAGGGTACAAGCGGCGGCACCGTAAGTGCCGCGTTCTCTGATGTTACGGTCAATCAAGTTTCGGTATTGGCTGATGGTAACGACATATCAACTATTGAATTACAGCTAAAGAACGATAGTGACGGGGTTTTACCGTTTACTGGCCAAAACGTAACATTCACCTCTACATTGGGTACTGTTGGTCCAGTGAGTGATGAAGGCAATGGGCGCTATACCGCAGTTATTTCCTCTGCAACAGCAGGCACAGCGTCAATATCTGCCTTCGTCGACGGCACGGAAATGGACGCAAAAGCGACGGTAGAATTTATTGCTGAGCAAGTAGTGACGTTCAGCGTTTCTGGCACTGTAATGAGAGGGCAAAGTAACGTAGGGGTAGAAGGTGTAACTGTTTACTTATTTGCTGCAAGTGATACCCAATTTTCTTCGCCTCTAGATACACAAACTACGGCTAGTGACGGAACATATGTGTTTGAAAACCTCGTTAATGGAAACTACAGCGTTCAGTTCGCATCAAATAACGGGCGTAAATTTAAGGCCCAGAGTAATAAAGGCAATAGAGGTGCATCGCCAAATTCGTCATCGAAACGTGTTAATACCGTTGAGAGTATTACGATTAATGGTGAAAACATTACTGAAGTTGATGCGATCCTGATTGACCCGGCCGGCGTTGTTTACGATTCTTCAACACGCCTTCCAATCGCTGGAGCGACGGTAACGTTTAACTATTTGGATAATGGAAACGTAACGTTGGTCCCTGACGCGTGGCTAGACTTGAACGCCGGAGGTGCGAATACGCAGGTAACACAAGCTGATGGTTTTTATTCCTTTGTACTAAACGGCAATGCTCCTCAGACTGCAACAGTTTATTCGATTGATGTAACGCCTCCGAATGGATACACGTTCGAAAGCAGCGTTATTCCCGCTTCGTCAGGGCCGTACGACTCAGGTCTTGGTGGTGGTTTAGTCGCAATACAACCACAAGATACTGCACCAAGCGTTAATGACGACACTACGTATTATCTGACGTTTGAACTCGTCATTGGCGATACGCTACAAACAAGCAGTAACGGAGTAATCAACAACCACATTCCCATTGATGCATATGTTAATCAGCCACCCGTTGCTGACGATAAGAGTATTGTAGTCGATTTTAATACTGCAAAAACGATCACGCTGACCGGGAGTGATATAGAGTCTGATGTACTTTCTTTCGAAATAGTCAGCCAGCCAAGTAACGGTACATTAAGCGGCAGTGGTGGAACGCGCACCTATACACCTAATCCAAACTATTCGGGCAGCGATTCATTCACGTTCAGAGCAATAGACCTATCTGGTTCCAACACCTACTCTCAGCCAGCTCAAGTAGAAATTGAGGTAAACGGCACTGATAACATTATTGCATCTGCACAGTTTACATGCGGTATCGTAGGGGAATACCAAACTGGTTCTCCAGCGCATTCTCCTGATGCAATTCAATCGTTCGCTTCTTTGTCTATCGACAAGGTTACTCTTGCCCCACTTACTGATAACGGGGTTTTTGGTGGAACGCAAGGAAACGATTACGCAGTGGCTGCTGAAGTCGTTTTTTCCGACGGAAACTCGGTATCTTTTAACGGAGCAGTGAACTGGCGAGAAGGTAATACCAACGCGATCGGCATTATAACCAATGAAGCTGTTAACGACGGGTTTATACTATCCCCGGGTTTCAGCAAAACCTACTTACTCTGCTTAGACTCGGCGCTTCCGAGCGATGTTGATTATGTTGTTCCCAACGACGTTAAAGGAAATGCAGCGAATAGTTCGACGCTTGTAGCTGCGAATACGCAAGCGGAGACCCAAGGTACTGCGGGGGGAGAAATAAGTATTGCATCAACCCAGGTACTTACTTCATCAGGTACGGCGCTTGCTGACGGCGTAGATTCAGTTGTCATTACAGTGTCGATTCATGATGCAAGTGGCAAACCCCTGAATGCTTTTGATCAACTGGTAACCATCAACACTTCTCTTGGTGCGCTGACAAGCGTTACTGATAACGGGGATGGCACTTATAGCGCTACATTGACTTCAACAGTATCAGGGTTGGCGACACTGACTGTTCACGTAAACAATACGCTTGTCACCGATTCCGAAACCGTCACATTTAACGCAATGCCGACTAATACCGCCCCGGTTGCAGTTGCGCAATCTGTTAGCACGTTAGAAGACACGTCGAAAACGATCACCCTGTCAGGCAGCGATATTGACAACGACACATTGAGTTATGTGGTGGTGAGTCAACCAAGCAACGGTACGTTAAGTGGCAGTGGTGCAACACGCACCTATACGCCAGACGCTAATTTCACGGGTACCGACAGCTTTACGTTTAAAGTGAACGACGGCGCAC
>NZ_BLIG01000016.1 GCF_009811415.1 Alteromonas sp. KUL106 | reverse complement strand
AATATGTCTCCTAATGGTTCGTCACCACATTGTAGCAATGCGCTACAGGTGTGGCAAATTGCGTATAACAAACGCATCAACACTCGCTACGCTTATGTGGACTCCCCATAGTCAACAACTATTTTTACCATTTATGATGTAATGCGTGCTTATGTACGAGCTCATAATGGGAAGCTATCCCGGCTCTATGATATTTACGCGAACTTGATGCCACATCTCGCTGGCGGGCTTTTATGCCCTGAGCGCAGCACTGGCTTACCAAGCTGATTTTTATCTCGTATGGCGCATTTCGTTGTTAACTTAAAACTAAGCAGCTAATAACTCTGCTTTATATTCAGTTCCGTTGCGTAGCAACGAAAATGCCGTTCTAACTGTTTTGTTGGCATCGCCACAGCAGCGCACCATTTACCTCGCCGCTCTACTAACCCTTTAATCCATTCATCTTTCTTGGTTCGTGAATCACGTTTAACTGCCTGGTTTACTGCTGACATTGCACCTGCAACCAAGTTAGCGCGCAATGACGAATTCCGGATATTTTTACCTATAGAACCCAAGCGCACTTTTCCACCTGAAGAATGTTGTATTGGCGTTAAACCAACACACGCAGCAGCGTCTCGCGCTTTTTTGAAAACACCCAACTCACAGCAACCTAGCGCTATGTAAAGGTTAACCGCATTTGTCGGGCCAACACCTTCTATCTTCATGAGATTTTTGCAAACTTCTGATGCTCTGCTGGCTCAAGCTACACTCTGTTCGTAGTGCTTCACGAGTTCTATACTCTTAAGGTATTGATGCCATGCCGTGTGTAATGCATCTCTGAATATCGCGCTAAATCCATTTTCTGCATCTTCTAATATCGACTGTATTGCACTGTTCAACCCCATATCTGTGGGTGATAACTTAATGTTGAACTCTAAAAGTAACGAACAAAGTTGATTCCCGTAAGCAACTTAATGCTTTACTGATAGTTGATGCATACGAACAAGCGATTGAAGCTCTTGCTGCTCCTTAGACTTCCCGCTAATAAAATTCACGTTACTAAGTTGTGATGCCTGTAAAACCGCCTCGGCATCATTCTTATCAGTCTTTTGGTTTTGACGAATATTCGATACAAGCTTAGCTGATATTAAACGGGCATCATGCCCATATTCACGCGCACATTGATACCAATAATTTGACGTTGCACACGCTTCGAAAACAACTGTCATTGGCTTTTGAGTGGCTAGCCAATTAGAAAACGCGGTGGGCGTCATCGCCATATTGCGAATTATTTTATTCGATTTAGCAACGCAAACTTGAATCTCTTTTTTTGCTAAATCTACACCAGTGAGCATATTATACATACATGGACTCCTATCTAACCTTTGTGTGTGACAACGTAAATGTTAGACCAACCTATTAGGTTGGGGAGTCCAATTATCTCGCTGGGTCGCAAACACGTGCACGGTTGCGCCATTATTGCACACGTGTTGTGCCCCATATTTGGAAGTTATGCACCTACGGACACATTGAATGGACTCAGAGATTGAATTAAATATCAGCTTCAGATTTTTTTCGCTTACAGAAGAATTATCCAACGAAATCAAATAAAGCCTTAAAGCCTCATCTTGTAGACCTAATAAAAAATTAGGTGGTTTTATCGTGTGTATGCCTCTTACACAATCTTCACTGGAATTTATAGAAAGTTTTGTAACTTCTAATAAGGTAGAAGTAGAGAATACAGATATTTTCGTTTCATTTGTTACTGAACATGATTCAAGAATCATTGGCCTGCCAAATATTATTACTAAAGCTTCTTTTTCTATTGGCTCACCAGTTACACTCTCATATACGGTGGTTTAGGTGCATAACTCAATAAACTCACTCACTTCGTTCGTTGAGACGCATACGTGCAAAGCGGCTTCACCATTATGACCCACTTGCCTGCGTCCCTTAATTAAAAGTTATGTGCTTAGCTGTATAGAATTTGGCTAATAGTTTTTTAAAAGGAGTTTATTATGGGTGGTACAAGAATTTGGCTGATTTTATTGGTGTTATTACCAATTCTATTTCTTCCTTCAATTATTGCGATAAGTAAAAATCATCCTCATAAGATACCAATAGTTCTTACTAATTTTGTTGTATCTGTTTTCTTGGGCCTTGGTTGGTTTATCGCCCTGGTTTGGTGCTTTATAGTGCCCAGTAGTAATTCATCACGTTGCAGCCATAATTCTTTCAGTTCAGCCGATGAAATTCGGAAGTTGCATGAGTTAAAAGAACAAGGTGTTATTACCCAAGAAAAGTTTGAAAGTAAGAAAGCAACACTTCTTTAAAATGAGCGCACATAACAAATGCTGTTGGCGCTCCCTTCGGTCGCTGGGACAGTAAGGCTCAACTAATGAGCAATTGTGATATGCCTATGCACGCTAAAGCGTAAATTAAATAGTGAAGGATAACCAATGCCTTTGAAGAAATGGACATTACAGTACCTAATCGCATTCCCTCTTTTGTTCGCTATTTTTTCAAGTGTTCAATATTTTAAAGGGCAAACTGTTTCATATTCACTCAAGTTTGGGTTAGCTTGGGCCTTCATCGTTATTTTTATATTTGCAGTCCGCCGTACTTATAATTTTAAAAAACGTATACGATGTGACATATGTAACGACATACCGTCTGACACAAATAAATCAAAATAAAAAATCCTTGAACATTTTACCTGATCACAATACACAGCGAGAGTGAATTCAATATGACCCTTGATGAATTCAATAGGTTTTGCAACGGGCTCCCCTGCACAACTCATGTTGTCCAATGGGGTAATTCTGATGTATGGAAGGTAGGGGGTAAAGTATTTGCGATAGGAAGTTTTGGCAAAAATGGGCACCCTGCGTTTACGTTTAAAACGTCTGAACAAAACTATTATTTTTTAGAGGAAAAACCGGGGTATAGACCTGCCCCCTACCTCGCTAGTCGCGGCATGAAATGGATACAGCAATACGCTTGTGAAAGTGATGAGAACGAGGCACTAGAATATTATTTAAGCGCGTCTCATAAATTAGTATCGTTAGGATTGACCAAGAAAAAGCAAAAAGAGCTTAACTTAAATCAACCGCAATGAAAGGCGCTATCTCATGTATAAAACAGTAAACTTTACGCGCAGTATTCGCCCTTATGTTGAAGCCGAACTGGCGTTAGCCCGCAAAAAACAACGTCAAGGCAACCAGGCAGAGGCTTTTACACATTTAGAAAATGCCCATGTTCTTGGTCAGGCCTCTACCAGGTTGCATGTTAAAGTGCACCTCATGATGCTCTTGTGGGCAATTAAGAAAGGAAATTTGAATGAGTTTTGCGGCCAAATTCTGAGAATTGTTGGCGCCGCTACAAAAACCGCTTTTGGCCTTGTACCATCTGGAAATACAGGTGGTGCGAATGTGAGCCCTTTCAAGGTTATGTCAATACCGCCTAAACTCAAAAAAATCATAGAAAAAGCGCAATCCAATGAAAATTAAAATAAATGTTGTTGATGCATTTACCCATGTAAGATTCAAAGGTAATCCTGCGGCTGTGGTCATTACTGGCAAGTGGCTTAGCGATGAAAAAATGCAGGAGATTGCTGCTGAAAATAACTTATCGGAAACGGCATTCTTAGTTGAAGATGAAAACGGCACATTCGCTATACGCTGGTTTTCTCCCCTCACGGAAATAGACTTTTGCGGTCACGCAACCTTGGCTTCTGCGTTTGTCATTTTTAGCGAAAATTATCAGCTTCAGCACATTTCACTTTTTGCTGAGTCTGTGGGAATGATGAAGGTTATCAAAAGAGATGATGGCTTTATTCAGATGGACTTTCCAAACAGAATGCCCATCGCCGTCGATGAAATTCCTGAAGGGTTAGTTGAAGGGCTTTCTATCAAGCCCAACAGTGTGTTGAAAAATGACCAAGCGTACTTCGCTGTCTATTCAGACGAGGACGACGTATTAAGCGTAATACAAAACAGCGATATGCTGAAAACACTCGCACCTTTTGATGTGGTGGTGACAGCGCCGGGAACACAATTCGATTTCGTGTCACGTTATTTCTGGCCAGCCAATGGTGGCGACGAAGATCCGGTTACCGGTTCAATCCACACTGGGTTGGCGCCGTTTTGGGCTAAAAGGTTAGGTAAGTCGAAACTCGTGGCCTATCAGGCCTCTAAACGAGGCGGAACGTTAAAATGTGAAGTAACAGGCGATCGCGTGCTCATTTCAGGCCAAGCCGTGTCATATCTTGAAGGTTACATCACTATTTGATGGTTAATGATTTACTCCTCGCATGCGTAAGGTGCTTGTCTCTAAAAGGCAAAATACGTAAAAGGGAGCGTAACTGGCTAAATTCGTGAGTTGGCGCATGATGCTCGTTAAAAAAGCGGAAGGGTACACACCTTCCGCATTTTCTATTTGACCGACTTGTTGGAAATCGGCTTTTCTCGAACAGTAATGGAGCTGTTTATCAGCGCCCTACTGCAATACCTTCTCTACGAGGATCCGCACCGCCAATCAATTTACCGGATTTAAACTGGATCCCATGGAGACCACTGTTTAAGTCTACCACCTTTACATCATGGCCCAGTGCTTTTAAAGGCTTTTCTAACGCTGCTATAGGTGTGCCTTTTTCAAGTGCCGTATAGTCATTTCTATTGGTAATTTTGGGAAGGTTAATCGCCTGCTGTATGTCTAGGCCAAAGTCAAGCACGCCAATGAGTGTCTGAGCCACATAGCTCACTATTCTAGAACCTCCAGGCGAACCCACTACTACTTCCAAGTTACCGTCTTTATCGAACACCATTGTCGGGCTCATTGCACTTCTAGGTCGCTTGCCAGGCTCAACACGGTTAGGTACAGGAAAACGATTTTGCGTAGGCGAAAAAGAAAAGTCCGTTAATTGGTTATTAAGCAAAAAGCCTTCAACCATAATCCCTGAGCCAAACATAAACTCGATGCTTGTCGTCATGGAAACCGCATTGCCTTCTTTATCCACGATAGACACGTGAGACGTATTGGGAAGCTCCATTGAAGTTCCCAACGCCACATTTGCATCGGCATAAGGATTGCCGGCGCGCTTGCGGCGCCACGTTTTATCAACACCAATATTTTCAGCGCGACGTTCTAAATACGCAGTATTGATCATGGCCGCAAAGGGCAAATTAGTAAAATCGCTGTCTGCTATAAACTTCTCGCGATCAGCGTAAGAAAGCGCACTTGCCTGCGTATACAAGTTGGCGAATTCTACTGAATCTGGCGCATACTTGCTAAGGTCAAAGCCTTCTAGCATTTTCAAAATTTGATAGACATTAACGCCGCCAGAACTTGGTGGAGCCATACCACAAATACGCTTTTCATGGTAAAGGCCACATACAGGTTCACGTTTTACCGGCTCGTAACTTGCTAAATCTTCCAACGTCATTTGACCTGGATTTATCTCTGCACCGTTAACTGCCGCGACAATTTTTTCGGCCACTTCGCCTTTCAGAAGATAGTCACTGCCCTTTTGAGCAATCCCTTCTAACGTCTTGGCTAACTTTCTATTTTTCTTAACCGTGCCTTCTTTTAGCGGCAGTCCGGCGGGGAAAAAATAAGTAGAGCTTGAAGGAAACGTTTTAAGGCCCGGATGGTAATCTAAGGCGACCAATTTGGCTAAACGAGGCGATACTTTAAACCCCTCTTCAGCCGTTTTAATTGTATCGTCAAAAAGCGTATTCCAAGGTAGTTTGCCGAATTCACCTTGGGCCATTTCTAATGCTTTTACTGCGCCCGGCACGCCTACTGACTTTCCGCCTACTACGGCATCTAGCCAGCGCATTGGCTTATTGCCCTCAATAAACCAATGAGAATTTACGGCTTTCGGTGCCGTTTCGCGGCCGTCGAAAGTATGCAGAACTTTATTTTTATTGTCCCAATAAAGGATGAATGCGCCACCGCCTATCCCTGACGATTGGGGTTCAACGAGCGAGAGCATGGCCTGCACCGCTACCGCGGCGTCTATAGCGCTACCGCCTTTTTCTAGTATGTTTTTTCCCGCCCAAGACGCGTAAGGGTTTGCGGCAACGACCATGTATTCACTTGCCTCGAACGCTTTTTTCTCGATGTAGCCCGTGGCTGCTTCTGGTTCACCTACTTCGCGCGCCTGTTTAGCATTCGCACCGAAAATAAAACAGGTAGATAAAGCAAAGGTAACTACCGAAGCTCTGAACAAAGCACTGCGTCTCAAAATACAAATTCCTCTTATTTAAATCTTTCGGGGTTAATTGGGCGCTTTTTAAGAAACGCGTCGAACGCCTCTTGGGCTGCAGAGGTGCTCAATGCCTCTAAAAAAATATCAAACTCTTCATTCATTTGCTGGTTTATATGCTCTCGGTCACCTTTTAACAGCGCTTTTGTTTGTCTAAGCGAAAATGAAGGTTTGGCAACGAGTTTTTCAACCGTAGTTTGAACTGTTTGTTCTATTTCAGTGACATCAGTAATTTTAGTCAAAATACCAAATTGATATGCGTCAGCCGCAGAAAAGGGTTCGCCCAACATTAACCACTCTGCCGCTTTGATATGACCTGCAACCTTAGGTAAAAGATAGCTTGATGCATATTCAGGAACAAGCCCTAAATTGATGAATGGTAGAACAAATCGGGTATCTGGAGTGGCATATACAAGATCACAGTGCAGCAAGAGCGTTGTACCTATTCCCACCGCTAAGCCGTGAACCTGAGCTATTATTGGTAGGTTGCATGCCGCGAGTGCTCGCATAAATGCAGCAGTTTCGGGAACTTGAGCATGATCTTTCTGCTGAGCGAAATCATTGATATCGTTCCCCGCAGTAAAGCAATCTCCCGCGCCTTTGATTACCACAACTTTTGTCGTGTTATCATTCTTAACACCTAAAATTGCATTCGCCATGTCTTGATACATCTCGCGTGTTAAGGCATTTTTCTTATCTGTGCGGTTTAGCGTAATTGTTAGGCACTGCTTTTGTGTTTCGGTAATGACGTAAGACATAAACACTCCTGTACTGTCGTTCTTTTATTATGGGTGTACTTCGATTTTCACCTTGTAAGCAATTTCTGTATCATAGCCACCAAATTTGAAATTCAAAAATAACTAACACTAATGATTTCACTGCCGTTTTCGCTTAAGTATAGCGCGGGTCCCCTTTTTGTAGCGCTATGCTCTGTTGTTGCGTTTTTATTTGAGCCAATGTCTGGCAACTATCTGGCCTATGACCGTTATGCCATTCAAGGCCTTGAAACATGGCGTATCGTAACGGGCAATATCGTCCATACGAATGGCTACCACCTGTTATTAAATATAGTTGGCTTAGTGCTTTTGTGGGCATTGCATGGCGAGCATTATCGCATTGGGCTGTTCTTGAAAGTATTTGTATGGTGTTGCCTGGGAACCAGTATTGGCCTGTACTTCTTCTCTCCAGATCTTATTTGGTATGCGGGTCTGTCGGGGGCACTTCACGGTATTTTTGCCTGGGGGGCCTGCGTTGATATCAAGGAAAAAATGAAATCCGGTTGGCTTTTACTTATCGGGCTAGCACTTAAGGTCGGTTACGAACAAATGGACGGCAGCAGTGAGCAAGTGGCAAACCTTATTGATGCGAAAGTTGCCGTAGACGCGCATTTATTTGGCGCCGTAACTGGCGTTGTCATCTTTTTACTTATGTTTATAACGGCAAAACGAGCATAGCCATTCGCACCGCATGCTCTTAATTTTTAAACAGATTGAAAGCAAACGACGAATATAGGCCGAATGATAAAAAGGCCCGAATCTATCTGAATTCGGGCCTTTGTTTTTCCGCTTACCGCTATCATTTGTGAATTAACCCAGTGATTATAAAGCTCTGGGTTATTCACGCATTACGCTTAGCTTATAAATTTTCTTCAAACAATTTATAGATTCGGCGATATTCATCAAGCCATGAGCTGGGCTGAACAAAACCATGTGGCTCTACCGGATAAATAGCCGTTTCAAAGTCTTCTTTTTCTAATTCAATAAGACGCTGTACTAACCGCACTGTATCGTGGAAAAACACGTTATCATCCACCATGGGCGCGTTGATAAGCAATGGCTTTTCTAACCCTTCTGCGAAATAGATGGGCGAGCTACGCTCGAATGCAATTGGGTCAATATCGGGTGTGTTGAGTATGTTTGCCGTATACGGCGTGTTGTAATGTGCCCAGTCGGTTACCGGTCTAAGGGCTGCGCCCGCGGCAAACAAATCCGGTGCGGTAAACATCGACATAAAGGTCAAAAAGCCGCCGTAAGATCCCCCGTAAGTCCCAATACGTTCACGGTCAACATTTGCATTATCAACGAGCCAGTTAACACCGTCACGCAAATCTTGCACCTCAGGCGTGCCCATTTGGCGATAAATGGCGGTGCGCCAATCACGGCCATAGCCCGCACTTGCTCGATAGTCCATATCAAGTACGACATAGCCTTGTTGCACTAGCATGCTGTGAAACATGTATTCTCTGAAATACCCCGACCATCCCATGTGGGCGTTC
This sequence comes from Alteromonas sp. KUL106, assembly GCF_009811415.1. Lineage (GTDB taxonomy): Bacteria > Pseudomonadota > Gammaproteobacteria > Enterobacterales > Alteromonadaceae > Alteromonas. Next base: position 97,591 of record NZ_BLIG01000016.1, on the reverse strand, counting down.
TGCAAATAACCTGCGCCATGATTAAACACCACCGCTTTATTTGGCGCAGACTTATCATAGTTTTCTGGCAGATATACGCGAGCGTAAATGGGTGCCTCGGTATGTGACGATGCGATAGCAACAATGTTAGGCACAGCCCACGGTAGCGCATTAAAATCAGCACTTGTACTGTGCGTTATTTGCTTTGCCCTGCTCGTTTCTTCAGCCGGCTTGATATAAAGCTCTTGGGGCTGGTTCACTTTACTATGACTTAAAAGCAAGCTCGAGCCATCAGGGCTGAGTGAATAATCCGTCATACCGTTGAGGTCAGTCATGGTATCGATGGTATTGTCTGTCAAATTAGCACGATAAACTTCGTAAAGCCCTGGGTGCTCCATATTGGCTTTAAAGTAAATATAGTTGTCATCGCTTGAAAGCGTTAAATCGTCAACAATAAAGCGGCCGCTGGTAAGAGCAACAGGCTCTTCCCCTGGCTTTTGAATATACAAATGCGAATACCCAGTATGCTCAGACTGGTAGTAAAGAGTTTCACTGTTATTCAGCCAATCAAATGCATTGAAACGATAATTTACCCAGGCATCGTCGTGAAGCCTATGCTGGTTTTCTAGCGTTTTATTTGCTAAGTCGACCGTGGCAATCCAGCGGTCTTTGTTGTCCCATGCCTCCAGCATAATAGCAACGGCGTTGCCGTTTTTGTGCCAGCGTATAGAAGGTTTCGTCCAATACCAGCTTTGTAATAAGGTAATATCGCGTGGTAAACGATTCACTTCATAGGTCTCGCCTTTTGCCTTGGCATTTTCTGCTTTCACATCAGCAAGTACATCGTCATTGTAGCCAGGCAAATTAAAGTATTTAAGCTCACTTTTCTCACCGGTTTTAAGGTTCAGTAGCCACAGCTCGTGATTTACTGACTCTGCATCTGCCACACGCTGGCGCACAGGCTTTGCTGCTATTCGGCTATCTTCCTGAATGTAATGCGGCATGATGTCGCTGTCATCACGTGTTGATTTAGTCTCTGTGGTTGCAACTACCGCATAATTACCAGCGGGTGATACGCTAATACCTGCTAGGCTATGTGACTTATTAAAATAAAAAGGCTCGGGAGCAAGACTCGCGTTCTCTTTTGCAAGTGCTTTCTTAGCACTCTCTTTTTCCTGGCTGTTTTTACGCTGAAGTTTGATGTATTCAAGCAAAGACTGCTGTTGCTCAGCAATATAGTCTTTGGGTGGCTCCACCGCCTTGGGCTTATCCTGAAAGCGCCAGCTCAGTATTTCTTCGCGAGAACCGTCAGATAAATCAATCGCGATAAATTTGTTGTCACTGAGTGCCATCAAACGTCCATCAGTCATAAAAGATAGAGTAGAAAGTGGACTGCCCCCTCGCGCGATCCTGACCGTTTCACCATTGGTGAACTGCACATAAACACTGTCTTCAAACGAATAAGCAATGACACCATCGTCTCTTACAACGCGCTCGTCGAATCGATATTTGTGCAAGTCAGAGAGCTCAGCTTTAAGAATATTCTCTGGGTTTGAAACGTCAGCAATGTATACATCTTTAAGTGCACTATTTTGCTGTTCTTTTTCAAACACTATTTTATCGCCGTTTACAGACCACCCCATTGCCTCTGGCAACGCGCCAATCCATTGAGGATCTGACATGATTTGTTTTAATGTAATCTCACCTGTGCGCGCGCCATTTAAAGGTGATACGTCCGGAGTGACAGTGTGTTGAGCGGTTACTTTGTTTTGTGCGGACGCAACAGTTTTAATTGAAGTGTTAGTCGTTGTGCTTGCACATCCACCTAGCGCGAGCGTTACACTGGCCGCGATGAGTAAAGAAGAATATTTTTTCATTTTTTTAAATCGTTGTTATGTAAAAAGCGTTAACATTATACCCAGAGCACCCATCAAAGCGCTAACGTTCATCGATGACAATAGTGAACCAAACGTAAACCGCTCACGTTTATGAATCATCACTAATGGCTCGACAGCCCCTACAAAACAACAAAAATTAACTCTTGAGGTATCACACCATGAAAGCGAAAGGTTACCTAACCGCCGTGCTCGCGTTAAGCTTTTTTACTTGCACTGGTTATGCAAGCGAATGCCCTAGCGTGCTTAAATTTATGAAGCGCAAACTCAACTCACAAGATACTGTCAATTTATGCACGGAATACGGTGGCAAAACACTGTTAATTGTTAATACTGCAAGTTATTGTGGATACACGCCCCAATTCGAAGGGTTAGAAGCCCTTTATAGCGATTATAAAGATAGAGATTTCGTCGTGCTTGGCTTCCCCTCACACGATTTTAATCAGGAAGACAGCGATGAAGGTAAAACCGCAGAGCTTTGCGAACTAACCTACGGCGTAAAATTTCCAATGTTTGAGCCTATATCGGTGAAAGGTGACGATGCAGATCCTATGTACCGAATGCTTAAGGCCTCTACGGGAAAAGCCCCCTCTTGGAATTTCAACAAATACCTTATTGATAGTGCTGGTGAGAAAATAATCCATTATCCGAGCTCAACCAAGCCAACTGACCCAGCCTTTGTTGCTGCAGTAGAGGCACTGCTCAAAAGCGAGTAATAGGCCTTGTTTTTGGTTTCGTTATTGCAAGCCACATAGCGACAAATAAAAGCTACGTACATAAAAAAGCCCCGCGTAATACGCGGGGCAATCAAGCACACTCAACTTGGAACACACTTTTAGCTGAAAACATACTTCCTACGTTTTAGCTAACTGCATTAAGTTAGTGTGTTTAGCCTCTAGTTAGTTCAATAATTTTTTCATTTGCTTCGGCAAATGCGCTGTTCGCTTTCTCTTCACCCATGTTAAGTCCTTCAGCATAAACAAATTTTACGTCACTGATACCAATGAAATTTAAAAAATGTTTTAAGTACGGGGTCTGAGTATCAAAGTCTGAACCGGCATATACACCACCGCGCGCGGCAAAAACCGTTGCTGATTTATTTTCTAGTAAACCGACTGGCCCTGTTTCAGAATACTTAAACGTTATGCCTGCTCGTGCAATACGGTCAAAATACGCTTTTAAGCTTGAGGGGATGCCAAAGTTATACATTGGCACTGCTAGTACAATTTCGTCAGCCGCTTTTACCGTTTCAACAATGTCGTCCGACACGTTTGCCAATGCTTGCTGAGATTCACTGCGCTTAGAAGGCTCAGTCATCCAAGCCTGCATTTCTTCGCCAGTTAAATGAGGAAGAGCGAGAGAGGCGACATCAACGCGATTTACTCGCACCGAATCATTATTCTCAATTTTTGATAAGTACTCGTTGGCAAGTTTCGAAGAATTACCTTGAATGCCATTGAGGCTGGAAAATATTGCTAAAACTGTTTTCATGCCGAACTCCAATATTTGTTGTTTGCGAAACACAAACCTATATTAGGGCAATTAGCTTGGATGAAAATATCAAATTAAAGGAACATTTATTCTAATTATTCGAACGAAAAAGATGTAAATAAATTGAAAGCATTACATTGCGTTAATGTTGCAAGGAGGATGATCTTCCCTTATTTCCTCAGCGTAATCGAGTTTGCTATGACACAATTATGAGGATAAAAAAATGAGAAGGACCAAAGCGCTCCTTGCATGTTCAATCTTACCACTGTTTTTAATCGGGTGCTCTGATGATGACGACGATGAAACGGTTGAAGTCCCTGCCCCCGTTGTTGAATATTCAAATGTGCGCGTCGTTCACGCCGCATCTGATGCCCCTATGGTCAACATCACTGCTAACGACGGCATACTCAATGGTTTAGAAAACGTTGATTACCAAGTTGCTTCATCGCGTTTTGAGGTGGAAACAGGTACCTACGACATCGGCGTTACGGGCATTCTTCCGGGGGAAAATGCTGAAGTTTTGCAAGCTGACGTCACGCTGGAAGCAGACATGAACTACGACATTTTTGCCGTGGGTAATGTTGGCGATGAAACACTATCTTTGCTGACGGTAACGAGTATGGAAACTTCGGTTGAAGCTGGAAATGCTCAAGTGCAAATTGTACACGCGGCATCGATGGCTCCCACTGTAGATATTTACGTGACGGCACCAGATGCAGACATATCTGCTGAGCAGCCACTGGTCACGGCTGAATTCACTGACGCAACAGACTTAATTCAAGTACCCGCTGGCGATTATCAAATTCGTATAACACCGGCAGGCGAAACAACGGTTGTGTACGACTCAGGCACCGTGAATTTAGCTGACGGCGCAGACTTGCTGATCGCTGCGACGAATAATGTGGGTACAGGAGACTCCCCTGTCACACTGCTTGCCGCAGACGGTGAAGGTAGCTTCAAAATTTGGGATGCAGAAGCAGGCGCAGCCATTCGTGTGGTACATGGCATCAGCGACGCGCCAGCCGTAGACATCATAGCAAATAACGAAATTGTACTGGTTGACGGCATCCAGTTCCCGCGTACTACAGACTATTTATCAGTAGCAGAAGGTGACTACTTGATTGATGTTGTAGCTGATAGCGACAACAGCATTGTGGCAATTGACGATGCTGAACTCACACTAGAGGTGGGTATGTCATACACTGCTATCGCAAACAACGTTTTATCTGCACCTGAACTTGATGTGCTTGTTGACATGCCCCGCTCTGTCGCAACCGAAGCGAAAGTGCGTATCGTCCATGCGTCGCCCTCAGCGGGTAACGTTGACATCTACGTCACCGCAGACGGCGAAATTGACGCAGTAGACCCCGCATTTGCGAATATAGCCTATGAAACTGCTGAGTTGGTTGAAACAGGTTATGTGAGCCTCGCGGAAGGTGACTATGTCGTGACGGTTACACCAACGGGTACCAAGACAGCAGCCATTGAAACGGGCGTACTTTCTCTGGAAAACGGCGAAATCTACACCGCTATTGCGCTAGATGGTGCGATGGAAGGAGATTTACCTCAATTAGCTCTGCTTGACGGTCTTGCGCCACCGCCTCCGGCCTTCAATGCTGATATGACATATAATGTGAGTCTAAGCGGTGCACAAGAAGTACCGGCGGTTAATACCATGTCTACGGCGACGGCAGTGGTTGAAATCGACGAGGACCTGCCAGCATTTAGTGTAAGTGTTGACGTATCAGGCCTGACAGATGTCACTGGGGTGCATGTACATGACGGTGGCATTGGTATGAATGGCCCCGTTGCCTTTCCGCTTACCGATGCTGGAAACGGTACCTATATTTTAGCCGAGACTACCATCTCACCTAGTAATTTAGACGCGCTGACGAATGGTGAGTGGTATTTAAATGTTCATACTACCGCCAACCCAAGTGGTGAAGTGAGAGGCCAAATTGTTCCGGACACAACAGCGGTGGTCACATTCTCGTTAAGTGGAAGCCAAGAAGTACCAGCGGTAGACACTATGGCCATGGGTTCAGGCTATGCGCTTTTCGATACGACCAATAATAATGTGTCTCTTGTGGCAGTTACGACTATCGAAAATGCAACTATGGCACACATTCACACAGGGTTTGCTGGTGTAAATGGCCCTGTCTTAGCGGCCTTGGTAGAGAGTGAGGCTACAGCAGGCGTGTGGATGACAGACGGTAGCATAGCGTTAGATGAAGCAACAGCTACGCAATTACTTTCTGGCGGTCATTATGTGAATGTACATACGGCAGCGTTTACTGGCGGTGAAATTCGCGGCCAGATTACGCCTGACAACATCGAAGTGTACGGTATCGTTGCCAACGGCCTACAAGAAGTACCGGCGGTTACTACAACCGCAAGCGGTGCTGGTGCTTTTACGTTAAATACAACGACAGGTGCGTTGTCAGGTAGCGTGACGGTCACGGGTATGACAGCTACTATGGCGCATATTCATGAAGGTGAAGCGGGCGTAAACGGCGGAGTTTTACTGGGGTTATCTGCCGGTACAGATGGCATGTGGTCAGTGCCAGCTAATACTGTGCTAACCGCCGAGCAAATGGGCGTGATGTCTGACGGTGGTCTTTACACTAATTTCCATTCTGAAGCATTTCCAACCGGCGAAATTCGCGGTCAAATAACGTTAGGTTTTGAATGAAATAAGTAAGTTAAGTGTATAGCAACTCAATGCTATAGAACTTGATTCGCTAAAATTAAGAAAGGGGCTTACGCCCCTTTCTTGTATTTGTGAAACAAAAAAGCGTTATTTAAATCGTATTAAGTGCAGCTTCAAAATCTGCAATCAAATCCTGAGTATCTTCAATACCCACCGAGATACGCAGCATGGTATCGGAAATGCCCATTAGTTCGCGCTCTTCGGCCGTGTTTTCGAAATAAATAGTAGGTGCAACAGGGAGTGCGAGCGTTCGATTGTCCCCTAAATGCGTTGCACAAATAACCAATTTCATCTCGTTTAAAAACGCCACAGGATCAGCACCGTCGATAAGATCAAAACTTAAAATCGCGCCGTACCCACCTTTTAGGTATTCCCGAGCCATGAAATGCTGAGGATGATCGGCAAGGCCAGGATAAAAAACTTTGGACACTTTCGGGTGGTTGTCTAAAAACGTTGCCAGCTGCATCGCATTATGTTGACTGCGAGATAACCTTAAATCCAAGGTCTCCATGCCTAAGGCTATGGCTGTCGCTGATTGCGGTGCTAATGTCGCCCCTAAATCGCGCAAGCCTTTCTTTTTAATTTGGGTAATGCCCCACTGCGCTGTATCTGCAACCTGATAAGCAGTTTTTAGGTTATCAAACTTTGTCCAGTCAAAGTTACCAGTATCAACTACTGCGCCGCCTAGTACATTCCCATGCCCTGCAATGTATTTCGTCAGCGAGCAGAACACGAGCGACGCCTTAACGTCTTTCGCGTAAAAAACCGGCGGCGGCGTCATGGTATTATCAACCATGAACAACATGTGTTTCTCTTCGCAGAATTGACCGATGGCGTGAAGGTCGGCGACCTGAGTCACAGGATTAGCAACGGTTTCTGTGTACACCCCTTTAGTATTCGGTTGGTACGCGTCTTTCACTTGCTCGATGTCGGTCACATCGGTGAAGGAGACCTGAACACCAAAGTCTTTAATGGTCTCAAAAAAGCTTCGCGTGTTCCCAAAAAGATATTGGCTTACTATTAAATGATCGCCCGCTTTGAGCAACGCGAGCAAAGTGCTGCTTATCGCCGCCATACCTGTGGAGTAGCATAGCGTTCCAACGCCGCCTTCCAATTCATTCAACATATTTTGAAGCGCGGCAACAGAAGGTGAAGAAGAGCGAGAATAAACGTGAGCCGCACGTTTGCCCTGAAATGCGTCGATAATGCCTTGAGCGTCTTTAAACTCAAAAAGAACAGAATTAGACGTACTACTATGAACACCGCCATGTTCTGGTGTGTTTAGCATACGATCAGAATGAACCTGACGGGTTGTGAATCCCAATTTTGTCACGGGTAAAGCTCCGAAAATAGATGTTTGCGACCTAGCCGTGTGCGCACCTCGATGAAGACCGGTACTCACTTTTCATTTCAATAGAAATGATTATGGCTTTGTAATGCAGTTTTTAGGATATTTTGCGCAAACATTATCATAAAACGTATAAATAGTTTGCATTTGTTCATCTATATTAGTCACTTTCTGAATAATTGGCCCCAGCACAATAGCCTTTCTCTCATAGTCTAATCCAATAACTTGAATAGGAATGTTAGCTTCTCGGGCAATATGCATAAAACCTGTTTTCCACGGATAAATGGGGCTGCGTGTACCTTCTGGTGCTAAAGCGAGAATGAGTTGATCGGCTTCATTTATTTTATTCGCTATGGACGTCACAACACCGTGCGCTTTACTTCTCTCAATTGGAATGCCACCTAGCCTTCTAACAATAGCTCCAAGAGGCGGTGTAAAAATGGTGTGTTTTCCAAAGAAATTAATGTTTAGCTTGAATGAAAATACAATGAATAGGCCAATAAAAAAATCCCAGTTCGATGTATGAGGAGCAACAGCTAAGATGGCTTTTTTCTGATTGATAAGCTCGCCTTCTACGCGCCAGCCTCTCTTTGTAAGTACCCATGCTGCGAACGACGATAACCAATTTGGCCATTTCCGTGGGATACTATCCCCCACTACCACGTTATTGACTAATTGAGAATGCGAGTTTGGGCGTGAGGAATTTGTCATTATTATTATGCTCTTTTTACTACATTTACTCGGTTTAAAAGCTATTTTAATTGACCGAGCTTCGTTACGATAAGTCACAACTCATTGCGCTTAATTTTTTGGATTGTACCCGCATATTGTTAATGAAAGAGAAACGTCGAATTGTGCGCATTTTGACGAAGAGTAATCAAAATGCAATTGTAACGCAATTGTTAACAGCATCGCATACTTACAGCTAAACGGGGAAAGGCTTAATTACCTTATGTGTATTTTATTTATCGCCAACAAAATGCGAGACGACTATCCGCTTATCATCGCTGCCAATCGTGATGAGTTTTATGCAAGACCCACCGCGCCCTCTGCATTCTGGGACACTCACCCGTATTTACTTGCTGGCCAAGATTTAGAAGCCAACGGCACCTGGATGGGTGTTACGCGTACCGGTAATATTGCAGCACTTACTAACGTGAGAGACCCTCAAAACGTCAATAAAAATGCGGTATCTAGAGGAGAATTAGTGGCTAATTGGTTGAAGCAAAACCCCGTCGATGCGAACCATGAAGCACAATCACACTATTTAGCGTTCTTGAAAAATTCCCGCCAACAATACAACGGCTATAACTTGTTATTTGGTCATGTCAACGCGCTTCAGGTTTACAACAACGTAAACAATTCGACCCATTTTATCGGCAGCGGAGTGTACGGATTGTCAAACGCTGATATTGCCACGCCATGGCCTAAGGTCACACATGGTGTGACTGCTTTGAACGATTATATATCGAAAGCAGGCAATATAAATGATGACGACTTGTTTGATATTTTGCGCCACGACAGCAAAGCTGACGATGCCATGCTACCCGATACAGGCATAGGGTACGAATGGGAAAAAGCGCTATCATCCATTTTTATTCACACCGAAAAATACGGCACGCGCACGTCTACTCTTCTTTTAGTTGATAAGAACAATACCATCACTTGGAAAGAGCGACGGTTTTCAGACCATGGCGAAACACGAGAAATCCGCGTTTTTTCTTTTACAATCTAATGGTTTTTTGAAATGAAACTTTCGTTTACGTTTTCTTTCTTCGAAGAATTGAAATATTTTCAACTTTTAGGGGTCGTTTTTTCTACCATCAGTGGCATAATGCCCGCCTGCTATCTTTTGCATACCAACGTAACGTGAGGACATATCGTGTTTGAAGTATTACCCCATCTCGCCCCAGATCCAATTCTTGGCCTGTCAGCTGCTTTTCGTGAAGACACCAACCCAAATAAAATCGATTTAGGTGTTGGCGTTTATAAAGATGAGCAAGGTAATACCCCTATTCTTTCAAGTGTTGCTAAAGCACAAAAAGTACTTTTAGACACAGAAAAAAGCAAAACCTACATCACGCCTCAGGGCAACCAAGGTTTTATCGACGGTATGTTGTCTTTGCTTTTAGGTAAGAATAGCCCAGTACTTCTTGCAGACCGCGTTGCAGCGGTTCAAGCACCTGGTGGTTGCGGTGCGCTACGCATCCTTTCAGAGCTGCTTGTTCGTTGTAACGAAAACGGCAAAGTATGGGTAAGCGACCCTACATGGGCAAACCACATTCCACTTATTGGATCTGCGGGCCTTAAAATTGAAACTTACCCGTATTTCGATAAAGCGTCAGCGAGCATTCGTTTCGATGCGATGATGGAGACCCTTCGCAAAACTGAAAAAGGCGATATCGTTCTTCTTCATGGTTGCTGTCACAACCCTACAGGTGCTGACCTTACCAATGCACAGTGGGATGAAGTGCTAGAAGTTGCAAAGGAGCGTGAATTTTTACCTTTCATTGATGTGGCTTATTTAGGTTTTGGTGAAGGCTTAGAAGAGGACGCATACGGCATGCGCCTGTTAGTAGAAAACCTTCCAGAGGTTATCGTTGCGGCGTCTTGCTCTAAAAACTTCGGCCTATACCGCGAACGTGTTGGTTTAGCCGCCATTATCACTGAAGATTCAGCAACCCGTAAAATTGCACAGGGCCAGATTCAATCAATCGCACGTGGTATATACTCTATGCCACCAAGCTACGGCGGTGCATTGGTTGACATAATCCTGGCTGACGAAGCACTGAACAATGAGTGGGTATCTGAAGTTAACGAAATGCGCGATCGCATGAAAACACTTCGAGCGATGCTGGTTCAAAACCTTCACGACAATGGTTCACCTAAAGACTTTAGCTTCGTAAACGACCAAAAAGGTATGTTCTCATTCTTGTGTATCACACCTGAGCAAGTGCGCGAAGTACGTGAAAAGCACAGTGTCTACTTTGTTGACTCAAGCCGCGTAAACATCGCGGGTATCAATCAAGAAAACGTAGAAACACTAGCCAAAGCATTAGTTTCGGTGCTTTAATCGCGGCCTAACGATTTCCAGAATCCAAGAGGCAGAGTAGATACTCTGCCTTTTTTCCTACCAGTAACGCACTCCCTTTGTGCTGTCATTTGCACACAGACACACTTCCTAACAAATTTTCGACTTACTCCCAGCGCTTTTTCTTGGGTTAAACAAAGAATAATAGTTACGCTGTAACAATGTTGACGTAAACGTTAACTTTGTATTATTTAATTAATAATAATTAGGGTGTGTTGACCTTTGCTGCAAAAGTGCACAGCAAAGATCAACGCGCCCGAGTTCAACGACAAGAACAAGGATTACCCATGTCTAAAGTAAGTGTATTCTGTCTTTCTGCCGCGCTACTTGGCAGTGCAATGCAAGTTAATGCTAAGGAAGGCATGTTCACGCCAGAACAACTCCCTTCAATTGCCGGCGATTTAAAAGAAACGGGTTTGGCAATTCCTGCCAGCAGCATTAACGACTTAACTGCGTTTCCTATGGGCGCTATTGTTTCACTTGGTGGTTGTTCTGCATCATTTGTCTCTGAAAAAGGCTTAGCAGTGACCAATCACCACTGCGCACGTGGCTCGGTACAGTACAACAGCACCCCAGAAAACAACTATTTAAAAGATGGGTTTCTAGCGAAAGAAATTGGTGAAGAGCTGCCGGCCGCTCCGGGGACTCGCATGTTCGTTACGGTCGATTTTTCTGATGTAACTGACAAGGTCATTGGTGGCATCAGTGATGACGTTAAAGGCCGCGAGCGCTACGACCTCATTGAAGCGAATAGAAAAGCGTTAATTGCAGAATGTGAATCTGAAGCAGGCTTCCGCTGCTCTGTCCCCTCATTTTTCCAAGGCCTTGAGTACAAACTCATTAAGCAAATGGAAATTCGTGATGTGCGTATCGCCTATGCTCCTGCCGATTCAATTGGAAAATACGGTGGTGACGTCGATAACTGGATGTGGCCTCGCCACACGGGAGACTTCTCTTTCTATCGCGCTTATGTAGGGAAAGACGGTAAACCAGCTGACTACAGTGAAGAGAACGTGCCGTTTAAACCTGATCATTTCTTAAAAGTTTCAGCCGCTGGACTTGAAGACGGCGACTTTGTGATGGCAGCGGGCTACCCTGGCTCTACTAATCGCTATGCACGTTTATCACAAGTTTCGTATACGTTTGATTGGCTATATCCAACTTATCTTGAACTGGTTGATGCGTGGATTAAAACGATTGAAAGTGCATCTGAAGAAGGCAGCGATGCGCGTATTAAATACGAAGCATTATTAGCGGGTCTAAACAACTTCCATAAAAATACGTTAGGTCAGCTTTCTGGCGCCAAACGTGTTGGGCTGGTTCCGCGTCGCGCTGAGCGTGAAGAGCAACTTGCGGCATGGCTTGAAAAGAACAACAAGGGAGAGTTGAAAAAAGCCCTTGCAGACCTTGATGCGGTTAGTGCTGAACAGATGCAAATGAACAAGCAAAACTTCTGGTACAACAACCTAAGTCGTGCACAACTATTGTCGTCTGCCCAAACCCTTTACCGCAATGCCATCGAAAGAGAAAAACCAGATGCAGAGCGTGAATCAGGATTTCAGGAGCGTGACCAAATTCGTATCAAAGAAGGTGTTGAACGTATTGAACGCCGCTTTGATCCAGTGGTAGATCAGGCTGTTTGGCAAAAAATGATAAGCATGTATTTAGAACAGCCAGAAGAAAACCGCGTAGCTGCGTTCGACAAAGCAGTAGGCATTGATGGTAATACCGATAGCAAGACGCTGCAGAAGAAATTAGAAGCATTTTACGATAATACTTCGCTTACCAGTACCGAAAACCGCTTGAAATGGCTAACAGCGAGCCGCTCTGATTTTGAAAGCAGTAACGACCCGTTCATTAAACTTGCGGTCGCACTTTTCGATACCGAAATGGCTATTGAAGATAAGAGCAAAACGCTAAGTGGTAAAGCTGCTGCGCTTCGCCCTAAATACATGAGTGCCATTATTGAATGGCAAAAATCTTTGGGCAGCCTTGCATATCCAGATGCAAACAGCACACTGCGCGTTACTTACGGTAACGTCATGGGCGGTTCGCCAAAAGACGGGCTAATTTACGAACCCTTCACTCGTCTTGAAGGCATAACTGAGAAAGACACAGGCGAGACACCTTTCGACTCACCTAAAAAACAGCTTGAGCTGATTAAAGACAAACAATACGGCTCTTACAAGCTAGATGCGATTAACAGCGTGCCAGTAAACTTCCTAACGGATTTAGATTCAACAGGCGGAAACTCAGGTTCGGCAACGCTTAACGCAAATGCAGAGCTCATCGGCTTGTTATTTGACGGTACGTTTGAGAGTGTGAATTCCGATTGGGATTTTGACCCGAAGACCACCCGTACCATCCACGTAGATAGCCGCTACATGTTGTGGGTTATGGAATATGTTGACGGTGCAACGAACCTCATAGAAGAGATGACCATCGTTAAATAACCACCAAATAATGGGGTCAGAGTACTTTTCTGCCCCCATTAAAGAACGGTAAAAGTGAGGGGCTGAGAGCATTTTTCACCCCTCATGCCTTCTAGTGAAAAGGAGAGGTTATGAGGTTGCTAATAAGACTTGCGAGTTTAGCTGTGGCTGCATACTCGTGTTACGGCGGTGCAATAACTGGCGAGTGGAAAGCCTCTATCGCTATTGTTTCACTATGTGCGTTGGTGTTCTTAATGACATTCATTTCAAGGACTCGCGGCAGCACGTCTGGTTCTCAAAGCGATGGAGCCTCAGCGGTTTACACGCCAAGCAGCAGCTCAAGCTCATCTTGCAGCAGTGATGGCGGTGGCGGAGACTGCTAAAACAGAATGGGGTCAGAGTACTTTTTTTAAGTATTAAAGTACTCTGACCCCATTATTTTCGCTGATCAGATCGCGCTATAGAAATGTACTCTGACCCCAAAATTAATGTACTCTGACCCCATTATTTTATTTGAGGTTGCGAAGGCCTTGGGTAAGAAGTCGGTCTAGGGCATTGGCGAAGTTTTGTTTGTCACGTTGTGAAAACGCTTTGGGCCCACCGGTGTGCTCGCCGCTTGAGCGCATAGTGTCCATAAAATCTCGCATACCCAGTATCTGCTTGATAGACGACTTGTCGTATTCCTCACCACGATTATTCAACGCTAGCGCATTTTTTGCCAGCACATCAGCGGCTAGCGGAATGTCGTTAGTAATCACCAAGTCACCTGCTTCACACTTTTCTACAATGTAATCATCAGCAGCATCGAAGCCAGACGGAACTTGCGTTAAGGTTATGTGCTTGTCTGGTGGAACAGACATAGAATGGTTAGCCACCAAAGACAAAGGCAGCTTGGTACGCCTAGCTGCCTTAAAGAGAATGTCTTTGATCACTGCAGGGCACGCATCTGCGTCAACCCATATATGCATGGTCGTATCTCGTAAATGTATTTAATTACGCTAGCATACCACCATCTACCACCACTGTCGTGCCGGTCGTATAGGTAGACGCATCTGATACCAAATACAATACCGTGCCCGCCATTTCATCTGGGTCAGCGACGCGCCCCAGTGGTATAACTTTAAGCGCGTGCTTTAAGATTTGCTCATTGGTCGTTAATGCTGAGGCAAATTTAGTATCGGTTAAACCAGGCAATAATGCGTTTACACGAATATTCAGGTTACCGCACTCTTTAGCAAATGATTTAGTCATGCTGATAACCGCCGCTTTAGTGATAGAGTAAATACCCTGCATGTCACCCGGCGTTATACCGTTTACAGACGCAGTATTAAGTATGACGCCGCCGCCCTGCTCTTTCATCATTTTGCCCGCTTCAATCGACATGAAGAAATAACCACGAATGTTTACGTCTACGGTTTTGTTGTAGGCACCTAAGTCAGTATCTAAAATATGGCCAAAATAAGGGTTGGCCGCCGCATTGTTTACAAGAATATCCAGTTTGCCGAAATCGCGCTTAATGACATTAAAAGCTTCTGTAATTTGCTCCATTTCACCCACGTGACACGCAAGCGCGGTTGCCTTGCCGCCTGCGTCGCGAATTGAAGAAGCAACCGCCTCACAGCCGTCAATTTTTCGGCTTGATACAATAACGTGTGCGCCATACTGGGCAAGCAAACGAGCTATAGACTCACCAATACCACGGCTAGCACCTGTAACCAGTGCCACTTTTCCTGTTAAATCAAATAAGTTCTTCATTGTCATGTCCTTAATTCTTGCTGATAACGTGCTGTGTGCTTAATTTTGTTTATTAACGCGTGTTGGAGTGCTTGCCCTAGGCCAACATCCCCCCATCGAGTACTACTGACTGCCCCGTCATAAATGACGACTCGTCACTGCACAACCAAGCAATGGCATTGGCAATCTCTTCAGGTTTACCCAGACGCTTCATTGGGTTCGCGCCAATCAGTCCCTTTTGACCTCTTTCGTCCAATTTTGACAACACACCCTGCACCATAGGCGTGTCTACAAAACTTGGGCAAACGGCATTAATACGAATGTTGGCTCTTGCGTACTCTACTGCCGCTGATTTGGTAAGCCCCACAACTCCGTGTTTCGAAGCGCTGTAGGCACTTATCATGGGCGCAGAGCGCAAGCCAGCTACTGAGGCAATATTGATAATGTGACCACCGCCCGTTGCCGTCATATGTTTAAGCGCATTTTTCATGCAATACCATACGCCAGCTAAATTGACCTGGATATTTTTCATAAACATGGCGTCGTCTACTTCAGTGAGCGGCGCAGGAAAATGATCGATACCAGCATTGTTAATAATCACATCAATTTTTTCACTGTGAGAAAACGCCGTATCGAACATAGCTTTGACCTGAGCGGGTTCGGTAACATCCACTGCCACCGAATAGGCTTTACCACCTGCAGCAACAATTTCTTCAGCCAGTGCTTTTGCGTTGTCTTCGTTTAAATCGGCAACACCGACGATTGCGCCACGCGCACTCAACACGCGAGCTGATGCGGCACCAATACCCGAGCCACCGCCCGTGATAAGAATATGCTTGCCTTCAACATTTGCAGCTACATTCATTAGCTGTACTCCCATTTAGTGGACTAACGCAACGTCTATATTTAAAGAACGTTGCGCATACTTGTTGTTTTTACCGATTAAAAATAACTAGCTTTGACGTTGTTGCATGTCGCCTCTCGTGAAGAGAGCACTTCAATGTCGCGACTGACTAGCGGCAATTCCCAATTTAAAAAGTATTCTGCTGCGGCAAGTTTACCTTCATAAAAATCAACATCTTGCTCCCCTGCGCCGCTAGCAAGCGCTTGTTCGGCAACATTAGCTTGGCGCAGCCAAATCCAGCTCACCACGCAACTTGAAAAAATATTCAAGAAGCAACTTGCATTGGTTAATAACACGGGCTGCTTGTCAGAACGCAGGTCTGCAGCCGCCTGTTGAATTAAGGCGCCGAGCTGGTCTAAATAAGGTTTTAATTTTGCAGCAAGCGCTTGGGCTCTTGGTGTTTCTGCGCGCTTCATGTCGCTTGTTACACGCGCTAGTAAAACTTGTAGTCCTTTGCCGTCATGCTGCCATAGCTTTCTTCCCAACAGATCTAACGCCTGAATACCATTGGTACCTTCATGAATTGGGTTTAGGCGGTTATCGCGCCAGCATTGTTCAACAGGATATTCGCGGGTATAGCCCGCTCCACCTAAAATCTGAATCGCCAAATCGTTAGCTTTGGGGCCAAACTCTGACGGCCATGCCTTAAAAACTGGTGTTAACAGATCTAAAAGTTGAGAAAGCTCGGTACGTTTTTCATTGTCAGCTTCTGTTTCCATTTCATCGATGAGCATGCTGCCGTATAAACAAAGCGACATACCACCCTCACAGTAAGCTTTTTGAGCCAACAGCATACGTCGCACATCGCCATGGTTGATAATAGGCGTGGGATCGTCTTCTGGGGCTAGATTTGGCGCAGCGCGACCTTGGGTGCGATCTTTGGCGTATTCAAGTGAATAGCGATAACCACGATACCCTATCATAGCGGCACCGTACCCCACACCAATGCGGGCTTCGTTCATCATCATAAACATATAGCGCAAACCTTGGTGCGGCTCGCCAATAAGATAACCGTGGCAGTCGCCGTTTTCGCCAAAGGTCAGTGCAGTTGAGGTGGTACCTCGATAACCCATTTTATGGATAAGGCCTGCAAGGGTTACATCATTGCGTACATCTGGGTTGCCGTCAGCATCTAAGCGATATTTAGGCACAGCAAACAGTGAAATGCCTTTTACACCAGCCGGGCCACCAGGGATTTTGGCCAGCACTAGATGAACGATATTGTCAGAGAGCTCATGCTCACCGCCTGAGATATAAATCTTGCTGCCTTTTACGCGATACGTACCGTCATCCTGAAGCCTTGCAGATGTACGAATATCAGCAAGAGACGACCCTGCATGAGGCTCAGTTAGCGCCATGGTGCCTGTAAAATCACCCGTTAGCATTTTCGACAAAAACGCATTTTTAATGTCGTCTGAGGCGAAATGCTTAATCACATTGGCAGCTGCCGCCGTTAAAAATGGATAAGCAGTAGAAGATGGGTTCGCCGCAAGGAAATAACCCGCACAGGCATTCATTACAGTAACAGGAAGCTGCATACCGCCATCTTCAAAGTCGAAATGACCCGCTATAAAGCCTGATTCTCTGTAGGTATCAAACGCCACTTTTACGTCGTCTATCATCGATACTTTAGTGCCATCGAACGTAGGCTCATTTTTATCAGCCACCGCGTTATGTGGAAGAAATAACTCTTCTGCCATTTTCTCTGCCATATCGATGACGGCATTGAAGGTTTCCACATTGTGCTCTTCAAAACGTGTTTTTTCGCATAGCCCAGCGGTATTTAATACCTCGTACAGCTGAAATTGCATTTCACGGCGGGGAATAAGTTGATCGGCCATGGTGTCTTGTCCTCTACGAATATTTGTTAATGCATTGTGTCATATTCGTTATCGTGCCATTATTGTCATTTATGACACAATAATGGCCGTTCCCGCCAATAATCACTGAGTCTTATTTTCTTTTATAAATTGAATTATTTTTATGAATAATGCTAAGTTCACCGTTACTGTCCTCGGTTTTAATCAAGCTTTAGCCTCTGCTATAACAGGCGCGCTTGATGTTTTTGCTTTTGCTGGTATTAGCTGGCAGCGTATTCATAATTTGCCTACTAGCCCCCAATTCAAAGTTCAGCTTGCGAGTCATCACGGGCAGTCGATTCTCTGTTCTAATCAAGTCGTGCTGCAGCCAAATATTGCCATTAAAGATGTGTCTCGTACCGATGTTTTACTTATTCCTACAATTGGTGGCGATATTGATGAAGTGCTCGACGACACTCAGCCACTATTGGTTCATATAAAGCGCCTTCAAAAAATGGGAGCGGATGTAGCAGCCAACTGCACCGGTACTTTTTTATTAGCGCAGACTGGATTACTAGACAATAAAATGGCCACCACTCACTGGGGATATGCAGATAAATTCAAAACCATGTTTCCAACAATTAATTTGCAGCCAGAGAAAATGGTAACGGAAGATGACACTGTTTATTGCGCGGGCGGCGGTATGGCGTGGATTGACTTGTCGATCCTCTTAATTGAGCGCTACTGTGGCCACCAGATAGCCAGTGATACTGCGAAATCCCATGTGCTAGATGTATCTAGAACTAACCAAACAGTGTATGCAAGTAGTCGTCAACGACGATTTCATACAGATAAAGATATTTTGACTGTACAGTCATTTTTGGAGAAAAACTTACAAAGTAAATGTACGCTCAACGACTTAGCTGTGCATCACAATATGACCGAGCGCACGCTCATTCGTCGTTTTAAAAATGCATGCGACACTACGCCGGGTCAGTATTTACAATCGCTGCGACTTGAACACGCGAGAAAACTCTTGGAAACATCTAACATGCCGTTAGAGAGCTTGATTGGTGAGGTGGGATACGAAGACTTAAGCTCGTTCACTCGGCTTTTTAAAAAGACTACGGGATTATCGCCATCTCAATATCGCGCAAAATTCAAAAGAAACTAGTGTTTGTTGACCAACATTACACCTAACGCACCAAAAAATAACACTATTTCAACAAAACGCTCTAATACCGTGCAAAATCACCACTTAGTTATATTAAGATTACCTAATATCGTGCAATTGCGACGAAAAACACGTTGCTTTGCACAAATTTGCGGTTTTTATTTCAAAGTTTGTGTAAAATGCCGCGCCAAGCATAGATAGTAAATTTTTGTGCTAAAAACACTACAAAAGTAAAAACCTAAAAACATCTTGGTGGAAACATGAGAACACATAAAATCGCCACGCTAGCGCTTGCCGTTAGTGCTGCGTTCAGCTCATCAGTTCTTGCACAAGAGGCCGCAACAACAGAAAAAAAAGAAGCCTCACTAGAACAAATTACCGTAACAGCGCAAAAGCGTACCCAGTCAATTCAGGAAGTACCTATTTCTGTTGCGACTCTTAGCGGTGAAAAATTTGAAAGCCTTTTCTCTGGCGGCGAAGATATTCTTGCTCTAGCGGTACGAGTACCGGGTCTTTACGCTGAATCATCAAATGGTCGTGTTGCACCACGTTTTTATATTCGTGGTTTAGGTAACACCGATTTCGACCTAGCGGCATCACAACCTGTTTCTATTATCATGGATGAAGTGGTAATGGAAAACGTTGTTCTTAAAAGCTTCCCGCTTTTTGACGTTCAGCAAGTTGAGGTACTTCGTGGCCCTCAAGGTACTCTATTTGGCCGTAACACCACTGCTGGTATCATTAAATTTGATACAGTAAAACCAACACAAGATGTTGAAGGCTATGCGAAAGCAGGCTTCGGTTCATACGGTACAATGAACTTTGAAGGCGCAATAAGCGGCGGTCTTACTGACGAACTTTCTGCTCGTCTTTCGGTATTGTCACAAGAGCGTGATGATTATATCGATAACGCCTTTACCGGTGAAAGCGATGCAATCGGTGGCTACGACGAAAAAGCCTATCGTTTACAGCTTCTTTGGGAGCCATCAGCAGATTTTTCTGCACTACTAAACGTACACGGCCGTGAGCTTGAAGGTACTGCGTCTATTTTCCGTGCGAACGTTTTCGATAAAGGAAGCAATAAACTTAACGCAAACTATGATCGCGAAACGATTTTCTATGATGGTGATCTTCAAGGCGACGGTATCGACAACAATCCACAAGAATATGATGGTTTTGGTGCGTCATTAAAACTTGAATACGACATGGATGAAGTAACGTTCACATCAATCTCTGCACTTGAAACGGCAGAAGGCTCAAGCCTTGGTGATATCGACGGTGGCTTCAATCGCCCTGACGGTACTTCTGGTCCAGGCTTCATTCCGTTCTCTGCAGTCACCCAAGATAATCTGAACGATCTAGAGCAATACACGCAAGAATTTAGACTTTCAAGCAACACACGCGACGCGATGAACTGGCAGGTTGGTGCTTTCTACTACGACGCGTCATTTAACGTAACCAGCATTGACGGTTTCTTCGGTGCAACCACTGTATTCCACGAAAACCAAACGTGGGCACTATTTGGTCAAAGCTCTTACCAAGTTAACGAGAAGCTCAATATTACTGGTGGTATTCGCTACACGCACGACTCTAAGAGCCTAGTTGTTGGCGAACAAAACGTTGATGGTTTTGCATTAGTTATCGGTGCAGCGCAAATTCAAGAATACGACGACATCGATGTTGATGACGGTCAAGCTAGCTACGAACTAAGTGCTAACTACCGCGTCACTGACGACATGTCTGTTTTCGCTCGCTACGCAAACGGCTTCCGCGCTCAAACTATTCAAGGTCGTGATGTTGCATTTGAAGGTGCACCTTCTGTTGCTGATGCTGAAACTATCAATTCGTTTGAAGTGGGCATTAAATCTGATCTTTTGGATGATACACTTCGATTAAATGCGGCTGCCTTCTACTATACCGTTGATGACATGCAGTTCTCTGCGATTGGTGGTGGTAACAACTTTACTGCGCTTGTAAATGCAGACAAAGGCGAAGCATACGGTTTCGAAGTTGATGCACAATGGCTTGCAACTGATGAACTAACTTTCACAGCAGGTTACAGCTACAACCACACTGAAATTAAAGACGATACGTTAACTGTATTGCCTTGTGGTACGAATCCTGGTTTAAACTTAGCAGGCAACTGTACAGTAACTGACGAACGCCCAGATGGATTCAATACCATCATTGACGGTAACCCGTTCCCACAAGCACCAGAGTCAATCTTCAACTTTACTGCACGTTACACCATCCCAATGGGTGACGACGGTGAATTCTTTGTATTTACAGATTGGGCATTCCAAGGCGAAACCAATATCTTCCTATACGAAGCGGTTGAATTTACTACTGACGATAACTTCGAAGGTGGTCTACGTATTGGTTACGAAAACTTCGCACACAACTACACGGTAGCGCTGTTTGGTCGAAACATTACTGACGAAGACAACGTTAAAGGCGCCATCGACTTCAACAACCTTACAGGTATCGTAAACGAGCCACGCGTTTGGGGTGTTGAGTTTAAGTATACTTACTTCTAAGCAATGGCTAGATAGCGACTACAGATGTAGTGGCTGTTCAATTGTTTTGTTTGAAAGCGGTAGCGTTGAGAAACGCTACCGCTTTTTTATACCGCTTTACGCCGACATATGAATATCGGATGTAGGCATTTGCACTAGCTGCTGCAATTTTCTACATACTTTCACCCAACGCGCCACTTTTTGATAATAAACCTGTTCAATTAACTGCCCTTTCTCATTAAACAAAAAGCTCGCAAGTTTGCCCTTATTTTCAGGCATATAAAAATGATGCACCGTAAATTGATGAGACAAAGGGGCATGCACAACTTTTTGATACATACAGAAAGGCAACCCGTTTGCGCGTTCATCGCCTCCAGTTAGACGACTCCGGCGTTGAAACGTGTCTGAACCTAAGTCAGCCAGAATACCGTGCTTTGAAATAAGTTGGTCGACCGCTTTAATGCCTGTTTGCATAATTATCTCCTCAAGGTTGCGACACATCGCACACCAAAATAAGACTCATAATAAACCATACTGATATTTATACAGTATATTTAAGTTTGTTTAAAATGCAAACAAAAAAGCCGCTTTGAAAGCGGCTTTTGTTTATTAGCTATACGTCAGGGTTAATCAAGGGCTGATTCCAAGAATGCCCATTGATCAGCATACCCTTCTATTTGCATCCATGTCGGTGTACCCGCGCCATGACCTGCACGGGTTTCTACGCGAAGCAGCACTGGATTATCACAGCTCTGGTCAGCCTGTAGCTGCGCAGCAAACTTGTAGCTATGCCACGGAACAACGCGGTCGTCGTGATCACCAGTAGTGACTAGCGTAGCTGGGTAACAGGTGCCAGGCTTGGTGTTGTGCAGAGGCGAATAAGCATAAAGGGCGTTAAATTCGTCTTTGTTTTCACTTAACCCAAAGTCCGAAGACCATGCGCGAGCATTCGCACTTGGTGTGTGATAGCGAAGCATATCTAACACGCCTACTGCAGGCAGAGCGGCAGAGAAAAGATCAGGACGCTGAGTTAACGTTGCCCCCACAAGCAAACCGCCATTCGAGCCACCTTGGATGCCCATTTTCTCCGGCGAAGTGTAGCCGCTTTCAATTAAATACTCGCCTGCTGCGATGAAATCATCGAAAACGTTTTGCTTGTTGAGCTTAGTACCGGCCTTGTGCCACTGCTGACCATACTCACCACCACCACGTAAATTGGCAATGGCCAGTACATTGCCCTGCTCTACCCATACCATACGTGATACCGAATAACGTGGAATTAAAGAGATATTAAAACCACCGTAACCATACAGTAAGGTTTTATTGCTCCCATCTAGCTTTAAGTCTTTCTTATGTACAATAAACATGGGAACTTTTGTTCCATCTTTACTGGTGTAGAAAATTTGCTTTGTTTCGTAATCGTCATAATTGATACCTGTATCGATGGTTTTAAACAAGGATGACTCGCCACTTTGAATATCATAGGCATAAACCTGACCGGGGTTAGTGAAGCCAGTGAGTTTGTAGAACGTTGTTTCTGCATTTTTACTGCCGTAGAAACCGCTCACGCTTCCAATGTCGGAAAACGCTATTTCATCAACTTTCAACCCGTTTAAGTCAAATACACTCACCTGTCCCTTTACATCTTTGAGGTATTGAGCAAACAGCTTTTCGCCTAAAAGTGAAACGCTAGACAAGGTATCAGAAGTACTTTCAATGACAGTTTCAGTTGCTTTAACGCCACCTTCATAACTAACTTTAATAACCTTACCTGTTGGCGCTCCTGCTGTAGATGTGAAAAACAGCGTATCGTTATGTTCGCCAATTAAATCGTAACGTCCATCCCATTTGTCGAAAACAGGAACAAGCTCACTGTTTTCGTTTACCAGAGATTTCGCGTAAACACCGTTAGCTTGATACCCTTCAAAGACCGATATAAGTAGCGTGTCGCCATCTTGCACAACAGAAGGATACGGGTTCCATGTGGGTTTATCGTCAAATGCAAAGACTTTTTTGTCTTCATCTTGTGCTGTACCGATTGCATGAAAATAGATTAATACAGTTTGACTATCATCGTATTCACCCGCGTCATTTTGCGGGTAACGGGAATAGAAAAAGCCGCTTTCATCGGGCAACCATGCAATATTTGAAAATTTTATGCCCTTAATTAAATCGGTTAAATCGGATTTGTTACTAGTGTTGCGTACATGAATAGTTTTCCAATCTGTCCCACCATCTGAAAGCATGTAGGCAAGATATGAGGCCTTAGGGCTAAGCTCTGTTGAGGCCATTGACACTGTGCCATCTTCGCTTAGTGTGTTCGGGTCAATTAATACTTCAGGCTCGCCGTTTACACCGTCGGCCATATACAGTACGTATTGATTTTGTAAGCCATCGTTGTAAGAGTAAAACAGCTTACCGTTCACCATATAGGGCGTTGAATATTTCTCGTAATCCCAAAGCGCAGTTAAACGCTCTTTGTAATGCTCTCGCGTGGGCAGTTTTGCAAGATACGGGCGAGCTAAGCTGTTTTGCGCCTCAACCCAAGCCTTTACATCTTCGCTCTTTTCTTTCTCTAACCAGCGATATGGGTCGCTTACGTCAGTTCCGTGATAGTTATCTGTTTGCTTTACCGTTTTTGTTTCTGGGTAGCGAGATACCGCAGGCATTGCTTTACGCTGTAACTCGACTTGTGCCGATTGCCCGTCATCTTTGTAGTTGCTTGAGCAAGCAACTACAAAGCTTGCTGTTGCCGCCACCATGGCACTATATATAAGATTTTTCTTCATTTTTTTATTCCTTCAAAGAAAAATGCCGGAGTTATCCGGCATTATCTATTTAGCTTTCTGTCGTAATCTGTCTCTGTTTTCTGCCTTTGAATACATTTCTAAGGTCATTAAGAATAAGATAAAGCGCTGGAACGAGTAACAGCGTGATCACTGTCGCAAACAAAATACCAAAGGCCAGCGAGATCGCCATAGGAATAACGACTTGTGCTTGTAAACTACGTTCAAACACGATTGGCATTAAACCCATAAAGGTTGTTAGCGAGGTAAGAATAATCGCTCTGAAGCGTTGCGTGCCTGCGCTTATTGCTGCATCCATCAAAGACATGCCTTCTTTGCGTGCACGGTTAACAAAATCAACCATAATGAGGCTATCGTTAACCACAACGCCGGAAAGTGCGATGATGCCACATATTGAAAGTACGCTAACTGCCATGCCGAGTACCAAATGGCCAATAATCGCTCCCACTATGCCAAACGGGATAACCGACATTATGATCAAAGGTTGACTATAAGATTTAAGCGGAATAGCTAACAGGGCATATATAGCGAACAGCGCAAACAGCAACCCTTGCAACAGGCCTATCGTTGCATCCGCCTGCTCTTTTGAGTTACCTTGCAGCTGAAAGTCAACGTTGGGGTATCGAGCCAATAAGTCTGGCATGAGGTTCTCAATCACATCGTTTGTTACCTCTGAAGGATCGAGTAATGCTTTGTCGACCACGCCAGTTACGGTAACAGAACGCTTACCATCTACCCGAATAATAGAATCAAAGCCTTGGCCTACAGTGAACGTAGCTACTTGCTCAAACGGGATTTCCTGGCCATTAGGCGCACGAATACGCATATTTTCAAGGTGTTCTACAGAACTACGCTCGGTTTTAGGGTAGCGCACCATAACTTTGATTTCTTCGTCATCACGCTGAATTCGCTGAACCTCGGCACCATAAAAACCAAACCGCACTTGCTGCCCTAGGTCTCGCAATGAAATTCCTAGTGCATCGGCCTGGGGCTTAAGCGCTAGCTGAATTTCGTCACTTCCCCCTGAAAAGGTATCGTTGATGTCTGTTACGCCCTCATATTGGTCCAACGCTTCTTTTAGTTCCTCGCTGATGGCGCGCAATGCCTTAATATCACCTGAGCTAAATTCAAAGCTAAGGTCTGAACCGCCACCGGGGCCGCCCGGCGAACTTATATTGAAAGACTTTACGCCCGGTATTTCAGGCAACTCTTCACGCCACCTATCTTGAATTTCGAAATCAGTTAAGGTCCGCGTTTCACCTTTAGTCAACTCAGCGAAAATTTCTCCCCCTAAGTTGCCATTGTCAAAAGCGATAGCATGTTTGATTACGTTTTCACCCGACTCTTCAGCAATTTTGTCATCCATACGATGCATAGCTTCGCGAAGGGTTGTCAGGACATTATCTCGCTGCTCTAGTGACGACCCTGGCTCTAGTTCAAAGCTGGCAAACATAAAGTCGCTGGGGATACTAGGGAAGAACACAAAACGTACTATTCCACCACCAAATAAACCTACCGTTAAGATTAGCATGGCCAAAAACACGGAGACCGTGGTGTAGCGGTTGCGTATCGCTTTGGCTAGAAAAGGGGCGTATTTATTTTGGATAAATACTTTTATGCCTTCACTAAAGAAGTCTCTGAATTTTTGAAAGGCATTAGCTTTTGCAGGATCATAGGGCTTCAACTTCATATGTACCAAGTGGGCAGGCAATATGAGTTTAGATTCAATTAACGAGAAAATTAGACAGACAATCACCACCATGCCGATGGTTTTCCAGATAATACCGAAAGGGCCAGATACCATCAGCATCGGGACAAATGCCGCAATCGTAGTAAGTACGCCGAATGTGGCAGGCATAGCAACCTTTTTAACACCAGCGATAATGTTGTCGGCGCTATGACCTTTTTTATCTATTTCAGAATACGCTGACTCACCCATGATGATGGCATCATCTACCACAATCCCTAATACGAGGATGAAAGCGAACAAACTGAGCATATTGATTGAAACACCAACTGCGTCTAACGGCATTACAAATAAAGTACCGAGAAAACACACCGGTAATCCAACGATAACCCAAAACGCGAGCTTAATTTTCAAAAACAGAGACAACACTAAAAATACAAGAAGAGCACCGAAAAACATGTTTTCAAGCATCATATTAAGTCTGTCCGCTAAGTAAAAAGAACTGTCCCCCCACGTATCAGCGGTAATATGCGCTGGAAATTCTGATTTTTGACTTTCTATGTACTTGTTTACTTGCTCTGAAATTTCTAATGCATTCTGATCGCCTACAGCCTTTACCCGCAAACTGACGGCTGGTTTACCATCAAAAAGGGCATATTGATTGTTTTCAATAAAGCCGTCATTGATATAGGCAACATCACCCAAAGTGACTCGTGTGCCGTTAGGATTAGTAACCAGTATTATTTGAGAAAAATCCCAGCCGGTATAAGCCTGACCTTTTGTTCTGAGCAGGATATCTCCGTTTTCAGTACGAATAGAGCCGCCGGGTAAATCTACACTAGACTGGCTTAAGCGTGCTACGACATCAGCAAACGTCAAGTTGTACTTTTGCAAATCCACTTCAGAAAGTTCTACGGAAATTTCATAGTCTCGCGCTCCGACGACCTGGACGCTTGAAATTCCAGATAGGTTGGCAATGTCATCCCTTAAATTTTTAGCAAACTCTTTTAACTCTCGCTCTGACGCATCACCATAAACGGAAATCCATATCACATCTTGCTGAATTTTTTGGCGATAAATAACAGGCTTTTCAGTATCGGCAGGAAAACTGGGGATTGCATCAACTTGTACCTTTACTTCATCAAGCAAAGACTGGACATCGTAGTCTTCTTCTACTTGAATGCTCACCGTACCCATGCCTTCAACAGCGGTAGCACTAAGTTGCTTTATACCCTCTAAGTCTTTAATGGCCTCTTCTATTTTTAAAAGTACACCCTCTTCAACTTCTTGCGGCGCAGCCCCCAAATAAGGAACCCGCACATTGATAACGTCTATCTCAAAGCTTGGAAACACTTGTTTTTGAATGCTGAATGCGCTGAACAAGCCCCCTACGATGAGCATAATCATAAGTAAATTGGCGGCAACATTATTTCGCGCAAACCAGGCAATTAAGCCTTTGTTCGTATCAATGCGGCTCATTAGTTATCACCTTCCAACGTCTTACTCTCTACTTTATCAGTATCTTCAGTGGTGTCCGATTCCGCTTTATCTGAAAGCACAGGTTCGTCGCCTGGCAGACGAACCTTCATACCATTGTACGGGTTTGGTACAGCGCTATTGACCACCAAATCTCCTGCCTCAAGACCAGAACGAATAAACACCTCTTTGGCCGTCGTGCGCGCAACTTCAACGGACTTAATGTCAATTTCACGATTGTCATTTACCGTCAATACGGTGTTGTCCAAACGCAAGATACTGCGAGGCAGCACAATTAACGCTTCGTTTTGGCGAGATGTGATTTCTGCTTCTACAAATTGCCCAAAACGCAGTGGCGCACCGTGAGAAGATTTCAAATTGTAAGGGTCTTGCACCTCAACAATGGCGTATACCACTCGGCTATTCGTATCTAAGATCCCTTCTGAACGAACAAGTTTGCCCTGCCATGTTCTTTTAATGCCCCCAACAGAGGCAGAAAGAAACACAGGGGCGCTGTCGCTTGACTGTCCCGCAATATCAACAAACATGAGGTCGCTGTCTGGAATGGGCAATCTTACTTCCGCAGTGTCAGTAGAATAGACGGTTCCCAACATGGTGCCCGCGGCCACGAACTGACCGAGATCAATATTACGCTCTACGACGATGCCATTATAGGGCGCCGTGATTTTAGTGCGCTCTAGATTACGTTTTGCTCGCTCTAATTTGGCTTCCGACGCTTTGACGTTCGCCTGCTCCTTCGCCAACTGTGGCTTTCTAAGACCAAGTTCTGGCGGAGCAACGCTGCTTACGGAGCGCCACTCTTGTTCAGCTACCTTCCCTCTCGCAATTTCTTCCTGTAAGGCGGCTTTTGCCTGAGCAAGTTCAGCTTCTGCAAGTTTGAGGTCAGTGCGGTAATCATCCTGTTCCAGTGTGGCAAGTACGTCGCCTTTTTTGAAGGTTCCGCCTGCGATAAACACATCTGACAGGCTTACGACTTGACCACTGACTTGTGCGCTCAACGTTGTTTTGTTGCGAGGTACCACATTACCCTGCGACTTTACGATAAAGCTTACTTGCTCTGAATTGACTTCTTTAGCATCAACTAAAAAGGCGGGGATCTCTACAGGGACTTGCTCGGGCGGCTTACGTGATTTAATCATAACAGCAGCCGCAACAAACGCGATTAATACTATGAACAGTGGTATACCACTTTTCACTAACATGGAGTTTTTCATTTACTATCCCTAGGAACAAAGGTTATCGAAATAGGTGCATTCACGCCCAATGCCGATACCCCAGAAAATTCTATTATTATTGTTTCAACACTAGTGTACTAATTTTCTTCACAAAGTACTCATTTAACATTGTTAAAATTTATTTCTATTTATCGTCTCACTGAGCACACGAAAATCAGGCTCCTCTAATATAAAAAATTATAAAAAGAATACAAAGTATGATTGATAATTATCAGGTTTTCGTTGATTATTTCATCACTCATTGGTTATGAGTTAACCGGCGGCTACAATCTGGTACTGCTTTGCATGCCAATTCGCCTCGGGATTGAATTCGCTACGTTGAAGGGAAAACAGATTATGAGTCTTAAGAAACAATACCTTAAATCAAAACCTCTGTGCAAAGTGACATTTCGACTAAATGCGGAAGCGGCAAAAGACGCCACAGAAGCATCTCTATGTGGAGATTTCACTGATTGGAAAACACAGCCATTAACAATGAAGAAGCTCAAAAGCGGCGACTTTACATTAACCGTTGACCTTGAAAAAGATAACGAGTACCAATTTCGATATCTTCTAGACGGTGAAAAATGGGAGAATGACTGGGATGCCGATGCGTACATACCTTCACCTGTAAGCATTGAGGACAACTCTGTTGTTCGAGTGTAACCCCGAGTTCTAATCTGAGCACTATACTTATAAGATACCGCGCGTATTGAACAACCAATCCCTACAAAAAAGGCTGCATTAATGCAGCCTTTTCTCATTTAATTGCGATTATCACAGCGAGCTTTCAAGCGCTGGAAGCACTTCGAACAAGTCACCCACCAAACCATAATCAGCAACTTGGAAAATGGGAGCTTCTTCATCTTTGTTGATAGCGACAATGACTTTAGAGTCCTTCATACCAGCAAGATGCTGTATTGCACCTGAAATACCTACTGCAATATAAAGCTGAGGCGCAACAATCTTACCGGTTTGACCTACTTGCATGTCGTTAGGTACGAATCCAGCGTCTACTGCGGCGCGCGATGCACCAATAGCCGCACCCAGTTTGTCAGCAATGCCTTCAAGTAACTTAAAGTTATCGCCATTTTGCATACCGCGACCACCGGAAATAACCACTTCGGCAGCGGTAAGTTCTGGGCGCTCTGATTCAGTAAGCTCTGCTGAAACGAAATCAGATTTTTCACTACCTTTAACTACATCCACAGCGGTGACTTCTGCACTACCGCCTGTTGCCGCTGCATCGAATGATGCTGCGCGAACCGTAATCACTTTCTTAACGTCAGACGACTGTACGGTAGCAATGGCGTTACCCGCATAAATTGGGCGAATAAAGGTATCGTCGCTTTCTACACCAATGATGTCAGAGATTTGCGCTACATCTAATAGTGCTGCCACGCGAGGCATGAAGTTTTTACCAGTCGTTGTTGCTGCTGCAACAACGTGGCTATAATCACTCGCCATCTCAACAACTAAATCCGCTGTATTTTCAGCTAATTGATGCTTGTACGCCGCATTGTCTGCAACTAATACTTTTGCTACGCCGTCAATTTGAGCCGCAGCTTCGGCAACTGCTTGGCAACCTTCACCTGCCACTAGCACGTGGATATCGCCGCCCATTTTCTGTGCCGCGTTGACAAGCTTGTGCGTTTCCGTCTTTAAGCTTGTATTATCGTGTTCTGCATATACGAGTACGCTCATGAGATCACCTTTGCTTCATTTTTTAACTTGTCTACCAACTCAGCAACGTCTGCCACTTTAATGCCGCCCTCGCGCTGAGGAGGTGGCGTAACTTTTAATACTTTTACGTTAGACTCTAGCGCAACACCAAAGTCAGCAGCCGCTTTAACATCTAGGGGCTTACGTTTTGCTTTCATGATGTTTGGAAGTGACGCGTAACGCGGTTCATTCAGACGAAGATCAGTTGTTACTACTGCTGGAAGCGAAAGCGCAACCGTTTGAAGGCCACCGTCGATTTCACGGGTAACATTAACTTTCTCGCCATCTACAACCACTTCTGACGCAAAGGTTCCTTGCGGCATGCCAGTTAATGCAGCCAGCATCTGACCAGTCTGGTTATTATCAGAGTCAATGCTCTGCTTACCAAGAATAACAAGCTGAGGCTGCTCTTCTTCTACCACTTTGGCTAAAAGCTTTGCCACTTGAAGTGAATCAAGGTTTTGGTCGGTATCAATTTGGATACCACGATCAGCACCTAAGGCGAGTGCTGTGCGTATTTGTTCTTGGCAGCTTTTGTCACCAATTGAAACAACAACGATTTCAGTGGCCACGCCCTTTTCTTTTAATCGAACGGCTTCTTCAACAGCAATTTCGCAAAACGGATTAATTGCCATTTTTGCGTTAGTAAGATCTACGCCTGATTCATCAGCCTTCACTCTTACCTTAACGTTGTAGTCGATCGCGCGTTTGACCGGTACGAGTATTTTCATATTTACCTCAATTGTTGAGTTCGTCGGTGCTAATTACGTTTCATTAATAATTAACTATTAATAATTAAAAACGTATTACATCACCACGCTTTTTGAAACTTTAACAATGCTTCTACGTTAAAAAAGGAACTGTGGAACGTACGTTTTTTAAAGGCTAGCCTTAAAACGACGTTAACACCACGTTTACGAGCGGTTATAATCACCCGCCAGTTAACGTTAACGTAAACTGCTTTGCAATGTACTTACTGTTGACGTAAACGTCAACCTGCATTACCTTGCAAAACGACAATTAATTTACATGTTTTTGACACAAAGCATTATTTGTTTCATCAATAGTGCATTATAAAAATTCAAACATAAGGAGCCTCCCGTGGAACGAGAATCGATGGAGTTTGACGTAGTCATCGTCGGTGCCGGCCCAGCTGGATTATCAACGGCTTGTAAGCTTATGCAGCTTGCAAATGAAAAAGACCAAGAGCTAATGGTTTGTGTGGTCGAAAAAGGCTCCGAAGTAGGTGCGCATATTCTTTCTGGTGCCGTATTTGAGCCTCGATCGCTCAATGAACTTTTCCCTGATTGGAAAGAGAAAGGCGCCCCACTCAATACCCCAGTAACGGAAGACCACATTTACCTGCTTAACGATGAAACGTCAGCGAAAAAGCTACCAAACGGTATTACGCCGAAAACGATGCACAATGATGGCAACTACATTGTATCTATGGGTAATGTATGTCGATGGTTAGCAGAACAAGCTGAACAACTAGGCGTAGAGGTATTCCCGGGTTTTGCCGCTTCTGACGTTATTTATAACGAAGACGGCAGTGTTGGCGGTGTGTTAACTGGCGACATGGGCGTGGGCGAAAACGGTGAGCCTAAAGATGGCTACATGCCGGGCATGGAGCTTCGCGCCAAATACACCGTGTTTGCAGAGGGCTGTCGCGGTCACTTAGGTAAAGAATTAATTTCTCACTTCAAGCTAGATCAGGAAAGCTCGCCTCAGCACTATGCAATTGGCTTTAAAGAAATTTGGGATATCGATCCTGCGAAACATCAACCGGGCTTGGTCGTGCACAGTGCAGGATGGCCGCTTAATGACGCCACGGGCGGGAGCTACCTTTATCACGCTGAAGATAATCAGGTATTCGTTGGCTTAATCGTTGACCTCAACTATGACAATCCATATTTAAGCCCTTTTGACGAATTCCAGCGTCTAAAGCACCACCCAGTATTCAAGCAATACCTGGAAGGCGGCAAGCGCGTGTCGTACGGGGCCCGCGCGATTGCGAAGGGTGGATTTAACTCGTTACCCAAAATGACTTTCCCTGGTGGTTTATTGGTTGGCTGTGAAGCAGGCACGCTTAATTTTGCCAAAATAAAAGGAAACCATACCGCAATGAAATCAGGCATGTTAGCCGCTGAAAGTATTTTTGAAGCGATTACAGAAAACGCGGAAGCGCCTGTAAAAGAGCTAACTAGCTTTACTGATAAATTTAAATCGTCATGGCTGTACGACGAATTATTCCGCTCTCGCAATTTCGGCCCGGCTATCCACAAACTAGGGAATTTCTGGGGCGGCGCGTTTAATACCTTAGAGCAAAATTTCTTTAACGGTAATATGTTTTTTACCATGAAAGATGAGCACAAGGATTACGCCCAGCTTAAAGAAGCAAAAGATGCCAAAGAAATTGCGTATCCGAAGCCTGATGGCGTGCTGAGCTTTGATAAACTATCGTCAGTGTTTTTATCTAATACCAATCATGAAGAAGACCAGCCTTGTCATTTAAAGCTGAAAGATCCTTCAATTCCTATTGAAATTAATTTGCCAAAGTTTGCAGAACCAGCTCAGCGCTATTGTCCCGCTGGTGTGTACGAGGTAATTGAGGAAGAAGGTCAGAAGCGTTTTCAAATCAACGCACAAAACTGTGTACATTGTAAAACGTGTGATATTAAGGATCCTAGTCAAAACATTAAATGGGTTGTACCAGAAGGTGCAGGTGGACCCAATTATCCAAACATGTAAATTTCCGTCATTGTCACGCGGCAATGTTTATTAGTTTTTGCAATTTAACGGATATTTTTTAAAAGCGAGCGTAGCTCGCTTTTTTTTTGTGCTACTTTTAATTACTATCTAACTGGAATTTAGTACAACGTATTAAGGTTAATTAATGAGCGAATTTTTAGATATTTTAACCCATGGAAGACGTTTACAAGGTGCTGTTAAGGAATTAAGCATAGAAGAACTAGAACAAGTTCAAGAAAAACTTATCGGCATCATCGAAAAGAGAAAAGAAAAAGCGCTTGAACAAGAAAAACAAGAAAAAGAAAAATTAGAAAAGCTTGCGGCAATTAAAAAGCAAATAGAAGAAGCCGGCTTAAATTTAGAAGATTTACAGTCGCTGAATATTGAAACAAACAAAAAGACTGGAAAAAAGCGTCCGGTAAAATATAAGTTGGTTGATCAAAAAGGCGAAGAACATCTTTGGACAGGCATTGGCCGTATGCCTCGCGTTTACAAAGATGCACTGGACAGTGGAAAATCTCTTAACGATTACGCCATTAATTAATTTGCCTGCTTAACAGTTTGAATAGGGTCTGTTTTTACAGGCCCTATTTTATTTAAACGAAAGGTTAATAAGTACAACTTGTTTAATAAGAGATAGGTGTAAAATTGTGGAGTTAAACTACAAAATTTCAAAAAGCCAAGCGTCTTCTCCATGGTTAATATTGATCCACGGCCTTTTTGGTAATGCCGATAATCTGGCAGTTATAAAACGGCATTTTGAATCAAACTTTAACATTCTTAGTGTAGATTTACCGGATCATGGCGAATCACCGTGGACGTCAGCGTTTTCAATAGAAGAAGCTTCAGAAGCGATTTTTAATCTCATGCTATCGCTTAATATCGAAAAAAGTGCAGTATTAGGCCATTCACTTGGCGGTAAAGTGGCAATGAAATTAGCATTGAATCACGGTAAAAATGTATCGCATTTAATCGTCGCTGATATTGCCCCTGTAAGTTACCAGCATAGTCATCAAGCGGTGTTTGACGGCTTGAATTCTGTTTCTTTAGACACAATTAAAAGTAGAAAAGAAGCAGAGAAAGAAATGGCGGCTCACGTAAAGGAACCAGGAGTACGTCAGTTTCTCTTGAAAAGCCTTTATCAGAACGATAGCGGCGCGTGGAAATGGCGATTTAATGTGGAAGGGCTCATTGCCAGTTATTCGCATATTATTGATTGGGAGCAAACAAATCAGACGTTCAATGGCATAACCTTATTTATTAAAGGCAGCGAGTCTGACTACATTACCTCTGCTTACCGCGATGAAATTAGTCGTTACTTCCCTAACGCTAAGGCACATATTATTGAAGGTACTGGGCACTGGTTACACGCTGAAAAGCCAGCAGCATTCAACTCAATAGTAGAAAGAACGCTCAATAAAACGTCATGAAAATCAAGCGTCTTTATCATTTAAGATGAGAATGACTATGATTACATTTTTTTGAACGTTTTAAGCTCTTACAGGCGTACATACTGTGATATCATTGCGCCAGATTTTTTAAAGTAACAACACTATGCTTGCAGAAAATTACGAACTCATTGAGTCCATCATGTTGTATGGCGGCCTATTTATACTGTTTTTGTTAATGGGGTTTGCTGTACACGATGTACTACGTAAGAACGACGTACCGCTTATTGGACGCGTCGTAACCTATGGTGTGCTTGGTTTAGGTGCGCTCGGTTTTCTTGCGAAGGGCATTATTGAATGGTTTTGGTTAAGCACAGGCGTTTAATTAGTAACGATTAATAGAGGTTAGATATGGCAAGCGTTGGCCTATTTTTCGGAAGTGACACGGGTAACACCGAACATGTTGCGAAAATGATCCAGAAGGAATTGGGTAAACAGCTAATTGATGTTAAAGACATTGCTAAGAGCAGTAAAGAAGACATCGCTGAATTTGATTTGCTAATCTTTGGTATCCCTACGTGGTACTACGGCGAAGCGCAATGCGACTGGGATGACTTCTTCCCTGAACTCGAGCAAATCGACTTCAATGACAAGCTGGTCGCCATATTTGGTTGTGGAGACCAAGAAGATTATGCGGAGTACTTCCTCGATGCAATGGGTATGGTACGCGACATCGTTGAAGCTAAGGGCGCAATTTTAGTGGGTCAATGGTCAACAGATGGCTATGATTTTGAAGCATCTAAAGGCATGGCTGACGACAATCATTTTGTCGGTCTTGGTATTGATGAAG
Organism: Alteromonas sp. KUL106; assembly: GCF_009811415.1. Taxonomy (GTDB): domain Bacteria; phylum Pseudomonadota; class Gammaproteobacteria; order Enterobacterales; family Alteromonadaceae; genus Alteromonas. The sequence goes on along the minus strand of NZ_BLIG01000016.1, from coordinate 62,602 downwards.
ACCGTCAACCTGAATTAACAGAGTCTCGCGTTAAAGCGTGGTGCAAGCAAATCCACGACGAACTATGCTTAGCAGAGCTGGCGTAGACTAAGTCAGATTTAGCCGTTAATGATAACGAAAAGAAACCGCTCAATGAGCGGTTTCTTTGTTTTTAGGTATATCGAGTTAGGTTAAATGTATGCCAAGGCTTTAGCAATTAAAGGTGAAAACGCTCAACGGCTTTTCTCAGACTTTCTGTTTGTGCATCTAGCATCATAGTCGATTCATTCGACTGCCTTGTGCTCTGCGCACTTGAATCCGCCAAGGCAACAATCTTGTTCAAGCTCTGCGCCACGTCACCGAGCAATACATCTTGCTGCTCGGTATCTGCCACAATATGTTCATTAATATTGCTTAAGCGCTCAATAATCTGACGAATGCTTTCAACTTGTTGAGCAACTTGTTGGGAGATGAGCACCCCCTCTTTTGCTTGCTCACGCCCCGCATTTATCGCTTTCACAGCCTCAGCGGCATCTTTTTGCAAGTTACCAATCATTTGCTCAATTTCTTCTGTTGAGTCGTGTGTGCGATTTGCCAACGTTCTGACTTCATCTGCAACTACAGCAAATCCTCTGCCTTGTTCACCGGCTCTCGCCGCTTCAATGGCTGCGTTTAGCGCCAATAAGTTGGTTTGCTCAGCTATCGTTTTAATCACGTCTAAAATGCTTCCGATACTGCGCGAATTGTCATCCAATCTACTTATAATCTGTGACGAAGATTCAGCTTGTCTAGCTTGATTTGCCACCTGCTGGCGACTTTTATCAACTAAATGTCCAATGTCTGTGCTTTGTTGCGTTATCTCTCGAAGCGCAACCATCGCATCATTAATTTGAGCAAGATTACTGCGGCTCTTGTCTTGAACATTTTTTGTGTTCGCTGAGGTAACGGTAACTTGCTCTCTCTGTTTGTCCACCTCTGCCAAGCTTTTATTACCAAGCTCAACGCTTTCCTTTGTTATTTCTATGAGGCGTTTTTCTTGTTCAAGAATATTACCAACGAGCTCTCGTAAACTGTCGGTCAAACTGTTCACTTTTGCTGATAACGCAGAAAACTCGTCGTTGCCTTCTTCTGATAGTTTTGTACTGAGATCACCTCTACTCAACAAACTAAGCCCTTTATTTATCCGACCTAGAGGTTTTGAAATGCTGCGAGTTACTATCACGGCCAAGAATATTGATGCGGTCAACCCCAAGATTGCAACGATGATATTACGGACTAAATTCTCCTGAACAGACTCAAGAATGGCGTTTTGCCCGTCAAGAGATTGTTCCTGTACTGCATCAAACAGATTATTGATATCAGCAAGTGCTGTTTGTAAGGCTTTTTGTGCTTGTTTCTGAGCAACAGCTGCTTTTTCTACCTCTAACAGTTTTTGGCGTTGCAAAGCAATCAAGCCGTTTGCGCCGTTTACCGCCTCAATCAGGAGATCATATTGCTCGTTGAACGCCTCTATTGTACCGCCATCATCAATATCCAATGCCAAGCGATTGACATAGTCTCTATCAACTTGCAAATTGCTCAATTGATAATTTAAATCTTCAATTATGTTCGCGCTTTGTGAATCGTTATTGTTTTCCGCTAGTTCAATAAACGAGTCGTTCATCGTAAGCAGTTTATTGTCGATAGCAGTACCCGCCCCAATAAGTGTTTCAATACTAGGGTTACTCCCCTCTAAATAGGAGAGGTCTAGCATTAACGCGCTCGCCTCATCGGCTGTCATAAGAACTTTCTCGAGCTGTTTCGCCAGAGCGCTTTCTATATTCATCCTCTCGTTTATCGCCTGGTACATCTCATTGCTACTCTCGACGTAGGTCAAACTGACCTCTACAGCATTAGATGCGATGTTGTTTTTAGGCATAAGAGAGGTTAGCTGCGACAAGTCTTCTGCAAATGCAGCAGATAGTGAATCAAACGTTTCTTTATTCGCGCTTAGCTCTGCAATATTTTCGACGTGATAGCCATTGGCGGTGATAACCGACAAAGAAAGGATCTCTGTTTTCACTTTTACCATACTGGTTTGCACTGGCATCTTCTGTTCTACGACATCTAACGCAGAGTCTTTTATACTGCTGAGTCCAAAGTAAGAGAGCGTACTGGTAAGCAAAAGTAAGCAGCCGAATAGACCGAAGCCTAATGTGATTTTATTTATAATTGTTAACTGCATGGGCACTTCCATTAAAACTGTATGCCAAAAAAAAGAAGCGTTCTGTCGCTATATTGAGTTTAGTTTAACAGGATGTTAATGCAATACATCAAAAGTTTTATTTATTAAAGTTATTTAGTAGCATTATCTGAGACTTATCAACTGGTCTGGCCGGTCTAATACAAGACACTAACAGTGCGCTGTCTTTTTCAAAATAACGGCAATGGGTAAATTTTCATCGAGAAAACAAAGTTTCCACGGTTTTCCTTTTAAATTGTTTTAACTTACCTATAATAACGACCAAATACTTATTCACTCGTTCTTAGTAGGTTGTAATGGATCAAAATAAAGAATTGAAAAAAGCAGGGCTTAAAGTCACTCTGCCTCGCCTAAAAATCTTACAAATTCTGCAAGAGCCAGAAAACCAGCACATCAGCGCCGAAGACGTTTACAAAATTCTTATTGAACAAGATGAAGAGATCGGTCTTGCCACCGTCTACCGAGTCCTGAACCAATTCGATGATGCAGGTATTCTTAATCGTCACCATTTCGAAGGTGGAAAGTCAGTATTCGAAATTAGCCACAAAGATCACCACGACCATTTGGTTTGTCTTAAGTGTGGAAAAGTGATTGAATTTGAAGACGAGATCATCGAAGAACGCCAAGAAATGATTGCTAAGAAGCACAAGATGAAATTAACCCATCACAGTCTCTATTTGTACGGCGAGTGCACAGATGGAAACTGCGACAACGTGTCTGAATAAGTCATAGTGAGTTTTTAATGTAGGCCCGCTAATAAGCGGGCCTTTTTATTTATCACGCTTTAAATTTGTAGGCGTGGTAAGCCTTAATTGCTTTCTCCCAGACATCACCAACTTTCCCTGTACCAATCTGTTTGCCATTAACTTCTACAACCGGGGCAACTTCTTTACTCGATGAGGTTAACCACACCTCGTCTGCTTCTAGCAGGTCTTCCTTGGTAAACCAGGTTTCGGTAACCACCAACCCCGCTTGTTTGAATGCTTCTATGGCAATAGCGCGTGTTACGCCAGGAAGCAGTTCGTGATTGAGTGGCGGCGTGTAGATGCGTTCGTTTTTTACCATAAATACGTTACACGAACTTGCTTCAGTGATCATACCTTCACCGTTGTACAAGATAGTTTCGTTAACACCCGCATCTACTCCTGCTTGGTAATGCATCACATTACCTAACAAAGACGTTGATTTAATATGGCAACGTTGCCATCTTTTATCTTGTTGAAGAGCAACTTTAAACGGTTTAACGTCTGCTTTTACAGTAGGTTGAGGTGGCGCGATTTCAAAGGCAAAACCAAATACGGTAGGCGCTATATGCTTAGGATAGGCGTGAAAACGCTTGGTATCAGTCCCTCGACTCACGTGGAAATAAACGCCGATGTTTTCGCTCTCAATAAACGTTTTATTCTTTGCGACCAAATTCGACAGAATGTCTTGCCATTGTTCTGCCGTGTAAGGATTAGAGATTTCGATAGCCTCTAGGCCCTGCGCCATACGCGTGGCGTGACCGTTAAAGCCGACTGCGTGGCCAGAATATGTTGGAATGACTTCATAAATACCGTCACCAAAGAGAAAACCTCTGTCCATCGGCGAAATCTTAGCTTCAGAAAGAGGCATATATTCACCGTTCAAAAACGCAATTGTCACAATATTTCTCCTTGCAATCGGCGACGTCTACTTGTCATGAGTAACCAGTCCACCCTTGCCTCTTCTTCATTTTGAAAAATAAAATTAACTTTCTCGCCAGGCACTGCTTGAGCCAAACGATTTATATCACACGGACTCACGCAGCCAAGCTTGGGATAGCCCCCAAGTGTTTGCCTGTCGCGCATCATCACAATAGGCTGCCCGTCACCGGGCACTTGAATTGCACCTAAATGAATTGCTTCCGAACGCATGTTCTCCATATCGGCGGTAACTGATTCTCCCGTAAACCTGAAGCCCATACGGTCAATGGCTGATGAAACTGTATAAGTACTGGTTTCAAAAGTACGCACAGCAACAGTACTAAAGCATGAAAATTGATACCCCGGCACAACCCTAATGGCTTCTAAAAAACCGTAATCGTCAATGAGGTGTGTAGGTAACGTACGCATTTTATCACTGTCTTTTATTCTTGTATTAGCGAATACTTCAATGCAATCGCCATCTTTTAACACACTTCCCTTGCCATCTATTCCCCCCAATTGCTCACGCACCACGGTACATGCACTACCCACAGCTTTTGGGACTTGCCAGTTTCCACATATTGCCAAGTAGGCTTTACTACCAAGTAGTGCGCAACCAAAAGTAATGATGGCTCCTGCGGGTACTTTTTGACTTTGGTAAGGCGATATAGGGCGTCCATCAATGCTAAGTTCGGGCTCTCTACCTGTTACTGCGATGATACATTCTTCATCAACCTGTAATTGCATCTCGCCAATGGCCTCAATGCACGGCGTGCCGTCTAGATTAAAAGCAAGAAAATTCGCCCAATCATAAGCGCTACTATCCATAGGGCCTGATTCGCAAAACCCATCCCGTTGTCGCCCTACTCGTCCATTATCAATGATTAGACTAAACAGTCCTTTGTTGAGCACTTGAATTTTCATAGTTCGACCTTCAATGCTGACTTATATTCCTGTTCAGTAATCGACACAAACTTAACAACATCGCCAACTTTTAACCGGGATTCACTGTCTTGATCAGTATGCAGAAGCATGTCAAACGCGGTCAGCCCCAGTAAATTCCATCCTCCCGGGGACTCACTGGGATAAACCGCCGTTTGCCTATCAGCAATCGCAACAGCACCTTTGGGAACGCGCTTACGCGGTGTACCTAGCCGTGCACATTTAAGTGCTTCTGGAATATCCCCTAAATAAGCAAAGCCAGGAGAAAATCCCACAGCGTAAACTTTGTAAGCAGTGCTCGTATGCAATTCGATAATCTCTTCAATAGACAGTGAGGTCTTCTTACTCACAACGCTTAAGTCACTCGCATTGGGCGCACCATACCACACGGGAATCTCAATCACTGAATTACCAAAACCTGGTTTATTATCAGCAGGTTGCGTATTGATGCGTTCAGTACTTAACGCCTTTAAGGCGCGATACACTCCATGATTGTCAATTAACGTCATGTCAAAGGTAATCAATAAACTGTCGTACGACGGCACGCACTCGCGTAGCCAACCCCATGGGCTTTCTGCGTTATGCTCTAAGCCTTCACTCGCCGCATTATGTCTAACACTTGCTCGCCTCGCGTCGATAGCCGCGAGCATTTGGTGACACGCAGTATTGGCTTCATCCAAATTAGCACCGTCAAAGTAGATTATAATAGCGTCAGCACCCGCTACCACAATTCGCTTAATATGCCCAAAAGCTTGCATTTGCTGTCCTTGATACCGTTATTATTCTTAATAAATGTGTTTTTAATGAGGCAAATTTATAGAAATGCTCTGATCCTTTGAGCAATGCTGACCGCGCCTAGCGTGTCGCCATGTACGCAGAGGGAATCGGCTTCTATTTTCAACGTTTTTCCTGATGCGGTAGTTACAGTACCAAACTCTATAAGCTGCTCAGCCTGACTCAGTGCCGCATTCTCATCCAATACCGCACCTTCGATAGCACGGGATTGTAATAGACCGTCATCGGTATAGCGTCTGTCGGAAAAGGCTTCAAAATACAGCGGTAATGTCCACCCTTTCGCCTCTTCTTTGATTTCGTCATTTTTAGCCGTCGCTTGCACCATCAAGGCTAACGGCTCTTGAGAAGACTGAGCGTTTATCTCACCGATGCTTTTCATCACTGCTCGCCTAACGTTAAGGTCTTTCATCATATCATTGTAAAGCGCACCATGAGGTTTCACGTAGCTGACCATTGTCCCGTGCAGCGCTGCCATACCGCTTAGTGCACTTACTTGATACTGGATCATAGCAATGAGTTCATCGGCTGCTACCGTCATACTTCTGCGACCAAACCCCTGAAGATCGGGATACGCTGGATGTGCACCAATGGCTACACCATGGGTTTTCGCTAGAAATAAAGCTTGCTTCATCACTAACGGGTCGCCGGCATGAAAACCACACGCTATGTTTGCCTGATCTATTTCCGCCATGATGGCCGATTCCACTGGCATAGACCACGCGCCAAAACTCTCACCTAAATCGCAATTTAACTTCATAATGGTTTAGCTCTTACGTTCATTCCAGTATCATGTTACCTGTTCTTTTTAAAAAGTCAGTGCTGATGATAAATATTGGAAAAATTAATACATTACGCGTCGTAGCCCAATACCCCTTTGGCTACGCTCTAGCGCCACTTGTCGAAAACAATGACGAGAACGACAGCGTGATAGCTATAGATGATGCTGATGATCTGCAAACCGTTACTCTTGCGATTGACGAAGTAGAAGCATCGCTCACCGAGGGGCAACAGGTTGAAGTCTTTGTGGCCACGGATCAGCGCGGCGACCTCTATGCCACCATGAAGAAACCTCTTATTCAAGTGGGCGAGACCAAGGTACTTAAAGCGGTGTCTGCTACTAATTTTGGCGCGTTCTTCGATTGGGGCTTAGAAAACGATCTATTAATGCCTAACGACTACCAAGCTCAACCGGTTAACCCCGGTATGTATTACGTCGTTCACACCTTTTTTGACGATAAAACCCAACGAATTTTGGGTGCCACTAAACTTCACTATTTCCTAAAGGAAAGCAGCGCCTATCTCAACGAGGGTGATACAGTGAATTGCTTAGTCTACGCCAAAACAGATTTAGGCTTTAAGGTAGTTATCAATGAAAAGAGCCTAGGGCTAATCTTCCACAGTGACGCTTTTAAGCCGCTTAAAGTTGGGCAAGCCACTGAAGGTGTAATTAAAACCATTCGTGAAGATGGAAAGGTGGACGTAGCCCTTCAGCGTGTGGATAAAGGTGGCCGTGATGCCCTTCAGCAAGCTATTTTGGATGATTTAGAAGCCCATGGTGGTATTTCAACGTTAACGGATAAGAGTGCACCAGAAGCCATTTACTCTCATTTTAACGTAAGTAAAGCGGCCTATAAAAAAGCATTAGGGGCGTTGTATAAGCAGAAGAAAATCACGCTCGGGCCTGACGCTATTCGCCTTACTAAGGCCAGCTGATCTTTGGTGTACAAATTTCGATTTAAATAGAAGCCTTTTAATCTCGAAACGGTCCTGGACGCTCTAGTGAGCTAAATTAAAGGACTGTGATAAAGCGTAAAAGGCTTCCATAACGCTCCCTTCGGGCGGCGGCTATGACGTGCTTACCAAGCTTGACTTGCCGCTCTCTTTTTTATTTTTATGACATTAGGACAAACAATGAAAGCACGTGTTTCTTGGGATCAGGATTTAACATTTACCGGTACAACAGACAGCGGCTACAAAACGGTAATGGACGGCAGCGGTAAGGCCGTATCTCCAATGGAGTCAGTACTGTTAGCCGTTGGTGCTTGTTCGAGTGTTGACGTAGTAGACATTCTTAAAAAAGGCCGTTTTAACATCGAAGCCTGTAATTGTGAATTGGACGCTGAGCGTGCTGAAGAGCCACCACGTGTATTCACTAAAATACACGCGCACTACACAGTGTCTGGCGAAGGAATAAGCGAAAAAGCCCTTGCTCGCGCCGTGCAACTTTCTGCAGAGAAGTATTGCTCTGTCATGCTTATGTTAACGGGTAACGTTGACATCACCACAAGCTATACTTTGGTTTAATAAACTTTAGTGGAATAAACCGCTTATTAGTGATTACCACTAAGCATTAGCTAAAAAAGCCAACCATCAAGGTTGGCTTTTTTATTGAAATGCTTTTTTATACATCTATCTTATTGAAAAACATACAATTTAACATTAATTAACATCTTTGGCATGTTAGCTGCTGTAGACGGTCATTATTATATAACGACAATTACGTTAGGGTTATTGACCATGGATACATCAGCGCAAAGCAATACCACTTTCTCTCCGCTCTGCTCACTATTACCGTTTTCGCCAAATTCGATCAAACTACTTGTTGGTAGTGGTATCGTTGCGCTATCGCTTTCGATAGCCGCATGCTCCGACGCCGATGCGGTCAACGACAAAGCCAATACCACTGAAATGGAAGAAGCCGTTTTCGCTATCCCTGTTGAAACGCAAACCATCATCACTGGCGACATAACGTCAACCTACGACACCACGGCTATTTTAGAAGCCCGCGAAGAAGCGTTTGTCGTTGCGCGAGCGTCTGGAATTATCGAAGAAATCTTCGTGGAAGAAGGTGATTATGTTGAAAAAGGTCAAGTGCTGGCCCAACTTGATAAGCGACGCTACGAGCTGAATTTGTCAAAAGCACTGGCTGATTTAGCCGGCATTGAAAGTGAGCTAGAGAAAGTCAACAAAGTATATTCTAAAAAGCTTATCAGTGACGATACCTACGACAAACTCAAAGCGCAATTTGAATCGGCAAAAGCGTCTGTACGTTTGGCTGAACTTGATTTGAAAGAAGCCACGATTACAGCACCAATTGATGGATACATTGCAGAGCGAAACGCCAAAGTAGGTAACTTAACCGAATCGTTCCAACGGGAGAGAATGTTCCATATTGTTCAGCAGCGCAATCTGCAAGGCATTGTGTATTTACCCGAAAACGAGCTGCCTAACGTGGTCATTGGGCAAGGCGCTAAGTTGACAGTTGCGGCCTTAGGCGACAGGACGATTACGGCCAACGTAGAGCGAATTAGCCCAGTAATAGATGCGACCACCGGCACGTTTAAAGTGACATTGAAAGTACCTAACGAAGATAACAAACTTAAAGCCGGCATGTTTACCGATGTATCACTCGCTTATGCTACCCATGCTAACGCTACCTTACTGCCCCGCAGAGCGCTAGTTACCATTGATAACAACCACAGCGTATTTGTTGTCGATAATGGCAAAGTTAAAAAAGTTAATATTTCTACAGGCTTTGAAAACAACGAAGTCGTTGAAGTTATCAATGGTTTAAAAGGTAATGAAGAAGTGGTTACCGCAGGTCACCAAAACTTGAAAGACAGCGCCCCTGTTGAAGTAGTTAACAGCTAATTCGGCCTAACAAGGAATTCACACAATGCGTATTGTAGATATTGCTGTAAAGCGCCCTGTTGCCGTTAGTATGTTCACTTTTGCGGTATTGCTATTTGGTATGGTGTCGTTAGGCAGACTGTCTGTTAACTTACTGCCTGACTTGTCTTACCCTACCCTTACCATTCGCACCGACTATGACGGTGCGGCACCAGGCGAAGTTGAACAACTGGTTTCAAAACCCATTGAAGAAGCCATCGGTGTAGTAAAAGGCGTACGTAAAGTCACGTCCACGTCGCGCGCCGGTCAGTCTGATGTAGTGCTGTCTTTCGCGTGGGGTACTGACATGGATTTCGCGAGTTTAGAAGTGCGCGAAAAACTCGATGTTTTACAACTTCCCCTTGATATTGAAAAACCAAGACTCCTTCGCTTTAACCCAAGTTTAGATCCCGTTATCAAACTGGGGCTTACGGCACAAAGTGACACATCAAGTTTAAGTGTAGCGCAAATGAAGCGACTGCGTTTATATGCCGAACAGCAGGTAAAACGTGCTTTGGAGTCGGTAGAAGGTGTGGCAGCTGTACGCGTTGGTGGTGGTTTAGAAAACGAGATTCACATTCTTATTGACCAACAGAAAGCCAGTCAGCTGTCCATCCCCATTACCCGTATTATTGACCGAGTGAGTGCTGAAAACATTAATGCTGCGGGTGGACGTATTGACAACGCAGCTCAGGCGTTTTTGGTCAGAACCCTGAATCAGTTTGAAACGCTTAGCGATATAGAAAACCTGTTTATTGGCCGTTTTGAAGGCAAAAACATCCAGCTTAAAGATATTGCCACGGTAGAAAGTGCGTATAAAGACCGTAACGTAGTGACTCGATTCAATGGCAGTGAAGGCATCGAAATAGCCATTTATAAAGAAGGCGACGCTAATGCGGTTGACGTTGCACAAAAAGTAGCCACCCGATTAAACGAAGTGATCGATACCCTTCCATCGAACTATGCGCTTAGCGAAATTTATGACCAGAGTGTATTCATTAAACAAGCCATAGACAACGTGAAATCAGCAGCGGTAATGGGCGGTATTTTAGCCATGTTAGTGCTGTATCTTTTCCTTAAAGATTTTTGGGCTACCGTTATTATCTCGGTCTCTATTCCCGTATCCGTTATTACTACTTTTAATCTGATGTATGCTAACGATATAAGCTTAAATATGATGAGCTTAGGGGGTATTGCTCTCGCGGTAGGGCTATTGGTAGATAACAGTATTGTTGTGCTTGAAAATATCGATCGTCACAAAAAGCTTAAAACCGCAGGAAGCGAAAACGCGACAGCGAATGAAAAATCAACGGCAAAAGCCACAGAAGCAGAGTCATCTGCAGCCAGCGAAGGTACAAAAGAAGTTTCTGGTGCGATTGTGGCTTCGACACTGACTACAATGGCGGTGTTTGTGCCGCTGATATTTGTAGAAGGCATTGCAGGGCAACTGTTTAAAGATCAAGCGTTGACCGTGTCGTTCGCTTTGGCCGCCTCCCTTGTTGTCGCGCTGACACTCATTCCAGCAATGGCGCACAAGAAGAAAAAACAACAGCTAGATCACGAAGATGTGTTCACTACTCCTGCGCCTACCGCTCCTACGTCAACGTTTGGCAAAGTTATGTATTACATTACCCTGCCAATTCGTTGGGTATTCAGGCTTGTCTTTGTGTTTTTACCTGCAGCCTTAGTGACATTGGTGATCGGGGCATGGCATATCGTCAGTAAACTACTGAGCGTTGCGTTTAAACCACTTATCTGGTTATTTAATAAAGCGTTTGACCTTCTCGCCTCTGCTTATGAAAAACTGCTACGTATAAGCCTTCGAGCAAAAGCGCTAGTTCTCGCCATTGCCTTTGTACTTGCGGCGGGCGCGGTGTTGCTGATCCCGAGATTGGGCATGGAACTCATCCCAACCCTATCCCAGGGAGAATTCTCAGTAGAAGTGACCCTTCCGGCAGGATCGCCACTCGCGCGTACCGACGCTATTATCAGCGAGCTTGCCGCAGTTGCGGTAAATAACAATAGTGGCGGCGAAACCAAAGTGCTTCGCACGTATGCCATGTCTGGTACAGGAAGCCTTATAAGCGCAGCGCCAAATCAAGGTGGTGATCATTGGGGTCGTTTAAACATTGTCATGCAGCCTACGGCGACAGCTGGCGACATGGACGATGTGAAGCGTGCGCTTCGTGATTACCTAGCCTTCAAACCTCAGGTTCAGGCAACGTTTTCAGAGCCAGAGCTATTTAGCTTTGCCTCGCCTATTCAAATTGAAATTGCGGGCTACGACCTTAATCAATTACAGCAGTATGGCGACGCCATTGCGACAAAACTCGCTAGTTATAGCAATTTCGCTGACGTTACCACCAGCATTCGCGACGGAAATCCAGAGCTTAAAATAGCCTTCCAACACGCAAAACTTGCTCGACTTGAGCTTGATGCGTCTACCGTTTCTCAACTCATCGCCGCTAAAGTGGGTGGCCGTGTTGCCACGCAATACAGCGTTGAAGACAGAAAAGTGGATGTGCTTGTAAGAACGCAAGAAAACCAGCGAGATGACATCGCCAGCGTACGCGCCATTATTGTTAACCCAGGCTCGGCACAACCTATCCCATTAAGCGCCGTCGCTGATGTGTACATGAGCGTAGGTCCAAGTGAAATAACCCGCGTTGGCCAGCAGCGCGTAGCGCTGGTATCTGCGAACCTAGCCAAAGGTAAGCTTGATGAAGCGGTTGCCGTTGCCAACAAGGTCATTGCTGAAACCCAGCTTCCCCTATCTTTGAGTGCAGAAGTCACCGGACAGAGCGAAGACATGCAGAGCAGCTTCCGTTCTCTACAGTTTGCCCTAGCACTTGCAGTGTTCATGGTGTATTTGGTTATGGCATCACAGTTTGAGTCGTTGCTACACCCACTGCTTATTTTATTCGCAGTGCCGCTGGCCGGTGCGGGTTCTGTGTACGGCCTGTGGCTTACCAATACGCCGCTTAATGTGGTGGTATTTATCGGTTTGATTATGCTGTGCGGCATTGTAGTGAATAACGCCATTGTATTAGTTGACCGTATTAATCAGCTACGCCGTCAAGGTTTAGATAAAGACGCGGCTATTCTAGATGCAGCAAAAACCCGCTTACGCCCTATCGTTATGACCACACTTACTACGGTACTGGGTTTATTGCCTATGGCGTTTGGTCTTGGCGAAGGTGCCGAAATTCGCACGCCAATGGCCATTACGGTTATTTACGGCCTTCTGTTTGCAAGCATGCTCACCCTTATCCTTCTGCCCGTGCTTTACAGCCTGTTCGATGTTAAGAAAACGGCTAAGCAAAAAACGTCTGTAAACACTGATTCCAAGGTGGGTTTTGGTGACGAAGAAGCCACGTCAAAAGGAGGTGTACTATGAGTACGCCTTTCCACAGCTCTAACAAGAGTGCTCAAACCAATACTGAAAAGCGCCAAGCGAGTGAAACGAATAAACACGAGGCAGATATAGCTTCACAGCCGCACCTTTCAAAGATTGCAGGTATAGGCGCCTCGCTGGCACGTTTTGCCCTCAATAAGCCTGTCACTATCGGCATGCTGTTTTTGTCTATGCTACTGTTCGGCATTGTATCTGGACGCTTGCTTCCTTTAGAGAAATTCCCTGGGATCGATATTCCAGAAATGGTGGTGCAGATCCCCTACCCTGATGCGACGCCAGTTGAAATTGAAACGATGATCACCCGCCCGGTTGAAGAAGCCGTTGCTACCATGTCGGGGATAAAGCGCTTAAGGGCACGCTCTTACGACAATATGGCTGAAGTGATTGTGGAGTTTGACTGGGATGAAAACCTTAAAGCCAAAAGCATCGAAGCACGGGAAAAAATTGATGCCATTCGCCACGAGCTTCCTGACGATATAGAGCGGATCATGGTGTACAAGTTTAACACCAACGATATGCCTATATTTCAGCTGCGTGTATCGAGCGACCGCGACTTATCAAATGCTTACGACTTGCTTGAGCGCAACCTTAAACGTCCGCTAGAGCGTGTTCCGGGTGTATCGAAAGTTGAGCTTTACGGCACCATGAAGCGTCAGATTACGATTCGCCTAGATCCTAAAAAAATGGCGGCCTACCAAATAGACGGCACCCGTTTAGAACAGCAGCTTCAAAACGCAAACTTCTCGCTTACCGCGGGCTACATGTACAACAACGGCGAAAAAATACTGGTTAATCCGACGGGTGAATTTACCGACGTTAACGATTTCAAAAATATGTGGGTGAGTCGCAGCGTACGTCTTTCTGATATAGCCAGCGTGACGTACGAACTCCCGCAGCGCAACGAAGGACGTCATTTAGATCGTACCTTTGCGGTGGGCTTCAATGTATTTCGTGAATCGGGCAGTAACCTCGTAGAAGTTTCTGACGCGGTGATGAAAGTTATCGAAAAAGCCAAGGAAGACCCTGAGTTCACAGGCATTAGTTTGTTTGTAATGGACGATACCGCCAAAAGCGTTACGTCATCACTAAGCGACTTGCTTAACGCAGGTTTATTAGGTGCGTTGTTATCAGTCATTGTGCTGTACTTATTCTTGCGACAACTTACCACCACCTTAATTGTGGTGCTTTCTGTACCATTCTCAATTTGTATCACTTTAGGCGTGATGTATCTGTTGGGTTATACCTTAAATATCTTATCACTTATGGGTCTGATGTTAGCGGTAGGTATGTTGGTAGACAACGCCGTTGTGATCACCGAAAGCATCTTTCAAGAACGCCAACAAGAAGGTGATGTTAAACGGGCCACGCAAATCGGAGTGAACAAAGTCAGCTTAGCGGTAATAGCCGGAACGGCAACCACGGCGATTGTATTTTTACCCAACATAATTGGAGTAAAAATAGACGTGACAATTTTCTTAGAGCACGTCGCCGTGGCAATCTGTATATCCCTGTTCGCGTCGCTTTTTATTGCCAAAACACTTATTCCATTGCTGACAACAAAGGTAAAAATTCCGGTTGTAAAAACACCTAAAACACCTTCATACATAACAGGCTATGGCCGTGCACTTAACTGGATGTTGAAGCACCAGGGCATAACCTGCATTATCGCTCTATTTATATTGGCGTCGACCTTTGTGCCGATGCAGGCAGTGACATCAGACGATGAAGGTAACAATAACCAAGAGCGCATTTGGCTTAACTATCACGTAACACAGAACTTCACACTGGAAGAAGTGGAAAAGACTGTAGATAAAATGGAGGCTTACCTTTATGAAAATCAAGAGCGTTTTCATATAAAGCAGGTCTATACCTATTTTACCGCTGGCCATGCAGTAAGCGGCATTACGCTGAATGACGAGTTGCCCGTAAGTGTAGGAAAAATTAAAGAAGATATTCGCAAAAACATGCCTTCGTTTGTGCGGGCTCGCCCCTCTTTCCAGTGGGATAGCGGTAATGGTGGTGGCGTAAGAGTAACGCTATTGGGCGAGTCGTCAGAAACCTTGATAAATATTTCCGAACAAATCATTCCTATTCTTTCCACTATTAACGGGCTGGAAGATGTAAAAGCAGACACGGGATCTACCCGCGATGAAGTTCAAATACGCATAGACAGAGAGAAAGCTAACCGCTTCGGCATTCAAGTTAATGATGTGGCTAAACTGATCTCTACGGCCCTACGAGGCAGTAATTTGCGCACATTCCGTTATGGTGACGCCGGAGAAGTAGCGGTGCAGCTTAAATTCGGTAGCGATATTCAAGCCTCACTGAGCGAACTAAAGAATATCAACATTGGCTTTGCGCAGGGGCAGTCTGTAACGCTAAATATGATTGCTGATTTCTCCGTTGTGCCACAGTTATCGCAAATTAACCGCAACTACCGTCAAACCGCGCTTGCTATCGGCGCCAACTTAGAGGGAGAAACCACGACTGAACAAGCCCGCGAGCGCATCGAGAAAGCACTTGCGAATATTGAATTGCCTACGGGTTACAAGTGGACGCTAGACGGCAGTTTCTCACGTCAGGATGAAGCCAACGCAGTGATGCAAATGAACATGCTGTTGGCACTTTGCATGATATACGTTGTGATGGCAGCGCTGTTTGAGTCGCTTATCCTTCCTACGTCTGTGATAACGTCCCTACTGTTTTCCTTCACGGGTGTGTTCTGGGCATTCATGGTTACGGGTACATCAATGTCTATCATGGGGATGATTGGCATGTTGATTCTTATGGGCATCGTAGTGAACAATGGCATTGTGTTGGTTGATAGAATTAACCAACTCATAAACGACGGCCTATCGTTGTATGACGCAGTAATTGAAGGATGTATGAGCCGTATCAGGCCAATCCTGATGACAGTAGCCACGACTGTTCTGGGGCTTATCCCGCTTGCTATGGGCAATACACGTATTGGTGGTGATGGACCGCCTTACTCTCCAATGGCGATAGCCATCATTGGTGGGCTGGTATTTTCAACGCTTACCAGCTTGTTTTTGGTACCTCTCGCTTACGTATTGCTGCTAAAGCTCAGGTTTAAAACGCAGCGCTTATTTAAAACCAGCAAAGCTCGCGTAGCGACATACATTAAAATAGCAAACTGAAAATAGGATAAGACAAAAAGCGGGTCTAGATTCTACGCTAACCATCATGACAATAATGATGACAAGTAAGAATGACTAGCCCGCTTTTTCTGGATTTTCTGTTACCGCAGCCAATGCCTTAGCTACGCGACGTTAGGTACTCATGTACCGCGTTTGCGTCGCGTTCTACAGAAAACTCAATAAGACTACTTCCGTTACATGTCAATCCTTCTTCAGATGTTACCATGCGTAATACTTCACGTTGACTCGCGCCAATACGGCCCACGTTACGCGAAAGACTAGAACGTAGTACTCTTACGTCATCATTGACTATGGCTTTACAAAAACCTGCAAACTGGGTCTCACCAACAAAACGTACATCCTTTTGTGGAGCAGCTGCATTTGCGTTAATGGTAAAAACAACTGTTGCTGTAGCCGCTAAAACATTTAGTGCTTTAGATAGTTTCATTTTTAAATCCTCAATGTATGGATAAATAACAATCAAGTTTTCGACAAACTCTTTGTTTTGGATGAGCGGGGTTAATTAGATTAACGAGCCACTCAACGCCCTTTATTTATGCATCAAGAATAAAAACTTTTCTGTTGAAAGATTGTGTAACGAGGGTAAATGCTTGGTAAATCAAGTTGTTACATGGTTGTTATTTGGCTAAACCTTTGAATTTCCTAAATTAATCTAAAACATATATTACTAATCTATCTAGCTTGTACTTTTATAGGAAGAAAGAAATATAAGACTTAAGTATAAAAAGGCTCCTTAAGGAGCCTTAAAAATGTAATTTTAACAAAATAAACCATCATAAAGTCTATTTTTTATACGAATGACAGCCCAATTTACGTAATTAAATTACACAAATCACTTAAAACTACTCATATTTGCGTTCGCGTTTGGTTTCAATTGCGTCAATATAAGCGTGCCAAGACGCATAGCCAATAATAGGCATCAATACGATAAAACCGATAAACCCTGTTACAAAACCAATGGCGACTGCACTGAAAATAATTGCACCCCATATAAGCATGGGAACTTTGTTTAACCATACTGCGTTCACACTCGTTAATACTGCTGTCGCAAGGTCAACCTTGCGCTCCATCAATATGGGCTGAGTAAAAGCGGTCACAAAAAGCATCGCCAACGTAAAGCCTGCGCCAACGATAGTGCCTAATGCCAAAAACGGTAACAAGCTTTCTAAGTCATTTTCTATATATGGTGGATAAAGCGCATGAATAAGCGAGGCAACGCGCAACCAAAAAATCATCATTACCATGAGTAAAATAGCGAACCCCCACTCGTTGAACGCGTTTCTTCGCATTGCGCGTAGCGAATGGCGTAGCGTGGGTTTATGCCCTTTTTCCATTTCCCAACTGATATCGTACAGACCAGCTGCTAGAAAAGGCCCTACCAACATGAAACAGACGATGGCGGGTAAAATAACTAAATGCCATCCCGTCATTTCTACCAAGTACATGATGAACCACGGAATGACCGCGAAAAGCACTCCGTAAAAAACGGTAAGCCCCGGAGCGCGCATGGCGTCTCTCAATGCTAGAGACACCCATTTTATTGGGTCACCAACGTCTAATTCTTTACATGGAATAACGCGCGCTATACCGCTTTGCGTGATCGCGTTCTCTGGTGTTTCTTTGAAATGGTGCGACATATTCTTATCACCTCTGCTTGTTAGCCTGTTTGTTACTAACGCGTTTTTTATACACGCCTTATTACTACGATAGGCCCAGAATGAAAAGTTCACAAGCTATTAACATAAATTTTATACTTTAGCGACAAGCGGAATGGCTATATCGCCATGTGTTCATTAATTGAGCATTTGGTGAAAAAAGTCGTACTTTAGACTGAAATACTGCAAAAAGGTCATCGCATATAGCTTTGGATTGCGATAATCTCAGGGTATGTAAATCAACCAGATAGACCATGAAAACTGTATCTCGCTCACATAAATTAGATAACGTTTGTTACGACATTAGAGGCCCAATTGCTGCGCAAGCACGTAAAATGGAAGACGAAGGACACCGCATATTAAAACTGAATATCGGTAACCCCGCCCCATTTGGATTTGAAGCCCCTGATGATATTGTAAAAGACGTTATTCATAACCTGCCTACGTCTCAAGGATACTCTGACTCGACAGGAATTTATGCCGCCCGTGTGGCCGTGATGCAGTACTACCAACAGCGTAATATCAAAGACATCCGCGTAGATGATGTATATATAGGTAATGGTGTGTCTGAATTAATCATGATGGCGATGCAAGCCTTGCTCAATCATGGAGATGAGGTGCTCATTCCAAGCCCCGACTATCCTCTATGGACGGCGGCTGTAAGTCTATCCTCGGGCTCCCCAGTCCACTACCGGTGTGATGAGCAAGCAGGCTGGTTCCCAGATATTGATGACATAAAAAGTAAAATCACCAGTAAAACGCGCGCTATCGTGCTGATTAACCCAAACAACCCCACCGGTGCAGTATACGACAAAGCCCTTTTGCTAGAGGTAGTTGAAGTGGCCCGCGAGCACGGCTTAGTGGTATTTAGCGACGAAATCTACGACAAAATTCTTTACGACGAGGCAAAACACACCAGTATTGCTTCACTGGCAGACGATGTCTTTTTCGTTACCTTTAGCGGTTTAAGTAAAAATTACCGCGTAGCAGGATTCCGCTCTGGCTGGCTTGTAGTGAGCGGTAATAAGCGCCTAGCGTCTGACTACATTGAAGGGCTCAACATACTGTCTTCAATGCGTATGTGTGCAAACGTTCCCTGTCAAAGTGCAATACAGACCGCATTAGGTGGCTATCAGAGTATTGATGATTTGGTAAAAGAAAACGGGCGCCTTCGCATACAGCGCGACGTGACGACAGATATGCTTAACGGTATTGACGGTATTTCATGCGTAAAACCTAAAGGGGCGATGTATTGTTTTGCCAAAGTGGATGACAAAAAGTTCAACATTCAAAACGATGAACAAATGGTGTTGGATTTATTAAGCTCTGAAAAAATACTGCTGGTACATGGCCGCGCGTTTAACCTTACCGAAGGCACGTATTTCCGATTAGTATTTTTACCCCATAGCGATGTATTAGTGCCCGCACTGCATCGCATTGGCAACTTCTTTAGAACCTACAAGCAAGGGGCGTAATGTGTCTGATAAGAGCCACTTCTTTGCGCATTTAGCACGCTTAAAGCTTATCAATCGCTGGCCGCTTATGCACAACGTACGTACGGAAAACGTGCAGGAGCACAGCTTACAGGTGGCCATGGTAGCGCACGCGCTGGCCTTAATTAAAAATAAGTTTTTTGGCGGCACCCTCAACCCTGAACGCATCGCAACCATGGCAATTTTTCATGATGTCTCTGAGGTACTCACGGGCGACCTTCCTACCCCAGTAAAATACTTCAATCCTGCGATAAAAGAAGAATATAAGAAGATTGAGAAAATTGCAGAGAACAAGCTCATTGAAATGGCGCCTGAAGCGTTTCGTGAAGACTATGCGGCACTGATTGATCACCACTACCATAGCGAAGAAGAAGCATTCATCGTAAAAGCGGCTGATGTGCTTTGTGCTTATCTTAAAACGCTGGAAGAACTTGCGGCTGGCAACCAAGAATTTAAGCTGGCAAAAAAACGCCTAGATAAAACACTCAAAGAATACCATTCTGAAGAAGTGGACTACTTCTTAACACGCTACGTACCAAGCTTTTCTTTAAGCCTTGATGAAATTACCCAAGACGATATATAAAAGAGAAGCAAACCATGACGACACACATTATCGCGTCTGCGTTACGGTACTAGCAAACAGCAAAACATAGCAGTGAGGCTTTTTTGGCAACAAGCGAATGGGAACTAGCATTACACGAGCGTCGCTTACCCCGTAGCGAAACTCGAGACGGCGATCACCGCAATCCGTATCAGCGCGATAAAGCGCGTGTACTTCACAGCGCGGCGTTCCGAAGATTACAGGCAAAAACCCAAGTGCTTGGTGTAGGGCTGAGCGATTTTTATCGTACACGGCTCACCCATTCATTAGAGGCTGCACAAATCGGCACAGGTATTACCGCGCAACTTTGGGTAAAATTTCCTGATATAGCGCGTTCGCTGGCACTCGATCCCACACTAATTGAAACGCTGTGCTTAGCACATGATATAGGTCATCCCCCTTTCGGAACAAAACACCAATATCGTATCTTTTAATAAAGAAAGGTAGCTGAAGCCTTTGTAGTATATAGCTTTGTAATAAAAGCCATACATACAAATTACTACATACAAAGTTCAAAAGTCAAGATTAACTAGATAAATCATCCAAACTAGCCAAGCAGTTTTGTTCAAATAAATCCATAAACACGCCTACTTCTTGCATGTCTTCTTTGAACGAGTCAACTTTCTTAGATAAGCGTCTTTTAACAGATACGAATTCTGGGTTGTGGAATTTAAGCTCATCGCATGCTTTGAAATACGCAGTAAGCACATCTGCCGCTTTTACTAATTTTTTATATTCTTCATCTACCTGTTTTTGGATGACTAGCTCTTTAAACAGCGGTTTTAATTTTTCAGGAAGGGTGTTCAAGCACTCTATCTCAGCTAAATCTTCAATTTTCTTAAACTCCTCAGTTAATGCTGGTGAACTGTATTTTGTAACGTGATTAATATCTTGAAGCTTAGTCTCAGAAACTTCATGGTATAGAGCTATCGTAGCCGCCTTCTCAGGACTTATTTGACCACCGCAATAAACATTTTTAACAGTAGCTAAAAGATGAGCGATAACGGCAACTTGGTGGCTATGTTCGGCGACATTTTCTTGTTTAACTAAGTGCATAGGGGACCAACGCTTGATGAGATTCATACGAAGTATCCATGCTAAGAACGAACTATCTTTCACTAAAGCACCTCTTTAAATAAAATTAAATTTTTCACTAACAAGTGTTATCAAAAAAAGCTATGTTCCATACATTAAGATTTAAGTGAAATATAGCTATAAATATTGTTACTCAGCTCTCTTTTCGTCAGTTTATCCCAACTGTAAATTGACTGGCTAAGTACGTTTTACTATGTTTGTAATGTTTTACAATGCCTTCTTTATATTTTCAGTATTTTACTCGATAATACCGGCTACCTACCTAGACGCTTGAACAGAATATTTTGCTTTTTCTCAGCCTTCAGCGGTTCCACTGCCGTTAATTTCGCGTTCTAGCTGAGCGAAAACTTTTCACAAATTAGTGACTTTTCTCCCCAAAATAGCATCGAAGTTTAATCTCTCTATAGGACGTGATTGCATTTTTCCTAACTATCTCACTATAGCTATTTGGCGCACCAATTGTTTATCCTAAAAATTTCTTAGTCTTATCTCTCAATGGGGCTTATTACTGAAAATTTATAATAAAGCCCGTTTCAACTGAAAAACTGTATTCTGTGTTCTCATGAGAAAAGTTAAATGTCATAAAACGTACATTGCTGCCCCATATCATTACGGACGAGCGTGAATATGCAAATAACGCTCGCTCATTTTCGTTTCGATTGAAGAGTTTTTAGACTGATTACTATAAAAGCTAAATTTAAGTTTAAACTCATCTGTGATTACCTAGCCTATCGAGACATTTGAATGCGCGATTAACATAACCACGGGCATACTCAAGCAGCACCATTGCATTGTCACTACACTCGATAGCTTTATGCTCTGGCTCGTCGGCTGGGATGCTTTCGAGAATCGTACTGATGATGTCGTGCACAGCTCTCAGTTCATCAGCGGTGTCGTCTATTATTTGCTCTATGTTCATTTTATCACCCCCTCAGATTTTATAGCTATGTTAGCAGCAAGCCTTTCTCTTTGTAACTGCACCTCGGAATAGTGTATGGATGGTGATGCCCAACCAAAGTGGCAGACTCAATTCATGCATCATTTATTTGAAACTTTATGAATAATTGTAAGCTGTTAATAATTGCTAGCTTCTTATTGTTACAAACAGGCTGAGGGACAGAGCAGGCCGAGTCAGACCCAACGTTGACCCCAGTCGCGGTAAAAAAGTCTTCATCAAGTATATGCCATTATGAAACCAGTGCCTCATATGAACGGACTAAAAATTTCACCGCTTTCAATAGTATAAGCTCTTGCGTAGACTCAGGTAGTCGACTGCCTAAAAGACGGGTGAACGATTCTGTCAACGAAGTATTAGAAGAGGCCGAGACTTTATTGTTCTATACGATAAAGCGATTGACCGCATTGGTCGAATGATGATGGTGATTGCCAAAATACACGACATGAGTTATTGCTGGCAACCTCGCGAACTACTGTTGGTTTTAAGACTGGCTAAAAAAGCACAAAGAGGCGGAGACCAGCTTAATATTGTCCCGCTAACTTGGTTTTAAAGTGTTCTTATAATGACATGTACCTATAAAAATGTGATGGACTGACATGGATTTTAAGAGGTTCATTTATCTCATCTTTAAGATAGTTTTTAACAAAAAGAGCGATCCGCCATTCGTCTTGGGAAATGAATGGCTCCACAGGTAATTTGCGTAGCACATCAGTGTTGATTGATTTTAAATAAACAGCAGGTGTTCCAGTCATTTCTAAAGCGGCGCTTGAACCTGAATGGGACAATGTTAATGCCGTGTTTTGATAGGAAACCGGGCCGTACCTGTAACCAGTAACATCTACTTGAAGTGATGCCTGATACACAATTTCCGCACTGAGCTTTGTAAGTGATTTAACGCCAAGAGTATATCCTCCAAAGTCTCTTCTTGTTTGTTCTTTGATTGCGGCTCCATGAAACGAGATTAAATAATGCGGGATTATTTCGCAGCCAATAGTACCAGTCCCCTTTAGTCTAATGCCGTTTGCGTTCTCTGGGTTGATCGATAACTCAAGCCCAACACTAGTCCCAGTAACCCCTTCCCCGATGTCACGACGAGCCATATCTTCGATTTTGCGATAATAATTGCTTGTTCTTAACCATAAAGAACCAGTTTCACAAGTTGCATTATAAACATCTTGGTCGCAGGTTCTGAATATTATTGGCGAGTCATACTCTGTTTGAATATTGGTTGAGGGCATAAAAATCCTTTAAAAACCTGAGTCTTAAAGCTTATCACCGAGAATTCGTAGTAACACCTGTTTGTATTGAAAAGCCATCGCTGGGTTTTCGATGTAAATAAATTTAATGACCAAATCATGTACACAATAGACCGTCAGATTTAGTTGAGATCAATTTATGGAAATGTCAGTATCCTCTAGCAATAACACCTCTTTTTTTGAACTTATAATTATATATTTCAAGTATAAAACACTATAAAGCTAGCGAATGAAGCGCAAAGCTCTATGAAACGTTGATTTCAATCTCAGATTTTAAATAGCCTAAACAAATTAGTTCAAAATCCCGAATTAAGAATGCCGATCAGAATAACGTTTTTGTGACTGAGCATAGAAATTAGCATTCTAATTGAGCACTGTTAAAACGAACATGCGAGAGACAGTCTATTTCACTTAAAGCCTTCTTAACTGGCCTTCTTAATTTTTTTATCGATATACGCAGAATATATGGGGGTTAGTATGTGTTGAGAAATGAAGTTGATTACAGGTACACAAACTGCATCCCCCATTGCGAAATAGCCTTGATTGTCTTTGACAGGTAAAATGTAAGAATCTCTAACCCCCTGCAATCTTGCATATTCCCTCGGAGTTAATAGCCTAACTTTCCAGTCTCCGAACCCACCCTGTATCAAGATTTGCTTACTTGAACCACCTCTTGGTGTTCTCAAGCAACCTGCTATACCATCAGTTCTAAGTTCGGCCATCGACAGCCCTTTTCTCATTCTTCGGTATACCGTCCCATAAGAAAGACTATCTTGAGCTGACATGTACTCAAGGATTCGCTTATGATTATTATTCATTTGCGAAAACAATTTATTTTTTCTATCTAAGTCCCACCAGTATTTTGAGTTTTCGCCTACCGATTCATCTATAATATCAATTAAAGAATTGCTGAGAACTGGCAGCGGAGGGACCTTTACTAGTCCCCAATTTAAGTTTTTATTCTGTCTAATGACGTTTTGCAACTTCAAAGATCTGATGTCAGGTCTACTGGTAAGTTCTTCCCACCAATCATCGGCATAAGCACCATCGTTAGACTTAACTTTCATGGTATTTGAAGCAATCTCTTTATCAACTGCAACTAAGAAAACGCGCTGCCGGCTTTGTGGAGTGAAATGCGCAGCATTTATTTCAATGACATCAACCACATAACCGAGTTCATTGAGTAAATTAACCGTGTCACTAAGATCTTTACCACCATGAGACGTAATAAAACCCAATACATTTTCAAGTAATATAACTTTAGGGGCGGCTCCGGCTCGCCTTTTATTGAGCAATATCTTTAAAACGGCATTTAAAGACCCAGAATGTACTCCGGCTAAACCAGCACGACCTCCAGCAACTGAAAGATCAGTACATGGAAATGAAGCTGTATAGAGAAAAATATCATCAGGTATACTTGTCGGATCGTCTACATAATCCCAGACATTTCCCAATCTGAAGTGGTCCTCTCCATAGTTTTGGAGATAAGTTTGCATCTTATTTTCACAGATATCGTTAGCCCAAACGCACTCCCACCCATCAATCGCTAACCCCTCTCTAACTAGCCCAACGCCAGCAAAAAACTCTGCAAATTTCATTTAATATCAGCCTGCATTAAAAACCACAAAACATTATACTGTATTTTTATACACTAATTCAGTATTTTTTATTTCTAATACAAGTTTACCATTTTTAGAAACATGTCCGAAAGGAATAGACCTGCGGAACCGTTGACGCCTTGCAGTTGATTCAATACTTCGATCATAGTTTAGTTCGTATTCAGGCAACCACTTATCGAAATAACTTTCACGTAGTTCTTCTCCTGTCATCATCCTGACGAAAACATTCTTATAATCTTTCGAGTATGAACAAAACAAGTGACTGACTCCGCAGTCTTCGATAAGTTTAGGTCGCCCGGTATTGAGATGGTACTGGTATTCAAAGGAACCGCGTTCAACAGAGGATTTTACTTCCCACCCTTCTAAATCTGCGCCAGTTAAACCTGTTCCTTTTTTGCCCGTGATTAGAGCTCCAAATAACTCCCAAAGAACTGATGGTACAAATCCAGCTGTTTTAAGGTTGTATTCACGTAATAGTTTGATTTTTTCTTTATCGTAGATATGTTTACTGTAAAAATCGTATGCTTTATCAATATTGTCCAATGTTGTCTCCCAGTTCACTAAAGAGTTCACTAGGTGGACAATTAAGTGCTTTCGCGACACGAACAATATTTATTAAACTTACATTTCTCTTCCCTCTCTCTATAGAGCTGATATAAGTCCTATCTAGTTCAGTCATTTCTGCCAATTTTTCTTGGCTTAGACCTTTCGCCCTGCGTATATGCGCAATCTTTGTTCCAAATTGCATGAGAAGCTTTTCGTTGTCCACGTGTAACTCCCGGTTAAGTCGAGGACAATCATCACAAACGTAGACTTTAATACCACGGACTATAAGTCACATAGAAAACCATTTTTGAAAGAAATTTCAATATATTCTATTGGTTAAAAACGACTTACACTCAACTATCCACGTTTCATATCGCGCTTATATGGTCTCTAAGTATTACTCGTACACTCTCCTCTGACGTAACTGTATTCCGACCCCTAAACGTCGTGGAGAATACGTTTAGTTGTATTTCGCGGCCTAAATATTAGGATTTTCCCAGTCTACATCGCCTTCAAATGGAATCTAAGCATTGTTTGCATAATCGCTGAACGTATAGTCTATTGACCAAAAAATATGAGTTGTAAACCGGATAATGTAATGTTTCCTACCAGTTTAGATCGTCTTCGAAGGGCATCTAGGTATTATTTGTATAATCCCCAAGTGTATGAAGACCCACTGCCCGAAGAAGTGGATTGAAATACGCTTAACCGGGTGTTATCAAGCTGTAGCTTAGTATTTCCTACCAGTTTTGATCGACTTCTAATGGCATTCGAGCATTATTTGTAAAATCTCCCCGAATATATAAAGATTTATTGATTGAAAAAGTGGGAGGAAGTACGTCTAATGGCTCGTTTCTAGCTGCTGTATTGTATTTCCTACCAGTCTAGATCGTCCGAAGAGAATCTGAGCATTATTTGTATTATTCCTGAACATAAAAGGACCTAATGACCGAAAAAAGTGTGTAGAAATACGTTTAATGGAATGTTTCTACGCTGTCATATTGTATTTCCTACCAGTTTAGATCGTCTCGAAGAGAATCTGAGCATTATTTGTATTATTCCTGAACCTAAAAGAACCTAATGACCGAAAAAAGTGGGTGAAAATAGGTTTAAAGGAATACATCTAGGCTGTTGCATTGTATTTCCTACCAGTTTAGATCGTCTCGAAGAGAATCTGAGCATCCTTTGTATAATCTCTGAACATACTAGGCTCTATTGACTGGAAAAAAGTGGGTGGAAATACGTTTAATGGCTCGTTCCTAGCTGTTGTATTGTATTTCCTACCAGTTTAGATCGCCTCGAAGGACATCTGGATGGCAATTGTACAAGCCCAGAGTGTATGAGAAAAAATTGGGTGAAAACACGTTTAATAGACCGTTTTTAAGCTGTAGTGTCGTATTTCCTACCATTTTAGATCGCCTTCACAAGGCATCTGGGTGGTAATTGTACAACCCCCAAGTATATCGGGGCCTAATATTCGAAAAAATTGGGTGCGAATACATTTAATGGGGCGTTTTTAGGCTGTAGCAACGTATTTCCTACCATTTTAGATCGCCTTCGAAAGGAATCTGGGTGGTGATTGTACAACCCCCAAGTATATAAGGGCCTACTATCCGAAAAAATTGGATGAGAATACATTTAATGGGGCGTTTTTAGGCTGTAGCACGTATTTCCTACCATTTTAGATCGCTTTAAAAAATAAAATTATATTAGCGTTATTTCTACAATACCTGAGCGTATAAGGACCTATTGGCCGAAGAAGTAGGTGGAAATAAAACAACTCACTCAGTAACAGGTAAGCACGCCACTACCTTTTCATTTACAAAGACCCCACTTTGAAAATACCCTTCAGATACTTCGCCATTTTGCAGTAACCTCCTAAATTTATTAGTCTCCTCAGCGGCTTCATAAAGGACGCCATTAGTATTCAAAAGGTGCTCCGCGAGTTCTCCCGTAAGAGATTGAGCATTTACCAGTTCAGCAAGTTTTAAAACGTCTACTTTTTCCATAAAAAATCCTACTCGGAACAATTTAGGGTGAGAGGTGCAGGTAACACATCACCCTTGTATTGCGATAATACACAACCTCAAACCAAAGGATAGCTTTATAGTCTCAAAAAGAAAAGAACATTGAGTTTGTTCACTTGTTGAGCCTAGCTAGAGAGCGAAACTAAGTGCGCGTTACAAAGGCGTAAAGATAGCCTTTATAGGTAAATTGAAATAATTTATACTTTGAAATTAATCTGTATAAATAAACATTATATTTTGAATGAGATAGAAATTAAAAAACTACTCGTATCGTCACTTTTAGACGATTCGAATGTAGACGCTGTAGGTTCTGAAGTTCCATTTTTATTTGGTAGGCGCAGAGCTGATATCATGTCTATCTCAAACACTGTAGTCACTGGATATGAAATAAAAAGTGAAAACGACAACATTAATGCACTAGCGAATCAACTGAAAGACTATCGCCTTTATTTTGATGCAGTAGTAGTTGTATGTGAGCCTGCAAATATTAAAAAGATCAGAGAAATCGCTCCGCGATGGGTTGGCTTAAATGTAGTTACTAGAAACTCAGTAAAAAAACTAAGAAGCCCAAAGATATTTAAGATACAGAATAAAATGGCGCTTCTAAGCACGATTACAAGCATACAATTGAGGCGTATCAGTAAGCCTACCCCGAATGTGTCGACTCATGAACTTTGCCAATTACTTACAAAGTTGAAAACCTTCTCTGACATTAAAGCGCTTTCACGTAGTAACTTAAGAGATAGGTATCAGTTGCCTACAGAAATTATCCGCAAAGAAAGCTATAAACAACTTAATTCCGATGACTTGATCATTATAACCAAACCCAGAAGCTCAGCGTTCAGGAAGCTCTAGCTCTTCTAAACGCTTTTTTATCTTCATGTTTATGTAATAATCAACTCGCACAGATATCCAATAGGCAGGGCTTATACCATTTGGTACATCATTGCTTGCTAGCGCTATTTCATCGTTAGACCACCAACCGTTATCTCCTTTGTATCGCTTATCCTTTAACATCTGCTTCGCACATCTTGGATAACTTCCATCATCGCGTCGGTATCTCTTATACACGAATCTAT
The DNA here is from genome assembly GCF_009811415.1 of Alteromonas sp. KUL106. Lineage (GTDB taxonomy): Bacteria > Pseudomonadota > Gammaproteobacteria > Enterobacterales > Alteromonadaceae > Alteromonas. Next base: position 34,388 of record NZ_BLIG01000016.1, on the reverse strand, counting down.
TGCAATCCTCTGTAACGATGTCCAATCTTGGGACGAACGTACCACCACGCATTTCGATTTGCTCAGTATTGATTGATGCATAGTCGCCACATTCTACGATTGGGCACTCATCTTTTACCGCGAGATAAATTTTCTCCTCTAGTATGGCAAAATCCCCCTCTGCATCATGGCCGCCAGAATTTTTAACGTCAGAGGGGAATGAAGAAGACGCAACAACAATACTCTCAAGTCTATCTAAACGTTCTACAGCTTCGCAGGACTCGGTAAAAGAACCTATCACTTTTGCATATTCGGCTTCAGTTACATGACCAGCATCGAAAATAATAATTAACTTGCAACGTTCGTCCATTGCTTCGATTACCGACTTTAAATATTCAAGTATATCGTCTACACCTAGATCATGCGGTAAACGGAGAGCAAGTTTTGTTTTGATTTGAGACATCTTTCTGACAAACTCTGATACTTCATTTGAAAATCCGTCTTCGTCTTCGTAAATATGGACCGTTGGGATAATATTTAGATTGCGGTAATTTTCCACTACGAAGTAGAACCAATCGCTAAACCCGTGATAGGGAGACAAGAGCTGTTTTATTTGAGGGTTCGTATAGGTTTCGTCTGTTGATAGGTCTAATATAAACTCGTTGTGACCCTGAATTTCTTCTATAACTTTCATTCTTCTGTGAATATCGCCATCTGGAACTTTTGTTGTTTTCCTAGACTTTGTTAATTCATAAATTGGACATGTACGTTGCAATACCTCAACGGACAAATGTTTCATAGCCCTTAGTTCAGCGTCTCTAGTTTTTAAAATTGGGTAGTAAAGCTTTTTCATAAACCGTGCCCAGTATACCCCAACTGCTTAGCTCTGACCCTTGCAGCAATAGTAGAAACCTGAAAATATTCCGCCACCGCTTCTGCTGAAGCCGATTTGTTTTGAACGAAATAATCAAATTTATCTTTTGGCATTAAAAGATCGGCTGCGAAGTTATTAGCTTCAGTCTCCATTTGATTTGATTCAGAGTTCCGAAAAAAGTTCGTGTCATGAAACCGCGACGAGATTGGCGAATGTTTAATAAAATGCCCAAGCTCGTGCGCCATTGTAAAACGTTGCCTATGGGGATGATGGAGAGAATTAATTGTCATTATCCATCTGTTTTCTTTATCGTTCATCTCTAACGAGCCAGAATCGTCCCCGTCCATAGGTTCATATCGAACTACTATACCAAGCTCATGTGCTAGCTCTGCAATATTTAATGGATCCGTCTTTATTCCCTTTTTCTCCGCATATAGCAGCAAGTCCTCTGACGTATGGATATCTGGTTGGTCAGCCTCAGCTTTAGTTTTTACTCGTCCCTTTCTCACGAAAGCCATTCACTAATCCCCTTTTCTAAACCTTAAGTTATTGCCATCGCTCTCAGAAGTATCCTTGTCAGCAACAGCTTTCGCTATAATTCGCATTTGCCTTGATAGTTCTGCTAATCGGCGTTCGCTGTCAATTTGGTCATATTGCAATTGATAAATATTGTTAGCAGCATCAGCAAAATCTTTAGCAAAACTATCCATATCCGATTGGGCGCTTTTAAGATAGGACGCTGCTTTTGCATCGAGCTCGACTCTAAGCTGCTTTTCAAACTCTGCCCCGGCCAAATATTCTTTAAGCCGCTTTTTTATATTCTGCTCAGCTTTTTCTTCTGTATTTGTCTTGATATACCACACTGAAAGTGCAGCAATTAAAGAGTTTAAGAAGATTAATACCGAGATGACAAGCTCATAAATATCGTTCTGGACAAGTGAAACCAATCCTTTTGCATCTTCGTTAGTAAGTTTCAAATCGGGACTGAGATATTCCGCATAAGAACCCACTGGCTCTACAAAATAAATGAACAAAGAGAGAATAAAGATAGAGAAGGTAAGAGACATTATTAACGGTGATGCCCAACGTTGAACCGTAGTCTGCGCTTTTTCCATTTTGAATACTACTCCCCCTCCAGTTGGGATGAATACGCCAATACTACACCGCAGTTGTAACCTAGTCCATTGCTTAACTGCTCCTTAACTAAAACCCAAAGAAATTGGAAAAACTCTTCAAGAAGAAGCAATAGAAACTAGACTTCTAAAAGCGTTGAAATGTAAGGAACAGCTATTTTTTGTCATCTAGGTGACGGCTCTGCTCGCTTATCTACTACAAGTTGCTAACGGCAACCATGAATACAGGTCTAGTTTAACGCTCATGTGCAAAGAGGTATTTGTGAATACTCAAGAGAAAAAGCGTACAATTTCCAAGCGCATTATGCGTACTTTTTAATGCCGTGCTCTGATAAAGCGAGTGCCGTTATTTTAAACCAAGTTTTCGTTTTATATCGAGAGGTATGTCATTCAAAAACCTTTCGTATAGCTCTTCACAGGTATTCTGGAGTAGTTTTTTATTTTCATCCGTTAGTGTTTTAGTACTGTTAACCAGCTCTTCTTTAGTCCTATGTTGATAACCTTTGTTAGTTTTTTTTAATCTATCTTCTTTAGACTTATGTAGCTCTTTGATTGCATTATCATAATGTTCGGTCAAGCCTTCGGAGAAAGTATTACTATTAAATAATGGCTGAGACTCTTTTCCAATTTTTCTACCGACCTCTGCCTTTGTAAAAGTCCAATGTTTTTTTGTTTCATAGCTATTCTGATTTGGGTGCCCTCTGATATAGCGCAACTTTTCCTCTTTAAGGTTATTTATCGCTTTGTAAGCTTTTTCAGCAGTTGGATGAAGCTTAATCCACTCTAACTTCTTACCTACTTCTGTGGTCTCAAGTCCTTGACCGTTTTCTTCTAATAAAAAGTTTTCATAGTAATCACTGTTCATTTGGAAGCTTCCCCAAAGCTATCAACCATTTCTATTGTTTCGTATAGAAAATCAACATATTTTTGATAAGGTGAATCATCGTAATTTTTACCTAGCTCTAGAATACGCTTTAAAGCTAGTCTCACCGTAAATAAATGCGCCTTTTTAATGAACATAGGCAGTTTAGGGTTTCTACAAGCTTCGACATCCGGTTTGATATATACAACAATGCCGTTGAAATTTCCTTCTTCAACATCACCGTTGATGCAGCCTAAGCAAAGTCTAGGTTCAGCTTTATGCCGTTGAGGTATATCATCTTCTGTGCACTTGGCTTGAATAAATGTACCCTTTCGTAACACACACGTACTCCAAGGATTAACTTTGATATCGATTATTCTGTCATTTGAAACTTTGTTTGTTAGTTTTTCATAGTCTTCATGTGTTTTAACATGAGTAATAGCAATAGCTTTGTTTATGAACCGGTCAAACAGACCCGCATAATGTCTTTTTTCATCATTAAGACTTTTGATTCTATTTTTTACGATATAATTTATTGTTGTTCTCTTGGCGACCTGCATTAAAGCTTTAGCTTCTTTCCCCTTTAAATACGCCATAAAAAAACGTTCATCAATGTGTTTGAAATTTGCTCTAATAAACTTGCCTATGTCGCCCTTATACCGCCTTAATACTGCTTCGGCCCATATATGCCTCAATGCATGGGGAGTTGGTCTAAGTATTCCTATTTTAAGCTCTTTTATTATAGCCTTAGTATCAGTGTTGCTGTTCTTGCCATTATGTATTCTAATGTGGTCCAGAGTTTCTTGAGATAAACCGTTTTCGAGTAGGCCAACACTAATCAAATCAAGCTCGCCATTGACATAACGTCTTATAGTTTCACCAAAACGTAAGTGCTTGCCAACAACTTTATAACTGCGAGAAATTAGCTCTAAGACTTGATTATCCTTCCTTAATTTATCTTTTAGTTCTATAAGATTTTCAACTACAGGGTTGTTCAAATCGTATTTGCCTGACAAATACGCCTTTCTTTTTAAATCAGCTGAATCGCAATCAGTATCCTTAATCGTTAGTGATTCAAGCTCATCTAGCTCCAAAAAAACTTCATATCTTTCAGGAAATCTTTGCCAATGTCTTGATACCATTCTGTCGACATGTCTCTCAATCAGCGTTGCGTCTCCAAATGTGGCAGAAGTCAACGCAAAACCATTATTATTTGTAGCAGTGAAAGCAGACAATTGCTTAATAAGAATTGCTGTTGATAACGTAATTTCTCTTTCTAGTAATGTTTCGCCATTTGTCTTTGGTGAAATCCACTTTATGTAAAATCGAAACGGTGAATAAACGGCATCTAAGATTTCTTTATTGACAGTCGATTTCAACGATGACTCAGGGAACCCATACTCACTTGCCCTCCACCCAGTGTAAGCAATCAAAGCAGTTATACCAGCGGCTTCGACATCTCTGAAAAAACTCATCAATTTGACATTAGTTCTATCCCGAAATAGTTCTAAATATTCGTTCAGAAGTGCATCTGCTTTCTTAAAATCTAAAGCTTGCTCGCTTAAAACATTGTCACAATGCTCATCGAATTCTTGTAACGAAAAGTCGATCTTGAAGCCTGAATTATCACTATTAACACTCGAAGTGTATTCTGACAGTATTTGTTCTCTTTTTTTTAGCTGATCATCATAAAAGCGAGCATACATCAGCGCTCTTACAAACTCATAGGAGTCAAAACGAGTTTCATCTAATTTTAAATTTAATATTATTTTATTAAGTTTATCTATATTAAATGCATGATACTTCGCAACTATTTCGTTAAATTTAGTAGTAATTAAATTGCAGAGCTGCTCTCTATTTTCATTAAATAACGCATTCCAGCTAGATTGATTTATCTTTTCTTCTAAATCAAATCCTAGCTCAAAAATAGAACAGCGAAGTGCTGTAGAAAAAACAATATGTTGTTCAAAGAAGCTTGCACAATAATCAACATAATGTTTACCTACATCCAAAGTCAAAAAATCAAATGTTCCTCCATTCTTGTAATCTGCCAAAGTCATCCCCATCTGAGATAGACATGCTGAATTTAGCGCCTTATTCAAATCCTCCTCATGGATATTAGCAACAACATCCTCTACGCTGTGAATGCGTAAAGCTCTTGCAATGTTAGCTAAGTTAAACATTTTAAATCGAGAACCATAAGCAGGAGATGATAGGCGTCTAACGAAAGCATTTTCTACAAAATCGTGAGTCAGAGTTAAATTAAAGAAGTCCTCCAGCTTGGATTCATCAAGTAATTTGATATTATTTACTCTAAGATAAGCAAAAAGCATTCTTAGCATTTCCAAATACCAAACACTTCTATAGTCCAAACAATTGTTGTGCTTTTGCTTTAGAAAAAGCCACTTGGCAAAATCAATGATCGTCAATTTAATAAAGTCTCCAACTTCAAATTCAATTTTGATACTTGATTTGAATTTTAAATTTTCATTATTGAAGTCGTTGAAATCTAACGTTGCATACAGATTTTCTGCTCTGGCATTAGTTGAAGAAAAAGGAATTATCCATTTATCCTTTACAAAGGAAGCGTGTGCGTTAGGGTCAATTAAACGCAACATATCATTACAATGCTCTACGAACCTAGATTTAGAGTTGTTAATATTGCTGACCGAACTAACTAAACTATTCACTTAGTAACCTCCTGTAAACGCGGTGAAGATAGGTGGTAAATCTTTCTTATACTTTTTATAAAGCTTTTGACCTTCGATGATCGCTTCTTTACTAAACAATCTAGTTGATAGAACCGTCTCTATCCATTCTGCCGTGGGTAACGCCTCTAGAAACAAATATTCTGGAGCGCGTTGAAATATTTTTTGATGGCTGCGTTCTAGTTCGCCCAAATAATGTAAAAGCTTAAGAACAGTTTCAGGTGAATCAACAAGGTAAATATTGTCAGGCAGACTATCTTCAATGCCTTCATTAGATGCCAAGAAACCAAGGCCGTTGACCTTGCCATTATTTTTTCCAGTAACTACTTTTAATAGCGCTAAGGTATTATCTGCTTTTAGTTTAATCGCTTGTAGGGCACTTTTTATTGTTGTGTTATATTCATAAACTTGTGACTTACTCGGCCTTAAGACATTTAAAGAAATATCATTCATAACAGCGCGAGTAACTTTGCCGCAATTATCTATCCAAGTTTGATTGTTTTCAGTACGATAGTTAGTACGTTCTGTCTCATTTGTATGAGAGTTGTAATTAGTCATTCGACTTGGGTCAAAGTTATCTGATTGAGAGTGTACTTTTGAGTTCTTTACTGCCTCAGCGCTAAAAATACGAGTCACAGTTGGTGTTTCGCAATTCAAAAGCCAGTTTGTGTTTTTTCTCTCATAATTCTCTTTTCGAACACCTTTTTCACATATAGCTAAAACGCATTCGATGAATACGGGTGAAACCTTCTCTTTTGATAACTGATTGTTTATCACATCACGAATACGAGGTTTTCCCAAGAACTTAAAGAACAATGACATGCTTGTTGTTCTACCCATCTTTGATAGCAATGAACCATCATCATCGATTAACTTACAATTGACTTTAAGTCTATCTGTACGGTCATTTAGAAACGCAAGGATAGAAATGCCTAATAAAGAATTCGCTTTCACCGTTTCAAGGTCATGGTAGCTTTTTGAGCGAGATTTAAAATAGTCTGATTCTATTTGAGTAACTTCCCCTGTTTGTCTTTCTGAAAATCTTAAATCACTCAATTTTATTTTAAACAAATCGTTATATGGAACCGTTTGGTAAGACATTAATAAAGCAAATAAGTAATTTTCCCCTTTAGAAATTGGGATCTTTTTTTGTTTTACGTGAGAATATTCAACCAACTCTCTAATAAAATCAGGCGTAAATAAAAGCGAGCATTCCGTAGCCTGACGAAATACAGTGATTCTTTTATTTGTAATCTTTGATGTTTGCGCTGCTATTTTTCCTGTTTTCCAAAATTCATCTTTCGCAAACTGATATGCTTTTTCTATACATTGGGAGAAAATTAAAGACTCTATAGCGGTATTAATAATGTTATCTGTTTCGATATTAGTAAGAACACTTCTAAGTTTCTCAAAAAACTCTTTTTGATTATTTAGAGTAGCATTTTTAAATGCTGCTTCATCTACGCGAAACTGTTTACTTTTTCGTCCACCGTGATAGTCCTCCAGATGAGGGCGAATCAACTTCTCAGGAAAGTAGCTTGGATTAACTTTCTTCCTACGAAACAAGTCAATAAGCGCGTGTTTTGCTTTATTAATTTCAATTAATGCACTACTTACTGTAATTTGGAATGACCGCATCAATACTTTTGGTGACTCAGCTCTTTGATATAGCTGTGAACCAACACCAACATCATCTCTTCTTAACCAAGTGTGAAATCCAAAGTAATCAGTAAGTGTAGTTTGATCGCTATCATCTCTAGCTGCGGGTTTATTTTTTGATAGGAGATCTAGGTATCTATAATCATCAATTGCAAGTAATTCATTACCAAATTTTACATAATTAAGAGCTTTATTTATCAGCCGTATTAACTCTATCATTCCAGTGCTTTGAGTCTTCACTCCATCGTTTTTAACTCGGTGAGATTCAAAACATTTTAAAATTTTTACACGATTTAATTTATCTACCTTAAGTTCATTTAAGAAACTCATGAATTTAGGAACAATATAAGATAATGTTTGACGATTACTACCTGTGCCTTCATTAAGAACAAATGTTAAATAATTTGCAGCATATAAAGCCGAAAATATTAACCGCTTTTCTCGTGATTCAAAATCTTCAAGAATTATGATTTGGGACTTTGTACCCTCATATTCCGGAACAATAAATTTATTAGTATCAAATGGCTCAAAATCAACAGCTCTAACCTTTTGTTTGCTTGAAAACTCTGCCAGCATTTCAGCTTGTTGTTCTAGTAAGCTTGCTTCTGCATTATCCATTTGAGTACTCCAAGTATGAATTTTCTTGGTCAAGCTTTTCTTTTACAGACCTTATGTATTTTCTCGTTGTTGTCACAGCATCTTTGCCTTGAGTTTCATGACCTAATAATTCTGCAACTAGTAAATATGGTCTAGATAAGTGCGTAACATTTTCGAGCTCAAGTCCATCCTCTTCAACCGCATCATGAAACTTATCAGTACCGTAAGAATGTCTAAGGATGTGGTATGTATGTTTTTCATCTAATTTATAAAGGTATGTTTTCAATAACCCTTTCTTTTGCCTATCAATAACCGAAGCACGTGTATCTTTAAAGTCCCTAGTGCCTTGGTATTGTTTTATTCCATTTACAATACGACTTTGAGGATCAGTTAAGAAGAAACTATCTTCAGCACAATCAGGTCTTTCAGTTTCGTAATAAAGTTTAAAACGTAGCATGACGTCACGTGGAATATAAATCCATCTAGAAATGCCCCCAACACCATTTTTACGGCCTTTAGTATATTTACCTTGAAGCCAATACTTGAACTCTTGCTTTTGTTTGTCTAAGCGCGTATTGAGTTTTAATTCTATATCTATTTCTTTGAAAAACGATTTCATACCTAAATATGGTTGACCGCCAACTCTAAAGTCATTAAGTAATAATCCCATATTTTCTCGCGTACGTAAGCCACACTCTCCGCCTGCACGCAAAATACATTCGACTCGAAGACTTTTAGCATTGGCATAAATTTCAGCTCGCATGCGAGGAGACAGATACTTAATTACATTTCTTCTTTTTGTATTATCCCTTGCAATAGACTTCTTATCGTCTTTTACACGAATCTCTTTTATGTTAGTAAACCCATTGTACGCCAAATAGTTGTAGTAATACGTCAAGCCTGAAACTGCTTTCTCGACCATTTTCTCACTTGTATTGCGCTCCAGAATCAAAACGTTATTGATATAATGATTGAGGATTTCTTCAGGTAAGTTATGGTGTGTAATAAGAGAAATTGAAGGCGAGTTTTCTGAATAACTTTCAAGCCACAAGAGAAGCTTTCTTAACTCGTAAAAGCATTCGGTAATTTTTGTTTTTGATAACGTTACTTTATCAAGCTCAGCATCTTTTATTCTGCGCTTTCCAGACCCATCTACCCATGTTAATTTGTATGCTTGTCTATTCTTATAAAGTGAATGTAAATATATGTTGGGTAGCAACAATGGTATGCCATCATTGTCACACATCAACTTTGTTTTATATTTTTCACTTTGAAAGTTATACATCATCTATTTCTCAAGCCCAATCTAATTACATACTAGTTTACCTTTCCAACAATAGATACGTTTTTATCTTTTTTAGTGGGTGTTCATTTTCCTTCGGGCACGGCGGTGAAATTGCGCTCAATTACATGATGCATGAGTACGGCGGCTTTGAAGGAAACGGGCAAACTTTCAGGATCATTACCCAGCTTGAACCCTACACTGCGCACCACGGCATGAATTTGTGCAGAAGAAGTGTGTTGGGCTTAGTGAAATATCCAAATTTTATTGATGCCCTTCATAGTAAGGGGCCTGTTCCTCAGCGCCCGCTTTCTCTTCGTCAGGTTAAGGCCCACGACTGGCATCCACCAAAAGGTCTGTTTCGCTGCGACGAGCCCCTATTTGACTGGCTACTTGCACCCTTTAGCAATGAAGATAAAGATGCGTTTATGCAGTTTACTGCAAAACCGAATACCCACAGTAAAACGCAATTTAAATCGTTTGACTGCTCAATAATGGAGCTATCTGACGATATTGCCTACGGTATTCACGATTTAGAGGATGCTATCGTTATGGATATGGTCGACAAGCATCATTTTATCGATGATGTATCCATACCACTTAAGGCCCTTGATGTACCGTGGCTATCAAGCAACATAGAAACGTTAACCAACAAATTATTTGGTGCCGCGCATCACGAGAGAAAGAACGCCATTGGCGCGCTGGTAAATAGCTTTATCACTGCTATTGAAATAAAAGGCGTAGAGGGTTTCACTCATCCGTTACTTGCGTTTAACGCCGTAATGCCTGAAAAGTTTGCCGAAGCGCTAGAGCTTTTTAAACGCTTTGTGTTTAACAAAGTGATACGCCGCCCCGATGTTCAGCTGCTTGAATATAAGGGACAACTGGTGGTTATGGAGCTTTTTGAGGCGTTTGCGTCAGATCCCGACCGTTTGCTACCAGAAAATACCCAGGTTCGTTGGCGTAACGCATGCGAGAGCGATAATGGTATGCGCGTACTCGCCGACTATATTTCTGGCATGACCGACGAATTTGCTTCTCGCTTATACAGCAATATCTTTTCCCCCAAGCAAGGCGGCATTCAGGATAGTCTACATTTGTAATGTCCAACTGGCTCTTCACTCGTTGCTTTCAAAGCTTTTTGAAAGATAAATGCCACTCTCTCGGTCTATTTTATTCTATCGATTTCATTAAAAAGTAACGGTATTAAAACTTACTCCCAGTATTTACGTAGTTATTATTATTCCGCTTCCTAAACGAATGTAGAGTAATCCAGCCATTTTCTAAAGAAGGTGATGTAATGCCAAAACCATTTAAACCCTCAGTGAAATTAAACGAGAGCCATGTTACCGATGAAAGCATCTACATGAATCGCCGTTCATTGCTCAAATCTATGGGCTTCGTGGGCGCGTCTACGCTGTTAGCGAGGTCGGCAGGCGCTGCCGGTTGGTTTTGGGAAGATGAAGAAGAAAAAGCTGCGTTTAAAGGAAAGGCGCTTGAGTTCATTCAGCCGCCCAAGTTTCAGATAGCGGAAACACGAACGCCCGAGGATAAAGTAACCAGCTACAACAATTTTTATGAGTTTGGCACCTCTAAAGATGCGCCAGCTAAAAATGCGACTGAATTTCAAACTGATCCATGGACCTTAAAAGTTGACGGTATGGTGAAAAATCCACTTGAACTTGATCACGATGCGTTAACAAAACGCTTTCCACTTGAAGAGCGTATTTACCGTTTGCGCTGCGTTGAAGCATGGTCAATGGTGGTGCCGTGGATAGGGTTTGAATTAGGTGCTCTGTTGAAACAAGCGGACCCGTTGATGTCAGCCAAATACGTGGCGTTTGAAACGTTATATGACCCAGAGCAAATGCCCGGCCAACGAAGCCGATTTACCGGTGGAGGTATCGATTACCCTTATATCGAGGGTTTGCGACTTGATGAGGCCATGCATCCGTTGACGCTCATGTCAGTGGGTCTTTACGGGAAAACTCTGCCACCTCAAAACGGCGCGCCTATCAGGCTTGTTGTACCGTGGAAGTATGGTTTTAAGAGCATTAAGTCTATTGTGAGAATTCGCCTTACTGACAAGAAGCCTCCCACCACATGGAATCGACTGGCCGCCAACGAGTATGGCTTTTACGCCAATGTAAACCCTAACGTGTCACATCCTAGATGGAGTCAGGCCAGTGAACGCAGAATAACCACAGGTGGGCTACTTGCCAGAAATCGCATCGACACCCAAATGTTTAACGGCTACAGCGAAGTCGCTCCGTTATACAAAGATATGGACTTATCCCGCTATTATTAGCAGCTATCTTGTATAAGGGGGCTGTATATAGATGACAAGCCCCTCGTATGACATTCACCTAACTGAAATTCTTTTGCCTTGTTATTAAGTTGCTTATTTAATGCCGTTAAGAAAAAAACCGTTTCGATTTTCTGTTTTGCAACGTCGCACGCTGAAAGGTCTTATTCATCTTTTAGCGCTAGGCTATGTCGCCTGGTTGTTTTTTGCAGGCGTTAACGATCAGCTTGGCCCTGACCCTGTAAACACACTCATTAACGAAACTGGAACCTGGGCCATTCACTTTCTCTTATTGACGCTGACCCTCAGCCCACTTGCGAAATGGCTCCCAAGCCCTGAACCCATGAATTTCAGGCGTATGATTGGCGTTTACACCTTTGTGTACGCCTTTTCACATCTGCTCACCTACATTGTGTTCGAACTTCAGCTAGATATGGCGCTGGTCGCAAGCGAAATAGTAAGTAGACCTTACATAATCGTTGGCATGGCGGCGTTACTTCTTCTTTTTGCGCTCACTGCTACGTCGTTTAAACGCATCCAGCGAAGTATGGGAACAAAGTGGCAGAGGCTTCATAACAGCATTTACCTGATATTGCCCCTCGCCCTGCTGCATTTCAGCTGGTCGCAGAAAACATTTTGGCAAGAGCCGATTTGGTACTGGATGATTGGACTGTTGCTAATGAGCCCAAGAGTGAGACACTGGTATGTGGCGTATCAGAAGAAAAGAAAAAAGACGAACCGAGACAAACGTGCGCTAGTGAGATAAAGCTAAAATCAATAAACGTATCACATTAGTACGTAGAGCAGCGCGGCATAGCGCACGGTTTTGCTGATAGTGACCGCAAATATGAAGAACCAAAGCGGGCTTCTAAGTACACCCGCTACCAGTGTAATCGGGTCGCCAATAATCGGGACCCAGCATAAAAACAAGCTCCACTTCCCCCACTGAGTAAAGGTGTGACTTGCACGGTTAAACGCCGCTTCGCTTACTTTTAACTTATGCGTCGCAATGTCTTTTCCGAACTTAAAGCCCAATACATAATTAACCACCGAGCCGAGTACGTTTCCTAGCGAAGCAACAGCAAGCAATAACAGCCCGTTAAAGCCACTACTGTATAAAGCGCTCAATACAATTTCAGAACTTAATGGCAAGATCGTAGCAGCCAATAAGGCTGATAAGAACATGCCCAAATAGCCCAAGTGTATTAACGCGCTCAATGCTCCCCCAGCGTTATAAAGTAGTTTCTACATTCAATAGCTGCGCATATTACCTTAAACCATCAATGAATACTTCTTTCATGGAGCAATCAAAAAAATACTACTTTTTAGATAGTTACTGAAAAACCCACCAATTTGTGTAAAAAAAGTACAACTAAATACTTGCCAAACTCCTCTTTTATGAATACTGTATACACATACACACTGTATATGCGAACAGTATTTATTAATAACACTATTCTTAAAGTTTGCCTTACGAACTTAAGAGTAAATGCATTAAGGGTTTTACTATGAACACATCTTCAGTTTCACGATTCAATGCTTTGCGCGCTTCGGTTTCAAATGTTGTTCAACTACCTTTGCCGATAGAAGGGTTTCCTAGCGAAAAACAAGGTAATGGAAAAGGAAGTAACGATAAAGGTTGGAATTATCTGCTTTCAAACACGGTGTCGTTTTCAAAAACCGTCAATCACGCGATTCGTATTCAAAAGCCTGAAAAAGAGAAAATGCCAGAATGGATCAGTAAATTGATTACAAGTGGCCAGTGTAAAACACTGTATGTTGAAAACATCGATTTAGACCTTCAGCCAACAGACAGTGAAATGATCAGAAAGCTGTGTGAACTTTACTCTGTCAGCCTGGTGAATGTGCGTGTTAACAGCATTGACGACGTAAGAAACGTCGCGTTAGGCCCTTGGTAATACATAGCCTGTTCGTATCTAAATCCTGCTTTTGCGCAAATAGAGGGGCATAGGCAAAGCCTTCACCATTATTTTCAAACAGCTATTTGGAATAGACTCTTTGGCATGGACTGCCATGAAATTTTGAATATCGCTAACCTTTACATTTAAAAAGGTTGGGGCTCACGCTGCTTATCCCTATACTGTAATGCTTTGTGATATTCTCAATCTGCGAGTTGCCTTATGCGCTGTTACTGTTGTTCCTCAAAACCCTTCAAAACATGTTGCGAGCCTTTCATTAAGGGCGTTGAATTCCCTAGCTCTGCAGAGCAGCTTATGCGCTCACGATTTTCAGCCTATGCTACAGCGCATTATCAATATATTCTTGAAACCTACACCAAAGAAAAGCAGCAGGGTCTCTCTATAGAGAATCTGGCGCAAAACGCACAAGGTGCCACATGGTTCGCGCTACAAGTTCACCCTGCTTTTGCAGATAGCTCTGTGCACGGTAATGCTAAAGTAGAAGCGGCGGACGAAGCTGACTCGCACTCCAAGCCCATTACAGCCATTGTTGAATTCACAGCCTATTATTTTGAAAATAAAAACATGTATCAGCTTCATGAATCATCAAACTTCATTGTCGAAGAGGGTAAATGGCGCTATCACGATGGTGAACTGCACAATGACTGCGGCAAAATAAAATATGGCAGAAACCTACCTTGCGTCTGCGGTAGCAACAAAAAATTTAAACAGTGCTGCGGTCTTAAAAATCACTCATACTAGGGCGTGTTGATCTTTGCTGTACATTTTTGCAGCAGTTTGCTCTTTGTCACAGCCCTCTGACATAGAACAACTATGCCTGCAGGGCTATTTCGCGATTAAAATGCTTTCATATAGCCAAAATTCGTGCAACAAAGATCAACACGCCCTAAAAGACTCTCGAAAAGTTAGCGCACAAAAATAGTTGCTCTACACTTACTCATAACGTGATGTGAAGCAATAAGGAATAGAACAATAATATGATTCACACATTGTCACTGCCACTTTTTGTGACATCTAGCATTTGCTTATTGATGAGCCTATTCTTTTCGCTGCTCTATTACCGGCTGGCTTTTCACCATAAAGAGCCAGTGAAATACTATTTTCTGTTTGCACTGTCGGCTTTCGTGAGCGCAATATTCTTTGGCGCTTTTGGTGTGCTCATTAATGCAAGCGAAAGCCTTGTTGTTCTGAGCGTTTCAAATAGACTCACCATCATTGGCGCCATGTTCATCCTAGTCATAAGCCTTCATTTCTACCTTGCTTTTTTCAACTATAAAGCGCCTTCTTTTTTGAAGTGGTGTTACGTTATTTCTAGCGTGTTTTCCCTTTTAACGGTAGTGCCAAGCCCGTACTTTTTAGACAACGTATTTTATGCTACTTCTAAGTATTACACAGGGCTGAAATATGGCTTTTTGTTTGAGCTTTGGGGGCTTTGGATCCTAATTCTAGGCTCGTATTGTATTTACGTGCTCCTCAAAGTATTTGCCCGTCAGCGCTCGCTGCTAAAAAATAGTAATACAGTGGTGTTATTACTCATTACCAACACAATTTGGCTGTTCACTGGAATTAGCGATACGTTAACAGGTATAGAAGTTCTGGATGCACCGCCTCTCACATGGGTTGGGTCATTTTTAGTAACCTGTACTATTGCATGGGTATTAGTTCTCCACATTGATGAGTTATATGAAGAGCGGCGAATGCTCAATCACCAGCTTATGTACGATCATCTAACCCATGCATTCTCTCGAAGCTATTTGGAAGTAAAGCTTGCTGAAAGTCTAAATCTAACCGCGCAAGGTGAGTTAGAAAGCATGGCGCTATGCCTCTTCGATATCGATAATTTCAAAACGATCAATGATAAATATGGGCACGCCAGTGGCGATATGCTGCTCAAGAACATCACCGAAATAGTAAAAGAAAATATTCGTCCTTCTGACTGCATAGCCCGTTTAGGGGGTGATGAGTTTGTGATACTGTTTTCAGACAGTGACACCTCGAAAAACGGTCCGTCCATAGTTGAACGAATTAGGAAGCAAATAGCATTGAAAGTGTTTGAAATTGATGAGCACGCATTCAGTGCATCTTGCTCATTTGGCGTAGTATTCATTAATTCCGCTATACCGAATACTGAGGATCCAGCCCATGAACTATTATCTGTTGCTGATGAAGCCCTATACGAAGCAAAAAACAAAGGTAAGAATGCGGTCAGTGCGGTAAATTACTGCGAAACACTAGTAGAGACGTGTGCCATGTGTTGATCAGGATACATGACGTCGTATAACGTTGAAAAACAGGAATAGAAAAGCCTGAATACAGAAGTATTCAGGCTTTTTGCATTAAAGTAATGATTTCAGTGCTCTGCAGCCTACGGCACGAGGACCATTTTGCCTTTCACCTCTCGGTTCATTACCTTCGCCATAGCTTTAGTTGCTTGCTCTAATGGCAGCGCTTCATCTACTACCACTTTGACCTTACCTTGCACATACCAGGTTAAAAGCTCTTGCATGTTTTCAGCAAAGCCTTTCGGGTCATGCTGAGTGAACGAGCCCCAGAACACGCCCATCACCGAATAGCCCTTTACTAAGGCTAGATTAACCGGGAACTTAGGGATTTCTCCACCAGCGAAGCCAACCACGAGCAAACGTCCTTCCCAAGCCATGCTGCGGCTACACGCATGGAACGTATCGCCACCAACGCATTCATAAACAACATCCACACCTTTGCCGCCGGTTACTTCTTTTAGCGTTTCTTTTAGGTCTTTTTCTTTGTAGTTTATTAAAACATCAGCACCATACTCTTTGGCGAGAGCTAGCTTTTCTTCCGTTGAGCACACCGCAATCACTTTAGCGCCCATGATTTTGCCTATTTGCACAGCCGCTAAGCCAGTTCCACCTGCAGCACCGGTTACTACCAATGTTTCACCAGGTTGGAGTTTTGCACGTTGTTTTAATGCGTGATGCGCCGTCGCATGCGCAGTTACAAGGGCCGCACCCTCATTAACGTGTATAGAATCAGGTAAAGGCATAACGTGAGTTGCCGGGATCAGCGCTTTTTCCGCATAGCCACCTAAATTAGACAATGCGATAACGCGCTGCCCTTCTTTTAAATGGCTTACGCCCTCACCCACCTCAGCGATGCTGCCTGCCACTTCATTTCCCGGAATAAACGGAAAGTCTGGCTGCATTTGATAGAGGCCTTGGACTAAAAGTCCGTCAGGAAAGTTAACGCCCGCTGCCTCTACATTCACAACGACATGGCCCTTTTTTACTTGTGGGTCTGCCACGTCTTTAAATTGAAGATCATCGAGGGGCCCAAAGGCTTCGCATACAATTGCTTTCATACTGTCTCCAGTTTGTTTGTTCGGCCTGCGCGCTTTTCTCAGCATCGCATGCCATTAGGTACGTTATATCGCGCTTATTCGCTTTGTTGATGTATGGTTTGGTTCGCAATTTGTGCCAGCGGACGCACCATTGCACCTAGCTGCATGGCTTTCTCGCTTGACGCATTACCATCGTGCGCCCGTTTTACCACACCTTGCAAAATAGCGGCTAAACGGAAAAAGCTAAATGCGAGGTAGAATGTCCAGTTACTAATGGTATCTATGCCTCTTCGCTCGCAATACGCATTTATATAGGCGCGTTCGCTCGGAATACCCAACTGCTCTCTATCGAGGCCGCCTAACCCTGCCGCATGTGCAATATCAGATGGAAGGCGCAGCTGCATACATTGGTAAGCTAAATCGGCATACGGATGCCCTAACGTTGATAATTCCCAGTCCAGCACTGCCACAACCCTCGGGTTTTGAGTATCAGACATATCGAACATCATATTGTCTAAACGAAAATCGCCATGAACCAGTGAGACTTGCCCATCATCGTCAGGCAAATTAGCTTCAAGATATTGAATAAGACTTTCAATCTCTTCAATATGCTCAAGTTCAGACGCCCGGTACTGCTTTGTCCATCTGCTCAACTGGCGCTCAAAGTAGCTGCCTGGTTTGCCATAATCACTCAGCCCAGCACTTTTGATATCCACACTGTGAAGCGCAGCAAGAACGCGATTCATTTCATCATACATGGCGCCGCGAGTATCAGAAGACGCGATTTCAGGAAGTGCGCTATTCCAAAAAATGTCGCCTTCGACAAACGCCATAATGTAAAACATGCTGCCGATGATGCTGGTGTCTTCGCACAAATGGTATGCGGTTGGTACAGGTACTTCAGAACCCTGCAACGCATTGATAACGCGAAACTCTCTATCTACTGCGTGGGCGGATTTTAAAAGCTTACCCGGTGGCTGACGGCGCAATACATATACGCCGTTATCCGTGGTCAATTTGAATGTCGGGTTCGATTGCCCACCCGCAAATTTTTCGGCACTTTCCACATGCCCGACGCTCGGACACGCAGTTGATAAGTATGAGTTTAGCACCGCTAAATCTATTACATGTGGGGCTTTCGCATTGTCTTTAGACACTTTGACTCCTTACCCGTAACGTTTATCTGTATTGTTTTTATAAACTCAACGCTTATTCGGCGACCGCTTTTTCCGCAATAAGATTACGACCTAGTTGCATCATGTGCACTTCGTCTGGGCCATCCGCCAATCTTATAGTACGCGCATATGCGTACATTGCAGAGAGTACAAAATCTTGACTGGTACCCGCTGCACCATGCATTTGTATGGCTTGATCAATCACTTTACATGCCATACTTGGCGCTACGATTTTGATTGCGGCAATAAGGTCACGAGATACCTTGTTCCCATAGCGGTCCATCTTGTCCGCCGCTTTTAACGTTAGCAGTCGCGCCTGTTCAATATCACAATGCATCTGGGCAATGTTTTCTCTTATCGATTGCTGTTTTGACAACGGCTTACCGAACGCTACGCGCTGCTCTACACGCTCGCACGCCATGTCTAACGCACGCTGAGCACAGCCAATAAGACGCATACAATGGTGTATACGGCCCGGGCCTAATCGTCCTTGCGCAATTTCAAAGCCCCGCCCTTCACCTAACAACAAGTTTTCAGCAGGCACACGCACGTCTTCAAACAAAACTTCTGCGTGGCCAACGGGCTCGTCGTAATAGCCCATTGCCGCCATGGGACGCACTACTGTTACGCCTTTGGTATCCATCGGTACTAAAATTTGAGACTGCTGCTGATGACGTGGCGCGTCAAAATCAGTTTTGCCCATCACCACCATAATTTTACAGTTTTCATTCATGGCACCACTGGTGTACCACTTACGCCCGTTAATGACGTATTCGTCTCCATCACGCTGAATAGAGGTTTCGATATTGGTAGCATCACTTGACGCTACCGCTGGCTCAGTCATTGCAAACGCAGAGCGAATTTCGCCGTTGAGTAAAGGTTCTAACCATTGTTTTTTCTGGTTTTCATTGCCGTATTTCGCCAATACTTCCATATTGCCCGTATCTGGCGCACTACAGTTAAATATTTCTGCGCTAAACAGTACCCGCCCCATTTCTTCACAAAGTGGGGCATATTCAGCGTTAGTCAGTCCCGCACCATAAGGTTTGTACTCTTCAGGTAAAAATAAATTCCAAAGGCCTGCTTCTTTAGCACGCTGTTTCAACGTATGCATCATTTCCGGTGTCTTCCAACGGCCTTCACCGGTGTTGGCTGAGCCACCTTCTACGGCATGAATATATTCCTTTTCAATCGGATACACTTCGTCTTTCATAAACGCTTTTAGCTTTTCTAAAAGCGCTTGAGTCTTGTCATTATATTCAAAGTTCATAATTGCCCCATTTAGCTGTAGGTAATGGCGTGCAACCTGTCAATCACATCCAGGTGAGGTACGCTGTTGAAGTTATTTAAATGAACACCACGCGGGTTTGCGAAGCATTGAGAGAAACTGGCATTGCGTATTTGCAAATTTATATTAATGACGGTAGCAGCGTCGTAGCCAAGGATGTGTTTAAGCATCATGGCAATCGCACCACCCGAGCTCACAACAAGCACGCGTTTTGCGTCCGTGCTTTGAAGATGCATGAGCATACGATGTACTCTTTCTTCAAACTGGCTCCATGTCTCATCGAGTAGTTCATGAGCCAATTCATCCTGCGACCATGCCAGCATGGCTTTTTTAAGTAGTCGATAATATTCAGCGGGTGAAGCGCCATCAGGCACTTTTGCCTCGGGGTTACGCATTAAATATGCTTTTGCTACGGCTTGAAAATTGAATTCATTTAATGCGCTATTTACAGTGACTTCGGGAAGTACGTAGTTTTCAGTGGCGATACCAGTAGCAATGCCTTCTTTAGTTTCGTGATGTCTTACCATGTCACCAGAGAAAACCGCATCAAATTCAATCTTGCGATGTTTAAAATAATCACCAAGCCAGATGGCTTGTTGCCCGCCTAGGTCACTAAGTTTGTCATAATTGGCTTTGCCAAAAGACGCTTGACCATGGCGTACTAAATAGATGTCTGTCATACCGCTGCCTGATGTAATGAAGATGTTAACTTTCATTTAACATACTAAGGAAAACAGCGTTATAAGTTTAATTGATATTTTGAATGAGTATGCATCATGTGTAACTATTCAGAAGGCAGCGAATGACTGCTTTTTTTCGCAGGTATGGTCACACCCAAAAAGACATGGCGCTTTAATACCAGTCAAGTACGCCGATGATTGTTTCAATGTTCGCGTTCCCTTGTGTGGCTGTGTCTCTCGCCAAGACCAGAGGTAGCGCGCAGACAAAACCGTGCACAATTCGCGACCTCCCCCGAGACTAAGAGAGACTTTTACGCAACCTTTGGGGAGTCAATCTAATGATTTAAGTGAGTGTGTTTTGTGTGAAATACGGCGTGACATTGCGCGATAACAGACAACGCAATATGCTCTGGTAGTTCACCACCAATGTCAAAGCCCGCAGGGCTGGCAAAATACTGTGTAAAGTGAGTATCGCTCAGTCCTGCCAAGTCCATAATTTCTTGCTTGCGATGCAGCGGACCCAGCATCGCGGTATACGTTAACGACTGCTTACTCAGCACTTGAAGTGCTTTTGAATCTATTTCGCGGTGATGTGACATAAGCACCGCCGCTTGGATATTGTGCTCATTGAGGTGCAGACGCAAGCCTTCCGTCGTCGGATCCTCAATTAAATAGTTAACCTCAGGGAAATGCTCTACTCTTGCTTGAGCCGGTCTCGGATCCCACAAGCTCACCAAATAACCTTGAAGGTTTGCTAGCTTGGTCATAAATGTCGCATCGAATCCACCACCTATTACAAGAAGGTGAATAGGCGGCACCATCAACACCGATAACGTACGCTTACCATCAACGTTATCTAGCAAGGCCTTTCTCGGTTTTACAGAAGCATTTTCCAACGCCTCGCATGCGCCCTGTGTTCCATCAACAGTACACGTCCATTCACAAGCGTACCCCTTGGACAGCGTCTTACTTACCGTATCAAGGGATAGATAGGCGTTATTGTCATTTACCGGCACGAGTGCCAAGTGCACTACGCCGCCACATCCAACACCTAGTTTGAAAGCGATATCTTCTTCGTCTTCATCATCGTAAACCGCGGTTCGGCTGACGCCGTCGGTCATTACGCGCTGGGCTTTCTTAACAATGTCACTTTCCAAGCACCCACCACTTAAGATACCCAATTGATGCCCGGCATCACTAAACAACATCATAGCGCCCGCTTTGCGATAGCATGAGCCTTCCGTTTTGAAAATAAAGCCCAGCACCCATTTGTGCTTATCTCTCAGCGGAAGCCATTGTGCCAGCAAATGGTTAACGTGATTACTCATGAATTCCCCAAAACCTATTTAACCCGGTTATTGCTGAGAAGCCGCTTGGCGAATGAACGCTGCTAAGGTTGCTGGCTCTTGGGCACCTGCTACGCCCTGATTGCCAATCACAAAAGTAGGAACGCTCTGTATACCTCTTTGAATCCAAACGCTTTCTTCCTCGCGCACTGCTTGGGCATATTTAGCGCTTTGAATTACTTCTTCAACTTCCGCTTTATCAAGACCTATATCACCAGCAAGCGCTATAAGCACATCTAGATCGTTAACGTCTTTTCCATCAGTAAAATAAGCGTTAAATAGGCTCAACTTCATTTCTTCTTCAAGACCATTTTCTGCAGCAAAGTGAATGAGTTGATGCGCTTTAAACGTGTTTTGCATGCGCGAGTCATCAGTAAAGTTAAACGTAAAACCTATCTCCTTACCCACCGCTGCAAGGCGCGCTCGGTTTTCTGCACTTTGCTGCTCGCTGATGCCATACTTTTCCATGATATGCTCGCGAAGATTTTGCCCTTCTTGCGGCATATTTGGGTTTAGCTCGAACGGATGAAACTTAATATCAACGTCAATGTCATCGAGAGTTTCAATGGCTTTTTGTAATCTTTGATACCCCACGATACACCACGGACATACCACGTCAGACACCATATTTACGGTTACTTTTTGCATATTGACTCCCTTAACATAACCCGTTTAACCGAAGTTTTTAGATATATTCGTTTATAGAATACCCTTAGATGAGGTTACAAAAAGAAACTTCAACCCCTTGTGCATAGTGTACGTCGCAAAAGGCTAAGATGATCGCAAATGCGTGAGCGCTGAACGTGCCCAAATTTCATAGCCCTGGGTAGAAGGGTGAAAGCCATCCTTTGCCATCAAGCCGCTTTTTCCTGCATCTTTCGCGCTTTTGCCAAAATGTAATGCACGAACATAAAGAATGTCAGCATCAGTACGGGCAGCAATCGATTCTTTCAACGCTTGATTGAGTAACAAGGCTCTTAAACCCAGTAAGCCTCTCAAGGGCTGGGGCAAAGCAGGAAACGCGTGTATAGGAGGCAGGGCCGTAAATAGAATGTGTCGACAACTAAATTTTGTGTTCAACAGGGCACATATCGCTTCTATGTTCCGTCGCCAGCGGTTAATCGATACAAATTTTGTGACATCATTAACGCCCATTGAGACAATGGTTGACGAAAAGCATTGTTCAGGTATTTGGTGTAAAAGATTGCGCACATCTTCACTTTTGTAACCCGTTTTAGCATGTAAAGAAACACGACTTGGACCATGCTGTGAAAGGTATAAGTAAATCAGCCCAGCTAACGCCCCCTCCTGTGATTCTGCGCCAACGCCTGCAGCGGCAGAGTCCCCCACTATTAGTATGTTCGTGCTTGGTAATTCATTACTATTCGTTGAACAGAACACTCTTTCCCCTTGAGGTTCTGGCAACACAACGGTTCTCTTTCTTACCCATAACGCTTGTAAAAAAACCACTGGAAGCAGAAGAATAATGGCGGTGTTTAATAGCAAAACCTTGAAGTAGATCAAATTACGTTCCCGTCGAATAAGTTATGCTTAATTTGCCCCATAAATAGGCGCTGAGCCAGCAGAACTAAGTGTATATAAAAAATGAATAAAATGACTACACAGCAGAGCACCGATGCTTCTACTATTAAAAAATATGCGCAACATGCGCCGCGCTACACATCATATCCTACTGCACTTAAGTTCCAGCCTTTGAAAAAAGATATTTACCCTCAGGCACTTACTGTGTCTAAAGCGCCAGCCGTAAGTTTGTACGTACATATCCCTTTTTGTAAGACCCTTTGCTATTACTGTGGCTGCAACAAATTGGTCACCCGCCACAATGAGAAAGCTGACATCTATTTAGCGTATCTAGAGAGAGAAATTTTGTCTAAGCGTTATTTGGTAGACGGCAAGTCTGTGGTTTCGCTGCACTTAGGGGGAGGCTCACCCAGTTTCCTTAGTCCAAAGCAGCACACATTTCTCATGTACCTTTTAAAAAAACACTTTACGTTTGAAATAGGCGCCGAGCTTTCTATCGAATTAGACCCGAGAAATGTGGATAAAGCCTATTTGCAAAAATTAAAAGGCTTGGGCTACACCCGCATTAGCTTTGGTCTTCAAGACACTGACTACAATGTGCAGAAACTCATCAATAGAGTACAAAGCACGTCACACATTGCTGATTTAGTGTTTGAAGCACGTACATTGGGATTTGATTCCGTAAATTTAGATTTAATTTACGGTCTGCCGAATCAAACACGAGAAACGTTTAAATCGACCATAGCCGCAACCAAAGCAATGATGCCAGACCGAATCTCGCTTTTTAGCTATGCGCACCTTCCTGAACGTTTTGCTGCGCAGCGGAAATTTCCACCAGAGACTCTTCCTGATAGCGAAGAGAAGGCAGCGTTATACAAGCTTGCTGTGAATAGCTTTACTAGCGTGGGATATGAAATGATTGGTTTAGATCATTTTGCACTGAGCGGCGATGCATTAGCCATTGCAAAAAATAAAGGTGAGCTTCATCGAAATTTCCAGGGCTACACATTGCGCGGCGATACCGACTTAATTGGTGTTGGCGTGTCGGCAATCAGTACAATAGGCAATGCATTTGCCCAAAACGCCAAAGATTTAAAAGAATACTATCAGCGTATTGACGATCATTTACCGATAGCCAAAGTTGGGCTGTCACTCACGCAAGACGACCTTATTCGCCGAGACGTCATATCAAGCTTAATGTGCAACTTGGCAGTAGACAAAAACGTTATTTCAGACAAACACCACATTATATTCAATGAGTATTTTATTAACGCATTAGAGAGTTTGTCTGGGCTTGAAGCCGATGGGCTTGTTGAAATCACGTCCCGGTATATTCGAGTACCTGAATCAGCGCGCATTTATATTCGCGCTGTCTGCGCACGTTTCGACGCTTACCTCAATACAAGCGAAACCCTTAGCAGCTACTCTAAGGCAATTTAAACCGTGCAATCACCTGCATCCCCACGTCTAGATTAAGACGGGTTAGAGAAATACAGCTGATACGGGCGTATAACGTTTGTCTGCTGCCTATTACGTTTAGTTTTAGCAACACCTTGGCGCTGTAAGCAGTTCTTAAATTGTTGTGGGCCTGATTTGCTGCGCCGTCAGACGCGTTTGTAGAACGCATCACAGGCTCTATACTCGATATAGTACAGGGCAGCGCGTTTAAAATGCTGATAGTGCTGGCGCTGCCAAAATCGGCGATGTTGGTGTCGATACTGACATCACACGCTTTCACCGCAAAGCGAACAGGCACTTCATCACCGTCATTTTGCGATGAATAAGACAGCGATTCTTCGCTAACAAAAATCTCATACCCCGCCACCCTAACGCGCTCAATCGAGCTTCCCATCGGGTATTCACTTAGACTAGCGTTAGTTAACTGTTCGCTGGCGTTGCCCCTTGAAGCAAACTTCACCCCTTCAAGCACACTAGATGGCGTCATAACGGCTTCTTTGTCAAATACCTGCGCCAGTACATCGCGCGTCGGGCCACAAAGCTCGACGCGACCTTGGTCAATATAAACTAGCTCATCGCTGAACAGCGCAAGATCGTCTAAGTCGTGAGAAACCACAAAACAGGTAAGCTGCCCCGACACACATAAATTATTCAAAAACTGGTAAATTTTACGACGGGTGAAGGTATCAATCGCGCTTAACGATTCATCGAGCAATAATACATCTGGCCCATTTACTAACGCACGCACAATCGCTATGCGCTGGGCCTCACCACCAGAGAGCGAGTGGATGGATTTATCAATTAAATGTTCGCAGCAACAACCACGCAAACACGCCTCTATAGACATCGCATTGGCGCTTGCGTGACGTTGCGCTAAGGCTAAATTTCCCCGAACATCGGTATGGGGAAACAGCATAGGCTGCTGAAAGACGATGCCGATCTTTTGGGCTGCCCAAGGTGTTACGACTTTTGCGTTTTTTTCTACGCCGGCAAGTGCCCGAAACAAGGTGCTTTTGCCCGCACCAGACGGGCCAGCAACCCCTATAAACCGGCTTTGCGGCTTAAGTGAGATGTGTGCATGTATACGATTTTGTAGTTGTGCAGATATTTGCATGCTAGCGCCCTTGAACACTGCGGGATATTCCGTTAAAACGATACAGCGCGGCAAGCATCACAAACGAAAATATCAAAAGTGCGAGAGCAAGATTATGTGCGCTGTCGTATTCCAATGCTTCTACCTGTTCATATAGCGCAATAGACAGCACCTGAGTTTCCCCAGGAATGTTACCGCCTATCATTAGCACCACACCAAATTCGCCGATGGTATGAGCAAAACTTAAGCCTAGGGCTACCACAATGGGTGCCTTACTCAAAGGCAGCACAATTTTCATAAAAGCTTCGGTGGCTGAAAAACCTAATGTTTTTGCGACATCTAAATAACGGCCATCTAATTGCGAAAAGCCGCTGTATAAAGGCTGTAAGGCAAATGGAAGTGAGTAGATAACAGAGCCTAGCACCAAGCCTTCGAAGCTGAACGCTAAACTGCTGCCTGTAAGGCTTTGCCACCCCTGCCCTAACGCACCTTGCGGCGAAAACGCAACAAGCAGATAAAATCCCAACACCGTTGGCGGCAGCACTAAAGGCAATGCGAGTACCGACATCACCAAAGGCTTCGCGTTACTTTGCCAGTTTGCTAGAAACCACGCCAACGGCAGCGCTATTAGCAACAACAAGGTACTGGTGATAAAAGCTAGCTTCAAAGTAAGCAAAATGGCTTCAAGCGTCGACGCCCCAAAGAATTCCGCAAGCATGTTTATTGACCTGCACCGAATAGATTAACTGACTCGTAACCCCAATCATTTAAGCTATGCTGCACACTTTGCGATAACACATATTGCACAAAAAGGCTGGCTGATGGCACGCCATCGGCATGGCTTAAATTAAACGGCTTGGATGCGGTTCTTTCGTCTTTATCCATCGCTTCATCAACCAGTATTGTCGTGTCAAATAAGTTTGGCGAAAACCTAGCCGCCGTTTTACTGTTAACGACTAACGACTGGATAATGGGTCGATATAAGGTGTCAGAAACGGGAATAATCACAGTGGTGGCGTCAGCGCTTTTCGTACTATCTGCACGAGCCACGTCAAAAGGTAAATTAGAGGGCAAATCGAGAGCCAACGAATTCGCAACAAACGCCCCTTGCACGCTGCCTGTAGTGTAAAACTGTAGAGTTTGCAGCACGTTTTTGCCCATCACTCTGTGTGGTACTACCCGCTGCGACAACCCTAAATTTTGCAACGTTTGCTGCGCAGCAATGCCATATGGCGCAAGCTTCGGGTTAGCGATGGCTATCTTAATTTGCGGGTTCTCCAATAACTTACTTAGCTGCAGAGACAAGCACTCAATAAGCTTTGCACTTAGCTGGCTTTTCGCATCTGCCGTATAAGGCTCCTTGCCCTGCTTGCAACTTTCTTCGTACGGCAAGTCGCCAGCATGGATAAAGACCAGCTTGCCTTTAGCATAGTCTACTATATTGCTTTCATGCACTAGGTTGTTATCCACTAAGGCTTGGGGCCTAGCGCGATCTGCCGATAAAAAAACGTCGAACGAAGCACCGTGCTGAATTTGCGCATACAATGTACCACTAGAAGACACCGTCACAGCCACATCTATACCCGTTAATTCGGTAAACTGCTCAGCAATGCTTTTTAACGGTTTTGCAAAGTTCGCAGCAACGGCCACGCTAATCTTATCCCTTCGTTTAAAAATCGCTGAATGGCTTTGCTCAACACCATGGCGTCCTATGCCTTCGTTTACCGATGGATTTGCCGGACTGAAACTGCTCGCCTGTGCCGAAGAACTGGTAAAAACCGTGAACCCTACAAATACAACCACGCTGTAAATAAAGAGAGCAGCATTGCTGAAAAACCGTGAAGATTGCGTAGCAGAAGAAAAAAACATTATGTTTTTTGCATCCATTTCAGCGCAGCTTTGTCGTCTGACGCTTTTGCCGCAACCCATTCAGATTGATCTCCCTTAAATTCTTTTTTCCAAAGGGGAACAGACTGCTTAAGCATGTCCATCAAAAAGCTTGCCGCGTCAAACGCCGCTTGGCGATGGGGAGCAGCAGCACCCACCCATACAATTTGTTCGTTATTATATATACGCCCTACCCTGTGTAGCGCGCCAGCACTGTTAAGAGAAAACCGCTCTATGGCTTGTTCAACCAGCAGCATCAGCGCCTTTTCAGTCATGCCCGGGTAATGCTCTAATTCGATGCCGTCTATATCGCCAGCGTTATTAAAATCTCGCACTAGCCCAGTAAAAGTAACAATCGCGCCGGTATTGCCGCAGGCCTTCTCATCTGCAGACTGTTTTAGCCTAGCGTACAGCTCACCTTGGTCGAAATCTTCAGCTTGAACTAGCGCGAACATAGCTACCCCCCTGTCACAGGAGGGAAAAGCGCCAGCTCATCACCGTCGCTGAGTACGGTTTGGAGATCGCAGAGCTCCTGATTACGAGCAGTGAGTACGCTGCCTTCTAAGGCTAACGCCCACTTGTCGTTGCGATGTTTAAGCTGCGAAATTACGGTTGCAATAGTGCTGTTGTCGCTTAAATTAAGCGCAAATTTATCTTCACCCGTAATCTCTCGGGTTTGTGCGAATGTTTTTACCGTTATCTGCATGCTTTGCCTTTTGGTATGCCTTTTTGACGCTGCCCAGTGCTTGTGCACTGGTTTGGTTTTTCTTAGCTTCTAAACGATACTCAAGTTGAAGTACGCTGTTAATTCAGTGCGTTGTGCAATAAAACCTAGTGTTTTTTAAAGCACCCTACTCTTTGTGTGCGCTAGGAAGCAGACTGCCAGTGGCCTGTCTTACCACCCTTTTTCTCCAGTACTCGTATCCCCTCCATATGCATGCCAGGGTCGATGGCTTTGCACATATCAAACAAGGTTAACAACGCTACATTTACCCCCGTGAGTGCTTCCATTTCAACACCGGTTTTACCGCTCAGCTTACAATAGCAGATAGCTTTAATGCGGTTTTGGTCAGCTTGAATGTCAAAGTTAATATCTACTTTTGACAGCGCCAATGGATGACAAAGTGGAATGAGTTCGGCACAGCGTTTTGCCCCTTGAATACCGGCAACGCGGGCCACAGCGAACACATCACCTTTCGCAATTTTCGCTTCAGAGATTTGGCGAATTACGTCTTCGCTTACGTACAAGAACCCTTCTGCTGTGGCTTCCCGCATAGTTACGTCTTTGTCGCTAACGTCTACCATGTTGGCTTCGCCGCCAGCATTTAAATGGCTAAAGGTGCTCATGCTTCCACCAAGTGCTTTACGAAGTTACACGGTCTAAAGTCAGCATCAAGCTGGCTAGCAATAATCTTTTCCCACGCCGTACGACACGCGCCTGTTGAGCCTGGCAGGCAGAAAATGACGGTATTATTGGCAAAACCGGCTACCGCGCGAGATTGAATCGTTGACGTACCAATTTCTTCATAGCTAATTTGGCGGAATAGCTCACCAAAGCCGTCGACCTCTTTGTCGAACAAAACGCTGATGGCCTCCGGCGTTGAGTCGCGGTGCGTAAAGCCTGTACCACCAGTAATTAATATCGCATGAATGTTTTTATCAGCTATCCACTTGGACACAACGGCGCGCTGCTGATAAATATCGTCTTTCACCAAGTCGCGGTCATAAAGATTGTGGCCAACTGAGGTAAGCGCCTCTTTCAAGTAGTCTCCCGACTTGTCGTTTTCGAGGGTACGCGTATCTGAAATAGTAAGTACGGCAATATTAAGGGGTTGGCTGACAACTGACATATGAAATCCTAATTTGATATGCGACATTTTGGCGGATTTTGATAAAGTACCAGCCAAAATACTATTTGGTAATCACTTTATAAGGGTGCATGCCATGAATTCAACAACTAAGTTGGCATAAACTATGTTTAAAAGCCTAACTAATCAGCAGGCTATGCGTTATAACCGCCATATTGTGCTTCCCAAAGTTGACCTAGACGGTCAAGAAGCGCTGCTAAACGCCAACATTTGTATTATTGGTATTGGCGGGCTTGGCACCGCGGCCGCCACTAGTCTTTGCGCCAGTGGCGTGGGCGCACTGACAATTATCGACCACGACACAGTCGAGGCCACTAATCTGCCAAGGCAAACCTTGTTTAGCGAACAAGATGTAGGCACAAATAAAGTAGAGGCAGCTAAAGCGCGGCTTACTGCAATAAACAGCGACTGCGACATTACCGTAATGGCTGAACCGTTTTCGGCGCCCGGCGCTACTCAGCTGTCACCAGCGTTAAAACAGGCCATAGAGCGTGCTGACGTTGTGCTAGATTGCACCGACAATACAGACTCGCGAGATTTAATAAACGCATTGTGTTTCAAACTAAATACTCCGCTAGTATCGGGCGCAGCCATTCGCTTTGAAGGCCAGCTTTTCGTGGCTATACCCGGTAAGAGCCGTTGCTATGCATGCTTGCGGACGCTGTTTGAATCGCCCGATTTAAGCTGCGTTGAGGCAGGTATATTCTCGCCAGTAGTAAATATTATTGGTACTTACCAAGCCTTGCTAGCTATGCAAGTATTGCTGGATTTCGATAATATGCCTAAAAACACGTTAATGACGTTTGATGCTCTGTCGCACGAGTGGCGAAACTGGAAGCTACCTAAAGGCGTAGATTGCGAGCTATGTGCTTGTTAAGTTTACAGGCTTTTGCAGCATGCAATTCTAAAGACGTGGTTAAAAGCAACAGACTAAAACAAAGAACAAGACAGAAAATAGGTTGATTTAAATGACAACCCAAGTAGTAAAAAAACACATGGTAGTGGCGCAAAACGCGTCTGGACGTAACATGAACGTGCCTATTTATCGTATGAAAGGCGCGCGCCCTGGCCCCACTGTGTATATTCAAAGTTCTATTCACGGCGCTGAAGTGCAAGGCAATGTGGTTATCTATCATCTTATACAGCGCTTAAAAGATATGGATATTTGCGGCGAAATTATACTGGTGCCCAACTGTAATCCCATTGGTACCAATATTAAAGCCGGTGAATACACGCTAGGCCGCTTCGACCCTGTGAACGGAACAAACTGGAACCGCGGCTACTTCTTTGATAAAAGTGCGGTGGAGTATTTCGCCAAAACCGTGACTCGCGAAGAGTCGATTGAAGGCATAAAGCAACGTTTTCGTGCTCACCTGTCTAACGCTATCGACAATAAACTGGCTGAACCGTGGGGTTTAGGACTAGCACAGCAGCTTAACCTAAAGCTACAGCAAATGGCGGTCAACGCCGACTTCGTGCTGGATCTTCACAACGGCCCGGTGTCTACCCGCCACGTTTATATTCCCGAATACGCCAAAGACAGCGCCAAGCTGTTCAACATTCCTCACTGTATTTTTATTCCAAACGTATTTGCAGGGGCGTTAGACGAAGCAACGTTCTGCCCATGGTGGACACTACAAGAAAGCATAAAAACAAATTTAGAACGGGAAATTAGCTTTAACGTTGAAGCCTTTACGCTTGAAATGGGTAGTCAAGAGGTGATCGACTTTAAAGAAGGCAATATAGACGCCACCAGTATTCTTAGCTACTTAAACGCCAAGGGTGTATTACACGAGTGCGATATTAAACCAAAAGCAATGCAGCGTTTAGGCGTGTATTTAAAAGACTACAAAACCTTGTTTACTAATTGGGGCGGCATGGTGGAATACATGGCAAAACCCGGCCAAACCGTAAAAAAAGGCGAGCCGCTAGCACAAATTTTAAATATCGACGATCTCGATACCGATAACGGCAGCAGGACTTTAGAAGCGCCGTGCGATTTGATCCCTATTCTGCACTTCCCGTCGGCTTCGGTATTGAGTGGAACGCAGCTTTACAAGGTGTTTACTAATTATCGGGAGTTATAAATTTACATCTAATAAAAATACAATTTGAATTTTAGAAAGTGAAAAACACTATGATAAAAAAGCGAACGCACGGAGTGCATGTCACTGCACAGTAAGTTGCGCATAACTTTTAAGAATTTATTAAGCAATTTTCAGGTCAAAAGAGAATTTATGTAATAGGTTTTCTATAACAATTATGTGAATTTTCAATAAAGAGCACTTTTATTCTATTTTTTCTTTTGGTAACTTTCTTGCTCTTAAAAAAAGAATGGACTCTAAATGACTTTCAATAAGCTATTAGAAAGTAACATTGCAGCTGGTGCTCCAATAATTCAAATTATCAGTCACGATACACTAAGGATAAGAGCCGAAGTTGCGACTGTTGCGGAAACCTTAGGCCGCAACACTTATATATGGGATCGCATCCAAGGCTTACGCGAAAATGTAACCTACCCGTCTCCAGATGCCCCTGAAGAAACAAAACAACCTGCTATTCCTATTGATTGGCTTAATGGCGTTTTCGAGGATGACGATGAGCATTTTCCAAAACCAAGCAACTGCATTGTATTGTTGGAAGACTTCCACCCCAATTTAACTGATGCAGATTACGCAATAATCGCTCGCCTTAGAAATTTTGCAATTTCGGTGGCAGGGAAAAAGATTAGAGATATAACATTGGTTATGTCGCAACCCATACACCGTCTTCCCGTAGAATTGGAAAAAGAAACTCAAATTCTTACTCTTCCACTGCCAAACAAGTCCGATTTAGAAAGATTAGCAAAGCAAGCTAAGCAGACATTCAATATCGCCGAATCCGACTACCGAGTTACGGATGAAGTGCTTAGCGCCGCATTAGGCTTGTCTACCAGCGAGGCTCAACTTGCTTTTGCAAAAGCAGCATCACAAAAAAAACGCATAAGCGAAGCTGAAATTCCGCTTATTGTAGAAGAAAAAGAGCAAATCATTCGCAAAAATGGGCATCTTGAATACTTTCATCCAAAGGAAACACTAGATGATATTGGCGGCCTAGCGAACCTTAAAACATGGCTAAACAGACGAAAACAAGCATTTACTTCTCATGCAAAAGACTTTGGTCTAGAAGATCCAAGAGGAGTATTACTTCTAGGCCTTCCAGGAACTGGTAAAAGCCTAGCCGCGAAGGCCGTTGCAAATGCTTGGCAACTTCCTTTGTTGCGACTTGATATGGGTAAAATTTATGGCGGAATTGTCGGTCAGTCTGAAGATAATATGCGTCAGTCGCTGCAGTTAGCTGAAGCGCTTTCACCCAGCATATTGTGGATTGATGAAATAGAAAAAGGGTTATCTGGTATGCAAAGCTCTGGTTCTACAGATGGTGGAACAACAGCACGTGTTCTAGGTAGCTTTCTTACTTGGATGCAAGAAAAAGACAAACCGGTGTTTGTCGTTGCAACGGCAAACAATATTTCTCATTTACCTCCCGAACTGCTTCGTAAAGGGCGAGTAGATGAGATTTTCTTTGTTGACTTGCCAACAGCAAACGAAAGAGAAGAAATAATCACCGTACACCTTCGTAGTCGACGAAGAGCAGACGAATTTAGCCAAGAAGATGTACGTAGCCTTGCAAAGACTTCAAAAGGTTTTACGGGCGCAGAGCTTGAAGAAGCCATCAAAGAAGCTATGTTTGTCGCTTTTGACGAGGGATGTGACTTAGATAAAAGTCACATTCAACAAGCATTAGAAGCAACATCCCCACTCTCAGTAACCATGCATGAACTTATCAATGACACTAGAAAATGGGCGAAAGGAAGAGCAGTTAAGGCAAGCAGTGAAGAGCCAGAAGATGTAAAAGCCTCTGAAAAATCCTCACCGCAGCCAAAACTTAAAACGGAAATTGAAAACCCATTTGTTTCTTAGGTAGTACATGAGCAATTTATTTTATAATGCGCTTTGTAATAGCGCAGAGCAAGCGACTCAACTAGCAACTGACGTCGATAACGGGCTTACCCCTTTTGTTAATTATCTTAACAACAGTATTTCAGCCTTCAAAAATAAAGAGGTAGTAGCAAAATGGCGCCCCTTGCACGATCGGAAATATGAAATAACGCTGCAAACAAAAATATTTAAAATAGTCCCAGAAAACATCATTGAAATAGTAGATGACAACATTGGTTGGTACGAGCTAGATATTCATGAAGTGGATGAATTTTTTGCGCCCGATTGCAATGCTCCTCTTGAAATTGGTAGAGGACCGAACCGAGAAATCGTCACTATCGCTCATTATAATTTGAGAAAAAAAGATGATCGATTCGAGGTAAATCTAAAAGGTTATGAACAAACAATAGAGTTTTTCAATAATCGCGCGGTTTGGCAAGGCTATACGTTAACACTAGTACAGTGCCAGAACTCACTCAATGAAGCCTCAAATGTTCAATTAAATGGCATAAGGGTTCAACACAGGGTAGTTAACGATAAAACCATCAAAATTTATCACCACATTGTTCCGAGTAGAGATCAATTAACAATAAATGGTATTGAAGTAAGCTTTTGCTTTAAAAACCAATTTAGCGATGAGTCTCTACCAAGTAATGCTGAAGAGTTTGATAATGCATGGATAATTAGCAGCAATATTTCTCCAAATTTACCTAACTGTGCGGTGAGTAATATTACTAACGCGTGGTTGAAGGAACTAAATATTTCGAACCTGTCTGGCAATGGAAGCTCACTCTCAAATGCAGATTTTGAAATAAGTACTGAACAAAGCAAGCGTATTATCACAGCAAAACATAAAGATGCTCCAAAACTAAAGAGTGTTACCTATGATGCTTGGAATTTAGAAATAAAGCTTAAAGAACATAAGCAAGATAAATGGATACAGCTCATAGAGCCAGAGTCGAATGATGATACCGGCGTGTCGGCATTAGATTATTTTTTTAGCGACAATGCTCGTATTTTAGATAGAAATGGCAGAGGAAATGACGAATACAAGGTTATTAAATCTGACAGTGAAGAGCGCAGGCTTCTTTTAGGTAAAAAAGATAAACGAATTGAAAGTGTTTACCCTAACGATGACGAAATTAAGGCGTTAGCTGATGTAAGCCAATTATTTATACAGCGAGATGCAATTCAAGCACTTAAGAAGGCGCCTACACTAGGAAACTTTAATCTCTTATCATTGTTTTCAGACCGCGACCGCATGGTGTGGCCGGAAATAGCACCGGAGTCGCTTAATGAAAAATCGTGGAAAATACTTACAGATACAAGTTTTGATGGCTGCTTAGAGCAAAGGGAATTTGTATGCAAAGCGCTTGCGTCTAACGATTTTGCCATTCTTGACGGCCCACCAGG
>NZ_BLIG01000015.1 GCF_009811415.1 Alteromonas sp. KUL106 | reverse complement strand
CACAGGAAAAACGACTGCGATATTAGAACTCATTGTTCAATTGGTTAAGCAAGGAAAACGCGTGTTATTAACAGCTTCAACACACGCGGCTATTAATAATGTTTTAGAGCGGATAGATAGTAATAGTCTTCAAGATTTAGTATTTCCTCTTCGTATTGGTGATGCCAATAACGCGAGGGGAGTAGAACATTATCAGTTTGATAACCTAAAAAAAGACTATAGTGTCGATTTTGAATGCAGCGAGCAACTACTGGTCGATAGTGCCAACCTTGTATGTGGAACAACCATTGGGATCATGCGCCTGTTCAACAACGAGAATGTAACCCTTCCCGACGTTACACCAGCATTCGATGTGATGATTATAGACGAGTGCAGCAAAACACCTTTTCAAGAGTTTCTAGTACCCGCACGCTACGCAGCTAAGCATATTTTGGTTGGTGATATTCGGCAGCTTTCCCCATTTACAGATAGAGAACAAATTGTCGCTAATCTGCAAAAGTTAATGCTTAGGCCGGGATACAGAAAAAAGCCAGACATCTTACTCAGCTCAGCGATTCAAGAGGCCTGCTTTTTAATTGAACAATTGCGCGATAAGTATAATAAGTTCACTAATCAACTTGTATTGCCGGTAAGTCACGACGTTTGTAAATCTTTGAACAAAGAAATAGCGAAAAGATGGGAGTTGGGCGATGAGGCAGTTGACCAACTGTTAGTAATAGATAGAAAACCAATAGACTATCTGCCCCTTTGGCAGAACAATATCCTGTTTGTAGAAAAAAATACGCTTGCACAAATACAAGACAAATTGCCTGCCGACGCCGTGGTACTTTCATCCGAATGGCAAGATAGTCATCATGCATTTGTAAACAATAAATTGTTTAAGAATTCGCAACAATGGAGTGATAGAAGGTCAAGCTACCATTCATCTAAAGAGATCTATTCTGAACTGATGAAAGGACTTAAAGCCACGAGTTGGGCAGAAGAGCTTTGCTGGCGCTTGGAACGTTTGTACTGGTTAAGGCTAGTAAGTTCGTTCGACGATAAAACACGTAATTACAAAAAAACGATAGAACGGTTATTGCCAAAAACTGAAGATACAGAAGGTCGAGTTTTTCAGTTGAAAAATATTGCATTTCCATCTGTTTTAGAAGCGTTATCTGGTGCTGGGTTACAAAAGCGAAAAAGAGACAGCTTGCACACACTGAATGGTGGCTTTCGTTCGAGTGAGAAGAATGCCCGACAAGTAACACTTAGCTACCAACATAGAATGCATCCAGATATATCCAAATTCCCAGGTAAACAATTTTACCATGGAAAGTCGTTAAAAAATGGCAGTAAAGTTTCTCACAACAGAGAGTGGAACTACACGCGATACAATCGTAACGGCCAGTGTTGCCATAAAATTTGGGTTGATGTTCCTAAAAGCTTGAAAAACGCGAGAGTGAACAAGAATAAAAACCATGCAGAAGTAAAACAAGTCATGGAAGAGCTTTCCCGCTTTGCAGATTGGGCAGAAGGAAGCAAAAATATTGATGGAGAACCATTTACTGTAGCGATACTTACTTTTTATAAAGGCCAAGAAAATGCACTGCGCTCTGAGCTCCAAAAACTTTCTGGAAATAATAAGGGCTATTCAACATTTAAACTAAAAGATACCAACGTAAAGCTCGCCACTGTCGATTACTTCCAAGGGCAGGAAGCAGACTTAGTCATTCTATCTATGGTTAATAACGAGAGAGATGGCTTTCTTGACTCCCCTAACCGTCTTAATGTGGCAATTACTCGCGCAAGATACCAACTGGTGATAGTTGGAGATGAAAATTACTTTGCCAACAAATCACCTACGGTCGAGCTAAAAAATCTAGCCCGAAGCACTTATACCGTCAAAGGAACTGAACTATGACAACCTTAAACAGCCTTGCCGATCTTGGAGTGTTATTAGAAAAAGAACCCGAGCGAAAAACACCTAAAAAACGCAACAACGCTCCACGGAAGAAAAGCACAGAAAAGCCAAAGCAAAGCCAAAGCCAAAGCCAAAGCAAAGCTACTATTTTAGAATCGCAAACAAGACTTAAAGCGTTTCACGCTATTGCTACCCTTTCTATTGCTAACAATAGAGAAGATTTACAACGAATATTAAATACAGATAAATTACCGCCTAGACTTCGAGAGTACTTAAAAAAAATCGGCGTATATGATAATAATTTTGACCTTACCGAAAAAGGGCAAGAGCTCCGTCGCACAGGTACAATTCAACTTGAAGAAAAAGGCCTATATCAACTTTGGTTCTGCGAACACCCACTGATAGGAAATCAGCTGATAGCGTTACAACGCCTTGATGCGCTTAGTCCTAATATTGAAGGCAAGACGTTAGGCAAAAAAGGGCAAGGTAGAACGCTACACTTTATAAACGGTGGAGCTAAATGTTCAGTGTTCGATAAGGAATCCAAAAGTTGGAAGACTTGTCATACGGAAATTAAAGATATTGATGTTATCTCTGAAGAAGTTATGGGCCACGATGCTACGCTAATTTGGAATCTTGATGCTAATAACAGCGTAGAGTTGAAATGCAACGTAAAAGTTAAGTGGCCAGAAAAGAAACACGGTGGTAACCCGCAAAATGCTCATCAACATGAAGTCGAGTTGCCTCTTTCATTTAAAGGTGAAAGCCAAAAACCAACCACTGTTGTTTACGACTCTGTGGCTGATTACTTCGAAGGTGAATGGATAGCAAAAAGGCTATCTATACAATTACCGTTTTCAGACAAAATAGATGATTTTGCTATTTTAAATGCATGCAAAATAAGAGATTTACCAGCTGAGCCGCTGAACATTCATGAAGTCGGCAAAATGCATATTAAAAGTTTCAAGCCTATTAACATTGAGCCTACAGATAGTAAAAGTGATCAACAAATTTGGCTTCAAACATGGCTAAAAGGTTATTTCACTCAACGACCAGTATCCCCATTGCAGGCAGAGAAAGATCAACTTTTGTGGCGAAGTAAAAAACAGTTAGCACACTTAGATATACCGCCGATTGGACAAAAAGAAATTTTGGATTTACTAGCTGAAAATGGAAGAGAGAGGGCCTACTGGAATGCTGCAGCAACAATAGACCTAATTCCATCACAAACCAGCCAGCAAGGTATACCGCTAACCTTGCAGAGTGGAGACAGCGTAACACCTCAACGCCTGCTCCAGCATTTAACAAACGATCGCAGTATAACGAGTATATTTATTTCAGACAGATACTATCGAACAGATAAGCAAGAGCAACTTCTTAATGCAATAGCAAACACTTGCCCAGGCACACTTTTAACGGCTAGAAATAGTGAGACACGAATTCAGCCCCATGGTTGGGACCTCGACTTTTTTGAAAAAAACAAACCAGAAAATCACGACCGTTATTGGATTATAGAAACAAGCCAGAATGAACGAATATGGAAAGTCAGTACTAGCCTAGACTTTTTAAGACAACAACAAAATGATGAATGGGAAGTAGTCGGCTACCCCACGTTTACGCCAATGTCGCGCAGTGATTTGCCCGAGTTCCTTTTAAAGTATTTGGAGAAAAACTAATGGAGCAAATAGTTGCTAGAGAAGAGCGATTCACCAAAGATTTTTCATCGCATCCTTTACCTCCATTGTTCATCAGTCAAGGTTGTGAAGAAAGCAAATTTAAAACCGAGTGGCTTACCCCCTCAACTGACGAGGCTGTAAAAGATCTTCTTAATGGGAGTAGGCAGACCCTTTTTATTAGCACCAACGCTTTAGAAGAAAAATACGTAGATATCATTCGTAAAAATGTAGATGAAAAAGATCTTCGTGTTTATCTATGTTTGGGCGATAAAAAAAAGAACACCTCAGTAATTGCTAAACTAAAAGACCGCTGTTTTATTCGGTATGGCGTTGCACAAGTAGGAAGTCTGTGGATTTCAGACTGTAATACGTTAAATGCACGAGGCAGTATTAACCTTGGTGGTTATCAAGCAACACTCAATAAAAGCCAACTCGATGATAGCTATCGAAGCTTTTGCTATTTATTCTGGAATAGCGCTACGCATGAGATCTCTGAAGGTGAAGAGTCGAAAGTCGCATCTTTTGATACGAAAATAGTAACCAATCATGATTTTCATCAAGCGCATAAATTAAACGATCATTTGAAGTGTGACACCGCTGAGTTTCTTTGCCAAACAAAGCGTACGACTGACCTTCAGTTATCAACTGCACTACAAGCAAAAGTTATAGCGAGTAGAAAGCTGAATCAATTAGTATCTTCAAGTATTGAAAAGCAGCTGCACGTTGCTTTAGCAGAAAGAAACTTACCAACGATTAGCGCTGGCAATAATAAAATATGGCTTCTCCCTGACGAAGCTAATTCTAACAGCGTAAATTGGGCATTAGAACTTAACGGACAACAAGCCTTAGAGCTTAAAACTTCACTGGAAGAGTTAATTGCTTCCATGAAATGGCAGCTATCCTACGAAACGACTGTTGAAAATATAGTTGGCAAAGCGATTCTATACCCGGATTCATTAAACTCAGAGCCTCTTACTTGCAAAGAAAATATATCTACTGAACTTAAAGATTTCATTTGCGACTCCTTCGAAGAGTTTTTAGACGCTGAACCATCGACACTTGTTTGCAGCCAAACAGGGTTTCAAAAGAATAACATTGCTAAGAGCGTTCAGTACGATGTACGTATCCATCCTCCCTATTTACCAAAAGGCGCAGTACAAGCTGAGTTAGTCGAACAATGGGGAAGAGCTGATAAACAATGGCATGCAGCTATAAATACGCTGAGAGCTAAAATAGAAAGTTTAGAGTCAACATTTGATGAATTAAAAAAGGGTCCATTGATCGGAAAATTAAAGCAGTTTTTGCTGGGTCAGAATCGTGCGGTGAAGGAAAACACTGGAAATTTGAGAGAGCTTAGCAGCTTTTTGCCAAGCTCAAGCTCACCAGCTGACCGTGAAGAAAAAATGGCGCTTTTAAAAAAGGTGGGGTTTGATATATCCCGCAGGAAAAAAGATACTGAGGCTGAAAAGCAGAAAGCTAAGGCGCTGAAACAGTGGGAAGAAAAACAAGAATCGCTTCTAGCTAAACTAAGGGAAAGTGAAGATGCTTATGAAAAAAGCGTTTCAAGAAAAGAGCAGCAAACTATAGAAATTAAGAAGAAAAAAGACCTTGTTAAAAGTCAAGCGCAAGAGAAATTACAGTCTTTCAACGAAAAAAACGAACAGTATGAAAATACTCCATCGAACTTTGAAGAGCTTAGCAAGTTAATTAAAACCAGCAAAGCAGCGAAAAAGTGGCCTGGTGAACTAAAAAGTCTGATAAACAACGCTAATTCACAACTTAATCAGTTATCAAAGTCACTAGAAACACTTGCCGACAAAGTAGAGCAGTCAAAAAGAAATGTCGTTAGCTGCAAGCAAGCATTGGAAGATCACAAGAGCGAAAACACTATATCGAAGGAACTATCCGACCACTTTGATAAACAGCTTGGTATCAAAGAAGACCAATCACTCAATATCAATTGGCCGTCAGCTGAATTACCTGCAAATAATTTAAAGCTATTCAGTGCAAATAATAAACTGTACTTAGTTGTGTATTTTCAAGAGCACATTGAACAAGCAAGAAAGGATGCAGTTCGGCTAGGAGCTGCTTTATGCATAAAGCGGGAACAGGAAAAAGAAAATGCCTGAGCAAAAAGTGATTCTCACGATTGATGATGAAGGAAAAATCACAGCGAAGACGGATGGCTTCAAAGGAGAAACCTGTCTAGAAGCAGTAGAAAGCTTATTAGAGCAAGAACTCAATATAGTAAATATTAAAAAGACAGATGAATATTTCCAAGCAAATGAACTAGTGAGTAATCGAACCATAACCAATAATCGAGGCAGCCTTTGAGTGCAGTAATCACCACAGCAACCCCATTTACAATTCAAGATGTTCTTGTAAATGCACTAGACGTATTAGGTTACGAGCCAACTATTGTCACAATTGACAATGTAAGTTCCTTTAACCACAGCAACCCACTTCAAGTGAGTGACATAATAACAAATCGCAAAGATTACTACGGGCATCAATACTTTCGCCTTGTGAATGACCAATGGGTTTTACTTCATGACTCAAGTGAAATGAATGGGAGGTTAGTTAGTAAAACTAGCAAACAATATCAATCGGTTGGACTCTTTTTAAAAGAGCTTTCCGCTGAGTACACAAAGCAATATAACATTTACCTTGAATATCTAGCTGAGTTGGAAAAGCAACGTATTGAGGCAGAGCGTAAAGCTAGAGTAGAGGAAACTCGAAAGCGAGCCATTGAGCGAGCAAAAGCGCAAGGCTATGTCGTTAAAGAAAAGCATATAAACGGAAAAATTCAGCTAGTATGCTCACGAACAATATGAAATTTCAGCCAGCAGATTATTTCAACATTTCTCATATTGAGCCCGTCACTCATATATATGGCCCTGGCTCGCGTTATACAGTATGGGTGCAGGGCTGTACTCTTGGATGTAAAGGTTGCTGGAATGAAGAGATGTGGCCAAATAGGCCTCGAACCTTAATCCACCGCTTTGAATTGCTTCAACAAATTTTGCGGGCCTCAAACATAGATGGCATAACAATTCTCGGTGGCGAGCCTATGCAACAACCTGAAAATACGCTCTGGCTTCTATCAGAAATACGGAAGCATAGTAGCCTATCAATAATGACTTACACAGGTTACGAACCGCACGAACTGAAACAAATGGGATATTGGAAACCGCTTCTTGAATACGCAGACATCATAGTTGCAGGGAGGTACCAAGAAGACAAAAGAAATACTTACCTTCGCTGGCGAGGCTCAGAAAACCAAGAAATATTCTACCCCAAACGTTCACGGCTCGATAGGCACTCGCACGAAACCAACGAAATTGAAATTATTATTTCAGAGCATGGTAATATCACGACGCTTGGTTACCCTGAATTGAAAAAGTGAAGTAAAAATCAATTAGATTTTTTTGCGGACCATACAATTCTAAACTAATTACCTGAGTCATTAGCCTATCCAGAGACACTTCACTTTCAACATTGGGTAACCAAAACATACTCATTAATTTTGCAACAGTGCAAATAATTTCAGCTTCAAAAACGAACCACGGGAAATAACCATCTAAGCTTTTCTAAATCGGCGAACCTGGCGGTAGAGGTTCTACCTCAAAGGTATTTGGCCACGTCTTACTAGCCCAATAAGTATCAAACTGCTGTTTCAGTATTTCATACTGATTGTCGTCAGCTTCACCCTCTAACCACTCGCTGAATTCAAGCAGTGCAAGTTCGGCTTCCATTCTTACTTCGGGCGCTAGCTTGTCGTTAGTGACAGCTTTCATCACTGCATTTAACGCCACTAGCTGTAGGCGTTTTGCTAATGGGCTTTGCGACTTATTTTTATACCAGTGTACGTTAAGTATTTGCTTCACCAACATAGAAACGCCCACCTTTTTGCGTCGGTCTTTAGTGCTTCTTGTTTGCCACTCTAAGCGGTTTAAGCGCTCTGGATGCAATAGCAACTCAAATGCAAAGTTCGATGCCGAAGCGGCGGCAGAGACAGGATCTAACATTAACCCCATTTTGCCCGTAAAGTGCTCACGAGTAATGTCGTCGCCGTAGGCTGTAGGTGGAATAAGCGCGAGGACCGATTCAGGAATCGTCAGGTAATCGGCGGTAGTGGCCGTAATTAACTGCTGCATAGCGCGCTGCTGCACCGCTGGTGCTACAAACTGTTGGCCCTGCGCTTGGGTGTAGTCACCTTTGCGCTCATATTCATAAACTAAGCCGCCTACTTGCTTTGCCACGGCCTCTAGCTGATAGCGATGAAGTAAGAAAATAGGCACTAAGGCATTCTCAAGGGACGATAAACTGCTGTTTAGGCTTAAAGTGTCCAAACCTAAATTGGCTAACGCCATTTCGCGCACTTGTGAAATTTCATCGAAGGCATCTAGCGGGTTGCTGCCATTTTCCCACATATGGCCGTTTGCTGATGCATGACGACTACTGCGGGTATCGGGGTCTGACTTAAAGCTTAAGCCCTCATTACGACCTTTTACGATAATTTTTGCCAAGGCTTCAGCTTCTTCTGCGTCGCTGGCAAAGTCTTGGTAACCATATGCTACGGCATGTATATCCCACGCACCTATGCCTTTGTCATAGGCGCCTTCTAGGCTAATTTTGCCGTTTTTAATACTGATTTTAGGGTGAGGATAATCCATTACCGAAGCACGGTTGTTTTCACTTGCCGCAAAATTGTGCGCTATGCCTAAGGTGTGCCCTACCTCATGAGCAGACAATTGCCTAATGCGGTCTAAAGCCATTTCTTTCTGCGCAGTGGTGTCGGTGTTGCCGTCTTTAAATGGGCTGGTTAGGCCAAGGGCAATTAAATAATCTTGTCTTACACGCAGTGAGCCAAGTGTTACATGACCTTTGATAATTTCGCCCGTACGCGGGTCGACAACCGACGAACCATATGACCAACCCCGTGTTGCACGATGTACCCAGTTAATGACGTTATAACGCACGTCCATTGGGTCAGCGCCTTCTGGCAGTACTTTCACCTGAAACGCATCTTTATAGCCTG
Source organism: Alteromonas sp. KUL106 (assembly GCF_009811415.1). Taxonomy (GTDB): domain Bacteria; phylum Pseudomonadota; class Gammaproteobacteria; order Enterobacterales; family Alteromonadaceae; genus Alteromonas. Next base: position 148,954 of record NZ_BLIG01000015.1, on the reverse strand, counting down.
CGGCTTCATAGGCTTGATTCCACCAGCTCGCGCCTTCTTTGAGCGCGGTCATTACGGGTTCTGGAATACCAGGGTCGAGGTAATACACAATAGGCTCAACCGCTTCGCTCTTCGCCGCGTGAGGCGTTTTTTTGTATAGACGATGGCGAGTAATAAAACGCTGTTCGATAGGCTCGCTGATAGGCGTTGAATAGTCGAAGTAGCTGAACTTCCAGTAGCCTGAATATGGATGATACTCTCTGGGCGTGTAATTATCGTCAGGGAGTGCCACAAACGAATGATGTAGGTGTACTGATAAGCTTTCTGGGTCAGGCGTAACTTGTTGTATGTATTCACCCGGCTTTTTACCAGCAAAGGTGACTAATGCCTCTAACTCGGTGTTTTTTTCAAAACCTTTGGTTTTAGGTAAATACACACCGCTTCGCATTTTATCTACGCTAAAGCTGCCTTGGTTCGTGCCTGCTAAGCGATTGCCAATGCCGTGTATGTCACTCAATAAGAATGGGGTGTAATCGATAAGGCTGGCGCTGTCGTCTTTAGCCACAACCGTAAAACCAGCAATGACCGAGTCGGCAAAGGCTTCATCTATGCTTTGCTTTTCAGCATCGCTGCCATAGGCTGCGCGGTATTTGGTGTTGTGTTGTTTTAATAAAAGTTTATTGCCAAATTTTTCGAAGCTGACTAGGCGAGTGTCGCCTAGTTGTCCACGATCAAGTCCAATGTCGTTCGACCCTACGCCATACGGCAAGCTGCTTTGGAACAAGTATTCCGCGTTGTTTGCTGGCACCGCTAAGTATACTTTGTCGCTTTCATTATCGTAGTAGACGGGGATCAGTCCGTCTTTTTTGATCATATCGCTGGTGAACTCACCAATGCCCGGTAACGAAGCCCAAGCTGAAGACGTAGACACGACAAACAATATCGTAAACGCAATGGCCAATTTACCTGATGCTTTTACCTGTCGCGCCGCTTTATGAAAAATGTTCAATTGCAGCATGCAGTTAATCCTTATTATTTTGAAATTCTAGCCTACCCTATGTAACGGCTTTTGCCCAAGGTAATTCATCGCTTTAATGTCTTGTTTTCGTTTGTCATTAAATAAAGAACGCGCTCCGCCTTTAGTGAGCCCCAGTTAGGTGTTAGAGCACAATTTATCGTGAAGTACGTATCTAAAAAGCGTAGAAAGTAGGCACAACTTTTCACATAGCATTAGTGCTTTTTAACAGCGGTTTGAATTGCGAGATGTTCATGGTCTCATACCCGATTGAAGTCATTGACCTAGGGAGTAAAATGGGTAAAAACTTAATTAGGCGACGCTATCCGCTTCGAGATGCGCTATATTAGCAGGAATGACTAGCGTAAATTCGGCACCCTGGTCATCGCTTTTCACACTGATTTTTCCGTGCAAACTATTTACTGTCCATAAATACACCAAGTGAAGGCCTAACCCTGAATTGCCTCTAGCTCTAGCGCTTGTCACAAAAGGGTTAAAGAGTGTGTTCATGAGTTTCTTCGAGATACCACTGCCATTGTCGCGAACCCCAATAGTTACCGTATCCTTTCCAGAAACTGCAATAGTAATTTCATTTCCCAGATTTCCATCAAAGGCATGTTCGACAGCATTGCTCAAAAGATTTTGTAGGATTTGTGACACTATCCCGGGGTAACTTTGCATTTGAATATCATTATCCATATCAAGGACTATGGAAACACGTTTAGGCTTTAACAAGGGCTTCATTGAAGCAATGAGGTCACTGAGCAATTCGCCCAATGAAAAAGAAATAATATCGTCACTTCCTCTGTCGATAGAAAGACGTTTGAAGCGCTTGATTATTTCGGCACTTCTATTGAGCCCATTTAATGCAAGATCAACGGCTTCATCGGTGTAAACTAAAAAATCAGAAAGCGCTGTATTGCTTAGATTATTTGGTAAAAGCGCTTTGAGCGCTGCAACTTTTTTTTGCAATCCGCTTATTGCCAGGATGCCACCACCAATCGGAGTATTGAGTTCGTGTGCAACGCCAGAAACAAGTAAACCAAGTGACGCTAACTTTTCTGATTCAACTAATTCCTCTCGGAGTAATTCGCGCTCTTTTAACGTCTTTTTAAGGGCATCGCGTTCAACTGCAAGCCGGCTCGCTAATTCATCGAGTTTCATTGACTTGTATCTATCTCTTAGGAACCACGATATGAAAACGATACAAACAAACACCCCTGCAAGTAAAGCGGGTAAAAACGCACTATAAAATTGAGTGTTATAAATGGAAGGTGGTGAGTAGGCAAATAAAACGACGGACTCCTTCTCTAAATTTTCCGTCCCTTCAGGGTTAAGCACTATTGCACTGTATATCGCATTGTTATCGTCACGCCATATAGACACACTGCCACTTTGAATAACTTCAGACCAAAGCTTGGCCAAACGAACGTTTGCGCCCGTGTTCTGCAAGCCTCGCATTGCCCCCCATTCTTCATCTTTATTCGATGAAAGCATCCACTCACCGTTGCCTTTTGCCACAAGTATTTTCGCTATGTCACTGCTGACAAGACGCAATTCATCAAAAAGAGAATTCAAAGCAAAGTTAATGATAAATACCCCTTCACCTAAGGGATGCTCTTTTACCGTGATAGCACTTCTGATAGTGGTTTTTAAAGGATGTTCTATCTTGCCATTTTCCATATTGAGATCGATAGGCGATAAATAGACTTTACCGTCTTTGTTTCTTAGTGCTTCTTTAAAATAATAACGGGCACTTTTGTTTTGCAACTTCTCATCCGGAACAACCTCGTGCCCAATTTCGTTGAAATTAACGCGAATCTGTTCTTGGCCGTCACTAGACAACCAGCGGATTTGTGAAATAGAGGGATGGTTTTTGCCAATATGAGAAAACACATCAGCAGCGGAAGCGTCGTTGGCTTGTAGCAGGTCGATAACATGACTATTGATAAGCACGGTACTATTTCGAATATCTCCTAATTTTGTGTTAAGAGATTGATTTGCCCTACTCAGCATCATGGTATGCGCATTGGCCACTTCGTTAAGTTTGCTATCAATTAAAGTGAAAAAAATCGCTACAGTTACGGACATCGACATTAGCAACGCAAACAGCAACGTCACCGCTATGTTTTTGTCTCTTAATAATTTAGGTATCGAAAGTAACTTCAACTACTGCGGCCTTTTCTTAGCCCAGTCGATAAATTTGGGAAGTGCCATCGGCTTCGCGAAATAGAAACCTTGCGCAATTTCGTATCCAATATCCATAAGTGCCAACCGTTCGATTTCCGACTCGACGCCCTCCGCAATCACGTCAAAATCAAACCTATTTGCAAGACGCAAAACCATTTCGCACACCGCAACGCCGGCCTCCTTATCTTCACCCGACAACTTTGATACAAAACTCTTATCAAGCTTAAGCGTTGTTGCAGCTAAATCAGTGATATGCGCAAGAGAAGAGTAGCCCGTACCAAAATCGTCTATGCTGATTTTGATGCCTCGTTGCCTGAGGTTTTTAAGGATGGGATTAACAATAGTATAATCTTCCATGGCCTGGGTTTCTGTAATCTCTATCTCGAGAAGTGAAGGATCGATTTTGCTTGAATTCAGAGAGTTTACCACTTCTTCAACAAAGCCATCGTTTTGCAATTCACCGCATGTCACATTAAATGAAACGGGAATGCTTAGCCCATGTTGAGAAAGTGCTTCAATTGCAGTAATTGTTTTTTCAAGCACAATAAGATCGATTTTATTTATCAATCCGGATGCCTCAGCGATAGGGATAAATTTTACCGGTGGTACAGCGGTGCCGTCAGGCTTTAGCCATCGAATAAGCGCTTCGGCGCCAATGAGTTTGCCGTTTTTCATATTAATTTTAGGCTGCAGCGCGATGTCGAGTTCGCTTGTTGACGTCATTGCACTGTATAGTTCATGTAATATGAGCTGTCGTTGTGCTATCTCCCCTGTTGTTTTGACATCGAAATTTGAATAATTTAATTTTTTCTCTCTGGTCGATGCTACTGCAATTTGCGCTGTTGTGACTATTTCAGACGCTTCACAGTCAACACTTTGCTTAAGCGACATCTCTCCAACTGTCGACAGTACTGTATGCTGAACACCGTCAATCACAATCTTTTTTTCGGTCAACCGAGCTAATTTTTTAGAGTCGACCCCGCCGTTATCAAGAAATAGTAGAGCAAGTTGATTATCATCTATCCGGCATATCGCGGATGCATGCGGAAATTCACTCAACAATGCTTCATAGAAAGAGTGAATCAAGCTTCGTATGTAGCGCTTACCTAACATCACTGCCGTTTCGGCGTAGTTTTTTACATCAACGAGTACCAATGTTGAATTTGATAAGGTTTCATCATCGAGTTGAGAAATCTCTCGTTCTAACCAGTTTCGATTGGGCGCATTCAATTCTAAGTCATAATAGGCAAGTTGTGACAACCTGTTAAAAAGCGCCAAATTTTTGAAACCGTTGTGAATGTTTTCACAAAATACTTTTAGTAGGGTAATGTGTTCTGGCAACAGTGTATTTGGGGTTTGCACGCAAATCATGTAAGCGCGCTTGTCGACATCTTCGGTCGAAAAATAAAGCGCCGAAAAACCTTTAGAAAAGCAGTGTTCTCGGCTAAGCATAGCCTTCTCCAATAACGATAAAACCTCTGACTTCTCTCTAAAATCTGGGTTTTCCAGAATATCCTGGACAAGGTTTGCCTGATGTACTTGAAAGCGACCACTTACCGCTATCACTTCCGACTCTTTAAGCGATTTATTTGCAGAATGGTGCGCGCAAACAATTCCCCCTTCACTGGGAACTCCAATAACCTTGGCTATCTCAGATAAAACCGTCCTCGTAAAACTTTTAATGTCACGCTTCGATGTAATTACCCTTGAAGCGTCAACAAGCATTTGCAGGCTGCGTTTTGCGTTATAAAGTTCCGTCAAATAATGCCAGGTGCGAACATTACTGGTCACCGATGAACGCAGTTGCGCTTCGGTGGTATCCGTTTTTATCCAGTATTCATCGATATCATATTGCTTCATGACGTCTTCATGTGGCGCCATTCCGGGTTGACCAGTCAGTAAGATTATTCTCACTCGATTGTTACCCATGATACTTCTTATGGTATCAACAAGACGAAGTCCGGCATCGTCCGTTTCCATAACCACATCAAGAAGAATTACAGATATGTCATCTCTTGAGGACAATATGAGTGAAGCCTCAGCAGCGGAACTTGCAGAGATAAGTTCGACACTCTTTCCATTTACCTGCAAACCTTTCAATGCTAAGCGAAGCGTTTGTTGATAAAAGGTGTCGTCTTCAACACTCAACACGGTCCAGCAGGTTTGGTTATGACTTTGACCAATTTGACTATTTGCCTTATCGAATTCAACTAGTCGTCTTATAGACATGGTTGCTCCATCTAATTCCATCCTTGCGCCTGAGGGGACTCGATAACATAATTGAGATACCCTCGAGTGGCTTATCTTTGTTATTCCTCTTCAATCATAGATAAAACTCACCATTATTTGCAATTTCCGAATATATATTTTAATCAATATTTATTTTATTTACTGGTTTGTTATTTAAGACCGCAGAGTAGATGTTTCTTGTACTTCTGGCTTGTTGGCCACTTTACGAAATGACTTGAATCACAAACAAGAGTAAGCCTTAATTGCGTTACTTTTTTAACTGGCACGACTAATAAGGGTTTTATTTTGAAGTTTGCCTCTCGCGCTACCGCCATTTCTCCGTTTCTTGCCATGGCCTATGGCGAAAAAGCCACCGCACTGGAACAGCAAGGTAAAGACGTCATCCGCCTTAATCTGGGCGAGCCTGACTTCGGCGCGCCTCTACCAGTACTTGCTGCAATGAAAAACAGCTTAAACGCGCCAGATTACCCATACACATCAGCTTTGGGTATGACGGAACTGCGTGAGGCTATCGCCAGTTTCTATGGAACCAAGCACAACGTGGTAGTGAGCCCTTCTCGAGTGGTAGTAACCGCTGGGGCGTCTGGCGCATTACTTTTGGCAAGCGCTGCCTTGGTTGAATCGGGCGACAACGTGATATTGGGTGACCCTTCTTATCCATGTAATAGGCGATTTTTAAACGCCTTCGGCGCAGATGTCACGCTGGTACCAACACGCAGTGAAGAAAACTTTCAGCTAACTGCTGCAAGTGTCGCTCATAATTGGAAGCACAACACCAAGGGCGTGCTCATAGCCACCCCCGCCAACCCAACAGGGACGGCAATAGATTTACAAGAACTGACTAAAATTGGAGAATTTTGCAAAGCCAAAGGCGGTTTTTTAATTGTTGATGAGATTTACTTGGATCTTTCGCTTTCTACTGATGATGCACTAACTGAAGTTTGTCCGTCCCAATCATCTGGAGGCGCTGACACCAAACTTCAAACCGTACTCGCTAATGCAGAGCTTCGGGACACTGTGATCGTGATAAACAGTTTTTCTAAGTATTTTGGCATGACAGGCTGGCGCTTGGGCTGGTGTGTTGTGCCTGATGCGATGACGCCAATCATTGAAAAGCTTGCGCAGAATTTGTTTATTTGCCCGTCTACACTCTCGCAAAAAGCCGCCCTTTCATGTTTCGAACCTGAGGCCTTAGCACAGTGCGAACAAAACCGAATGACGCTGGCGAAGCGAGCCTCTTTCGTTTTAAGTGCGCTTAAAAACATGGGGCTGACTCTTGATGCTCAGCCTGATGGTGCATTTTACGCATACATCAACATTAAACACACAGGGCTAAGTGCTGTCGCATTTTGTGATGCCCTGCTTTCGCAATATCATGTGGCGCTAACGCCAGGCAACGATTTTGGGGAACACAATGCAGATCATTACGTCAGGCTGTCTTTCGCTACCAGCATTGAACGTTTGAACGAAGGGTTATCGCGGCTAGGTGAGTTTGTCAAAACATTGCGCTGAAGGCTTTAGTCCCGTCGTTTAATTTCGTGAATAGACAAATATTACCTAAAAAAATGATAGATATCGGTGCTTGTGCGTATATTGAGTAACGTATATTGATGACACGTGTCGAAACGAAATAAAACAGGACAAAACAATGAGTAACGAACGGGAATTTGATGTAGTCATTTTCGGTGCTACAGGTTTTACTGGAAAGTTAGTGGCTGAGTATTTTCAAGCGCAATATGGTAACGACAGCAGCGTTAGATGGGCAATTGCAGGTCGTAACGAAACCAAGCTAGATGACGTAAAAAAGGAATTAGGTATTAGCGAGAGCGTTACTAGCATCGTTGTTGATGGTGATGATGCTGACGCACTCGATGCCATGACCAAGCGCACGGCGGTAGTACTTACCACCGTTGGTCCATATCAAATTTACGGCGAAAAGCTACTCTCTGCGTGTGTTGACAACGGCACAGGCTACACGGATTTGTGCGGTGAACCAGCTTGGATGCACCAAATGATCAATAAGTACGAAGCAAAAGCTAAAGAGACTGGCGCGAATATTGTGTTCTCGTGTGGCTTCGATTCTGTGCCTTTTGATTTGGGTGTGTACTATCTTCAAGAGCATGCTAAAAAGCAAACCGGCGACGTCATTGAATATGCAAAAGGTCGCGTTCGTAAGATGCAAGGGACGTTTTCAGGCGGAACAGCCGCTAGCTTAAAAGCAACCATGGCTGCTGCGCGCGAGGATAAGTCAGTCATGGCGGCATTGATTAATCCCCACTCGTTAACCGATGGCGCTTCAAATCAACCGCAGCCTGACGGTAACAAACCTTACTTCGATGAACAATTGGGCACATGGGTTGCGCCGTTTATCATGGCAGCGATTAACACTAAAAACGTCCATCGTACGAATTACTTGAACGGCTATGCCTACGGCAAAAACTTCCAGTATGATGAAATGCTGATGACAGGGCCTGGCGAAAAAGGCGAAGCCATGGCTAATCATGTGGCAAAAGATAAATCACTCGCCAGCGATGATGGCCCCAAGCCAGGAGAAGGCCCAAGCAAAGAGGAACGTGAAAACGGTTTTTACGATGTAATGTTTGTGGGTACTGCAAAAAATGGTGACATGCTTGCGGTATCGGTAAAAGGCGATAAAGACCCTGGCTATGGCTCAACAAGCAAAATGATTTCTGAGTCGGCTCTTTGCCTGTGTAAAGATGTAAACTTGTCTGGTGGTTTCTTTACGCCAGCGGCCGCTTTCGGTCATGAGCTCATTAGTCGCTTAGAAGAAAAGGCGGGCTTAACGTTCGCCATCGAGAAATAGCAGCGCAAAGAACTGAGTCAGGATCAGCGATAACACGTGGGGCTTGGTTTAGCCGTTCAATGAAACGTTTGCTGCTACGTGAATGCTCTGTAAAGGCTTAATTTTGTTTGAGTCGTAGTTAAAACCATATAACTATGTAGTCAGATTATTCGTCGGTTGATTTGACCGATTGATTCAAGTGAAAAGGCTGAACACACGTGTGTTCAGCCTTTTCTCTCTGCGCTAGGTGTTATTATTACTTTAAGCAAGTACTGCTTTTAATGCTTTAACGCAAGCATCTGTTTCTGAGGGCGTACCCACGCTTATACGTGACCATGAGTCATACCCTGGCCATGTACGCCCTACTACCTTTATGCCTTCGGCTTTCATTTTCTCTGCAAATTTATCGTGTGGCATGCCCGTGTCCATATAAATGAAATTGCCCTGCGGATTTGGGGCATAAGGCTGTTTTAATTCCTTGGCAACTTTTACTAACTTATCACGTTCAGTTTTAATCCGTGAACGCATGGTGTTTAAGTTTGCGTGGTCATCCATACTTGCCATGCCTGCAACGAGTGCCAAGTAGTTCACACCGCCCATGCGCAGCATGCCGCCCATGGTTTTCGCTTGCTCAGCAGGCATAATAGCGTAACCTAAACGCTGGCCAGCCATGGCGTGGATTTTTGAGAACGTGCGGCAAACCACCACGTTGTGCCCCTCTGCGACCAGCTTCGATTGCACGTTAGCAGGGTAAGCGTCCGACATCTCAATGTAGGCTTCATCAATGAATACCTGCGCTTTTTTCGACACCCGTTTTGCAAAAGCGGTAAGCTTGGCTGCATCTACCATACTGCCAGTCGGGTTATTTGGGTTGCACACATAAACAGCGGTGGTATCGTCAGTCACTGCTGCTTCGATAGCATCTAGGTCAAAAGTCATATCGGCAGCGAGCGGCACATAAGTTACATCTGCTCCCATAAACTCTGCCCCTCGCGGCACACCTTCGTAAGTAGCCATCGAGGTTACCAGCTTGTTGCCATTTTTCGTGATCCAGTCGGCGTAACCAAATAAAATAGGTGAAGAACCGTTTGTAATAACGATTTGATCGGCAGACACGCCCTCTTGCTCAGCAATTTTTTGTGCCAGCACATCAACCGTAGCGTCGGTATAACGCGCGAGATTTAAAAGCTCGCTTTGCATGGCTTTCGCAGCTTTCTTCGAGGGACCAAAGGCATTTTCATTTGACGACAAGCGAATAAGACCATCGTGCACATTCGGCGTAGCTGATGGAAAATGTTCGGTCGGCATGCCTGCCGCACGAAGGTCTCCCATTATGCTGTCGACGCTGGTAGTCAGCGCCACGGCTCCGGCGCCTAATCCCACAGATTTTAACCAATTACGACGAGAAGAATTCACCAAGGTTTGTTGTACGTTTTTATTCATATTTCGCTCTGCCCTCCATCTAGAATGTCTTTAGACTAAAGGCTTAATTTTGTACGCGCAATAGCCTAAAAACGCTAAAGCATTGACACTAATGCCCTTTTTACGTGCACGAGACGCACTAAAATTGACAACATAATAAGTTTTAACGTGTTAAGCCGTTACATTACGGTGCAACATTATTTTGAACATTTTAGCGTTTGCGATGAGTGACATTTTTATAGCGTCTGCGATGCGCCTATTTCTATCGGCCTTTAACGATGTTCAATAAATACATGTCATAAACAAATGCGTAAACCATCTCCACAAATAACAAGTATGAATAAACAGGAAAATAAGTAACTAATACAGTCTGCAAAACAGGAGTTAACTATGGCTAAGGATCACGGTACCCAAATTAAAAACGACGACACTTACGAAGCCTTGCGCGATGAAGGCTATAGTAAGGAGAAATCAGCACGCATTGCCAACGCACAAGCTAACAGTGAGCAAACACCGTCAAAGGACGGGGGAAAAGGTAAGAAGTACGAAAGCCGTACCAAGGATGAGCTATATGAAAAAGCCAAAGAAGTGGGTATTGAAGGCCGCTCGAACATGAGCAAAGACCAATTAATCAAGGCTTTGCGCAACCATTAAAGGAATGGACTATGGTCAGCCCATATAGACTGCTCTGTTTTTGCTCAATACTGTGTATTGCTGCAGCTTCTCCCCTCAGTAAGGCGACAAGTATGCCAATGGAATCGAATGACACAATTACAATCTCAACTCATCTTGGCAAGGTGCAAGGCAGGCTTAAAAATCATGTTGTTACCTTTTTCATGTTGTTACTTTTTACGGCGTTCCCTATGCAGCTGACCCTTTTGTCAAAACTAGACGCTTTCAAGCACCAGAACCGATAGAACCGTGGCGAGATACACTTCGTGCAATAGAGATGAAACCGCCAGTACCACAGCCAGGGCGAGGAAAGAATGTAACATTAGTCGGCGCACCTGGCGATTTAACCGTAAATATTTGGGCGCCTGAAGACGCGTTTTCAGATAATGAAAAAAGGCCTGTTATGGTATGGCTTCCAGGGGGCGCGTATATTAGAGCCGACGCCGGAGAAAGTGTTTATGATGGGTCACACTTTGCCCAAAAAGGCGTAGTAATCGTCACTGTCAATTACCGAGTAGGCGTAGATGGGTTTATGAATATTGATGGCGCCCCTGATAATCGGGGTACTTTAGACCAAATTCTTGCCCTTAAGTGGGTTAAAAACAATATTGAAGATTATGGTGGGGATCCAAGCAACATTACCTTATTCGGGCAGTCTGCGGGCGCAGGCAGCGTAGCAATCCTTCTAGGAAGCCGTCGGGCAAATACCCTGTTCCATAAAGCCATAATGCAAAGCCCCCCTATGCAGGCTATTTCTAAAGCGGAAGCCGCAGAGGTGACCCGAGCATTTGCGAAAAAACTGAATATTGAACCTACACTAACAGCACTATCAAATGTGGCGTTTGATGCATTAGTCAAAGGCGTGGTAGATATCGGTAACGCTGTTAATAATCGACGTGAATGGGGAATGCTATCATGGGGCGGTACCGCATTTTTACCCGTAGTTGATGGCGAACTGATCATCAATTCACCAATATTGAGCCTCAAGAACGGCGCCAACCCGTCTATTCCAACCATCGTTGGTAGTACAGATCAAGAATCGAGATTGTATCTAGTGCCTGGCAATGAAATTGAAACGATTGACGAGCGCAAGGTGTCGCTTTTCTTACATGATTTAAACTTGGGTGAGAATGCACCAAAGGTTTACAAAAAAAACCGTCATGATTCCTATGGCGACATCTATGCTGACATTCAGTCTGATTATACGTTTAGAATGCCTGCTATCCACATCGCAGAGCTTTTAACTGAAAAAGGCAATACTGTGTGGAAATACAATTTTGGCTGGAAGTCGGACGCTTACGGTGGTGAGTTAGGAGCCGCGCATTTTGTCGATGTTCCGTATACGTTCGATACTATAGACACAAAAGAAGCAAGTAACTTTGTTGGCAATAACCCTTCTGAAGAACTGAGTCAGGCGATGCAAAACTATTGGGTGAGATTTGCAAAACAGGGGGCACCAGGATGGAGTGAATACACCAAAGAGAGCCGCAAAACGATGCGCTTCGACAACCAGTCGGTTGAGGAAGAAGACCCTAACTCGCAGAAAAGAGCGTTATGGGAAGCGTTCGAGTTCTGAGAGTTTACGCTTGTCTTAGCAACATTTATTGATGATGAAAACTAAAGGGTTTTCAACTCTACCTTTACCATGGATGGTTTGATTTTATTTTTCTACCTCTAGTGCTTTTCACAAACCCTAAACTTTGAGAAAAATTCATAGTTCAATGAAAATAAGTCATTTTTATTCATAGTTTAGACCGCGTATAACGTACGTACAGCTTTAAAGGCTCCACGACATTCGGTTTAATCTTAGGAATAAAAGCGTATTCTCATGAACAACAACGTGAACCCAAATTTTTCTTTTACTATTAACAGCGTTCAGTTTAATGAAGATTATCGCCCTTCAGATAACACGCGTATCACTACTAACTTCGCTAACTTAGCTCGCGGCCAGCGCCGAAAAGAGAACTTGCGCGATGCTCTGAGTATGATAAACAACCGCTTTAACGCATTAGCGAGTTGGGATAACGAAAATGGTAACCGCTATGCCGTTGAACTTGAAATTGTGTCGGTAGATATCGATTTAGATAGTAACGGCAACACCTTCCCTACTATCGAGATCTTGCAGACCAACATCATCGATAAAAAAACAGGGAAGCGTACCCAAGGCATAGTGGGAAATAACTTCTCATCTTACGTTCGCGATTATGACTTTAGTGTTCGTCTATCTAATCACAATCGCGGTCAGTCATCATTTAGCGTACCCAATGACTTTGGCGATCTCCACGGAAAACTGTTTAAGTACTTTGTCAATTCAGAGGCCTATAAAGCGCACTTTTTAAAGCTGCCGGTTATTTGCTTGAGTGTTTCTGACAACAAAACCTATCGCAGAATAGAAAATCATCACCCTGTTTTAGGCGTGGAATATCAGCCGAATGAATCGTCGCTCACCGAGCAGTATTTTAAAAAGATGGGCCTTAACGTGCGCTATTTTATGCCACCTAACAGTGCAGCTCCTTTTGCATTCTATTTCTTTGGCGACCTACTCAATGACTACACCAACTTAGAGCTAATTAGCACTATTGCGACGATGGAGACGTTTCAGAAAATCTATCGGCCCGAGATTTATAACGCTAATGCCCAGGCAGGATTAAGTTACAAACCCAACTTAAGAAACAGCGATCACTCTGTAACTCGCATTGTATATGACCGTGAAGAGCGTTCTCAATTAGCCGTTGAGCAAGGTAAGTTTGTAGAAGAGCACTTTATAAAACCCTATCAACACAAGTTAGCGCAATTCGCGGCAAGCTATGCCTAATAGAATCCTTTGAACACCTGTGACACCAAGGGCACAGGGTTCAAAGACACGAATAATGGTAGAGGGCTGTGAGCGCTGCCCTTTGTGTATCCATACAATTTATTGATGAAAAGAAACCAATTTACATGAAAACACTACTCCCCACTTCTATTGCTGGCAGCCTTCCAAAACCATCGTGGCTTGCAGAGCCTGAAACGTTATGGTCACCGTGGAAGCTGGAGAATGATGCGTTAAAAGAAGGCAAAAAAGACGCCCTTCGCGTTACGCTTCAGGAACAAGTTGCTTCTGGCATAGACATTGTGTGCGACGGTGAACAGACCCGTCAGCACTTCGTCACAACGTTTATCGAGCACCTTGATGGTGTCGACTTTGAAAATCGTAAAACAGTACGTATTCGCAACCGCTATGATGCTAGCGTGCCTGTCGTCATTAAGGCTGTCACACGTCCAAAATCCGTGTTTGTTGACGATGCTAAATTTTTAAGAAGCCAAACTGACCAGCCTATCAAATGGGCCTTGCCAGGCCCTATGACGATGGTCGATACCCTGTACGACGACCACTATAAAAGTCGCGAAAAGCTAGCGTGGGAATTTGCAAAAATTCTCAACCAAGAAGCGAAAGAACTAGAGGCAGCCGGAGTTGATATTATTCAGTTTGACGAACCCTCGTTTAATGTGTTTTTCGATGAAGTAAACGAATGGGGAATTGCTGCGCTAGAACGGGCAATTGAAGGGCTCAAATGTGAAACTGCAGTTCATATATGTTACGGATATGGCATTAAAGCCAACACGGATTGGAAGAAGACATTGGGCTCAGAGTGGCGTCAATATGAAGAAAGCTTTCCCAAGTTAGCCAAATCCAATATCGATATGGTGTCATTAGAGTGCCACAACTCTCATGTGCCCATTGAACTGATTTCGCTCCTTAAAGGCAAAAAAGTGATGGTGGGCGCTATCGATGTAGCCACAGATACGATAGAAACCCCAGAGGAAGTGGCAGCAACATTACGCGAAGCGCTCAAGTACGTAGATGCAGATAAGCTTTATCCCTGTACAAACTGTGGCATGGCTCCACTGTCTCGCTCAGTTGCACGAGGTAAGCTTGAGGCATTGAGTGCAGGCGCAGAGATAGTCAGGAAGGAATTGGCGCTTAAACGCTCGGCTTGACGGCCTTCTAAATTGTGAACGATTAAACGGCACAGCGAGAATCGGATCAGCGGACATTGCATAAAGCAAAATGGACCGCTTTGATAATCTAACCCCCGTGTACAAAAGGCCTTTTACACTTTAAAACGCCATACCATTTATCCCGAATAGAAATGAAATCCGGCGTGTCTACGCCGTTTTTTATGAGAGTTAAACGCAAATGCAGATAAATGCTTAGGTCAAAGTGGGGTTCATTTATTTATCATATCCGACAACGGCATAAGCTTTACCTCTGCACAAAAAAGTGGGGACTCGCTGTTTACCCATCCCGCGCACGTAAGATGGCTGGGGTCAGTTTCTAGAGGCGCAACCAACATATTTAAACAATCATTGCTGCTAAGTTGTGCCAATTGCTCGTTGTCGAGACAAAGGTTTTGTGAAACGTAGATCATTGGGTTTTGAATGAGATCATAATTCAGGGCCTGAGCTCGTTCTAACAATGCGGATGACATTAACGAAAGTGGGTAAAACTGTGGGAACCGCACTTTGTTTGCGAACTCATCAATATAGCGTGTTTGATCAGCAAAAGCGCTTAACAAGTAATTTTTAGCATTACCAACAATCATCCATTTTCTTTTTAAAAAAACACTGTCTTTTAACAGTGTTCGGTCTTTCATTTTTGATAATTCCTCATTATTGAAGTTCAACAAAAAGGAGGTGACAGACAAATAATCTGACTGCCGATAAAACCCCATTAAACTTGGTTTTCCCGACGCTTTTAAAATCACTCGCTGAGACTCTTGCTCCCCCTGCTCATTTCTAGAAACTCGAGAAGGCTTAACCAATAAGTTAAGCTCGTCCCCCTCTTTTGCCGGATTCACAAAGGTAAATTCATACACCGAATATCGCCTCGGCTTGATAGTAGAGGCGCCCTGATTGATCTGTGTCTCGACAAAAAGGCCAAGTTGAAATCCAAGGGCAATCGTACCTTGGAAGGGATTTCCCTTGATGACGTGCCACCGCATAGGGTCGTGAAATAGATTAAAATCGTCCGTCGCATTTCGAGCAATGTCGATATGTAATTGGGTCAGTGTATGCATTGCTTTCCTTAAGTAGGAAACAGAAACCGTTAATAACGCGTTAAACCAAAAACTTCGTGTATTCAAAAAGATTTTAAGTTAAGACGGTCAAGCACTAGATGCCTTGATCTATGTTTAAGTATAGGTCATGGAAGCGCTGACAACTCACCTGCAAACTTGGCTTTTTGCATAAAGAGGCATTGGCCTTATTGAAAGCACTGCGTTAACACCCGCTTTATATCGATCTGATCACCGTCTACTTGGTACTCATCAAAGCAGGGTTTTGGTTTCAATTTCGCGATTCAATTAAGCCATGTTACACATCTAGCTGCTATTTACTATGTTCCCCTATTAGTAATAGGCCGAGTCAGTACATGTTAATTTTCAATAGATTACCTTAGCAACGCGCATTTCTTTCTTAGAACAAATATACCTGCGGTAATACGGCGCGATGACGAATAGTATAAATCTCGCTGAGTGGGTAATTATCTATGCGAATTGGTATACTCCAACTCTCTTTAACTTTCGTTGCAATATATTGTGAATCAACGTTTTTTACTTGCTATAGTCGCAGTCCTTCTGGCGATGGTAACCATTCAGTCTGGCGCATCGTTTGCCAAACAACTCTTTCCGATAGTCGGTCCCGAGGGCACTAGCGCGCTTCGTGCTTTTTTTGCCGCACTTATTTTAACGCTAATTTTTAGGCCTTGGCGAGCACGCCTAAGCGCAAGAGGATGGCGAAACGTCTTTTTTTACGGTGCATGCCTTGGTTCGATGAACATCATTTTCTATCTTGCCATTGCGCGCATTCCCCTTGGCATAGGTGTAGCCCTTGAGTTTACGGGTCCGTTAGCCGTGGCGTTTTTCAGTGCAAGAAAAAAACGAGATTTTGCGTGGGCGCTTTTGGCTGTTGCAGGCGTTTGCTTATTACTTCCTGATATTGGTGGCGCATCGGCAGAAAGCCTAGATCCCATCGGCGTCATTTTTGCGCTTACTGCAGGTGCGTTTTGGGCAGGTTATATTGTATTTGGTAATAAGACAGGTAACGAAGGGTCAGGCGGTATAACAGTAACCTTAGGTATGCTGGTAGCCGCTCTCTGTGTTGTGCCGATTGGCGTAATAAGTCAAGGCAGTGCGCTACTGTCCCCAGATGTAATTTTTATTGGCTGCGCTGTAGGCATATTTTCATCAGCTATTCCCTATACATTAGAAATGAGTGCTATGCGAAATATGCCAAAACAAACGTTTAGTATCATGATGAGCGCAGAGCCTGCCGTTGCCGCGATAGCAGCGTTTATTATTATCGATGAAATGCTAACACTCTCTCAATGGTTCGCTGTGGCATTGGTGGTGATTGCTACTGCTGGTAGCTCTATAACTCAGAAAGAAAAGCAGATTGAAACACTGTCTTAACGTTAAAACTCTGCCGTAATTTTAAACGCGGTGTGTGAACTCAAACCCTTTCGGCTTCGTTAATGATTATCTAGGGCGTTAAAAAAGCACAAGGAGCGATGATGAAACATTATGCGATAAATACAGAAGTTGAGTGGGAATGGAGTAACGGCAGCGCCACAGGCAATATTAGAGAAAAATTTACCCGCGATGTAGAGCGCACCATTAAAGGGTCGTCGGTAAAGCGTGAGGCCAGCGACAGCGACCCTGCCTATCTCATCGAACAGGACGATGGTAGTAAAGTCTTGAAATCTCATAGCGAAATTACGAAATCATCATAATCACCCCTTCAATCGGCCAGAAAAAATGCAGCTTTCTTTTTTCACTGATAGCGATGTTGTTAATGTGGCGAGGTCGCTCGTTGGTCATTTTCTTTTTAGCAATGTCGATGGCTTGCTGACCGGGGGAATGGTTGTAGAGACTGAGGCATATTGTGGTCGCCGAGATCTAGCGATGCAGAAACATCTAATACGGCGGCCTTCTTCTATTGCAACGCTAAAAAAGCAAGGCGGCATAGCCTACATTAATGGGCGCTAGTTGGCTAAGGCGAACGTTAATCTACAGTCGATATACTTGAGCAATTTGTTTACCACCCTCGGCACTGCAACATCACCGCTAGGGCTTTTTGCTTCAACAAAAATATCGCAATCGTCATATTTAATTTGTTGGCGAATAACATAGTCGTTAAGTTCGTCGAACAGGCTTTCTTTTAAAGGCACCATGCCGATAAACACCTCTGGGCTTTGTTCATCAACACAGACGTCACTCCTAATAAAGTAAGCGCCTTCAATTTCTCTTTTTAGTGTATACGCCTGCATGGCATCTAACTTTGTTAAGCGAAAGTGCACGCTAGTTTGGGGTTCTGTCACTGTTTATCTCGGTTTTCAATGGGGGCTTCTCTGAATAATTATTGCTCTATTTCTACTTTCCAAGGCGGGTTCACTCTGTTTTCTCCCGCCCAATACAGCTTGATTTTGTTACCCGATGGATCGTTTAAAATGGCCTCTTTCCAAAGGTAGCGTTGCTGCGTTGGCGGCTGCTCAAAACGAATACCTTTTTCTACAAGTGTTGTATACAGCTCATCTAACGCCTCGTGCTCGAAATAAATCACACTGTAATTTTGCACACTCTCACTTTCTAAAGAGAGCGAAAACGTAGACGAGCCTTGAGGGCACGTAAATCGAGCATAATGCGGTGTATCTACAATTTGGGTAAACCCAAGTGTCAGGTAAAATTCTACCGCCTCGGCCATGTTAGTAACGGGTAAGGTAACTTGGTTCAATTCCATGAAGACCTGCTCCTTTTGTAAAATTTTTAGAGGCGATAGCCTATAGGCTGACGCCCAAACGTCTGCGAATGGGCGAACTCAGCCCTACGCGTATTTTTGCACCTACCGCGGCCCACAGCGAGAAGCTTGGAAAACCAATTACGGCAAAAGCAGTCACAATTACAATTGCAGACTGTATGTCGCGCCCGGTCAGCTATTTTCAGCAACAGGAAAATATCGACATTGCCTGCGCTTCAATTTTATTGATAGTACTCAGACTGCGCAAACAGAAGCTATCAAGCGTCTTGGTGATATGCTTTTCGCGCAAGAAATCTAGTTCAGAGGGCAGAATGCCAAAACCATTGAGCAGTTGATCCACATCAACGCAGTGAAGCAGTAACTCCACCACAATAATACCATCAGAACTACCATGCGAAACTTTGTATGCTTACGCTAGTGAATAATACAGATGCAAATGATGAGATTGTGCCTGAAGCACATGGGTTATACCGGCTTCATTTAAAACCCAATACGCAAATGGCGATAGAAAATAAGCCCGTCTTCGGTGCGAATATTACGCTACATAGCAGCGTATTGAGGCACGATAATTTTGTGGCAACGCCAGATAATATATTAGGTTGGCTGGATCACTTTGGCTTGTCTCACTTTGTCATAACACCAGAAACCAATAAAACAGACTCCGATAATACATCTGTGCTTTTGCCTTCTCAATTTTTAAACGCTGAGGGTGGTATTTTGCGGGTTACTGCGCCCACCCGTATTTACCTTGTGAGCAAAACCCCCATTGATATTAACAAACGCGGCTTGTGCCTGTTTACACCTGTGAAATAACCCCACAGAAATGTACTCTGACCTAAAACCTTGGGGGTCAGTGTACGTTTTTTATTTGATTTAAGAGCGGGGGTGAGAATTATTCTAAAGATGACGACTAATCGCCTCAGACAGTCCTGAATAACGCTTATCAACCCGTTGGATCATGTGGCTAAAGGTAGCGTCATCAGAAATGATCAAACAGCCGTCTTTAGCTCGGGTTAGCCCTGTATACACTAGACCTCGGTGAAATAGATTAGTGGCTCTCTCGCTATCGGGTTTCGGTAAAATAAGCACGACATGGTTAAATTCAGAGCCCTGAGATTTATGTATCGTCATAGCATACACAGTTTCAAACTGTGGTACTCGTGATAGCGATATACTGCGTAACGCGTGTTTTTGCTCTAGAGCCTCATCAGCGCTTTCCCACTTATCTGGCGAACCCTTTTGACCTGAACCTTGGCTATCTTGGTAAAACCACGCATATAGCTTTCCCTTGTTGTCAGGCCAAATTACGCCAACCTCACCGTTTGAGAGTCGCTGTGGGTGATGATTTTTTACAATCATAATGGGCTGGCCTTGATAAAAGTGTCCTTCCCTTCTTCTTATTTTGTGCTTGATGGCATCGAACACCAAGTTATTCAGGCCTTCAACGCCCATCGCGCCTTTGCGAACAGGTGTGAGCCACCTAACAACATTCAAACGATTAAGTGCTTCCTCTGCACTGCTGGCGTCGAAAATAGGCGCAAAGCTTTCCTTGGCCAACCTGTGTAAGTCATTGCCATTAACGTGATCTACAGGCCACAAATGAACACCAGGCTGTAAGCGTGAGTTATTATTTAAACCTAGACCTTGCGCCTCGTTATTGTCAGCACCGTTTTCTTTAATGGTGGAAAGTGCGCCACTCGCATCACCTCGTTGTATGGCTGTCGCAACTTTAGCCACCTGCCCTTTGAAGCGCTGTGGTGCTTGAAGTGTTGCCACATAGCTTTTTGCCTTCTCATTAACCGGTAACAAGGGTAAATGCGGGCACAGCGTAGCGATATGCTGACGCATTGACGATGGCACGCCACCCAAAGAAAGCCCGTCGTTATGACCTCGTGAGTTCGCGGAGCGATTCGCAACGGCAGTCATAGCATTCTCACCTTCGTCAACACTTGCTGCACCGTCGCTGACTAGCTGTTCTAGCACATTACCAAGCTCAACCGCGGGGAGTTGGTCGGCGTCACCGATAAAATATAGCCGTGCATGGTCTGGCAACGCACGCACTATCCGAGTCATTAGCGCTAAGTCGACCATGCTCGCCTCATCAACGATGAGTACATCTGCAGATAATTGATTGTGCTGGTTGTACTTTGTCGATACGCCGTGTTCACGCAACCCTAGCAATCTATGCAGCGTCACGGCATCGGTAGGCACATTATCAAGCGCGGCATCGTCTACCCTGCCGCGAAGGCCATCAATGCTACTCATAATAGACTCGGTCATACGCTGCTGCGCCTTACCCGTGGGGGCGGCCAGAACAATTTTGATGTTTTCATCACAAGCTTGTAGTGCCAGCAATAAACGCAGAACGGTATAAGTTTTACCGGTACCAGGCCCACCGTTGATGACACAAAAACGCTGCATCAGGCTCTTGGCTACCGCAATTTGCTGCCAATCTTGTTGATCTGTTGTTTCGGTTGGAAATATAGCGGGCCACAGTTTCTTTACTCTTTCGCTCGCATCATCCGTTAACGGTGCAAGCGCTGCTCTTTTCACTATATTTCGCGCCACTTCTTGTTCAAATTCATAGTAGCGACGGCTATATAGTTTGCCGTTGTCATAAACGAATAATTGAGCAATCTGTTCGTTGCACAACGCGCGCTTAACAATGTTAAGTAAAGGCGTCAGCGGTGGCACATCAACACCTGTTTTAGGCGTTTTTTGCTGCTCAGTTTGTTCTCTAAGCGCTTGCGAAACTTCGCCCAAAGACTCACTAACACCCACGCCCGTTTCTGTCGCTACGGCACCTTCTTGCTCGATTACTGCTTCTTTAAAAAGCGTGGTACCTGCCATTTCTTTGAGAGAAACACAGCTGTGACCATTGCGCTGCATGTATGACAGGTACGCCAAGCTCCCTGCCCATATTAAACGGTCGTCTTCAGCAAGCTCGTCAATAAAGCCAAATTCTTTTGCGACAAACTTGTCGATAGCCTCGATGCCAAACAAATTATCGAAAAACGACGACATAGAATGTTGATTGTTATTCATTTTTTTCCTTTGCTTCACTACTCGTCATCGAAACTAAACTGCTGTTGACCAGAAGGCTGTTGTTCTGAAGGCTGGCGAGAACTTCCTGCTTTTTTTGAATTTGTCCTTGTTGAAGTCTTCGCTGATATGTCCGTTTCGCTTGCACTCAACGCCGTCGTGCTCGCATCGCTTGATACAGGCTCACGTCCCGTGTCGGCATGCTTTGAACTATCACCTTGCCTCTCGTTGTGTTTACTCGCAAATATGGCGTCTAGTTGGTTGAGTACTGACGATGGTATGTTGGTGTAAAACACCCCTTCCCCACGCTCGTTCTCCGGGTGCATGCCGCGTAAATACAAGTAATATACGCCCCCAAAATGAATGTCTGGGTCGTAATTTGGCAGCGTATTTTTTAAATAACGATGTAGCGCCAGGCAGTAAATCAAGTACTGAAGGTCGTAAAGATGATGCTGGTTATTGTGAAACAGCGCAGTCGGCGTGTAGCTATCTAGCGTATCGCCAAGCCATGTTGATTTGTAGTCGGCCACAAAAAACTGACCTTCATGTTCGAAAATCAAGTCAATAAAGCCGTGCATCATTCCCTGTAATGTTGCCGTGATTAAATGGGGGGCTGCCTCTGCCTTGCCGCCAAGCGCCTCTGCTACGGCTTGTCGATGGAACGTAAGCACATTGCGAAGCTGAACCCAATGCGTATCGTCCATTGGGAAGTAAAACTCTGCTTCACGTAGGGTTTGATCTAAAGGTAAATCACTCATGCTTAGCTGCATGTTAGGGTACAGCGGCGTTTGAAGCGTTTCTTCTAGCCAGTCATAAAGTAGCGGTGTACGTTTTTCATCTAACCCAAAGCGGTTAACCAGCTCTTTGCCTGTTTCTTCCCATTCAGGGGCACTGAAATCACTGTGTTCAAGAATGTCGTGAAGCAGATTCCCTGCACTTGCGCCTTTCTCTAGAGTGAAGCGCAGATCACTTTTACTCACGGGACTCGCTAAACCCGTCTGCGAGTGGATGCCCGAGCTCAATGCGGCTGCAGCCTCTCGTTCAGCCATGGGCATCTCGATAGCGTCCATAAGCGTTTCGCTTGCATACACTTCTTCATCTCGGATGGTACGCAGCACGGGTACACTAGGTAAATTTTGACCAAAAGGCGCTGACGCTATTGTATTTTGTTCTGAGCCTGCCCCTGTGTTTTGTCTCGCATCAACCGTCGTTAACCGGCTCATAGCTGAGAATGAATACAGCCGCCATTCTTCGCTTGCCGTTCCGGCAAATTGCGATACTGTAAGCTGCGGCAACACATCTTCTTGCTCAAAGCCTGAATACACTTCCTCAAACTCATCGCCGTTGATGTGGCTGGCATAGGACGCTTCTTCTTCAGCAATACGGTTTAACACACTTGACCAATCGTTGTTGCTGTCATCGCCACTTATGCCAAGGGCCCGTGCTAATGCGCTTCTCTCGTGATTGGTTAGCGGTACAACACCCATGTAGCAGCGATGTGCGGCTCGTGTCACCGCCACATAGGCCAGTCGCATGTCTTCCGCTTCGCTCTCACTTTGAACACGGGCTATGGCCTGTGGCGTTTGCCCAAGCTGCATTTGCAAATCTTGCTTTTCTTCATCGTAGTAGGTAAATATTTGCGACGTCGTGTTGCCGTTTTTAGCGGCGTCTCTGTAGCCGGTGGCATAAGGAACAAACACGATGGGGTACTCTAGCCCTTTCGAGCCATGTTGAGTGATAATTCGAATCAGCTGACTATCGCTTTCAAGGCGCAAAGTAAGCTCTTCATCACTCTCGGGCTTATGAATTTGCTTATTCAACCAGTCGAGTAGCTGCTCGGGGCGCTGATGAGTCGTGCTGGCTTTTTCCAGTACTTCGGCTAGATGCTGATAGTTAGTAAGGGCGCGTTCCACGCTGTCAGCGTGAGGTTGATAGCTGTCTTGCATTAAATAAAGCAACACGCTCATACAGCCTTTTTGCAACCACATTCCTCTCAGCGACAGCACTTTGTCGATAGCAGCATCCCACTGCGCGTCATCTTCATGATACAGCAGTTCAATGAGTGTTTGTGCGCTATACCCCCAAAGCGGCGACGCTAAGCTCGACGCCACCTTGCTGGTGTCGTTAGCGTGCCAGATACCGTTGAGCAGTCTGAGTACATCTTTGGCTTCGGCACTGGCAAATAAGTTACTGCGATCGCTTAAATAAACGCACGCCAAACCTTTTTGCTGCAGTACGCTTTTAATAGCGCCCGCTTCCGTCCTGTCTTTGACCAAGATGGCGATATCCTGCGGCTTCACCGGGACGGTGCCACCATTGGCTGTTTGGAAGTGCGCTTCGTTCAATAAGCGGTAGATCTCTTGCGCAATCCACTGGGCCATTTTGCGGCGCATAATGTGGGAGTTTTCTTTTTCTTCCAAACACATACTAATGTAGTTCATTGCGCTGCGTTTCATTGCGCCACCTTTCATTACACTGTCTTGTTCGGCAGGGTCGATAAGTGGTGTTTTTGCCGCGGCCGCTTTAGGCGTAAACTCGACAGGGTTGTATTTGATATCAAAGCCAAACACATCGCCGGGTTGATTTGATGCCACAGGCGCACCGTAAAATAACCGGTTATAGGCTTTAACCATCCCCTCTACCGAGCGCCAGTTGGTGTTCATCACCCACCGGTAATCAGCCTGCCTGCCCGCCTTTAAATAGGTAAAGATATCTCCGCCGCGAAAGCGATAGATAGCCTGCTTGGGATCACCTATCATTAACAACGCGCTTTCGTCAGCATCCGCAAGATTCGGATAAACTGCGTCTAAAATCGCGTACTGCTTTGCATCCGTATCTTGAAATTCATCAATAAGCGCTACGGGAAACTTTTTACGAAGCTCAGGCACAAGGGTATTGTTCGGCTTCACCACTTCATCAGCCAGCATGCGAATAAGATCGTCGAAGTCGATAACGCCAAGCTGTTTTTTCTGTTTTTCAACACGAGATTTAATAAAGGAAATGGCTTCAACCACCAGCTTGAATACGGGCACTTTACCAAGGGCCTTGTCTTTTTCGCCAAATGCTTTTTTAAGTGCTGCAGCGAATTCTTTGATAGGCGTTAAGACTTCTTTTACACCTGAAGAATTTTTAGCGTATCGAGTACCTTTAACGAAGGCCTCTGCTTCTGGCGGTGGTAGATAATAATTTTGTTCATCTACACAAGAGTGCAACCAGGCTTTAAGCGCAGCCAACTCCTGCGGCCGTTCTTTTTTGTGGGCCGGTGTTTTAATAAGTTGCTCTACTATTAGCCCTTCATTGTCTTCCACACTTTGTAGTAAAGATTTTAAGTAGATAAAAGACGTGTGTGGCGCATTATCTAACTGTTTTTTGCACGCCGCCTCGATATCCTGTTCACTAAGCATTAACGGGGTCAGCGTACTTTTAATGCTGGCGTTAAATTCACGCAGCAGCTTTTCAGGTGTATGCCACCCTGACTCTGCCAGTAATCTAAACTCGTCCTCACTTTTACTTATTTTTCGAATAAAGTCTTCGGCAGCTTCAAGATATAAATCGCTGGTGTCATTGCCCAAATTGAGCGACATGGCAAAGCCGCTGTTAAACGCTAGCTGGGTAATCACATGCTGACAGAACCCGTGGATGGTAAACACTGATGCTTCATCTAATTCTAGCTGCGCCGCTTTTAGCAGTGCCAAACTCTCGTCAGTATCACAGCTGTTAAATAAATGCTGATAAACCGGATCACAGCCACTGTCTATTTCATTGCCATTATCTTTGGCTTGCTGCCAAACAAGTAATGCCTCTCTTAACGTTTTAGCGATACGCCCTTTTATTTCTTCTGTGGCGGCTTTGGTGAATGTCATCACCAATATTTCTTTAACGGTGAGCTTTTTCTCAAGCAATAAGCGCAGGTACAAACGCGTTATGTTGAAGGTTTTACCTGTCCCTGCGCTGGCTTCAATAAGGTGGCGCCCTCTTAACGGCATGACGACTACATCGAGCAATTGGGCTTCATTACCACCGTTTTCGTCGGTTTGTAGAAGAGCGGGCTCGTTCATAGGTCGGTCAGAGGATGTTTGATTGTAACTCATAGCTTCTCCTCCTGGGACGCATTGTTGACCATGGCAAGCAGTACAAAAGTACTTAAATGCGGCATATCGTTCCAACTCACGCCCTGGGGAAATAGCCAATTTAGATAAGGGTTGTTTGTCATATCCGCGCTAAACTGCCCGCTGCTCTGCTGCCAGTCAGTTAGCGCACGCTGTAATTCAACGGTATCAAAGAGAGCGGCGGCTTGATCTTTTATCTGTTTCGCTTTTGCGTGTTTATCACTTGCCGTGTCGCTAGCTACAGCGTTGCCTTTGTCAGCAAACGGACATACCTCGTCAATGGCCTTTTGAATTTGGACAAGTATCGCTTTGTCGGTTTCATTGGTCTCGTCTGCGCTATAAAGCAGTACACGCAAGATATCGCTAAACATCTCAGGTTTTATGCTTTCAACGACCGGTTTAGTGTCTGAATTTCTGGTTCCCGGCATAAAGGTACCGAATAAGCTTAAATGCACTGGTGTCGGCGACGTGTAAACTGCCATGTAAAGCTGTTCAATAAACAAAAGTAACCGCACAGCGGTTTCCCGGTCGTAAGCAGGAAAGCGCTGTTTTTTCAAAACGGTTTCACCCTTTTCCCACGAGCAGGAATAGATATCCAGCGGATAGTTGCTGTAGCGGGTTGCTTCATCGCTGCTTGAAAATATTAATTGGGAGATGAAGAAACCCAAGGCGCGGTGTGCGTCAACCTTGCCTGCACAAAGCTCGACCAAGGCATCACTGCCTACTAGAGCGGCTGTCGTAAAAGTAATGTATTGGCCTTGAAAATGCGCTTTTTTAGGTTCAACGTCATGGGGCCCCATAGACTGACTCAGTGCCAATGCGCCCTCTTTCCACATTTCAACTTCATCTTTGGCAACCGGGTTATTGGGGATATCTCCCCTCAACATGGCAAAAGCGATCGCTTTTTTACCGTATGTAAGATTGCCGGCGTCTGGTTCTACTGCAGTATTGCGTTCTGGAGACGAAAAAATAGCGTCGAGTACCTGATACCGCAGCAGCGCATTGGTTTCAAATGGCTCACTATTTTCAAGCAGCGTAAATGATTGGGATAAGTTTACGCCAAGCCTTTGAATAGAAAAATGCTCTAGCGGATCTTTAAACGCTCTAGCAATTTGGCTGCTTGATAAACGAAGCGCTTGTGTTGGTAAGGTATTGGCTGACTGATTTAACACCGTCACCTTGTCAACATCGTCAGGTCCATCTGCCTTATCGTTATGCCATTTCGTTTGCTGCAGCGCATCGGCGAGCCGAAGCCATCCTGTTTCGTAACTCGGTAACTTGCCTGTAAACCCCTCTTCGCTGAAAGGATGTAGCGGTGCATGGACAATGTATTTTGACAGGTCCATTGCGTAGCCATTTTCCATCATATCCATGAACTCAGCCAATACCAGACTGGGTTGGCGTTCGCTGTTGTTTGTTACATCATTTCCCTGGTAGCTCAAATATAAGCTTTCGCGGGTTGAAATAATGGCTTCAAGAAACAAGTACCTATCTTCTAAACGCCTTGAGCGGTCGCCTATCTTGCGGCCCGCGCCAGCCATGAGATCGAGCCCTAAGGGGCTTGATTTTCTGGGAAATTCACTGTCGTTTAGCCCTAAGATACACACTTTTTTAAACGGTATACTTCGCATTGGTAGCATAGAACACACTGTAACTTGACCAGTCATAAAGTGGTTTCCGGCATCAGGTGACGAAAATCGATTGAGTAAAAGATCGCGTACCTGGCGAAGGGTGAGTTCGTGCTCATAGCCCGCTTCTTCGCACCTTGCAGCAAGGTCAGCAGCAACTTTAGCAATAAGATCCCAGCTTTGTTGCTGGTCTTTTATGGGCATAAAACAGGCATCACGCAGCGTTATTAACGCTTTAGACCACTGCGCAGGGGTCCTCGGAGCCGTTAACGCTTGCGCGAACTCACCCAGCAATGACACAACGTCAATAAGCTTGCCCAGGGTAACCGCGGTTTGCCCTTCAACATCTGGGATGGTAAGTAAATCACTCACAATGACTTCGCTATCCGGCGCAAGCATACCCATAAGCAGTCGGCGAATTCCCCACCACCAGCTATACGTGTCATCTAAAGTTACGCCGTCTGATACCGCTGTTTTATGAGCGCTATTAAGCCCCCAATGAATGTGTGCCTGTTTCAACCACACTACCATTTGCTCGATATCACCTTGCGTTACAGAAAAGCGCTGTTGAACAGCGTCGAGCTGCAAATAATCCAGAATATCCGATACACCGAAGCGACTATCCGGTAACTGTAGCAACGCCATAAACGCGGCTATAAGCGGCTCTGCATCCATCGGGCTTCTGTCTGCGATGGTACAGGGAAGACGCACTTGCCCTGTACCTTCTAAAGATTTAGTCCCGACTCTGTGAAATACCGCATCGACAAACGGAGCATAGTTTTCTATCGCTGGACACATCACAAGAATATCTGAGGGTGTTCGCGCTTTGTCTTGAGATAACCAGTGCAATAAGTGGTCGTGCAATACCTGTACTTCACGAAGGGCAGAATGCGCGCACATGATAGTAACACTGTCGTCTTCTTCTCTTAATTCATACGAAAGTGGCTTGGGAGGAGCGGCGTGTAAAATGTCGTTGTGAATATACTCGAGCAGACCGCGGCTATGGAGGTTCTCACCGTTTCCCTCCGCCCCTTCAAAATCTGGCGAATCAAAAGCACTTATTTCAAACGTGTCCAGTTCAGTGAGCAGATTAAACAGCTCTCGCCCTTGTTTGCCTAAATTACCAAGCAAAGGGTTAGACTGGTCTTCGTTCATCCATTTTTTAAGCCCTTCCAAACGAAGCTGCTTTGCCTGCTCGCTATTGCTTTTTGCCTCGCCCCAGTAGTTTACACTCGGGTTAAGGTGAAAGATGTGAATATCGATGTGCTGCGCAAGCGCATCGAAAAACGCAATAAGTTGGGGAGCCATGGTATTGATAGCGAAAACAATAACACGCTTTGGCAACTTGCTAGGTACATTCCCCGCTGCTAACGCTTCAAGTGTCATTTGATGAAGGCGTGCTGGATGTAATGGCTGATCGCTAACCAAAATACGCCAAATTTCGCTTTGCCATATTTCCATGTCGTCAAACGCTGCGCGTTCGTTAGCTTCCCATTTAAACAACCAATCAGGACGATACAGTAAGTACTGCTCGTAAACGTCAGCCAGCGCCGTAGCAAGCTGAAGACGCTGCAGCCCCTGCTCTTGCTCACTTCCAGCATGTTGCCAATACCGGTTAACGTGCTCAAACGCTTCACCGCTCATTAACGAGTCATCTTGAAGAATATTATCGATGCGCCAGGTCAGAACTTCACGGCGATAAGGCGATTGCTTTGGCACTTTGTCAGCCCCAAGCACGGTGCGCGCTGTATTCCACATAAACCGTACCGGCAACGGATAGTCGATATTCATGGCCACGCCGTGCTCATTTGCCAACTGCATGCTTACCCAGTGCTGCATACCTGGGCTTTCAACCAAAATAGTTTCTGGGGTAAACACCCCCAAAGGCTGTTGCCGTAAAAGCGTAGTAAGAAGAAAGCTCAGGTGTTCTAATTTATTAGAGGGATATAGCGCAAGCAATCGAAAAATCCTTTGTAAAACGTGCCGTTAGATACTATACGAAGACCGTGCACACCACGTCTACGTTATAATTCAGTGTATCGCATTAGACAAAGTAATTATACCAATCCGCATAGAGAGTTGCCCATTCAGAAGGCGCAGGCAAGTTTTAAAATGTTAAACGGAGAAGTCGTTTGAAAGAATATTGAAAAGGTTAGGCGATGGACTGTGATAAAGTAAAAAAAAACCCATACAGACCTCAGGACACGAAAAATCTGTATGGGTAAGGTTTACGGTCTACCCAGTAACAACGTGAATAAGCGTTGCCTGGCACTCATTCACGTTAGCGCTACTGCGCAGCACTGTTAACACTTTTTATTCTGCAGATTGAATGCCAACTTTTTATTCTTTAAAAATCATAAACTTAATCGATATCTTACACTTTAGTTGTAGACCTTCAGTTTTACTCTGGTGCAAATGCACCATAAGCAAGCATTAAAGTTGCTAATATCAAACGTCTACTTGATCAGATGATCGGCGCAATTAGCAGTTTCTCCATGCGTTCCATTCAAGTACACTTTCATCCTTATAAACACAATACAATTTAACGGTCAGGAGCAACAATGTTAACCGCGCAACAACTCGCCACCATGCTTTCTCTTCAAGATAAAATGAACGCCAAAGTCAATCCAGACTGGCTAAATGCTGGCTATGGTTATCTTCGTGCGGCAATGGTCGAGTCGGTTGAAGCTATCGAACACCACGGCTGGAAATGGTGGAAAGCACAGCACAAAGATTTGCCTCAACTTCAAATGGAGCTAGTGGATATTTGGCACTTCGCACTTAGTGCCTGTATTATTGAATATAAAGGAAATATTGAAGAATCTGCGAAAAGTATTGCCTCTGAACTCGCAAGCGGCAAAACTCTCGTCACGTTTGATAATAAAGATTACGACGCCTCAAATCAGTCGCTTTTAGATAATTTAGAACTGATGACTGGCCTTTGCGCAGCAAAACGTTTTAGCGTTCCGCTGTTTATGTTCATCGTCAATCAATGCGAAATGTCGGCAGATGAACTCTATCGTCAATATGTAGGGAAAAATGTACTCAACTTTTTCCGTCAAGATAACGGTTACAAAGAAGGCACCTATGTAAAAGTGTGGGATGGCCGTGAAGATAACGAGCATCTAGTGGAGATAATGGATGCACTCGATTTAACCAAGCCTGAATTCAGTGATTTAGTTTACGAAGGTTTGCACGCCCGTTACCCTTTTTAATTACCAATCCTAACGAATACAAACACAAAAAAAGCTCTGCTATAGGCAGAGCTTTTCAGTAATAAACGCTGATTAAAAGACACGTTACTTAAGCGTCAACCCAAACTAATTTATCGCTGTAATCACCTTGAATAATGTCTTCAAAACGCGCTTCTAGAACATGGCGCTTCACTTTCAGGGTTGGCGTTAGCAAATCGTTTTCGATACTCCATTCGTTTTTCATAACGACTACACGATCCATTACCTGGTGGCTTTCCAACTTAGCATTAATGGCTTCGAATGTTTTCTTGAGACTCGCTTCAATACCCGCCTTATCTTTTTTCTGAGCTTCTTCGCTTAACACCAGTAACGCCACGGGCTGAGGTAAGTTTGTGCCTGTTACGCATACTTGTTCAACAATCGGGTTTTCCATGAACTTAGCTTCGATGGGCGCAGGCGTAACATATTTGCCCTTCGCTGTTTTAAAGATATCTTTCAGACGCCCCGTAATTTTGACGTAACCGTCCGCATCAATGACACCCTTGTCTCCAGTTCGCAAATAGCCGTCTTCTGTAAAAACTTCGGCGGTTTTCTCTGGCTCTAGATAATATTCCAACATGTTGCATGGCGACTTAACTTGAATTTCACCTTCTTCTGACGTGCGGATATCAACGCCATCGTAAGGTTTTCCGATGCAACCTATTTTGTCGTGGCGAAACGGAACACTACCTGTACCGTAGGCACTGTTCTCAGTCATCCCCCACCCTTCAGAAATATAAATACCTATTTTGGCAAACCACTCAATAACAGCGGGTGCCAAAGGCGCAGAGCCACTCGCCCACAAACGCGCGTTGTTGATACCCAAGCCGTTGCGGATTTTCTTCGCTACGATTTTGTTCAATATTGGAATTCTTAAAAGCGTATCAAGCTTCTTCTGTGGCATTTTCGCTAGCACACCCATTTGGAATTTAGTCCATAAGCGAGGCACAGAAATAAATAACGTTGGCTGGCAGTGTCCAACATCACGTTGGAATGTGGCTAAATCCTCAACAAAGTGAATTTTCCCGCCGCTATAGTAGCTTGAAAGCTCTACCAATACCCGCTCAGTAATATGAGCAAGCGGCAAATAACTCATAGTGCGATCGTTTTGATTAATACCTAATTGATCAAGAGAACGACGCGCAGCCCAACACGCAGTATTATAACTGTGGACAACGCCTTTAGGTTGCCCTGTACTACCCGACGTATAGATGATGGTCATAATGTCATCCATATCTTGAACCGGCGAGTCATCGATAGGCGCTATATCCATAAACTCATTCCACTGCTGCTTAGTCGCAATATTGGGATATGGAAAAGCCACGGTAAGATACTCTGACGGAATAGAGGCGACTTGCTCGGCGGTATTGTCCAGTTTACCGACGAATAAAAGCTGAACATCAGCATGTTTTAGCACATATTGAACGGTATCAGGTCCGGCAGTAGAAAAGATTGGGACAGATATGTGACCCGCCATCATGATCCCAAGGTCAACAATAAACCACTCTGCGCAGTTCTTTGAAAAAATCCCAATGCGGCTGCCAGCGGGGAAATCTAATTCACGAAGTCTTGCTGCGACTTTTCGAGCCTGTTCAGCGACGTCCTTCCAAGTGAGATCGTGATATTCACCCTTAATTGGTTGAGTAAGAAATACGTCGTCCCCTCGGCTTTTTTCCCAGTGGTACAACATACTCAATGGCGATGTTATTGCTTCCGTAGTATTTGCTGTCATGTCTAGCGGCATAAGTCACTCATATGTTGTTATAATGTAGATCATTTTTACAATGATTTCACAGACTTCTAATAAGCCTTATTTTTCAATGAATGACAAGCTTTTTTAAACAAGCGTTTACTTTCTATGCGAAGAAAGACAAGGGCTATAGCGTTAAATTTAGTTTCTTTATAGTTCGGGCTTTTTAATCGTTATAGGTAAAAAAGACCAAACCAACGAATTTTTTATTAGGGTGTGTTCATCCTTGCTGTGCACTTTTTCAGCACTTTGTGCACCATTTATACTGCGAAGAACAACGCGCCCTAATCACCATGACTTAAATAGTAATGGAACAATATCTTCCGCTTTACATGGCTTTGCATAGAAATAGCCCTGATGTAAAAAACAAGACTTAGTTTTCAGTTCTTCTACTTGCGCTTTTGTTTCAACACCTTCCGCAATACACGTCATTTTCAAATTACTGGCAAGTGTAATCGTCGTCGTCACTAGCGCTTCATTGGCGTTACCCGGTGCCATTTCATTAACAAAGCTCTTATCAATCTTTAAGACCGATAGTGGATAGCGTTTTAAATAGCTAAGCGATGAATACCCTGTACCAAAGTCATCAAGCGCTAATATAAAGCCTTCATTGACGAAACGCTGAATTTGTCTAAGCGCGTTGTCGCTGTCGTCCATCAGTACCCCTTCCGTTATTTCAAAACGGAAAGCTTCTTTAGGTAAGCCAAACTCTTCAAGAAGACTTAAAACACCGGCGACATCAAACTCAGTTTTAAAATGCAATGCCGACAAGTTAATTGAGACATACCCTTTAAAACCTTGCTCATACCATGATGATAAATCTGCCGCAGCCCGACGCATAGCTTGTCGTGTCACTTCTATAATATATTTGAGTTCTTCTAGCACCGGAATAAACTGGTCTGGGTAAAGTGGCTCATCGTTAATCCTTCCTCGCAGCAACAGTTCAACCCCAACAGTGGAATTATTTCTCGCGTCAATGATGGGTTGATAGTTATTGAAGAAGCCGTCTTCGGAAAAAGCACGCTTTACCTTGTTCTCTAATTGAAGACGCGTTTTCGCTCGCTCATTCATATCGCTGGTAAAATAGGTAAATCCGCTAAGCGCATCTTTTTTGGCACTGTACATTGCCACATCTGCTTGCTTTATCAGTTCAGCAGGCTCAGACGCATCCTCCGGGTAAAACGCCACACCAATGCTACATGAGACACGAAGCACCTCTTCAGCGAGTGATATAGGGGTTTCTACAGATTCAATAATTTGTGCGACAAACGGGCTCAAGTCGTCGTCAGCATTGACTTCTTCAATCACAATAACAAATTCGTCGCCGCCAAGTCGTGCAACGGTTCCTGATTCAGCAACGAGATTTCTCATCCTATTGGCAACAATTCGCAGCAACTTATCGCCATAGTCGTGCCCCAGGGAGTCGTTAATTCCCTTAAATCGATCTAAATCTACAAACATTACCGCAACACGATGCGCATTGTGACGCGCCAAGCCAATGGCGTGTTCAAGCCTATCTAGCAGCAGCGGTCTGTTCACTAAACCCGTCAAACTGTCGTAGGTCGCAATTTTTAAGAGCTTGCGTTCAGCATTTTTTTGTTCAGTGATGTCCGAAATAACAATGAGGTAGTGATCTGCCTCATTGGTCTCACCGCTCACCGCTGTAATATCAATCAGAACATCGTAGCTTTTTCCGTCAGCTCCATCGATTGCGGCTTCATCTTTCCAAAAATCGCCGCCTTGCATCTCAGGCAATTTTCCAGAAAGATGCCTGTTTAAATTAGGGTAACGCAAATAAAGTTTGGCTAACTGTTTGGGTAAGGGCTCCTTACTGTTAAAGCCAAATACTTGTTCAAAAGCAGGATTCGCTGCTACGAGGCGCTTGTCTTTATCGAAAATTAAAACCCAATCGCGGGTTTGTCTAAATGCGTCACTAAACAAGGTCACCTGTTGCTGGGCCTTTTGCAACCTGATTAACTGACGCTGGCGCGAAAACAAATAAGCGACAAATAGACCCACGACGAGGGATGCATATATCGTGTAAGCAAGCGGAGAGCGAAGTGGTGCGTAGGGCATGGAAAGGGTTACTTCCGCTGGAATGACGTTAAAGTCAAAGCTTCCAGGTGTAGGAACGACAGAGAACACGTAGTCGCCAGGCTCTATGTTAGTTATGGTAATTTTTGCGTCTTCCGTAATTCCTTCTGTTACAGTGCGATCTCCTTTAAGTAACTTGTAATAGTATTTCACCTTTCCAACACCAGACATGGTAAGTGCGGAAAAATGGAACGTTAACCCATAGTCTTCATAGTCTAGGTCGAAATGATGTTCGTTTAGATTTTTAAGCGGTTGATTGAGAACTCTGTTATCTACCGACACTTCGGTGATTGCCGTTTGCTTACTCAGTAAGCCTTTTCCCGTTTCTAGATTTTCTAACTGCAACGGTGAAAATACCACTGCTCCACTCGTTGAGCCGTAGACAAGCCTACCGTCATGTAATTTAAGAGACGCTCCTTGATTGAATTCAGACACGCTCAGTTCACGTCCGTAAATGTAGTTTTTTATTTGACCGGTTGCGGGATCGTATCTGTGCAGCCCTTTGTGAGAACTAAACCATATTTTTCCGGACTCGTCTTTTTGAAGCCCATAGACAATATTGGAAAGTAAGATATTGGTGTCGTTCAAGTTGTAGAGTGGTTCAAAGGTGTCTGAATCTACGCCGATAAGTCCTACGCCGCTATAAGCAAGCCATAAGACGCCAGTATCATCGATTACCCACGAACTTATTGAGCGGTCTCTGGCGCGCTGGAGCTCTGAAAACCGATGGACAAGTTCATGCCGAGACGTTTTAGGATCAATTAACCAAAGGCCCCCTTCGGTGGCAAGAAACAGTCTATTGCCATGATAGGAAGATTCCCCTAAAAAACCGAAAGAAAAGTTGATATCAAACACTCTGGGGTCAAGCTTTAAAGAAGAAATACGCTTTTGTTCGACGTCATACTTTAAAAAGTTTGCACTACCAATAAAGTATAAATTGCCATCACTCGCTAGCGTTGCACCCGGCGCGTAGGCATCAAAAATAGTCGGATCCTCACCACTTACAATGTCCGGTCTTTTCGACTCGCCGGTTACGGGGTCGAAAAGACGAATACCATTGTAGGTTTCAATTAAGAGATTTCCATCGTTCAGCGGAATGATGCGGTTGATGGCGCCATCGCCCATCGAAGCAAGCTCAGATTCTGAAAAGAGGTATTTGTTAAACGTTTTGGTCGTCAGATTATAACGATTTAGCCCATTTTCCGTCCCTAACCAGAGTTCATTGGGCTGTGTTTCTCCAAGCGCCCAGATCACGTGACTAGTGAGTGTATCTCCACTTCCGGTTCGCGTATTTTGTATCGCAAAAATATCTGCGCTTTTTGTTCCGAAGTAAAGCGCTCCAGCGTAAACGGAACTTAACCAGAGGTTACCAGACTCGTCTTTCGCGATAGCTGATATCTTTTTGTTTGATATCTCGGTAGAACCATTGTGTGGCTCTAAAATATGTTCGTACTGCCATCCGCTGGCTGTTTTATTTAATTCATAAAGACCTTTATTTGTGCCCATCCAAAACCCATCGGTTTTGTGCTGAACCATGGTCCACACATTTCTGTCAGACACAGCCTGGATAAAAGCATTTTCTCTCTTACCCTGTACTTGTTCCAAGAAATCTTTTTTATTCGCAACAAAAACGCCCTGCACGGTTGAAATCCAAACTCTTTCTCGGTCATCTACCATTAAAAACTTGGCGTTCTTATTATCGAGATTTGCCGGTATATTTCCTAGATAGTTCAGTACGTTGAGAGGTTGGGATGGATTATTGACATCTTTGGTGTACACACCTGATGTCGTAGCAACAAGCAGTATATCGTCTACAGTGATCGCAGCACGAATGCTATTATTAT
This sequence comes from Alteromonas sp. KUL106, assembly GCF_009811415.1. Taxonomy (GTDB): domain Bacteria; phylum Pseudomonadota; class Gammaproteobacteria; order Enterobacterales; family Alteromonadaceae; genus Alteromonas. Next base: position 113,126 of record NZ_BLIG01000015.1, on the reverse strand, counting down.
CGTCTAAAAATGATTCGGGAAGGCGAATGAGTTTTTCGAGGGTTTTAGTCTGCGTATTGAATCGCTGCACTTCTTCAGCGAGTGCGATAATGAGTTGATTATTGCTTTGCCAATGAAACGTTTCTGCATGCTGAACGAAGCCCTTTACATCTCGGTAATAAGTAGGCTCGATCTGTTCGATAGCTTGCGTGGCGAGATCTAAGTAAAAAACGCCTTGACCATAAACACTAAACCAAAGCGCCTCTTCTCCCTGTAATGCGAGCTTATAGATTGAGGCGTCAACAATCGTGTTGCTAGGTCCCGCTATCCGTTTAGTTCGTACTCCATCCCAGCGAACCAAGCCACCCTCGGTGGCAATCCATACAAACCCATCTTCATTGATAGCGATGTCATTTACGATATCTTGGGGCAAGCCGTTTTTTGTCGAAAGCGATTGAAAAACGGGGTTGGGTAATCGTGGTGACGCCACCGCCTGCCATCCCACAACAAAAAGAAACAGAAACAGATAAATGAAACTTCGCATTGAATAGAGTCGTTCGGTAAGATTTATTATTATTAACCCCAGTGTAACAGAATGTTTCGAGCATGTGCAGCGCCGATGAGCAGGTTTTGACAACCAATAAATATGAAGGCATCACTTTGATTAAAAAGAACATTTAGATTGCTGTGTTAAAATAACCGCTTCCCCCTCACCGACCCATTCATTCGTCATCTAGGAGGTAGCCGGTTAATCTTGTTGCACAGGAATGCGGCCTACTGGGACAACTTGACGTCTGATACTTGGCTGAGGGGCCAACCTGTATAAATCGCCATTTTGGCCCACATAGTGTTTGGTAACACCTGTTTCTTTAGCAATGTTAGCATGAGCGGTGAGATGCAGATGTTCACCGTGTACGGGAATAGAAATTTTTGGTTTTACCCAATGATACATGAGCTTAAGCTCTTCCTGACATGGATGACCACTTGCGTGGATAGGTAACGTACTGTCTTCACTGTGGATGACGGCAACCCCCTTAGCAACAAGCGATTTCGTTAGTCGCTCAACGCTTTTCTCATTGCCTGGGATTACAATGGAAGAAAACAACACCGTATCTCCCTTGTCTATTTGGAGGTGAGGATGATTATCCTTCGCTAACCGGGCAAGTGCAGTGTTTTTCTCACCCTGGCTACCAGTAGCAACCGCAAGCACTTCATGAGGCGGCAAATAGCCAAGGTGCTGGGCGTCAGCAACCGGTAAGTCATCAGGCCAAATTCCTTGATGCTTTGCGATACCATACATATTCATTAGAGACCGGCCATATAACCCCATGTAGCGCTTGGTTTTCTTGGCTACTTTGGCTAATGAAATAAGGCGAGCGATATTGCTTCCGAAACACCCAACAATCACTCTACCTTTAAGGGGCGCAATTGTACTGAGTAATCCGTCGTAACAATTTCGTTCTGATATGGAAAAGCCTGGTTTTGGTGCGTTGGTAGAATCACCGACCAAAGCAAGAATGTCCTCTTTCCCCAACTGTTTGTAAAGATTTGCATCAAATGGTAAGCCGGTTATGGGGTTGGCATCAATTTTCCAATCAGCGGTATGTAGCACTGTTCCCACCGGGGTGGAAATTTTCAAGGCGAAAGGCTCAGGCAATGAATGCGTAATCGCAAGCCAGTTGACAGAAAAAGGCCCAATTTGACGAGTATCGCCTGGATCAACTTCAACAATAGGGATTCGGTTTGCGAGCTTACTTTTAGCAAGCTTTCGGCGAAGTACCTCAGCGGTAAACGACGTGGTAAAGACGGGTTTTTGAAATCTTTCCCACAAATAGGGTATGGCACCTATATGATCTTCATGGGCATGCGTTAGGACAATACCTGCTAGCACATCTTTCTGGCTTGCTATAAAAGAAGGATCGGGCGCAACAACCCGGTGTGTCGCCCCTGCTCCGCCATTTTCTATACTACTGGTTTCGCGCTTGTAACTCGGTATCAAAGGTTCGTCAAATGACACGCCACAATCGACCATCAGCCACTGTCCATTGTGGCCATAGAGATTGAGATTCATCCCAATCTCTCCCGTTCCACCTAGAGGAACAAACCACAAATCGTCAGCCGTCGGTTGCAACAAATTGATACTACCTTTAGTTAAAACTTATCTATCCAGTGAGGGAAACTACAAATACTTTATCCACACCTACCCGTGTAATTCCGCGTTGAGCTGATCTATGACTTCAGCCCAAGCAGCATCCTCAACAATCGCATCTTTTAAAAATGCCGATTGACTTTCGTTCCAATATGGCGCGTCGTGAAGATGTTGCCGCTTATTTAATCCTCGGTGTGTTTCAATAAACTCGGCAATTTCTTTATCAGAACTTCTTAAACCAAGTTGACTAAATAAACTATTCATTGTGGGTTGCTCGGTAAACATTGCGTCTCCTGATCAATCAATATACTCATTATTTACCGACACAACAGCCACTGAGATCAAAGCTTATAAATACTCCGCAAACTCTTCAGGAGTGATCACCTCACCTTCTTCAGCAGGCACGGGGCACACGATAACCATGAGCTCATCTTGCGTCATCCCTGGCACCCATTTCGTTAAGAATTCTTGTATGGATAATTCCATTGCTTCACAATGTGACCAGTCTTCAGTTGCCCATAAAAGTGCAAGCTCAGATTCAGGCCAAATCGGTACCCCGTCTTCTTCATCCGTCGTAAGCATAACGCATCCATGCTCATCTTTAAGAATGAACAACCTTTGCTCAGCTTTGATTATTGCCAAGCTGGCGTCTAAGCGCTGCGCTGCGTTTTTTTCTAATAGTGGATGTATATTTGACATAAAGCTCTCATTTTTAACTTCTGGCATTCGCAATACTTCACGTACGCGAAATGATTGACCTAGTAACTATCAGTACGCCGCAGATACACTATCTATAATATCTGATAAGCCTACACGCCTTACTTGTTTCATACTGTGTACGTATACTCTCAATGGCACATTCTCTAATGCTTCAATTTTTGTCACCTTTATATTCTCAGGTAACTGACTTTTCACATTAGTAGGTAGAACAGCAACACCGCCCTCGCTTTGTAAATTGTTTAGCGCCAAGCTCAGGGAGTTAGTTCTTAACTTAGCATCGCGCAATTGAGGGTAAGCGGTAAGTAGCCAATCTCTCGCTTTTGATCCCCAATCGATAGCGACAAAGTCAGCGGCATCGATAGCCTCAGCTCCCTCTCCTATTCGATATAAAGCAAGTTCATGCTCAAACAACACTGTGCTATTTACTTCTTCAGACTTTAACGGTTCAGTAGAAAAAGACAAATCGGTAACCCTTTCGTGCATTTGACGAGACAGGGTATCGAGCGTCAGTACTTCTGCCTTAACCGACCAATCAGGAAACGCATGGTGCAAATGGCTTAACACCTGTGGCAATACGAGCTCACTGGCTAGTTGCGTTGCGCCACAAACTACGTATTCAGACGACTGAATCTGGAGTTCTTGTTTCGCTTCATTGAGGGTTTCGCATAGTTGTTTAGCGTAAGGCAGCAACTTATCGCCGGATTGAGTCAGTTGAATACTGTTTCTCTGCCTTATGAAAAGCGTAGTATGGAAGTATTCTTCAAGCAGCTTTATACGTGCACTGACAGCAGACTGTGTTAGGTAAAGATTTTCTGCGGCTTTACCAAAATGGCGGGTTTTGGCCACCTCTATAAAGGTGGTAAGGAAGCGTATATCCATGCTTGTTGTACAACCGAATCAAAGTATGTCTAAATTGACACAGATAATACGGCAAGTAAACACAAAAGCACAGAAGCGCACCGCTGAAAACGGTACGCTTAATCAAATTTTCACCAACGTGTTGAATTAATATTCTTCTTGGTGCAGGCGACGCTGTTTATCACGACGTTGTAGGTCACGCTTTTGTTTAACTTTTACGCTGCTTTGACGCTTTGCGTTAGTTTTTTTTGCGTAAGAACCTTCGTCTTCTACCGAGTCCCATTCTTCACGCTGGTAACGATAGTCTTTGCTCATTGCTTTCTCTAAGTTGTTAACACACCTTAATTATTAACGTAAGCGTAAAAATTAAAAACGAAAATTAATCATCGTAGCGATAAGAATTTTTGATGGCGAGATGGTGTCGTTTCATAAAATTCGAGGGAAGCAGGAATTTTCATTGAAAAAAACGGCTTTAGCGTATTTAAAAGACAAGAAATAAACAATATATATTATTAATTATCAATATCTTATGAAAATAAAGCATTGTCTCGGCATCGAGCACAATCCGTACAAATATTAAACAATTTGCACATTATTCTAACATTTACTCTCCATAAAAAATTTTTTGTTGATAAGAAAAAAAACTTTTGTTTTATCTTGCTTTTTAATTGTCATAAAAGTGCGCTGAACAAAACAATACGTTGGGTACATTATGAAAAGTTTAGCTATTCGACCATCAGCAAAACCTTATATTGACCGTTTGAAGTTTCCTTATGGATTTCGTAAGTCCGGTGATTTCAGCATTGCTGAAGCAGATCTTCTCACCACGTACGGTAAAACTCTGCTAGGACTAGAAAGTGGCGAACTTAAGCCAGAAAGTGACGACGAAGCGCAATTTGTTGACTTTGTTAACGGTAAGGTTGAAGCAAGCAATAACCTTGAAAAGGCGTGGGCAAAATATGTCAAGCTGGCGAGAGGTAAAAAACATTTTTACACATTGCACAGTAGTGCAAGTAACCAGTCTGATTACGATGAAGACTACTCTGACGACGAATTCGACGTCGCTTAGGAATTAAGATTGAAGAAGAAGCTCGCCTTGGCGAGCTTTTTTGTTTTGAACGTGAAATGATCTCAATCAAGCAATGATGAGAACAAAATTGAGAAACGCTAGGGAATGTCTACACTTAGACTATAGCGGAACAATATATTTTTGTTTATATACATTGCTCTGAAAAACCAGCCTAAGCAAAGGAGGCGCAACGATGGTTATTAGTTCGAAACAGCTTACTCACTTTTCGATCCATGCACTTGATGACAAGGTGGGTGGCATTCGCGACATCCTTTTTGATGATGAAACCTTCACTGTTCGCTATCTTGTGGCAGACACAAATACGTGGCTCCCGCTTAGCCGAAAAGTAGTAATATCACCCATTTCGGTAACGCAACTTGACCGTGAGGACAAAACCGTTCATATCAATATGACAGTTGATACACTCAAAAATAGCCCTTCCATTGACGAACACAAACCAGTATCTCGCGAGTACGAAGAAAATCTCTTTAAATATTTTGGCTATGGTTACTATTGGATAGGTCCAGGAGCGTGGGGCGAATTTGCTCACCCGGATGAGTTAGTTGAACTGCAGCAGGTTGAGGAGTCTGAAACTGTTCACCCCCAAAAAACGTCAAATCACTTGCGAGCGGTGGGAGAAGTTGGCGGATATGAAGTAGCGACAACATCGGATAACGTAGGCCACATTAGTAATTTCATCATTGATTCCCGCAGTTGGAAAATCGTAATGCTGGTTGTTGATACGAATAACTGGCTACCAGGCGGAAAGCACCTTGCACTATTGCCTAGCGACATCAAAAACATCGACTGGGCCTCACATCATGTCAGTGTGAGTTTGAGTGAAGAAGAACTGATGAATCGCCCTGAAGTTGACAATGACAAAATCTCAGACGAAGGCTACATCTCAGCATTGTGCGAAACGCTAAACAGCGATATATAAAACAACGCTACTTTTTTACTTTTGCAATGTCCGTTTCTAAGACGGACATTGTCATTTCTTTTCTTGAAAGAACGATTACGTTATTCGCAGAAAAACTCGTACATTAATCCAATTAAGCGCTTAACCCGCTCATCCGCCAAACGATAATAAATCGTTTGTCCATCTCTGCGTGTCGCCACCATTTTCGCCTCTCGCAATAAGGCAAGATGCTGTGATATCACAGGTTGAGATACATCGACCACGTCAAGAAGTTCAGTGACCGACTTTTCTTCTTCTAACAACGAACAAAGCACCATTAAACGTGTTTTGTTTGCAAATTGTTTAAGAAAAATCTCAGCTTCTGCTGCATGTTCCATCATGTTTTTTGAACCTATTACCATATCCTCGGACATAAGCACTCTCTATCTATAAAATAACCGCACTAAAATACTCGTTTATTATACTAAAGTATAAGATAAATTGCCGGTTAACCATTTTATGCGATGAATTTCAGTCAGACGTCTTGTTCTGCTATGCTTGTGCTCAAACATTGACCGGTACGAATTAAACAAATTCTCTTTACACACCATACATTTGAGGGAACCACATGCTAATCGATATAAAGACTCGTTTAGAAAATATCGACGTCGTTCTGAGAACGATTACAGCTGAACAGGCTTTTGATGAGATAAATAGCAACGGAGGCACATTGATTGACGTGAGAGAAGCCGCGGAAGTCATTAGCGCTCCCGTTCACTCGTCGCTTCACATCCCTCGAGGCGTGTTAGAAATGAAAGCTATCGAACAATTCAAAGATGCGTCAACGCCTCTTTATATCCACTGTGCGTCAGGTGTCCGCGCTAAACTTGCAGCGGAGCAATTGACTAAAATGGGATATGAAAACGTATCCGTTGTAACCTGCCCTGTCGCCACAATTAACCAAGCTTGTGAAAAATGACGCACTCATCGCTTGTGTGATATAAAAGCCAGAAATTAATTAAAAGAGCTATCTATGCTTAAATCCACATTAGAACAGTGGCGAATGTTTAAAGCCGTTGTCGACGCAGGCGGTTTTAATCAAGCCGCTGTTGAGGTGCATAAGAGCCAGTCAAGTGTTCACCATGCTGTACAGAAGTTAGAAAATGCAATAGGTGTTCGTTTATTTGAGAATATCGGGCGAAAAGTACAGCTCTCGCCACAAGGTGAGTTGATGTATCGCCGCGCTACCTTTTTGCTAGACGAAGCACACAAGCTTGAGGCGGTAGCAAGTAGTCTTCAAGCGGGGACAGAGACCACATTGCGTATTGCTGTGGATATCATATTTCCTTCTGAGCTGCTTTATAATGTACTTGCAAAGGTGTCTGACGAGTATCCACTTTTACGCATTGAGTTGGAAGAGACCGTATTAAGCGGTGCCAATTCGTTATTGAGTAACGGAAAAGTAGACATGGGTATATCGCCTTTTGTACTTCCTAACGGCTTTAGCGAAGATCTCTGCGAAATCGAATTCGTTGCGGTCGCTCACGCCAATCATCCATTACATCAATTGGGCAGAACACTGACTTTGGAAGATTTAAAAGGCCATCGTCAGATCGTAGTTAGGGATTCTTCTACTGAACGTAAGGCTGACGTTGGGTGGCTAGGCGCAGAACAGCGATGGACGGTAAGCCACATAAGAACGTCGGTTGATATTATTGCGCAGGGATTAGGATTTGCGTGGTTACCCATCGCAATTATTAAAGACAAGCTAGAAAATGGTACGTTAGTACCGCTCCCCTTAGACAACAACGCGGCACTAAGAAAAGCGCTGCTTTACTTGTCTTTTGAAGATGGCGATACGCTAGGTCCAGCGGCTCGTGCATTTATTGGAGAGTTGAGGTATCAAACGATGAACCTCCCTACCTCAGAACTCATTAAGGATGGCTGTTCAGACTAAAAGACAGGATCAGCCTATTACTGCTCTCAGTTGCTCGAAACCTAGCACAAACCCCAACAGTGAAATAGATACGCCAACAAGCGCAACTGCGCCATCGTCGGTGGCCATGCCGACTGCCATGATCAAAACCGCAAACGCAGGAATAAACCCCATGAACGGAATAAGCTCTAATGGCACCATCACCAAACCACACGCCATACAGTTCAACGCAATCATCGAACGAAAAACGGGTCGACGCATAAAGAAACAGCGCGGGACTAAGAATTTATCGATACGAATCGCGTGAGGTTTAACTCTTTTGACAAACGACCTAAGCTGGTCAGCGTCACATTTTAAATCCATCACTTTTTCGGGAAGCCAAGGATGTCGTTGACCGAGTAAAATTTGCAAAGAGATAAGTAAAATCGTCACACCTGTTATTGATGGCACACCCGGAATGGCGCCAATGGGCGTGCAGGCAATGAATGACGGCAAGGCGAGCATTGGGCCAAAACCTCGCTTTTCTAAAACACCCCAAAATTCAGAAAAGTGGAAGTCATCCTCTTGAGCGCGAGGCTGCATTCTCCCAAGAAGCTCATATAATGTCATTGATCTTTCAGCTGTTTTCCCCAACATTTTCAAGTCCTTTGAATTCACTTTGCCTGTGAACTGATTATGCAATTTGACGACATCCTCGCTAAAAACCTAATATAGGGCGCCTTTGAAAATATACGCCCTATTGTGAATTACGGTAGGACTAATGGTGTGCGAAAAATATGCCATTGAACACTTGATGCATTTACCAAGCGCTTTGGAATGTTTTTTGCAAATCTCTGTAAAATAACGTCTTATAATGCATAACGCGCAAAACAAAACTTAATAACTAAGGAATGAATTCAAACGCTGGTATACGACAGACTATTGAGCTTCAAGTCATTTTTGAATCTGCGTAGCCATCCTTCCTAGTTGTACAAAGTAAAAATATGCGGTGGTCGAGCTTTCAATAAACCAATGTGAAATGCGTCGATAACTGAATCATTAAAACCAATATATTGATAAATATTCCATTTTAACTAGGAATAGAAAGAGAGGGACATCCACGTGCTAACTGTACTTTTAGTTGACGACGACGCCGAATTCACAGAAGTTGCCTGTACCATCATTGAATTTCTAGGGCATGAAGTACTTACTGCCGGAACATTAGAAGAAGCGCGAGATTGGTTGAAAAAGGAAACGTTTGATCACGTTCTTTTAGACTTCATGCTACCTGATGGCAGTGGCGCACACCTATTTAATGAGCTTGATGCACTTCCCAAACGACCCAGAGTAACCTTAATAACGGGCCATCCTTCAGTGAAGAGCGTCATTAAGGGTCTTTGTGGTCCAACCGTCGATTACCTTGTGAAGCCCATTCAACGAGAAGAAATCGAAGCGGTTTTAAGCCAAAAAAAGAAGGGCAACGAGCCTGTAGAAGAAAAAATTGAAAAGCACTTTGACTTGCTTATTGGCGAATCGCCAGTGATGAAAGACCTGTACAAACTCATCGCGCGCGTGAGTAAAACGAGTGCAAACGTCATGCTGCTTGGCGAAAGTGGCGTTGGTAAAGAAGTCGTCGCTGCTGCTATTCATCGCGCTTCTGAGAGCGAGGGTCCTTATATTGCGACAAACTGTGGCGCGTTTTCAAAAGAACTGATCGGCAGCGAACTATTTGGCCATGAAAAAGGGGCTTTCACTGGTGCTGTTGGCAGAAAAGAAGGTGTATTCGAACAGGCGGAAGGTGGCACGCTTTTTCTTGATGAAATCACAGAAATGCCTATCGATATGCAGCCTAACTTACTTCGCGTTTTAGAAAATAAGGTGGTACTTCGGGTAGGTGGCACCAAATCTATCCCTGTTAATTGTCGTGTTGTCTCAGCAACAAACCGTACAATGGAAGAAATTGCGCAAAGCAAAGTGCTTCGAGAAGATATTTATTTCAGGCTTGCCGTTTTTCCAATTACCATTCCGCCTTTGCGGGACCGCAAAGAAGATATACCGCTACTCGCTAAAACCTTCATTTCAGAATTTAATAAAGACAATGGTTCCTCTTATCGATGGGAAGATGGACAACTTGAGACGTTGAAGGCTTACGATTGGCCGGGTAACGTCCGTGAGTTACGACATTTTGTGCATCGCGCAGCGATTATGAGCGATCCTGAAAAAAGTGAGATTGAACTTCCAAAAACGATTGAGTCACCTTTTGCACAGAAGCAAAGCACAACACCTGCGCTTCAGGCAGGTAGAACGATTGAAGATGTAGAAAAAGAGCTCATTTACGCCACGCTTGAAAAGGTAAACGGTAATAAAACCACCGCCGCAGAAATGCTTGGAATAAGCACTAAAACCCTTTACAACCGTCTGCACGCCTATGGCGACCTGAGTAAAGACGAATAAAAAAGAGGCATTCGGTATGACTAGCGATGAATTTTCCAAGCTCAGTGTTTTCGTACACGATGCGCGTAAGCCGCTAAACAGAATTTCCATGCAAGCTGAACTTGTCAAAATGGCACTTAATGGAGACGTCCCGCCTGAAAAGGCGGTGGCGGCGTTGGATAAAATAATTAGCAGTGCAAAAGACTGCAGTCACACCCTTACTGAGATGACATCAGAACTGGGTGACAACATTGCGGATTAGTTAAATGATTTCTAAGGTACTGTCTTCTATTTACAGTTGGATCGTTATCGTTGTGTTTGTCATTGCGGTGATAACCGCTAATTCATTCTATGTAGTTAGTACGTTAAATGACCTTTCAGCCCTTGAAGCCCGACTTTTTACTACCAACCGCGTAATTAATGCGGTAAATCGTCTACACGTTGCTGTGCTTAGAATAGAGTCTGGCCAGCGAGGCTTCATGCTCACCAACGACGAAAAGTATCTTGCGGATTACACCCAAACATTAGGGGTGATTGGCGAGTTGATGGACGAAGTGGAGGTAAGCTCATTTTCATCTGACATCGAGGTGCAAAATGAAAGAATTGAACGGCTGCTTGAATTGACAAAGGCTAAGGTAAACGAGGTCATTCAAGTGGTTGAACTTATAAAAGAAGGAAAAGAACAAGAGGCAACGGAACTCGTAGAAAGCGATGAAGGTATTACACTCTATAAACAGTTCGAAAACCTCTTTAGTGAAATCGACAGTTCAGAAAGAAATATGCAGGGAACGCACTTAGCTAACTTGATGAGCTTGAGACGTGACTCTGTTAACACCTTAATTATCTCATCGGCCACTACCCTGCTTCTTATTATCTCGGTATTTTTATTGCTGAAGATTAACTCTCGTGAACATGAAAAGTATCAAGCTGACCTTGAATCGGTAAATGAAGATTTAGAATCGAGGATCGCTGAGCGAACACAAGAGCTCAGCGTTTATTCAGAAGAGCTGGCTAGAAGTAACAGGGAATTGGAAGATTTTGCTTTTGTCGCTTCTCATGACCTTCAGGAACCGCTGAGGAAAATCCGTGCATTTGGTAACCGACTAGAATCTGGCTATAACGATGTATTCGATGAACGAGGTAAAGATTATCTTGCGCGCATGCTCAATGCAGCAGAACGGATGTCAATGCTAATATCAGATCTTCTCGCTTTCTCGCGCGTATCAACCCGGGGAAAAGAGTTTGGTGATGTCAATTTAGCTAATGTCATAAAGAGCGTGATGAGTGACTTAGAAATCGCCATTGATGAAAAATCCGCTCAGATAGACGTTAGCGATATGCCAGTAGTTCGAGGAGATAAATCACAACTTGAACAACTGTTTTTAAACTTACTGTCCAACGCACTGAAATTTCAAAGCGACGGCGTTACGCCAATTGTGTCAATAACTGCCACCGACGCCACGTCAGAGGATGTAAAAGATATTCTTATCTCTGATGATCATGATTGGATAAAAATTACCGTGACTGACAATGGTATTGGCTTTGAGCAATCATTTGCAGAAAAAATATTTGCACCTTTTCAACGTTTACACGGTAGAAGTGAGTATAAAGGAACGGGGATAGGTTTGGCTGTCTGTCGCCGTATCGTCGAACGCCACAACGGCCAGATAAGCGCGACAAGTAAGCTCGGTGAAGGTGCAACATTCTCAATAATCATACCTAAAGACAGTGACCCTTTTGGTACTAACAACAATAACGGAGAGACAACCCATGACGCGTAAACAATCCCAACCTATCAACATTCTTATGGCCGACGACGATGAAGACGATCGCTTATTAACGGTTGATGCGCTAAAGGAAAGCCGAGTTTTAAATAACTTGTTCTGCGTAGAAGATGGTGTGGAATTGCTAGAGTTTTTGCGTCATGAAGGAAAATATTCAGACCCCGCCTCTGCGCCTCGTCCTAGTCTTATTTTGCTAGATTTGAACATGCCGAGGAAAGACGGAAGAGAAGCACTTCAAGAGCTAAAAAACGATCCAAAACTTAGAAGTATCCCTGTTGTTATTTTAACAACGTCCAAGGAAGAAGAGGATATGCTTCGAGGGTACGACTTAGGGTGTGCATCTTACATAACCAAGCCGGTCAACTTTGAAGGTTTGGTGGAATTGATGCGGGCCCTCGGACGCTACTGGATAGAGTTCGTAGAGTTGCCACACGAGTAGTTGGGGAACTAGATGACAGAGGTAATTAAAGTTCTGTTAATCGAGGATGATGAAGACGACTACTTCTTAACCTCTGATTACTTAGAACAGTGTGAGTCACCAACGTTTGAATTGACGTGGGTGACAAACAGTCTAGATGCAGTAGAAGCCCTCAAAGCAGAAAGCTTTGATCTTTGCTTACTTGACTATTTGTTGGGCTCGGAAAACGCGGTTGACGTTTTAGGGGTTCTAAAATCAAACCAATTCAGCTTGCCTGTGGTGATTTTGACTGGACAATCTGATGCGACTGTAGATGAAATGGTTATGCGTGCAGGAGCCGCAGACTATTTACAGAAATCTGAAATTGAGTCTCCGCGATTCATGCGCACCATCCGCTATGCTATGGTGCGACGCGACATCGAGAACGAGCGGCTTGAGCGCAATAAAGTTGAGCAAAAGAACAAAGCAAAAGACAAGTTTCTAGCGCATTTAGGGCATGAGCTTCGCACTCCACTTACCTCTATTCTTGGGTATACCGAACTGCTTATTGACGATACTCGCAACAGTCCTTTTCAACAAGAGCTGTCTATCATTCATTCAAATGGCAAACATTTACTCAGTTTACTCAATGACCTTCTCGATATGTCGCGTATCATGGCTGAGAAGCTTGAACTCAATATTCAGGATGTAAACTTATCCGCATTTCTTACCGATATCCATTCGCTTATGCGGCTGAATGCGAAAGATAAGGGCTTGAGTCTTAACGTAGTATCTACTACTCGAATACCCGAATTTATTAAGACAGATCCTACCCGATTACGCCAAGTGCTACTGAATCTGATATCCAATGCGGTGAAATTTACCGATAAAGGAAGTATTACGCTCACAATTTCACTGGAAGAACCTTCCTCAGAGAGTAACAACGAAGCCCATTTGCGGTTTTCTGTTGAAGACACGGGCATTGGTATGCCGCCAGATAAGCTCAAAAACATATTTCAACCCTTCGAACAAATTGAAGATGTTATGCGTGCCAACCACGGCGGCGCAGGCTTGGGGCTAGCAATATGCAAGGAGTTAGTCACTAAACTTGGCGGCGATATATCGGTCTCATCGCGTCTTGCCGCAGGAAGCACGTTCACTTTTGATATTGATCCTGGCGACATTTCGTCGCAACCGCGCGTTGATCTTCAGCTTGGACAAATTCAACCTGTTGAATCGAGTAGTATCAACCTTTGTCTAACAGGACGTGTTTTAATTGTCGACGATTTACGAGAAATACGAAGGCTTACCGGTCATATTGTCAGCCAGTCACAGGCTGATATCAGCTACGCTGAAAATGGTGTAAAAGCGCTGGAAGCCGTATTAGAAGCCGATGAACATAACCAGCCTTTTGACTTAGTGCTGATGGATATCCACATGCCTGTGATGAACGGAATAGAAGCGCTGCATGCTATTCGCCGCCACGGTAAAAAAATTCCAGTTATTGCAGTAACGGCAGCCAGTCGCAAAGGGCTCAGAGAATCGTTGATCAGAGAAGGCTTTAACGACGTCATTGGAAAGCCTATTGACCGCTTTGCGCTGGCAAACCTGCTCTCGCAGTATTTACCGCGAGGTAATCATGTTACTTTTACAAATGTAGAAGCTCAGGTTGCTGACATGCCTTTGAACAAACCGTTCGCACCAGAGCAGCAAGACTCTTACACTGAGCAAAAAGAACACGATAAAGTGTCATCGCAACCCATTAAGCAGGTCGTTAGTAAAATAGACGAAGAAAAGGCATCAAAGAATAAGCGTATCCTCGTGATAGAGGATGATGAAGATGCGGCAGAACTGTTACAGTTGTTTCTCTCGCATTTAGGTCACACCGTTACCACAGAATATAACGGTGCCGATGCTTTAAACACCGCGCAAGAGCAAAATTTTGATCACATTCTCATGGATTTAACACTACCCGATTACAACGGCTATGACCTTGCTGCTGAACTTAAGAAAAAACTCCCTGATGCAGCGTTAACGATAGTAAGCGGACATGAAGCAGATACCGAGAGTATGACATCCATTGGTATAGATAATGCCCTTCTCAAGCCCGTCTCTAAAGATGATTTAGAATCAGTGGTGGGCTAGAAAAACTCGCCCCGCATATGACTGCGAAAATATTACAAGGGTTTGCAATGTCAATGTGTGAGACTTGCAAACCTTTCATTTATTTCCATCATGAAAAACAACATAGTTCATAATATTCAATAGGTTAACGCATTGGTACACCCATTGCAGCTTTGTTACTGAACCCAAAATATTAAGGAGAGTATTATGGCTACACAAGCATCAGCAAAATCGCAATCAGTAAAGTCTACGACAGCAAACGGCGTGACTGAGCCAAGCCACCCAGTAACGGACCAACTGAAAGATTCTCTTCACGCATCGGTAGATAAGCTAGCAGATAGTGCCGGCATTGCAGAAGAAAACATTCGTAAAACAGCGTCGTCATCGGCAGAAAGCATGGCCGAGAGGAAGCGTTTGGCGGAACAAAAATGGCAAGCATCAAAAGTGCGTAACTATGCCATTGAAAATCCATTAGCAACGGCAGGCATAGCATTCGCTGCCGGCATGTTGGTTACTTCTTTGCTACGCAAGAAGTAATTTAATGAACGTCCCTGATTTTCACAAAGCACAATTTACCCTGTGCGAGGAAAATCCATTTCGTCTGACGCCCCCGAGGGCGCAGGCGAAGTATCATGCTTACAACCCGAAAACGGGTGAGAACGCAGGTACCGCTTCTGACGATCAACCATACCCCGACCCGGCATTTTCAGACATAATTTCAGCTTTTCAAGAAGCGTTTACACAGCGCAAGGCCCAAGGTTTAGCCTTTTTAGCGTTGACTAACAGTGAAATTATGCTTATTAAAAAAAGTTTTTTCGTCACTGTTTTTGCCTGTCTGGCCGCGTTTGCGGTGGGCACCGTCTGCTGGTTAATTTTAAATATCGCCATTGGCGCTGCTCTGCACAATGCTGGAGTCCACTATGTTGTGGTTCCTTTAATTTTACTTGCTTTCAATAGTATTGCAGCGTTTGGTTTTTTTAAACTTGCTCAAAATTCGTTTAATTACTTAAGCTTTCATCGGCTGATTCAAACATGGCATAGAGTTTTTGGATAGCTTACGCTCGTATAACTCGCCCGTTAAAACCACAGGTGAAATCAATGAACATTTTTCTTAAAGCAAACATGCAAGACATTGCTCAAAAAGAGCATGCTTACTTTTCTCAAAAGCATCACGCAGACATTGCACTTACTCAAGCAAAGAGGCAATGTAGGTTACTGATGGGAAAGCCTGAAATTCTTCTGGGAATTTCTGCATTGGGCGCGTACAAAGGCGCTGTTGATGCAAAGCCAAAAGCGAAGCGCAATCAAGCTATAATGGCCTTAGGTCGAACAGCGTTGATGTCAATATTTCAGTGATCACAGTACTTAAGGAGTATGTGAGATGAACGATAAAATTATAGTCAAAAAAACACGCGTAACATTGGCTGCTGTCGGGGTTTCATTTGCCCTAGCGATAGCAGGTTGTTCATCTACCCCAGTGGCAGCGCCTACGCCATATAAATCGGCAAACTCAAAGGCCGCGTACGGTTATTCTAGCGAAAAGCTTTCTGATAATGAGATACAAGTGCTTTTTAAAGCAACGGACAAGACACCGGCGGATCGCGTTCAACAATACGCGCTGCATCGCGCTGCTGAAATAGCAAATTCACAAGGTTTTTCCTATCTTGCCATCGTAAAAACCAACGTGGATAAAAAGCCGATTTTAGCCAGAGAGATAGTGGCAAATAACGATAAGGTCACTACTTTTCAGACTGATAAACAGTGCACAATGTCAGGCTGCGACGAAGTGGCTCAACCAATGGCCGTGCCTAACGCTAACGACATCGTTAAAACTCAAATAAACGATATCTATTTCACCATAGACGTAAAAATGTCGAACGACATGACGAGCCTGGGGAAAAATGCGTTTACGGTTCAAGAAATATTATCTGAACCATTAGAACCAAAAAAAATAAAATAAACGTAAGCCCCCCAAAAAATTTTTTGCTGCGAGAAAGCGACACGGGTTTTCTCGCAGTCACGCTACAAAAAACAAAAATTAAATCCTATCTATATAGAAATTGGATTGCTTAAACTAACTCCCCACCCTGCCTCTATTATCTTGTGCTAACACAATGCCCGTGCTGAGAAGTAGGCGACGAAGCCATAAAACTGAGTGCTCATTAAATCGCTTATTTCTCTATCTGTCGGATTTTTTTGCTTTTAATGTACCGTTAATCTTCTATTAATGTTGTACAAAAGTCTTCGTCATCAACAATATCTATCATTAGTCACATGAACTGCAAAGCAGCTTTATAAGCCCCTATCTCCTCAGTGATACGGGTACAGCAGTAATTTTTTTGCATATGACTAAGGAGTCAGCGATGAAAAACCTAAATACAGTGATGACAAAGACAGCAGTTGCAGCAGCTACAGTTTTATTAGTTACAGGTTGCAGTGCGGTCGCGAAACCACAAACGGATTATGCTGGGTCAAACGCTCCGGTACTAAAGGCAAACGCATTAGATAACGCACTACTGTACTCTGATGAGTGCATTACAGAACGGGAAGTTGTGTCTGCCCAGAGAAAATGGGGAGATGGCATTGTAAGAATTGGTGCAGTATTTAGTAACGATGGGGATTACTCATCCGAGGCGGCCGATTTTATACAAGATATGTATGGTTATGATTTGAGCAGTGTGTTATTCAAGCCCACACTGGCTGCTAACGATCAATTTCGTTCGAGCTTTGACGCAGCGCTTTCCTATTTTGTCGGCGGTAACGATGCCTATTCAGAAGACAAAGGCTTTGCGATTAAACCCTACACAAACGTCAAATTCGATAACGTTGGCATTATAAATAACAGCTGTCGAATGGCGGTAGCAATGGGCAACTACTTCTTTACCGACACTAAGGGAGGAGAAACGAAAGTCGAATACACGTTTGCCTACGTGAAGGACAGTGACGGCGACCTCAGAATTGTTGCTCATCAGTCATCGTTACCTTACAACCCTAATGGTAATTAAGTAAGCTTTGCGTCCTGAGTATTTACATACCTAAGGAGTCCCTCTCCTTTCTTAAGGCAGCGCGGTTTTCCCTTCCGCTCTGCCTCTTTTTTTATATGTTGAAAACACGATAAATACAAAATCTAAGTTCCCCCAATACGCCTTATTCTTATTATTCCTAACACTTGCAGGTGTTCAAACATTCGCGAATAACGATTTCCGATTTTGGAATGCATTAGCAATTACCGGCGATACAAGTAGTGATGGAAAGTGGCAATTTTGGTTTGGTGGCCTAAATAAAGGAGATAGACACGCAGATTTGAATTTAACATTTAGCGCTTGCAGGCATGTAAAATATGCAGCCTTTTATGTAATCGTGACTTTAAATATCTACGCACTATCGATCAAACAAATCCTGAAAACAGATATTTATGTTAAATATCATTAACTTAAAAAATAGGCACGAAGCTAGCATTAGTCATTGTGAAATTAACGGAAGCAATACGAGGACTTAGTTATGTTAGGTTGGGCAATTACATTTTTTATCATCGCCATTATTGCAGCAGTTTTTGGTTTTGGAGGCATCGCAGGTGCAGCAACAGGTATAGCGCAATTTCTGTTTTTTGTGTTTATCGCATTGCTTGTAATCTCACTGATCGCTAACGCGCTACGTGGCAAAGCACCAAGAGTCTAAAATCAACACGTAATTAAATAGGAAAAAGGAGTAAGGATATGTTTTCATTTAAAAATTTATCGAAAGTACTAGTAGCATCGGCATTTGCTTTATCGCTAGCTGCATGCGGCGACGGCGAAGCGGAAGATGCAGGCGAAGAGCTTGATGAGATGGTTACCGATGCCGGCAATGCTGTTGAAGACGCGTGCGAGGATGTGAAAGAAGGCGTAGATGCTGAAGATAAAGACTGCTAGTAGGGTCTCTCTATGAAAAGGTCAGACGAATGTCTGACCTTTTTTTTTAACATAACGAACGCTAGGTCACTTCCTCTCCACCCAAATCTCTAGCAAGATCATCAAGTGTCGAGAGGGTCGAGTCAAACTCTCCCAGAATATAGCGATATTTAACGTGTACATGATGGTCAGATCGTCCGAACTTAACCTTTAATCCATCAGCATCAAGATGTTTGACCGTATTTAAAAACCGATAGGCAGACATCTCTGTCTCAAACTCATATTCAACAGCGTTATCCATTTAAGCCACTACCTCCGGGTGTGCATCTATAATGGCAATAACACGTTGAGTGAAGATCTTGTCTTTAACGCCTAGCACATCATATGACAGCCAATCGGCTAAAATCTCAGACGCAGTGGCGGACTCTCCGAGCTCCAGTTTTGCTGTCATCATTTGTAACTGAACACTTGACCTTATTGATGCATCGGCATCAGGACTTGGCATATGAGACGCTACTTCCAAAGCAACCGTTAGCCATTGCCTGTCATGCTGTAATCGAATGTGACCGTCAGACTGTTGAAACAAATTTGACCAGCGCTTACCTAATCTTTCAGCCAGCATTTGCTCATCATCACTTCCCTCGCCTAAGCTTAGTTTCAGCAGTGATATGAGTGCTTGCGCTTTGTCAAATTGTGCTTGAGATTGCGCGCTTTTTTCTAGCGCTTCGCGTTTACTTTCAATCAATTCTAGCTTTCTTTCAACTTTGTTGCGCTGCGGCTTGGGCAATTCAGAAAGTTGCGCTCTTAATTTACTTACCGATTCGCTGAAATCAACTTCATGGCTTTCTATATCGATACTTTCAATATGAGTAAGCAGCGAATCAACCTGCGCATTCAACGCGTTATTTTGGTTTTTCCTTTGTGCCTTCACGCGTTCGAAAACTCGATCATTTGCCGCTTTGAACTCTGACCAAAGCTTACTTTCTTCTCGCTTTCCAGCATGCCCAATCTGCTTCCATTGCTTTTGTAATGCCTGAGCCTGGTCTGCACCAGCAGCAATGTCTTCTTCATTAGCAAGTTGCTGAGCTTGTAAAACTAATGCTCGTTTCTGTGCTTGATTGTCGTTCTGCCAAACTCGAATCTTATTTTGAATAGGCGATGATACCGCCTTCCACTCGTGCTTAAGTTGCTCGTAGGTATCGCGCTCCACTTGGCCAGCAGCATGCCATTGCTTTGCAATTCTGTCGAAAACCTTAACTAATTCGGCTTCTGGCATTTCGGTGTCGAGCGATTTAGCTGACGCAATAATGGATTGGCGCTTTTCTTGCGCTTGTAGACGTTGCTCATCGAGTTTTGCATAGTGCGCTCGACACGGCTCAAACGCCTTTTCAAGCGCCTGGTCAAACTGCTGTTGCAAACTATCGTCACCGTTATCGGTGGCGTTGTTATCTGACGCGGTCGTCAGTGATAACCACTGTTTGCGAAGATACTTAATCGCTTCGCTTCGCGCTTTTATATCATCTGGAATTGTCGACGCCAGCGCGTTTGCTTCTTCAACAAGAGCGGGCTTGCGAGGCGCTGCAAGATAACTTTGCCACCCTTCTAGGTGAGTGACTTCTTCCGCCGTTTTTTCAAACCGTTTCTCAACATGTTTTTTAGCCGCACTCGATAACACGTTGTAACTTTCTTCGAGCTTTTGAAATTTCGCAATCGCAACTCGAAATTTGCCCTGAGCGATAAGATTGTCGATTACACTAATTTGTTTTCTAGCGTTCTTAACCTGCTCATTTTCCTTTACTTTGTTCGCTCGCTCTTTGGCATTCGCGCGATTAAGCACAGCCTTGTAACGCGCCGATAATACATCAGGGATAGCGTCAATTTCACGACTTATCGCCTTGTAGTCATCGCGAGCTTTATGAAATGCGGCCTGAAGATTATCCACACTTTCGTCAGTGTCTAACTGCGCCTCATTTGATGAACTTGCCTCTGTGATGCCTGCGTTCGTTAAAACACTGTCCGCTTCTCCACCAGAGAGTTTTGTCATTTTTGCCACAATACCCTCAAGGGTTTGCAGTTTAATAAGGAGCTTTTGTCCGTAATGTTGCTGCATCGAAAAGCGTTCAAGCTTGTCGTTTAGCTGATTTACCGCTTTTGATATTTCTCGTATACGCTTTTCGTTAGATGTGTCCTTACCCAAACGAGCGAGTTGCTCTAGTGTGGCTTCAACGCCACGAACACTCTCGTTTACAGTAGCGACATCTGCAAGCGTTGCTTCACACAGTCGGCTATCGTAGAGCCACGATACTTGCTTACTAGCATGGGTCAGCTGTTGTTCACACAACGCCTTTGTATTATCAAGCTGAGCGGCTCGCTGCTTCTCTTCCCACCCAGGTCGAATGCGGGCTAGATAGCGTTCTACTTGCTCGCCGATGCGGCTTCGCTTTTCTTCATACTCTGCACGCTCATCCTGTGTGAGTAAATTAATCTGGGTGAATAGCCCAGAAAGCTCACTCTCAAGTTCGCGACGTTTTTCTTCAACGACCTCAACGTCGGCCTTATCAAGTAGTGCCTGGAACTTAGACAGTGTTAACGTGAGTTGTTTTTTGAGTTCAATTGGGCGCTGCTCGGCCTCTTTGATTGCGTCTATACGGGCGTTGATTTTGGATAAAAGGTCAGCATCAGACACTTTCTTTGCCAATTTCTGCAAATCTGAGACATTAGACTGGGCATTAATTATCTGTGTTTGTAAACTCGCACTTGCCCCTTCTAAAAACACATAATGTGTGAATGACGGCTTGTTAACTTTATCAATAAGTGCTTGAGCTAAGACGTCGTCGCTTAGAAGGCTGGCGTCTCTTTCTTTCATCTTAGGCAACAGCTGTACGACAAGATCTGGGCTTGCAGTTTCCGTCAAAAATGAAAATTTTTCTTCGGGAGAAAGTGAGAGCGCCCCTTCATTCAACAGCGCTGAATTAACCTTCGACTCCGCGGTTTTTTTAACACGAGATTGCTTCGCAATTTGCGACATCTTGAGCCACAAAACGAAGCTATTAAGCTTTTCTAACGCAGCCAAGCTTACGTTTGGGTTTTCGTCATTAAAGGCAAGCTCATGAAGAATTGTTTTTTCCTGTGCCTTTTCTGGAGAGAGGCTTTCAATTGCCTGCATTCGTTTTTCAGGTTTTGGGCTTTGGTGTGAAGGCGTAAATATACGACTAAATATCATCCTGTTTGAACCGCGCTATTGTATTTTTATCATCCTGCTCATTTTGTAATGAACGTTTAAAGTCGGCTTTGCTTTTATGAACAATCTCGCCGCTCTCGCCCACAGTCATATGCTCTGAAGACTTTTCAATTTTAGCTTGATAAAGCATAACGGCCTGCATACTGCTCGCTTTTTGCTCTTCGTTTAGTGGCGTACCGTCAAGCCACTTTCCTGTTTCAACGGCCTGTCGCAGACGCTCATAAATTTCTGGCGTCATGCTGGCTACAAGTGTATCTATATTCATTTAGGACAAACGCTTTATATATACAATTCGCGCACGGTTTACTAAGTACCAGACAAAGCCTACCACTGCGCCCAAAATAGCTAGGTTATGCTGCAAGTCACCCGGGCGGGTTCCGCCCCAGTACATAAAACCGAAACTCGCAACAAACACAAGCATAGCAAGGAGTGACTGGTTCTGGATACTCTGTAACTTTTTAAACTTTTGTAAGTTTTGCTTACGTTCAATGTCTTCTGACGTGGCGTCGCCAATTTTAAAACCACAGTGAGGGCACGCCTGAGCCTTGTCTGACGTTTTCTTATTGCATGAAGGACAGTCAACTAATGCCATATGTTGCTCCTATTTATTGGGTGCGAAATGGAAACTGACGCTATTAACACCAGTAGTTATACGCGGAGGGGTATCATACTTAAGTTCGGCACAACAATGAAGTCGATTATGAGGATAAAATCTGACATAAAAAATGCGCGAGGCGTTCACTTTTTTAATGAAGCACCGTCGCGCAATTTCAAACGCTCATTTACTGCACAAACCTCAAACGACACCGTCTATGAGGTCTGTGTATAAGCTGGTTTTTATTTACTTCTTATGGCGAGACCAATAGTCATTTACGGTCTCTTTCATTTCTTTGCAAAGCAGCATAATTCCAAACAGGTTTGGCAAGGTCATAACAACAATCGCAACCGCTGACAGTGCCCAGACCAATGTAGTGTCTGAAAACGCGGCCCATACAAAACCCGCCACATAGATAACGCGATACGGCATAACGGAACGCGGCCCTAAAAGATAGGTCATCGCCCTGTCGCCATAGTAAGACCACGCAATTGCCGTTGAAAAAGCAAAAAGCATAAGCCCAATTGATACGATGTATTGACCAAAATCGCCAAAGAAACCGCGGGTAAAGGCAATGGTAGTAAGCGCTGCAGAGTGAACCAGCGACTTACCGCTCACCTCTAAGTTTTCTTTTACCGGTTTACCATCAACAATTTTAAGGGTGCCCGTAAATAAATCTTCGCTTCCTACGGAGTATTTAACGTCCTCAGCTATTGAGCGAGCATTAAGCAGTGTAAACCCATCGCTTACCGCAGTACCGTTAACAACAGTGATAGAGCCGGTATAAGCTTCAACCACATTACCTTCTATCTCGTTAAGGTAACCGTATAATTTATCAACATCAGCTTGGTTGGAATCATCGTACTGACCGGCAACAAAGTACATGTCAGAACGGTCGAATACGTTTTCGTGCTTCTCTTTCCAAACACCTGACGAAAGAATAACCAACCCCGTAACAGTACAAATAAGAATAGTATCGATAAACGGTTCAAGCAGAGACACCATACCTTCTGACGCTGGCTCTTTTGTCTTCGCCGCAGCGTGCGCAATAGGTGCAGAGCCTTGACCCGCTTCGTTTGAAAACAGGCCACGGTTAACGCCACGGTTAAATGCATAAGCTAACGAGGCGCCTAAGAACCCCCCTGCGGCGGCTGAACCGGTAAACGCATCTCCAATAACAGCGGCAAAGGAAGGGCCAATATTGTCTAGGTTTGCGAATATAACGGCCAGCGCACCAATAAGGTAAATAACAGCCATTACAGGAACAACACGTGCCGTGAAAGCCGCAATGCGCTGGATACCACCAAGAATAACAAGAGCAAGAAGAATTCCCAATACACTGCCTACCATCCATGGTTCAAAGCCAAAGGTAGCTTCAATACTTTGCGCAATACCGTTACTTTGTGGAAGGTTACCTGTACCAAACGAGCTAACGACTGTTGCTATAGCAAACGCCACCGCTAACCATTTCATGTTAAGTCGACGGTCCATGTAGTACATGGGGCCTCCAGCCATGGTGCCATCTTCGGTCTTAACTCGGTATTTGTGAGATAACGTCACCTCTACAAACTTGGTAGTCATACCCAAGAAGGCCGTAACCCACATCCAAAATAGTGCGGCAGGACCACCAAGGAAAATCGCAAAGGCAACACCAGAAATATTACCTGTTCCTACCGTACCAGACAGGGCGGTTGTGAGAGCACGAAAATGTGTGGTGTCGCCCGGATCGCTTTCTTTATCAAACTTACCGGTAACCACTTGCCAAGCGTGCTTAAAAAATCGAATTTGCGGAAATTTAAGATAAATCGTAAAGAAAAGACCCACGCCTAACAGTACATAAGGAAACCAGAACGCGCCCCCTAAGAATCCATCGAGCATAGTCAGAAAACCATATAACCCTTCCAACGTTATTCCCCTTTTTTATTATGTTTAATTGTTGTTTTATTTAAATAATTAAAAGGCCTCTGTTTGTCGAGGCCTTTAATGCGGAGGCTTACGCTTCCTAATTCTTATTTTATTGCTCTGATGCTTTCAGCTTTTTAACCACAGCATTCACACCAATAAGCAAATCTTCACCTAATTGACGACTGCGCTGTACCGACCATCCATAAATGTCGTCCGGCACATCTGCATTGTCTTTGAATGGCATTTCTACCGTATACGCCATACATTTGAATTTTTCGCCAACCGCATTTGACGCAACGGTTAAGTTGGCTTTGCCAGGCTCATCTTTATCATAACCAAACTCGTCTTGAAATTCAGGCGTTGCATTTAACAGCGCATCTTTAAACGTGTTTTCAAGCATCTTTATCGTGTCATTGTAACTAGGGTTGCCTTCACTTCCTGCTACAAAGTTGTACGGTAATGCTTCATCACCGTGCAAATCAAGATACATGTCGACACCAATTTCGCTCATTGCGTTGAGTACATAAAGAACTTCCGGGCTTTTTTCTTTCGAAGGTGTTGCCCACTCGCGGTTAAGGTTGGTGCCTACAGCATTGGTGCGCAGATGGCCGCGTGCACTGCCATCTGGGTTCATGTTCGGTACAATGTAAAACACCGCGTTATCAAGCAACTGTCGCGCCAAACCATCTTGCTCGTCAAGCAGACGGTAGATTATACCTTCCGCACACCACTCGGCCATGGTTTCGCCAGGGTGTTGACGGGCCGTGATCCACACTTTTTTCTTTTCAGGCGTTTCTTCACCGATCACCAGCATAGACATATCACGGCCATCCAGCGTGAGACCTAAAAATTTGTGCTCACAAAGCAATGACATTTGCGCGTCGTGCACAAGATCAAGATGACGCTCATAGCTGTAGGGAATGAAGTAGGCAAAATAAACACTGGGCTGTTCCAATGTTAATGAAAACGTCAGGTTATCCCCGTCAAATTCGCTAGGAATTCTAAACCAGGTTTGACGGTCGTAAGACGCTAAAACATTATATCCCTTCCAACCTTCTGGATACGCTGATTTTGCCAAGTTGCCAATCGTCATTGTGTGCGTAACAAAGGTTTCGCCCACTAAACGAAAATGAAACCACTGTGCAAATTCAGATTGGTTGTCGTTAGGAATGGTTAGACGAATATCGTCAGGTGATTGTGCGCTAACTACTTCAATGTTACCGCTGTCGAATTGACTGGAAATATGCATAGACTGTCGTTTTCCTAATTATTTGCGCGCTAATTTAGCATAGACATAAACACAAATTCCACGCACTCAGCGGGTTTTATCTCGCTGGAAGTATACAAAATGTTTACACCACTAAAAAACCGACCACTTGGGTCGGTTTTTTGAACAGGTAAAAGCGCTGTTTTTCAAAAACGGGGCTTTTTCATGCTTTGCATTTAAAGCGGTAACGTAGGAAAGCTCAAGCCAGCCATATCGCGCACAACGCGTAATACCTGGCAGCTGTATCCAAACTCGTTGTCATACCACACGTAAAGCGTTAAGCGGTTGTCTGCAGCTATCGTCGCTTGTGAATCAACAACCGACGCAGCGCGAGAGCCGACTAAGTCAGTAGAAACAATCTCTTTACTTGCCGTGTAGTCAATTTGATGCTGAAGTTTCGAGAACAAAGCCGTATCCCGCAAAAACTCGTTAACTGCGATACGATCCACCTGCGTTTTAAGGTTTAGGTTTAAAATCGCTAGCGATACGTTAGGTGTAGGCACACGAATAGCGTTGCCCGTAAGTTTACCCGCCAATTTCGGATACGCTTTAGCCACCGCTTTCGCTGCGCCCGTTTCCGTAATTACCATGTTAAGTGGTGCACTACGTCCTCGACGGTCGCCCTTATGGTAATTGTCGATTAGGTTTTGATCGTTTGTGTAAGAGTGAACTGTTTCAACGTGACCGTTTTCAATACCATACTCTTCATCTAGTGCTTTAAGTACTGGCGTGATCGCATTAGTCGTGCAGCTTGCAGCAGAAACGATAGTATCTTCAGGCGTTACTTCTTCGTCATTCACACCGTGTACTATGTTCTTAATGTCGCCTTTGCCCGGTGCGGTAAGGATGGCTTTCGCCGCCCCTTTCGCCTTAAGGTGAAGACCCAAACCATCGCGGTCGCGCCAAATACCCGTGTTGTCTACAATGATAGCGTTATCGATACCATATTGAGTGTAATCGACCTCATCAGGGCTGTTCGCATAAATGACTTGAATGTAAGAGCCGTTCGCTTTCAATGCGTTGCGTTCGTAATCAACCGTGATACTGCCGTTGAATGGACCATGTACCGAGTCGCGACGGAGCAAGCTCGCGCGCTTTTCTAGGTCGCCATCACGTCCGCCTCGCACCACAATGGCGCGTAAACGAAGCTTGTTGTTTTTACCTTGACGCTCTATAAGCAGGCGAGCAAGTAAACGACCTATACGGCCAAAACCATAAAGTACAACGTCTTGAGGTTTCTGATCGTCCTCTTTATTCACAACGTCGTTTAGTTTTTCGTTGAGGTAGGCCGTAAGGTCGCTGTTGTCAACCGCAGAACCAAAGTGAAAGTCGAAGGCCAGTTTGCCAATGTCGATTTGCGCTGGCGCAAGCTTCATGTTGCTCAACGCTTCTAAAATAGGATAGCTTTCGCGTAAACGTAACTTAATTCCTTCGTGCAGACGCACTTTGCGATGCGCTTTGATAACGTCAATCGCACTGGCGTTCAATAATGAGCGTCCGTAAACCGAAATTTCAACGGCCTTATTGCGATAAAGCTTACCAATAAGGGGCAACATCATTTCTGCGTATTCCTGACGCTCTTGCCAGCTGCTTTGTAATTCCTGCTCAAACTGTTGATTCATGCTTCTGCCTTCATCGAAATTAAATTAACGGTGTTGTTGATGGCCGTTGTTCTACCATTGCGTTATGGCGAATTTACGGGCAACAAATCTTAATTACGCGTCAGCTTTTTATTATTTTTAGGGTACACTAGGTGAGTTTTTCGTCTGACGGTGACGAGCGATATATTAAATAAACAAGTTAGGAAGACCAAATTGTTGATAAGTTTCAAAACCAGCATAAAAAAGCGCACAACGGAGAATTTATTTAGTAAGTTTCCAACAAAAAAGCGGCTATCGACGATTGGGCTGGCGCTCATTTCTCTAAGCGGCTGTGGCGATCTGTTCGAGCCCACCATTAGCGAGATTTGCGAATCACACAGTGAAATTTGTTTAGATTTGAGTTTAGACGCGCGTTGTCGCGTTGAGCGTGCTGAAATTATTCGACTTCGCTACTACAACCAAGATACAAAGGATGATGCTTACAAATATCCTCTGTTATTAAACTTTGAGAAATACTTAACCTGTGTTGAAGAAGTACAGCACATTGAACACGTAAAGCGAAAAGGAAAAGAGGCCACGCGATTAAAAGGCGTGATTACTGCCCAGCGAGAAATTAAACGTCTCAGCAGGGAAACAAAGGACTCCCTTGATCCCTACCTATCCTACTATCATTGGACTCGCTTTAACGACAAAGACGCATTTCATCGCTTTGAACGCTATGCTGCGAGTAATCGTGTTACCGACCCTAGTTTGCTGGTATCCCTGGCTTCGGTTCAGATAAAAACAGATTTGAAACGAACAACAGAAACCCTACATCGCGCGTTAAGTTTGTATACTGACAGTGATGATATTGATGTCAGTGTTTTTTACTCTCTTGCCGCTATTGGAATGGATTTAGAGAATTATCGACGTGCTTATGTGTGGTATGGCGTAGCAGAAGCATTCGATGACAGACTCGGTGAAAATCAACGGGTTCAATTGGGAGAAATGCATGATCTTCCTACCGAAATTCTCGATGACATTGTCGATGAAATAATCAGTAACTTGAAGAGCGTAACTTTCGATGCAAACGCGCTGAAGCTGGATAAGCTGTAACATTTTGAAATTTAGTTACACAATTTTATCTATAAATAATCAAAAAAACCGCGATTTATACGCGGTTTTTTTTTAAATTAAAAACGTCCGACTCGCGCAAGGTCAATTTTTAATCAGATGTTTACCTTAGTCACGCTCAGCGGCACAGCAGACGGGCGGACTCACCCTCTTACTTTCACGTTATCCTCACTTTTGAATGTCATTGAGAGTGAGTTGACACAATAACGTTGGCCCGTTGGCGCTGGCCCATCAGGAAAAACGTGCCCCAAGTGCGAGCCACACGCTTTACAGAATATCTCAACCCTACGCATCCCGTGCGTTAAGTCTTCTCGGTAGTCAACATTCCCTTCATCTAGCTGCTTGTAAAAAGAGGGCCAACCACATCCCGCGTCGAATTTAGTGTCAGAAGGGAATAATGGTGCTTCACAGCACTTACATAAATACACGCCATCTCGCTGCTCATCTAGCAACACCCCAGTGAAAGGCCGCTCGGTCCCAGCTTCGCGGCAAACATAATATTCCTGTTCACTGAGTTCTGTTTTCCAGTCCTTCATAGTCTTAGACGCATTTTCATTTTTATCTGTCGACATACCTTACCTCTTCAAACAAAAAAAGGTGTATCTGATAACAAATACACCTTTTTCGATTACCACCCACAATCGTCATAACACAGACGTGTAAGTGATAGCGATGAATGTTAGCAACTACCTTTTGATAGCAGTTTGTGGCCTAGCTGGATCACTCCATTCGATGTGATACTTCTTGCCCGCCGGTTTATCAACACGCTGATAAGTATGCGCGCCAAAATAGTCACGTTGACCTTGTAACAGGTTGGCAGGCAATACTGCAGTGCGATAGGAGTCATAATAGCTCAATGCGGACATCATAGCAGGGCAAGGAACCCCCGCAAGCGTTGCCTGAGCAATAGATTCACGCCAGTCAGCCTGGAATTGCGTTATTTGTTCAGAAAAGAATGGATCCATCAGCAAATTAGCAAGGTCTTCATTATTTTCATAAGCCTTGGAAATCGACTGCAAAAATACCGCTCGAATAATACAGCCAGCACGCCAGATTTTAGCAATTTCACCAAATTCTAGTGTCCAACCGTGTTCTTTACCCGCCATCGCCATTAGCTGAAAACCTTGCGCGTATGCACAAATTTTCGAGCAGTAGAGCGCTTGCTCTAGCTTATTAACGATAGACATCTTTTCAGCATCACTAAACGTTGGTGCATCAGGACCGGTTAGCACTTTACTCGCAGCTACACGCTCGTCTTTCAAGCTAGAGATGCTCCGTGCGAATACGGCTGATGTAATCGTTTGTGCGGGACTACCTACTTGAAGTGCACTCACAGCAGTCCAAAGGCCCGTACCTTTCTGTCCTGCCCTGTCTAAGATGACATCAACGAGTGGCTGATTGGTTTCGGGGTCCATTTGCTCAAGCACTTCAGCACTAATTTCCATCAGGTAGCTGTTGAGTTTACCTTCATTCCACTTGCGGAATACTTCTGCAATTTCAGCTGGCGCCATATGCAGGGCTTCGCGCATAACGTGATAAGTTTCGCAGATCAGCTGCATGTCCGCGTATTCAATACCATTATGCACCATTTTCACATAGTGTCCTGCTCCAACCGGACCTATGTAAGTCGCACAGGGCTCGCCTTCGAGTACCGGCGCCCCTGGTGTATGACTTTCTAACGGTTTACCGGTTTCAGGGTCAACTTTGGCGGCAATGGCTTTAAGAACAGGTTCAATGCGAGTCCACGCGTAGGGGTTGCCCGACGGCATTAAAGACGGTCCAAAACGTGCACCCACTTCACCCCCTGACACGGCGGTAGAGAAGAATATAAATTTACCTTTATACTGCTCTTCTCGGGCGACAGAGTCAGTCCACAAGCTGTTACCTGTGTCGACAACGATATCGTCAGCGTGGATACCCGCATCGATAAGATGATTACATACGTGATCAACTGGATCGCCCGCAGGCACGGATATGATAATCAAATGAGGGGCTTTTAATTTACTCAAAAGCTCGGTATAGGAACTGCAGCCTTCAACACGAGGCTCAGTATTTTCAGCTCTTTCGCTCTTGTCTTTAGCTAAAATAGACTCAACTTTATTTTGATCTAAGTCGAAACAAGCGACGCGATAGCCATGGTCCACCAGGTTCATGGTTAGGTTACTGCCCATTACCCCTAAACCGATAAAACCAATATCACAGGACTTGTCGTCGTGCGAATTACCACCTTTCTTTTGCATAGGAACACCCTCACATTTCAGATGGCTGCGCATGATACCACCTGAAAGAATAATGAACAGTCAAACATCGTTTTTTCGTTAGCACTGGTGTAAATATCACCAGCGGTAAACATAAATGGGTCTTAAAGGTTAATGGGTTCTAATTTTTAACCCTAAGTTTAAGCGTGCTGCCCTATGCTGTATGAAATATCGACAAAGGTAAAGACTTCGTCACTTTCCACCTGAAAAGCATGAGCGAGCACTGACGATAACTGTACATTCACTCAGCATAAATTGCGTCTTACCCTGTAAACTGGGCAAAACTAAAGAGTGTGAGTGATTTACTCGCTTGTAAAAACACTTTTTGAATACAAATTGAGGGTTGCTCTTCTAAAGCGCTGTACCGCGTATCCAAATGCATAGTCCATCCCCCCTTAGGAAGCACGGACGGTAAGTGAAAACGAACGTCATTTTCGCTGGCGTTTACACATAAAAACCAGTGTTCAGGTCGTTGTTCCCCGACGACGCACCCCTTTATTTCAACGCCAAAGGCCTTATTGTGATGGGTGTTCCAATCTTCAGATGCTTTGTCTGAGCCGTCAGGCTTGTACCAATTTATTTCCTTTACATTTCGAGACAAAGTAAAGGCATCATCATGCAGTTTCAGCTCACTGAGCAGAGAAGACGATTGACGCAGGCGAATAACATATTGGCAGAAGCGGAGAAAATCCTGCTTGCGTTTGTTAAGGTCCCAGTTCAACCAGCTTATAGGATTATCTTGGCAATACGCATTGTTGTTTCCATTTTGCGTACGGCTAAGCTCATCTCCGCCAAGAATATGGGGGGTACCTTGTGAAAATATTAAGGTAGCAAAGAGGTTTCGCTTTTGGCGCTCACGCATGGCTATAACTGATTCGTCGTTAGTTTCCCCCTCTACCCCATAATTAGCGGAAAGGTTGTGACCATGACCATCTCTGTTGTCTTCTAAATTATCCAAATTATGACGCTCGGCGTAGGTCACCATGTCGTGCAGCGTAAACCCATCGTGATACGTTACATTGTTAACCGATGTACTAATGTGTCGAGAGCCTTTGTGGAATATATCTCTGGAGCCCATTAATCGCGTCGCAAAGTCTGCTGTAAAGCCATCGTCTCCGCGCCAAAATGCCCGAACGGTGTCCCGATATCTGTCGTTGACCTCAAGCCATGGCGACGGAAAATTACCAACTTGATAACCACCTGGGCCGATATCCCAAGGCTCAGCAAGCAGCACTTTATCTCTTAAAATCGGGTCGCAGCTGATTGCACGTAGCAGCCCGGATTTTTTATTGTACTCTTGCGGTTCTCGCCCTAAACAAACAGCTAAATCAAACCTAAAGCCATCGACACCAATAACTGTTACCCAGTGACGCATTGCATCTAAGATAAGGCCCATCATGAATGGCTGAGCGGTGTTTACCGTATTGCCACAGCCTGAATGGTTTGAATAGACGAGCTCACCGGTTTTAGTCTGTTCAAGCAAATAAGCTTGGTAAGGGCAAAGACCTTTATACGATAAAATAGGCCCACCCTCGCCTGCTTCTGCAGTATGGTTAAATACCACATCAACAATGACTTCGAGGCCAGCGCTATGGTACGCATCGACCATTTGTTTTAGCTCTGCGAGAGCGTCTGACACCCCGTAGCGAGGCTCCGGCGCAAAGAAGTTCACGGGGTTATAACCCCAATAATTGGTGAGGCCTTTGTCGGTAATAAAAGGCTCAGGCATAAATGAACACAAGGGCATAAACTGCACGGTAGTAATACCTAGCGCTTTTATATGATTAATAACACTTGGATGTGCTGCCCCTATAAATTTACCTCTGTGTTCTTTTGGAACATCGGGGTGAAGCTTTGTGAGACCCTTTACGTGAGCCTCATAGACAATACGCTTGTGTTTGGGAATGACTGGCGCACTCGCATGGCTTAGGGCATATTCGCTTTCATCTATGACGATACACTTTGGGATCATGAATTGAGAGTCGTGCTTGTAACGCCTTGCATCCCACTTTATTGCGCGGCTGAGCTTCTTTGCATAAGGGTCGATAAGCAGTTTATCTGTAGGCACTGAGTGCAAACCGCCCTCGCCACGCTCAACGCGATATCCGTAGTATTGGCCTGCACTAACGCCACTGAAATGGCCATGCCAAACACTTCCTGTTTTTTCAGGTAACGGGTGCTCACTTACCGCTTCTTCAGTATCACTCGTGAAAAAGCACACTATCACCGCTTTCGCGTCTGGTGCATATACAGCGAAATTGCATCCCTCTTTTGTGAGCGAGGCGCCGAGTGGATACGGCTGGCCTATTCCATTTATTTCAATTAGCGCGGTCGTTTGCATCTCGTTCACAACGTTCTCAATTTACACATAGCTCAACGGTTTAATCCAAGTGGGTTACATAAAACACGGTAGACAGTGGCGGCAATGTTATTTCTGCAGAATATGGGCGGTCGTTCCACGGAGTGTTTTGCGTCTCTACCGTTGAGACCACATCATGTTTGCTACCCCAAAATTCGCCGGCATCTGTATTCAACGCCAGCGACAGTGAACAGGCTTCATCGACACCTATCCTAAAGTTCGTACGCGGAACCGGAGTGAAGTTCGACACAACATAGACTTTCTGTTTTGCGTCTTTTGAAGTTCTAATGAATGACACAACACTTTGGCCGGCGTTACCGTGATCTAACCAAGCAAAGCCAGCAGGGTTATGGTCTTGCTCATACAACGCAGGCGTTGATGTGTACAGATGGTTAAGCGCTTTGTAAAGCGCCTGAACACCCTTGTGCTTGTCGTAATCCAAGAGGTGCCAGTCAAGGCTGCTGTCATGGTTCCATTCACGAGCTTGCGCAATCTCATTACCCATGAAATTAAGTTTTTTACCCGGATGACCATACATAAAACCCGCGTAACACCGTAGGTTCGCCGCCTGCTGCCATTCATCACCGGGCATTTTATGCAGCATGCTCCCCTTTCCATGAACGACCTCGTCGTGTGAAATAGGTAGCACAAAGTTTTCATCAAACGCATACACCATGCTGAAGGTGATATCGCCGTGGTGATAATTGCGGTATGCCGGATCTTTCGCAATATAATGCAAAGAATCGTGCATCCACCCCATATTCCACTTGAAGCCAAAGCCTAGGCCCCCGTCAAATAGCGGTCGTGATACTTTGGGGAACGACGTAGACTCTTCAGCAATAGTCATGGCATCAGGAAAATGTTTATACACTTCCTCGTTCATCCACTTAAGCAAACTGATGGCTTCGTAGTTCTCGTTACCACCATCCACATTGGGGATCCATTCGCCGTGGTTACGGGAATAATCCAGATAGAGCATAGATGCAACGGCATCTACACGGAGACCGTCAACATGGAACTTGTCTAGCCAATACAGTGCGTTTGCAACCAAAAATTGACGAACTGTATCTTTGCCAAAATCATAAATGCAAGAGTTCCAGTCTGGATGCCAGCCCTTTCGCGGGTCTTCATATTCATAGACACAAGAACCATCAAATCTGGCTAACCCATGTCCATCTTCTGGAAAGTGAGCTGGTACCCAATCGATAATAACCCCAATCCCTGCTTGGTGGCATCTATCGACAAAGTATTTAAAGTCATCGGGGTTCCCGAAACGACTGGTAGGCGCAAACATGCCAACGGGCTGATATCCCCACGAGCCATCAAACGGAAACTCAGAAATGGGAAGCAGTTCCAAATGTGTATAGCCCATATCACTGACGTAGTCGATCAAATCATCAGCGAGTTCACGATAAGTAAGGTAGCGGGCGTTTGCCTTATCTCCTGGACGTTTCCATGAGCCTAAATGCACTTCATATATGCTCATAGGGCTTTGATATTTATTTTTGCCTCGCTGCTCCATCCACACGCTGTCTTTCCACTGATAATTATCGTGATTGAAGATTTTCGACGCGTGTGATGGATATTGTTCTGCACTGAAACCAAGCGGATCGGCTTTGTGCGGTAAATCGTGGCCATGTGCATCTTTGATTTGATACTTGTAGCGCTCGCCCTCAGCCAGTTCTGGTACAAAAAGCACCCAATATCCCATAGACGTTTTTTCCATAGGATGCATACGGCCATCCCACTGATTGAAATCGCCTATTAAAGATACGGCGCTAGCATTCGGCGCAAAGACACAAAACCTTACACCGCTGACAATATGACTTTGAGACGTCGTTAGCGTGACAAGTTGCGCCCCTGCTTGCTTGTATAAATTTTCCGGTGCACTATCAATGTAATGCACGGCATGGTAAGCCTGTTCGGCGAACTGGTACGGGTCAATATAGCCGTTGTTGTTGGCCGAACCGTTAACGATAACGCGATAGACTTCACCGTTGTAATTTTCAGGT
Organism: Alteromonas sp. KUL106; assembly: GCF_009811415.1. Taxonomy (GTDB): domain Bacteria; phylum Pseudomonadota; class Gammaproteobacteria; order Enterobacterales; family Alteromonadaceae; genus Alteromonas. The sequence goes on along the minus strand of NZ_BLIG01000015.1, from coordinate 78,559 downwards.
AGTGGGGCTTCGAATAGCCCATTGTTTGAAGAGAGCGTTAAATCATTCAGCGCAGAATTCTCCCACTTAATCGTGACTTCACTCGCATCAGGACGCCATACTCGAATGACTACGTCCTGTTTACTTGTCACTACACCTAGATGGGAAAACGGTTGAGAACATGAAGCCTGTTCAAACTGCTGCGCTAATTGCATTCGCTACTCCTATTAAAAACCCGCATTTCAGCGGGTTGAATTGAGAGCTTGAGTACGCTTTATTGCGTTCAAGCTCTATCAAAAGCACCCTAGTGGCACTTTATCTTACTCGATTAAGTTGCCTAGGCAACTATCAATTACCTTTTCTTTGATAATGATATTGGGGAATACGCTCCCTAACCTTGGCTTGCTTGTTTTCTTGCCAGAGTAAGTTTAGACGCTAATTCGTTAATATCATGTCTTTCAAACAGAGACTCAATGTTTTCAGTGAGTTTTCTGCGCCAATTTGGGTACTCGTTGAACGTCCCAGGGATATTGACCGGCTTATCCATTTCTAACCAGTCTTCTAGCTGAAGGCTCAATAATGCGCTTGAGCCTCCGGCCATATGCACCTGCATACCATTGTTAAGTTCACGGTTCATACCCGTATAATTAACATCCTGACCTACGTTATCTCCAATTGAACTGTGACCGTGTAGCGTATTGAGAATTTCTTGCTTATTTTGGTGACGGTCTGCATACAAGGTTTGAAGAATCTCATCCGTTGGGTAAAGCCCAATTTCTTTACCTAACTCAAGGTCCAGGCAATGCCAGTAACCGATGAGTGTCGGCATATCGTGTGTAGTCAAGGTTGACATTGACTGAACAGGATAATGGCTAGGCGAGAAGAAACCACCGTCTTCAGCTTGTTCAAAGAAGAATACACGATAAGAATAGACACCATTATCCGCCAACTTACTGCGGATCTCTTCTGGCACCGTTCCCAAATCTTCACCAATAACGAGACTTTGGTTTCGATGACTTTCTAGTGCGAGAATACCCAACAAATCGTCCACGGGATAATATACATAGCCACCGTCTTTTGCATTGTCGCCTTTTACTACCCACCACAAACGCAATAGCGCCATCACATGGTCAATACGTAGTGACCCAGATGATGCCATATTCGAAGCAAATAAATCGATTATTGGCTGGTAGCCTTGTTCGTAAAGCTTACGTGGGTCCATCGGTGGTAAGCCCCAATTCTGACCAAGAGGGCCCAGAATATCTGGTGGCGCGCCCACGCTCGCATTGGTACAGTAAAGATCTTTATTACCCCAAATTTCTGCACTGCCCTCACTTACACCAACGGCTAAATCCCGATAAAGGCCTATGGTCATTCCAGCGTCTGTTGCTTTACGACTCGCTAGTTCAAGTTGCTGCGCCGCAATCCACTGAAGGAACAGATAAAATTTTACGTCTTGCGCATTTGCGCGCTTAAATTTTTCGACAGCTGGATTGTGGTAGTCTTTGTAGTCTTGCGGAAATACCGGCCAACCCCAACTTTCTTTACCTTCGGCTTTTAGATGCGACTGCAGCGCATCGTAAACTGCCAACATATCTAAGCTTTCACCACCGGCTTCAACGAACGCGTTAAACGCTTTGTTTTGTTTGCTGTTTTTTCGAAGATATTTACTATCGTAAACCTCAAACACCGCTTTAAGCGCAGACAATTTCAGGTGAGCCACTGCCTCGTAATCGACATGTTCAACGTTACGTGCGTGTTCAAATGTCGCCTTAAAGTCGTCACTATTAACCAGCGTTTGTACTGACGCATCGTCGTAACCATCGATAGCCGTAACATCAATATATAAGTAATTTAGCCAACGGCGAGAGCTTGGACCGTAAGGGGAACACGCATTTGGGTTCGCTGGATAAAGCGCGTGGATCGGATTTAGCCCAATAAAGTCTGCGCCAACACCCGCTGCTTTTTCAATAAGTAATGCTAAGTCAGAGAAGTCTCCAATTCCCCAATTCTTTTCACTGCGAACACAGTAAAGCTGGACACTTAGTCCCCAGATTTTCTTTCCTTCTTTTATGCTCTCTGGCGTGTAGCATGCTTCAGGCGCCACGATCAAACGAGAGCGAGCGAATTCATCGTCATCAGCGCTTAAGACAACATCGTGATAGCCGAGAGGTAAATCCAAAGGCAAAGTTACAACGTATTCATGAAATTCAACATCGTCAATGTGTGCCATGGTCGTCATTTCTTGATCGACTGGCGTAAACGTGTGTGCTTTTACATCGCCGTTCTCGCAGGTAATGGTAAGCGTATGCTCGTCGCTAACAAGTTCTATGGGAAGACGGACAGTAAGAATAATCGCTTGCGTGTTGCGGACGACCTGAACAGGATTGAGCGGCGACAACCATACCGACGTAATATCTTGCGTAATTTGCGACTGAATTTTTTCATCACTGCTGGTGTCATAGCCAAGTGTGTTAAGCAACTTTGCTTTACTTGATTCTGCGATGGTTGCAGGTTTTCCCCATGCGTCGACGTAATGGGTTTCGATGCCCCGCATTTCAACCAGTTGTTGCAGAAGTTGTTGTGTCATGGTTTGTCATTCCTGTTGTTCGGTGAGAGACGCGTGATCCAAAAAAGCACAAGCGTCACATACAATTTTTTAACATTATTCTAGAAACATGAGCTCGACGATATCTGAATACGATTGCAAGAGTATTAATTCGTAATTTTGCAACACTTTTGCTTTTTATTTTGCTAATTATGGCATTTTGATCCATACTTTACGTAATTTATTTTCATTTTATTTAAACAATCGGGGTACGTTATGACAATTCGCATCGGTATCAATGGTTTTGGCCGCATTGGTCGCCTAGTAATGCGTGCAGCAGCAGAGCGCAACGACATCGAAGTTGTAGCCATTAACGATTTGCTAGACACAGATTACATTGCTTATCTTTTGAAGTATGACTCGACTCACGGTTTATTCGACGGTGAAGTTACAGTAGATAACAACAACCTAGTTGTAAATGGTAAGACTATTCGTATCACTTCAGAAAGAGATCCAGCAGCACTAAAATGGAATGAAGTAGACGTTGATGTTGTTGTTGAATCTACCGGTCTGTTCCTAACAAAAGAAACCGCTGCTAAGCACATTGAAGCAGGCGCGAAAAAAGTGGTTATGTCAGCGCCTTCAAAAGACGACACTCCTATGTTTGTTATGGGTGTTAACCAAGATAGCTACGCTGGCGAGACCATTGTGTCTAACGCGTCTTGCACCACAAACTGCCTTGCGCCGCTTGCTAAAGTGCTCAATGACAAGTTTGGCATTGTTGATGGTCTAATGACGACGGTTCACGCGACCACAGCGACTCAGAAGACGGTAGACGGCCCTTCTATGAAAGACTGGCGCGGTGGTCGTGGTGCTGGCCAGAACATTATCCCATCATCAACGGGTGCAGCGAAAGCCGTAGGTAAAGTTATTCCTGAACTTAACGGCAAGCTAACGGGTATGGCTTTCCGTGTACCAACGCCAAACGTTTCTGTGGTTGACCTAACCGTTAACCTGGCCAAGCCTGCAAGCTATGCTGAAATTTGTGCTGCGATGAAAGAAGCCTCTGAAGGTGACTTGAAAGGTATCATGGGTTACACAGAAGACGCTGTTGTATCTAACGATTTCGTTGGTGACGCACGTACGTCTGTATTTGATGCCACAGCAGGTATCGCATTAACAGATACGTTCGTTAAGCTTGTATCTTGGTATGACAACGAATGGGGCTACTCAAACAAGGTTCTAGACCTTGTTGCCCACATATCGAAGTAAAAACCACTATTTTGCAAAAATAGTTCAACTGTTTTTGTAGAAGATGAGTTAGTCTAAAGGTGTAAACATTGCGTTTGCACCTTTTTTGTTTTTACTAGCCACTGTGCCTATTAAAACGATATTCTAGCGACTTCCGCTTTCTCGTCGTTTATTTCTTTGTTTTCGTATTGTTCTAAGGAGTGCTTATGCCGCCTTCAAGCTCAGTTACCGTTAGCGAGTCTAATGGCCTTACTTTTTTAGATGTAAGCAATTCATTTGCTTCAGCACGCGTAAGCCTGTTTGGCGGGCATATCTTATCGTATGTCCCTAAGGCGGACGGCAAAGAACGCCTTTGGGTCAGTCCACATGCATATCTAAATGGCGAGCGCCCTATTCGTGGCGGTATTCCCGTATGCTGGCCTTGGTTCAGTGATGACCACGGAAGAGAAAAAGGTGCCCTACCCGCCCATGGGTTTTTAAGAACTCAGGTGTGGAAACTCGTGAGTTCTGAGGATACTGAAAAGGGAACGACAATAACGCTGTCGCCTAGCTTTACCCGTGCAGAAGGCTTCGAAAATGACTGTACTGTCACTATGGTAATCGCGGTCGGCGAAATTTTGGAAGTTTCACTTATCACAGAAAACACCGGCGTAGTGCCGTTCAATTTCAATTGTGCCCTGCATACTTATTTCCAAGTGGATAATATCCAGCACACGCAAATCAACGGTATTGAAGGCGACTATAAAGATAAGCTGGATGAGTGGACCCTAAAACCTACACCAATGCCCTACACTATCACTGGTGAAACAGACCGAATTCATCTTGCGCCAATTGAAAAAGCTGAAATTGAAGTGGACGGCAGTGTATTTACCGAAGTTTTCTCACAAGGCAATGATTCGCTAGTAGTTTGGAATCCGTGGCAAGGCGCTGCGTCTATTTCAGACATGGATCCGTTTGGCTATAAGCATATGCTGTGTGTAGAAACATCGCTAACGCAAGGCCATACACTGGCGCCCGGCGAAAGTCATACTTTGCAGCAAAATATTGTGCCGCAATAGAGCACTTTATCGTTTAAATGTGCACCGCTAAAGGGTATAAAAAAACCTGCCGATGGCAGGTTTTTTTATGTTTTAAGCACGTCGTACTTACTGCTTAGCGCCTGCAACGGCTTCTTTAGCTAGTTGCGTGATCCGCGCCCAATCGCCCGACTCAATCGCATCATCGGGGGCTAACCATGAGCCGCCCACACACTTCACGTTTTTAAGCGCTAAGTATTCGTTATAGTTGTTTGGACCAATGCCACCAGTTGGACAGAACGTTACATCAGGGAAAGGACCGCTGATAGACTTAATTGCCTTAACACCACCTGACGCTTCTGCTGGGAAGAATTTCATGTGGGTATAACCCGCATCCTTGCCCTTCATCAAATCTGACGTTGAAGAAATACCAGGAATAAGTGGGATATCTGCATCCATACCCGCTTTAAGTAAGTCAGCCGTCATACCCGGGCTTATCGCAAACTTAGCGCCCGCTTCAATTACGGCTTTAAGCTGCTGCGCATTGGTGACAGTGCCTGCGCCGATAAGTGAGTCAGGTACTTCTTCTGCAATACGCTTAATAACGTCGATTGCTGCTGGAGTACGTAAGGTCACTTCCAATACTTTAATTCCGCCTTCCATTAGCGCTTTAGCCAGAGGAACAGCTTTTTCCACGTCGTTAATGACCAGTACAGGTACAACTGGACCGGCCGCAAAAATTTCCTCTGGAGAGGTTTTCCATTTGGTTGTCATAATTTAGCTCGCTGTATTTTGATTCAGATATGCAGCCGCACCCAATAGACCATGATCAGGCTCTGCAATTAAATAGGTGGGAATGTCCTTCACGTAGTGCTTCATTTGCCCTTTGGCTTCAAAACGCGCTCTAAAATCACTGTTTTGAATAAATTCAGGGAAGCGATTGGCGATTCCACCGCCAATGAAGATACCGCCTGTGGTCGCCATGTTAAGAGCGAGATTACCTGCAAAGCTGCCCATAATTCGACAGAATTGAGTAAGTGTTGCTTCTGCAATCTTACAGGTACCGTTTAACGCTGCCTCAGTGATTTGAGCGGGCTCTGTGAACGTGACTGGCGCATTTGCGTTTGTCGCAAGTGCTGTGTAGATGTTATGCAAACCACGACCTGACATCACTTCTTCGGCAGAAGCTCTGCCCAATGTAGTTTGCAAGTGGCGCCACACGACAACATCAGTTTCATCAACAGGGGCAAAATCTACGTGACCACCCTCACCATCAAGCGTCTGCCAGCCAGAAGACGTCATGGTGATGTGTTCAACCCCAAGGCCTGTGCCTGGTCCAAAAACAGCAATATTGCCATTTTCTTTTGCCGTACCATTACCAATTTGAACGACTTGCTCTTTGCCTAATACGGGCAAAGAGTGCGCTACCGCAGTAAAATCGTTGATAACAAACAGCGCATCAAGCTTAAGCTGAGAGCGTAATGCATTTTGCGAAAACGCCCAACTGTGGTTAGTCATTTCAACGTGATCACCCAGCACAGGACATGCGATGGCAATACAACCTTGTGTGAAGCTATGCTCAGGCGTATCAGCAAAATATTGCGCTATGGCTAAATCAATACTGGCAAAATCATTGCACATGTATTTCTTGATGTCTTCAACACCCGATTCGGTCACCCGCGCAACGCGAATATTCGTACCGCCAACATCAGCCACAAACTTCTGGCTCATTATGCTTGCTCCTGCGTGTAAAACAATGAGCATGCACCTTCTTCTGCGCCAGTTAGAATAGCGCGCATACCAGCGAACATTTCACGTCCCATACCGATATGATGCTTTGCTAGATTAGCGGGAGCCGCCTCTCGCGCAGCCAGAGTCTCTTCATCTACATGAAGAGTAAGCGCACCGGTTTCAGTGTTTAGCTCAATAATGTCGCCCTCTTGCACTTTCGCAAGTAGACCACCTTTATACGCTTCTGGCGTCACGTGGATAGCAGCAGGCACCTTACCTGATGCGCCCGACATACGACCGTCGGTAACTAGGGCCACTTTAAAGCCACGGTCTTGGAGTACACCTAACGGCGGTGTTAAACGGTGAAGCTCTGGCATACCAATCGCTGAAGGGCCTTGGAAGCGAACAACTACAATGCAGTCTTTGTCTAACTTGCCAGATTTAAACGCATCATCCAGCTCAAACTGATCTTCAAATACAACCGCAGGTGCTTTGATATGACAGTGCGGCGTACGAAGCGCAGACGTTTTAATCACACCTCGCCCTAGGTTGCCATCAAGTACACTCAAACCGCCATCGGGCTTAAACGGTGTTTCTACGGTTGCCAGTACTTCTTTATCCAACGATTCAGTTGGACCATCGCGCCATTCTAGCTCGCCATCTTTAAGCACAGGCTCTTTGGTGTATAGGTCTAGGCCTTCACCCACAATGGTTTTCACGTCGTTATGCAGTAGTCCTGCATCAAGCAACTGTTTGATAAGCAAAGACATACCGCCAGCAGCAACAAAGTGATTGATATCTGCTGAGCCATTAGGATAAATGCGGGTAAGTAATGGTACTGCGTTCGAAATGTCTGAGAAATCGTCCCAATTTACGATATAACCCGCAGCACGAGCAACCGCGATTAGGTGCATAGTGTGGTTAGTAGAACCGCCGGTTGCCAGCAAGCCTACAAGACCATTCACAATGGCTTTCGCATCGACAATATGACCGATTGGCGTGTAGTTGTCACCTAGATCTGTCAGGCGCGTAGCTTGAACAGCTGCAGCTTTTGTCAGCGCGTCACGCAGTGGCGTTCCTGGATTAACAAATGAAGAACCAGGTAGGTGCAAGCCCATCATTTCAACCACAAGCTGGTTAGAGTTCGCCGTACCGTAGAAAGTACACGTACCTGCTGAATGATAAGACTGAGACTCAGCTTCAAGAAGTGCGTCACGACCCACTTTACCTTCCGCGAATTCTTGACGAACCCTTGCTTTTTCTTTGTTTGGTAGGCCGGATGGCATTGGGCCAGCAGGAACAAATACCGTTGGCAAATGACCAAACGTGAGCGCACCCATCAACAACCCGGGCACGATCTTATCGCAGATACCCAGCATTAGAGTACTATCGAACATATTGTGAGAAAGCGCGATAGCGGCACCTTGGGCGATGTTATCACGGCTCATTAGGCTAAGATCCATACCAGACTGGCCTTGCGTCACACCGTCACACATAGCAGGAACGCCACCAGCAAACTGTGCAACACTCCCTACTTCTTTCACCGCTTCTTTGATGATCGCAGGATACGTTTCGTAAGGCTGGTGCGCTGAAAGCATATCGTTGTACGCCGACACAATAGCCACGTTGGCTTTGGTCATTGAACGAAGGTCAGCCTTTTCGCTTGTACCACATGCAGCAAAGCCATGAGCTAAGTTACCGCATGACAACACACCACGGTGTGGACCTTGACGGCGTGCGGCTTCAATCTTTTCTAAATACGCTTTACGGGTTTCTTTACTACGCTCGATAATTCGTTGCGTAACTTCAGCAATTTTTGGATTCATGTTGGTCTCCTATGGCGCCCACATCAAAGTAACCGGTGCTCTGTTAACAACGGCGGTGATGGGCTTTTGCGCTTCGGTAGCATTTTCAATAGCGTCTAATAACACTTGTCTTTTCTTCTCGCCTGTTAGGTGCAAAAAGATATGACGGCTATTGAGTAACGCAGGTAGCGTTAATGAAATACGTTGGTGAGGTGCTGTTGTAGGTTGAACAGCTATGCAGGTTCTGCCGCTGCTCATATCTAAGCCGTCGAGGACCTGTTCAGAGCAGGGAAAAAGCGATGCAGTATGACCGTCTTCCCCCATACCGAGAATCAGAGCATCAAAAGGCTGCGACATGCTAGCAAGATTAGACTCCGCTGCGTTCACGCCTTCATTTGCATCTTCAGCATCGCTTTTCAGTTCGATAAAGCGGGCCGCTGCGGCTTTATTTTGAATTAAGTTATTTTTAACTAGGCTGGTGTTGCTGGCCTCGTGATCCTCATCCACCCAACGCTCATCTGCAAGGGTGATGTCAACCTTATCCCACTCTAGGTCAGTTTCGCTCAATTGCTTAAACAGCGCTAGCGGCGTGCGACCGCCACTTACAATAAGCGACGCACGACCACGTGTTTTGATGCCTGTTTTCAAAATGCTCACCAAATCTTGCGCAAAGGCGTCGGTAAGCGCTTCAGGCGTGTCAAACGATAGAGTTGTTAATGCCATATTACTTCTTCTTCCCTGTTTTGCTTTCATACCAGCTGCGATTTTCGCGAGCAAGAAGACCGATAGAGTCTACTGGACCCCATGTCCCTGCCTGATACGGTTCTGGCGGCTCGCTCGATTGTTTCCACGCTTCTAGGATTGAGTCTACCCATGTCCACGCTTGCTCAATTTCATCGCGACGCACAAACAGCGCCTGATTACCCAACATCACTTCAAGAAGCAGTTTTTCGTATGCATCAGGAATACGGTCATCAGCAAAGGCTTCAGAGAAGCTTAGATTAAGTTTAGATTTTTGTAGGTCCATAGAGCCTGAACTGGTTAAGCCAGGCACTTTGTTCATTACTGTAATCTCTACGCCTTCATCAGGCTGCAAACGAATAACCAATTTGTTAGGCGGAAGGTTCTTAAAGCTGTCGCCGAACAAGTTATGCGGCTGACGCTTGAAGTAAATAACAACTTCACTCACCTTGGTTGGCATGCGTTTACCTGTGCGCAGGTAGAACGGCACACCCGCCCAACGCCAGTTGTCTATTTCTGCTTTAATGGCAATAAAGGTTTCAGTTTTACTTTGCGTATTGGCACCTTCTTCTTCAAGGTATCCAGGTACTTCCTCACCTTTAACAAAGCCAGACGTATACTGACCGCGCACCGTGCTTTCGTTAATGTTGAACGAATTAATAGGACGTAACGCTTTTAGTACTTTAAGCTTTTCGTCACGAATGCTGTCAGCGTCTAAGGTTGTTGGCGGCTCCATCGCCACCAAGCTTAAAATTTGTAGCAAGTGGTTTTGCACCATATCGCGCATTTGGCCAGCGTCGTCGAAGTAACCCCAACGCCCTTCAATACCTACTGACTCAGCTACTGAAATTTGTACATGGTCAATACAGTTGTGGTCCCAGTTTGTGGCGAAAATAGAATTCGCGAAACGCAGGGCCACTAGGTTGAGTACGGTCTCTTTACCAAGATAATGGTCAATACGATAGATTTGTTTCTCATCGAAATACTCAGCCACTTGCTCGTTGATTACTTTCGACGATTCCAAATCGTGGCCGATTGGTTTTTCAAGAACAACGCGAACGCTTGAATCGATGATTTTACAGCTGTGTAGACCGCGGCAAATGTCGCCGTATATCGCTGGTGGCGTGGCTAAGTAACACACCATTGTGCGGGTAGGATCAACATGGTCGTCAAGAACACAGTAGCTATCGACATTTTTCATGTCGACACAGGCGTAATGCAAACGCGCTTTCATTTTTTCCCAGGTGGCTTCGCACAAGTTCTTATCACCAAACTTTATTATATTGGCGCGAACTTCTTCAATATAGGCATCAAGCTCCATTTCCTGGCGCGCGACACCTACAATAGTCGTGTCTGGATGCATCAAATTTGCTTTTTCAAGCTGATATAAAGAAGGCAATAACTTGCGTCGTGAAAGATCACCCAGCGTACCGAAAAGTACAAAATCACAGGGTTCGTAGGAATTATCCAATACCATATTCGTCGACCTTTTAAATGTATGTGTCCGCAACGTATTGTAAAGGTTATTTACAACACTAACGACTATTTTTACCGTATAGTTAACACCAAATGTAGTAAAATTACAACTTGAACCAACTATAGGATCTGAATATTTACCGTTTCCCTCAGTTTACCCTCATTTACCCCGTTTGAAACAACAAATTTTGTCAAAAAATTACATTTTTCTTGTCACCGACGTCACAATAGGTACTATTAGCGACGTACCTTACAATAAACAGTGCTAATTAATTGCTATATCTGTATGAACATTTTAGAAAAAATCACACAAAATCAAGCGGCTTTCAGTAAATCTGAGAAGAAGGTAGCTGAAGTTATTCTTGCTAACCCCCAAACGGCCATTCATTCGAGTATAGCAACCCTCGCTAAAATGTCTGATGTGAGTGAGCCCACAGTTAATCGCTTTTGTCGTAGGTTAGATACGAAAGGCTTTCCTGACTTTAAACTTCATTTAGCACAAAGCTTGGCTAACGGCACGCCATATGTAAATCGCCATGTCGACGAGAACGACAGCCCAGACGAATATACGAATAAAATATTTGAATCAACAATGGCGTCACTGGAAGTTGCTCGCCAATCGGTTGACGTGAATGTAGTGAACCGCGTAGTTGACTTGCTTACTCAAGCACAGAAAATTTCATTCTTTGGTTTAGGCGCATCAGCATCCGTTGCCCATGATGCCCTAAACAAATTTTTCCGCTTCAACGTACCTGTCGTTTACTTTGAAGATATTCTTATGCAGCGCATGAGCTGTATGAATTGCTCTGCTGGTGACGTGGTTGTACTAATCAGTCACACTGGGCGTACAAAGAGCCTTGTAGAGATAGCCCAGATTGCCCGTATGAACGACGCAACTGTGGTGGGTATCACTTCAGCCGATAGCCCGCTGGCGCAAGAGTGCAGCTATGTACTATCCTTAGAAGTGCCTGAAGATACAGATATGTATATGCCTATGGCTTCTCGTATTGCGCAGTTGACACTTATTGATGTGCTGGCAACAGGGTTTACATTGCGTCGCGGCAATAAATTCAGAGAAAATTTAAAACGCGTTAAAGATACGCTTCGTGGCTCTCGCTATGAAAAACGCGGCGATTAATTGACACGGTCACTGCTTATTGTCGAAACGATCACTGTAAAAATAAACGACGACATCATCACACAAGAAACGCTTAACTGGTCGAGCCAGTTAAGCGTTTTTCTTTATTTCATTCACATTATTGTCAAATTCAACTATTATTCTGTAATAAAATTACGTAAAGCGATTACAGGCACACTTTTCATACGTGCTGCCAATCATCTTTGTCTTTTCTAACTTAGAAACAGCGACGGAATCACATGACCAGAAGAACGAAAATTCTTGCCACCTTAGGACCTGCTACAGACTCTCTTGAAAAAATTCAGGCATTAATTGCCGCTGGCGCAAATACAGTGCGTATGAATTTTTCTCACGGGCAAGCTGACGACCATATTGAGCGTGCAAAACGCGTTCGTCAGGCAGCTAAAAACTTAGGCAAATACGTAGCAATACTGGGAGACTTACAGGGCCCTAAGATCCGTGTAGCACGTTTTGCCGAAGGTGCCGTTCGTTTAGAAGTAGGCGCAAAGTTCATTCTTGATGCTGAACTTGGTCGTGATGAAGGTGACATAAACCAAGTAGGTATCGACTACAAAGCTCTTCCTGATGACGTGTCAGCGGGTGATATTTTATTGCTTGATGACGGCCGTATTCAGCTTAGAGTGACAGGTGTTGAAGGACGCAAGGTCATCACCGAAGTAACCGTTGGTGGTAAACTTTCAAATAATAAAGGCATAAACCGTCAGGGCGGTGGCCTATCAGCCGACGCGCTTACTGAAAAAGACAAAGAAGACATTAAAACCGCTGCGAAAATGGGCGTTGACTACCTCGCGGTTTCCTTTCCACGAAGCGGCGCAGATTTAAACTATGCACGAGAACTTGCTGAGGCAGCAGGCTGCTATGCCAAAATTTGTGCAAAGGTAGAACGTGCTGAAACGGTCGCTTCTGACGAAGCCATGGACGATATCATTTCTGCATCTGATGCTGTAATGGTAGCTCGCGGTGATTTGGGCGTAGAAATTGGAGACGCAGAACTCGTTGGCGTTCAGAAAAAACTTATCGCGCGTTCTCGCCAGTTAAATAAAGTCGTCATTACTGCCACGCAAATGATGGAGTCGATGATAGACAGTCCTATGCCAACACGTGCTGAGGTTATGGATGTAGCAAACGCTGTTTTAGATGGCACCGATGCCGTTATGCTCTCGGCTGAAACCGCTGCGGGTAACTACCCCGTTGAAACAGTTGCAGCAATGGCTCGGGTTTGTGAAGGCGCGGAAACGCACCCAAGCGTAAAAATTTCCAAGCACCGCATGGACCAGCAGTTTTCTTCTACCAGTGAGTCAATTGCACTGTCAGCGGTATACGCGGCGAACCACCTTCCAAGCGTAAAAGCCATTGTTGGCTTAACAGAAAGCGGCACGACACCAACATTAATGTCGCGCATTACAACATCACTGCCAATCATTGCCATGTCTCGTCATGAGTCGACACTTAACACAATGGCGCTTTGCCGTGGTGTTAAGCCAGTCTACTTCGACTCTTCAAACAGCGAACCAGGCAGATTGAAATACGACGTCATTGAATCACTGAAAGAAAAAGGGCTAGTGAAAAGTGGCGATAGTATCATCTTGACCTACGGCGATGAGATGGAAAAAGTAGGCGCTACGAATACGCTGAAAATTGTTGAAGTAGAATAATTACAATTAGCAAACTAAAGCGAAGCACATGCCTCGCTGAATGAGTAGAGATGACAGAGAAATAAAAAAACGCCCCTTGCTTACATTGTAAGTGAGGAGCGTTTTTCGCAGTAGCCATTACTTTTAGATTGCGTGTGCTGTGTAAGGCTCTGTATTTCGAATAACATCGTTGGCATTTTGCGTAAGATGATGACTTAGGATGTTCTCTGCGCGCTCAACGAACTCATCACGCTTAAATTTCCAGCCTCTCAAATCTGCTTGCTTCGCCTGCGCGATATAAAAATCTAATCGCGTCTTTCTAAGCAGATGAGCTTTCTTTGATAAATCAAATTCTACAAGTGAGAAGGTTTGTTCAACCTTTACGATGTCGGCATGCACGGGGCGCTCAGCATCATCTGCTGTGGCCTGGCTGACAGAAAGCTTGCCCTGCCCCAATACGCCAATAAGCACAATCACCACTGAAACAACAATACCTGAATAAACCCACTTTAAAAAATTCATGCCTCACTCCCTGAGCAATATTAACCTGCTCATAAATTTGATAACGCAATTAATCCTAAGAAAGAAAATTTGTCCGACTGCTATTCACTTGGCTGATGTTCACGAAACTACGCGCCGTGTAAATAACTGGATAACTCACTCAATCTACTTACTCTACATATTTGTGAGAGCAGTTTTCATACCACAAGGTATTTTCTTTACATATCAGAAAGATAAGAAACATGAACGTGACTGCGGGAATGCACTGAAAGAACTTTCTACACACTTCAAGAGAAAATTTTCCCTTTCTTTCTTGGAACACGTAATTTGAGACTTGCAGCACAAAACGATAATACAAGTCCCAATCAACTAGATCGCGAGCGCATAAGAATTAAAACAATTTTGGCATTACCAATAAGTTCAATTTTGAGTAGAGAAGCCTCTAATTATTTAGACGATGGTCTAAATAAAGAACACAACCTTACTCTCCCCCACTCATTAAAAATCCAAAAAAACCTCATAATTACGATAGTTTAAGTGAGATCACGAGACTTCAGAGTTGATTTACATGGATGATGAATTGGCATTACAGGGAGGCATGAAATAGAAAAAATGGACTTACCAAGAAATCCCGATTAAGTATTAATTTAAATAAGTAAGCAACTATCTACCAAGAGGTTTACACGTTTTCATTTAAAAACTACATTCGCTGCTTTTTCTACCCTCTCAGAAGGGCCGTTGATGTTTGTTTCAGCGCTTGCTAACGCAACAGCGTTCCTAACAAAAAAGGGGCAAATGCCCCTTTTTGAATGGTTTAGTGAAAAGGTACCTAGTTCATTGCAGTTTCAGTAACCACACGAAGCTCGCTTTTAACCTCTTTTACGTCAGACGCATTTTTGGCGATTTCAACTGCCAGGTCGCGCTCAGCGTCAGAATCAACGTCACCGGTCAGCATTACTACGCCATTTTCCACATCAACATCAATATCAAAACCTGAAATATCAGTGTCCATCAGAAGTCGGGTTTTGATGACGGTTGCAATTTTAGCGTCGGTAAGTTCGCTCGTGCCTTCATCAACAGTCTCTTCCATATCATCAGACACATCGCTTTCCATGTCGTTGTCAGAAACGATGGTTAGCTTGTTATCGACCGACATTACGCCATCTATATTCGCCACAAGCTCTTCAGCAAGTTTTTTATCGACCGAATTGTCGACTTTACCAGTAAGCACAACATTACCGTCTTTAACGTCGGTATTAATGTCGAATGAATCTAGGTTGCCATTGAACAACAGCGTAGCCTCAGCTTTGCCATCAATCCATGCGTCTTTGGCTCCTTTTTCCCACTTGTTGTCAGTGTCCATGTCGCCTGCATAGGCTGCAGTTGTCAGTGTTGTAGCAACAATCATAGAAATTAGTGAACGTTTCATAACATTTCTCCTTTGTCGAAACTCAAAGGAGTACATGCCAAAAGCCTGCCAATGCTATAACACATTGTTATTAAGATATTTTTTAAATTTTTCTTATCGCTAAAATTTTACAGAGTTGCAAACTTTGCTGTGAAGCGAGAACTTTTTACTCGATGCCAGTACCAGTTGGCTTAGGTGATGACCTACTCAGTGAGACTTAAGATCTTCGTCATCGCGGCGTGTTACCGCAGGGGCGGTGGTTCTACATCAAGGTGACACAACTAGGAGTACGGACATTTTAAGCTCGCCCCTCAAAAAGGTCTGGCGATAAAGATTAAACTGATTTAACAAAGTCAGCGTAAATAAACAGAATTCATCTTTCTCGGTTCATCTTTTTTAAAATCTTGAAAGTCAAAGAGCATGTCTAATTTTTCTATTTCAAGGACGCTAACCCAATGGATATTGCGCTAATTTCTGCATCGATATTCTTTATTACAATCAGCTTTGTTCCCCTACTTCCCTCTTCTCACTGGATGGTTCGGGTGTGGGAGTTCCCTCGCTTGCAAATATCTGCACTGATTGCATTTCTGCTTTTATATTATGGTCTAAAATGGCTCACAGATAGTCATTTTAGGCTTATTGACGCTCTGCTTGTAATAGGGTTAGTGATAAGTTTCACGTATCAACTCATTTGGATTATTCCCTACACACCGCTTTATAAAAAAGAAGTGAGAAAAGTATCCAAAGCACAAGCACAAGGCACTATTAGTGTACTTTCAAGCAACGTATACATGCCGAATAATGATTTCCGAAAACTCATCGAGCACGTTAGAAACAAACAGCCAGACTTTTTAGTCACGTTGGAGTCGAATGAAAAATGGCAAAAAGGCATTAGCGAAATCGAATCAGAATATCCTTATCGAAAGTTCTGCGCGCTTGAAAACCTTTACGGTATGCATTTGTACAGCAAAATACCCTTTGAAGAAGCAACGATACATTTTCTTATTGAGGACGATGTTCCTTCAATGAAAGTAAAAGTTAATTATCATGATCAAGAGACGCTGCTTTACTTTCTTCACCCCAAACCTCCTAGCCCAACAGAAAACACGTACGCGAAGCCTCGAGACATTGAATTAACTATGGTCGGCGAAGAAATATCGGAAAAAAACGGGCCAATTATCGTGGCTGGAGACCTTAACGATGTAGCCTGGTCACCAACGACACGTAAGTTTAAGAAAATTAGCGGCTTGCTAGACCCCCGAGAAGGAAGAGGCTTTTATAACACGTTCCACGCAAAATACCCGCTAGTGAAATGGCCTTTAGACCATGTATTTCACTCTACGCATTTTGCGTTAGTGCATATTGAAAAGTTAGAGAGCATAGGTTCAGACCACTACCCTCTTTATACCGAGCTAGCCTTTATAAACAGTTAAAAAAACTGAAGGTGAAGAAGAGGGCTCTCTCAACGAGCCCCTCGATGCTTAATACACCACATTAGGCTCTCACAAGCCTCTTCTCGTTTTTTAAAGTGTGCTAAGCCTATAAGCTTTCCTTGCCTCGGCCAAACTGCTTGGTTGAGCACGCTTTGGTCTTCTGGAGACAACGCCTCATCGTTTAACACAATTTCAACTGCCTTTTTATTCGGTTTAATGAGGGTGGGAATGGCAGCTTTGACCAGTGATGATTTAACACATATGTACTCACGTTTAACCGGGTCTCGCACCACTCCGATGATATCGTTATCACAAATTATGGCAGGCCAACCTTCTGAGATTCTGCTCTGTCCGAACATAATCAATGTAAAAGCAAACAACACAAAGAGCGTGAGGCCTATAAATTGTGCACTCAAATCAGGTGCAACGCTGATAATGACGCCTACAACAGCAGCAAAAAATATCCAGCCACCGAATACACGTCGCATGGCGTTCGGAGAAATTCCAGAGATAACATCCACCGCTCTCAGTGATTGTTTATCATAGTGTTTAATAAATACGGACGATTGTGATTCCACAGCCTTTTCCACCAAGAGAATAAGAGAAACAAAAATAAGTACGTTACAAGTAAGGCTGAAGATTTACCGAGTCTCGAACAAGCCAGATGTTCCAAAAGAGACGCAAATTTTTTCGCAAAAAAACAAATTAAGTAGCAACAGTAAAAACATTTAAACTGTTGAATTGTAATGTTTAACATCAAGATAGCAGGATAGCAAAAATCATCGCTATGGCAAAGCAATTACACGCTGTAACTACACTAAAATAAGACATAAAAACAATCAGTCTATATGCGCCCTAATCATAACTGGATATGTCGATAGCGAGGCACTTTCACGTATTTAAACTGTTTTCGCCAGCAGGGCACCGGTTCTGATAGCTTCTGATTGCCTCTGACAAAAGTACGCGGTTTCATCGACAAAACAAAAGATAAGCGTCAAAGAAAACGGGGGTATGTAAAATTTTCTTTCTACATGCATCTCTTTCCTTACATAGCGTTGAACACGTTACTGGCACCTACCAAAAAACTTAACATTCCCTTTATTTTCAGCAATTTAGAAAACAGGAACACTACTTGCTTTGTACTAAAGTATAACGTGCACGAGGCACTAAAGAAGGCAGTAAGCATTCAAACGATAAGTAAAGGAGGTAGGGTATGCGTTCACCGATAAGTGCTGTAACTATTGTTAAAAGCAGAACAGAAAAGCTATGTAGTTTAATTTCTCAATTGGAACAATGCTCACCAACGCCCGATGAGCTAGTGATTGTTTGGATGGCGCCACCTTCTGATTTGTCACTTGTTCGCAGTGAAAAATTTGACATTATTCACAAGTTTACGACGCAAGAAACGCTACCCATCGCCAAGGCGCGGAACAAAGGAATGCTCGCCGCTAAACATGCAAATTTAGTGTATTTGAACGTTGATGCCGTCATTGCACCTTCACTGTTCAAGGACGGTTTACTTGCACTTAGAGACAGCGCGGTTGTATTTACTTCGGTGGTTTTTCTTCCGAGTGAGCAATGCAACAAGCCGTATTTACACATTTCGAGAGACGAAAAACAAATTGGTTATTTAGCGAGTAATGACGACACGTTACCGCAAGACGACAATAACGAAATCCCTTCAAGAGATCAGGAAATTAATCATGGAAAGTTTAGTGACGATAGTATTTGTTCTACAGTGTTTTTTATTCGTAAGGCAGACTTTCAGAAAACCGGCGGCTTCGATGAAGGCTACGCGGGTTTCGGACTAAACGACGAAGACTTTTTCACCAACTGTAGGGCGTTAGGTTTTTCTCTGGAACAGCTGCCAACGCGGACGTTCGCACCACACAGACCTAACTATCAATGCCCAGTAAATCACCTTCTAGACTTTGTTCATAACGCACAGCGATTTCATTCAAAATGGGGCTTTTATCCATGTATGAATGTATTAAATGCCTACGCGAAAGAAGGCTTTATTAATGCTGACTACAATCAACATGGCATTAAAATTAAGCAGCTCCCCCAACATAAAAATGAAGACAAAGCGGACGCTGCAGCTGATCAAGCGTCGGTTAAAACCGCCTATGATAATGTCGAATTCACGTCTTTCCATTCGCCAGAGAAAGGTACAGACCTTTTAAGCTCGACGGCATAAATCACTTACAGGGAAACTATTTGTTTTCCAATTAAACCGAAATTAACCGAGCGCTACCTCGCATCTGCGATAGCGCTCGATTTGTCTTTCTGCCAGTCTAAACGCATATCCCACTTAAAACGATGCTCAGGCTTCAGCGGTGGCTGCTCAGCATCAATGGTGCTTAACACATTGGTCGCCTCGGTTAGCGTCGCATCCCGCCCAAACAAATAACTTTGTTCTTTCACTATGGTTAAATAGGCTTTGTTTAACGCATTTGCGCGCTCTGGCGAGGGCGTAATGATCTCGTACACTGATTTGGCACGCTGTACGTCTTCGGCTTTAACCATACCCTTCTCATCAAACCATTTAGCCAGCATTTCGCCGTTTTGACGGAACTCGTCACCACCGCCTACACGCTCCATATAAGTAAGAAATTCCCCTTTTTCCTCGTTAATATTTGGCACATCTTCGATTTCACGCAGGTTGATATAGCCCCACCCCGCTTCTCCAGGTACTTTGCGAGCAAATGAAAATGTTTGGTCGAACGTTGACCCAACGGTTTTGTGACAGCCGTTACAAAAAGCTAGCTCTTGATCGTGTTGTGCACGAAGCTCGCCCTTTTCATTTTCAATAAAGCCATTGATCGTCCATCCAAAGCCGTTATCTATCCCTTTCTCACCCAAATAGCGGGTTTGAGGCAACTTTTCAAAATGTTTGTCCTTGGCTTCTGCATAGTAGGCAGACGCCAAGCTTTCTCTGCTTCTGAACATGTGCTTTTTCATGTAGCGCACTTCTTTCATACGCGGCGCATTATAGATATTCCCTTTATCGTCTACGCCAATATAGCGCACGGTGTGCAGAAATTCTGTGCCTTCGGGGTAAAGCATATGCGCTAACGGGACTGCACGTGCATCACCAACATAGTGAGAAGAGCGGGCAATTTCAGTCACTGAATTTGACAGCTTGCCGTCTTGGTTTACATCAAGTTTAAGCGCTACTTCGTCGACCGGCGCAACCGTTAATGTTTCAAGCGCTTTAAGCGCCATTTCTACCAAGCTGAGGTTCAATGTATAAATAGCTTTGTTATACTCGCCATTTAGCGTTTGAAAGTCTTCAGGAAGCCTGATCATGGCGTCGCCAGTCGATCCGTTAGTTGGCCAAAAGGTACTTGGGAAAGGCTTGTAATTGTATGACACCCACCCGCTTCCATCGTGAGCGAATCCTTTACTATCAAACGCTTTGTCAGCCGCGGCTAAGTGCTCGATACGCATGTATTCTGGCATTACGTTATTTTCAAGCGATGCCGTGTAGTTGTCTTGCGCTACATATTTCCTGATCGTGGCATCATCAATGCCCGCAATTAGCGATGTACGGTCAATAAACAAGTTTTTCCAGCTGTTCGTTAGCCCTACATCAGAAAATTCATAGTTACCCTGCAGCGTACCGTCACCCATTTGATTAGGGCGCTTTTCTATCCCGTCGTAACTTTGATGGCACGCGTAACATGGATTGTTCACTCCGTCGGTTTTGGTATAACACTGCGGAGGAATCACTGACTCGGGGTTATACACCTCATTGTGCGCAATATACGCAAGTGCGGGAATAGCATCCCCTTCTTGGTAAGGGTAAGTCGGCGTACCGTCTATTGATTGTTGGGTCGTCAACACCACCTGCGCATCAGCAGCGTGGCTAGGTGTGCTCAATTGTGCATTTGATTCATTGCCTACATCAGTAGCTTTGTTGTCAGAGCACCCGGCGCTTATAAATAGTGAAAGCAGAATGCTCGCACCTAAAATTGTTTTTAGCATTGTCATAATCGTCACAACGAAAACATCCGGGCACATAGATACCCGGAATATTTTTAATTAAAAAGAAAACTTACTTATCTGCTGGCTCATACATCCACAGCGTATTGTTTTCTTGGAAACCGTCTTCACCGATAAGAATACGGCCATCGTTCATCACTACCACGTTATCTGGCTGAGACAGCTGCTCAACGTCACAGCGCTCTGCGCCCGTCAGGCTTGAACGGTATGTGCCACCCATTACAACAGGTTCGATACGTGAGATGTTGTAGCCTTCTTCAAGCTTGGCACGATACACGCCACCACAATCTTTAACGCGTGCAGAAAGCTGCATGTCACCCTCGCCGTCAATCATCGTGTTGTCGATATCAGCAATGCCGATGTAAAGATATGCATTCTTTACTATTTCACCATCAATCGTATCTACACCTTCAACGGCCTCTTTTGCCCGTTTCTGGTTAATAGAGATACCTTCCAGTTTTCTCCACTCTGCTGTGGCCCCTTTAAGACGGGCCGCTGCGCGGCTCTCTAAGAATGCAACACGGTTATCCATTGGCTGTCCTGCCGTTACGCTGGACCCTCCTTCCTCTACCGTTGGGTAGGTCGCGTCGCCATCTGCCCAAGCCTGAACGTCAGCCATTGTGATGTACGAACTTTGCCCCTCTACGTAATCGTCAGTACCAATACCGTTATATTCATCAATCCACGCACGAATAGTCAGGTTGTCACCGCTGGCTAATTCAACCCACTCAACCGCAAAACCGGTTGTTGCTGGGTCATTTTGCCCAGCATCTTGGGTCAGTTTAGCGCCGTAAAGTGTGCCTGCTGATAAGTCTTCCGCTGTATCGGCGACAAATTTAAACAATACGCCACCCGTATCATCCTGAGAAAGATACACCGTTTTCCCATCAGGCATGACCGTTGAGTTTTCGTGCTCGTATCGGCCCATGGCAAAATGCTTCACAATAACCGGCTCATCAGCCAACGGTTCTGTTACTTCCGCAATATAGCCATAGTTGTAAGGGTTTGGCGCATCGGGCGCTGTCATCTGCCACATACGCCCCAAGCGCGCATCGGTGGATACGGCTTCTGGGTTATTCCAGTTAGGCGATGTGGTTGTATCGACAGCCGAATCTACTACCCACTCTTCAGAGGTCAGCGGGGTGCCCCAAGGTGACATTGAACCAAAGCAGTTTGCCGCAGTGCCCCATACGGGCGAGAAGTCGAGCATCATAGCTTCAGTGACTTCCCACATGCCAAATTCGTCTTTTTCTACTTTCATGCGGCTCATACCGCCTGGAAGCTCTTCCCAGTTCGAGAAAAGGTACCCTTCGCCTTCTGCGGTTGAAATAAAGCCATTAAAGTCAGGCATATCGTTTTCTAGCACCAATTCTTCGCCATCTAATGTATAGATGTGACCTAGGCCCTCAGGTAAGTCAGTTCCAAAGGTATCACCGGTTTGTCCAAGCACTTGATATTGACCGATAGCAGAAATAACCAGTTCTTTTTCTTCATCTGAACTCGGTACCGGAGAGTTTGGTAATGTAACAGGCAAATTGTTGAAGTTGGCCCCTGCAAGCACACCTACCGTTCCGGTATTAATTGGCATCGCGTTAACACTGGTCGTCGCCGCATTGGTGCCTGACGGGTGCTGTACGTTGAAAAACAAGTCACCTTCCTCCGTTAGGAAAATGCCCGTAACTTCTGCCCCCAGGGGAACGGTCGCAATTCGAGTAAGTTTTCCGACTGTGGCACCTTCAGGACCTTGCTCCCCCACAGGACCTTGTTCACCCACTGGGCCTTGCTCACCTGCGGGACCCTGAACGCCATCTTCTCCATCATCACCCTCTAGTGAGCAGGCAGACATGCCAAGTGCTACTGCCAATGCAATCGCTGAATACTTAATTCCACGAAGAGTATCGCTTTTCATTATGGTTCCTTGCTTATACTTGTTTTCAATGTTGAGTGGAGATAAGTCAATGACTTACCTCAGTAAACGGTCTTAGCGGTCGAAAAGTCTGGAGGACATTTGTGACATTCAGGTGACAGTGAATTGACAGCAAAATGAAGCTTTATTGACACGGGGGTATGAAAAACTAACAAAGCCGTAGCGAAAATTTACGGGAGCGTTGAAATCATTGGGATGATTGAATATGCCATAAAGAAAAATTAAACCACGTAGTCAATTTATGAATTATTTATTTCACCCTACTGGTCAGAGCATTTATGCAATCCACGCCAAAAGAAATTATCGCGTGAAAAAGCTAGGGGGCTGCGAGGATAAAAGCAGAAGAAAAAGGCCAAACGCGTCCGTTAACAAACGAGCTGCGCATTTCGCCGCAGCCCGTTAACCTTTTGATTTGATATACTTTAATTCAATACGGTAAGCGGATAACTGTACACGTTAAGTTTATTCGTGAGATAGTCTTCAAACTGCTCTGCAGATTGCACATCACTGCTGCGTGTAGGCCATACCGCCAGTATTTTGTAGTCTAACGTGGTGTGTGGTTTAAACAAAACAAGGTGGTCATGCTCACCTTCAAACACTTTTTCAACTTGGTCGATTCGATAAAAAAGCGCTAATCCAAGACTGTCATTATCTGCCAAAATACTCTGCTCTCCCCAAGTAGCGACCACTCCCCACTCACCTTGTTCAGCCTTAATGACTTTCATTCCATCATGGGCAACCAAACCTGCGACAATATTTTTTGAGGGCGCTGATAAGGAAACGCTGATGTGAGTTGTCGGATCAAACGCATCAATACGATAGCGTGTGGTAACGTCGATACTGTCGGCTTTTGCCTCGGATGATGACCACCCTTGATAAATAACATCAAACTCAGCCCGAAGTTGTGAATTCGATACCAGTTGGTAATGCGTATTATCGACGTGCTGGAAATGCATGACTGTCTGTTTCAACGGTGCCTCTGAGGACACTGTCGCAGACACTTGCGCGTCTTTTTCTACTAATCGACCTAGCGCACCTACGCCCAATGACTTGCCGACTTTAAGGGCATCTCCTCCCCAAGAGGATAGATTGTGATAGCTATCGTAGCCGTCTTGCCCGACGTCGGGTAAAACAACGCTGTCCGTTGTTTTCACAAATACATCAATGGCATTGCGCCAATCAAGGTAAAGTCGATAGCCCATTTTATCCGATTCCCAGCCAGGCCCTTCGTAACGCAAAAAGTAAGAATGATCAGTCAACTGAGGAGGTGATGTGAATGAGGAAACGTTTTCAAAAGTAAAGCCGTTGGCGATATACGCTGCGTCTTGCCACTCCCCTCCCGTTCTTACCGAAAGCTCAGCATGCGCTCTGTCTTGAACGTTGACATCTGAGGCGCTCTGGGGTGGCACAAGTTCTAGTGTTTCACTGGTCCCCGGCGCGATAGAAACAGCGCCTAGTAGTACTGAACGCCCTTCATCATTCTCAATCCACTCTGAAGCGTTGTGTTTCAATCTCCAATTCGTATATTGCAAGGGAAGTGAAATTTCTACGATTTGCTCGCCGCTGCCTCCTTTTGCTGAATTTTTAACCTCAACAGACATTATCGAATTTATTTCCCCTTGTGAGCAACTTGCCAAAAATGGCACAAGAAATAGGCCTACCTTGCTGTATTTATTCACTTTTCTGCTCTCCACCGGTTGTTAACAAACTGAACTAATTGACGATATTTTTAAACAATATATTGACAAATGCCACCGGTGGCAATTATTTTAAATTTTGTTAACGAAATTTTTCAATTTAGTATGTCGACAACATTCGGCACATCAATGAACCATTTAGTGAAAGGTAAATTACATGGTCAACTTTAGCCTAGAGGGTAAAACTGCATTAGTGACTGGGGCTAGCCGAGGTATAGGTCAAGCGCTTGCTTTGGCACTAGCGGCTTCTGGTGCCTTTGTTATCTGTGCCAGTTCACAAGCTGGGGGTTGTGACGAAACGGTGCACAAAATTCAACGTGATGGTGGTGACGCTATTGCACTTAGTGGTGACCTCGCCGATGCGGACGCAGTCATCAAACTTGCCAAAGATGCATTAAGCATTAAAGGGCATATTGACATTCTGCTGAACAACGGCGGCACAATCTTCAGAGCGCCTGCCACAGATTTTCCATTCAAGGAATGGAAAAATGTGCTTGCAGTCAACATAGACGCTGCTTTTCTCCTCAGCCAAACCATCGGTAAGAAAATGGTGGAGCGCGGACAAGGAAAAATCATCAATATCGCGTCAATGCTAAGTTATACGGGCGGTATCACCGTTCCTGCATATACCGCAAGTAAGCACGCGATAGCGGGCCTGACAAAAGCGTTGGCAAACGAGTGGGGCCAGTTCAATGTTCAGGTCAATGCAATTGCACCCGGTTACATTAAAACGGATAACACGCAAGCGCTTCAGGATGATGAAAAGCGAAGCGCGGAAATTTGTGCCCGCATTCCTGCAAATCGCTGGGGAGAAAGCGACGACCTAGCCGGTGCCGCTGTATTTCTAGCCAGCACAGCAAGCAATTATATCAACGGCCACATCCTCGCAGTCGATGGCGGCTTTTTAGCTCGATAATTTACGAACGAAGGAAAACAGTCATGAACGAGGAAACAGTCATGAACGAGGAAACAGTCATGAACGAGAAAGCTGCCATGAACGAGAAAGCTGCCATGAACGAAAAAATAGACACTCGATATGCCATCGGCCGTAAAGAGGCTAACGCTTACAATACCCAAGAATTACGGGACGCGTTTCTCGTCGACACCCTTATGAAAGAGGGAGAAGTCGTCTGGATATACACCCATTACGAACGCTTTATGCTGGGGAGCGCCGTCCCCACAACGTCGGCGTTAACACTCGAAACCATTGAAGATCAGCTAAAAATGCCTTTCTTTACCGCCCGTCGCGAAGTAGGGGTAATTAATATTGGCGGTCCTGGCACCATCACGGTTGCCGGCACCACCTACCATTTAGATAATGAAGAAGCACTATACATCGGGAAAGGCAATGAAGACGTTATTTTTGCGTCTGACGACGGGTCTAATCCCGCCAAGTACTACCTAAATTCCGCGCCAGCACACCACGCCTACCCATGCAAGAAAATAGGAAGTGAAGATGCGAATGTGCTGCATTTAGGAAGCCAAGAAACATCGAACCAGCGCGACATTAAACAACTGCTGATCAACACCGTCGTTGATACTTGCCAACTACAAATGGGATTGACGCGCCTTCACACAGGTTCAGTCTGGAACACCATGCCAGCGCATCAGCACGACAGACGCAATGAGGTTTACTTCTATTTTGATATGGATAGCGAGAGCCGTGTATGCCACTTCATGGGAGAGCCGCACGAAACCCGCCATATTTTTATTGCAAATGAACAAGCCGTAGTGTCTCCACCTTGGTCAATTCACTGTGGCGTAGGAACGGGTAGCTATGCATTTATCTGGGGAATGGCAGGTGAAAACCTTGATTACGATGACATGGACAAATTCCCTCCATCACAACTGCGCTAAGTACTCAAAGTAAAACTAAGGTGTAATGATTTATGTTGCAGTATATAAAGCTCACGCTCTCTGCCACTGCACTACTGCTATCGACAGCGTGCTCTCAAAATGAAATTCAAGGCGAAGTCACCGTATTGCGCCTAGGACATACCCTTGATACTCAACACTCCGTACATAAAGCGATGGAGTATCTAGGAGAGCGCCTCGATTACTATTCTGAGGGAACGATGAGTGTCGTCATTTACCCAGGTAGCCAATTAGGCACCGAACGGGAAATGATAGAGCTGTTACAGATTGGCTCTCTCGCTATGACAAAAGTGTCTGCCAGCCCGTTGGAAGGCTTTGCACCGGATATGAAGATATTTAGTATCCCTTACATTTTTCGCGATAACGATCACTTCTGGCGAGTATTAAATAGCGACATTGGCGATACCTTGCTTTCGGGGATAGAGGATTTTCGCCTGAAAGGTCTGGGTTATTATGATGCAGGTAGCCGTAGCTTTTACACTAACGATAAACCTATCGCACACCCCAGCGATTTAAACGGGCTGAAAATTCGCGTATTGAATAGCCCGACAGCGGTAGCGACCGTGCGCGCACTCGGGGGAGCTGCAACCCCCGTTTCCTGGGGAGAGCTCTACACTGCACTTCAGCAAGGTGTCGTAGATGGCGCAGAAAACAATCCTCCTAGCTATTACCTTTCTCGACACTACGAAATCGCGCGCTACTACAGCCTTGATGAGCATACAAGCGTGCCCGATATCATGCTTGCATCGTTACCAGTATGGGACAGCCTTAACGAACAGCAGCAAACCTGGTTAACCAGAGCAATGAAAGACTCCGTTGAATATCAACGTGAGCTTTGGAAAACCTCAACGCAAGCCTCGTTAGAAAAAGTAAAAGCCGAGGGCGTGACGGTGATAACACCAGACAAAGCACCTTTCGTAGAAGCCGTGAAACCTTTTCACGAAAGTTTTGAAAACACGCCAATTGGCACGTTAATTAATCAAATAAAAGCGATGTAACGATGATACTACGCCTCATTGATAAAGCTCTAGCAGGAACGCTGATTATGGCAATGGTCAGTATATTGCTCACTGTAATCTGGCAAGTGTTCTCACGCTACGTGCTCAAAGACCCTGCGTCCGTTACCGAAGAACTCTCAAGATTCATATTGATATGGATTGGGATCTTAGGCGCAGCCTACGCATACCGTCAACATGCCCATTTAGGCTTTAATTTAATCGTGGAACGTCAGTCACGTAATACAAAGCGCGTGTTACTCACCTGTGTCGAAATTATCGTTATTGTATTTTGTGTGTTAGTTATGCTGTACGGTGGTTCTGAACTTGTCCTTCTTACTTTAGAGCTAGAGCAAATATCTGCTGCTCTCGGCATAAAAATGGGCGTAATCTACAGTGTGCTTCCGCTGTCTGGCGCCCTTATCATTGCGTATGCGTTCGCTAACATTATTTCGCTTTGGCAACACAATAATAAGGAGTCAGTGTGATGGAACTGACCGGTATCATTTTAGTCGTCACCTTTTTCGTACTACTTCTATTAAACGTTCCCATTTCAATCAGTATTGGCGTTG
This sequence comes from Alteromonas sp. KUL106, assembly GCF_009811415.1. Lineage (GTDB taxonomy): Bacteria > Pseudomonadota > Gammaproteobacteria > Enterobacterales > Alteromonadaceae > Alteromonas. The sequence continues at coordinate 50,806 of NZ_BLIG01000015.1, read as the reverse complement.
CCACATTGCTTGCTATGGTAATGAGCATGGACCTTGCACCAGCATCCATTACTATTGCGCAGCGTATGGCAGGTGGCCTGAACAGTTTTGCATTACTCGCCATTCCTTTTTTCGTACTCTCTGGCTTAATCATGGGGCGAGGAGGTATAGCCAAGCGATTAATAGAATGCGCCATGGCACTTATTGGCGCCCTTCCCGGCGGTCTTGCTTTGGTAAACGTAGTATCTTGTATGCTATTCGGTGCAATTTCAGGGTCTGCGGTTGCCACCACCTCCGCTATTGGCAGCTTTATGCTGCCTGAAATGAAAAAAGCAGGCTATGAGCCAAACTTTAGCGCTGCGGTTACCGCCGCCGCGTCAACCACAGGCATGTTAATACCGCCAAGCAATATCTTAATTGTTTACGCTATTGCCAGCGGCGGTGTTTCTATTGCCGCCCTTTTCATGGCCGGCTATATACCCGGCATTATGGTCGGTCTGGCACTCATGCTCGTTTGTTTTATCTACGCAAAAATAAAAGGATACCCTTTATCACCGCGACTGCCGCTCAAAGTGGTTTTCGAAAAAACGGTTGCAGCCATTCCCTCGTTGTTTCTGATTTTCTTGGTTATTGGCGGCATTGTTGGCGGCGTGTTTACCGCTACCGAAGCTGGCGCTATTGCCGTGGTTTATTCATTATTGTTAGCGGTGGTGTTTTATAAAGAAGTTGAAGCGAAGGCATTGCCTGATATTTTTTTAAAAGCGGCGGAAACGACAGCAATTGTAATGCTACTGATTGCAGCGTCAACGGCGATGTCTTGGCTACTCTCTTTCGAAAACATTCCACAAACCCTTAGCAATGCGTTATTGTCGGTCAGTGATAATCCACTGCTAATCCTCCTGCTAATTAATTTGCTTCTTATTGTCGTTGGGGCGTTTTTAGATATGACCCCTGCTGTATTGATTTTTACCCCAATATTTTTACCTGTAGCGCTAGAATTAGGCATGAGTGAGCTTCAATTCGGGATCATGTTAGTACTCAACCTGTCTATAGGCTTATGCTCACCACCAGTAGGGGCAGTCCTATTTATCACATGTGCAATTGCGAAAACTAAGCTTGAAAACATCATTCGACCGCTCATCCCGTTGTACATTGCTATGTTCGTGGTGCTCATGCTGGTCACTTATGTTGCGTGGTTTAGTGAAGCCCTGCCACGCGCCTTAGGATTCTAAAAAGGAACGTTTATGCCAACGTAATATGCAGCTACTAATACTGTGTAATACCAGTCCGCATAGTTAATGACCCACTCAGCGTGACTTTTAAGTAACAAGAATATATTGCCTCAATTTGTGTGTTAATATCGAGAATAACAACAAAATAGCGCGGAAAAACAGAGAACTATGAACAAGCGCCCTACTATTAATGATGTTGCTGCCCTTGCGGGGGTATCTAAGCGCACCGTTTCCCGTGTTATTAACGGTGCAACCAATGTGGGTAAAGCCACTCGCGAACGCATTGAAGCTATCATTCAAGAAACGGGTTTTGCCCCTGATAAGCAAGCGCGAGGTTTGAGTACCAGCCGCTCTTATTTGATAGGCCTTATCTACGACAACCCCGATGCGCTCTACATTGACCAAGTACAACGAGGTGTATTAAGTATCTGTTCTCAGAAAGGCTATGAGTTGGTCGTTCACCCCTGTCGCTACAACACAGAAGGATTTGTGGAAGACTGCATTAGCTTTGTGCGTCGCTCTAACATTGACGGTGTCATCATATTGCCACCGGTGTCCGAAGCAAAACAACTGGCTGACACGTTACAACAAAAAAATATCAATTATGTTCGAATGGCCTCGGTTGACTTAGATGATCATCAAAACATTGTCGTGAGCGATGACAGAGCGGCTTTAAGTGACCTCGCCCGCTATATGGTGTCGTTAGGCCACAAAGACATTGGTATTATCAGTGGCCCTCAGCAGTACTACTCGTCAAAAGAGCGCCTAGAAGGATTTGTGGAAACACTGAATGACTTAGGTGTTGAAGTACCAGAGAACAGAGTGATAGAAGGAAAAAACACCTTCGAAAGCGGTATTGAATGTGCAAGACATTTGCTCATTCAGTCGCCTCGGGTAAAAGCTATTTTTGCTAACAACGACGATATGGCTGCGGGTGTACTCAAAGTGGCCCATGAAATGGGGATCACGGTACCAGATGACCTTTCTGTTGCTGGGTTCGATGATAACTTACTTGCCGCACGAGTCATTCCCGCGCTCACTACTGTGCAACGCCCGGTTGGTGATATGGCCGCTATCGCAGCACGCAAGATAATTGCCCATATTGAGGGCAGCCAAGTCAGTGAAACCGAAACTTATTTAGTAAAACCTCACCTCATTATTCGCGATTCAATTAAAAAAGTGTGATTTTTTTACAATGAAGTGTTGCTTGCACTTCTTTTTACACCTATTATGCCACCGGTGGCATTTAAATAAAAAGAATGTTAAAAGCAAGAAAGTATTAAGTATAAATTTAAATGGTAGGACGTCAGATGGACATTAAAACTCAACTCGTGAAAGTGCATAATAGTGATAATGTTGCCGTTGCGACCTCCCCTATCGTTTCTGGCTCCTACATCGCTGAATATGGCATTACCACTAATCAAGACATCCCGGCAGGACACAAAGTTGCATTAAGCAACCTTGCCCCTGGTAGTGATATTATCAAGTATGGCTTTAGTATTGGCGTGACGTTGAGTCACATTGAGACCGGCGATCATGTCCATAGTCACAATGTCAAAACTAAGCTAAACGGCACTGAAAAATACCTTTATCAGCCATCGCATACGGGTATAAAACACTCTAGTACACCCTCGCATTTACAGTTTATGGGTTACCGAAGAGAAAACGGCAAAGTAGGTATCCGCAATGAAGTGTGGATCATAAATACGGTAGGCTGTGTTAATCGCACAGCACAGCGTATTGCCGATGAATGTACCAGACGGTTTGCTTCTGAGTGCGACGGTTTTCGTGCATTTACTCATCCTTTTGGCTGTTCTCAGCTGGGCGATGATTTAGATGACACCCGTACGATACTGGCATCATTGGCATCGCACCCTAACGCTGGCGCAGTACTAATTGTCGGCCTGGGTTGTGAGAACAACCAGTTAAAGAACTTGCTGCCCCATGTTGATAAGCCTGAAAATCGGGTTCGCTTCTATAACGCCCAAGACGTAGTAGATGAACTAGAAGAAGGGGTAAATGCGGTGTACGATTTGCTGAAAGTGATGGCAAACGACAAACGCGAGCCCACAGACGCCAGCGAATTGACCTTAGGTATGAAGTGCGGTGGCAGCGACGCTTTTAGCGGAATTACCGCTAATCCCACCGTAGGACGCGTCACCGATTTAATGTGTAATTTAGGTGGCTCGGTCATTTTAACCGAAACTCCTGAAATGTTCGGTGCTGAGCAACTCTTGATGAATCGCGCGAAAAATAAAGACGTATTCAAAGCGTTTAATTCGCTTATCGATGAGTTTAAACATTACTTTATCGCCCACAATCAACCTATTTACGAAAACCCCTCTCCGGGCAACAAAGCTGGAGGGTTGACCACGCTAGAAGAGAAATCACTCGGTGCGGTTCAAAAAGGGGGAACCTCTGTCATTCAGTCTATTTTGCAATACGGCGAGCCCAAGCAAGACAAAGGCTTGAGTTTGTTACAAGCCCCTGGAAATGACGCCGTCAGTTCCACAGCATTGGCAGCATCGGGGGCACACATCGTTTTATTCACCACAGGCCGAGGTACGCCCCTTGGTTTTCCTGTACCCACAGTAAAGATATCGTCTAATTCGGATATCGCTAATAAGAAGCCACATTGGATAGATTTTAACGCTGGGCAAGTTCTCGAAGGTGTATCTATTGATAAGTGTGCCGAAGCGCTACTTTCACACTGCTTGGCAGTAGCATCTGGTCAACAAACCTGCAACGAGAAAAATGGCAGCCATGACATTGCCATTTGGAAACGCGGCGTCACACTCTAAAAGAGAGCGTTATGGAACCGATATTACTACATGAAGATAGACTATTTCCTGCCGATGAAGCGACACGACGTGTTGCTCGTGCGCTGTATGAGGAAATACGCGATCTCCCTATCATCAGTCCGCATGGCCATACTGACCCCCGTTGGTTTGCAGAAAACAACAATTTCACCAATGCAACTGAATTATTTATCACACCTGATCACTATGTTTTCAGAATGCTTTATAGCCAAGGCATTGAATTAACGGATATTGGTGTGCCTCGCTGGGATGGTGGCGAAACAGAAAAAGATCCCCGCAAAATTTGGAAATTATTGGCTGATAATTACCACTTGTTTGCTGCCACACCTTCGCGTTTATGGTTAGACACCGTATTTCACGACGTATTTGGCTTACGAGAAATGTTGTGTAGCGACAACGCGACCCAGTATTACGATCACATCACTGCACAGCTTCAAAGGGATGACTTTAAGCCTCGTGCATTAATGGATCGGTTTAACATCGAAGTGATTGCGACCACCGAAGGCGCACTTAATTCTCTTCCTCATCACGCGGCAATCAAAGATACGCCATGGGCAAAGCGCGTCATTACAACCTTCAGACCCGACGATGTCGTCGATGCCTCGCGCGAGGACATTACGTCAAATATTGAAAAGCTTGGAGCGTTAACGGGTGAAGATACTACAACTTGGCAGGGCTATCTGAACGCCATTCGCGCACGGCGCGCCGTCTTTAGAGAGCACGGTGCGACCGCAACAGATCACGGCCATCCCACCGCAAACACCGCTGATTTAAGCGAAGTCGAGTGTATCGCCCTGTTCGATAAAGTAAGACGTGGGATAAGTAACGCAGAGGAGCAAGAGCTATTCAGAGCCCAAATGCTTACTGAACTAGCGGGAATGAGCGTGGAGGATGGCATGGTCATGCAAATTCACCCAGGTTCGTTTAGGAACCACAACAGTCAGCTGTTTGCTCAATTTGGCCGAGACAAGGGCCACGACATTCCAATGCAGACAGATTTTGTTAACGCACTTCGACCGCTGCTCGGTAAATACGGTAACGAGCCTAACCTCGACATTATTCTATTCACATTAGACGAAACCACTTACAGCCGTGAATTAGCACCACTCGCAGGCCATTATCCCTGTCTCAAGCTAGGCCCTTCATGGTGGTTCCACGACAGTCCTGAGGGCATGTTGCGCTTTAGACATCAAGTGACAGAGACAGCAGGTTTCTTCAACACCGTTGGTTTTAACGATGACACGCGCGCATTCTTATCTATTCCTGCCCGTCATGATGTTGCCAGACGCATAGACTGTCGTTTTCTTGCACAACTTGTGGTGGAGCACCGCATCAGCGAAACAGAAGCGGCCAGTGTTGCCAGAAAACTGACTTATGACTTTGCTAAGCAAGCGTACAAACTGGGGTAAACATGACAAAGCCGTTATCTATTGCAACGCTTCCTCTCTTAAGTGAAAGCGTAAGCAAACCCAATTATGACCTTAATGCAACAGGGTGTGGCATTGTGCATATTGGCCCGGGCGCATTTCACCGTGCGCACCAAGCGTATTACACCGAAAAGGCGTTAGCGTACGGTGGTGACTGGCGTATTCACGGTGTATCAATGCGCAGCGCATCACTTAAAGACGCGTTAGGTCCACAAGACAATCTCTATGCGTTGTGTATTGTTGATAACGAGCCTGAAACCCACATTATAGGCGCAATTAAAACCCTCTCTACACTAGCCAATGATCGTGAAGACATTGTTGCTGCGCTGGTAAACAAACAAACAAAAATTGTTACGCTTACCGTGACAGAAAAGGGCTATTGCCTTAATGCACAAGGTCATCTAGACACTGATCATCCGGATATCAAGGCCGATTTGGTCACGCCAGAGACACCGGTGAGCGCGGTTGGCCTTATCGTGCAAGCGCTGGCACAGCGAAAACAGGCTGGTTACGCAGATATCACCATCATCAGCTGTGACAATGTTTCGGACAACGGCAAAAAACTACAAAAAGCCGTTTCCGAGTTTGCCAACAAAACCGATGAATCATTAGGCCAATGGATTAGCGAGAATATCGCTTTCCCTTGCACTATGGTCGACAGTATCACACCAGCAACCGAAGACAGCTTTAAAGCTAACGTTGCCACTGAGCTGGGTTTAACTGATAACTGGCCTATCCAGCGTGAATCATTTACTCAATGGGTTGTTGAAGATAATTTTTCTGGCCCTAGACCCGCATGGGATAAAGTTGGCGTTACCTTTACGCATAATGTGAGCTTTTTTGAAAAAGCAAAACTGCGTATTCTCAACGGCACACATTCAACCCTAGCCTATATCGGTTTGTTGCTTGGCAAGGAAACCGTATACGAAGCAATGCGAACCCCAGCCATAAAGCAACTGATTCAAACTATGTTAAAGGAAGAAATTGTTCCGTCTCTTGTTAATGATGACACTGAGGGTAACAATGACTTTGACCTCAATGTGTATGCGCAAGACATTGTTAAGCGCTATGAGAATAGGCACATTCGCCACCTATTGTCACAAATTGCATGGGATGGCTCGCAAAAAATTCCATTTCGTATCCTTGATACGGTAAGGGATAACCTCAAAGCAAAGCGAAACATTGATTTGCTTTGCACTGCCGTGGCTGCGTGGTGTTTATTTGTTAATAACAAAGCCCGTTTAGACGAAACCATCACCGACCCGCTCGATGAAGCGTTAAGAGCAACGGCCAAATCCGTGAATTTTCAACCTGACGCACTTACCAAAAAATTATTATCTCTTGATACCATGTTTGCTGAACTATCGGTAAACAATACATTTAAAGAAAAGGTACGAGAAAAGGTTGAACTGCTGCTTAATATTTTATCGCAAATCAATAACGACAATAGTGAGCAAGAGTCTGTGCCAAACCGGCTAATGGAGAACTCGCTAGACCCACTAAAAGGAACCGTGTGATGATAAGTACCTTTTCCATGCTCAAAGGCGCCCCGTTACTCCCTATTATTCAGCCTACGTCTGTCGACGAAGGTCTTCACTTAGCAGAAGCGATTGCAAACAGCGGTTTGTGTAATATTGAAGTAGTGAAACGTAGCGATGCGGCGTTTGACGCGTTGTCTGCTATTCGACAACATTTTCCTGAGTTAGTGGTTGGCATGGGCACATTGTTAAACCGCAATCACGTTTTCGAAGCGTTAGATGCAGGCGCGCAATTTTTGATAACACCCACCAGCTCAGAGACATTACTCGATACACTTATCGCCTCTAATGCCCCATTCTTACCTGGTGTTGCTGCGCCTGCCGATATCCTACTGGCTTATCAAAAAGGTATTCGAGAAATGAAGTTCTTTCCTGCAAGCCTTAGCGGTGGAACACCTTTTCTTAAAGCTATTTCAAGCGTGTTTAGCGATGTTTCCTTCTGCCCGACCGGCGGTATAAATGGCGAAAATGCTCACGACTATCTGGCGCTATCCAATGTAGGTGCTGTAGGCGGTACGTGGATGATGCCAAAGACCGCGGTTGAGGCGCAAAACTGGCAGGCCATTACCTTAGCATGCAAACAAAGCTTGGCCTTATTTGATGAGGCTGCAGCATGAGCGTCGCTGATACAAAAAAAAGAATGGTCATTTTTGGCGAATGTATGGTTGAGCTTCGAAGCTCACAGCGTGAGTCATCAAAAAGTATAAGTAATGACACCACCAACACTGACCTGATGGCCAAAAGTTTTGCAGGGGACACATACAACACCGCAGTGTATTTTAAACGTTGCTTGCCCTCATCCTCCGTTAGCTACTTAACGGCCATTGGCGCTGATTTTTTAAGTGACGAGTTATTATTCAAAATGGGCGAACACGAAATCAATACCGACTTAGTGTTCCGCTCGTCATCGCGTAACCTTGGTTTGTATATGATACGCAATGACAACGAGGGCGAAAGAACCTTCGCTTACTGGCGTAATCAATCTGCAGCAACGCAGACGCTTAATATTATGAAGGGCACTGACTTTGCGTGCGATTGGTTTTATTTAAGTGGTATTTCTATTGCCATTTTAGATGACGAACAGCGCACAGCCCTTTTTGAACTCATTGCTTGCCTTAAGAACAAAGGCAGTAAGATTGCGTTCGATCCTAACTACCGAGCACGCCTTTGGTCTTCTCAAGACGAGGCAAAATACTGGACGGGTAAGGCTTACGCCGAAGCGGACTTGGCGTTCCCTGGTGCTGACGACCATTTAATGCTGTTCGGCCACACCCATGCTGATGAGATATTTAGCTATTTGGCCGACAAACAGATTGATGAAATTGTAATGAAAAACGGCGCCGTTGGTGTTCATATTCTACGTCAGCAAGAACAATGCATCGTACCTGTTGAACGAGTTGAATGTGTGGTTGATACAACGGCGGCGGGCGATGCCTTTAACGGAGGCTATATGGCGGCTAGACTTGCGGGAAGAAAACCCGTTGAAAGCGCAAGCTATGGCGCTAAGGTGGCAGCCACCGTCATTACTTACCCCGGTGCCATCATATCATGTGACGCGTTTACCAATCACATACCGTCGCTTTAGCCGGTATGTGACATTCTCTTTCCATTTTTATTGCCTAATATACCAATCCGCTTACTAAGACACCTGCAGCCCACCGCGCACTGACGTTTCGCGGTCTTTTTCTTCAATTCATACCCTATATGGTATTACAGCGTGTCTCGATAAACATAGTCTGCCAGTGGGTGTGCTGTCGCTTTTAACGCTCGTACGAATATCTGCGCCATTTTAGCGGCGCCCACTACGTTTAAATGAGTGTCGTCAGTTTTACCGTCAGGATAGCGTGTATATAAGTCAGCTGGCACTTTAATAAAGTAATGGTTGCTCTTAGGCTCGCCTTCCTGTGCGAGAAAATCGCAGGTTAATGCGTTCATGGGAATAAAGGGGACGTTAGATTGCGCTGCCACTTTCTTTGCAGCATCGGCATAGGTCAGCAAAGTGCGTTTCAATACACCGTCCTCAGAAAAATGACGCCGGCATATGCTGCTCGCAATAATCACTGATGCTCCTTTAGCGTCCACGTCTCTCACAAATTGGTTCAAGTAGGCTGGATAGGCATTTTGTGGGTCGGCATAGCGCGCAGGATCTGACTGTTTTTGATCATTATGGCCAAACTGGATAACCACAAAATCACCTTCTGAGAGTTCCGATAGCAGCACTTGCCAACGCCCCTCATCTACAAATCGCTTTGTACTTCTACCGTTTGCCGCATGGTTTTTAATGGTAAGGTTCGGCGACATAAATTCAGGAAGCAGCTGCCCCCACCCCCTTTCTGGGTATGACAGCAGAGGCTTGTCTGACATGGTTGAATCGCCGACCAGATGCAAGGTCACGGGCTTTTTGTAAGGTAGCGTTTTTCTATGTGCTTCACCGTCCACCTTGCTGGCGCTTTGTTCAGTGCGCTCGTGAGCGTTAGAACTGGCGAGTTTTGATTTGCTCGATTGAGCCGCATGAGTATGTTGAAGCACTGTTTCGCTTTGTAGTTCTGCTAATGTAAACGTACTTGTTGCGGCAACAACACTTACAAGGCTATAGCGAAGCATAGTACTCATTCTCCCTGCGGCACGTTTTCTCAAATTTCTCACACTTTTATCCTTTTTAAACATAAGTACAGTTACCATCCTTTTTTAAACGCTGTGGGAGTACGCAAAAAGGGAGTCATACCAGTCCAGATAGATAAAAAAGGCCATCATTACGATGGCCAGACACACCCGTCTTCACGGAACACAACATTTAATGCGTATTTCAGATTGACCAATTCACATGGGCAACCTGATTTTGTTACATATTATAGCGAGCACCCAAGAAGAACTGACGGCCGGTATGGTTATACTCACGTACCAAGTCCAAAGAACCGTCACCGGTGGTGAACAAACGCTCGTACTCATCGGTGAGATTAATTACTTCGAAGGTCAAGGTGAGTTCATCGTTTACATTATAAAATGAAGAGAAGTCCACCTGTGTAGGCCCTGTCGTTCCATGTGACGCGTTACCATTACTGCCGATAAAGTCAGTAATATAGTCATCGCGTTTGTTAACCGATACGCGTGCACCATAGTGGTCAGTTTCGTAATACACGGTAAAGTTGTAAGAGGTCTCGCTCATCCCCTCGATATTGTCAGCGTTAACGTGAGTGTAGTTCGACACGATACCCATGTTTTCAAACGGTCCAGGTAGGAAGGTCAATGGCTGCTGATAAATTAACTCATACCCGCTTATACTTCTCTCTTCTGCGTTAATAGGGCTACTATGCTCATAAGGTATAGTACGAGGGTCTAGGGCGATTACCGGGTCAAACTGTGCGTCATTGTCAATAAAATCGTAGTAAGCACTATCGACTAAACGTTCTTCAGAGGCACGCACTATCCAGTTATCAATGTCTTTGTAAAACACCGTTGCCGCAAGCAGCGCTTCATCGTCAAAGTACCATTCAACACCAAAATCCACATTGTTAGACGTAAACGGGTCAAGGAAAGGGTTACCCACGCTCACCGAGCCGTTTATGTAGTCAAAACTAGGGTTGCCAGGGTTGAGTGAATTCAGACTTGGCCGCGTCATTGACTGCGTCAAACCAAGACGAACAACCACATCATCTGTTGCTTCAAGGGCTAAATTAACAGCGGGTAAGAAGTTGCTGTAATCATTCTCAATTTGTACCGTTTCGCCTTGAATAAACCCTTCTGAGGTGGTGGTGGTTTTCACATAGCGCACACCGTAATTGGCACGCAGAAGCATATCGCCAATCTCATAACTCGTGTCCATCTCAATGTACGCAGCTGTGGTTTCCTCGCCTACTTTCCAACTTTGTGCAGAACGCGGTGTCCAAACAACATCTAGCAATTGACTGTTAATTGCGTCGAAGTCAGCCACAAGAAACGGATCAAGGGGTCCATCGAAACCACTACCGAAATCATCTACTGGCATCATTTCAGCAAAGCCTACCGCTGAACTTTGGTCTGGGAAGCCATTTATTTGCTCCTCACTATAGGTAACAACGCGGTCATTGTAAGCAAAGCCTGCCTTGATAGTTACCTCATCGCCTAAGTAGGTCGCATCAAGTTTAACCGTATCGTTTTCGCGCAACACGTCTGTAGCACGTAAACGACCATCACTAAGGTTGTAGTTACTTGCATCATTAACGTCGTAACCGTAGGTCAATTCAGGGGCATTGCTATTGTTACTAAAATCGAAGCCATAGCTGGTTTCTTCTAATAAAGTCATGTTGTAACGATATTGCTCTGAACGTGCATCAGATTCGGCAGTACCGGCCATCATATCAAGCTTAAGGTTTTCACCAATAAACCACTCACCTGATATTACAAATTGGCTAAAGTCGGTGGTCGATTCTTGCAAGCGGCTTTCAATACGGGACTTGATACCATCATAACTACCGGCTAAAACTTGTTTGCCATTGGGATGCACTGTTATAGAGGTGGGGGTAATATCTTCAAACGTACTTCTGAACATGTGGAAGAAGTTATACATAGTACGGGTGTTATCAAGTTTAGATAACAGACCATCTAACGTAACTGTGAAATTATCCGTGGCTGCCCACTGAATTGAGCCTGTGAAACCTGTGCGCTCTTGATCGTTACCGAAATAATCAGGACGTGGTAGACGTGGCGTCCACAAGCAGTTGATGGGGTCAACAGACGCACCTTCATACTGGCAATCACCTACGTCCGGCGTGCCGTTAACCACAGTATTTGACGTGTCGCCAAAAATCCCGCCACCGTCGCGTACCGGCGTAGTCCAGCGAACGGTGCCGAACCCCTCTTGTCTTACGGTACGTTCAGAAAACGCAGCAGAGAAAAGGACCCCCACCTTGTCGTCAGCAAAGCGATTGCTGATCATAAAGGCGGCGCGAGGATCAGTCTCTTCAGTGATGCTGTTGTAACCACCTTGCAGTGATGATACAAATTTAAAACCGTCGTAATCAAACGGCTTTGCTGAATATAGATCAACTGTACCCGCTATACCGCCCTCTTCCATTGACGCTGTGGGCGACTTTTGAATATCGACACGATTAAACAACTCAGAGGCAAAAATATTAAAGTCGAAGCCACGGCCACCGTTTACACCGCCACCTGAATCAGTGCCATCTGTACTGGCTGGTACTTCCATCCCGTTAAGCGTTGTGCGAGTAAACGACGGGCTCAAACCACGTAGCGTAATTTGACGCCCTTCCCCACCCTCACGAGAAATTGCCACACCAGGTACACGCTGGATAGATTCTGCAATATTTAAGTCCGGGAATTTACCAATGTCTTGAGCAACAATTGATTCTTTGCTGTTTACTGACGTTCGCTTTTCCATCAGTGATTTGTTGAGTGAACCACGAAAGCCTGATACCTCAATGACTTCCATGTTTTGCGCTTCGCTTTCAGTGACTTGTTCGTCTGTGGCTTCTTGCGCGTGAACATAGGCGCCTGACAACGCTAGCGTAATGAGAACAGCGAGTTGCTTTTTCTTTGGTAACATTGTTGTTTCTCCGGTTTTTTATATTTATAAGAGACGCGCGTACTGACAAAACGTGAACATACTTTTGAATGGTGTGTGTGGAACATTCAAATTTACAAAAATTCAACATTTATCGTATTTAATCATTTCACTTCCCATCATGCCACCGGTAAACATTTGCTCATAAATACCGCCAATGAACCACGCTTTCTAGTGGCACGTTTTGGCTGTTAAGGAAGCAAAAACGCGTCAATGCTAAGTTTTTTCTAGAGTGACCTTGTAAGCCACTAAAACCATGAATAAGAAGAGTTGCAGGGTACAGCTGTATTTTTAATTAGAGCAAAACTTCTCTTCGGCAATAATGTAAACCCCAAAAACAACACTCAAGCTTTACATTTGATTTACATCCTAACCAGTTATGCTACCGGTGGCAACTACTTTGTTTAAAATTTTTGCAATGTTTAGAAATTTAAAGCGAAAAAACCAAAAACCATCTACAATAGCAATAGTTGAAAAAAGCGCACGAAAAACAGCAATTATCTTTATTTTACAAAATCTTATTGAATAAATTATTAAGGAATAGAAGGTAAAACAAAAGTAAATGAAAATGAATAATTTCGTTGACATATGAGCAAAAAAAAAATCATTATGCTACCGGTAGCACAAAGTGTATTTACAATGTTATAAAAATAAGGGTTTGTTATGCTAAAAGGTATTCTACGCGCAGCTTCCATTGTGGCTTGCACGGTGTTTGTTTCTTCGGCGGCTAATGCAAATACTGAGGTGCAAATGCCTCTCGACAACACACAACCGTGGTCTATCAGAATGATAGAATCCGAAATGGTGCGATTCCCTGAAGCTTGGCAAATCGACTGGGATGAAACACCGCAGTGGGATTATGTCCATGGTCTCAACCTACTCGCAATAGCTGAGGTGTATCAAGACAACAAAGACCCTCGCCTTCTCTCTTATGTAAAGGGCTACTATGACATGCTGGTCCAAGAGGATGGCAGTATCAAAACCTATGATCTTTATAAATTCAATATCGATATGATTAACCCGGGCAAGGTGCTGTTTTTTCTTTATGAAGAAACAGGTAACCCAAAGTATAAGAAAGCGGCCGATCTCTTAAGAACTCAGTTAACGACTCACCCACGCACCGAGCAAGGCGGGTTTTGGCACAAAAAACGTTACCCTGAACAAATGTGGCTTGATGGCTTATATATGGGTGCGCCGTTCTATGCCGAATACATCGTTAAGTATGGCGATATGAGGGAACTCGACGACGTGTTTTTACAATTCGAATTAATCGAAGAGCACCTTTACAACGATAAAACGGGCCTTCCTTTACATGGCTGGGATGCGTCAAGAAAGCAAAAGTGGGCAGACAAAGAAACAGGGCTTTCACAGCACCACTGGTCACGTTCTCTGGGTTGGTACGCAATGGCAATGGTAGACGTACTTGAAATTGTTCCCGCCGAGCACCCAAAAACCCCTTGGTTGCAAGCACGCTTTAAGAAATTTATTGATGCTACCCTTGCCTATCAACATCATTCAGGCACTTGGTATCAAGTGACCGACTTGGGCAGCCGCAAAGGCAATTACCTAGAGGCGTCCGGTACGGCAATGTTGACCTACGCGATAGCGAAGGGGGCTAGCCTTACACTTCTTCCCATGGAATACAAAACGTACGCAGAGAAAGGGTTCGCTGGAATTCTTGACCAAATGATTTCGGTGAATCCAGACACTAACGTGGTCAATCTTGAAAAAGTGTGCGCTGTAGCCGGTCTTGGTGGCAACCCATATAGAGATGGGTCATTCGACTACTACATGAGTGAACCAATCAGAGCAAATGACGCGAAAGGTGTAGGCCCGTTTATTCTGGCTGCACACTATCTGAATAAGTAAAACAGCGCTGACACGTAATTCAAAGGGGTAAATGATGGTCCAACCTAATTCATCGAATGCCAGACGCCACTTTTTAAAGTCTGGCCTCGCCACCGCAGTTGCCTCCTCAGGCATGGCATTAGGGGTTCCTACATTCCTATCTGGTTGTACAAGTGTGACCGAAGCAGGAAGAACTCAACGCCAATGGGACGCTGAAGCAAACCTTATAAAAGCCATGATAAAGCGCCCTGCTTTTCCCGAACTCGAGGTGAGCGTTGCCGACTTCTTAAAAGAGCACAACAGCGATTTTAAGCAAGCATTGCACGCGGCGATAGAACACCTTACAAGCCAAGGTGGAGGCAAAGTGGTAGTGCCAAAAGGCGACTGGGTATCTAACGGCCCTATTCACTTAAAGTCGAATATAAATCTACATGTTGAGCAAGGCGCTATCATTCGGTTTTCTACCCGCCCTGATGACTACAAACCGTATGTGTATACGCGGTGGGAAGGCATGGAGTTAATGGGATACTCCCCTCTTATTTATGCGTTTGAGCAAACCAATATTGCGATAACCGGTAAAGGTACGCTGGACGGTAGTGCCACAAAAGACAACTGGTGGCCGTGGAAAGGTAAGTGGAAAACCTCAGCATGGGGAGACGATCCGGTTGAAAATCAAAAGTATACCCGGGATACACTACAAGAAATGGTGGAAAAGGCCATTCCCGTTAGTGACCGCGTTTTTGAAAATAATTATTTGCGCCCCCCGTTTATTCAGCCTTACCGCTGTGAAAATGTGCTCATAGAAGGCGTTACCATCCTGCGCTCGCCGTTCTGGCTAGTAAACCCTGTGCTCTGCAAAAGCGTCACCATTAATGATGTTTACTGTAAAAGCTTCGGCCCCAATTCAGACGGTTGCGATCCTGAAAGCTGCACGAATGTACTTATTTCAAACTGCACGTTTGACACTGGGGATGATTGTATTGCTATTAAATCCGGACGTAATGCAGATGGCCGGCGTGTCAATGTACCCTGCAGCAATATTGTAATAGAACATTGTGAGATGAAGGCTGGTCATGGCGGCGTTGTCATTGGTAGTGAGATATCCGGCGGTGTAGAAAATCTGTATGCCCAATATTGCAACATGAGTAGCCCAGATTTAGACCGCGGCATCAGAATTAAAACCAACAGCATTCGCGGTGGTCACCTGAAAAACCTGAACTACCGTAATATTAATATTGGTACGGTGAAAGATGCGGTGGTCGTAAACTTCTTTTATGAAGAAGGTGACGCAGGCAACTTTCCTCCTCTCTTAGAAGATATTACTGTGGAAAACCTGCATGTTGAGTCTGCGGACCGTGCATTTATGTTGCGCGGCTACGATCACACCCCGATATCAGGGTTAACGTTAAATAACATCGTCATCAAACGCGCATTACAAGACGCAGTTATCGAGAACGTAGCACAATTATCATTGAACAATGTTGTGGTTAACGACAAACCGTTCGAGAGAAAAGAGAAGTAAGCCAATGGTAGTGACAAAGCCCTATACATTACTACTGAGAACTTATGTATTAGTCATCACCATGCTCCTTTCGAGGATTTCTCTCGCAATGCCGGTGAATACCGATGTCTTAGTTTCTCAGCATGTAACTAACGCGTCGATACCTCATTTCGATACTGTTTCACAGGCAATCGCATTTGTTGAGTCTCATTCGGTGCACGCTGACAAGATATGGACAATATTTGTTGAGGAAGGAACTTATCGAGAGCGAGTCGTCATAAACGCAAGCAATCTTCGCTTAATTGGTGCCTCTCGTGACCAAACGACAATAGTTTTTAATCGCTATGCAGGCCAAACAACGTTAGACCGTTCTAGTGAAACCTGGGGAACGGGGCGCACTGCCACTGTCGAAGTTAAGGGTAAGAACGTGACGTTAGAAGATATCACGATTACCAATGATTTTGACTATCCTGGCAACGAGGCAAAAGCAAAGGAAGACCCTACCCGAGTATCGGGCACACAGGCGGTAGCGCTCAAAGCGGATGTTCACTCCGATCAGCTTTTTTTAAATAACGTGGCGCTATGGGGCTATCAAGACACCCTGTATTTAAAAGGCAATCGAACTCTGATGCAAGGAGGAGTCGTAGCGGGTCACATTGATTTTATTTTCGGTGAGGGTACCGCGCTTTTCGAGGACGTATCTATCGTATCTCGCGTGCGGCGGTCTGGCGACAATGGGCTTACAGGTTATATAACAGCACCCAGTACACACCTTCAGCGCCCATATGGATTGACCTTTATCAATTGCAGGCTAGAACGAGAGCCTGGCGTGGAGAACAATAGCGTCGCGCTAGGCAGACCCTGGCACCCCACTACAACGTTTTCGAATGGTCGTTACGCCAACCCTTTTTCTGTGGGCAAAGCGACCTTTATTAACACCAATATGGCCGGTCATATTTCACAAGAGCGATGGGCAAGTATGGCAGGTACGAGCCCGTCAGGCACAAAGGTGTTATTTAACCCTCACACAGAAGCAAGGTTTGCTGAGTACAATTCCCACGGTGAAGGCAGTGCTTATGATGTCAATTCTCCCGAATTAGAATCGCATAGACTGAACGAGGAACTTGCTTCCTTCTATACGAAAAAAGCGATATTAGCTGGATGGCAACCCATCGGGATGAAATAGTGTATCAAAGAGGTAAGTAAATACTGTAGTGCATTGCGCAACCGCTAGGTATCTATTATCTTTTGAATATCACTGTGCTAAGCCTCTCTCTATGTCTATACGTGTTCGATACATCATTGCCCTTGTGCTGACGGCGTCTCTTATTACACTTTCCTTTTTTGTATTGTCAGATCTTATTAAAAATCAAAGGCAGGATGCGGAAATTATCAATATTGCTGGCCAGCAGCGCATGCTATCACAGCGCATTGCGCTTCTTGTTGAGACATCAGAAATATGCAGTGATAGCGATGAGCGACGCTATCTCAATCAGGCATTAACGCGGTTTAAGCAAAACCATATGTATTTAGTCTCGTTAGAACACCTTCCCGCTATTAGTTTTAATACTTATTTTAAAGACGGTCAGCTAAATGCCAAGGTCAATGACTATATTGCTAGTGCTCAGAGAGCGCTAGAAAGCGCCGAATGTAAACCTTCCCGATTATTGAGTATCAAGCAGCTTACTGCCCTGCTTGAACAGTTAGACAGCGTGGTAAATCAGTTTGAATATGATGCGAAACGTCGTGTAGATACGGTGCTATCCATAGAGATGTACCTTTGGCTAGCCGCACTTTTACTGCTAACGATTGAAGCAGCCTGCATTTTCTTTCCTATGGAACTGGAAATAAAACGCGCATTTAAAAAACTCAACGCGCTTAAGGAGGAAGCAGAAACGCATGCTGAAATAGCGCAAAAAGCCAATAAAGCTAAATCAGAATTTCTTTCTAGCATGAGCCACGAACTCCGAACACCGATGAATGGCTTATTTGGCATGATAGAACTGGCGATCGATAACCCTGAAAAAAGCAATATTTATCTAAAGAAAGCTAAAGCTTCTGGCCGCCAGCTTCTTGTTCTCATCAACGATATTTTAGATATATCCAAAATAGAAGCAGGTAAGATAAAAATTGAGCAAGCGCCTGTCGATTTGCTTCAAGTGTTAGATGATGTCGTCTCGCTACAGCGCGCATATTGTCAGCGCAAAGGCTTAGCATTTCACTACGTAAAATCCCCCTCTCTTCCTCATGTAATAAAGGGCGACCTCACGCGTATTTCACAAATTCTTCATAACTTGCTCAGCAATGCAATAAAGTTTACTGAGCAAGGTTCAATCACACTGAAGGTTAACTACGTCACGCGGACAGACGGCAATATACTCATTTTTGATGTCATTGACACGGGTATTGGCATAGCCACTTCTAAACTTGACACCATTTTTAGAAAATTTGAACAAGCCGACCAAACAACTACACGGGAATTTGGCGGTACAGGATTAGGGTTAAGTATTGCCAAACAGCTTGCCAACCTAATGGAGGGTGACATTCGAGTGCGCTCCGAAATGGGTAAAGGCAGTACGTTTACGTTCGATTTGAAAGCAGAAGAAACCCAGCTTCCAGAAATCATCATAGAAAAGAACCTGAATATACGGTGTGCAATCATTGACGATTTGCAAACCAGTAGAGAGTATTTTGAGCATATCGTCTCCTCTCTCTCGATTAAATCCACTTGCTATGAAAGCGCAAAGGCCTATTTAGACGATGATCCTCTAAGTTATGAAGTCATTATTTTAGACCTTTCCATGCCAGAAATGAGCGGCACTGAGTTAATCACACAACTCAAAACCATGGATCCAGACGCGCTTCCTAAAGTCATTTTGATATCCGCAGAATTAGAACGCTTGGAAGATGAGGAAGACATACAGTCTCTCATTTGGAAGACCCATGCAAAGCCAATTAATAGACGAGAGTTAGAAAACGATTTAGCTAAGTTAATCAAGAAACAACCTGCTAAACAACAAAACATTCACGCCATCAATAAGAACAAAAGAATACTATTGGCTGAAGATAATGAAATAAACGCCGAAATCGTGAAAGCAATATTGCAAAACGAAGGGTATAAATTTCTTCATGTGAAAAACGGTTCAGACGCTGTCGACGTCTGCAAAAAGCATGATTTTGACCTAATATTGATGGACTGCAATATGCCTGTCATGGACGGCATTGAAGCTTCGACTATTTTACGCAAAACGTTTGAGCTAAAAACCCCCATTGTTGCCCTCACCGCAAATGCCTTTGCCGAAGATAAAAACGAGTGCTTCGCAGCAGGCATGAATGATTTTCTCACCAAGCCGTTAGATAAAAATACGCTGCTGACATGCATAAGAAAGTACGTGGGTGCATGACAAACTCTATCTTTAAAGTAACGACTTGATGGTACTTGCGCAATGTTAAAGGGTGATTAATCACTGTTCATCACACTTAACGCTTACGGGGACTTGTAATTACCAATCCGCATAAGCCTTTGCAAGCGTACATAAAAGTTACACAGCGTAAGGTTCTTCCTTTACAACGTATCCCGGGGCGATGGCAAGGTTTTCAGTATTAGCAAGGCTTTGCTGATTTCTGAGCCACAGTTGATACTCACCAGTGCGCAAACTTGCATGCTTGGTACAGTCTACATTCCAACGTCTCAATAAATAGCCAGCCATGGCGGCTCGTACTTCTAGTTTAAGTACGCCTTCTTCCATAGCGTAATCAAGCTCTATTGCGGTGGGATAATTAATATTTTTCGGATGAGGCACTATTTCAAGTGAGATAAGCCTTCCCCACTCTTTATCATTCTCGATACATTCGTGTGCTTCTGGCTCGGCTTTTACTGTGACCTTACTAAAGCGGGTTAACACGAAATCTCGAAAGCTCTGTGACTTTCTATCAAACGCGCGAACATGCCACCGCTGACCGTTGTCAACTATACTGTGTGGTACTAACTCGCGCGCGCCGCTACCGCTGGATAATGACGTGTATATCACGCTAATGGCTTTGTTATTGACGATAGCCTGAACCACTTTCGCTACAACAAAAATATCGGGCACGTTCAACGATGAGGCACTTTCTACCGGAAAGTGTATATCTCCGATAGCATCAAACCCGTCTGATATGTCGTTCGCAAGTTTTACCAGCGTGCGCCTTGCATCATGTTCAAAAACAGGTACGAACGTTTCCGTCTGGAAATAACGTTTCTCTCGTGGATCGTATATTAAATTACCAGGGGCAAGTTCTTTGTAGAGCGTAAAGTCACGAGAGCCAGCCGATAAACCTACTTCGAAACGATTTATTAAATCTTGGCGATGAATAGCCCCTTTAAACAGTAGACAGAAATCGATATACGCCAGTCGCTGACGCTGAGAAAAAGAAATAGTATCTAACATAGTGCGCACTTAGTGTATTTTTATTCAGTGTGGTTTATTTAAAGCCGCATGTAAATAGTTAAAGAAATAAAAAAGCCCAGCACGTGGCTGGGCTTAAACTTTTAGTATTTGAGGTTTATGACTTAGCACGTTTACGAGCGAAAGCCATGCCGCCTAAAGCCAAAAGCCAAAAGCCAAAGTGCAAGAGTGCCTGGTGCTGGGACCTGTGCAATGGTGAAGCTTGTTCCTTGGGCAGTAGCGACGAAAATATTAAATCCAATGTTGTTCGATAATTCAGCCTTAGAAAATGAAAGGTCGACCATTCCGCTACTTAACGCTACTAAAGCAAACGAAAAAATGTCTACTTTAGTTTTGCCAGCTTGAAAAAGGTCTACCGGGAATATAGTAGCACTACTTAGTGACGCTGAATTAGCTGAACTAGTATTCAGTGGCCCAAAAAGTGGCATACCAATAGCACCTAGATCCATAACCTTAGTTGGGTCTAAACTCACAAAAAGCGAATCAAACAAAACAGATATATCATACCCGAAGAAGTAAGTCTGAACGCCATTTGTTGACAACTCAGAAGCACTCACCGTGGCCATTATTGTCTCGCCAACCTTATAGGTATCTTTATCAGTTGTAATCGAAATAATCGCAGCGTTTGCGTTGAAGGCAGCGGCAGCTATTAGTAGTAAAAAGAATTTTTTCATTGTTATTATCCTAAAATTAAATTGCACAGTTAGCGCGTGTACACATCGCCATTAATGCTTGAATATCGAAGAAATTAATTGAACCGTCGCCGTTGAAATCGTAGTTTTCACCCGTCGCTTGACCTTGTAAAAACAGCTGGTAAAAGGCCATGATATCGTTGTAATCCACATCGTTATCACCGTCTAAATCCCCAACGGTGACTTCTTCAGGAAAGTTGAGCACAACCACTACTGGGTCGTGATCTGACGAGCGATATGCATCAGCACCGTAATAGCTAGATAGCTGAGTTTCCGATTTAAATTCAACGTTGTAGTCGAATACGCGAGGCTCATCGGCATTGATATGCCATACCGTTGCATCTACCACATATTCAGTTAACGAAGGGCTAGATAAAGCGTGATCTAGGTAACCCATTTCGCCGCCGAAGCTATACGAGTAGGCTCCATCGCCAACGAAGAAGTTAACCAAGTTGCTATAACCAGCCTCTTCTAACGCTAGAATAGGTGTTTCTTTCGCATAGGCATTCAAATCCCCCATTACGATAACGCGGTCTGACAAAACTTCGCTGTTTTGCTCAACTAACGTAATCAGGCCTTGCGCTGCTTGGGTGCGCAATTCATTCCAGCAGCCTTGACCGTCACCTGAGTCTGCGTTGTTGCCTGTCGCGTCACCACAACTTTTTGATTTAAAGTGGTTTATCGCAAACGTAAAGTCTTCGCCATTACTGTTCACGCTGAAGCTTTGCAGCAACGGCTGACGGTTACCAAAGTCAAATGGTGCGTCAGATGAGGTAACAGGGTTTCCCTTGAGAGAAACCACAGCAGGCTTATAGATAATACCTACTGCAATTTCATCACCGCCTAGCTGTGACTCGAGAGCAACGTAGCTGTATTCATCACTCCCAAGCTCTGCGTTTACGCTGTCAACTAATGTAGCAATCGCTGAATCACTGCCGTAACCATCGTTTTCAATTTCAACAAGACCGAGTACATCGGCATTTATTGCGACAATAGCTGCAATGGTTTTCGCTTTTTGACGCTCGAACTCAGCAAGTGAGTCTGCGCCGCGAGACGTTGGGAAGTCTGGACCGTTAAAGTAGTTGAGCACATTGAAGCTGGCAACTTTTACATCTCCGATAGCATTAAGCTGAGGTGCAGCAATCCGTGGATTAGTGCGCACCGTTTGGATATCGCCTAGAGGAATTAAATTGTAGGCGCCAAAGGCGTAGTGCAGAACACCTTCAAGGGCTTCAACACTGTCTCCCAAGCGAAGTGGGTTGTTGTGGCTCAAGCCGCCAACAGGGAAAGGAATACCATCCAAATTCTGTGCTGTTTTACCGTCTTCAACTAATAAGGTATTTCGCGCATTGATTTCCGCTAGCGCTACCGCCTCTTCTGATCCCGCTACAAACTGATTTGTAGGGATCATTAAGCGCTGTGAAGACACGTTAAACTGGCCGTAACGCCCTAGATTATAGATATCAGTCACTTTAAGCGTTTGCTCAAAACTAATATGCATGCCCTCTAGTGCTTCTAATCGCGTTGCTGGGCTAAGAGGCATAGCAATTGTAGTGTAAAGCACACTACTACCGATACCAGTAACCTCAACATCTGCAGACAAGGCTAATTGGGTTACGCCAAAGCGTTCGCCTACCGTTCCTTGCAAACGCACCGCGTCACCTGCTTCTGGTAAGCTAAACGAACCCGCATAAACAAACACGCCTTCAGACGTTGATGCATTGCCATCCGAATCAGCCGCTTCTTCTTGAACGAAGAATCCACTCATGGCAGGCACAACCTTTGTTACTACAGCCTCAACAATTACATCGGTGCCAACCAGTGCTGACTCGTCTCCGTCACCTTGAATTGCACTAATCAGTACCACCTCTACAACTGGGTCTGTTGGATCAGTCGGGTCGGAAGGATCTGTTGGCTCTGTTGGCTCGCTTACAGAACCGTTATGGGCACCAAAATTACTCAGCGTATCTTTTGGAAAGCTATCCCACTCGTCAAGTGTAAACGCTGGATTGCGATCAGGATTCCCGCTTGTCACTGAGCTTTTACGCACTAACGTGACATCTTTACCCCAGTCGGTATCAACGCCATACGTACCCAATGCATCTACAACTTGGCCGTTGTATACCAACTCAATGTAATCATCACCGTTGAAGTTCATAACGAAACTGCTAAGCGTAGAACCACTTGTGAGTAAAGCATCGGCTTGCGCGTGAGCAAACGTTGCTACCCCACCTGCTGGAATCTCGCCTTCAAGCGCGAGCACTTTGCGATCTGCATCGCCCGTGGCACCATTAGACAGTAGAACCAATTCATATCCCGTTAAACTCACTGGCTGAGTTGAGCTATTGAAAAGCTCAATCGCTTTGTTAAAACTCCCACCTTCAATATACTCTGAGATATAAACGCTATTGGTAGAGGGTGTTGTATCACCACCTGTGTCACCTCCGGTATCACCACCTGTGTCACCGCCGGTATCACCACCTGTATCCCCGCCGGTATCACCGCCAGTGCTATCACAATTTTCGTTAAAAATAAGCGAAGCAAGTTCAGGCTTATCAATGAACGGGTTACGGTTACCCTGGAATTCATACACCCGTTCGTTACGGCGGCGTTCAAAGTCGTCTACCGGGTCGCTCTCATGCCACTGAAGCAACACACAGAGCTTGCCGAATGCAGCCTCCTCGGTAGACGTTAAGCGATTTAACAAGACTAAATCTTCTTCCGTATCACCGGCAGTGTTTCCGTCGTAACGCACATCCATATAAAGCATAGAGCGAGCTACATCGCCTTTTACCGCATCGCGAGGCTCGAATGAATCGCTATCAACGCGATTAGCAGGCGCTTCAGCAAGTTCGCCGTCACTAAAATCGAAATCTAAGTTACCGCGCGAACTGTTAATTGAAATGTCTGAGGGACGTAGATGGAGGATATCAGTGTAGGCGGTTAAACTATTGCTTGAGAATCCATGGCTGCTGGCCCATACGTGCTCGCGATTCCAGTTGTCTGGGTTGTTACTTTGGCTACCGCTTCCATTCGTAAACTTCCCTTGCGATACACCTTTATAAAACAGGACGACATTGTCGGTATTTGCAGGGTCCTCATCGGTGTAAGTTAGCGCTGTCCATACTTCAGAGTATGACAACGCGCGATGACCGTTTTCAATAATGTTATGCGTGGTTTCTTTAAGTGCTTGTGCACTATCACCATTCGCAATAGCTGCATCTAGGGCCGCGTAATAGTCTGATGCAACAAAACCACTCGCTAAATTAATCGCTTCTAAATCAGGGCAATTAAAGCAAGTACCGCTTAAGAAAAGAAGCGCGTTTGAAGGATCGCCGCCGTTATCAGGATTTCCGCCGCTGTCTCCACCATCAGTTGCCCCAGAACCTGTAACTGAAATACTGTTTAAATTCAGATATTCAGAACCAGCATTATTGGCCATGGCCACTTTTAAGACTAATGTACTTCCGCTTCCGATTGTTTCATTTACCGCCGCAGAACCGAAGTTTTCCTGCACGGTATTCGATGCCCCTTCTGTAAGCGTGATTAGCTCAAACGCGCCGCCATCTAGCGAGTAAAATACATCGATGTAGTCCGCAGATTCAAAATCACCGCTTTGAGAAAGCTCTGCATTAATCGTAATATCACCTGCAGCAGAAATATCGATAGACTCACTCAACCAAACCACTTCGCCGTCTACGTCACGCGCTTGCATGGCGCCCGCTTCTACGCGAAACCAGTCTGACGTTGCTGACAATTCGCCAGCTGAAACATCAATTGACCAGCGGGTTACCCCATCAATTGTTACATTATTCCCTGCACCGAGAGGGCCAGTTGCTCCTTTACCTTGAAGCTCGCTGGCTTCAAAATCTTCCTGCCATAGCGTATCTGCTGTTGCATTCAAAGCCACGACGCCTAACGACAACGTTCCGGCTAATAATGCGTTGACGACTTTAGCTGATTTACGCAGCTTATACCTTTGTGTGTTACCCTCATTGACCATTTTTGCTTTCCGCTTTTTATATAAGGAACGTATAAATTCTTATACATAGGTATACGCAGCAAGCACTTAATGAAAATAATAATAGAAACGTCACACATCAATAGAATCAATAGTTTAGAGGCTTAAAATAAGTTTATTTATTTATTAACTCCACTGTACTTAGGTATAGGGAAAGCTGATTTGTAACAAACCTGAAGTGTTTCAGGGTTGACACATTTTTATGACTCAAAAGCGTGCAATTTAAACGTTTATGCACAAAAAAAGAGCGCCCAAAAGACGCTCTTTTCTGTTACTTAAAGATTATGTACGCGATCACTTTTTGCGCGATTTTCTGCCGTTACTGATGACTCAGGTAGCGGTCAAAATCATTTTGAAACGCGGCTTTTAGCCTTAAGCATTGTTTAGATTCGTCTCGCATAATTTCGACGCCTCTTGCCATTCCTTTGTATTTATTGCTTAGCGCTCCGTAAAAGTTTTCAGCCATTTGCAAATTGTCAGCGGAACATGTTGTAGAGACAAACTCTGGCATACGGTTCACATGATAGTCAGGCATTTTTTTGATAAGTGCGTCTTTGTTTTCATCAAGCCATTCGTATAACAGCGAATGATCATCAAGGTTACGGGCTACGCGTACGACCATATACATGGTATTTGCCGGCGTAATCTCGTCGGTCAATGCTAAATCTAGCATTTTGAAAACCGTGGCTTTGTCTTCAAAGTGCATTGAATACACCAACGTACTTTTCACGTTGGGTAGCTGGGCTTTTTTAAACGCGTCAATGATTGTGTTAAACCATTTGGTCTGATCGCCGTCATTGCTGTTTTTGGTCGCTATCTCAATAGCTGTACCTGCAATACCCGAAGGTACACTTGTCGTGTCGTCGAGGTATTGTTTTGCAATATCAACACTTTGCTCTACTAACGCTTCGCTATTGGCATACGCACCCAGTAAGCTGTAAAGCTGATTGCGCAAACGGATCACATCAGCGCTATCTTGCTCACCTTGACTAAGCGTAAGCTCCGTTAATAGCGGCATATACGTTTTGTTTAAAAGCGCTGCATACGCGTCCTGATTTTGGTCATTTACCAAGTAATCAAACTCTTCTAATACGCTAACTGCTGCGCGTATTACCGCAGGGTCTTTGTCTTTGGCTAAACTATTTAGCACCTTCATTACGCTGTCTATACCTACTTCATCAGCATTTAGAAGCGCTTGATAATTGTAGAGCAGGTTTTTCTTCTCTCGCTTATTAAGTGCATCAACATTGTCTAGTAATGCATTAAGCTGACTCGACTCAACTGACCAGCGGAAATAACCGGTCGCATCATCATTAGGAAATACCCAGTCTGCTTCAGCAAGCTGAGGTAACACGGTCGTTTGTTTATCGATAAACACAACGTCGTTGTGTATTTTACCGTTTGACTGATAAGTGAGTTTAAGTGGAATAGCCCATGTTTTGTTTTCTACGGTTGCGCCGGCCAAGTGAAAACGAGATAAATACATACCGTCAGATGAGGTGTTTATCTTACCTTCAAAGTTTATCTCTAACTGATACTTACCAGGCGCAATTTCGCTTTGCGCTTGTCCCCAGTTTATATCGTAATCACTAATAGAAACGGAGAGAGGAATGATAGTTTCACCTGACACCAAGCGGGCAGAACTTACGGTCAAATCCTGCTGATAAAAACCAACTTTATGTGTTGTTTTTTTTACTGTGACATCAATTGTTGTCGTTCCTGTGTAAGTTGGAACGTCAGGGTCAATATTAAGGTGAATGCGTTGGAACGTAGGAGCAACATGCGAGGGTAAGCGATATTCAACGTCGGCCAGTGTTTTTTTTAACGGCGCAACGGCTGATGATAAAGCCGTTTCTTGCGCCACAGCCGATGTGGTTGACAGAGAAGTAAAAGCACACGCACTCGCCACGACCATCGCCAGTTTAGTTATTCGTCTCATTATAGTTTATCCGTTTTTTGGAGGAATCCTTTTGTACCAAGCATAATGATGAAAAAAGGCCTTATCAATTGATAAGGCCTCTTAGGCGTGCTCGAAATTGTTACTATCAGTGTCAGCCGCAAAAACGGTGGAGTTTGTCCCACAATAACGGCTCTACGTTACACATTAAAATCGATATCGACGCAATTGACTTTGCATTTGCTTTATCCTTTTCACTAAGGCTTCGCAATTATCCACCACTTCTTGTGCATAATCGCTGTTCGCATGTCCCACTTGCTGAATACTGATAACACCTTTATTCACTTCATCGGCAACCGTGCTTTGCCCACTCGCCATACTGGCGGCTTCTTGGTTTAGGGTGGTTATTCGTGCAACGGCATCTAGCGCCTGCTTCAATGAATCGCCAGCGTGCTTTGTAGATTCTACCGTTTTAAACGCCGTCTCTTTATTTTGCTGCATTTTCTCCGAGGCCACGCGACTTCCCTGCTGCAACCTTTCTATCATGATGCGAATTTCTTCGGTAGAAGCCTGCGTCCTGCTAGCTAATGAGCGTACCTCGTCAGCCACCACAGCAAACCCTCGACCTTGTTCACCGGCTCTTGCTGCTTCAATTGCAGCGTTTAATGCAAGCAAGTTGGTCTGTTCTGCAATGTTTCTAATAACTTCCATTACACCGCTGATTTCTTCACTGGCTTGCGCAAGTTCGGAAATGACTTGTACAGATGCATCTACGTCATTCGCTTGAGATTGAATATCGCTAATAGTTTGCGCTAGCACATTAACGCTGTTTCTGGTGTCTTGGTCGGCCGCATGAGCTGCCTCACTTGAACTTTGAATGGTAGAAGAAACAGCCACTGTATTTTGTTGCATTTGTGATATCGCGTTATCAATCGACTCTGTCTCTCTGCCGAGTTGCGAAACTGTCTTTTGGGACTGCATGGCCGTTTCATTGAGCGTTTCGGATTTGGCCAACATTTGATCAGTCGCTTCATCTACACTTTGCAAGGTGTCTTGGAGCTGGCTCAAAAGAGCGTTAAACGCTCTTGCCATTATACCAAACTCATCGCTGCTAGAAGCTTGGAAGCGGAAGGTCAGATCGCCATCTCCCGAGGACAAGTTATTTACGACCTCGATAAACTCATCCAAAGGCTTACCAACGATGTATTTCACCAAAAGCCAAATGGTTATTAGTATAAACGCGCTGCCTACGGCTATTTTAAACACCACTCCCATCACCGCACCACTTATCAATGCACTTTTCTCGGAAGCAGATGCAGCGAGTATAATGTCATACCCCCAGGGTGAGAACGGTACTTCCGTTATGATCCAGTCACTACTATTCGTTAAAGCATTGCTTACTTGCGAGCCATTTACATGAGATGAGTGCATTCGGATATTCCCTTTAGCATCTCGAAGTGCCACAAAACCGTCTTCCAGAACACGGCTATTTTTAATGGCTTGCTCTAGCACGTTTAAATCAGCGGAATAGCCCACATACCAAATACCAATAACGTCTCCGGAACCATTAAACATGGGCTCGTAACCCGTAAGGTAAGGACTGCCCAAAATATCAACGGCGCCATAATATGCTTCTCGCTGATTAATTTTCTTTATGGCTTTTCCTTGAGGGGCTAATTTTGTCCCGATGGCACGTGCACCATCTTTTATGACATTCGTGCTCACGCGAATGTAATCATCACCCGTTTTGCTAAAGATTGTGGCCGTTCCGCCCATCACATCGGTCAGACCATCGACCAAGTCAAAAGAATTAGCTTGTTCTACTGTGCCCAACCTAACTTGCCGCGCCTGTGTATCCTTCACCGTAACGTAGTCGGTTTGATTCGGAACGCCTAATGCTTCACCTCGTTGTTTAAGAAGCGCCATACTGCTTTTCACACGTTCAAGCATAATGGCGTCGGTGACAGTAAGTATATTGACAAGTCTATCCGCGGCACTGTTTTTTTGATCTTGAACTTGCTTAGAAATGGAGGCGGAGGTGGTTAATACAGTCACAATAGCCACGATGGCTGCAAACAAACCAATAACCGCTGCAATGGAGAACAGAAACTTTCTTTGAATAGACATCTAATTTCTCATTTTGGTTAATAAATCCCGTTTCTCACTCCCTTGAAATCCCATGTTCCGTCATTTTTGGACCATTTTTTTGCACTGGTCACAAACACAGTGACCTTACATCTACTTAATTTAGAACATTTTTACATTAGCGCAAATTATTAAAACGTATAAAATTAAAATCTAATTGGCACGCTAAGCACCCAAGTTGAGTAACTATTTCATGTTGACTTTCCCACCCACCATTTTTAGTGCCGGCGTCCCGCGAATAAGTGTACTCCTGGCAAACTGGCTGTCGCACGAGGGGCAAATACCTTCATCCTCAGTATAATTTTCGACAATTCGTTCTTTAAAGCATTTTACTAGCGCACCTTTCCCGCCTTTTCGGTATTTCAACAGCAAAGATTTACACTTCGCGCAAACGATTTGAACTGTTCTTACAGGGCCTTTCGCATTGGGTTTTGCCATAGTTCGTTTGTTGATTCCTTATTTTGATTTAACCTTTTGTCTGAGTGCGACAAATCATAAATTGCGGTTATACTTAGTACGGGCGCACCGCCCTAGTTTATCAACGACTCCGCGGCACAGCATCCGTTGTCGAGTATCGAATGAAGGTAACATTAATGAAAATAGTCGTAGCCCTGTGTTTTTTATTATCCGCACCGCTTTATGCCGGGACCGCAGTCATTGTAAACGCGAACAATAACTCTGGCGTAGACTTCGACACGGTAAAAAAAATCTACCTTGGAAAGATGAAGGCATTTCCTGATGGCAGCCGAGCCATACCGCTTACCTTTGAACAAGGCAATGATACGAGAAACGCATTTAATAATGGCGTATTGGGAAAATCAGAGTCTCAGTACTCTGCGTTTTGGTCGAAACTCGTTTTTACAGGTAGAGGCACGCCTCCTGAGATGATAGCGACAGAAGAAGAAATGCTACAGCTTGTCGCTACAAACCCGAATACCATCGGGTTTATCGACGAGAGTAAAGTAAGCGGTGACGTTAAGGTAGTCGGAACGTTTTAAGCTGCACTCTTCAGGATGAAAGACTACAAACAAGCGACGCAACTCCAGCCGTCGCTTTTCTATCTACTTGGTTAATCTGGGTAGTTTGCTAAATGATTCATATTGGCAAAGGCCATGATCACATCTTTAGCAAAGTCGACCCTTGGATTACTGAGCGCCCCCTTCTTCCATACAAGATAAATTTCATTCTCGGGCCCTTTCATACCGAGCGGGATTAATTCCCCCTTTGCGATGCTTTCTTTGCATAGATAATCCGGCAAGACGGAATAGCCGATGCCAGCCTTAACAATATTGCTGATTGCACGGATATCAGGGCATACTGCTGCTACCGGTGACTCACAAGGCGCATTAAACATTTCCGAAAAATAGCGGCGAATTAAGGGTAGTTGCTCATCGTAGGTAACGATTTTGTGCTGATTTAATAGCGATGCCGTAATTTCTTTGCCCTCAAGCAGCCTTCCTTGCACTCTGTTCATCACCAAAATCAAACGCTCTTTGTCTAATTTTTGGTATTCGTACATCGCATCGGTGGGTTCAGACGCTGTAATGGCAAGCTCAGCGACATCATTCTCTAGCAACGCATACGTATTGTTCTTATTTCCTGTGTGAATGACCAGATTGACCTTGTCCGCTTGCAGCAGGTTTGCAAGGGCAGGCCCTGCCACTGAACTTAAGTATTCAGCGGGACCTGCAAGGTGCAACGTACCGTGATCGGTAGATGCACGACTGCGAATTGAAGCCACCTTCTGCTCTAAAGTATCGATGTGACTAGCGACCTGCAGTGCTAAATCATCTGCAATTGGCGTTGGTTCCACCCCTCTTGCTTTTCGCACAAACAACTCTTTGCCAACAATGTTTTCCATTGCTTGTATGTGAGACGTGACCGCGGGCTGAGACATATGAAGCCGCGCTGCGGCGCGAGTGATGTTACCGCTTCGATAGACTTCTACAAAAGTTTTTAGCTGTGTTAGGTAAGACATAATCTTCTACCCATCAGATTTTTGATGACTTGTCATAATTTATCTGACTTCTCGATCTAAACCAACCTCTCTAAGATACACGCACTTTCAGAGGCAACAGGAAAAGCACATGAAAAAAGCATCATCAATTCTATCACTAGCGCTCATCGCTGGTTTTTCACAATCAGCCAACGCTGCTGACGCTCAAACGTTACAAGCCAATAAAGGCGAAGTGCTTGTATTGCTTTCAAGCGAAAATATGATGCAGCTTGCCGATGGTAAAACAGCACCTACAGGTTACTACCTTAATGAGTTTGGCGTACCAGCTAAAGCCTTGACGGACGCCGGTTACAAACTGGTATTGGCAACACCGAAAGGAAACGCACCATCGGTAGATAAAAAGTCAGTCATCCCACAATACTTTGATGGCGGCGAAGCGCACATGCAAGCTATTCAAACGTTTGTAGCGTCTTTGGAGGGCATTAATGACACGTTGTCGCTAACTGAAGTCATCGCGCAAGGGCTTGATGAATTTGAGGGCGTATTTGTTCCAGGTGGACACGCACCGCTTATCGACCTCGCTAACAACCCTCAAGTAGGCCTAATTTTGTCTCACTTCCATAATGAAGGAAAACCCACTGCTGCGATCTGCCATGGCCCAATCGCCTTACTTTCTGGGCAGTCTAACCCAGAGGCGTTTGAATTGGCATTGAAATCCGGTGAGCAGGCCACATCTGAAGGTTGGATTTATGAAGGCTACAAAATGACAATCTTCTCAACACCGGAAGAAGAATATTTTGAAAGCACCTTAGATGATGCAACTTTATTGTACTACCCAGCAGATGCCATGGCGCAGGCGGGTGGCAAAATGGAATACAAAGAAATGTGGGCGCCTAACGTGGTGGAAGACCGTGAACTGATCACAGGCCAAAACCCATTTTCTGACGAGCTGTTAGCTGAAACGCTTTTAGCACAGTTAAATTCAAAATTTAATTAAGGACAGACAACCCAATGCTTAATTTTACATTTAAAAATCAAACTGAAATTTTGTTCGGCAAAGGTCAGCTTAGTGAAGTGTCCTCACGCTTGCCGAAACAGGCTAAAGTCCTCTTCCTATACGGTGGCGGCTCGATTAAGAAAAACGGCATTTACGATAAGGTAAATACCGCGCTAGAAGGCGCTGAAGTCATTGAGTTTGAGGGTGTTGAACCCAATCCAGAATTTGAAACGCTGATGAAAGCGGTGAATGTGGCCCGTGAAAACGATGTAAATTTCATTCTCGCTGTAGGCGGTGGAAGTGTTATTGATGGCGCGAAATTTGTGGCGGCTGCAGTTAATTTTGACGGCGACCCGTGGGATATTCTTGTTAAAGGCGCAGCGTTTAACAACCCGTTACCCATTGGTGCGGTGCTTACGTTACCTGCGACAGGTTCAGAAAGTAACGGTAACTCGGTCGTAAACAGAAAAGAAACCTCGCAAAAACGTGCGTTTTCTTCTGAAACGGTACAACCTGTTTTTGCGGTGCTAGATCCAGAATTTACGTATTCATTGCCTCCGCGCCAAGTTTCAAATGGTGTGGTAGATGCATTCGTTCACGTAATTGAGCAGTACTTAACTTACCCTGTAAATGCGCCGCTTCAAGACCGTTTTGCAGAGGGTATTTTGCAAACCTTAATCCAAGAAGGGCCTAAAGCTCTGGCAACACCTGAAGACTACGATGTGCGCGCGAACGTTATGTGGTCAGCAACCATGGCGCTAAACGGCTTAATTGGTAAAGGTGTACCACAAGACTGGGGCACCCACATGATTGGCCATGAACTTACCGCGCTGCATGGTTTAGACCACGCGGTAACACTAGCCATCGTATTGCCATCGCTCATGTTTGTGCAGCGCGACAAGAAGCAGGAAAAAATTCTGCAGCTAGGCGAGCGCGTGTTCGGCATTCAGGAAGATGACAAAGAAAAGGCCATCGACCTAACCATTAAAGCTGTCCAAGACTTTTTCGAAACTATGCAGGTTAAAACCCGTTTGTCTGATTATGGCATTGAAAAGTCTGCCATTGATGGACTTGTCGAGAACCTAGAACGCAATGGCTTAACCGCGCTGGGAGAACATGGCGACATAGACCTTGCGAAAGCCCGCGAAATTTTGACCTTAGCGGCGTAAGCCCATTTGCATATGGTGCAAAGCACATATGCGTTTTGAACAACAGAGTACCCCGCAACGGCTGGGTACTTGTTACTCTCATTTTAAATAGCGAGAAAATATGACTCCACTGTTTGAACCATTTTCGTTAAAAGACGTGACGCTTCGCAACCGTATTGCCGTGCCTCCGATGTGCCAGTATTCCGCAGAAGACGGCTTTACCAATCAGTGGCATGAAGCAAACTACCAGTCGTTCGCCCGTGGTGGCGCAGGTCTTGTAATTGTAGAAGCGACTGCCGTTTCCCCAGAAGGCCGCATTACGCCAAATTGCCTAGGTATTTGGAAAGACGAACACGTTAGTGGCTTAAAAAACATTGCCGAGCGCATTAAAAGCCAAGGCGCTGTTGCTGGAATTCAAATTGCTCATGCGGGGCGTAAAGCCAGTGCTAACCGCCCGTGGGAAGGTGACGATCATATTCAGCCAAGTGATGACAAAGGTTGGCAGCCTATTGGACCGTCTGCCGAAGCGTTTGGTGCACACCTGCCAGTAACGCCTAAGGAAATGACCAAGGCCGACATTGAACGTGTTAAGGCTGACTTCGTTAAGGGCGCCAAGCGTGCACTTGAAGCTGGATATGAGTGGCTAGAGCTTCATTTTGCCCACGGTTATTTGGCCCAAAGCTTCTTCTCAAAGCACGCCAACAAGCGTACAGACGAGTACGGCGGTGATGCACAAGGCCGCGGTCGATTCTTACTTGAAACACTTAGCGCTGTGCGTGAAGTGTGGCCTGAAAACTTGCCGCTTACCGTGCGCTTTGGTGTTATCGAATACGATGGCGACGACGAACAAACGCTAAATGAGTCGATTGAACTGATAAAGCAGTTTAAAGAAATTGGCGCTGATTTTGTCAGTGTTAGTGTTGGCTTTAACACGCCCGATGCTAACATTCCTTGGGGACCGGCGTTTTTAGCACCTATCGCGAAGCGCGTACGTGATGAAGCAGATATTCCCGTAGCTACCGCTTGGGGTGTCGATACGCCCGAGCTTGCCAACGACACTGTAAAAAACGAACAGTTGGATGTGGTCATGGTGGGAAGAATGCACCTAACCAACCCACACTGGACTTATTTTGCAGCGAAACAGCTAGGTGTTGAAAAACCATCTTGGGTTATGCCAGCACCTTACGCACACTGGTTGGAGCGTTACGCACCGTCAGATGAAAGGTAAATAGCGCTTATTAAGACAGTAAAGTAACATGTCTTTACTGTCTCTCTCTTGCTTATGCTTATTTTTCTCTTTTGCAACAAGACGACTCACCCTCAATTCTTTGTGCGCTCGCACTTTCTAACGAAACGTCTAAACTGGAATTGAATCAAAGACAAAGCGAATTAGAACCCGTGATAAGTCACAAACTCTTCGTTATCTGCTCTGGTTGAGCGAACATCGTTTGCTGGAAAATCTGGGTCTGGGTAACCTAACGCAATACAAATCATTATGGCTTCATCATCGGGAATGTTTGCGTATTTATGCACGACATCTGACTGCATGATACCCTGCCCGTTAATGACACAACCGAGCCCTAAATCCCAGGCTGCCAAAACAATTCCGTAGGCCAAAGAGCCCAAGCCGAATTGGGTTATACCCGCAGGCTCCAGTGATTTATCGTAGGTTAAAACCAGCGAAACGGGGGCATCAAATTGGCGGAAACCACGCATCATCCAGTCCATGCGTTTTTCTTTGTCCTCACGACTGATGCCCATCACGTCAAAAAGCTGTATGGCAACGTCGATCTGGCGTTGGCGGTGAATGCCTTCGTAATCCTCTTTGTACGGAAAATCACGAACATGAGGCTTACCTTCCAGCGTATTTTTCGTGTTCCCTTCGCGAATTTTATCTAATACATCCCCCGTTACCGCATGTATCTTCCAAGTTTGAGTGTTGTATGAAGACGGCGCCCATTTGGCCGCATTGATAATCGCATCTACCGTCTCTTTTGTAACCGGCTGCTGAGTAAATCCGCGAACGCTTTTTCTTGATGCTGCAAACTCTGCAAAATTCATGAACTTCCTTAACCCATTAAATAGCTGTCGAATTGTTAAATTAGAGTAAACATCCGTGATACGCTCTTCAATAGGCTTGCATTCAAATTAGGATTGTTTGTTTTTATAGATATATATAGAGGTTTGTAAACCCTTTCTGCTAATAGCGCGTAGCAATTTTACGTCATGAGTCAGACACGCATGGTGTTTATGGAAGTTTGGCTTTGAAAAAAGCAATGAAAGGAGTTACAAATGGCTAAAAAACCGCAGTTAACCACATCCGCAGGTGCCCCTGTAGTAAGCAATGAAACTACCAAGACCGCCGGGGAGCGCGGCCCTGCCCTCTTACAAGATTATCAGCTCATTGAAAAATTAGCCCACCAAAACCGAGAACGAATTCCGGAGCGTGTTGTGCACGCAAAAGGCTGGGGAGCGCAAGGCACATTTACCGTTACCCACGACATTACTGACTACACCTGCGCAGATATGTTTTCAGAAATAGGTAAACAGACCGAAGTACTAAGCCGATGGTCTACCGTGGCGGGGGAATCTGGTGCCGCCGATACCGAACGAGATGTAAGGGGTTTCAGTTTAAAGTTTTATACTCAGCAAGGAAATTGGGACATGGTGGGCAACAACACCCCAGTGTTCTTTATTCGAGACGGCTATAAATTCCCAGATTTCATCCGAACACAAAAGCGACACCCTAAAACAAACCTTCGCTCACCAGAAGCGATGTTCGACTTTTGGGCTGGCCAACCGGAAAGTGTCCATCAAGTGACCATTTTAATGTCAGACCGTGGCATACCTGTATCGCCAATGCATATGAATGGCTATGGAAGCCATACGTTTAGCATGTGGAACAAAGACGGTGTACGTCACTGGGTGAAGTTCCATTTTAAAACTCAGCAAGGCATTAAAAATTACACCAACGAAACGTCTGAAAAGATCATTGGCAGTACCCGTGAAAAATATCAGGAAGAACTCTATAACGCCATTGATGAAGGCAAATATCCAAAATGGAAAATGTATATTCAAGCAATGCCTGAAGAGGAAGCTGGTCAGCAAAGCTACAACCCGTTCGATTTAACCAAAGTGTGGCCTCATGACGATTACCCTCTTATCGAAGTGGGCGTGTTGGAAATGAACAAAAACCCAGAAAACTATTTCCAAATGGTTGAAAATGCCGCGTTCAGCCCATCAAACGTTGTACCGGGAATTGGTTTCAGTCCAGACAAGATGCTTCAAGCTCGCGTGTTTGCTTATGCAGATGCCCACAGATATCGCCTAGGTACTCATTATGAGGCGCTTCCGGCTAATGCCCCCAAAAATAGTAAAGTGAATCACTATCATAAAGACGGTGCTATGCGTTTCTTTACCAACGACTTTGGTAACCCTGACGCTTACTACGAACCGAATCAATATGACGGGCCTGTTGCGGATTTTTCCTTGAAGGAACCACCGCTGCGCATAGACGGAGATGCTGACCGATACCATCAAAGTGAATCTGATGTCGATTACGTGCAGCCACGTAAACTCTACGAAATGTTTTCAGACGACCAGAAGGCGCGTCTATATAAGAACTATGCGGCTGCTATGGGCCCGTGCTCTGACAGTGTGAAAGAAAGATGGTACGCAGTATTAGAGAAAGTGCACCCCGATTATGCTGCAGGCGTGAAAAATGCGGTAGAAAGTTTGGATACAGATGTGAATACGGTGCCTATTACTGAACATACGCCTATTGAAGACAGTTAATCCTTTGAACTAGCCTTCACTACAATTGCCCCTATCGCTTGTTTTTCGAGTGATAGGGCCACCAAGCCTCGTTGGTCCTTCCTTTATCCCCTGATTGCCCGTTTTATCAATAGTGATTGATGCCACTGTGGTTACTGTAAAGATTCAATCGTATTAAACTTTAGAACAATTTAATTTCCCTTCAATTGCGGCATCAGGAATTGTAGCTTACTTTTAAGACAATCTACGTTTTGTTAAATAAAGTATGTCGCTATTTAAAAAAGTAAAAAAAGAGCCTGTTACTGCGCGCAAAGCGCCTTGGAAAATAGCCATCATAGACGATGAAGAAGGCGTTCACGAAGTCACTAAACTTACACTGCGAAAATTCAGTTTTGAAGAACGGGGCGTAGAGTTTTTATCGGCTTATAGCGGTGAGCAAGGCCTAGCGCTATTTACCGCTCATCCAGATATTGCTTTAGCGTTCGTCGATGTGGTGATGGAAACCGACGACGCGGGTCTATTACTTATTGACGCCATAAGGAACGATTTAGATAACCACACTTCTCGTCTCATACTGCGAACAGGGCAACCTGGTCAGGCACCTGAAGAAGAAGTTATCCGACGATACGACATCAACGACTACAAGGCTAAAACCGAACTCTCTTCCCTTAAGCTTAAGTCATGCGTCTACACCGCCATTCGCTCTTATCGCGACATTCAAACTATCGAAAAGGGTAAGCGCGGTATGGAGGATGTTCTCAAATCATCCTCTTCTGTGCTAGCGAGTCAATCTTTGTCTCAGTTTGGCACTGCTGTATTAAAGCAAACGCTCACGCTACTAAATTTAGACAACTCCGTGCTCTATTTATCAACCCAACACACCGATCTTTATGGTGACACCACCATGACGGTGTTAGGCGCAAGTGGCGACCTCGTGGGATTGTGCGAGCCAGGTATTTCTAAAAAAATTCCCGAGTCGATAGAGGAAAAAGTCAAACATGTGCTTGTCAGTAAAGCCCATTATCAATCTGACGATCTCTTTGTTGGTTACTACCCTACGGGAGAAACCACACATAATATTTTATACGTCAAGCTAAACAGTCCGTTAGATGCTCTACAGCGCAAAACACTTGAAATGTTTGCTTCTAATGTTGCCATTATTTTCCAAAACCTCACGCAAAAAGAGGACATACAGCAGACCCAGAAAGAACTCATCATGGTGCTGAGCGACGCAATTGAAATGCGTAGCAAAGAAACCGGTGGCCACGTAAAGCGCGTTATTCTTATGACAGAGTTCTTGTCAGAAAAGCTGCACTTGAGTAAAGAGTTTATCGAAACCATTCGATATGCAGCAGCACTTCACGACGTGGGAAAAATTAGTATTCCAGAAACTATCTTGCATAAGCCAGGAAAGCTTGATCCTGATGAGTGGGAAATAATGAAAACCCACGCGCAACGAGGTTACGACCTACTGGCCGGCTCTGACCGTATTGTCGCAAAAATGGGCGCTATCATCGCCAAATCACACCATGAACGCTGGGACGGAAAAGGATACCCATTAGGCTTAGAGAGAGACGCGATTCCTCTTGAGGGGCGCATTATGGCGATAGTGGATGTGGTCGATGCTCTTTTATCGAAGCGTTGTTACAAGCCCGCTTGGAGTGAAGAAGAGGTAAAAGACTATTTGCGTGAAAACGCGGGCAAGCAATTTGATCCACTCATAACGCAAATCATGTTGGAACACTTTGATAAGATCCAAGAAATTCGAGCGCTAGAACCGGATGAAGAGTAATGAAAGAGTCGTTAGAACTTATATTGCTGCGCGTTGGCCAAAGTGCCGATATTGATAAAGGAGACTTGGCAACCGCGTTAAGGTTGATCATCAATTCTATCTGTGAGGGCCTGAAAATCACTCGGGCGGGCATATGGCTTTACGATGCTGAGCAAACCCTCGTCAAATGCGCCTTGCTAATTGATAAAACCAACAACCTTGAGCACGAGAGCCTGGTACTTACGCGCAAAGACTTTCCCCACTACTTTGAAGCGTTAGACAGTGAACGAAGTATTGTTGCACACAATGCGGTAACAGACGTTGCTACGTTTGAGTTTGCTGATGTGTATTTAAAGCCGTTGGGTATCGCCTCAATGCTAGACGTGCCTATTCGACATCGGGGCAAGATGATCGGCATCATCTGCTGCGAGCATCAAGGTGAGCCCCGCACATGGGAACCCGATGAAATAGTTTTTGCCTCATCACTGGCTGACCTTTACGGACGTGCGGTGAGCGCTAATGAGCGCGCATTATATGAAGCAAAACTCATACAAGCTAATCAGACGCTAGAACAACGTGTAAAAGAACGTACCGCAGCACTTGAGGCCGCACAAGAAAGGCTTATCGAATCAGAAAAAATGGCGGCACTGGGTAATTTGGTGGCGGGTATTGCTCATGAGGTTAACACGCCTCTGGGCATTGCATTAACGTCTGTGAGTAACTGTAAAGAAGAGCTTAAAAGTATATTTCGTGATTTTGAGGAGGGCGAACTGACAGAACAAGGCTTTAAAGACTTCGAAGCCATTTGTTCTGAGGGCCTTATTTTAGCTGAGAACAGCTTAATGCGCGCGGCGAACTTGGTACAGGATTTTAAACGCACTTCTGCTGACCAAACCTCACTAGAAATTGAAGAAATCGCGTTGGATGAATACATTCCTCGCGTATGTAACCCCCTTAAGCCTATGCTTCGCAAAGAACAAGTTGACCTCTTTATTGATGTAACACCAGATTTAGTCATTACCACTTGCCCTGGCGTTATCGCCCAGATATTAACTAACTTAATTTCAAACGCCCAACGTCATGCATTTGGACCGTCAGTAAATAACGATGGCAATAAAGTTACCGTATCGTGTACTAAACAAGACAACAATATTGTTATAAGCGTAAGGGACAACGGCAAAGGTATTGCCGAAGAGTTTCACCGAAAAGTGTTTGAACCCTTTTATACCACAGCCAGGGATAAAGGCGGCACTGGGCTGGGTCTTCACATTTTATACAATCTGGTTCGACAAAAATTTAATGGCGATATTGGTCTTTCATCAGCGCCTGGAGAAGGAACTACGGTAGCCGTACGTATTCCTATTGAGCAATGAGTATTTGCTCGTAACACTGCGTTTGTTTACCCCTTCGCTGTTGTTTGAGGTTTGACGTGACTAATAGCAATTCGTCCCTATAGAAATGTCGCCTTTACGACAGACGTTAGCCCATTAGCACGTCAAGCTAAGCGAAAGTAAATACTACGAGTAAGTAAAAATGCAGCTGAATCATTGGCGCGAGGGCGGTCAGTTTCTAGATATAGATGGGCAGCGCGTTTTCTTTCGAACTGAAGGCCAAGGCCCTACTCTCTTACTCATTCACGGATATCCCACCGCAAGCTTTGATTGGATTAAACTTTGGCCTGATCTCACCCTTCATTTTCACTGCGTTACACTAGACATGCTGGGGTTTGGGTTTAGCAGTAAAGCGCCGAAAAGGTATCAAATCAAAGAGCAAGTAGCGGTGATAAGTGCCGTCATGAAGCATTTAGCCATTCAAAAAGCGCATGTGCTATCTCACGATTATGGCGATACGGCAGCGCAAGAGCTATTGGCACAACACAATGAAAATACTCTGTCATTTCATATTGAATCACTGCATTTATTAAATGGTGGTTTGTTCCCAGAAACCCATTTAGCACTGCCTATTCAAAAGCTCCTTCTTTCTCCTGTTGGCGGTTTACTTATCCGTTTTCTAAATAAAAATGCCCTTCGAAAAAGCATGCTGAATATTTTTGGGCCAAACACGCCGCCTTCAGAACAAGAAATTGATGATTTTTGGGCGCTTATTGTTGAGAACAACGGCCACAGATACATGCATTTACTGCTGGATTATATGAACCAACGTAAGCAATACAGAGAACGCTGGGTAGGTGCACTTCAAAATACAACCGTTCCTCTTCGACTGACGGTCGGCATGGCCGATCCTATCTCAGGCGCACATATGGCAGCTCGATACAAAGAACTCATTCCCAAACCCAATGTAGTTGAACTTGAGAATATTGGTCACTACCCGCAAATTGAGAGTGCCGAACTGGTGTTGGGATCGATTTTTGAGTTTATCGGAATTCAGTGATTGAATTGTTAAACGGTATCTTGAAAGCTATCTTTACTGGGGAATAGCCGAAACGCTTGTAAGTCAAGCCACTCAAGGGTGAGAGAGAAGTTGGTCGGTGTGAGAGGATTTGAAAATAGTCTGATCACGTTACATAGCAATATATAGTGGTACTCCCGTCAGAGCGACGCTATATAGTGATACGTAGCATTACGTTTTGGGTGCCGAAATGTGATGGTAGTGCACAAATGGGTGCACTACCCCTAGTTAAAAACTTCCATATTTCACGCAATCTAAATGCTGTAAATATTGCTATTAGTTGCGTTTTATCCGCGTACGGATTGATACGGCAAACAGGGCAATAATAATGGGGCCTATAACTGCGTATAGCGTATTTATTAAATAAACGGGGGAGTTTTTCGGTAGATTATCAAAAATTTCAAGCTTATCTTTTTGAAGTGTTAAAGTCTGTATCGAGTATGTTAGTACCCCTCTAATTCCTTCAAGGTTAATCTTGATGGAATTCATTAGCGTTTCAAAACCGTCCAACGATGAGCTGATATCTACTTCTGGAGTATTTATCTCAATTAGTGACTCATTAGCGTAAATTGAATAATCCCATAGGTGATGAGCATTTAGAAAAGTGAGTAGTGACAACCATAAAAACACTCTTAAAGGGCTGGTCCCATAGTTGCTAAAAATTTTATATGCAGCAGGCACACTCAGTAACCAACGCCGCCACCATTTTAGCTGCCTTCGCTTAGCTTCCATCTCCCCTACGAAAAAATCATTCGCTAATCCAAAGTCCTTATTCTCTTCAAGTGAATACCTTATATTTCGATAGGTATTCTCGATCCCTGGCAGCATCTCGCGCCTGCTGTAATAATCATTTTGTTGGTGAAAACTTAGTTCATCAAACAATCCATTGCGCCTAATTTTTTTCTGCCGCCAATCATTCCCTATAAAATTAACGCCGCGAAGGTCAGTATTTCGAAAACTCGCTTCAGAAAGCCTTACTCCATTGAAAATAACTCTTTTAGGATCCGCAAAGTTTATTTCTTCAAGCATTGCTCTGCTATTGAAAAGAACATACAGAACTACGTGTTCTCGTCTGTGCGGAAATCTAACGCGATAACGGTTAAACGCTCTTAGAAGACTTGTTCTTATCTTTCGTAGAAGCTTTTTCACAAATCCCACGAAAGTTCGAATATAGTGCCGAATGTGGCTTTTGAGAAATGACTTATAGTTTCTATACTGGTATTTAATCTTTGTCCGAGTATCAGCTTTAGGTCCAGGTTTCTGAGTTATTACTACAGATGGACCGGCTACAGTAAAACTAACTGCGGAGCTTGCGGATAGTGAAACGGTTTTGGTTTGTATAAATGTTGCCTTACTAGAGAAGTGACAACGGTTGAAGTTAGCTGACTGTTTTAAAGCTCCCGAAATAAAGAACTCACCATCAAACTTTACTTCTTTTGCGATAAAACTTTCTTCTACTTCAATAGACGCAGCTTTAAAAAAGCTAAACTCTAGTCCGCTAAGATCAACTGAGCCTTTGAATTTGCAGGTTTGTAGTTCCAAGCTGCTAATTTCACAACCAGTCATATCTAAATTGCCTTCAAACACGCCCTGTTTTATTTTGACTCCATAAAGGCTCGCATTTTGTAATCTCAATGATGTTTTACACACCACATTTTCCAGCTCTTTAGTTATTGGGAAGTTAAAGCCTCTCCAATCACCATCTCCCTTTAAATCCAGTCGTTTCAATCTCCACCAAAAACGCTTTTGAGCATCGCCCTGCCTTATAGTTTGATGGAATAGGCACAGCTCTGCCTCATTAAGCGCTTTTTCTTCTGCTGGATGCTTGCAGGTCTCGCCATTTCCATGGTTGTAACTGCACTTATAGGTCATTTTCTATTACCTCCATGTATTTCGACAGCTGGGAACATTTCTGATGTTTGACTCTAAGTAAACCTTATTCCCCCCGCAACTCTTACCCGCATTTTTTATCTGGTGTTATCGATTCGACGCTATAAATAGAAAAACTACTTAATTATTTTGAATAATACAGTTGGTTCCCAAAATTTTTAGCAATCTCCTAAACTCTTCATTGTCAGAGTCACTTTTCCAGCGGTTGATAAATCGGCAAACTACTTGAAGGTTATCCTTCTCGTAGTGACCGTTGCTATCGATCCTGTCTAGGGAACATACAAGCTCTTTATCGCCATCTTTCTCGTCCATTTCCAGTGGCAACTCTGTTAACGCGCACATGCCTTCCTGAGCTTCAATCAAAGCGGTTATGTAGTCCTCAAGTTCCATTTCATTGCGGAACTTCACATCCTTATTTTTAACCGTCCTTTCTACTGTTTGGTCTTTAGATTGCTTCGCTGTCGTAAACGCCATTCTAGCCATTCGCATAGCGGCTTTTCTGGCGCTGTTCGCATAGGTTACTGGATTATATTCTTTTGAAGCATTGGCATTTTTCTTTTTCCACAGTTCCTGCTCATGCCAAGGTGATAAATCTTCGCCATTGATTAAAGCGATAGCATATTCAGCATTTTCAGGTTTCAGTTGCTGGAGTGTAGCTTCGGTTGATAAGAAATCTTTCGCTTTAGGATGAAGACCGTGCCATAGAAGCTGTTGCCCCGATTTGCTGCGATCTGACCATGGTTCACATGGTTTATGACAGACAACAACTTCTCTTTTTCGGCCAACGGGCTCTTTCTTATTTTCAAAGAAATGTGGGTCGTTTTTTGAAATAGTCCAGAATAGCTTGTCGCCGTCTCTGTGAATCCAAAGGTCATTAGTTGTCTCAGAAATAATAGTCATGAGATTGTACCAACGTGATGCTGTTTGTCTTGTTGGCGCTTGTCCTCTGGCTGACTTATCATTTTTCATTCGAGAAAGGATGTATTCTTCTTTTTTCCCTTGCTCCCATAGTGGCTGTGCTTTGATATCGTTCATCGTTGCAACAGTACCTTTGGCTTTACATACTGGCCATTCATAATTTTCTTCGCCAAAGTTGGCTATATAAACTCTCAAGCTATTTACATCCTTGTTTAAAAAATAATGAAAAAAGAAGTCAATCAACCGCCGCTTAAAATAAACTCACCACCATTAGCTCCCTGCTCTTGAATAAAGCCTAATTTAGCAGCAAAAGGTGCAAGGTCAACCAGCTCAAGCGCTGCAAATAATTTTTGATACCAAAATACCCACTCCTTCCGTTTTAGGGTATCTTCAACTATGGGCCTGGCCTCATCCTGTATTCTTCTGATTAGGTGAGCTTCATCAATCGGATTAATTTCATCTACAATAATATCCTCTATCGCACGTAATTGCCCCTCAACGCGA
Organism: Alteromonas sp. KUL106; assembly: GCF_009811415.1. Lineage (GTDB taxonomy): Bacteria > Pseudomonadota > Gammaproteobacteria > Enterobacterales > Alteromonadaceae > Alteromonas. The sequence continues at coordinate 6,331 of NZ_BLIG01000015.1, read as the reverse complement.
TTCCTAATTTCGTAAACCTCATCCCATGTTTTAAGCTTATCCAAAACTGTTTCATTCTCAGTGGACCAGAAAACGCTGAAAGCTGGCTCAGGATCGAGTAAATTACTAATCTCAATACCAACAAAGTCTCTCGCTTCTTCTGTGTATGGATAAAAGGCTAAACGGGTATTTCCATCGGTACTATTGAAAAGATCTTTTGCTCTTTTTGCGTTCTGATTACAAACGCTACATAAGGGAATGAGATTGTTAGGATGAACCGCGAATATCGGATATTTAGATTTACAAAGTTGATGATCGTAGTCCGAACGCCACTGTCTTTGTTCTGTAATACCGGCTCTAATCACTGCCAGTTTTTCCATACCACAAGCTTTGCAAACGTTTCCGTTATTGGCTAAAGATCTATAATCAGAAAAATGAGAATTTATGTTAACTCCTCCGGCAGCAGCAACTACAGGAACTAAGTCTTTTGTCGCACTGTACAAGTGTGAGCTCAATTCTTTTAGTGAACTTCGACAGTCACCATTCAAGAAATCTAAAAGTCCTCTCTGAGGATTGCCAAAAAATACCTCCAAATCCTGATTATTCTGCATTGCTAGAAAAAGCTGCTGTTTAGTGTCACCATCAGCATTACTTAGATCTACGAATAGTTTTTGAAACTTATCAAGAGTATTTTCGTTAGCCCAGCAGGCATCGCCGATAGCTCCAGCAGTGAATAATTGACGGCCAAAATCTTCTTTATCTATCGCCTCTTCAAGAAAATGCAATAGTTCTAAGTTGAGTAAGCGAAATACTTCGAAACAAGGAGTTCCATCTACCAAACGAAATAACATTACTTTGTCAATTTCCTTATCAAATATGCTCTTTCCGCAGACAATCCGAGATTATTTTCCATCCAAACTTTAGCGTGTTCTTCACCTCGCGCTAGCTGCTTACGAATTTCTTCAATCACGCTCTGAGAGATCAACGAGCGTAATCCAAATAGTTCTTTTATTAGCACATCAAATGATGCACCGTAAGTCTCGTTTTGCGCCATGTTCATCTGTATAAATCCGCTGTCCTCTCTCCAGAATTGATAAACATTTTGACGCTTGAGAGAAGAGACCATAAATGGAGAATGAGTCGAGAGAAAAACCTGTGATTTAGTTTCTTTGTTACCGGCATTTAACGCATCACAAACGTACTTATGAAAAGAAGTTCGCCAGGCAGGATTTAAATGCGTTTCAGGCTCGTCGAGCAAAAATAACGTATTTTCCTGAGAATACAATTTTAATATTGCTAATATCTGGAGTAACTGTGACTCACCATCTGATAACTCCTCAAAAGCAACTGAAGTTAAATTATCCCCTTCTAATATCAGACGCTTAGCTGTTAATGGTAACTTTACTTTAAGAGGCTTTTTAACGGTCCCCAAAAAGCAATTTCTATCCAGTTGATTACGGTCATGCGCGCTAATATTTTTTAGACCTAGCTGCTGAGTCTTATATAAGCGCTCGAAAAGCCTGAATGGGTTAAGTACGCCGTGGGTTGATAGTCTGCTATCGTCAGCTAGCTGAGTGAGATCTAGGCTAATAGTCCCCTTCAATGCATCTAATTCGTAGTACTCAAATTCTTCTGACGTTGTTTTTCTGCCCTGATACTCTACATTTTCGGCCCCCGCTAATCGAATGAAGGAGCTTACACTTTCTACAACTTCGTCGGATACATAAGGCTGAGTAAAATCAAATTCGAGTAATAACAAAGTTGGAGTTGCGTAAAGCAGCCTATATTGACTATTTTTTTTCGCTAAATCTTGGGTGAAAAAAGACTGGTACTCAAAATCAATAAAAGCAACGACAAGCTGCGCACTATCGTAGTCTAGATATACCAAGTTAGAGGACTGAGTAACCGTTTCCGGTAATTCAATTTCATCCTCAACGTAGTCAGCCACCTCAAAATTAAACAAATATGGGTGATTTCGTTGATACCTTTTTAGAAGATCTATTTTGTTCTTTCTAAACTGATTAAAAGCTGATTCCGAATCATTTAGATTTTTCTCATAAGACAGATCTAATGCCCGTTTTTCTTTATGGTAACGAGCCCTAGCTTTCAGAGCCTTAAACAGCTGGTTCGCATTTTTCAAAAACGGACGTTGTAAGTTTTCATTCAGGCCGGAGGAATATCCTACAACATGCGGCATAGGTAATTGCTCTAAGCCTATTTTTATTGATTGGTCGGCTTGCTCAACATCGATTGGCTGTACGTCACCACCATTGACTGATACCGAAAATTTGGGATCAGTAAACCCATCAGCAACTCGGAGTTTTTCACCGAATACTTCCGCATGAGCAGAAGGTGCTGCATTTACATAACCGCTCATGCTATAAACCAGCGAAAAGTCGAACCCTAAATGCCCTTTGTTTTTAAAATCAGTTCGCTGCAAACGTTCTAGATAGGCAAAACACTCTGCAATTAACTCCAATAGTTGGGATTTGCCAGAGCCATTTAAACCAATAAATGCGATGACATTGTCATCGGCATCCTCAAAATTAAAGGTCTGATCTTTCAATCCCTTGTACTGCCCACCTAAAGTTAGCGACAGCAAACGCATCAGGATTTTTTCCTTACACTACTTTTTTTAACCGGCTTTAGCGCTTCACGTGCTGCCTTAATCTTTGCTAGCAAAGCTTCAGCACTGTTTTCTCCGCTGATTAACTCAGGGTTGGCGGCTCGCCAGTCTGTAGTAAGTTCTCCGCGAAATGCTTTGGCTAAAATGGACTGGGTGAGGTTATTCACTCTTTCAAGTGCGACATTGGCCTTCTGTTCGATGCGGTCAGCGAAAGCAAACAGTTCTTCGACTCGGCGGACGATTTCGGTTTGCTCACACTGCGGAGGAAGTGCAAAAGGAACGTCATTAAGCATAGTCAAACTCAAGAATGGCTGCGCTCCACCCTTAGCTTGATCTTGAAATATTCGTTGTTTTGCAGATTTAAAATAATATTGCATGTAACCAGGTGCTATGTAATTAGGTCTCTTTACAATGGCGATATTTTTGAAGCTAAATTCAAAACCTACGTCAATCAAGACATTGTTTCCTGTCCCTGCACCAATATTAACAACTAATAGATCACCGACCTCAGGTTGGCACTTGTTATATAGTTCTCTGTGAACGTCTTCTGATACGAAACGGTTTTCCGAGAAATCCAATTGACCGCCAGTTAAATCCTTTGCCATTAAATATGGAAAGCCGCTTTCCAATACTTTTGGGGTGTTGTGTGCTCCATCTGTTATTTTAAGAGCCAAATGACCAAGCCTCACCCAGTTCCAACTTTCAGGAATTTCATATGGTACATATGGAACATTTGCATCTTTAGCCAATTTCCCTTCTCTAATACCTTTTTGAAGTCTCTCTTTTTTAGTTTCTTCTGTGAAGTTTATAGATTCAGGAGCTTGATGCTCCAAGCGCCACTCCTCCGTCAACTTCCCACTCACGGCGGCGGCGAGGACGGATTGGCGGAAGGTTTTAAGGATTTCTGGAATGCGTTCGAGGCGGGCTCTGGTGGATTCCACCTGCGCGAGTAGAGTATCGAGTTTATCAGCAATCACCTTTTGTTCCGATAGTGGACAAAGCGGTAACTTTAAGCCAAATAATTGCTTTTGATAAATTGCTGCAACACTGGTTGTTGCAGATGTTATGTTTCGCAAATTTCTTTTTCCTACTGGCGAATTTAGCCAGTGCGCAACAATCCTTGGTTCAACTTCAATAAACTTAACTTTCAACAAATTGTTGTTAAAAAGTATCGGCTGTGCTGATTTGATGTTAAAAACACCACACTTTCCGACAAGTTCAACGCTGTTCCTCGTGTTAAATATGAAGTCTCCTATTTGTAGGGAGTATCTTTCTATCTCGACTGGCTCAGCGTCCACTTTGGTAAAACCATCGAGTATGAAGTTTCCTTTGCTGTCTAAGTTGTTCATTTTTAGATATTTAAAAGTACGTTCTTCACCTTGTTCTCGGGCTGAGCGCACTAAACCAGTAAATGAGCTAGAAACCAAATCTGAAAATGTACAAACAGACCATTCAGGTGGCAGATTAACCTCAGCCATCACATTGCTCCTTCCAACGCCTTGATTAGTTCATCCAATTCACGCAGGACTGCTTTCAGTTCATCCTTGGCTCCCCGGGCTAATACATCTGGCTCTGGTAAATCAGCCGCATCCACACTGTCTTTATCTTTGAGCCAGGAAATATCCAAAGAATCGCCTTTTGTTTCGCGTATCCACTCACGGCTAAAGCAGCGCCAGCGGGAATGCGCAAGACGGTCATCAATCCCTTGGTTTTCCTCAACGACTTCTTTGTCGACTTCAATTTCCTGTGCACCAAAGCTGTATTCGCCCTCTTTGCGTTGGCTTGTTCCATCAGATAATTCACCAAATACTTTTTCAAAAGCGCCTAGATGTTGATCTTTTCCGAATTCTTCTGATGAAAAGCCAATATCGGAATTACCAAAAGGCGTGCGTTTACCAAAGCTTGGCATATTGGTGCGCAGGTCGTATACCCACACATTTTCAGTGCAGTTTTCTTCCTGATGTTTGTCTTTTGCTGAACCTTTAGTAAAAAACAGTACATTGGTTTTTACGCCTTGGGCATAAAAAATACCCGTTGGCAGGCGTAAAATAGTATGTAGATTGCACTTATTCATTAGGTCACGGCGTACTTCAGTACCTACGCCCGCTTCAAACAGTACATTATCAGGTAGCACCACGGCCGCTCGGCCACCGGGTTTTAAATTACGATAAATATGCTGTAAAAACGCCAGTTGCTTGTTAGTGGTTTTGTAAGTGAGATCGTCTCTGGTATTCGATGCATCACCACCTTTACTGGTGCCGAAAGGCGGATTTGCCAGAATAATGTCAGCTTGCTTTAAATCCTTTCCAGCATCCCCCAAAGCGTTACCTAGATGCACTACGCCATCTTCATCACCTTCCATCCCGTGCAGTAAACAATTCATTAATGCTAAGCGTCGGGTGTTTGGCACTAATTCCACGCCAACGAAAGCTTTGTTTTTCTGGAAATCAGCTTCTTTGGCAGAAAGATCGAGATAGTTGTCTGTTTGATCACGCATATATTGGTCTACGGCAACCAGGAAGCCAGCAGTACCTGCGGCAGGATCCTGAATCACCTCGCCTATTTGCGGCTTAATGCATCGGACCATACAGTTGATGAGTGCACGAGGGGTAAAGTACTGCCCTGCCCCGGATTTCGTTTCCGACGCGTTCTTTTCCAACAAGCCTTCGTACAAATCACCGAGCCCATCTTTTTGCGCGCTAAACCAATCAATCTGGTCGAGGGTTTTGATCATTTGTTCAAGATGGCGGGGTTCACGCAGTCGGGTTTGTGCATCGGCGTAGATCGCACTGATAAGCGGGTCCTCGTGCACAATATTGCCGTCTGAATCTTTACCTGTTGATAGGCTTAATAGAATGCGTTTGTAGTCGTTTAGCAAGTTAATACCCGACTTTTCGCTGATATCTGTCCAACGGCATCCTTCTGGTAGAGGATGGCGTTTTAATACGCCTGCTTCAGTGTTCTCATGCACCATTTTAATGAATAGCAGAAGTACGAGTTCGGTTACGTAATCTGAATAATTAATACCGTCGTCGCGAAGTACGTCGCAGAGGTTCCAGAGTTTTTGAACGATGTCGTTATTGGTCATATTTGTCTCTTAATAGATTATTTGGTTCTTAGCTGTGTGCTATTAGTACTTTGCACAGCGGCTCATTAATGTAGTAGTTGGCGCGGCCAATTTTTTGTTTGGTTAAAAAGCCGTGTTCTACTAGCTGCTCTAAGTATTTAGTGGCGGTTATTCGCGTTACCCCTAGCTCATCAATAATAAAATCGATTTTGGTATAGGGGTGATGAAAAAGGTTATTGAGTAAATCCTGGCTATAAATTTTCGGCAGTTGTTCACGAATACCGTGCTTAACTTCTGCCATAAGGCTTTTCATTTCGCTAATGAGTGAGATGGTGTTTTGCGCTGTGTCGATAACGCCATCAAGCATAAAGGCTATCCACGGTTCCCAGTTTCCAGTGTCGCGCACGGCCTGCAAATTATTATAGTAATCTGCTTTGTGCTGAATAATAAAACGGCTTAAATACAGTACCGGCAGGTTAAGCAAGTCTTTAATCACCAGGTACAATATATTCAGGATCCGCCCTGTGCGGCCATTGCCGTCGTAAAATGGGTGAGTGCTTTCAAACTGATGGTGGATGATAGCCATTTTTACCAGCGGATCTGCATCGCATAACTCATCGTTATTAATAAACTGCACTAGGTTATCCATTAGCGCTGTT
>NZ_BLIG01000014.1 GCF_009811415.1 Alteromonas sp. KUL106 | reverse complement strand
ATTTCGTCTGCATGTTGTGGCGGGGTATACACCACCTCTCCCGTACGGGCATTTTTCAAATCCGTGCCGGGTAGCTTTCGTAAGCCTGCGTTATTGTGCTCCAGGTTTTGCTGGATGGCGAGAATGTCACTTAAGCGAATGAGTTTACTTTGCCGTGCTGTTTGAAAGCCCTGCTTTAATGCTACGGCGTAATCCTGCACTTCTTTGGTTGCCGGGCTGCTAATGGCTTCTTCAAATAAGTTGGCTTTATAAAGCTCATCATGCGTGGTTACGATGTTTTCCACTTCTGAACTGTCTTTTGCTTCCTGCAAGGCCAGCGTATTGATTAGTATTGCTTCATTGGGAATGCTGGCGGCAATACCCTTTAGTTCGGCCAGATATCGGTGAGCTTCAGCCACCTTTTTGAGTACTGCGCGGGTTTCCCACTGCTCTATATTATCAAGTGGTAACAATGTGATAGATGCAGGCATGATTAATATTATGTCCTTATTTATACATATAGATCTGTATATATATAGATTTTATAAAAAATTATACATGTACTGTATAACATGTATAGTTTTTCTGTTTATTTATACATATAAGGTTTATGCACTTTGAGGAGGCCAAATTGCATCACCCAGTTCATCCAGTACCACATCCAGTTGATTACCCAGTACCTTATCCAGCTGCTTTGCTCCGCCCTGCTCTGCAAATCGGCTGTTTACAAATTCTCTATCAATAATGACTTCATGAACCAGTTGTTTTGCCAGGCGTTCAAGCCATTTACGCTGTGCTGGTAACCAGTTATGACTTTCATATATTCGCAGCATTGCCTGTGCAACACGTTGTTCAAAGGGTACCAATGGCTCGCCGAATGCTGCTCGGCGAATATGGCCAATAATACTAGCTGCTATATCCTGATTAGTTTGGTTACGCACCGCACTTTGGAGTTTTGCTTCTGAGTATCCTGCACCATCAAGCATTAGCTTAATCTCTTTTAGTTGATCGCGAGTCAGATCCCGGGGTTTATTTACCACTACAGCAAGGGCTGCACTTTGATTTAGCTGCTCTTTTATGAACTGGTTAAAGCTGTCGAGGTAATCTTCAGGCTTTTGATGTACGCCATAGCTTTGGGTGCGTTCTTTTATCTCATCATGATGTTCCGAAATTACTGGTTGGCGTTCACTACCGAGTAACTCATTCACTTCAGCAAGCTGATTTATCAAACCGCTATGTTTTGTGATAAAGGCCGCGGCTTGCTTAGGTCCAAGCTCGTATAAATGTTTATGCAGGCTTTTGGGCTCAACGCCCCATAAACCGTGTAATTCATCCAGTTTTTGTTTGAGTGCTGGTTTGCTTTCGGCTTTTTTACCGGCTTTTCGCAATACGCGCATCACTTTTTGGCTAAGTTGACTTAGCACTACATCGGCATGACTCTGCTCAGGCGCATCGCCAGGAGCATTCAAAGCGCGTTCCAATTGTTCCGGATTAGTGATTTCGTCTACCAATTGCCCCAAAGTAATATTGGGATCTTTAACCAATGGCTTCATGGTATTAACATCGGCCAACGCAGCATAAATATCCACCGGGTCGTAAATTCTAAATACTGTTTTACCAATGTCATCACAACGGCGTGTGGCGCGGCCGATCATCTGCTCATATAAAATCCGTGATTTAACCCGGCGCATAAACACAAGATTACAAATTTTGGGAACATCGATACCGGTAGTCAGCAGATCAACCGTAATAGCTATATTTGGATAGCGCTCGTTTTTATACTGGCGAATGAGCTGCTCTACTTTGTCGCTTTGCCCGGTGATTTTAGCGACTGCCGCCTGGTTATATTCACCGTTATAAAGGCCTTTAAACGCTTCATCTAATAACCGTTTCACCATATCAGCATGCAGGTCTGTAGCACAGAAGATCATGGTTTTCTCATCGCCAAAGGGATCAAGTTCCTGAACCAGTTGCTGACAAATCACTTTGTTAAAGTTTTCGTTGATCACTTTGCGGTTAAAGGCATCCACTTCAAAGTTCAGTTCATCGTCCAGCTCTGCGCTTTGTACTTCACCGGTTTGAGTATTAATCGCGCTGACTTTGTCTCCCTTGGCAAATTTAATCCCGTTTTGTGTTAGCAAGGTTTCGTATCGTATCGGCGGCTCGTGATCTATTAACCAATCATCCGCTACGGCTTCCCGGTATGAATAGGTATAAACGGGTTTACCGAAAATTTCGCTAGTATGTTTTGCTGGCGTTGCCGTTAAGCCAATTTTAACGGCATCAAAATAATCGAGCACTCGGCGGTAACTGGAAAGATACTGACTTGCATCCCGTGTAGCGAGTTCGCCTTCGGTCATTTCCTGGTCAAGCGTATAGCCTCGGTGGGCTTCATCAATAATAATACAGTCAAACTGGTCTAACGGTGGCGGGTTATCGCTCATAAAGATGCGCTTTACCATGGCCTGTACAGTTGCTACCTGCACGCGCGTTTCAGCTTCAGCAGCCATATCTCCCAGCTCTGCAACATTATAGATTTTAGATAGGGTATGATTTTGTTCTAATGGAGCCTCATTAAAGGCGTCGATAGCTTGCTGACCCAGTGCGGTGCGGTCTACCAGGAATAAAATACGCTTAAACCGCTCTGCCTTTAAAAACCGGTACATCAAACCGATGATGGTGCGCGTTTTACCGGTTCCTGTTGCCATAGCTAAAAGCGCAGTACGTACTTCTTTCGCTAACGTATTTTCCACCGCAATAATGGCTTTTTGCTGATAATCACGAACTTTTAGATAGCCAAAGGGCTCGGCTTTTAACTTTTTCTCAGCCTCTTCTTTACTGCGTTTCAGTTTGTCGATTAAGCCTTCTGGCGTATGAAATTTGGGGAGTGCACGTTTAGTATTGGCAGTTTCGCGCACATCACGAAACCAGGTTCCAGACTGTTCAGCCAGCTGAGGAACATATGGGCGACCATTGCAGGAGTAGACAAACGGGATTTTATAATGGCTTTCTTGCTCATTGGGCCAGGCAATTGTTAAACCTGCTAGTTCCCATGCGCCCAGCATAGGGGGTAAAACACTAAAACCCTTGCTATATCGTTCTGCTTGCGAAATTTTTCCTGCAACGTTTGTGTTTTCTTTCTTCGCCTCAACCACGGCCATGGGCGTTAAACCGGAAAACAGCACATAGTCCGCTCTACCTTTTTCGCTATTATGCTCGGTAGGCCATTCGGCAATCGCGATATTCCTGCCTTTTTCTGGACGGGCGCCGCCTTTATAAGTAAGGGCTTCACTGTCTGCTGTCCAACCAGCTTCTATCAATTGCTGATCAATTAAAATGCGGGTTAGCGCTTCATCCAACACTATGTGTTGCGTTGCCGCCTGTGTGTTTTTGTTTATCTGACTGCGTTGGGCACTTTGCGTTTTCTCATCAGCCGCCGCCAACTGAGCTAGAAGTGCCTTTATTTTTGCTTCGTAGTCTTGACGTTGTGCCTGTAAGGCATCTTCATGTTTCGATGCTTGCTTCGCTAAAGAACGAGACTCTTCGTCCATTGCCAGTGCTAGCGCTTCATATTCCGCCTTTTCTTTGGCTACCAGATCATTAAGTTGATTGCTGGAATCTAAGTTAACGTTCGCTAGTTCTAAATCACTCTTTAATTTCGCAATTTGAGATTGTAACTGGCGTAACTGTTCGCTAGGGTCGGTGGGTGGAATAAAAGGACCAGGTTTAAATTGAACCCCTGATTTTCCGAAGGACTGGTGGAACCATATGGCCAATTTGCGGGCAACCACCAAACCATTTATGGCTTCTTTGTGCTGAGTTCTAAAAGTATGAGTTGCTTTATTGCCTTCCATTCTGAGGGTATGGAATAACTCCCTGACTACCGGCTCTAGTTTTAGCTCCCGGTTTATTTTATAGATCAAATCAGCCTGGGAAGTCTTATCGTCAAACTCAATTCCAACCAATGCTGCAATGTGCTGTGCTAGTGCTTCACCCAGTTGCCTGAGCTTCATTAACGTTGTGTTGGGATCGCTCGAGAAAGCTCTTTCAGCAGACAAGGCTATTTCAACAAAAAGCGAATCATGCTCTTGTAGAAACCCGAAGTTACTTTGCTGGATAGAGGACGCCATTTTTATGAAACTCCATTTCACCTTGATGCTGGTTCAATCAGAACTCAGTAGTACTTTTTATTCTGTGTGTATCGCAAAGAAGAGACTACCACAAATACCTAAATTCACTATACTTTAGTAGTGAGTATAAAACCATAAAACTACAGAACCGGTGCGTTGAATTACTTTTTTTGAATCCTTGGTTTAACCACTTAAAAATAAATATGAGTTCGTACGGTTGAAGCCATTTAATTAGAACGTTACGCACATCAACCGACTTTTTAAATATATTTATTAAACATGAATACAAAGAGAATCATCGCTTTTCTCTGAACGATTCATGCAATGATGGAGGGTAAATTACACGTGAGGCCTGTGACCTCGCGCACGCACCGTATAAGTCCTACCACCGTTGAACGTTGGTATCAGTCTCACATCAGTCAAAAATATAAAGAGATTATCAGTCGACCTTGCCCGGAGATGCTGGGGATAGATGAACACTTTTTTACCCGTAAGAAGGGTTATGCGACGACGTTTGTAGATTTACGACATCGTAGTGTGTTTGATGTAAAACTGGGACGTTCTGAATTAAGTTTACGCTCGTACTTGCGCCACCTTCCCAATAAAGAGAACGTGAAGCTCATCGCGATGGACTTATCGGAAACCTATCGTGGTATTGCCAAACGCTATTTCCCTAATGCTACGATAGTCGCTGACCGTTTCCATGTGGTGCGCTTGATCAACCATCACTTCTTAAAAGCGTGGCAGCAACACCATCCTGAAGGACGTAAGAATCGAGGTTTACTTAGTTTGATGCGACGACATCAATGGCATTTAAACGAAGAGAATAGCAGCAACCTACAACGCTACTTGGTTGACTATCCGGTGTTAAAAACACTGTATGAGGTCAAACAGAAGCTCATCAGGTATATGCTGTTAAAGACTATGAATGAAAAACGAATGGAGAAGACATTACCGAGGTTCTTAGACTTGCTTGAACAGTTACATCACAGTCCACTTCGTGCACTGGCCAAAACCTTAACTTCGTGGTTG
>NZ_BLIG01000013.1 GCF_009811415.1 Alteromonas sp. KUL106 | reverse complement strand
AGAAACTTTGAAAATTATCGAATAAGAGTGATGACCCATTGTGGATGGGATGGTGTTATCAACAGAGTGAGATGAATGCTGATCCCCCGTTTATGGGGTAGAGCCTATCAACAGAGTGAGATGAATGCTGATCCCCCGTTTATGGGGTAGAGCCCCCATTGTGGATGGGATGGGGTTATCAATCGTGTAAGGTGAATGCTGATCCCCCGTTTATGGGGTAGAGCCGATATTTTTAGATACTGAATGGCTGCATGTCAAGCCACTCAAGGGTGAGAGAGAAGTTGGTCGGTGTGAGAGGATTTGAACCTCCGACCCCTGACACCCCATGACAGTGCGCTACCAGGCTGCGCTACACACCGACCGAAAGAGCGAGTAAGTCTACTCAAATTTATTCACAATGCAACGAGAATTAGCAATAAGCCTGTTCAAGCGCTCAATTGCTAACCACCTTTGCTAATTTATACGTTAAATCCCATCATCAACCGTTAGATTTATCAGGCGAGCGTGACGTAACATACCGCCGTTACTACGAATGCAACCAGCACGTTTAGCACTACACCTTCTCTCGCCATGGTCTTAATATCAAATTTGTCTGTTGAATATGCAATTGCGTTAGGTGCGGTTGCCACCGGCAACATAAAGGCGCAACTTGCGCTTATCGCAGCTGGTATCATAAGTAGTTTTGGGTCTACTCCCACCGCCATACCTGCGGCGGCGAGAATGGGCATTAGCAATGTCGACGTCGCTGTATTAGACGTTATTTCCGTTAGGAAGGTTACAAACAGACAAATACAAAGTACCAAAAGAAGAACCGGCAAGGTAGACAGTCCTGTAAGCCATGTTCCCATTAATACGCTTAGGCCTGAAGACATAAACGCTTTAGCAATACAAATGCCGCCTGCAAATAAAAGTAACATCCCCCATGGAATATCGTTGGCCGTTTTCCAATCTAGCAGCTTGTCGTTATTGCCTTTGGCGTCCACCTGCCCGTTGTCATTACCGCTGTTGGTGAAGAACATGGCGGCAACACCGGCGACGGCAATTGTACTGTCGCTTATAGTGCTTACGCCTATCCATGCTGTCCAAAAAGGCCGGAAAATCCAGGCGAATGCCACCGTGCCAAATATGGCAAGCACGCGTTTTTCAGCTTTTGTCCACGTACTTGGCATGGGTAAATCGATGTTCCCCACTTCTTTAATACCGCGCGCTAGCCATAACGCCATAATCGGTACGCCTATAATCACAATAGGAACGCCCGTTTTCATCCAATCGATAAAACTGTATTCAATGCCTTGAGTTTCTTCATATACGCTCATGAAGATTATATTCGGTGGTGTGCCAATTGGCGTACCCACTCCGCCCAAGCTTGCTGAATAGGCTATGCCGAGAATAAGTGCTACGCCAAAACGCGGGTTGTCTACCGCGTTGATAATGGCAATCGCCATAGGCAACATCATCAAAACCGTGGCTGTGTTACTTATCCACATGCTCAGCACAGCGGTAGTCAGCATGAAACCAAGTACCAGCTTAAGCGGGCTACCACTGCCTGTTACTCGAAGCATATAAATGGCAAAACGCTTGTGCAAATTAGCGCGCTCTAATGCTTTAGACAGCATAAACGCAGCCATTAATAGAATGATAACGTGACTTCCAAGCGCTGATGCGGCCTCGCTGTGCGACAACACCCCAAATAGTGGAAATAGTGCAAAAGGTAAAAGTGAAGTCGCCGGAATGGGAAGTGCTTCTGTTACCCAAAGCACCGCAACAAATAACGTAATAGCAGCAGTAAAAATGATGTCGCTGGGTTGGTCGATAACCCATAGCCCAATGCCACTTAGAACAGAGACTATGAACGCAAACAGAATAATACTGTTTTTTCGTGTCGGCTTTCGCCGTGGGATTTCTGGAGACGGTTGAGGGTCAGTGTGCATTGCGCTTCCCTTTACTGATAGCTTTATTATAAGTGCAAGGGCTTAAACCCTAGTTATTGCTCTTATATTTTCTATCAGTAATTGGCGGGAAACGCACGAGGCTTTTCAAAAAACCTTGTTTTTTAGCTATTTTTCTTACTTGCTTTCTTCATCTGACGAAATTCTGCTGGCTACTGCACCCGCTTGACCTTTATATTTCGCATCGACTCTTGCGTTATAAGGCTTTTCTGCCGGTGCGGAAAGCACCTCAAAGCTGAGCGCTCCAATCTTCATTTTGGGGCGAAGCGCCAAAGGAAGTTTACCGCTGTTGTAAAATTCAAGTACAATATTGCCGGACCAACCTGGGTCAATTCGGTGCGCGGTTACGTGCACCATCAAGCCTAAACGCGCAAGCGATGAACGCCCATCAAGCCAACCCACAATGTTGTCAGGCAAGGTTACGGATTCATGCGTGATAGCAAGCGCCAGCTCGCCAGGGTGAAGAAAAAAAGCCTTGCCCTCTTCTAGCACAATTTCATCGCTCATCACGTGATCGAGCGCTTCTTGCACTTGCGTTTTCGGGCCACTTAAATCTATGAACGGCGCTTGGTGATCTTCAAATACACGAAACTTGTTACCTAGGCGGATATCTACCGTTACACCACTAATCTGATCGTAGTTAGGTGTAGGGTCGATTTTAATTTTTCCATCTTGCAGATGTTGGTAGATATCGCGGTCGCACAAGCGCATGGTGTATTCCTCATTTCGTTAGGCCGCTATTATGCGTATGTCATGGCCTGCATTCAACTGCTCAAACGCTTGTTTTATCAGCTTTTGCGCAATTTTTACTTAATTTTAAAAGGAAGCAGCCTGACATGCTGACCATTCATGTCGAACTAAGCTTTACCCACTATTCCAATCGGGTCGCCTTTGATGTGTGTAACCGCTCCTTTGCGCGGCGCAACGGTAAGGGCTAATTGCATAGATAGAGCCCGCGCTGCCTCTCGATAACTTTCACTCAAGTCATTTTCAGGCGAAGTTATTAACAAGGGTGTGCCCGCATCGCCATGCTCCCGAATGTGGATATCAAGGGGAAGCTGCCCCAAAAGCGGTAACCCATGACGTTCGGCAAGTGCTTCCCCCCCGTCTTTTGAAAACACGTAGTCTTTGGTACCACAGGCTCTGCACTGGTAATAGCTCATATTTTCAATAAGCCCCAGCACCGGCACGTTAACTTTTTCAAACATGCTGATGCCCTTTTGCGCATCCGCTAGCGCTAAATCTTGTGGCGTAGTTACTACGACAGATGCGGTAAGCGGCACTTGCTGCGCCATCGTCAACTGAATGTCGCCAGTACCCGGCGGCATATCTACAATTAGGTAATCGAGCACGGGCCACAAGGTTTCATCTAATAACTGCTTTAGTGCTCGGCTTGCCATTGGCCCGCGCCAAACGGCTGCATCTTCTTGTGGAACCAAATACCCGATGGAATTTGCCACCAAGCCATGAGCTTTAAGTGGCTGCATATGCTTGTTGTCTTCGCTTTCAGGGTGCGCATCGGGGTTACCAAGCATAATAGGAATTGATGGACCGTAGATATCGGCATCTAAAATTCCTACTTTAGCGCCTTCCTGCATAAGCGCAAAAGCAAGGTTGATACTGGTTGTAGACTTTCCGACACCGCCTTTGCCAGAGGCGACCGCTATGATATTTTTAATGTTGGTTACCGGTGCAACCGCTGTTTCACCGCTGGCAATATGTTGTTTAAAGGTAAGCGTGGCATCATCAAGCTTGCCTTTTAGTTGTTTAATTACTTCTTCTTTAAGCACGTTTAACTGTGTGGCGATACAAAATGGTAAAGTAACCGTAACTCCCGCATCTTCATTTTCTGTCTGGCTGAACGCACACCATGGCAAGGTATCTTCAACATCTAATGAAAAATACTTGGCCAAAATTACAGCAACTTTTTGCGTTGGTGGCTCCGCTTTGCGAGAAAAGAACATAAAATGCCTTACTAGTAGTAGAATTGTGTGAATTACGTAATGCAAAAAACGCGGTTTTCCGCTAGTATTTGCACCCATTTTGAAACGCAAAGAATCAATAACGTCATTATGTCAGAAAAACGCCGAATTCTGGTAACCAGTGCGTTGCCATACGCAAATGGCTCTATTCATTTAGGTCATTTGCTAGAACACATTCAAACCGACATCTGGACTCGTTTTCAACGCCTTCGCGGAAACGAATGTTACAGTGTTTGCGCAGACGATGCACACGGTACGCCGGTTATGCTTAAAGCCCAAGAGCTTGGCATAACACCAGAAGAAATGGTGGCTAGAACCCGTGCAGAGCATCATCAAGACCTTGTTGATTTCCACGTTAATTACGACAATTACTATGTAACCCATTCGCCAGAAAACAAGGCATTGTGTGAAGAAATTTACACCCGTTTAGATAACGCAGGTTACATCAGTAAGCGTACTATTAACCAACTGTTCGACCCTGAAAAAGAAATGTTCTTGCCGGACCGTTTCGTTAAGGGTACGTGCCCAAGCTGTGGCGCAGAAGACCAAAACGGCGATAGCTGTGACGTGTGCGGCGCAACGTATAGCCCTACTGAAGTGAAAAACCCGCGCAGCGTTGTATCGGGTGCCACACCGGTGTTACGTGAATCTGAGCACTTCTTTTTTGACCTGCCTAAATTTGAAGGCATGCTGAAAGAGTGGATCCGCTCCGGTGCCCTTCAAGAAGAGATGGCCAACAAGCTACAAGAGTGGTTCACTGAAGGCCTTCAGCAGTGGGACATCAGTCGCGACGCGCCTTATTTCGGGTTTGAAATTCCAGGTGCCCCAAACAAGTTCTTTTATGTGTGGGTAGATGCACCCGTTGGCTATATGGCGAGTTTCAAAAACTTCTGCGATCAGAACAGCCTAGAGTTTGATGATTTCTGGAAGGCAGATTCAGAGGCCGAGCTTTACCACTTCATTGGTAAAGACATAACCTACTTCCATTGCCTATTCTGGCCCGCCATGCTTGAAGGCGCAGGCTACCGTAAGCCTACTGGCGTAAACATCCACGGTTTTGTAACGGTAAACGGTGCGAAAATGTCAAAGTCGCGCGGTACTTTCATAAAAGGCCGTACTTACCTTGATCACTTGAACCCGGAATATCTACGTTACTATTTTGCGTCTAAGCTAGGTGACGGCGTTACCGACATCGACCTTAACTTTACTGACTTTGCTCAAAAAGTGAATTCAGACCTTGTGGGTAAAGTGGTTAACATCGCAAGCCGCTGCGCAAGCTTTATCACTAAGCGTTTCGACGGCAAATTGTCTGACAACGTCATTGAGCCAGAGTTGATTGCTGAGTTCCAAAACGCGTCTGAAAGCATCGCTGCACTTTTCGAGAAACGCAAATACCACCAAGCTGTGCGCGAAATCATGGCCCTTGCTGACAAAGCGAACCAGTTTATTGACAACAACGCGCCTTGGGTAACCATTAAAGACGAAACTAAGCAGCAGTTCACGCACGACGTATGCTCGCTAGGTATCAATATGTTCCGTCTTTTAGTGATTTACTTAAAGCCCGTACTGCCTGTGCTTGCGGAAAAAGCTGAAGAGTTCTTAAACGACACGTTCGACTGGAATTCACTGCAAACCCTATTGAAAGGCCATGCCATCAACAAGTTCAAGCCAATGATGCAGCGTGTAGAAATGGAGAAGATTGACGCCATGGTTGAAGATTCAAAAGAAAGCCTAGCGCCAGCCGCACCGGCTGTCGACCCAGACAGCCCGCTTGCGAAAGATCCTATCAGCGATACCATCTCGTTTGATGAGTTTGCGAAGGTAGATTTACGTATTGCCCGCATTGCGAAAGCAGAGCACGTGGAGAAAGCCGACAAACTTTTACGTTTAGAGCTCGACTTAGGCGGCGAAACCAGACAGGTATTTGCAGGCATTAAATCAGCCTACTCGCCAGAAGCCCTTATCGGCAAGCACACTGTAATGGTGGCTAACTTAGCCCCGCGTAAAATGCGCTTCGGTATGAGTGAAGGCATGGTATTGGCCGCAGGCCCTGGCGGCGACGAGCTTTATATCCTTGAACCTCACGAAGGCGCAAAGCCTGGTATGCGCGTTAAGTAAGCCTATTGAAGTAACGCAGTTGCGTCAAGAAACCGAATCAAAGACGGTCTCTACACCAAAAGCCACGTTGAATTAAAACCTTCGTGGCTTTTTTGTTACCTTAGTAGTAGCGTTACCGTGGGCATGGGAGCTCGGCTAGTCACTTTGCACGTAGCGACAACAAAGCGAGCGAAACTAACGGCGAGAGCGATTAAACGTGGTGGCTCTTACACTAGCACCAACCGCTGAGAAACTAGGTTTGACGTTGCGCTTGGGCTTGATAGCAGTCATGGGAATCACCCGCTTCTTCGCTAAAATGACATAAACAGCACTACACCAAGGCAAGTAAGACGCGAGATAGTTTTGAAGCTTCACTGCCCCCTTCCATCGTTGCTGAAAGAAAAGCGTAGAAAACAGCACTTGCCGCTGTTCCACTATTTCAAAGCCGAGTAGCTGAAGCCAGTCTTTAATGCGGTATGATGTAAAAAAGCGTGCATCATGAAGAATATTGCCGCGTTTTACCGGCAAGTACTTGGCAATGCCCGCCAAGCTTAAAGGGTTGAACCCACTAATAATAACGTAGCCGTTTTGTGTTATGACGCGATCTACTTCTCTTAAAATTTCGTGAGGGTCCTGCGCAAAGTCAAGTTCATTTGCGAGCAAAAAACCATCAATGCTGTTTTCCGAAAAAGGCAACCGATGCGACAACCCAACAACAGTGTTACCTCTGTTCTTTTTAACGTTACCATATTGGTCATCTTTAAATGCGTGGCTCGACGCGTCATTCTGCCCTAGCGCTTTGTTCTGACTTTCCTGCTCACACTGCCCGCTTAATTGGCTATCAAACGGAACATGATTGATATGATGCCGTATAGGGCTACTATCCAGATTAATTTCTGCGCTGAGTGTGCCTAATTTGGCGAAGTGATACCCGAAAATGCGTTCTGCGTAATCACTACACACTGTGTTAACCGCAGTGCGAATGTGCTCACCCGCAGGAAAGTCTCCCCAGTTTGTGGGGTAGCGAGGTGGTTTGGCTCTAAACGCCGATTTCATTATCACTGCGCGCTCTTTGGTTGCTCTGCTGTCCACAAGCCCCTATAGTAACGCATTATTCTACCTACACAAGCAGGGACAAATATGACGGCAGAAACACTTCCTTCAAACGTGAGCATTCACCCTATCCCCGCATTCACTGATAATTATATTTGGTGTCTTTACGATGATGATAATGCGATTGTTGTCGACCCGGGAGATGCCGAGCCTGTGCTAGCTTTTCTTAAAGCAAAAGGCTTAACACTAAGTGCAGTGCTTATCACGCATCATCACCGAGATCACACAGGTGGCATTGCAAAACTGGTGTCCGCAGTCCCCGATCTTCCCGTTATTGGGCCTCGTGGGAACCACATTCGCGGCATTACCAAATCGGTGTCGCAAGGTGATACGGTATCGCTTCCCGTTTTGAATTTGTCCTTGCAGGTCATGGAAGTGCCCGGACACACGCTAGACCATATTGCTTTCTTTGGGCATGGCACTTTGTTTTGCGGCGATACCTTGTTTTCTGCTGGTTGTGGAAGACTATTTGAAGGCTCTCCAGAACAAATGCATCACTCACTCAATAAACTCAAGCGTTTACCCGATACCACAAAAGTGTACTGTACCCATGAGTACACCCAAGCAAATGTGAAGTTTGCCTTATCGGTTGAACCCAACAATAAGGCGCTGAACGAATATTCAGACTGGGTAACGTCAATGCGTGAAAAAAACATGCCTACGCTACCGAGCACTCTCAAAGAACAAAAAAATATCAATCCGTTTCTAAGGGCACATGAACTTTCTGTGAAAACCGCTGCCGAAGCCTATTGCGAAAATAACCTGGTTGACGATGTAGCAGTTTTTGCTGCAGTTCGCCGCTGGAAAGATGAGTTTTGATGCATTATTAAACCGATTATCGTAACATTGTCGGTTTGCAGTGCTCCAAGAGGTTTCTTCATATATGCAGTTGAAGTTTTTCCCACTATCGCCGCTGATATTGGCGATAGGGTTAACGGGTTGTCAGTTAACCGATAATAATGACGACAGTGCGCAAATTAACACTAACGAGAATGTGTCATTAGAAGCCTGTAGTGAAATTCACGAAACCGAAGAAGCTATTTCTGATTGCGAGCTTGCAAGAGAAGGCGTAATCGATGTCGTTCATCCCAACGACGAAGTGCTCGAAGAAGGAGCAGAAATTACCGATTCACCTGACGTAAATACGCAGGCGGTAGTGACTGATGTGTGGGCACGAGCCAGCGCAAGCTTCGCGCTTCCCATACCAGATGATAGCCGAGTCAATTCCCAACGAAAATGGTACTTGAAGCATCCTGAGTATATGGCGCGTGTTGTTAAACGCGCAAAGCCCTTTCTTTATTACATCGTTGAAGAAATTGAAAAGCGCGACATGCCAATGGAGCTCGTGCTTTTACCTATCGTAGAAAGTGCATTCGACCCCTTTGCGTATTCTCACGGTCGCGCTGCGGGAATGTGGCAGTTTATACCTGGTACGGGCAAACGGTTTGGTATGCCGCAAAACTGGTGGTATGACGGTCGCCGTGATGTGGTTGCCTCAACGCAAGGTGCGCTTGATTACCTCACCTATTTAAATGAAATGTTCGAGGGAGACTGGCTACACGCGCTGGCTGCGTATAACAGTGGCGAGGGTCGAGTTCAAAGAGCAATCAACGCAAATAAACGTGCAGGTAAACCCACTGATTTCTGGAATTTAGACTTACCGAGAGAGACACGCGCTTACGTGCCTAAACTTTTGGCATTAGCAGATATTCTTAAAAATAAAGATGAGTACGCGTATTCATGGCCAGAAATTGAGAATGTGGCGGTTATCGAGGTGGTTGATATTGGCTCACAGGTCGATTTGGCTTTTGCCGCGGAACTGGCGGGTATGTCGTTAAAGGAACTTCATGGATTAAACCCGGGGTTCAACCGTTGGGCAACATCGCCTGATGGCCCTCATAGGTTAGTTCTTCCAATCAAAAAGGCAGCGGCGTTTTCTCAAGCACTCGCGAACATAGATCAAAAAGAACGTCTGAACTGGGTACGTCATTCAGTAAAACCTGGCGACAGCTTAAGCAAAATTGCTAAGCAATATCATACGACAGTGAAAGTGCTAAAAAGAATTAACGAACTGGACAGTTCTATGATACGTGTAGGTCAGGCCATTATGGTTCCCGTCGCGCTTCAAGAGCTCGACAGCTATACTTTGTCGCAGGAACAACGTTTAGCAAGTTTGCAAAACAGCAACACATCGCAACAGAAAATAAGCCATATTGTTAAATCAGGTGATGTTTGCAAAACAGCAACACATCGCAACAGAAAATAAGCCATATTGTTAAATCAGGTGATACGCTTTGGGATATTGCCCGTAAATACAAAATAAGCACTAAGCAGCTTGCGAAATGGAACGGTATGGCACCGGGCGATATGCTACACCCGGGTAAAACACTCGTCGTTTGGCAAGAAAGCGGCGTAACTAGCGGTGTTACCAAAAAGCTGACTTACACGGTAAGAAATGGTGACTCACTGTCGCTTATTGCAAGCAAGTTTAATGTAAAGGTCAGCGATATCGGTAAGTGGAACTCGCTAAATACCAAGCGATACCTTCAACCCGGTCAAAAACTTAAACTTTATGTGGATGTAACACGGCTAAACGCGTCAAGTTAGTGATATAAAGTGCGCGGGAGATGACGGGTCTGCTTTTCAGCATTTACGCGTTACGTCACAAAAAGGATATGGAAATGCTAAGAATTAACCGAGAAAATTTGCGAAATAGTCACGAAACGCCTTGGTTAATTCTAGATTTAGTCATGCTAGGGATATTGTTTGTGAACCTAGCATGGCTGATTTTTGATGCACTGTACGCCACAGACTTTGTGTATGGCCTACTAGGTACCTACTTTCCCACATTCCTTAGCGCGTACGACCCTATTCACAATAACTTTTTGTTGGTCGACTTAGTCTTTATCGCTATATTTTTCACCGAATTCTGCTTTCGCTGGGTAGTTGCTGTTATCCGCAAAGAACACTTACGCTGGTATTTTTTCCCGTTTTTACACTGGTACGACATTATTGGTTTGATCCCAACTGGGCCGACTCGTCTGTTTCGCTTTTTGCGAATATTCTCCCTATTACATCGCTTGCACAAGTTCGAAATTATCGATTTAAACCAAACTGCGGTATTCCGCTTTTTCGCCTTTTACTACGACGTGTTTGTTGAAGAACTCAGTGATAGGATTGTGGTTAAAGTACTAAGCGATGCACAGAAAGATATTTCGGCAGGTTCGCCATTATTAGACGATATCAACGCACAGGTGCTTGCTCCCCGTCGCCCGGTAATTACTCAGTGGATGGCAGGGGTGATCAACCATTTAGGCCAATCTATTCAGAATGAAGAACACGGCGAAGTAATTCGCGAACACGTAAGGAAAAGCGTAGGAAAAGCCGTAAGAAGTAATGCGCAAGTCTCTTCCCTGCACTACCTACCGGTCATCGGTAAAACGATCGAAAACACCTTAGAAGAATCGGTGACCGACATTGTCACTACTTCGCTGGTAAACCTGTTAAGCGACTTAGATGCAGAGCGTATCGATCACTTCATTTCAGTGGGTATGCACGACTATACCCCTACTGCCGATGCGCTTGATAAAGAAGTGCTTAACGTTGTCAATGAATGCTTAGAACTGGTAAAAGCACACGTTGCACAGCAGCGCTGGAAATCGCATTTAACAGAAAAAGAATCGGCTATTCCCACTGGCAAGCCTGATATTAGCTAAAACGCTTGATGCACCTATATGCATACTAAGTAGACCAAAGCTAAAAATGGTTAACTTTAACTAAAACGCGCTTTATACTCCCGCCACTGGAATCTCAAACTTTAATTTAAAAGATAAGGAAGTCTTGCATTGACGAACTTTAATATCATATCGAAAGTATCTCTCATTTCATTATCTTCAGTCCTTTTCGTTTCCGCTTGTGGCGGCGGAGGCAGCGGAAATGACAGCCCCGGCAATGGAAGTGGTAGCGGAGCGACACCTCCCCCACCCAAAATCATTTTGGCCGACTATCAAACTGAAGCCTCATTAAGCAGCCTTTCATCATTGGATAGTTTTCTGCAGCTTGGTTTTATGGCGCAAAATGACTTAGCATTTCCCAAAACGCTTGATACAGCGGGCGAAGTCAGTTGTAGCAATGGCGGACTTTTTGAAAAAACACATTTTGATACCGACAGCGACAGTAAGCTATCAAGTGGTGACACATTAACCATTACTTATCGCGAGTGTTATATAGGAAGCTTAGCTGACTTTGTTGACGGAAGCGTCGTTTACACGATCAACTCATATGTTGAGAATGAAGGTTTCGATGCAACTCTTGATTTAAGTGATTTAGAAATTGACGGATCCATTAATTTGGATGGTCAAGTTCGCATTGAATATGCAGAAGCGCCAACAAACAGTGAATTGTCAATAATTACTCTCGGTGATGTTGCACTAAGCTTTAATGGCGAAAAAGTATTAACCTTTAATGATTTCGAGGTTATGAAACAAAATGATTATCTAACTGCGAAGTATCGAGTCAATGTGAATGGCACTATTGATGACGAGACTATCGGTGAGGCTTATCAGGTCGCGCAAATAGAATCGTTTTCAGGCTTTTTCAACGAATACCCAAATGAGGGGGAAGTTTCCATATTCACCTCTTCAGCTGATGTAGTGAAAGTTTCCGCTAACTTTGTTGAAAACTCCATGTATTACAATGTTGCTTACGGAGAAGAGTCTTTCTTAGTGCGTTGGGAAGAGGCTGTTGAAGGGGCACTTATGGGTGTTGGAACACAAGCCCCAGATTTTATTACGCCTTTTCGTTCCGACAATTTCTCGTTTGCCGCTTTCATTAAGGAAGCTTCGCTGAACAACTTTGGTTTAAGTGATAGCATTGTAATGGTCTTTTCTAGACCAGTAGATTCTGCTTCTGGTTCATACGGGGAGGCGAGTTTTGAGAATTTTGATTTCCCTTACGATAGAGTACCTGCCGATATCGAAATCAATGGCTCTATGGTAATTGTTACCCCTATAAGAGCCCTCAAAGCAAATGCTACATATACATTAAGTGATATCGAAGCAATTTCTACAAATGGCCAAACCGCATTCGCGCGATTTTCAACCATCAAAACAAGCAACAAGATAATTCCTGTTGTCAGTAAGCAGTCGAACCTATTTCGTTACAACGATACTCCTCAGCTTAGTGCAATTGATACTGTAAATAACACTGGTGGGGTTCTGTCTTTTCAATGGAAAGAAAAAAGTGAAATTGGCGTAGAGTTTAACTCTCCTACAGAGGCTGTAACGACGTTCACTGTGCCAGAAGGGACGACTGAAGACATTACCGTTGAAGTAGTTATAACAGCGCCTTCGGGTTACAGTGTGACAGAAACTCTATCGCTAACCTATATGGCTCCAATGAGTACATTTTTGAGTTTTGATAGTCCTACTGGCGATTATATTGGAGGTGGCGAGAGCCGCGTGTATACAGAGACAGATGGCGTGTTCTGGATATCTTACGATGTAGGGACACCTAATTTTATAGGTGTAAGTTATGACGGAACCGATTGGTGGAATTTAGACCTAGCAGCACCTGCTAACGAGTCTATTGATGTTGGCGTGTATGAGGAAGCGAGAAGATATCCCTTCCAGTCTCCAACGTTACCTGGATTAAGCTTCACTGGCTCGGGAAGAGGATGCAATCAGAGTATTGGCAAGTTTGAAATTCTTGAAATGTCTTATGATGGGAGTGGCAATATTCAAAACTTGGCAGTAGACTTTGAACAAAGTTGTGAGCTAACAGGTCCTTTATTGAAAGGAAAGTTCCGCTTTAACTCTGATGCTCCGCTCAATAAATGATAAATCGTTTTCGCTTCTTTAACAGAGAATAATCTAAACGTAAGCGACCACATTTTTAAGCTTAAGACAAAATCTATTACAAAGCCCGGCGTTGATACCGGGCTTTTTTGTAACTCTAAAAAGCGTTTTAACCAAAACGCTTCGTTGCGTATAAAATTGCTGAGCGAGGTGAATGAATGCTTAAAAAGTGTCAACGCTATTTAGGACGGGTCGTACGAAATAAGAAAGCCCACAATAAGTGGGCTTTCTCGACTCAAAATACAACAGCTATTGCTACGCTTTTCGCCACGTAGTGCCGCTTGGGCCGTCTTCTAATACTACGCCTTTCGCGTTTAATGCATCGCGAGCAGCATCAGCTGCCGCCCAATCCTTAGCTGCACGGGCGTCGTTGCGCTGTTTAATTAACGCTTCAATTTCTGCGGCTTCATCATCGTTACCCTCACCGCCTTTAAGATAGGTGTCAGGATCACTTTGAAGCATACCCAAAATTGCGCCTAGACCTTTTAAAACGGCGGCCAGTTTACCCGCTTCATCAGCATTACTCTTTTGACGGTTAAGCTCACGTGCAACATCGAACAACACCGAAAAGGCTTCAGGTACATTTAGGTCGTCGTTCATTGCCGCTTCAAAGCGCGCTAAGTAACCGCCGTAGCTAAGATCGGTACCTTCATCTACTTTTACACCGCGCAGCGCAGTATATAAACGTTCTAGCGCTGCTTTTGCTTGGGTGATGTTGTCTTGTGAATAGCTCAACTGGCTACGATAATGCGCCGACATCAAGAAGAAACGCAGCGTTTCTGCATCGTGCTCTTTTAACACATCGCGCAAGGTAAAGAAGTTACCCAGTGACTTAGACATTTTTTCGTCATTAACCTGTACCATCCCCGCATGCATCCACACGTTTACGTACGGTGTGTCATACGCGCAGCACGACTGCGCCACTTCGTTTTCGTGGTGCGGGAAGGTTAAATCTGAGCCACCGCCATGTATATCGAAATGTGCACCAAGATGCTTGTGGTTCATTGCAGAACACTCAATGTGCCAGCCCGGACGGCCTTCGCCCCATGGTGATTGCCATGCTGGCTCACCCGGCTTCGTGGTTTTCCAAAGCACGAAATCTAGCGGGTCGTCTTTACCTGCTGCCACTTCAACACGGGCACCGGCTTTGAGCTGCTCTAAGTCTTGTTTGCTCAGCTTGCCGTAATCATCAAACTTACTCACATCAAAGAGCACATCACCGCTTTTTGCTTGATAAGCATAACCTTTATCCATCAGGCGCTGAATGATCTCAATGATCTCATCCATGTGCCCACTGACTGTCGGCTCAACGTCTGGCTCTAGCAAGTTAATCGCCGCAAAGTCTTCGTGCATCATGGCGATAGTACGTGCGGTTAGTGCTTCGAAGCTTTCGCCATTCTCATTGGCGCGAGCAATAATTTTATCGTCGATATCGGTGATGTTTCGTACATACTTCACATCTAAACCGAGGTGGCGCATGTAGCGTACTAAAACATCAAAACTTAGGTAGGTACGGGCGTGGCCCATATGACTTAGGTCGTAAACGGTAATACCACACACATACAAACCCACTTTCCCTTCTTGAAGCGGAACAAACTTCGCTTTTTCACGGGTTCGGGTATTGTAAAGATGTAGCATGTCTATATTTCCTGTTTGTCATAATTTTTCGGCCGCAAAGTTTAGCATTGTCACGATTTAAATGGTACAAGCCTTTTAAACAGATATTTCTGCGCTGAGCAGTAAACGTCGTTTTGCGCAATCTACTCGTTTTGCGCTAAACTAGCGCCCACTTTACATATACGCTAACACACAGGACAAACCACAATGGTTACGTTAAAAACAAATTTTGGTGACATCACTCTGGAGCTTTTTGAAGATAAGGCACCTAAAACAGTAGCTAACTTCCTTTCTTATGTAGAAGACGGCTTTTTTGACAACACTATTTTCCACCGTGTAATTAACAACTTCATGATTCAAGGCGGTGGTTTCACGCCTGACATGGAGCAGAAAGACACGAAAGATCCTATCGAAAACGAAGCTGATAATGGTGTTGCAAATGAAGTAGGCACCATCGCAATGGCGCGTACTCAAGACCCACATTCTGCGACCGCACAGTTTTTTATCAACGTAAACAACAACGACTTCCTCAACCACTCAGGCAAATCTGTAAATGGTTGGGGCTACTGCGCTTTTGGTAAAGTTGTTGAGGGCATGGATGTTGTTGAGAAAATTAAGGCCGTTAAAACCGGTAACAGTGGCTACCACCAGGACGTGCCTGTTGAGCCAGTGATCATTGAAAAAGCCGTTGTAGCGTAAACAACTGCTTAGATAACTCGCAAAACTCCTGACTCAATATTGGCTTGGCTGACACGGTGTTCAATACAAGCCTTTAGTTAAATTAAAGCCGCGTGATTGTTGACGCGGCTTTTTAGACCACACTTAAGAAGATTTATGTCGTTCACCTACTTCATTGCCGATTTACATCTAAGTGCAGACCGTCCAGATATAACAGAGTGTTTAATGCGCTTTTTAAAAGAGGATGCCATTAATGCCGACGCACTTTATGTTCTTGGCGACCTCTTTGAAGTGTGGATTGGCGACGACAATGTTACCCCGTTTAATACTGCTATAGCGACAGCCTTCAAGGAAGTAAGTCAGCACTGCCCTATTTACTTCATCCATGGCAATCGTGATTTCGCTATACGAGAGAAGTGGCTAGCGAAAGCCGGCATGACATTGTTAAACGAGCAAGAAGTCATAGATTTGTATGGCACACCTACCCTATTGACTCATGGCGATGAGCTATGTACGCGCGATATTGCCTATCAAAAATTTCGTAAAAAATCCCGTGGTTGGTGGTGGCCGCGCCTAATGCTTGCCCTACCATTATGGTACCGACAGCGTGTTGCTGATAACGGGCGCGCGGAAAGTAAAGCGAAACAACAAAACCTCAAACCGGAAATTATGGATGTTACCCCCGAAGAAGTGGTAAAAGTGATGGAAAAATGGGGCGTGCAGCGCATGATCCACGGTCATACGCACAGACCCAATATTCATAGTCTCAAGGCAAACGGAAAATCCGCTACACGCATTGTACTTGGCGATTGGTACGACCAAGGTAGTGTTTTGAAGGTCACGCCTACCGAAGTCATGTTGCAAAATCACAACTTTAAGTAAGAACATGCGGTAATCTCGCTTTTTTGATTGTGAAGAATAACGACTGTTGCAATCGACTTGGGCTCTTACATATTGAATCAAAATCCCTTTTTCAAACTATTCTAAAGTACACAAGTTATTCACTGGCTTAATTTTTGTTCTATGGTATAAATGATCAAAACAAGCTTGTCATCAAGGATGGTGTAAATGACAGATGTACTTCTTTCCCCTGCAAACTTTTGGTTTAGCATTGCCCTAATCGCCGTTTTCTTAGTTTTCATTTTAGAGCTTGTGAGTACGATTTTTGGCATAAGCCTTTTGGGATTGGGCGACCACTTTGGTGAATTAGACGGTGAAGGCTTTCTCAGCACATCCTTTGCTAACTGGCTCAATATCAACAAAGTCCCTTTTCTCGTCTACCTAATTGTATTAATGACCTTTTTCGGTCTTTCAGGGCTCATCATTAACGGCTTGAGCGCCAGTGTACTTAGCCTAACGTTACCCTCACTTATCTCTGTTCTGCTCGCTTTAGTGATTGGCCTATTAATTACTACTAAAACGGTTAGCGTTATTTCAAGCTTACTCCCTACTGTGGAATCTAGTGCACTTAGCAACGACGACTTTATAGGCTCTGTCGCAGAGATCACAATCGGAAAAGCGAGTCGCGGTAATCCGGCTGAAGCAAAGTTCACCGATAATTATTTACAACCTCATTTTGTGTTAGTCGAGCCTTTTGAAGAGGAAGAGCTTTTTTCACAAGGAGAGCGCGTAATTTTAGTTCAGAAAAATGAACACAGCTGGTTAGCAACCCGCTACCAATAACCTAAAAAGAGATAAAAGTATGGATACAATTCAACCATCTAGCTTGCCGTCAATACTCTTTATTGCCGGTGCTATTGTCATAGGCCTCATTGTTACTGGCCTTATTTTCGCCAAGCTCTATACCCGTGCAACAAAAGAAACAGCGTTTGTTAGAACGGGGCTAGGCGGCGAGAAAGTGATTAAAGACGGCGGTGCCATTGTGCTTCCCGTGGTTCACGAAATTATTCCAGTGAACATGAACACCCTTCGCATAGAAGTTGAGAAAATACAAAAAGACGCGCTGATCACAAAAGATCGCATGCGCGTTGACGTTAAGGCCGACTTCTATTTGCGTGTAGCACCTAATGCCAATGGCATATCAATGGCAGCGCAAACCCTAGGCACGCGCACGACTCGTGCCGAAGAAGTTAAAAAGCTGATGGAGTCAAAGTTTGTGGACGTACTCCGTGCAGTAGCGGCTGAAATGAGCATGACAGAGATGCACGAACAGCGCGCTGACTTCGTGCAAAAAGTTCAGCAAAGTGTTGCAAATGACCTTGAAAAGAACGGTCTTGAACTGGAGTCGGTCAGCTTAACCGGTTTTGACCAAACCGACCTGCAGTTCTTCAATGAAAACAACGCATTCGATGCCGAAGGCCGCGCACGCTTGACCAAAATTATCGAAGAAAAGCGCAAAGAAACTAACGATATTCAGCAAGAAAACCGCATTCTTATCGAGCAACGTAATCTCGCGGCTGAAAAGCTATCGCTTGAAGTAAAGCGTGACGAAGAAGAAGCCCGCCTTGCCCAAGAACAAATACTGGCTTTCAAACGCCAAGAACAAAAGGCCGAAATTGCCAAGCAACGTGAAATGAAAGAGCGTGAAGAGCGCGAGGCAGAGATTGCAAAAGACCGCGCTATTGAAGCTGCCGAAATCGAGAAGTCGCGTGAGATTGAAACACAAGAAATTGCTAAGCGTCAGGCCCTAGAGCAAGCACGTATTCGTCAGCAACAAGAAGTTGAGGTATCTGAACAGATAAAACAAATTGCTGTTGCGGTTAAATCAGAAGAAGAGTCTGCTGCACGAGCAAAAGCTGCAGAAGCTGAGAAGCAAAAAGTAGAGAAAGAAGAAGCTGTGAAAACAGCACGCTCGGTAGCAGAAGCAGAGCGTAGAAAACAAATTGAAGTTATTGATGCACGCAAAGAAGCTGAGCGTGAGGCAGTAGGTATTACCGTTGAAGCACAAGCAAAAAGAGAAGCTGCTGAGAACTCTGCTGCTGCCATTCTAACAGAAGCGAAGGCCACCGCAGACGCTAAGATGCTGCAAGCTGATGCTGACGAGAAGGTACTTGCTGTTGAAGCGCAAGGTAAACAGGCGCTATATGAAGCAGAAAACACACTTAAAACGGAACAAATTGAGTTACAAAAAGCACTCGCAATGCTTAAGATTTTACCTGAACTTGTCGCCAACGCAGTTAAACCACTCGAAAACATTGAAGGCATTAAAATTCTTCAGGGTTACGGTCAAGGTACTGGCGCTAGAGGCGAGCACACGGTCGCAACCGCTGGCGGAGGTTTAGCGGAGCAAGTAACTCAAGCTGCTCTTAATTACCGCGCAAACGCACCTCTGGTAGACTCTATGTTACGTGAAGTGGGTTTAGTTGATGCAGAAAGTGGGACATTAGAAGACTTGGTAACCAACAACAGCGACTTACTTGTTAAAGGCAGCGCTGTAAAGCCTAAGGCTGTTGCCGTTCCACCTGAGCAGCTAGACGGTAATAAAGCACAGGAAACGACCCCTGCAGAATAGCGCGTTACTTTGAAACACGTTCCGAATCTTACGTGCAGTAAAATACAGACCGCCCCGGTAATTGGACAAACTCAGTACCGGGGCTTTTTACTGCTGTAAGTCTCAACCTCTCAAAGCTGCAAAGATTTTTTATTAATAGTAAGATACGTCAAAATAATGTGCCTTTGGCGTAGTTAACGCGCTTTTTACAAAAACAGTAAGGGTGTGTGTAATTCGAGGATAGTTTTTATGACGTCGATGCCAGAAAAACCTGAGAAGCCGTTAAAAGACGACTGCTGCGGCGCAGGCTCGTGCTATCTTTGTGTCTGGGACGTCTATTATGAAAAGTTGGCCGAATGGAAGGAAGCCAAACGAGAATTAGACGCTAAAAATGCCTCAAATAGTAGTGATAGGTAATGTATACGCTGGGCAATAACGACTACTTACTTCATTGATTCATCTAACTAATTCATTAGCTATAACCTTAAACCAACTTTTATCAAACATGCCGTTAACACTCCTCCTATTTAAACTTCTCATTTACAAATTATCGCGCCACTGCTAACCTATCTTAATCGATTAAGATATCATTTTTACGTGCCTCATCTACCAACGATGAGTGACGAGTAAAAGCGCAACAATTAAGCAACACCCGTTACATATTCTGAAACGAATCAACAAGACAGGTAGCGCTTAATTTAGGGTAATGCGAACTTGCGGTATTTTTGAAACGCGAGTACGCGCCTACTGAATTTTGGAGAGTTACAATGTCTATACGCAATGGCGTACAACTAATCACCTATGCAGACCGTCTAGGCGACGGCAACATCGAGAGCCTTACAAGCCTACTTCAAGGCCCTTTAAACGGTCTATTCCAAGGTGTTCACATTCTGCCTTTCTACTACCCATATGATGGGGAAGATGCAGGTTTCGATCCGATTGATCACACCTCTGTAGATGAGCGTTTAGGCGACTGGAACAACATCAAAAAGCTTGGCGAATCTGTTGATATCATGGCCGATCTAATTGTTAACCACATGTCTGGTCAAAGTGAAGCGTTTAAAGATGTGCTGAAAAAAGGTCGTGATTCCGAGTATTGGCCTCTATTTCTTACCAAAGAAGATATTTTTAAAGGCAACGACCACGCGTTAATTGATGAGCAAATCGCTAAAGTGTTCCGCCCTCGCCCGACACCGTTTTTTAGCGATTATGAAGTGGGTACAGACACAGCCTCGCCTGAGACTGTTCCATTTTGGACTACTTTTACCTCTAATCAAATTGATATCGATGTTGAGTCACAACTGGGTAAAGATTATTTGTCGTCGATCCTTCAATCGTTTACCGAGAGTAACGTTGACTTAATTCGCTTAGACGCAGCAGGCTACGCTATCAAGCGTGCAGGCACTAACTGCTTTATGCTTGAAGAAACCTTTGAGTTCATAGAAGCATTATCAACTCGTGCTCGTACTATGGGCATGCAGTGCCTTGTTGAAATTCACAGCCATTATCAAACCCAAATTGATATCGCTTCACGTTGTGACAGTGTTTATGATTTTGCTTTACCACCATTGGTACTGCATACATTGTTTACTAAAGATGCGAGCGCGCTGGCGCATTGGCTTTCAATTTCACCACGCAACTGTTTTACTGTACTTGATACGCACGACGGCATCGGTATTGTTGACGTGGGCGCAAGCGGCGACAAGCCGGGTTTAATTAGTGCCGACGCAATTAACGCGCTTGTTGAGCAAATTCACGTTAACTCTAACGGTGAATCTAAGAAAGCCACGGGTGCCGCTGCAAATAACGTTGACCTTTACCAAGTAAACTGTACCTATTATGACGCCCTTGGCCAAGACGACTTTGCCTATTTAGTTGCCCGTGCCATTCAGTTTTTTAGTCCAGGTATTCCACAAGTTTATTATGGCGGCTTACTTGCTGCGCCTAACGACATGGATTTGCTGGCTAAAACCAACGTAGGCCGCGACATTAACCGCCCGTACTTGACATCTGAAATGGTTAACGACGCGCTTGAAAAGCCAGTTGTGAAAGGCTTAATGCAGCTAATTAAACTACGAAACGAAAGCCAAGCATTCAATGGCGCTTTCGACGTAAGCTACAGTGGTAACACATTGCTACTTACCTGGAATAAAGACGGCGATATAGCTTCATTAACCGTCGACTTAAACAATATGAACGCCACGGTAACGACTGTCACTAGCGGCGAGGAAAGTACGCTGTCTATCGGTTCTTTACTTGCCTAAACTGTATATGGATAAGTAGTTAACCCTAATAATACTAGGGCGTGTTAAAAGGAGTATGGGGAAATTTTTCCCTATGCTCATCATTTTATCTTGAAGGGCGTGTAGCTACTTGGCATCGATGCGGTGCGATGCCCTATGCCGTCTAGATTGATATTGTGGGACAAGATTGCGAGTGAATGGAAGCTCGATTGCCTCGGTGACCTTACTAAATGCAGTTAGTGAAAAAATCAACGCCATTTCGAAGGGGCAGATTTCAGGTTGTACTTTAGTGAATATACAAGGATAGGTCTTGGCGTTACCCTAGGCTTTATTCGCCCCTATTCAATATTGATAGCCACAGGCAATGTAAACATTGCCTGCGGCTAACTTCTTTCTAATTAGAAGCCCTCCAAGACGAGCTTACCAATAGCCCGCCCCTCTTCTAAAATTTTGTGCGCTTCAATCAAATTTTCTGCGGTAATTTTACCTAAGTTTTTGCCCACTGTCGTTTTCACTTTTCCTTCATCAATTAGCGACGCAACATGATTAAGCAAGCGACTTTGCTCTACCATATCGTCGGTTTCAAACATGGAACGGGTGAACATAAACTCCCAATGAAGCGACAGGCTTTTTTGTTTGAGCTTTGCCACATCCAAGCTTTCAGGGTCATCTATTAACGCCAATTTACCTTTCGGCTTCATGACTTCCACATAGGTATCGATATACTGGTGCGTGTTATTCAAACTTGCAACGTGGGTCACTTCACCAATATTCAAGGCCTTGATTTGCTCAGCCATAGGTTTGCTATGGTCAACCACATAGTCTGCGCCCAATTCCTGCACCCAGTTTTTTGAGCTTTCTCGAGAGGCGGTGGCAATAACAGTTGCCCCCGTGAGTGCTTTGAGCAATTGAAGCATGATGGAGCCAACGCCTCCCGCTGCGCCCACGACAAGTACCACCTCCTCGCTTTTCTCGCTTTGTTGCTCAAGCTCAAGATGATCGAACAGTAACTCATAGGCGGTAATAGTGGTTAGTGGAAGTGCTGCAGCATCGCTGTCAGACAAAGATTTAGGCGCTTTGCCCACAATACGCTCGTCAACTAATTGAAACTCTGCGTTAGAGCCTTGTCGGGTAAGATCGCCAGCGTAATACACCCTATCACCTACCGCAAATTCGGTAACATCCGCACCAATATCAACCACTTCGCCTACAGCATCCCAGCCGAGTATTTTAGGGGCGCCACCATCAGGGTTCACGCGATGACGAATTTTATAATCGACAGGGTTAACCGCAATTGCACTTATTTTGACAAGTAGATCTCGCCCCGAAGCACTAGGTTTATCTACTTCTAGGTCTATCAACGCATTGGGCTCGCTAATATCAAGTGAGTGGGTATAGCCAATTGCTTTCATTATTCGTTTCTCCTTTAAGTGATAGTGTCATCATACCCTTGATTAAATTTTGATAAACAGCACAATAAGAGAAACATTATCAAATAATTTTTGAAAATCATGTTATTCGATGACTTAAACGTTGTAATAAAAGTAGCTGAATTTAGAAACATCACCGCTGCCGCGACACATTTGAACATGCGTACGGCAACCGCGAGTGCGGCTGTGAAACGAGTTGAGCAAGCCCTCGGCGCTGAGTTATTTGTGCGTACAACCCGTTCGTTACGACTGTCTTCTGCCGGTGAACGCTTCTTGCCAACGTGCGAACAAGCCATGGCGATGCTGACAAACGCTAAGCAAAACTTAAAAGGCGACACTGGCGTTATTGAGGGCGAATTACGACTAGGTTTGTCGTCTGATTTGGGCAGAAATGTGATTGCGCCGTGGCTTGATGACTTTATGAATGAGCATGAAAGAATAAGTGTAAAACTCAACTTGAGCGACAGCAATATCGACTTCTACCGCGACCCTATCGATTTGGCCTTGCGCTATGGCTCGCCTGACGATGCAAGCGTTTACGGCTTTAAAATTTGTGATGTGCCTCGATTACTCGTCGCTTCCCCGTCTTATGTCAGCACCTTTGGTGCGCCTCAACAATTGGAAGAATTACACGCGCACAACGGGCTTTTTTATCAACTTCACGACAAAGTGTATAACGAATGGGAGTTCTCAGATCAAGGCAAACCGCTAAAGATTAAGATGCAGGGCAACAGAACCGCGAACGACGGTGAAATGGTAAGACGATGGGCTGTATCGGGCAAAGGGGTTGCCGTTAAATCAAGTTTAGACGTCTGCGACGACATTATAAATCGGCGTCTTGTTACCTTGCTGCCTGATTGCCAACCAAAACCTACTCAACTTTGGCTGATTTGCCCAAGCCGCCAGTCAATTACACCAGCGGTTAGGCTTTTACGAGACATGTTAAAAACGCGCTGCACTGAGTGTTTAGCGCATCTAGCAGCAATTGACTAGTTAAAATAAAAAAGTGCTTTAACCCTTATTTATTTTTGAGTGTTTTGGTTAAGCTGCGCGTAGGCTTTGTCAAAACCTGACAATGAAATAGGTAAGGTCACTTGTTGGTTTTCTGACTTTTGGAACGCGATTAGCATAGTCTGACCGCGGTGCATTTGCTCCAAAAGTTCGCCGTCGATTTTCACTACACTTTGACAAGACTTTTCATCACATCCAGAGAAAGGTACCTGTATAGGTGCAAAACTGTCTATTTTTAAGCCCACGCCATTTTTAGTAAGTGTACCTTTTGGAAGCTTAATCTTTAAAACCGGAAAATCTTGAGAATAGGAATAATCGACGTTAACACCTAAAAGCACTTTAGTTGCATCTTTGTCTTTTGCAACAAGTTGACTCAGCGTACACACTGATGAACCGTTGCAAAGCAAACTCCAACTTCCAAAATCACTTGTTGTTACAGCCCATGAAGAAAATGAAGCAAGTACTAAACTGACTACTACTAAATATTTCACATTAACCTCTCAGCAAAATGGGGAGTTCATACTCCCCTTTTTGAATTAGTTTTACTGCTTACGCTTTCTCAAAAAGATAGTGCTGAACAATGCACCTAGCATAAGGAATAACGTGCTGGGCGCGGGCACCGACGTTGAATCAGGTACGAATACAGTAACAGCATTCTGGTTCATATTAATAACACCAGAGCCATCGAAGGTTAAACCAGTTACAAATGCATCTGGCGTAGGCACAAGCATATTCGAAATATCAATGCCCATTATTCTGAAGCGGTCTACAGGTGAAGTGAAGTCGTACTCCACGCCTCCAGTGATATCTGTACCCGTATCTATCCAATCCCCATTATCCCAAAGGAACAAGTCAAACAAGTTGTCGTCATAGCCTTCTGGCAAAAGAACTGAAGCGATATTGGGGCCACTATTTACAATATAGTCATAACCTACGGCTACATCTGGGTCGATGAAAACAAGCTCGTCTGGATCATCGATAGAGAATTCAAATTCATAGTCAGTCGGTGTTTCTGGGTTAACAATTGGCAGAATCGGGTTTTCTGGATTATCACCCGGTAGCACGCCGTCGCGAATAGCAAATTTCCAGATACCTGGCGTACCCGTATTGCTGTTACTTTCGTCTATATCAGCAATGGCGGAAGTTCGAGAACCAGGTACAGTAAAAAAGTTTTCTCCATCGCCGGCGTCATATCCAGCCTGAGCAGGAATACCACTAGACACGTCTCCCGTAGTCCAACCGATATCTTCATATCTAAACTCAACGTCAAAATTGCCTGCGCCCGTGTCTTCCCTATCAATCAACACTAACTGAAACGTGTTGGTCGGATCACTGTTTTGATTATAATAACCAACTGCATTCCACGTTACTACCAGAGTATCTTCATTGGGTGAGCCGATAAATACATCACCACACTCTGCGCAGCGCGTATCTACATCCCCCCAAAATGGCGCAATCATAGGCTGATTGCTGTTAGGAAAAGGGTTAGGCGTAAATGTACCTACAGGACCATTGAAGGTAATGTTGCCGTTATTGTTGATGAAAAATCTATCGTAGGTCGTTCCAAAAAAATTTAAACCGCTATTAAATGCCAAAGCCTCATAGGAATCAAAAATGATGGGCCCAGAGGAACTATCATCATTGCTTTCCATTGCCAAAAAGCCAAACCCGCTTTCAGTCGAGCCTTCCCAACCAGAAAGTAGCACTGTTGCATTCACTGCGGTGCTTGAAATAGAAAAAGCTAAGGCAGCGCTTGCCAACAGGGAACATGAAAAACGTGATGTTTTTTTCATAAGTACATCCTTGTAAGTAATATTAATAAAGTTTTTGTTAGTGAACATAACCGACTTAGCAAACTGCAAGCCATTTTTAAAATTACTTACATATCAAAGACATACAGAAAACTCTCGAATTTTCATTAAAAAAATGTAAAGAAAACTGACGTCCCTGTGTTCAGTTTTTATATTCTCGCTATCGCTTGTATTCAGCGGGCTCACCGCTTTTCGGTGTACTTAGTTGGATAAACTCACGTAAATCTTGGTTAGATTGCTTTAAGTCATCGCGACGCAGGTACATCATGTGACCGCTGCGGTACCCTTTGAAGCTTAAACGATCTTTCAAGTTACCACTTTGATCAAGCTGCCACATGGTGTATTTGGCGTCAAAGTAGTTGGTTGCACCATCGTAATATCCGGCTTGAATCATCACATTTAAATACGGATTTTGCGCCATCGCCAATCGCAAATTCTCACCTGTTTTATTATTGCTTCTATCCCAAGGGTGCACGTTGCCAAACATGTTGTATTTGATATCCGTTTTATAATTTAATTCTTCGCGCAAATAGTAGTTAATGGCAGGCGTGAACGAATGAAGCCATGATGTTAACTCTGCCCAATAATCAGGACGATCACCGCTTTGCTTAGCATCTATACCTAAATAGCGGCTGTCTAAGCGACCTAATGTTTTACCTTCGTCTCGCAATAAGTCTTTCCAGAAAAAGGCCGTACTGACGTCTAAGTTGTTTTGAGCAATAGACGCTTCGCTTAAACCCGAGTAGCGCGCCATTTGTTTGAGTACGTCGCGTTTTTCCGTCTCGCCGATAAAACCACCTTTAGCTAACGCAGGGATAAGCGTGTTAATAGTGAAATCTTCAACTTCCGGCAATAATTCGGTGAGTTCTTTGTTTTGCAACTCAGGTTCAAGCTTATTGTGGTACCACGCCGCCGCCGCAAAATACGGGAGACGGTTTGCGGCTTTCACCGGCCCATTGCGCTCAATACCAATGTCAGTGGGCGATACAAGTACAACGCCGTTTAAGTACATCCACTGACGATTTTGAAGCTCTAGCGCCAAACCTGAAACACGGGTAGTGCCGTAGCTCTCACCAATCAGGTATTTGGGCGAGCGCCAGCGGTTGTTGCGGGTGACAAACGTATTCACCCAGTCAGCCAAATAGCTTATGTCGGCGTTCACGCCAAAGAACATCTTTTGCTGTTCATCTTGCGATGGCATGCTGCCATCGGCTTTTGGCAGAACTCGGCTATATCCGGTGTTTACTGGGTTAACAAACACAATGTCAGCCACATCCAAAATTGAATAGGGGTTGGTCTGGACACCATATGGCTGAACCGGATAGCCCTCATTATCAATGTTAAGAATGCGAGGCCCAGTGTATGCTACATGCATCCATACAGACGCAGAACCGGGTCCACCATTAAAAGAAATGATGAGAGGGCGCTCAGTATTTTCTTTTACGTCAGTTCTTTGGTAGTAAGTGTAAAACAAGGTTGCAACCGCTTCGTCCTTGCTGTTCCACACCGGTTGAGTTCCTGTTGTAGCGCTATACTTCACACGCTTACCAAGAATTTTAGTCTCGTGTTCTGTCACCACGCTGCTATCAATTTTAATTGAGCGTGCATGAGCTTGTGGGCTTTCTTCTTGAGCGGAGACACTGATCGTTACACTTACGACAGCAAGCAAAGCGGCTACAAGCCACGTGAGTACTGTTGGTGTATTATCACTCTGACAAAATGACAGAGGTGTAGT
The DNA here is from genome assembly GCF_009811415.1 of Alteromonas sp. KUL106. GTDB lineage: Bacteria > Pseudomonadota > Gammaproteobacteria > Enterobacterales > Alteromonadaceae > Alteromonas. The sequence goes on along the minus strand of NZ_BLIG01000013.1, from coordinate 10,628 downwards.
ATTTCTATGTAGAGATTGTTTATTCATCATTATTTTTGTCTTTGTGTGTCGTTAATTTTATCGTTTTTCGTTTGAGAGCCATTTAACCTAAGTCGTGCATTAAAAGTTAACCGGACTTGATACACTATATCGCTGTTCGTACGTCAGCTTAGCAATCAACGACAAAACAGCCAATTTCTTCGATACAATTCTGAAACATGGATTAAATCTTATCGGTATTTTCAGGGCCGTTCTTTTTGATATGCGTTATTAAGTCTGGAAAAAAGGCGAGAAACATAGCTTCTATTTGTTCTTTATTTTCACTTATGTCATCCACTACATAATGAAAAGTATTGGCAAAGCGAATGCGCTTGGCGACAACAGAAATGGCCTTGGCAATCCCCTCTTCTTTAGCATAATCCTCAAACCAATCGTGAGTAATCATATGGCCTATGCTGTGCTGCATGTTTCTTGGCATGTAAGGCAAGCGTTGTTCTAACAATTGAAAGCTTTCTTCTCGAAAGTCATCAAAGCGCTGTGTCGTAAATTTCGTCCAATGCTTAATCAGTAAATGGTCGAAATAGATATCAAGCGCAACAGGCGCAACAGGCGCAAAACGCCTACGGCTTTTATGAAATAGGGACTTCGCGTCCAACACATTCCTATGGCTATCTGTGAATTTATCGACTTCGTAGTGATTTTTAAGACCTAATTGAACCCCACTACTGAACGCATTTACGTCAACGCCCCGCCGAAAGTCGCCAAGTAAGTTACCGAAATGAGAATCGGCAGTTGGACGGGCCAGGAAAAGATGGGCAAGGTAATTCATTTGTAATTAAATGGCCTCGATTTTAAGTTGTAAGGGCTTATGGGTATCAAGTAATATTAGCGTCGCACTAGCATTGAATTATGAAATACCACCCAAAACAAAGCAGCGCTTGCATGGTTAAGCACGTTGCTTAATTCAAATGTAACTGAAAAGCCATCGCACTTAAAACTGAGTTTCAACATGTCTGTAATCTCCACCACTGAAATCACGTCTTTACTTTCTCCCGTTAATGCATTTTTACATTGCGAGACACCACAGTCGTGGATAGATGAAGCACAGAAAGAAGAAAACCTGCGCGTTATTCTTACTGACCATTTAATTTGTGAGCTAAAAGCAGCGCAATCGGCGATGTATCTTCTTCGAAGGTATGTGGCCGATGAGGAAACCAGTAAAGTCTTACTAGGCTGGCTGAAGCCTTATGAGGACTTCACCTACCGCCATGAGGGAGATTGGCAGTCGCTTAATACTAAACACCTTTCTAAAAATGTGTTTAACGTCGAAGGCTTAGATTCTTTTAAAAAAGACATGCTTGATAAAATGGTGATGCTCATTAAAGAAGAGCTACACCATTTTTATCAGGTACTCGAAATTATGCACGCACTAGGATTTGACTATAAATCGGTGACATCTAGCCGCTACGCTAACGGCTTGCTGCGTCACGTACGCACTTATGAGCCTGAAAAACTGGTCGATAAACTCATTTGCGGTGCCTATATTGAAGCGCGCTCTTGTGAGCGCTTTGCCAAACTAGCTCCTTATGTTTCTGAGGATTTAGGCAAGTTTTATGTGTCACTGCTGCGCTCAGAAGCCAGACATTTTGAGGACTACCTTACGCTCGCTAAGCAAATCGCCAAAACCGATATTTCAGAACGTGTTACTCATTTTGGTCGCGTTGAAGAGTCACTGATTCAAAGTGACGATGACGAATTGCGTTTCCACTCCGGCGCACCGAGCTTTGGCTAACATTTTCGAGCCGTTTATAAATTAGACAATTTATATTGACGGCTTTGTATTTCTGCTGCACACTCAAATTGTAAATGTATTGTTAACGGCAGTTATTTAGCGCTGTGCGCTGTGCCCACATTCGTATCTATTAGAATTTTCGGCTAATTCGTGTGTTTCACTGCCTCGCAACAATCCTTCAATAATAATATTGGTGAACAAGGCAGGACTTTATGATTTTGAATCATTTAATTGGTATTTACACTCACCCTAAAGAAGAGTGGCAAACCATTGATACCAAACACGAAACCTATTTTTACGCGCTTACTCATATCGCTTTTATAGCACTCATTCCTTCACTCGTTGCGTATTATTCCAGTGCCCATACAGGATGGAGTATTGGCGCCGGCGACATAATACGTCTCAGTGAAAATACTGCCATCATGATGGGCATAGGCATGTACTTTGGATTAATAGCAGGCGTGGTCGCGTTGGCTGTACTTATTCATGAGTTGGCTAAAGCGTTTGATGCGGCACCAACCTACACGCAATCGTTAGAGCTTGCCGCTTATACCGCCACACCGTTGTTTATGGTTGGTTTTGCTGGGCTTTACCCAGAGCTTTGGGTAGTGATGACCGCGCTGTTGGTGGGTATTAGCTATTCGGTTTATTTACTTTATTCTGGCGTACCGATTTTGATGCATATGCCCGAAGATAAAGGCTTCATTTACTCAAGCTCCGTGGTGACATGTGGGCTCGTATTGCTGGTTATTCTAATGACCGGCTCGGTATTGGTATGGGGCCTATCTGGTGGGCCTGTGTTTGTTCACTAATATTATGAATCTAACACGATATCCCATTGAAAAAGCCGCTTAGTAAAGCGGCTTTTCTTTGTCAGCTAGCATAACCTTAATCAGCGGCGTCCATATTATGCACATCAAGGTTGCTAAGTTCAGCTTGCACCACTGGCGCTTTTCTTGACGCTTCACCACGCGACATATCAATGCGCTCAAGATACTCTTGGTCGATATCGGCTGTAATGTAGTTGCCATCGAACACTGACGTTTCGAAGCGCTGAATAGTTTCGTTTTCTTCACGAACTGCATCAACCAAGTCAGAAATGTCTTGGAAGATAAGGCCATCTGCCTGGATAAGCTCGGCGATTTGATCAATTTCACGGCCATAAGCGATAAGCTCGTTTGCCGATGGCATATCAATACCGTAAACGTTAGGGAAGCGAATTTCCGGCGCAGCTGACGCAAAATACACTTTCTTTGCACCTGATTCACGTGCCATCTCGATGATTTGGCCTGATGTCGTGCCGCGCACGATAGAGTCATCTACAAGCAGAACGCTCTTCCCTTTGAACTCAGATGAGATTGCGTTTAGCTTTCGACGTACTGATTTCTTGCGCATGGTTTGGCCAGGCATAATGAAAGTACGGCCGATGTAGCGGTTCTTAACAAAGCCCTGTCTGTATGGCAATTCAAGGGTGTTTGCAATCTGTAGCGCCACGTCCATCGACGTTTCAGGGATCGGAATTACCACGTCGATATCCAGATCTGCCCACTCACGCTTGATTTTCTCACCTAGCTTACGACCCATGTTTACGCGTGATGCATACACTGAAATACCGTCAATAAAGCTGTCTGGGCGAGCAAAATAAACAAATTCAAAGATACAAGGTGACGTAACCGGGTTTTCGGCGCACTGTCTGGTATGTAGCTGACCTTCTTCAGTAATAAATACAGCTTCACCTGGCATCACGTCGCGAACAAATTGGAAGCCTACGGCATCAAGCGCCACGCTTTCAGATGCCACCATCCATTCCTCACCTAACTCACTCATACGCTTGCCTAGCGCAAGAGGGCGAATACCGTGCGGGTCGCGAAACGCAACAATACCTTGACCGATAATGGCCGCTACAACTGCGTAAGCACCTCGGATCTTTTTGTGAACTTTCGTTACAACTTCAAAAATGTGTTCCGCACTTACGCTTAAACCCGCTACTTGCTGTAGTTCATGGGCAAGAATGTTAAGCAATAATTCTGAATCTGAAGTGGTGTTGATATGGCGGCGTGCAATGCGGAATACTTCTTCCTGCAACTCGTGGGCGTTGGTTAAGTTGCCGTTATGGGCGAAAGCTATACCAAAAGGCGAGTTGACATAAAAAGGTTGGGCTTCTGCCGAACTTGACGTTCCAGCAGTGGGATAACGTACGTGGCCGATACCCATGTTGCCTGACAGTCTTTTCATATGGCGCGTATGGAAAACATCTCGAACCAAACCATTTGCTTTGCGCAAATTAAACATATTTTGGTCGATAGTCATTATGCCTGCGGCATCTTGTCCTCGGTGCTGAATAACCGTTAGACCGTCGTACAGTGACTGAGCTACGGGCGTTTTACCAACTATTCCGACTATACCACACATGTGCGTTACCTATTTCAAGCGGGATTTAAAAAACTGGAGGAGTCTTTCACATAGCTGAAAAACCACTCTATGATGACACCAAACTCTGGAATGAGCACTGACGCCTGCCACCAAGCTGATGAGGCGGCGCGAGTAAAGGTGTCCATAAAAAAGAGCAATGCGCTAACTATCAGTACGCCACGCAGTGCACCAAAAACTATACCGAGAACGCGATCGGTTCCTGAAAGCCCTGTGGCCTGAACCAACTGACTAATGACGTAATTAATCATACCGCCGAGAATAAGCGTGACGACAAAAAGCGCTGCTATTGCGGCGCCGTTTTTTAAGTAAGGGTCGTCAATGGCGGTGAAATAAACGGCGAGGTCAGCGTAAAAATTGCTGGAAATAAAGAGTGCAGCAAACCATACCACTAACGAGATGGCTTCTTTAACAAACCCTCTAATAAGGCTTATTAAGGTAGATACCGCAATGATACCCAGTATGGAAAAGTCTACCCAGTTCATCGTCTCTTTATTGCGTTGATGTTGCTTGTTATGGTGAAGCAACGAGCCTTTGGCGAGATGGCGCGCATTCTAACAGAAGATAGAAATATTACTAGTCTGTAATATCAATCCTTGTAGCTCCAATCTTGTTAACAACCGTTTAGCTATCGGAATACTGCGCACTACTCGACCTTGAAGGTGGTGACCTTGCCTTTTAGATTGGTAAGTTCTTTCAAATGCGGTAAGGCTGACTCAAGCTTTTGTTTGTCCAGGTCGGGACCAACGAAAACTTTGTTAAGCGGCCCAGAGCTGGTTTGAATTTTACGACTAAACGCCCGGTAGCCTGCTTTTTCAAGCTTGGCTAAAAGCGCTTTAACGTTCTTCTCATGACGAAAGCTGCCAAGCTGAATCACCCAGCCCGCGTCATCGTCAGCAGCACTTTTAATATCAACAACCGTTTGACTGGCAAGCTCGTCTTCCTCGAAGGTTTTAACCTGTGGCGCTTTTTCGGTAGTGGCTTCACCTGAATTAGCAATTTCGCGAGCTTCCGTATATACAGGCTCATCATCTAACGCCGTTTCATCTTTGATTTCGACAGGTGGAACCGCGGCTTTCGCCACCCGTTCTGATGGAAAGGACTCAGGCTCTACGATGGGCTTCTTAGGCGGGTTAGCGGGTACAGAGACAAAGGGCTCTCTGTTCGTTTGCTTTTTGCCATCAAGAAAGTCTGGTAAAAAGATAACCGCTAAGGCAACGATAATAATCGTCCCCACCAGTCTATTCTTTAATGCCGATGTCACTGTGCTCTCCTGCTTGAATACACGTTTTTCAATCTACTCAGGACGTATTAGTTTTGTTCAGCCAGTACGTCAGCTACGGTAACAAAAGAACCAAAAACCAGAATGAGTTCACCAGTTTGATAATCTGCAAGCGCGCGCTGATATGCCGAGGTCACGTCTTGAAACGTCTCTATATTCTCTATGGTTGTGCCAGCATTAACAAGCGCATTTTCAAGTACTTCTGCGTTGCAGCCCCGAGGACCACTTGTTGAAGCGACATACCACTTAGCATTGAGTGCGGAAAGTGGCGCTAGTGTTTCGGCAATAGACTTGTCTTTTAACATGCCTACCACTACGCGCATTTGGCTTACATCGTAACGGCCTAGCCAGTCTTGCATCGCTGTCGTTGCCTGTGGATTATGAGCAACATCAACGACGACAAGGGGTGATTCACTGATAGTCTGTTGACGACCCGGCATGGTGGTATTTTCAATTATATCCCTCACCACATGCTCTTCAGGAAGCAAGTCTAGCAGCTCGAGCGCAGCCAATGCTGTGCTCGCGTTTTGAAGGGGTATTTTGGGATAAGGTAGCGATGTATAACTATTTCGCTTTCCTTTCCAGCTCCATTCACTGTAATCACTTGCTACGACTGTAACAAAGTCTTGCGTGGCCCAGCGTACATTAGCTTGCAATTCATTGGTCACATCGTAAAGCGAAGACGGCGGAAACAGGTCACCTACTACCGCATTGCCGTTTTTGCGCATAATACCTGCTTTTTCCCGAGCGATTTTTTCTCGGGTATTGCCAAGCCAATCTTGATGGTCAAGATCGATAGTCGTAATAACGGCAAGGTCAGGGTCAATAATATTAGTGGCATCTAAACGCCCACCTAAGCCAACTTCAAGAATGACTACATCAACGGCCCATGACTGCATCATTTTCATGGCAGCCAGCGTACCGAACTCAAAGTAAGTTAAGGTAATAGGTTCGCCACCCGTGTCTTTTCGCGCGCTCTCAACAAACTCAAATGCATTTACAAATTCATCGGCAGGCGGTAATTCGCCGTTGTAACGCACGCGTTCACGATAATCGGTTAAATGGGGTGAGCTGTAGACCGCAACACTCTTACCTTGCGATAGCATAGCTTGTTCAAGCAAGCGACACGTTGTGCCCTTCCCGTTTGTGCCTGCTACCGTAATAACTAAAGACTGGCTGAGCGATAGCGCCATGGCATTGGCCACCGCTTTCACTCTGTCTAGCCCCATATCGATAGCGCTGGGATGAATAGATTCTAGGTAGGATAACCACTGGCTCAGGCTTTTTTGCGACGATGGAGACGCGAAAGCGTCTTGTGCGTAAGGCGCTGAGCCAGTATTTGGATTGTTTTCGTTATTCACTAATTCTTATGATGCAACTTAACCAACAGGCTGTGTAATCTATCACGCATATCTCTGCGGTCAACAATCATATCAATTGCACCTTTCTCAACAAGGAATTCACTGCGCTGAAAACCTTCTGGCAGCTTTTCTCTTACTGTTTGTTCAATTACACGAGGACCTGCGAAGCCGATCAGGGCTTTTGGCTCTGCCACGTTCACGTCACCAAGCATTGCCAAGCTTGCAGATACACCACCCATTGTAGGATCTGTAAGCACGCTAATATAAGGCAGGCCTTTCTTGCTCATTTTAGCAAGGGCCGCTGACGTCTTGGCCATTTGCATAAGCGACATTAGTGCTTCCTGCATACGCGCACCACCACTTGCACTAAAGCAAATAAGCGGCATATCGTTTTCTAAGCATGCATTTACAGCAGCAACAAAACGCGCACCGACTACCGATGCCATCGAACCGCCCATAAACGCAAACTCAAAACAGGCTACAACCACTGGCATGCCTTTTAACTTGCCCTGCATGACGACAAGTGCGTCTTTCTCGTTTGTTGCTTTTTGTGCAGCAACAATACGATCTTTGTAGCGCTTTGAGTCTTTAAACTTAAGTACGTCTTGGGGTTCATGCTCTGCACCTAACTCAACGCGATCGCCATCATCTAGAAAAGCGTCGATACGGCGGCGTGCGGTAATACGCATGTGATGGTCGCATTTCGGGCAAACTTCCAAAAGTTTTTCCAGTTCGCTCTTATATAGTACAGCTTGGCAAGAACCACACTTTGTCCAAATACCTTCAGGGACATTACCTTTATGTGATGTTTGCGTGCGAGGAAGAATTTTTTGAATCCAGCTCATGGAAATTGAATCCTTTGTTTTTTGTTTGCTGGCCATGACGATTGATATTTGTTCATGCTTCTAACCAACAACACATTAAATTTTTAAGTTTCATATTGTATTACAAAGAAAAAATGCGTAAGACAATAGAACAGCTACCTAATATAGCGCGCTATTAGACCACAATACAACGAAATGGAAAAAACAAAACTGGTCTAAGAAGTTGGCAGCTGAGCTCACTCATACCAATCCACGAGTGCTTTTACTTAAATTATGGCTAGCGAGACTCAAAAAACATGGGTGTTACTGAACGCCCTGGCATTTAAGTTTTGGAAATTGATTAACACCTGAATGACGTTCAAGCGAGAGTTGCCTTTGGCCGCTTTTGATAAAATGGTGCAGTGCTATATCTATTTTGTTCTTGAGAGAAGTTAAGTCAGGACGAATAACGAACGCTAAACTAACCTGACTGATAACGTTAGTTGACTGGAAAAATTCTGAAGAACAAAACGTCTGGTTAAACATTACTGCGCGGGCATTATGTTCATTCATTATCGCAAAGTCACAGCGTCCTTTCGACATCATCATAGCCATTGTAAACTGACTACTTGAATCAATCCTTTGAATATTGTCTTCTTTTCTTTCAAAAAACGGCTGTAAAACGGGGTAAGTAAAACCGTATCTTGTACAAATACTAGAGGATAAGTTTTCTTCAGGGACAAACGGCTTCTGAAAATTTGTAGTAGAGTAGATGTAGCTTTCATGCTTTATAAACTCTTCGCTAAACAGAAAGTTGTTCGGTTTATTTATCCAACTTTCAGAAGATAAAAACAAATCTATTGATGATGACTTTAATAAATCTTCGCTCCTAGCACGATTCGAGTCTAAATAGACAAGACGAAACTGATGAGATAGCTCATTTGAGTTGAAAAAATCAACAACTATGCCTTCGTAGCGTTTCGTGATCTCATCATAATATAAATAAGGAGGAGCGCCTGGTGTGTTAACCGCGAACCGAACAGTAGGGATGTTATCTTGTGTATTGGCGCTGCATTCCAATACCGCTAAACACAGCAAAAAACACAAAACTTTTAAACGAAATTTAAACATAGACGCACGACTTCCTTGTATGTCTATCGACCGCACATTACGCAAAGACTACTAAGATAGGGATTAGACGTAGTTAACTTAGGTTGCCCTAGCCTTTCTTATACACAGCTTTTTTTGAAACAGTTTTCTCTTTTTAACAATTATGTTCGCAAGTGACCGCGCCATATCTTTGCAAGCTTATTACGCGCCAAATTGTTCTAATCTGGGAGAAACACCGGCCCTAAAGGACCTTTTGGCAAGTCATGCTCTTCAGGGTAAGTTACATCGACCAGATACAGGCCGTTTGGCTTCGCTGTGGCTGCCGATTTACTTCTATCTTTTAAACTTAATAGGTGGGCAATCCAATTAACATCTTGCTCTCCTGCCCCAATTTCAACAAGTGCGCCTGTGATATTGCGAACCATGTGATGCAAGAACGCATTTGCACGAATATCAATGATGACATAGCGCCCTTGACGGGAGACGCTTACATCAGTGACGTTGCGAAATGGCGTTTTACTCTGACACAGCGCTGCGCGAAATGACGTAAAATCTTGCTCGCCTAACAAGGCTTGAGCGGCGATATGCATTTTTTTCTCATCTAATTCGCGGTGAATATGGGTAACACCAGAATGGAGAATAGCAGGACGCATCTTCGCATTATGAATAACGTAACGATAGCGACGATGGGTAGCAGAGAAACGAGCGTGAAAATCATCCCTGACGTTCTTAGCCCAAGTAACAGCAACCGAATTAGGCAGGTTGGCATTTACACCTAAGGTCCAAGCGCGCTCTGAGCGGGGTGCATCACAATTAAAGTGAACCACTTGCCCGGTAGCATGAACCCCTGCATCGGTGCGTCCAGCACACTGCACCTCTATAGGCTCGTTGGCCACTGTCGATAATGCCTTTTCAAGATGCTCTTGAACACTTGGTACTTCACGCTGGCGTTGCCAACCGTATACAGCAGCACCGTCGTATTCAATCCCTAAGGCAATTCGCCCCATATCTGTCTTACCCCGTTTCTAAAAAGGCGCTAAGTGTAGTCATGTCGCTAGCAACATGCAATGCTGCCTAAGTACTAAATACGCTCTGGGTATACCTGTACACATTGATAATTCATCCAAAGCGTCCAATAAAAAAACGGCCTGTATTATTGAACTATACAGGCCGCTTGTTTACTTCAAAATGTAGAGCAACGGGTCTACTCGATATTTGCTAATATCGACGCCGCTTCCTGCTTTTGTTCTTCGCTCCCTTCTTTCATCACTTCTTCAAGTAACTCTCTAGCCGCATCAACATCATCCATTTCAATGTAAGCGCGCGCTAAATCAAGGTTTGCGTTTTGACCTGCATCTTTGTCAATATCAATAACAGTATCTTCATCAGATACGCCCGTAAAATCAGATAAACTCACATCTAAATCAAGGGCCTGACTGTCAGGGTCAATGGCATTGGTATCGTCGCCGTCGTTTAATAGTGATTCTACATCAAGAAAATCGTCTGATGCAGCGCCAGCCTCTCCTTCACTGTCTGACTCAATATCGCTTAACAAGGCAGCGAGATCTAAATCTGGATTATCTAACTTAAGCTCGTCTTCTTCACTTTCCGTTTTGTCTTCTACTGATACTTGCTCACTGTCTTCAATCTCGGACGGCGTGGCGATATCTAAGTCATCTGGAATCTCAAGTTCATCGCGATCACTATCTTCTTCGTCATCGTCATCGTCTTGCTCAAGCTCGAATGCTTCTTCTGCGTCTTCGTCCAGCTCTAGCTCAAATGACTCTTCTGCGTCTTCGTCCTGCTCAAGTTCAAATGACTCTTCCGCGTCGTCGTCCTGCTCAAGTTCGAATGACGCTTCTTCGTCGTCG
>NZ_BLIG01000012.1 GCF_009811415.1 Alteromonas sp. KUL106 | reverse complement strand
CGTCGTCTTGCCCTAGTTCAACGATTCCTTCAACGTCGTCGCTGTCAGTATTTGTTTCGTTTTTATCGCCTTCTAATGAATCCGGTTGTTCTTCATCATCACTTGGAAGTTCGCTAGAATCCACCACATCATCAGACTCTAGGCTTTGCAGTAACTCATCAAACTCTGCACTGTCTAAATCATCAAGAATTTCGTTGTCATCAACACTGTCGTCATCATTGGAAGCAGACAACCAATCATCAAGACCGGGGACGTCGTCTAATTCATCGAAGTCTTGATTATCGCTATCATTAGGGCTATTTTCCTTCGGCGAAGCATCATCACTCGTAGACGTTTCATGCAACCCGTTATCTTCACCTTCAATGACGCCATCAACTTCTTGTTCTAGTTCAAAACTTTCAATTTCGTCGAAAGCTTCATTAAGCAGACTATCGTCATATTCATCATCACTGCCCGGCTCTTCGTCAGATGACGTCTGTTCTGGCTCTCTAAGAGTGTCGTCAACTGCCGAATCTTCACGGTCTTTTAGCGTATCGTCTTTTTGAGGCGTTTCTTCTACGCCCATTTGACTGAACGATGGAATGTCATCCATCATCTGTTTTTCAAACGCTTCTATAGCGTCATCCAATGGGTCCTCAGATGCTAGAGAGTCGGCTTCCGTCTCTACGCTAGCATCATTCTCAACCGCTTCATCTGCACTTAATTCT
>NZ_BLIG01000011.1 GCF_009811415.1 Alteromonas sp. KUL106 | reverse complement strand
TTCTAGCTCTGGCTCTGCTTCAGATTCTGGTTCAACCTCTGGCTGCTCTTCCAAATCTTGCTCAAGTAAAACATCATCACCCGACTCTACTTCCGCCTCAAGCTCCGAGAGCAGCTCATCAGTAAGCTGATCGACTTCGTTACTACTTTTCGACTCTTCGGCTTCTAACTCTGCCAGTAATTCGTCGGTTAACGGGTCACTAAAGTCTTCATCATTTTCGCCACTTTCAATACCTTCAATGTGTTCGTCGTCAGTATGAGACTCTGGGCTGACTGCGAGTTCGTCCTCTAATTCGGCTTCAAGTTCGGCAAGCAGTTCATCAGTGAATGGATCATCGAAATCTTCATTATCATCCGCAGGTAAAATCTCTTCGCTCGCAGAAGCGTCGTCAATATCATTTTCTTCTTGAGCTTGAAGCTCAGCAATAAGGTCATCAGAAAGCGGATCGCTAAAATCAGAATCGATTTCAATTTCTTCCTCTAGCAAATCATCTAAATCGTCCGTAATAGCATCAAGGCTTTGTATTGATTGAGGTGAAGGTACAGATGTGGTTATTTCATCTTCAAATTCGTCATCGTCCTCTTCGCCGAGCCCACCCATCATTTCTATTTGCTCAATCTCATTAAGCAGGTCGTCGGTTATTTTGTTTATTTCTTTGTTTTGTTGGTTTATCTCGTCGTCGAGTTTGCTCAACATCTCTTCATTGATGAGTTCATTATTTTTGTCCAACTCATCGGTAAGACCAGCATCAACGCCATGCTCTTCCAGCAGATCATCTATGCTTATTTCAGGCTTTTCGTCTTCATCTTCTATGCTAGGAAGCGAAGCTGCAATTTCGTTTTGTTCGAAATCATTATCATCATTGATATCTTCAACAGAGCTTGCAAGCAGTGCATCGATATCATCTTCGTCAACATTTTCAGACTCAGATGCGCTACTAAATTCATTCAAGATGTCATCGGGATCTACATCGCCGGCTTCTTCTTCATCACTTTCATTCTGTTCTTCAGAGCCCTGACTTTGCACATCGTCAAGTAAATCATCGATATCGAAATCGTCCTCGACACTTGCTTCTTCAGTTTCTTCACTGCTTGGTGAATCTGGGGTCTGTTCGTTATCGTCTTCATTGCTCTCGTCAAAAACGTCTTCATCGCCCGATAAATCAAAACCTTCCAGATCCTCTGCGTCGTTTTCGTTTAATACCTTGTCCGATAAATCATCGTCATCGAATAAACTGTCGAGTTCGCTTTGATCAAGCTCGTCGTCACCAGCCTCAAACAAATCATCATCATCGGGGACTAACATATCGTCTTCTAGGTCAGCAAATGCCTCGAGCTCATCATCCAGACTCTCTTCCAAGTCAGAAGTGAGAACATCATCCAACAGATCATCATCGTTAAATAAGTCATCGTCAGACAATTCTGACTTATCGTCTAAGTCTGGGGCTAGCGCACTGGAAAGATCGCCAATATCCGTATCTGGTACAGGTATATCATCGTCGTTTGCCGTTATTGTGGGTCCTGATGAAGGCGCCTCTTGAGGCTTAGCATTGCGCTTTAGCAGCCACATAATTAGGCCACCAACCAGTAACAGCGACAAGAACGCAGAGCCGATTATAAGGCTCAGTGGATTTGTCAACATGCTCAAGAATGATGTTTGTTTTTCAGCTTCGCGCTGGGCTTGTTCAGCCTTGATCATGTCGAGCAATTCTTGCTGAAGTGCCACTTGCATATCAAGTTGGCTCTTAACATCGCCTTCAACCTGCCCACGCAAGGTTTCTAGCTCACCGTTGACGGCCTCAACACGCTCGTATAAACGCCTGTTTTCATTGAGGATGGCTTCAACATTTTCAAGTGAGGCGGCGAACTGCATACGCAACTCATCAAATTGGCGAGTTTGCTCCTGATCTAAACGCGTTATCTTCTGTTCAATATCAGTTTGGGTTTGGGTTAGATCTTGTTGATTTACCAGAGGCGATGCCGGCTTTATGTTTCTTACGCTACTGCCAGGTTTATTAAGCATTTCAGCAAATGCTCTTTCATCTTGCTCAGCGCGCATCTGCGCTTTCTGTTTGTCAATTCTGGCGATATAACGTTCTGACGGAAGCTTCAACATCGCTCCATCAACTAACAGATTTAGGTTTCCGTTTTCAAAAGCGTTGGGGTTTAACTCGTAGATGGCACTCATAACCTGATATACGCTCAGGTTATTGTTTTGACGATAGCGCTCAGCAATGCGCCAAAGGGTATCGTTGGCGTCGATGGGACCATACTCTAGGCCCGAAAACTGGTCAGTTGCGTCTTTGGGACCTTTTAAGAACGTAGCGCGTTCTTGTGCATCAACAGTGATTATAGGGCCAGACAAACAAAGTGTGAGTATAAGTAAGCCCGTTAAATGCAATTTCATAGCAGTCCTATATGCCCTCAAGCGTCTTTACCACCCGAGACTTATGGGCGGATTTTCTAGCCAATCAGTACGGAAGAAATATTGGCTTTTATTTTTATTCTTAAGCCACCTTGAAACCATTAATAATCAAGTTAGCGTTTTACAGTCTTAGTGAACTTAGCAGTAAGCTTTTTTTGCGCCTTATAGAGTTCTTACCCTTCGCCTAAGTGTCTGACTGAGTATTGTTTTTAACGATGTTCTATTCCTAACTTCACAAACTATAAACCAGTTATTGAGGGTGATCTAGTTAGACAGTAGTATTGAAGCGCTCTTATGCTCAAATTTTCGTTAAAAGCCGTCATTTGGCAATTCCAAGTACTGTCGCTTTATCCCGTTGAGTACTGTCACCTTGTATCACTTGATACGTCATGTTCATTGCAATAGCGCCTCCACTCTCGCGGCATTTGCCATTGCCCTCTCATTGCGTATCGGCAAGCACAGAAAAATGTTTACCTTTTCCTGTGCTTATCCGATTAATTAGAGGCTGGACTTCTTTAAAACACTTACAAGTAATCGCGAATGAGTGTCTCAGCAATTTGAATGCTGTTTGTCGCTGCACCTTTACGAATGTTGTCAGACACCACCCATAGGTTTAAACCACACGGATGAGTAATGTCATTTCTAATCCGCCCTACATGCACAATGTCGTTGCCGCTCGCACTGCTAACCTGCGTAGGAAACTGCTCATTACCGTCGTACACTGTTACGCCCGGGGCATCGGCTAAAAGTTCTTTAACATGCTGCGCATCTATAGGCGAACGTGTTTCTAGGTGAATAGCTTCAGCATGACCATAGAACACCGGCACGCGCACCGCAGTAGCGTTTACCAAAATACTTTCGTCACCCATGATTTTCTGTGTTTCCCACAGCATTTTCATTTCTTCTTTGGTGTAATCGTTGTCTTGGAAAACATCAATTTGAGGAATAACGTTAAAGGCAATTTGACGACTAAACGATTCAGGCTTTACTTCACGTGCGTTTAGCAAACCTGCGGTTTGTTTAGCCAGTTCTTCCATCGCTTCTTTACCTGCACCAGAAACTGACTGGTATGTGCACACGTTAATACGGTCTATACCAACAGCGTCTTGGATGGGTTTAAGTGCAACCAACATTTGAATGGTTGAGCAATTTGGGTTGGCGATAATGTTTCTATTGCGAAATTCTGCCAGTGCATGGGCGTTAACTTCTGGCACCACGAGTGGAATATCTGGCTCGTAACGAAACTCTGAAGTATTGTCGATTACGATACAGCCTTCCTCTGCGGCTAGCGGGGCAAATTTTGCAGAAATATTGCCACCCGCTGAGAAAAAACCGAATTGCACTAATGACCAGTCGAAATCATCAGCATCGAGTACTTCAATGTCTTCGCCTTTAAACGACACGGTACTACCTGCTGAACGTTTACTGGCAAGAGGGTACAAACGGTTTACCGGAAAGTCTCGCTCTTCTAATAGTTCAATCATGGTTTGGCCCACTAGACCTGTGGCGCCAAGTACCGCTACGTCAAACGCTTGCGACATAATGCTTTTTGCTCCTAAAGTAAAAATAACTAAACCAAACTAACGTGAAAGCCCAGTTTGGTGAATGTGTCTTGAATTTGCTTACTGGTGTTCTTTGGCAAGTGTAACGCATAGGCGCTGCACTCGCGACGCACTCTGTATTGCTTGCGCAATGTAGAAAACGTATTCGCAATGTCTGTGTCGGGCGTTTCATTATGGCCTGACGTTAACGCAAATGCGTTTCGCGTTATTTCATCGTCAACGGCAATGTCATAAACCTTGTGGAATACAGCAATGAGATCATCAACTGACAATCGCGATGCCTCTGGCGATGTTAACCCGGCATTTATCGGGTTAGTTTTATCTAAAAAGTCGCTAAGCGCTTTGTCTGGAATTACGCCTGCTACCTCACAAATTTGCTCGTAAATCATTTGTGTACCACGCACTTTGCCTTCAACAGTGTGACCCGCAATGTGTGGTGTAACGAACCAAACATAGTTGAAGAGCGCTGTGTTTATTTCTGGTTCGTTATCAAATACATCCAGTACTACCGTTGGCGCCTTTTCACGCTGAAGCACGCCAAGCAACGCAGCTTCATCGATAACCTCGCCCCGACATGCATTTATAAGCAGCTGGCTTGACGTTAATTCATCCAGAAACGCCTTGTCTATCATCTGATACGTGGGGTAATCGCCGCCTTTAGTAAAAGGCACGTGCAGCGAGATAACGTCGCACTTTGCTATTCGTGCTAAATCTACGAACGACTGACCGTTATGCTCGTTCTTACCTGAATTTGCTAACGCTTGCTGTAGCGGTGGGTCATACAGACAGTGTTTCACGCCAATGGCTGTTAGAATTTTTGATAGTGCAGTTCCTACATTACCAGCGCCCACTATTCCCACTGATGCATTGTATAAATCGAGTTTTTGGGCTTTTTGTGCGTGCAGCAAAACACTTAATACGTATTCGGCGACCGCCACGGCATTACAGCCTGCTGCACTGCTATGCGCAATGCCCACGCTGTCTAAATGCGTTTTGTCTAGATGATTGGTTCCCGCCGTTGCCGTGGTAACAAACTTAAGCTTATTCGCATAAGATAACAGCTCAGGCGTTACTTTAGTCGTCGAACGCAGCGCAAGAAGATCGACATCGCGCAGCATTTCGGGCACCAAAGACTGCCAAGCATAGGTTTCAACCTCACCTACGCTCTCAAGGTAATCGGTGCCAAACGGAATGGTGTCTTCAAGAAGTATTTTCATGGCGCTAAGTGTACCTTAACTTAGGCTTTTAGTAACCCAGCGCCCTCTATTTATCTTGTCAGTAAGCCGCTTTAATTTACGGTATTTTGATACACGTTGGGTGGCAACAATTGAGATTCAACGAAAATACAATGTTTAAAACGGCAGCTTATGAGACCAACGCGCTTAAACTCGTTCTTTTTGCCACCTATCCCCTTGCAAACATCGTGTTGGATAACGTCCAACTTCAAACCGTTACTTGTCGTATCCAGGGAAGCGACGCTCAACACGACGTTTAATACCCGGCCACGCGAGTGACCCGCCGGCCTGTTTTGTGACTTGATCGGCCTGCGTACGAATGCCCTCTAAAATTGCAGAGTGAATGGGAATAAGCGGTTTACCTGTAGCCTGCGCTTTTAACTGAATTTCACAGGCGCGCTGCATGATAAACATAAACAAAAACGCATCGGGAATATTGTCTGCACAGGTTAAAAGCCCGTGATTGCGCAAAATCATAAATTGGGTATCGCCAAGGTCGCGAACCAAACGTACTTTCTCTTCTGGATTTAACGCCACGCCTTCGTAGGCATGATAGGAAAGCGACGCCAGCGGGAAAAGCGATTGCTGAGAGTAAGGCTGCAACCCTTCTTCTAAAATAGATACCGCCACACCTTCTGCTGTGTGCAAATGCAACACGCACTTTGCATCGTCTCGTGCCTCGTGAACGGCGCTATGAATAGTAAAACCTGCTGGGTTAATGTCGAATTCACTTTCCATTACCTTGTTACCGTTGAGGTCAACTTTAACCAAATTTGACGCAGTAACTTCATCAAACATTAAACCGTAAGGATTAATCAAGAAATGATGCTCAGGCCCAGGAACACGCGCCGAAATATGGGTAAAAATGAGATCGTCCCAGCCATACATAGCAACAGCCCGGTAGCATGCTGCTAGATCAACGCGCGTTTGCCATTCTTCACTGCTTACCTTCGACTTTACTGAATCTGTCATAGCTCTACTCTTTTAATGTAAAAAATGATTTAAATTACCTGTTCTTACCGCTTACATTAAACGTAGGAATTACTATACACTGTCGGCTATGCGACATTGTAAGAAAATTGTTAAATGGAAAAGTTTAAACCGATTCTGGCGAGCTCTACGTGGTTTAGCGCGCTCCCCTCTTATTTACAGGACGCCATGTTTGAAAAGATGCGCCTGAAACATCTAAAAGCAGGCCAGCAACTGCATGCCAAAGGTGAAGAAGGTGTAGGCTTTTATGGTGTGTGCGAGGGCCGTTTGAGGGTTGTCACGGTAGGTATAGACGGGCGCGAAATGCTGTTTGCGTTACTTGGGCCTGGAACCTGGTTTGGTGAGATATCCATGTTCGACGACCTTCCTCGAACTCACGACAATTTCTGCGAGACAAACTGCACCGTCGCCATAATTCAAAAAAATGCGTTTAAAGCACTTCTGGAACAGTACCCTGAACTTTACCCGCATTTTACGCGCCTGTTGTGCACACGGGTGCGAAGTGCATTCCAGTTTATTGACTCTAGCGCAGGCCTTAGTCTTAAGCATCAACTGGTAAAACGGCTTTTAATGCTTACCACCAGCTACGGACAGCATTTACCAAAACACAATGCGATTACACTCTCGCTTTCGCAAGAGTCGTTGGCGCAGATGATAAACAGCAGTAGACAGACTGTTAACCAACTGTTAGGCGAACTCCAACAAGAAGGTTTGCTGAAACGACATTATGGAAAAATCACTATTCCCGAGCCCGATACTCTGTTTAGTCGTTACCAGTTTATTTGACCGCAATAGTTAGTTAAATTACCTGAACGCTTTTTAAACTTAAAAAAGCCGTGGAAACGTGAAGAAAAGGAAGTTCGCATTGAAAATTTTATCTGCCAGCATTGTTATACTTTTATTGGTCGGCTTTGTGTATCAATCATATTCAAGTTATGTAGATTCAGCCTCCTTTGAAAAGCCTGGAGAAATGATAGATGTTGGTGGCTACAGTCTGTATGTTGAGGACACTGGCGCAGGAAAGGTAACCGTAATATTTGACTCGGGTATGGGTGATGACTTGTCCGTCTGGAACAAAGTAGCAGAGGAAGTCTCACAGTTTTCTCGGGTCATTACCTATGATAGAGCTGGCCTTGGATGGAGTGAACAAAGCCCACGTGAAAGAGACAGTAAAGTCATTGTCGCTGAACTTCACTCGGTGCTAAAAGAGAAAGCTCTAACTGGACCAATTATCCTCGTAGGCCATTCATTTGGCGGGGTAAATATGCAACGCTATGCTCTCACCTATCCCGAACATATAGCCGCTTTGGTGTTGGTAGACTCTGCCCATGAAGATCAGATAAACAAAATGCCTCAAACAAATTTTCTTCAGAAATACCTTTTTAAATTTGGAATGTGGGCTGCCCCTTTCGGGATCCCCAGGCTATTTCTTTCCAACACTAATCCAGAAGAAAAAGCTAAAAAAAGTACGACCCAACATCAATATACCAGCTTAGACGAAGCCAAATACTTTCCAAAGAGTCTTAGTGAATTAAGCGAGTTAGCGCCTCACTTTGGCGACATGCCCTTGGTGGTTATTGCGCGCAATAAAGCATCGTCTGAAATCAATAGTACGAAAACTAAAGATTTGATATGGGCGAACTTGCAGGAGAACATTGCCGCTCGCTCAACCAATAGCACAATAATTTTTTCAAGGGAACGTCATCATTCTATTCACAAAATGCAGCCTGAAGTTGTAATTGAAGCAATTCAAACGTTAGCCGAAAGCCTTTAATTAAGACCAGAATTTTGCGAAAGCCCGTTTGGGTATGGTCCGAAGACGTATTAGTGACAATGTTAGTGTGCACCATTAAGAAATTATTATTTTCATGCGTGCTCTCCTGGCTGTACAAAGGTGACGTTATGGCGCTGGCCAATGCCTGGCATTTTTTCTAAGTCTTCGGGCAAGTTCGTGACAGTATCATTAATCTCTTCAAAAAAACGATGTGAGTGGCCTGGTGATTCAAAAGCAATCATCAAGCCTTCTTCATCCGACAAACCTACAAAAGCATGGGTGGTATTTGCCGGTGCCAACACATAATCACCAACGTTTAGCACATGCTTTTGGTTACCCACGAGAAACTCAACCTGACCTTTTAAAACATAAAAGGATTCATCCCAAGGATGCTGATGAGGCGGTGCGCCTAGGCCTTTCGGCACCGTATTGAGCATACTCGAATATCGGCCTTTCGTATCTTCACTGGTACATAAAAACTTAAGCTGCATGCCGAGCACGTTGAGCCAAGTGCCTTCGTCGGCATGTTTTACAATAGAATGGGTTGCCATGGGTGATATCCTTATATTAGATGCAACAACACTATGGATGATTGCGGCTAACAAAGCCTTTGTCTATGGGAAATAACGATATGTGTTAAAGCTGATTTCATTCTGAAATGTAAAGAAAAAGGCCCCTATGAGGGGCCTTCAGTGCAGCTTTCGCTGCCACCATGTTGAATGAGTTCACATGGTTATGTGAATGCGTTTTTAGATGCGCTCGTTTAGCTCTGCTGAAATTGGCGAAGACTGTAGTCCTTGCTCAGCTATCCACGCTGACAATGTTTTGCCGTCAGCCTCAGGCGCTTCCAAATCTTTGCTCGGCATTTGCTTAACCAGAAGTGTGCCTACTTCAACTGCATTGTTAGAAATCGCAGTTCTGATAAGGCTTTGGCCACCACATGAAATGCCAGAATAATAATCGCGAAGTTTCAATTTATAGTCCGACTGTACGCTACGCATTTTTTTACGCAGTTCACCTTTGTCGTCTGCTTGTACGATAGTACAGATATTAGCTAATGCTTCGTTAATGTCGTTAGCTTGCGCTGCGTTAGAGAAAGCTAAAGTAGATGCTGCAATTACTAGAGAAGTTTTAACGATTTTCAACATGGTTAAATTCCTTCGGTTAATTTGTTTGTTTGTTCGACTTAAGTAGATAACAAATATGCAGCTCGAAAAACATGCAGTGGAATAACAGCGTATTTGATTTAATACTTTTGGGGCTTTTTAAAGCCAATCGCATATCCGGTATCCCCTTACTACAAAAGCTATGAAGCTTTTAAACGGGAACGTCATCAAACTATTCGCAATAATGCGATCTGAAATTGTTGTTGAAGCAATTCAAACGTTAGCGAGATACCTTTAACAGATTCGAGAATTTCCTTTCGCATGATATAGAGGATATCTCCTCCAGAAAAACAACAAAACGGATAATATGCAATCGCTCAGAACTGAGATTAGGATTTCATTGAATCAGCATGGTTTGGTGCAAAAAAACTATGTTTTAAACGTCATTCGCCTAGTAGCAGATATAAATTTTTTTCATAACTAAAAAAACCTCCTACAATTATACTAAAGATGCAAACGTGTTTATTTGAGCAGTTATTTATTTGTCACCTATCGTCAAAGTAGTAGGAATTTTTAAGATGAATATTGAACCCGTACATGGCACTTACTCGCTAGAAAAACGAGATAATCTGATTGTTTGTTTTTATTCGGAAGGCTTTAATCTTGCCGGTGTAAAAGCGATTACAAATGATATCTTAGCGTTAGCGAAAAACCTCGACATATGGGGGCTCTACCAAAAACCAGACAGCACTGCAGGCATCGTTCATAACGCGATTGAAGAAATGATGAATGGCTACGTAAAGTTTCAAAATGCAGGTTGTGTGGCTGCAGCCATTCAAGAAAATAGTATTTTTGTTCGCGCTGGTAGTCCGCACCGTCCGCCCTCTCTGAAGATGCCAATTAGAATTGATAAATCAGAAGAGGAATTGCTTTTGTGGCTACGAACACATCTATCCAATAATCAGGCTATAAATCGAGCAACTGCTTAGTATTAAAGAAGGCTAGTTTGCATGCTTGTTCAACTGAACCAAAAACACACGCTAAGCGAGATGTGCGCATTGAGCTGTAGCGAAAATCTTTATTTTTAATTTTCTGCTTAAACGCATGATGCTTGAATGTCCAGCGTACAGGCTTCGCAGTTCAAGCCCCGAGAAGAAGATGCGAAATAGTGGTGAACTTAAGTGCAGACCACTCTTGATTTTAATACCAGTCCGCATAGTTCATTACCCACTCAGCGAG